>NZ_CP132338.1:3655000-3722500 GCF_046529625.1 Cellulosilyticum sp. ST5
TAACCCTGGATAAGTTAGGATATCTCTAAAAAAGTTTGAAAGCATTCCTCTCCTTAATATACGACCAACAAATCGATTATCTTCTATTCAGTCCATATCAATCAATAAACTGTGTTTTCTAATTAACTACTTCTTATATAAAATATGCAGATTATATATCTAGTTTATAATCTGCACATTTTATACCTATTATTTATTAGAACAACACTTCTTATACTTCTTCCCACTCCCACATGGACATGGTGCATTTCTTCCAATATCAATAACTTTGATTTTTTGCCCTGTCTTTTCATCAAATACATGAGGACTTAATTCTTGAGTCGTAAATCCTTTATTAATCCACTTTCTCGTTCCATTTACAACTGTTGTAATGTGTTTAACAATTTCATTGATTTCTGCTAAATTCTTAAACTCTACTCCTAGATTAGCAAGTTCTTCAAGGATAATTTCCATCGTCTGTCCACTACGATCACAATCAACCCTAGCAATCATTGTGACTGCTATGATTGCTTCTTCTATTAGAGTTTCTTCTATTATATAGGTCTTTTTCAGATAGGCTTTTAGCTTTTCTATAGGAATACTTGGCTCATAGTACCTTTCATCATACATCTTGTCTAATAATTCTTGAGAAGGTATATAGTATTCTTTATCTATAGTAGCCTCTATAAAATCTTTAAAATTAGTTTTGTCTAATGCATAAATTGTTTCCTCGACAATATAATCTTCTATGACTTTGCATTGACATACTAGTCGCATATCCTTCTTTACAAACTGTGCTAGTTCTAGCTCATTAATTACTTGTGCGTGGTTTCTATTATAAAGTTCTACAGCCCAATTTAATTTAACAACGCCATATAAGTTTAGTATGCTTATAATATGTCTTCTCATAGCGCTATTTAGTTTTATTTCTTCCATAATAGGAACCATATCTATCTTTTTATAAGCATCTTTAACTAAATCTGCTACTATTAACTGGCGCTTTTTATCAACCTCTATAAGTTGTACCAACTCTAATTCCATCAAGTTGTAATAGCATTCTAATTCATCTTCATTATCTATTACCTTATTTTCATTAAAAAGTGCTTCGAAATTTTTAATATCTATTTCATCTAACATAGGTAGAATCTCTGGCATCTTTTGAGGAATTGCTTCAAGTAAAGCTTCTATTAATTCCGCTTTTTTTAATTTGTATGCTCCTTTGATTCCATATAATTTAGCTATTTGTTCTAGCTCCTTTTTTCCATATGATAATTCCATTACTATCTCCTCTTTAAATCCTACAATTTCACAAAGTATTTTCATTCTAACATATTATATCTCTATAATCAAAAATCCCTTATAGGATGTTTTTGGAATCTCATCTTATAAGGGACTTTATTAAGTTCACAAATTATTCGCATGCATTACTAATAATATAGTTTACATCAACCACTCTATTGTTAGAACCATTGAGCTCTGCTATGACAGCATCAAATATAAAATCTATAACTTTCTTTGTATCACAGGCATAGAGCATAACATTCTCCCCTGTTACAGTTTCTAATACCAGGCTATAAATTATTATATCTGCACGATGTGTGAATTCTATATATAATTTACATCCTTCATAAAGCACTCTTTCTTTTAAAATTAGCATTGTATCTCCCCCTCATCTTACGTTTAATATAGTTCTATGGTATCACATTTTTTAAGTTATACATATCCTATTCTTTATATTAAACTTACTTTTTTTAATCTTAAATCCTACTATGAATTAATCAATTTGTCATTGGAAACTTAATACTCATACATCTGCTAAGAGAATAGAAATAGAACGTTTATACTTCTCTCTTTTTACACTTACAATAGTATATAATTTTCAGATATACATTGTTTTTCCACAGATTTATGTTAAACAAACGCCACTTATCCACTAGTTATCCACATTTCCTCTTTGTTATGCACAATTGTATACAATCGCATTCTTAAAGTCTTTCTTTAATATAAAGTGGTTCTTTAACCATTTAAAGTATTACTTTTATTAGTTTAATATCTAACTTAAATAACTTTAGTATCAATCAAAGCATCATGTTGATAGCTATGATTTGCCATACTTTATAAGTGCAAACTTAATAGCAGTATACGTAACTTCTTCAGGTAACATTTCTTTAATCGGTTTAAGCAGGGTAGCACCACACTCTTCAATAGCTTCTATAATTTGTTCCTCATATTCTGATGGTATAAACTGTGTAAAATCTATCGGTAATCCTTCTTGGACACATTTTATAAGATGATTTTCCACTGTCATCTGAGTAAGATTTCTTTCATCAGCTATTTCATGAATTCCCTTTCCCTGCATATAAAGCTCATAGGTTAATTTATGACTATCTCTAGGTGATGATTTCTTTGGTATGGTATTTCCATCTAAAGTAGCTTCTCCCTCCAGATTAGATAGTGGTTCGGAATGTTTCTTACTTAATGAAGCTAACGCTTTACTAATATCTATATTATTCTCATCTACATAAGTTTTAATAATGGCTATAAAGTCTTGGCCATATTTGTTTAACTTATGTTCTCCTACTCCTGATACTTGAAGAAGTGCTTCATCTGTTGTAGGATATCTACTGCTCATTTCCTTTAAAGTGGTGTCTGGAAATACCATAAACGGCTGAATATGCTGTTTATGAGCAATATCATATCGTACACTTCTAAGTTTCTCAAATAAAACTAGGTCTACCTTTGCATCTAATCCAGATCTACTTCTTACTGGTGTTGTTTCTTTGACTAAAATACGCTTAATGGTGACTGGCTTTTTTCCCTTTAATACTTCATAACTCGCTTCTGTAAGCTGGATAATAGGATATTGGGTGCCTACTAATTGTAAATAGCCCTCTGCTACTAAAAATGAGATTAATTCTTTAATTGTATCTTTTGGATAGTCCTTCATTACTCCATAAGTAGTAAGTTCATTAAATTTGAAGCTTTTGATTTTTTGAGTATTTGATCCCTTCAGTACATCTGCTACCTGAGTACTACCAAAACGTTCTTTCATTCGTTTAACGCAACTCAGGATTTTTTGTGCTTCTACTGTGATGTCCGATTCTTCCGTATCATTATTACAGCTACCACAATGATGACAATCTTCTTCTAGGGTTTGCTGACCAAAATAATTTAAAATATAGTTTCTAAGGCAACTTTCAGTATTACAGTAATCAACCATGCTATTTAACTTGTCATATTCTATTTGTCTGCCCAATCCATTAGCATTTTCAATTAAATAACGATTAGTCATAATATCTTGTGTACCAAAAAGTAAAATACACTGTGCTTCTTCTCCATCACGACCCGCACGACCTGCTTCTTGATAATAGCCTTCCATATTCTTAGGCATATTATAATGTAATACGAATCTTACATTGGGTTTATCTATCCCCATTCCGAAGGCATTAGTCGCAATCATCACTGATACTCTATCATATAAAAAGTCATCTTGATTGCTACTTCGCTCAGCTTCACTTAAACCCGCATGATATTTTGTACATGGTAAACCTAACCTAAGTAGTCTTTCATAGAGATCATCTACACCTTTTCTGGTTGCACAGTAAATCACACCACTTTCACCAACATGTTCTCTTAGATACATTTCAGTTTCGTGAAGTTTATTTTCTGGCTTTCTTACTTCAAAATAAAGGTTAGGTCTATCAAAACTACTGGTTAACTCAAATGGTTTATTGAGTTCTAAAAGCTTAATAATATCTTCTTTGACGAGGGGCGTCGCTGTTGCTGTAAAAGCGGCTACAATCGGTCTCTTAGGAAGAGCGTAAAGTATTTGACTAACTCTTCTATAACTAGGTCTGAAGTCATGTCCCCACTGACTCACACAATGGGCTTCATCCACTGCAACCATAGAAACAGGAACCTCCCTTATTAAATCCATAAAACTCTCAGTCTCTAGACGTTCTGGTGCTACATATAAAAGCTTGTATGCTCCCATTCTAGCATTGGCTCTAATTTCTCTAAATTCTTTTGTACTTAGAGTAGAATTAATAAGCTCTGCTTCAATGCCGTACTCTTTAAGTGTATCTACTTGATCTTTCATCAAAGAAATAAGAGGAGAAATAACAATAGTCACTCCATCCAATAAAAGTGCTGGTACTTGATAGCATATGGATTTCCCCCCACCAGTTGGCATAATCCCTAATGCATCTTTGCCTGATAAGATAGCCTGAATCAATTCTTCTTGCCCAGGTCTAAAGGCATCATAACCATAATATTTCTTTAGTATATTTAATGGATTCATTTTACTTTCTCCTTCTTTTCTCTATTTATTGTTTCGAAATACTCTACTCTCACCCATTCTTAACAGTATAATCCACGTCTCTGAATGTGCCATAATCTTAAATATAGCCTTGTTCTCTATTTATCCATTATAACCATAATGACGCACCACTTAAACATATAAACTTTTTCCCTCTATTTTATATTGTCCTATTCATTATTTACTAGCACCGGTGAATTGTACGGCCCTCCTAGATTAAATAAAACACTCATTTGACTACTTTATAAATTTTATTATAACGGTCACTTCTATTTTTAATCATTAAAATTCGCTGTATTGCTTGCTTCACAATTTATTTTATTACTTATTTTCACTATATAATAATTCAAAAATATTTTTCACTTAGAATTCTTGATGATTATTTTAAAGCTATTTCTATTTCTTTACTTTAATTCCATAATAATTCAATTGACACTAATCACTTTACATAATATTATATTTACATATGAATATACTTGCTTATCACGAGTGGCGGAGGGACTGGCCCTATGAAGCCCGGCAACCTGTATAATATCAAGGTGCCAAATCCAACAGTAAACAAACTGGAAGATGAGTATAGACCGGTCAAAGCCTGAGTTTATACTCAGGCTTTTTTGCGTTTAAAGGAAATCATCTATTTTAAAAACAGGAGACACAATGAAAAATAACAAAACACTTTCTATACGTACAATTGTAGCCATAGGAATTGGATCAGCAGTCTTTTTAATCTTAGGACGTTTTGCTTCTATTCCTACGGGGATTCCCAATACAGAAATTCAAACAGCTTATGCTTTTTTAGCATTAATGGCTGTGCTTTATGGCCCTCTAGCTGGTGCCTCTATCGGATTCATCGGACATACATTAAAGGATATTACAGCTTATGGGTCACCATGGTTTAGCTGGATTATTGCTTCAGCCGTAGTTGGACTCATTATTGGTTTTTCAGTTAAAGCCTTAAAACTTCAAGATGGCTATTTTGGTAAAAAACAACTCATCCTCTTTAATTTATTCCAAGTTATAGCAAATGGAATGGCTTGGGGGATTGTTGCTCCTACTTTAGATATACTCATTTATGCAGAACCAAGTAATAAGGTTTATATTCAAGGAGCAGTATCTGGAATCTCTAATATTATAACTATCGGCGTATTAGGTTCTATTTTATTAGCTTCTTATGCTAAAACTAGAATCCAAACCGGAAGTTTAAAACTTGAAGACTAATATAACTTGCGTTCTAAATGTCTATTACAACTTCAAAGCTGTTTACATTTAGAGCTCATTATCCAGAGGCTACAGTTTATAATATTGTATCTTGAAGATGATTAAATATTATGAGCGATAGTCAATAGATACAGAAAGGAACAACTATGAAAAAACCTGTTATTGAATTTAATAACTTTAGCTTTCAATATAGAGTACAATATGAACCTACTTTAAAAAACATTAACTTAACTATTTATGAAGGTGAAAAGGTACTCATCTTAGGTCCTTCTGGTTCAGGAAAAAGTACCTTAGGTGCTACTTTAAATGGCCTTATTCCTTTTAGAACAGAAGGTACATCAACTGGTAGTTTAAAAATCAATGGTAAAGAAACTGCCAATCTTAGCCTATTTGAACTTTCTCAAATGGTGGGGACGGTTCTTCAAGATCCTGATAGTCAGTTTATTGGACTTACTGTAGGCGAGGATATGGCCTTTAGCCTAGAAAATAAATGTATCGCACAAAATGAGCTGAAGACAAAAGTAAGTGAAGTAGCTTCTATTGTAGAGGTAGATGATTTTCTAAATGTGGCACCTCACTCTTTATCTGGCGGGCAAAAACAACGTGTTACTTTAGGCGGTACCCTTGTAAGTGATGCCGATATCTTGCTTTTTGATGAACCTTTAGCTAGCCTCGATCCAGCTACTGGTGAAAAGGCTATTGACCTAATTCATCAAGTACATGAGCAGACTGGTAAGACTATTATTATCATCGAACATCGTTTAGAAGATGTTTTACATCGACCTATAGACCGTATCATCGTTATGAACCAAGGTCATATTCTATTAGATACAACCCCAAATCGATTATTTAAAGAAGATACCCTTAAACAAAATGGTATTCGTGAACCACTCTATATTACAGCACTTAAGTATGCGGGATGTGATCTTAAAGCTTTTGATAAAGTTGAACCTTTAGATCAAATTAATCTTAAAGGATGTAAAGAAAAACTTGAAGCTTTTATGAATAATACATTAGAAATTAAAGACAAAGTTAATGATGATGTGCTACTTGAATTTGAAGAAGTTAACTTTAGCTATGATAGAAGTAAAGCTTTACTTAAAGATATTAACTTAAAACTTTATAAGGGTGAGATGCTAAGTATCGTAGGCAAAAATGGCGCTGGTAAGTCTACACTTTCAAAACTGATTTGTGGTTTTTATAAACCTACTAAAGGTAGACTACTCCTTAAAGGACAGGATATGAAACACTTAACCATTAAAGAACGCTGCGAATCTATCGGTGTTGTACTTCAAAATCCAAATCAAATGATTTCTAAACCAATGCTTTATGATGAAGTTGCACTTGCACTTCGTAATCAAGGTTTACCTGAAGCCGAAGTAAAAGCACGAGTTTATGAAACACTTAAAGTATGCGACCTCTATCAAATGCGTAACTGGCCTATTTCAGCACTGAGCTTTGGTCAAAAGAAACGTGTAACGATTGCTTCTATTTTAGTAAGTAAACCCGAAATTCTTATTTTAGATGAACCAACTGCCGGACAAGACTTTAAGCATTATACAGAGATGATGGAATTCTTGAAGTCACTTAATGATGAAGGCATTACAATCATCATGATTACTCATGATATGCATTTAATGTTAGAGTATACAGATCGTGCTATTGTTTTAGCCGATGGTGAAATTTTAGCTGATAATACTGTGACTCATGTGCTTACAACTTCAAACATCATTACACCAGCTCATCTTAAAGAGACTTCTTTATATTCACTTGCAGTTAAAGTAAAACTTGAAGACCCTAAAGCTTTTGTTCAAAGCTTTATTAAAGAAGATAGAAGGAGAAGAAATCTATGCCAAATGTAACGCTCGGATATCTTGAGGCAGATTCCCCTATTCACCGTTTAACTGGAGCTACTAAACTAATCTGTTTAATTTTTTGCTCCTTAACTGCTATGCTTACTTATGATACAAGAGTATTAGCTATGTTACTTATATTGAGCTTAATTTGCTTTAAAGTATCTCAGATTAAGTTTAAGGATGTGGCTTTTGTAGTTTACTTTATATTAGCCTTCCTTTTAATTAATAATATTGCTATTTTTATTTTTTCCCCTATGGAAGGTTGTAAGATTTATGGTAGTACTACAGTATTATTTAAAATAGTAGGGCCCTATACCGTAACTGTAGAGCAATTATTCTATCAGCTCAATGTAACACTTAAGTATTTTGCAGTTATTCCAATTGCTTTATTATTCATTGTAGCTACTCACCCAAGTGAATTTGCTGCTTCTTTAAATCGTATTGGAGTAAGCTATAAACTTTCTTATGCAGTAGCTATTGCCTTAAGATATATTCCAGATGTCCAAAGAGATTATAGAGAAATTGCTTTTGCAGCGCAAGCAAGAGGAATTGATCTATCTAGTAAAGAAAAACTAACAAAACGTATTAAAAATATGAGCACCATTTTGATTCCACTAATTTTTAGCAGCTTAGAACGTATTGAAACCATTAGTTGTGCTATGGAACTTCGTTCTTTTGGAACTCATAAGAAACGTACTTGGTATAGCAGTAGGCCTTTTGCTAAAAGAGATTATATTGCTATTGTAGGAGTCGTTCTACTATTTTTAGCTTCTTTATGGATTACTATGAAAAATGGTAGCCGCTTCTATAATCCTTTTGTATAAAATCATTAAAAGAATTTATTCAGAGGCATAATAGCTTCTCACTGACTATATAAATACAGGTTGCCTCAAGATTTTGAGGCAACCTGTATTGTGTTTTCTTTTATATTATCCACAATTTGTTTTGTTTTAATAAGTACTTATCCCCTTTTTCTTTAGTTTTCCACTGAATAACTTGCACTCACTGCTCCGCTTACAAAAACTATTATATATATCTTTTTGTAAGGTAAATTATAGAACAGCATTTTTTCTAACCTATTAAGTCCAATATATCCATTACAAAATGAATACAAAAGAAATGATACACCTTACTCCTCTAACTTTATATATCCTGTAAAGGTATTAATATTAAATAACCTTACTAGATATTTTCAAACTTGCTAAGCTAGGAGGTCATTTCTCCTTGCCTCTCTTTGTAGATCATTAAGCTTTATTATTATCTTCTCTAGCATTTGCCTATTTAACTCACATAAGCTTTCATCTAGTTCAAACGGGCTTCCATTAGTAATAGCATTCATACCTAAGCATGCAAAACATGCTGTATGTGCAAAGCACTTACTGCACTTCTCATTTTCTATTTTATTAAACTTTAAATATCTACTTATCATATATTCAAATTGTTGCTCATCTAATACATTCTCGTTATAAATAGATCCTCCCCACTCATCTTTCATATCTGTTAATACAGAACAGGGGTAAATATCACCATTGGTACTAACAGATAATGCATTAATTGCTGCATCACAAATATACTTAGATGGTGTCTTTTTAGTGAGTGACTCCAAAATACAATCTAAAAAAGTATACGATAGCCCCTCTCCTTTTTCCGAAAGCGCCTCATCAATAGCATCTAAAAATTCATCTAGATTATCTAACATTAACTCCTTAATAGGTTCCTTTTGATTACATCCCATGGGGACAATATGAATATCTACATCCCCAATCTGTTGCTTAATACTTCTTACAATATCCATAACCTTCATTTGATTTTCCTGATGATACTTATGATAGGTTACCTCTATACTTGCTGGCTGTGAAGTGTATTGTTGAAGCTTTCTAATATTGTCCATAACAACTTGAGCCGTACCTTCTCCATTAGCAAATACTCTTGCCACATCTTGTGCTTCTTTGGTGCCATCAAAACTAATAGTTACTTGGATATCATACTTGTTAATGAGTTCAATCAATTCATCTGTTACTTGTGTACCATTAGTAACCATTCCTAAATATGTTTTTTGCCCTGTCTTTTCATTTTTTTCATATACATACTCACATACATACCTGATAACTTCCATATTTTGAGTAGGTTCCCCTCCAAAAAGAGCCACTTTTTCAATGGTATCAAAATGATTAAAAAATATCTCTAATGCGCGATGTGCCGTCTCTTGCGTCATTATTTGTCTAGATGAATGGTATTTACCTCCATTTGCATAACAATATTTACATCTTAAATTACAATCGTTACTTATATTTAATGATAATTTTTCGAGGAATAGTTTTTTAGTACTATATTCATCAACTAAATAATCATTATCTCCCAAACACACTCGTATCTTTTCATTAAATGCATCATACTGGTCCCCACTTATCTCTAATCTAGAAATAATACTTTCCCTGCTCACCCCTTCTTCTACTGCATTAATAAAATCTTTCATGGTTCCATTCACAACAAAATACCTTAATGTTCTTGGAAAATATGCTATTGTGCATGAGTCTTCTTCTATATAATGGACCCTCATAAGCTACATCCTTTCTTTAAACCATAAATTAATAGGCAGTTTAGTTAAAGTATTTTTACTAAACTGCCTTACCATTAACCTCTATAGATTGTCTTTTTTAAATTCTTTTAATAGTTGGTGAAACTGCATAAAGTGCCATGATGGGTGGTCTTTTACTTATTACTTCTTTGATTACGTCAATAATAAAGAAACCTCCATCTAACTGCATTAACTCTTCATCTGTTAATGATTTAAGTACTTTTTCATCTTCTTTCATTTTATTTTCCTCCTTATATGTTTAAAAAAATTATTAACTGCTTTACTACTTATTATACCCTCTTAACAATGCCACTAAGCGGTGGAAATGTTATTATAGGTGGCTTTGTTGGAATTTTAGAAATTCCTCCAAGTCGAGGTGGTACTATAGTTAAGATATTTCCTCCGGAGATTTCTTGTAATTCTTTAATTACAATTTCATCCATAATTAATTCTTTTTTCTGCTTATTTTCCATTTTAAACTCCCCTTTATCAACTCGATTTAGTATTACTTTTTAAGAACCTTAAATATAAAATCAATAATAGGTTTGGGATTCGGTCTAATAGCATATAATAATGTTACCATTGCACCTTTTGCTACAGCTGATTCTATAAAGCCCCCAGTTAACTCCATAAGTTCTTCATCTGTTAAAGCCATTATAAGTTTTTCATTCTGGTTCATATTTTCTCCTCCTCTCTCTAATGCTTATTTTTAACTTTCCAATATTTCATATTGATTAATATTGAAAATTAAAAATTCATAAGTCATTCTTAAGATACACCTAATTTTTCATTAAACATTTGTTGATAAATACTAAACTCTTCATATTTTAGTGTAGTTTCTTTAATAAGTGCTTTAGCTTCCTCTTCATAATTATTCTCAACTAAAATAACTGCCAAATCATAATAGGGATCCAAGAATCTATGATCTGTGTACTCAATAGCCTTTTTTAAATGCTCTATTCCTGTTTCTACTTGTCCCATCTTAGCTAATGCTAAGCCTAAGCCTTTCAGAGCATATACATCCTTTGGATTCGCCTTCAAAATAATCTCATTGCATCTTTTAGATTCCTCGTAATTCTCCAACATAAACTGAATATATCCGTAATTTTTTCGTGCCTCTATATCATTAGGTTCATATTCTAGATACAAACTTAATGCAGTTTCTGCTAATTGATGCTTTTCATTCTGTAAGAATTTCATTGCTTTTCCCAGAAGTTCCAATGGATTCTCTACATTTCTTAATACAGCTTCTGCTTGATCCATGACCATACCATATGAACAATATTGATTCTCTTCATAAATACTGCCCTTATGAACTAATCTAGAATTAGTACATCCACCTTTACAGATTGCCCCATATCTACATTTTTTGCAGTGACCTTTCAGCTTGTCCTTCGTTAATTGACGATTCCAACTAAAGGCATCTTCCCTTTCCCAAATAGATCTTAATGACTCATTTCTTATATTGCCTTCTATTAATTCTTTATCTCTAATAGACACACATCCTATAATATCTCCATTATGTAGAATGCCTAGATTATATCTTCCAGCTCCACATCCATCCCAACCATATCCTAAACTTCCTGAGTTTTTCTCCCTAACTATCAGTTCCTTAGCGTTGAAATAACCTATGCAATCAGCTAAATCAATGATGATACCACCTTTTTGGGTCTCTTCATAGGCAAAATCAATAATTTCATTGATTATTTGAGGAGGCGTCACTAACTCTTTATGATGAGCCATATTTCCCATTGGTAATCCAATTTGAAGTTGCCATCTTTCAACGCCCTTATCTATTAGAATTTCTTTCATCTGATGTAATTCCTGTATATTTTTATTATGAATTGTAGTAATGGCTGCTGTATGTACAGAAGTATGTTTTAAATGTTCGAACGCTTTCATAGAACGTTCAAAAGAACCTTGTTTTCTAATATAATCATGACTTTGTTGAAGGCCATCTATACTAATTGCTATGGTGTTAATGCCTGCTTCTTCTGCCTTACGAGCGTCTTCTTCTGAAAATGTCCAACCATTGGTTATCATATTGGGCACAACACCATTCTCATTTAATGCTTTTGCAATTTTATACCAGTCGTTTCTACTAGTAGGTTCTCCTCCTGATAATGTAATCCATTCTAAACCCAATTCCCCTATTTCGGTACATAATGCTATGGCTTCTTCTGTACTTAATTCCCCTTGTAATGCTGATGTGCAGCTAGATCCACAATGCTTACATTGCATATTACACCCCATGGTAATTTCCCACACTGCTGTGATTGGTTTTTCCATTGTTTTCCCCCATATCTTATATATAAAAAATAAATCAGTAAATCATCCAACCCTGCTTATCTTTAGTTATTACCCATCTACTTATAAAGTGGTTTAATATCATAGCCTTTTTCTTTCAGTTGATCTAACACTGTTCCCTCTACTGTAAAGTGTCCTGCTCCCACAACTACAAAATATGTATTTTCTCCTTCTTGTTCTAACATCTTTGCTATTTTTTCTGCCATATCTTTATCTCTGACACCAAATAACATTTCTGATAGTTCATCACTATCCCCTTCCATCAGTTTTGCATAACTAGCCTTAAATCCTTCAATATCTCCTGCAATCCAATCTTGTTGCCACTCAGCTATTAACTCTACTTCGCTTATTTCTTCCTCAGTTGCTGGATTTAAAATACTATCAAGTACTGCATTTAAATAATCCTCTTGATATTCGGCTGATAAATTATCAAAAAGCTTTCCTTGGTAAATAAGTCCTTCTAATTCCACAGTCCTTTTTTCTTCACCCATACCCCTTAGTAAAAAGTACATATCTACGCCTTGTGTTGCAGCTTCTTGTGCACCTTCTATGGTTCCAGTTTGGCTCGTACTGATTACATTTAAATCATTCGCAATGCTCCATGGTTTAAATTGCTGCATTTGATCTATAGGGAGTTTAAACGTAGTGAGTACTTTTACTAGCTTATCATAAGTTTCTTTTGAAACATGATCTTTAATAGTTGTTCCATCAGCATACATTGCCATCTGTATAAATTGGTTCATTTGCTCATTTTGAGTAAGTATATTAGCTTCCACCACAAGAGTATCCGCCTTACTAAATGCTTCCTTTAAAGTATTGCTCAGTGGATACATTTCTGATGTACCTACATGAATAGAGCCTAATAGATAAACAGTATTACCGCCCTTTTTTGCTTGCCAAGCAAAACCTTTTGCCCCAGCATCTAATCCTTTGTAAGTATGTTCAACAAATCTTATCGCTAATACCACCGCTTGCTGGGTTGTACATACACTATCTAGTTCTAATCCTTGTTTGGTTCCTGACAAAAGTCCTTGTTGCTTAAAGTAATCCACACCACTACTATCCTCTATACCCTCATACTTTGCTAAAGTAGCAAAAAGTGCTTCTATTACACCTCTTCTTGTTAGAGGATTATCAATTGGTTCTTCTATATAATCTTTTTTTACTTTTAATTCTAAAGATGCAAACTTATGATCAACCCCTTGTAAAAGGATTTGTAGCTTCTCTGTTGTAATTTGTCCTTGAAAGTTGTCATAGTACCACTCCATAGGAAAAATCCCATAATTTTCTCCCTCATTAAGTGTCCATAGGGCCCATTTACTGATTTGTGGTGTTTGTGGATCATTGGCATAAGTAGGTACAATAGTTGTTATGATTATGCATAAACATAGTAGCCATATATTTATTTTTTTCTTTAATTGTAAAGTTTTCATTTTCTTCCCCTTTTCTATTTACTCATTTTTAGATTTAATTTCTTATCCTTGCTCACATTAAAGTTAATATAACTCAATGTGAATAATTCCAGTTGCTCATTGTTAATCCATTAGATTTATTTTCTCCAATAAATAAAACAATATTTTCTTTCGCTCAGTAATGACATGTGCTTCACAAGTCATACCTATTTTTATTTCTGCTGGTTCATTTTTATAGCTATACACAGTTTCATTACTAATGCTTCCTTCAACAATGTAGCCACTTATTCCTTGTGCATCACTTACCTTAGCATCTGAGGATATATTTCCTATAGCTCCTTCAAGTTGCCCATATTCCTTATATGGTAAGGCATCAAACTTGTATTTAATTTGATCTCCAATCTTAAGACCAGCTATCTCACTATTAGGCATAAAAATTTCTATCTTATACATAGTGTCATTTATAGGGATAATGGTTGCAATATCTGTTCCTGAAGCTATAAGATCTCCCGTACTCACTTCTTGAGTTATATGAATCGTTCCATCTATAGGTGATTTAATGGTACAGTTGGCAATAGCTAGCTGGGTACTTTCTAATTCTCTCTTTTGTGATTGGTACAAAGCCTCTTGTTCTTCTATCTGATTATAAATTTCAACCAAGGCATCTGTTTTATACTTCTTTAATGCTAACTCCCTTTGTTCTACATTAGTCTGTATAAGTCCATCATCTATAATCAGTTTATTCATTTCTTGCTCTGCTAACTTCTTATTACTTTCTATTTGCTTTATTTCATCTTGTACGCTTTTAAGGGTAGCTGTTTTTAGCTGAATCAGCTCATTCTCTGCTAGTTCTAGTGCTTCTTTAGAAGCTTCATACTCTTTCTCTGCTACAAGATCATTTTCCTTTAATTCACTGTTAAGGTTATAAGTAAACTGTTTATCCACAATGTTTCTCTCAAGCTGATTTATTTTAATAAGATAGTTATTAAAGTCTAGAGCATATGTACACTGTTTATCCTTGAATATGTTTTGTCCTTTTTCTATTGATTGCTTATACTGTTTCAATTGCTCATAACTATTTTCATATTCATTTACTTTTTCTTGGTAACCTTCTTTACTAAACTTTGTTTGAGTTGTTGCAATCTCATCTGTTTTATTTTCAATGTTTACATTATTACTAAGACTCATATAATCTTGTTTGTATTTAACATAACGCTGATAATACTCTATTTCTGTATCCTGTGAAAAAAGATTAATATCTTGTTCTATACTACTTTTAAATTTTTTTAATAAACTTAACCTCTTCTCTGTATCTTTAAATACTTCTTCCGCTTGTAAACGTTTAATCTCTAAGTCATCATGGGCAATGGTAAAAAGTATATCTCCTTTTTTTACATTCTTACCTTCCTCTAAATCACAGCTAGCTATTTCTCCTTGGACTTTATTGCGAATCATACTAACATTTTCATTAGGTCGTACTACCCCTCTCCCCTTTGACACAATATCTATCTCTCCAAAATACATCCATATCCCTGCCAATATCATGCTCACTAGTATTATATAGATAAATATAGTAAGAAAAGGATGTGGCTTGCTTTCATACACTTCTTTACTGTCAGTAACTTCTCTTATATCCTTAATAACTGGTGTCATAACTTACCTCCTCTTTAGTTGCAGCAATTTCTTCTACTGAATCTGTTTCTATTTGCTGACTAACTTCTGGAAGTTGTTCTTGCCAAAGTTTATGATATCTACCTTTTTGTGCCATAAGTTCTTGATGACTTCCTTGTTCAATGATTTCACCCTTATCCATAACAAAGATTTTGTCACAACGTTTAATGGTACTTAGACGATGAGCAATAATGATTGTTGTCATTCCCTTACTAAAGGTATTAATTGTATTTTCAATAGCTGCCTCTGTAATTGAATCTAGATTACTTGTCGCTTCATCTAATATCAAAATATCCGGCTTTTTTAGTATTGCTCTTGTAATCGCCAAACGCTGTCTTTGACCACCTGAAAGATTAGCACCATTTTCTTCTAGGTGCGTATTATATCTAAGGGGTAATTCATTAATAAAATCATGGGCTCTTGCCATCTTGGCTGCTTCTACTATTTGTTCCATCTCTATCTGGCTAGAACCCAAAGATAAGTTGTCTATTATCGTTCCACTAAATAAAAATGTTTCTTGTGGTACATAAGCAATTCGTTCCCTTAATGATTCTCGGTTGATATCTAAGACATTATTCCCATCTATAAGAATTTCTCCTTTTTCAATAGGATAAAAATTAAGTAGAAGTTTCACCAAAGTAGTCTTCCCACAGCCACTTTCTCCCACAAGGGCAATACGTTCACCCTTCTGTATATTCATACTAATATTCTTTAATATCAGTTGCCTTGTTCCATATCTGAAATCTATATTTTTCAGCTGAATATTTCCTTCGAATTTATTCGGCTTTATTTTCTTCTCCTCATTTTCATCACATTCAATATCCAAGTCTAATATTTCCCCTAAACGCTCTGCTGCTACTATGGCAGTTTGAAGTTCTGGCTGTAAATTGATTAAATTTTTCATAGGTCCTAAAAAGTACCCTAGTAATGAATTAAATGTGATCAGACTTCCTACTGACATATTTCCTTTTAAAACTTGATAGGCTCCTATCCACAAAATGACCACTCCACCTATAAGTTCAACTAAACCTTTAAGAATAGCTTGTACATTAGTTGTAAGCGTTAATTTAAAGATGCTTCTCAGAAGTTTAATAAATTTTCCTTCTGTTTCTAGATTAACTTTCCTCTCTGCGTTAAATGCCTTCACTGTTTGTATACCATTTAAAGATTCAACCAGATAAGAGGTAAGCTGAGCATTTTCTTCCATTTGCTTTTGATTTCCCTTTTTTAGTGCTTTATTAAATCCAAAAACTATGACTGCATATAAACCAACAATAATAAATGCTACTCCAAAAAGTAATGCATTTTGCATATAAAGAATAATGCCCCCTATAAGCACCATTAACGTATCAATCATAATGGTAAGGGTAGCACCGGATATAGCATCCCTCACATGTCCAGCATCTTGAAAACGAGAAATAATTTCTCCAACCTTCCTTGTCCCAAAAAAATTCATAGGAAGTTTTAGTACATGCTCGTAATATCCTAGTAGTAATGCTATATCTAACTTTTGGCTTAAATATAACAATAGGTGAGCACGGAATCCACTTAATACAACTTGAAGAATATATAAACCAATAATTCCAAGAGATAGAATATGTAATGTCTTCATCAGACCATATGGCAGGATATTATCTAATAGTTCCTTCATATAAAATGCACCTAGTATACCTAATAAAGTATATATAAGCGATGCTAAAAATACTTGTATGAGTAAATTCTTTTGAGGTAATAGGAGATGAAAAAATCGTTCGAATAATCCTTTTGTCTCTTTCCCTTTTTTAAAGGTTTGATTTGGAACAAGCAAAATAAGTACACCCGTCCAGATCTTAAAAAAATCCTCTGGTGTGTACTTCACAATTCCCTTACCTGGGTCAGCTATAACGATTTCTTTTTGTGTAATTTTGTGTACAACTACATAATGTAGTAATGAACCATCCACTACAACATGGGCAATAGCTGGTAATGGAAATTCACTGAAAAAGGCTTCTTGATTTCCTTTAACTCCCTTGGCACTAAAACCTAATTGCTCAGCAGCTTTAATCACACCGTAAGCATTAGTTCCTTGTGTATCTGTGCCTGCTACTTCACGGATTTTAGTGATGGGCGTTTTAAGGCCATATTGCTTGCAAATAGTTGCAAGACACGCTGCTCCACAGTCTGTAATATCATATTGTTTGATACAAGAATATTTTTTCATCTGCTTAACCTCTATACTATTTTTTGTATGTTGCAATTAGTATTGTTTCTAATACCTCTAATGCATATATAATTACTCTAGCAACTAAATTATCATTATAACCTTCAGTTATTATTGCCATAGTGATTTCTCCCACTATTAAAACTAATCCAATTTTAATATCTCCCACAAAAAATAAATAGGATGTATTTCCTCTAAACACCAAATTATTTCTTTCATTATTTATCAAATTAAACTTACTTTGAAGCAACTCTATCTTTAATTTTTCTAAATAAAATCGTACTCATCTTATAGAATATATTAGACAGGATTTCTCTATGAGAAAAAACCTGTCTAATATTCTATTAAATTGAACTTTCAAAGTATAACCTTTTCGCAATATAAGCCTACTAGTTGCTTAATCCTCTATTATTTAATTCAATAGTTCTTTGCTGATATGCAACCTCTTTTGATATGTAATAGGAACTGATGCCAATTATTATGACACTCCATAAAGCAATGCTACAAATTATCATAATTAGTGCCCTCTTACTTATGGTTCTCATAGTATTCTTTATCTGCCTTATTTTTTCCGGATTGAGTTCCTGCGTATATACAAACGCCCACCACAGCTACAGCTGCTACTGCTACTATTACAGTAACACCTGCGGTAGTTGCCGCTGCTGCTGCTACTGCTTTAGCACCTACTGCTATAGTTCCTAATATAGAACCCCCTTCGATTTCTAATAGCTCATTGCTATCTAGTGTTTTAAATTCGTTAGTTATTTGTAAACTGTTCATATTATAACCTCCCTATACTATTTATTTACACTTTCCATTACAATTCCCATCATAGCAGTTCTTTGCATATGCTGCACTTTTCTTTTCATATGCATAGTCTTTTGCCATATTATAAGCACCAACTCCTGCAGCAATAATTCCTCCAACTATTGTAACTGCTCCAATTACTGTTGCTACTGTTATACTCCCACCATTAGCATCTACTAACTCTTCTTGATTTAATACTGTAAATGATACTTGTTCTATCATAATATAGTTTCTCCTCCCTTAAATATTTATATCAACGCATACTCCGTACGCTAGCATGAGTAGATAACTAAAGGTTACATTATACAAGGATTACAACCTACATATACATCAATAATCATTTTTTCTAACTCCTCTTGGTTCATTGCATCCTTTACGGTGACATTATATGTAGCTGTAATAACTTGCTTCTTATACTCAAAAATATAATCATTAAGTCTATTGATTGTCTCGTGTAATCTACCTGGATGTCCTTCATGCCTTATAAATAAGGCATTCATAATCTTAATTATTGGCTTTAAAGTATATTCTTTTGGTAAATTAACTTGCTTATCCAGTGGCACAAGTATTTCTATATCCATCAATTGTTCGTCGCATACTTCTTCTACTGAATATGTAGCTGTTGTAATTGATCCATTTTTTTGTACTCCTAATTTTTGTAATACTTGTCCTATTTTCATCATCTCTTTTTGCATCTGTTGTTGTGTCACCTTACCTCTAAAAGATAGTACATTTTCCATAATGAGTTCTTGATTTTCTTTTATTTCCATGTTTACTCCCCCTTTAATTATCATTAGAAGTATTATTATACTATATATTAAATTCTCTTAATAACTAGCCTTATCTTATATAGAAGAAACCCTATTTACACAATATATTTATTTAATACAGTTTATTGGTATTCTTTAGCCTACATTTCATTTCCCTCTTTAGCCTTTGCATAAGATCTCACTTCACTGTTAATGAACATATATTTTTATACTAAACTAGCTATTATATTTCACGTCATTCTTGTTTTTATATTTATTCATTTTTATATCCTTTTTACAAAATGTATTTTTATAGTTATATAATGTAATCTAATATGTATCACAAGATTAATATTACCTCTTATTTTCATGGCCCCCTATTACTGCCTCTAAACACTAATTAATATTATTAATTTAATTATATCAATATTTTTTTACTTTTCTATTAATAGCCATGAGATGCATCTCTATAGGCATATAATGTAAAATAACTCTATCTTTATATGATATAGTTGTAAATAGGTATACTTAATTAGTCTATCTTTAGATCAGCATACATAAGCGGTACTAAAAAACTTATATGAGTAAGCTCTTTTTTGATAACAGAAAGCAAAAATAGTTAGAACAAAACCTTTATTCTTTTCATGTTTTTAAAGGATTAATCACAATTTTCTTACCAGAGTCAGCTATAACGATTTCTTTTTGCGTAATTTTATGTACAACAACCTAATGTAGTAATGAACCATTCACTACAACATAGGGCAATAGCTGGTAATGAAATTTCACTGAAAAAAGTTTCTTGATTCTCTTTACCCCTCTTGGCACTAAAACCTAATTGTTCAGCAGCTATAATGTTTATTTAAACAAATAAAATTAAACTTAGATAAGCCATAATACTACTTCATAATTTCTTATACTTCTTTTAACATTAGACCTACTTGTCTTACTTTCATCAACGATATCACAGAAATTTATGCATTACATATCTCTAATTCTAATACAATAGATAAACCCCTTAATACTTATTTATTCATAGACTTTTAATTCGCCTAAACACTCCTAATAATAAGTTACTTTCTAAGTGGTTTATCTATGCTTTTGTTCATTTTCAACTTTAAACTAAATTAATTCATCTACTTTTATCCTATCAATGTTAAAATATCCATTACCAAATGAAATATAAAAGAAATTACAAACATAATTATTCCCAATTTCACATATCCACTGAAAGTATCTAGGTTAATATTGAAAATTTTTATTATTGTATCCATATGTGTCTCCTACTTAAAAAGATCTCCCGCAGCTTTCATCAAAAATCCACCAACTGCTGCTTCGACTGCAACTTTAGCTACCGGAAGCACTACATGTTTAGCTATTACAATTGCATAATATACTACAACAGGATTTCCACCTTCAACTTGTTGCATTTCTGATTCACTCAGTTCATAAAAATTATTATTCATATTTTATCCCTCCTTATATTTAGCTTAATCTCGAGCTATTAAAATTTAAAACCATGATTTAACTTCATCATATGCAGCTTCACCTAGCCTATAACATGCTCCACTCACCAAACCAGTTACAACAACTTTGATTCCAGCAATAACTAATGGTGCAATACCACCATCTATTGCCATCTTTTCTTCATTATTTAGTTCAACGAATTGATTATTCATCTAATCTCCTCCTACTTAATAATTTTGTCTGTAATCCAATAGCCAGCGGCAGCTGATGCTGCATATACTACTGTTTTTATTGCATATGTTACTATTGGTTTTGCAAGCCACGCAAGTAGTGGATTTCCACCTTCTATATTCATTTGCTCGCCTATACTCATTTCTTTAAATTCATTAGTTAAGTCTATATTATTCATATTAACTTTTCCTCCTTCAATAATCTATATCAAATCACACTTCGTACGCTAGTATGACAAGATACTCCCTTTAAATCACAAACCCTATGTCTACACCAAATTATCTTTATATATTAATCTACTATTCTTTGTATATTCTCATATTAAAATAAATATATTCATAATTCCTTTTCCTACATTTATTTCCCTTGTCTCTTCAACTTTAAGTTCCTTAAATTGATTAGTATTATTTACTACAAGTTTTTTTACTTTTATTCATATTATCTATCTCTATCTTTTCTATACCACTTATAATATCTATTTTTTTGAATATTTTCAATATTTAATCCCAACATGTACTTCTATGTCTATATTATGTCTATATAATGAATATTTGTTTTTATGGTTTATCTTATTTAGCGTAATTTATTACAATATGGCATCCACTTAATATAAATTGATTTATTTGCTCATTTTGAGCGAGTATATTATCCTCTACCACAAAGGTATCAGCCTTACTAAACACTTCTTTTAAAGCATTATTAAGTGGATACATATCTGATGTACCTACATGGATCGAACCTAACAGATAAACAGTATTCCCACCCTATTTTCGATCTGAGTCAAGAGTTTAGACACATTTTTAGAAAAGCATTCTAGAATTTCCGCACCTTTGACAAGAAAAACGTAAATGTACAAGATTCCTGATTGAAGGCAACAAACTCAAAATAAGTTAAGTAATCTTTGCCTTCGAAATAATGCATTATAACACTTCCTTCTTTTTCTAATCAAAGGTTCCCTTACGGTGTATATCGCCGCTCTAAATCTAAAATAAGTTAAGCTGCTTTGCATAAATCTTCTATATACTGAGGTGTTTTATAGCCTAAAGCTGAATTTATATGTAACAAAACCCTGTTAAAGTTAGAGTAAAATACTCTAGTTTAACAAGGTTTTATTTATAGATCACCTACGGTTCTTTAGCCCATGGCATAAGATTCTCCAAAAATTCAGGATGATTTTTGAAGTCCATTCCATGCATTTTTTGTAGTAAATGTCTCAAATATATAAATACATTTAGATTGTTAGCCTTGGCAGTCTCAATTAGCTGTATACAGTTGCACTGGTTTTGGAGCTTTCCTGACTATTACATAATTTTCAGTTTTTACAACCTGCTGTAAAAGGTCTAATGCTCATCTCAGCAATGTTATTGGAAACTTAATTTCATTGCTTTTTTCAAGACTAACCGCCTCCTTTTTAGCGCAACTTAGAGCAAAAAACTCTAAGAAAAATATCTTGAAGTGATTATCTCATGAATTTGAAGTCGGGAATATCTCCTTGATTATTATACTCTACCCTTACGTCCAGGGATATTTTACACTTACAATAATTCTTTTGCTATTGCCATAAAAAATACCCCCTCCTGATTAGAATTACTGATAACTAATTCTAACCAAGAAAGGGTATTTATTTCTTGAGATACAAAATTACTTACAGAGCGAATGGATTCCTCTATGGTAAAAAAACAAAAAATGATTCAAGTTTCATCTGCTATTACATGTGTTATAATTGACAATAAAACTTTGTATTCACCGCAAAAACACCTTATCATACTAACTAAATATTTCCCTTATACGCTCCTTTATTACATAAAGGAATTCCCCTATATTCCCTCCAGCTTGAATAGCTATTGATTCTTCCTTTGTTAATTCATTAAATTGGCTACTATAGTTCACTTCATTCTTATTTTTATATTTATTCATTTTCTATATCCCCCTTAGAAATGTATTATTAGTTTAACTATACCAGTATTTTCCTTACTTCTCTATCAATAGGCATAAAATGTATTTCTATGGCTATATAATGTAAAACAACTATATCTTTATATGACATAGTTGTTTATATAGTTATTACTATTTCTAATACAAATGTATCTTCTTCATAATATATACTAAAGTAACCATCGTAATTTCTAAGGCTAGTTTTTATGTTTTCCAGACCAAAGCCATGATCCTTTTTATTGTTTTTAGATGTTTTAATAGTATTATTATTAATTTTTATTTTTTCTCCTACACTATTCTCAACGGTAATAAATATATAGTTTTTGTTATATCCGATAATGACCTGAATTCTTCTTTTCGTTGGATCCGGTATACTTAAACACGCTTCAAGTGCATTATCTAGGGCATTGGAAATAATTGTACACTTATCAATAGGTTCTAAAGGAAGCTCCCCGATAAACTTTCCCTCTATCTCTAAAATAACTTCATTCTTTTGCGCTTCTTTACATTTTTGTTGTAAAACAGCATCTATGATGGTATCTCCAGTATTTATCTTCATATCCAATGTTTCTATCTGAGCAGTTATATTAGCTAGATATCTTATTGCTTGATCGTTTTTATAATTATCTAATAAGGTTTGAAGACATAGCATATGATTTTTCATGTCATGCTTAAGCGCCCTAACTCCTGCATTTATTTCTTCAATCTGTTTATAATGATCGAACTGGATTTTTAATTGTTCTTGCATATTCTTTGCCATGTACTCTGCTTCTTTATTAGCCACCTCTCTATATACTAATAGCAATAAGGCTATATTAAAGGCTAATAAACATCCCATTACTGCACTTCCCATAATAATAGCCTCTACCTTAGTCAAGTGTCTTACAACTGTATCAAAGAAGATTGTAAGTATTACCAAACTTGAGCTGGGCATAATAAGAAATATACTTGTTTGAAATTTACTTATCTTATTCATATGTCTTTTAATGTGTGTAGCTCTAGATATATATTTTACATACAGCTTAAATACTAAAAGTAACACAAGTAATTTTACGTATTGTACTACTATTTTTGATAAAAACTTACTCTCACCTATAATAAAATAGTTCTCTTTTAATACGATACTTAATAACATGGTAAAAATCTCTTCTATAATAAAAACAATACTTAGTGTAAGAAAAATAACTGCCACTTTATGTATTATTCTTCCTTTAAAAAAATAGATACAACATCCGAATATATAAAAAAAGTAAATTAAAATTCTATCATCTATATTTTCAATTTCACAAAAAGCTATTATTAAAGCATATAGTATTCCTATAACAATACAACAACCTCTACATCTATCTTTTAATTCAAAGAATAGATTAAAAGTGAAAATGAATATTATAAATTCTATGCCGCAAATAGCCCACTCACTTATAATATCTATAATTAGCGCCATACATTTATACCTCTTCTAAGAGTATTCACAAAAGCTTCTTTTAATTGTTTCATTCTTAATCGACTAACATAAATAATTTCCTCATTTTCCAAAACAACGCTATCATTAACTATTTCTTTTATGTATTCTAGATTTACTAAAAAACTCTTGTGCACTCTAAAAAAACCTTTATCTATTAATATCCTTTCAAATTCACTAACCTTTCCTCTCATGATATAATTCTTATCCAAAGTATGTATCTCTACATTTTTTCCGATACTCTCAATGTATAAAACGTCTTCATATGTCACTCTAACCGTCTTTTGTTTAGTTGTGATTATAATGTACTCTTTTTTTGTTTTAGTAATCTCTTGATTCAATAAATCCAATAGTTCTTCTAACATTGCATAGTTAATTGGCTTTAATAGATATCTAAAAGCCTTTACTTCAAACGCTTCATAAACTCTTTCTGTATGACTAGTTAAAAATATAATAATTCCTGTAAAACCTTGTTCTCTCATCTTTTTGGCAGTTTGAATTCCATCTAATTGAGCCATAGATATATCTAAGAAAATAGCATCTTGTTCTAATTTACTATCTAGCAACGCCTCCCCTGATGTATAGACTGATAAGGTAATGTCGACCCTTTTTAACTGCTTATACCTTTCTATTAGTTTTTGTAGTTCTTGTATCATAATAATCTCATCTTCACAAATAGCTATATTCATTCGTAGCCCCCTTACTTAGTATCTTTTTACATTGATACTCAAGTGAATTCTATGTAATTATACATCCCCTAGACTAATATGTTGAATAATATTTATTTTTTATCTTTTCAGTATATTTTATATCATTTTTCATGTATTTTCAATCTATTACCTTTTTTGTAATTCCATCCTATTTATGCCCTAGAAACCAGTTTTCCGTTTGAATATTCATACTAATTACTAACGATTAAGGAGCGTTGCATAATTGACTTATTTTGCAACGCTCCTTTTACTTTTATACTTCCTATAAAGTTATCCACCTTAACTTCTATTTAGTCCCTATTTTTCTTAAACCTTTTTATTTGTACATGAGATAACTTTTAATTATTCGAATAATTTACTTCCTAACGTAATGATTTTGTGTAAAACCATTAAAGGCTCTCATTTCCTTTAAGACTAACCTTATTTCAGAATTATCTCCTTTAAACAAAGAAATACCTTCTCCTAAAATAACAGGTGCAATAGTAATAATATATTCGTCTATTAAATCTGCTTTTACAAATAGATCTACTATTTCAGTACCACCAATCACCCAAATATCTTTTCCTTCTTCTTGCTTCAGGGCTTTAATTAAATCTGTTGGGTCCTGTGAGGTAAAAATAACATCTTCATTATGATCTTGCTTACTTTTTGTATAAACATATCCCTTAGTTCCTTTATAAGGGTATTCACCCCAACCCATAATTTGTTTATAAGTTGTATTCCCCATAATCACGATATCTATAGTATTATAAAAAGCTTCATATCCCCCATCTGCACTTGGATCACTATCATCTCCCTCTAGCCAATCTACTTCTCCATTATTTCTGGCAATATATCCATCTATGCTTGTGGCAATGTATAAAACAACTTTTCTACTCATGCTTTTCCTCTGACTTTCTTCTTCATTGTAATTAAAACATTATAAGTTCATTTTATATTATACCCATTGAATGCGACATCTAGCTGTCATATTTTCCATTTATTTTAGCTGTATAATCCTTCAACTTTATTGTTCACTAAACAATGCTTTAATCTCTTCTTCTGACATTCTGCTAATAAAGGCTTCTCCTTCTTGCAATACACTTTCTGTAAGACCAATTTTTTTATCTTGGAGTTCTTTTATCTTTTCCTCTATGGAATTCTTCGTAATCATTTGGAATACTTGTACTTTATTTTTTTGCCCAATGCGATAAGCTCTATCTGTGGCTTGATTTTGACTAGAAAGATTCCACCAAGGATCATAATGAATAACCACATCTGCACCTGTTAGATTGAGACCTGTCCCTCCTGCCTTAAGAGATATAAGAAATACCGGGATATCTGAGGTATTAAATTCATTAACCAATCTCATTCTTTCTTCTGCTTTAGTGGAACCAGTAAGCATGAAGTGTTCTATCCCTTCTCTATATAGACGATTACTTAAGATGTCTAGCATTGTGGTGAACTGGGAGAATAAAAGGATCTTATGCCCTGCTTCTATACTATCTTTCACAATCTCCATACATTGTTCTAGCTTACCACTTGTTTCTGTATAATCTTGAAGATACATAGCAGGATGACAGCAAAGTTGACGGAGTCTCGTAAGGAGTGCTAGCATTTTAATGTGGCTGGCTCCTACTCCTTTAGCTTTAAGTTCTTCTTCCATTTCCTTCTTTGCTAAAGCAAGGTGAGCTGTATATAACTTTTGTTGCTCTTCTTCCATAGTATTGTAAATAACCGTTTCTGTTTTATCAGGAAGTTCTTTTAGTACATCTTTCTTCAACCTTCTCATAACAAAAGGTGCAATAAGCTTTTTAAGCCTCGCTGTCACTACTTCATCTTGACTTTTTACAATAGGCATTTCATAGTGACGTCTAAACTCAGCATAACTAAATAGATACTCTGGCATAATGAAATCAAAAATACTCCAAAGCTCTGCTAAGGAATTTTCTATTGGTGTACCTGTTAAAGCAAATCTCACTTCGCTTTTAAGAAGTTTTAAGGCTCTAGCACTAAGGGTATTGGCATTTTTAATATACTGCGCTTCATCAGCAATACAATATCTAAACTGAATCTCTTCATAAGAATCAATATCTCTCTTAAGAAGTTCATAGGAGGTAATGACTACATCATAACCTACTATTTGTTCCAAAATGGTTTTACGCTCAAGAACCGTCCCCATGATAACTAGTACCTTCAAAGAAGGCGCAAAACGTGCTAGTTCTGTCTGCCAATTAAGGACTAATGAAGTTGGACAAATAACTAACGACGGCTTACACAGGCACTCTAGAGCGCCTTGTGATTTATTGCACGCCTCAGCTTCCTTAGCATCGTCTTGCTTTTTATCATCCACTTGACTAGCTAACTGATTCTGACTTAATGCCTCATTCTCTTCTTTTTCTGCTAAAATAAGTGCAATCATTTGTAGGGTTTTTCCAAGACCCATATCATCAGCTAGTATTCCCCCAAAGCCATAAGCTGCCATAGTTCTTAGCCACCTATAGCCTGTCTTTTGATAAGTTCTCAGATTAGCTTTAAGAGATTTAGGTACTTCATAATCTGCGTCCTCTACGTTTTTCACATCTCTAATGATTTGTTTAAAGTACTTATCTCTGCTAACCTCGATTCCTTCACTTTGCCTTAATACTTGGTCTAAATATAGAGCCCTGTATTTAGGAAGGCTCGCTTCACCTTCAGCTAGATCACTTTCTTTCATACCCAGCCCATCTACAATATTAGCTAGATCACCAATAGTAGTCCCTCCTGCAATATCTAAGAAAGAACCGTCCCTCAAACGATAATATTTATTTTTCATTTTATAGGCATTTAGGATAGTTGCCATTTCTTCTAATGGCATATTCACATCCTTTAGCTCTACCTTCAACATATTATTTTCAATACGAAGTCCAATACTTCCCATGGGACTTTTTACAAGATTAATGTGTCTTAACCTTTCAGTTACATGAACTTCGCCTAATTCCATCAGTTCATTAATACCTGTGCGAACAAAGGCATAGATATCTTCTTCCTCACTTAAATGAAGTCCTCCATTTTTCGTACGGAAATTATAATACTTTAAGATATTACTCACACGATATTCATTAGGTGTGTCTCTTGCAATTTGCTCAAGTTGTCTAGTCTCAGATTCATTCAGTTTTTTATAGGGATTAAAAATAAAACCTTTGTATTGAAACTGAATATCTCCTATAATATTTCCTTCACCATCTAGGTCTAGAAAGGTTTTAACATGTACATGCTCTGGCGTGATTGCCGTTTTTATATCTTCGTTCATTACAACCGGCACATGCTTTTCTATTTTTGCTAGACTAGAAAGTATAAAACGTTTAATAAGGGTTTCACTAAAGTCTAATTGCTTGTTTCCATGAACATTTCTGGCTTCGTACATATATTTAAGAAGCGGAAAAACATCATTACCAAAGCTTTTATCTAGACGGAGGAGTCTATCTTTTAGCAGGATATATTTATATCTAGAGAAAGCTATTGGTTCATACTCTGCTAAAGATGTACTTAATTCGTAATAATCGCCTTCTCCTTCAATTTTGAATTCAAATCTAGGATTTCCTTCTGCAAAGAGAACCTCTCTTGTTTCTTTTCCGTTCTCTACCTCAATACTTTGTCCTTTTATTAAGTCAAAAAACTCATCGAAGGCCTTCGGCCCTAATGGCAATGTTTTTCGATCAGCTTTAGTGAACCCTCTATACATCCCCACCTGTCTTAAGATATCTAGATACTCCTGCGTTTTGTCTACTATAAACTGAACAATAGGCTTTGCTGCTTCATCAAACACGCTTATATCATGTATAAAGTCCAAATTCTTTCCATACACAACGCGATTGCCTTGAAGCATATGCTCTGCAAATTCATATAAATCCTTAACAATATAAAATTTATTGGCCCCCACGCTAAGACCAAGGGAAAAGCTTCCTGCTCCTTCATCAATAAGCTTAATATGTGCATTAATCCTCTCATCTTCTCCAAGTTCTAAATCTTGCTCTTTAATGACTTGATCTTCATAATAGTTTAATGCATTTTGCGAATAGCGCTCCCCTTTAATACTACGTCTAATATCTGGCATGACCTCATAATAGTATTTAAGTAACATCGCCTCTACATGCTTACAAGCCCCCTCCTCTTGAAAGCTGGGTAGACAATTACACTCACACCATGCTAACTTTTCATTGTATAACTCTACTCTTGTCTGGTAGTCTCCTGTATCTCCATGAACGCAAGACATCATTTCTATATAATCTTCATCTTGTCTTAAGTGAATCTTTTCTACTTTTCCCTCTTTAAAATAGTTTAGGCCATCATCATAGGCCTTGTAACTACTGGCTACATCTTTAATTTCCCTTAAAGTTATCTTCATTCCTATAAACTCCTTATTTCTGACCTGAACTAAACTAGTTTCTAAAATGATTAACTAACTACTTTTGTGCCTTTATTATACATCCCTCAAGATTAACCATTCATCTTTAGTACTTGTTTGACCTTTTCAATTAAGAGTGGCTGTATCAAAGGATAAGTTAATGTCTCTGGCATCTCATCAAACAATTGTATTTCCTCTATTTCTAAATCTGGTAATACTCCTAACTCTTTTACTTCTGTAAAAAAGAGCATACCGAAAGTCTCTATACTATCATTTATCACCGAATATACTGTTATTTCTTCTAATTCAAAGTCTATAGCGCCTGTCTCTTCATAGAGTTCCCTTTTGGCAGTTTCTATAATTGTCTCCCCTACTTCTCTATGTCCACCTGGTATTTCAAAAGTATTTCTTTCCCTATGCCTACAATAAATCCATTGGTTCTTATATCTAGCAGCAATTACTGCAAATTTTATTTTTTCATCTTCTATTGCTTGGTGGAAACAAACCTTTAACATTCTATATTTCCTCCTATATGTCTATAAAATGATTAATAGTTAACCCTTTTATTATAGCAGATTATAGAGATTTCTATAAAAACTTCTATATAATATTATTAAAAAAATGCAAGGACTAATATCTAGTCGCTTGCATTCTCATACTTCATATTCTCTGTGTTAATAGGAGCTTAAACCTTATATGCTATTATTTCCCTGCATAGTAATGAGAAATAGCTTCATATAAGAACTGCGCAGCACCTACTGCAATTTTGTCGTAATAAGCTGTGAATCTTGGGTCATCTACATAGCCTTTGGCAAGGCCAATATGAGTCTCTTTTATATATAATGGTTCCTGTAATCTAGATAGGTAACTTCATCTTTCTTAGTGAATTCTGTTATAATAAATTCATCTAATAAAGGACGGTATTCATATGAGAAAAAGACGTAGTTTTACACTTGAATTCAAAACCCAAGTGGTATTCGAACTATTACGCGAAGAAAAAGAACTTAATCAGATCGCAACAGAACATGATATTGCACCAAGCATGCTCCGTGCATGGAAAAAGGAGTTTTTAGCTAATGCTTCTAACGCTTTCTCAAACAAGAAGGAAGATTCTTACGAACAAGAGAAAGTTGCTTACGAGGATAAAATTGAACAACTGTATAACACTATCGGTCAGCTTACAGTAGATGTAATCTGGCTAAAAAAATCTGAACAAGCTCTTGGATCTGGCTGGGAAGAAAGAACTGGTTACAAAGGACGATTCTAAGCTTTCTGTGCGTCGTCAATGCAAGCTACTAAACCTTAATCGCAGTAGTGTCTATTACAAAGAACGTGAAGAGTCAAATCAAGAAGTAGCCTTCAAGCACATGATGAACCAAATTCATACAGATCCTCCTTCATAGGGAACACGACGTATTACCGGACGTCTTAATGAATTAGGTTACGCTATAGGGCGTAAGCTTGTACGTCGTTTTATGCAGGAAATGAGGATTTATGCCATCTATCCAAAGCCAAACCTATCTATTCCAAACAAACAGCACAAGACTTATCCTTATCTATTACGCCATTTTGCAATCGACAGACCGAACCAAGTATGGTCTATTGATATTACATATATTCCAATGGGTAAGAGCTCTATGTACCTGATCGCAATCATCGATTGGCACTCACGATATATCCTCGGCTATGAACTCTCTAATACACTGCATGTAGACTCAGTTCTTTCATGTGTTCAAAAAGCTATCGTACGTTATGACTCACCTTAAATTCAAGAGGAGTGTTTCTTTTCCATCATTAATATGGAAGAAAATGGTCCATTAAGGAATTGATTTTAATTGTCTTGACAAAGGGACCACTATACTCCTTAAATTTTAAATAAACCCTTGCATTTATTATACAACTAACTTATCTATAAATCTGTACTTTCAATGATTTTTAAGATACTCAGCAGACACTAAATAAGCTATAAAACTGCTTCTTAATGCTATAGTCTATTTGTTACATAAGCATATACGCTATAGCTACCAGATTTTATGTAACTTAATCTCTTATGTCTCTTTCATTTTCCTGTTTTAAAAGTTTTATTTGGTACAAATAAAATAAGCACACCTATTTAGATTTTAAATAAATCTTTTAGTGTGTACTTCTCTGCTTTCCCCTAACTAGATTAACTATAATAATTTCTTTTGTGTCATCTTATGCATACCTATATAATGTAGCAACCAATTGTTCCACTATAACATGCAAAATAGCTAGCAATGGAAAATCTCTAAAAAAGTCTTCTTGATTTCCCTTCTCCCTCTTTGCATTAATCCCTAATTGTTCAGTAGCTTTGATAACGCCATATATATTGGTTCCTTGAGTATCTGTACCAACTACTTCCCCAATTTTAGTAATGGTGGTTTAATGTAATGATACTCCTTCATTTTGTTTATTCTTTTAGTATAAAATGTATATTCTGATTCAAAAAATACTTCTCATTTATTGCACACATCATAAAGACCATCTACCTACATAAATCAGAGCAAATTTAGTTATATTACATTAGAATTAAACAAACACCACAAATGATCATAGTCTATTTTAGAGAATTCATCCAAAACTATCCTCTTATCATTTCTATATATTTCAAATACAACAAATTCTCCACAATCATTTATTTTTCTTTTTATTTCCTTTATGTAACACTCATTATTCAATATTACTTTATCAAATCCAGAAGAAAACCCCTTATCCGAAATAACCACAACATTATCAAAAAATGTTTTTATTATATACAATAATGCTATACTTATAAGAATTACTGTAAGCTTAATATTATTCTTATCAAGAAAAAACAATATTAATAAGGGTATTATTACTACCCATCCACTCCATAAAATTCTTTTAATATTTACACTTGATATATAAGAAATAGTGTTCTCACTTTGTTTTTTCAGATTATTATGTATAGTATATGTCCTTAATACTATTATAAATAACAGTATTAATATAGAATAAATATTTATTAATACTATATATTTACTCGGAATATGAAATGTATTTGATATTAAGTTACTATCCAATATCAATAGTAATGCGACAACTTGTTTCCAAATCATATCAGCATAACCTCTTTTATATTTTTTTTGTATCTTCCCCGTAAACTTAATCACTTATACCTTCCTCCAAAAATGTATTATGATAAGCTAATTTTATTAATTTAATTTTTCAGATGAAATTTTAATAAAAATTTCATCTGAAAAATTTCTTTACACATTTTATATCCATAAAGCTTATTTACTATATGGCACTGCTCTTATAATATAGGTTGAAATATACACAGTGCCATATAGTAAATTTTATTTCATAAGAAACTAAAATTTATTAATTAATACTATGTATTATATTTCCTACTTTCCATCCTTATAATCATTATACTCTGTTATAAATATCGTAGCAAACGTTATAGGATTAGGTGCTGATACAATTGCAGCCGTATATAAAAATGCCTCAGCCCAAGTTAAACCCCCACCATTAACCATTTCTAATTCTATCTGTCTCATCTCTTGCATTGTTCTTCCTCCTTGTCGACTTGACTAATAACTAATTATATCTCTATCTCCACATGCACTAATAACAGCTGCGGCCCCTACACATGCAACCGTTACAGCTGCTGTACCAGTTACTGCAACTGCTACAATCGGTGCTGCTGCTATAGCTACTATTCCTCCAAAGGCAAGTCCTGCTTCTAACCAACCACCACCATCAATCATTTCTAATTCTTGTGTACTTAAATTACTAAACATAGTATTTCCTCCTCAGAATATTAATATTTTATATCAACCGTACTCCGTACGCTAGTACAAGTAGATAATCTAATATATTGTATTTCTTAACAAAAATATGGGCTTCACATCTTATGCTTTAAAACATATTTGAAATTATAAAATACACCGAGAATATCCTATCTAAACATTAATTGTCTTATTTTTGTCATCTCTTATTGCATTTGCAGCTGAGTTAATTTCCCCTCTAGAAGATAGGATATTCTCCATAATAAATTCTTGAGTTTCATTTAGCTACATATTTATTATTTCTTTTTATATCCGAAAAATTTGAATATTCTAAATATTAAAATAATATTTATTTCTAATCTTATCAATATTTATTACACCAAATGTATTTTTATGTCTATGTAATGTAACTATGCTTGAATTCTTATATTTCTTTGATATCTTACATCTTTACAAAGTCTTATTTGGAACAAATAAAATAAGCATACCCATCTAGATTTTTAAAATATCTTCTGACGTGTACTCATCAATTCCTTTAACCGAATTATCTACAATAATTTCTTTTTAGTTATTTTATATACTGCTATACAATGAAATAAATCCCTATATACTACCACCTATGCAATAGCCGTTGATGACATCTTTTCAAATGATAGCTCAAATAGCAATTTAATCTTTTCCATCTAGCTCAGTTAATTTATTTATTCTAAATTACTTATCTAATATTATTCTCTTAAATTCTTTATGAAATTAGCTAATACTGAAATGGTTTCTCCCGCGAATCCTTTTCATTTGTTTATACTTGATTTTTTCAAATAGATCGTTATTATAGCTTATCAAACTCTCTTCCTTTTTATCTTCTTCTCCCCTATCCTCTTATCATTTTTATGGAACCAATTGTTTTATAATATTAATCTTTCTAAATTTTTATATTAAATGTATTCTTATGTCCTTATAACGCCCCTTAATAGTGCTTTCAGTTATAAAATTTGGTATTTAGTTTATCAAGCACAGTTTATGGCGCTAAACCTATTTATCTATAGTAACGTATAATTGAAATTAAAATAACATTTACAAAATTATAACTATTCTGATATATTAATTTTGATTTATAATATATCAAAATAAGGAGGTTTTTTATGAAAGTATCCGCATTAAATTTATTTAATGAACTATCAAAAGGTGAAATGAGTATGATTCAAGGCGGAGGAACTAATATACAGACTGTTCCACAATTTTTACAAACTTATTATGAGATCCGCGCCTATGAAAAGAAATTAGAGTCAATAAATACTGCTGCTGCTGCAGTTAGTGTTAGTGTTGCTGCTACTATAGGAACGAAAAGAAGCTAACTAAAGGCTATGAGTAGCTCAAATTTAATTAATCAAGCCATGAGAAAAGCTTCATAGTAATGACCTGATTTTACATGCTGATTAAGATTCAAATTTTAGTGTATCTGTAGTTCTGTATAATAAACTTATTATTTTTTACATCCTCGCTTCAGACCTAACATTTCTGGCATTGTTAGTGATTGGTTACTGGATCGTTACTGGATCTTTGGCTATTACTAGATAGGGCTTTCACCTACAAATATAGTCTAACTTTGCTAGTCGCATTGCCGCACTGCATAAAAGTCGGGCGGCCGCCCGACTAATCTTATTGATTAATTATGCAACCACCCCATTCATCGTAGAAAGAAGTAATATTTATCTTTAACTTCCTACATCCTTTTACTTTATATTCTTTTTCATCTTAGCAAGTTATTCAACCCCTATTAATATTCCTGTCCATAGTAATGAGAAATAGCTTCATATAAGAACTGCGCAGCACCTACTGCAATTTTGTCGTAATAAGCTGTGAATCTTGGGTCATCTACGTAGCCTTTGGCAAGACCAATATGAGCCTCTTTTGTATAAGTCCCTTCTGGCCAATAACAACAAATCCATTGTTTATGAAGCTCACAGGCCTTTTTTGCTAACTCTCCTTTGGGATCTCCTGTTTCAAAGGCAGCTTTAATAGCCATATTCACCTCATGAGACAAAGCTTCTAGATTTTCATACTGGCTTTTATTCATTTGTTTTAGTTTGGCATTAGTCCCTTCCATCACTGCGTCACCATACTTTTCTCTTACTTCTTTTCCATATTTCTTTTCATTGTCATCTATAAGCTCTTTTTTAAAGGCTTCGAATTTTTCCTCGTCTGTCATTGTTATTTCTCCTTTCATGGCTCCCATAGTTTGGGTAACATTGCGTATCAGTCTATCTATTTGTTCACGCCTTTTTAGGAGGGCATCTAAGTGCTGCGATAGTGCTTTTTGCCTATCAAAATCTGGAGCCATCACAATTTGCTTAATTGTCTCTAAGTCTAACCCTAACTCCTTAAAAAACAATATTTGTTGCAAGGTATCCACTTCTTTCTCTCCATAAATACGATAACCTGACGAATTGACTCTTGCCGGCATTAAAAGTCCTATCTCATGATAGTAACGTAGAGTTCTCGTGCTTATGTGGGCAATTTGCGATAACTTATTAATGGTATACTCCATGATTTCACCTCCTAAAATAAACATAAACTATGACGCCACGTTAAGGTCAATAAGTTTTTTTAAAATTATTTTTGTGAATGCTGCCTAAGATAAATTACTAGCCAATGTTGCCATTCCTTTTTATCCTCTGCTTGATCATCTTTTATTGTTTGATGTTCCATGAGCGTTTGAATCGTATCTTCCAAACTCCCTACTTGAACTTGACCTAACTCTTCCTCTTTATCCCATAGCTCTGATTTACTATTTACTAATAAATTAATCTCCATTATGGTTAATACTTCAAATACTTTAAGGTATTCCTCTTCAAATAAACACTCTGCTTCAAGTACATCAATCAAGTCATACATACTGTGTATGTGCTCTTTAATCAATTTTACTTTATCTTTCGCTTTACTACACTGACGAATTTCATCTGTTAGCTCCTTAAAGTTTTCATTTGCCATCTTCTCGCCATCTATATAGTAGGTTTGAGCTTGTTTCGGACAATGTGGTAAAAATATATGTTGTACTTGTTGAAGTTCAAGTTTTTGTTTAAGATCAATACTTGTTTTTGAAATCGCCCTATAAATATAACTTAGTAAAGGTGTTTCCTCTATATGAAACGCCTCACAAAGCTGTATTGCTGCCATTTTTAATGTCCGCTCTAACTCCTCTGAATTATAAGATTCAAGCTGATCTTGTAATAACTTTACTTCCTCCTTCTTTAAGAGAAGATTACCCACTTTATTATTTAATAAAATATTTCCCAGGGAATTCATAAGTACACAATCAAAAATATTGAATAGCAAATGTTCATAATCCTTATCATAGCTATATAAAATCGCTTCTATCTCTTCATTATCAAAGTACCTACAAAATACATTTTCTAAATAAAGATAGCTTAAATATTTTTCTAGATACTCAACCCCATCTGCTACAATTTCTTGCCTTTCAGTATAGCTTAGAAAATAATCAATAGAACCAGGTGAATCTTGAGCTGAAAAGTCTTGATCATAGGCTTTAAAGAACAAAGGTAAACCATAGTCAATCGTATCATTATAAGCATAGTTAACTGTTATAAGCTTGGTTTTTTGTACACCTTCCAATAACTTTTTCGCCGTCTCTACTTTTTCATTAATCAACATTTTGCCTTCATTAAATAATGCCTCTATTCCCTTGTCTTTTATTAAATCAGCACTACATCCTAAGTCTTCTAAACTTTTGAAATAGATACTTAAGGTATAATAAATAGAATCCATTAATGCTTCTGCTACTTCAACTTTAATTGAACTGCTACTGTCCTTATTAAAACGCTTTACTTGCTTAGCTAGAAGTTCCAATAACTGATGCTGAACCACTTCAAATTCCGAGTTGTTAAGCACCTCCCTTTTTAGTAAAGCTTCTAGTAATTCTTCAAAGAAATGCCTGGGACTAAATTGAGTTTTAAGCAAATTAAACGTTTTTTCTAATTCCATACTCTTAGCTTTACTCATAATCCTCTTCTTCCTCCCCTGGTTCTAAAGCTTCTACTTTATCAAAATCCCATATACCATACTTAACATTATGTGAAATACGTTCTAACTCCCTGTTTTGTAAAAGCTCAATGGAGCCATAACAACGTTTATCAAATAATTCTCTCATCAATTGAATTAAATCATCATCTGAAATCTCATCTAGTGTTTCATTTTTATAATAATAAAAGGTCTCAATTAAATCATCTATGGTCTCTACATAGTTATGTTGAGAAATATACGGTGAATCATAAAAACCTAAGATGAGCTTGCTAATTACACTACCGCCAAACTCTACACGACTGTTTTTACGCAGGACTTCATTTTTAGTAGCAATGAGCATTTCTGCATCTTTTTCACTTAAAGCAAGATGATACGCTTGTGTTTTATCATTGCAATCCACAATTTCTCCTTTTTGTTCTCCAGCAAGTGCAGGCAACCTAGATATGAATTTATCCATTATTTCCTCTCCTTTTTCAATTTAACTATTGACTTTTTAATAATTATATGTTATTATAAAATTTATGATATATTTATTATATGGCATATTATACTGCTAAGTTGCTATGTCGTCAATTAGTTTCACAAACCAAAAAAAAAGGAACATTTCATATTCCTATTCGATAAAAATAAGGCCATTCAATACTCTATAAGGTATTGAGTGGCCTTTTCTCTATGTTTTTCTTGCATTAAGCATACTTCCTTCAACTTAAAACCATCCTTAACTATTGTAATGATTAATTATTACTAAAACTTGCAGTCTTTGCTTCATCATCCCAAGTTTTATCTATGTATTTCATTTCAAGCACACTTCCTATATTATTTACAGTCACTCTTTTATTCTGTTAGAAGTATAATGCATACCTGGCCATACTCATCTTTATAATCTGTAATATAATACCATTTCTAATTAATGCACTAATCAGGTAAATAAGCGGCATACTATAAATGATTAGAGCTGACTTACCAAAGAAGTTAATAAATTGAAGTATAGTAATGACTACTACTGTAAACATCATAAGTACATAAAAATAGGCAGCCAGCGTCCCACTTATAAAGCCTAATAAGAGCACTCCTATTTTACCTATTAGCAAAATAGCAAGTGGTGTTAGCATCAACCTCAGACAATCTATGAGTTCTATCCCCTTTTTTATAATGATTCTAAAAATGCCTACTACAAATATGCAAATTAAGCTAATTAAAATCAAATGCGACAATATAGGATATAAAATAATCTGCAATCCTGAATCCTGAACGAATGGCATTTCTATAATGTCCTCCACTAGTGCAGCAGAATCAGATGCACTAATGTAGGCACTTCCCAAAAGTAAAAGAAAATTACCAAATAACCCAATAAGCCCACTTACAATCTTAGCTATAATTGTATTAAAGCTAATGGCTGTTATCGCTGAACCTACTAAAACAAACACTATAACACCCTGTATCGTCCGCCTATTATCAGCGTATAACTCTAATTCATCTATTCCTAATAATGGATTTCTGACCAAAATCTTCACTAGTCCCAAAAGTGAATGAGGTACCTCCTCAATTTCTCTGCTCTTTCTTCTACTAACCGGTGTCCTTCTAGAGAGTGTCTCTTCTTGAACTCTTCTAGTATTATCTTTTTTTGCCTTAGTCACTTCTAATGCTTGCCTTTGCATATCCTCTGGGCGTTGTGCTTCCGCTTGCTTTTCTAGTCTAGCTGTCCTTTCAGCTGCTACTTGCTTTAAAAGTTGGTCCCTTTTCAGCTTTTCCTCAGCTTCTCTTATTAGTTCCTCGCTTATATTAATAACCGTAGTAGAATCTAGTCCTTGCTTAGATTCTATCTCCTGCTCGATTGGTTCTCTTTCTTCATCCTTCTCAATCATGCGTTCTACTCTTGCACCACATTGGTCACAAAAACCACTATCGTCTCTTATTGGTGCACCACACTGTGTACAATTCATCCCCACTCCTCCTCATATAAGGCCATTTCCCCTTAATTAAGCCTGTCTACACTAAGAATTATTGCACAATTCAGTATTTAATTCAATCTTTTAATGAGATTCCCATAATCTTTTTACAATTTATGGAATATACTCTTATAAAACATAACCCTATAGAGGAGGTTTATCTCTATGCAGATACATCATAATCTCACTCACTTAAAGGAAGGAATTTCTCAAACAGAGGAATTATTGACCGAATTACAAGACTATAGCTTACTAACTCTTTTCTTAGATGAGCTTAATTACCTAAAAACTAAGCTTCCCACTTCTTACCGTATTTTTACCAAGGAAGAACTCCTATATGATTATAACGGCCAAAATGGGAAGCCTCTTTATTTAGCTACTTGTAACTATGTTTTTGATGTCACCCATCATCCTTTATGGCATTTAGGAACTTATCCTACCCTCCAGCTAGGACTCTCTCCTTTAGACTATTTTCAGCTTTATTATCAAAATGACCTAAAAGCTGCTGCTGAAGCCGGACCTATCATAGGTAAATTCTTAACCTACTAAGCTACTGGTGATTCTTTATGTGATAATTCTTGTTTTCTCCATTTAAGCAGTGCTACACCTATAACGATTAGCGCTAAGCTCGTTCCTATTAAGATTAGCAAATTACTTACTTGTAATGCACCAAAATCTATCTCTAAATACTTGAAAACCTCTGCTACCATGCCATTTTCAAAATGTTGGCTCGCTATTGCTAACCCATTGTTCAAGAAATGCATTAACATCCCCACAAAAATAGATCCAGATTTATAAACTGCATAGGCGCAGGCAATTCCAAGACAGGTGGTAGGAATAATTCTAATAAAGTCTATATGCATCAAGCCAAATAATACACCACTTATGATAATGGCTCTCTTATAAGACTTTTCTCCTTTAAATGAACTAAAGATAAAACCTCTATATAAAATCTCTTCACCTATAGCAGGCGCTACTGCTACAATAAGTAAATTAAGAATAAAATGCTCCTTCATTACTATTATTTCACTTAACCCTTCTGCCACCTCTTGATTTTGAGGAAATAAAAAAATTAGTAATGCACTTATTAAATTCATTATAATAAAAATACCTGCCCAAAGGCTTATAGCTCCTAATACACTTTTTATACTAGGCATATTTAATGAATAGACCTTTTTAAAATCTGTCTTAATATAAATAGACAAAAGAATGGGTACTATAATAAAAATAATTTGATTCCCTAATAATCCTGGAAGTCCAAACTTTAATTGTATATATGATCCTATATATATGTATAACAATAAGGCTACTGCATAAACCATAATGCCATCACTTACTGTAGGCATTGTTCCTTGCTTAATGTTTGACCTTTTCTCTAAGAAAGAAAAACCTTTACCATTGCCAAACAACACTTCTTCAGAATTAAAAAGCTTAGAAAGTAGCCATACTGATAATATCACAAAGACAATATTCGAAATCATTACCATTGCCATTAAAGAGATATTATATCTAAAGGTCAATACACTTTTAATCAGAAGCACCACATTAACTACCGGAATGTTAGCTGTTACACTATTTAGCTCTAGATTAGGTATCATTGAGCTATAAGATAGAATTGTTCCAGCAAGCATAATAGGTGTCACAGCATTTTGAGCTTCTTTAAAGCTTTTTGCAAGAGAACAGACGCACATACTAACAGCAGCAATAATCATAGAAAAAATAATAAGACAAATTAAAGTGATGATAAACGGTATAATTAATGAATTGAAATTAAAATTAAAATCATTAGCTACTAGCGCCTCTTTATTGCTTAAAAACATAAATACTACACTAAATAAAATAGATAAGATACTTAGTAAAGCTGTGACAATCGTACTTAAAGCCACTGCTAAATATTTACCCATAACAAGCTCTAAATTCGTAATAGGCAAGGTTAATAAAGTCTCTAAAGTCCCTCTTTCTTTTTCTCCCGCCATTATGTCAATAGCTGGATATACAGCCCCAGTAAGAATTCCCAAAATCAGCATGAAGGGCAAGAACATTCCTATAAAATACCCTACAACCTGTTCTTTTTCTGCCACATCCACAACTTCATAGCTTATAGGCTCTAAAATCTCTTTTACATCTAGCCCTGCTGCCACAATACCTTCTTTGACTAATTCTTCTCTATGTTCATTTAAAATTGTTTCTATCCTATCAGCTGCCTCATTATCATCTTCAATCGAAGAATTCACATAAATCTTATAATCTACATCTTTCTCAGACTGTATCACTTCTACATAAGCTGATATCTTCTTATCTTCTATTGCTTTTTTGTAATCCGTCACCTCTACTATTTTAAGCTTACCATCTTCTTTGGTCAGAGCCTCTATTTTCTCCATAACCCTACTATTAGGAACTTCGCTAAAAGCTATAGATAATTCCTTTTGTGCCATGCTTGTGCTAGAAGCATTCATGATATACATCATTAAGAAAATTAAAACAGGATAAAGAAGGATAGGTAAAATCACCGTCATAAACAGCGTTTTCTTATCTCTTAGTATATCTATCATTTCCTTCTTAAAGATACTTTTGACAATGTGCGCTCTCATGCTAATACCCCTCTTTCCTTAGCAAAGTGAATAAATACGTCTCTTAAATTGCTTGCATCTGTTTGCTGTTTTAGAGTGTCTGGTGTACCTTCTGCTATAATTTTACCCTCATGAAGCATTAAAATACGATCACACAGCGTTTCTGCTTCTTCCATATAATGAGTAGAATATAAGACTGTTTTCCCCTTTGCTCTTTCCCCTTTCATAAACTCAATGATATCCTTGCTACTTAAGACATCTAATCCCAAAGTAGGCTCATCAAAAATATAAACTTCCGGAGAATGTAATAAGCATCTTGCTATAGAAACCCTCTGTGTTTGACCCGTTGATAAGTTCTCTATACGATTATCTAGGAAACTATGTAAGTTCATAATATTTGTCACTTCATTAATAGCATTTTCTATTTCTTCTTTGCTCATTTCATAGAGTTCCCCAAAGGTTCTAAACAACTCTCTTGGCGATAAGCGCCCATAAAGCTTTGTATTACCTGATAAATAGCCTATCTTCTTTTTTGCTAATTCTCTCTGAGTCTCATAATCATATTCCATAACCTTAATGGCTCCTGAAGTAGGTGTTAAAATTCCTCCTAACATCCTAAGCAAAGTGGTTTTCCCGGCACCATTAGGTCCTAATATGCCGTAAACCTCCCCTTGATAAGCAGAAAAATTAATGTCATTTACAGCTAAGAAGTCTTCTGTTTTAGTTTTAAGCTTTCCTAAACTTTTAATACTCTTTTTTCCTTCTTCCCCCGCTTTTACTGTTCTTGTAAAAACTTTAGATAAATGAGTAACTTGAACTACCGGAACTTGTCCCACTTACATAACCTCCTTTTTAGCTTTGCTTAAATAACTTATTAATATTATCTTAATCTATATATGTTTTTTATCTCATCCTATTATACTTACAAATCCTTTTACCTAAGTAATATTTACATATAATTAATATTTACGAATGTCACTTGTTAACCCATAGTTTCCATAAAACGAAAAGGCCTTCTCTTTGCCGTGGGGTGACGCCGAGAAGACCTTTTCTTTATATTATTGAGGGTTAAATAAGAAGTTTTACACTTTGTATACTACGCCCCCATTGTGTTGTTTATGTGTTGAAAATATAATTTTTCTGTGAAGATTATTAACCTATTATACTAATACAATTCTCTTGTTTTATCCAATTAATTTGAATACGGAGTAAGTCTCCTAAGTCTCTTAATTTAAAATAAGTAATTCCATTAATCTTATAAGTTGGTAACATAATCTCCTCGCCATTAATATATACTTTAGATTGAGTTGCAATAGCTTGTTGAGAAGTTTTATGATGCATTATTTCTTCTGATGATTTATATGTTTCTCCTAAATTCATTACAATTGCTTGTTTACTTTCATCCCAAATGACAGAAAAACGAGATGCTGTATCATTTATAGCCCTAGCCACTTCTCTTATACTTAAATAAGTACTCCCTTCAATGTCATAGCCTACTATATCTTTCTTCTCTTTATTAACATTTATTTCATAGGGTGATGGTGTAGCCTCCAGGTTATTATTAAGTACTTGTTTTTCTATAACTTGACTAATCTTTTTAAAACTTGCAAAGTCACCATCATGATTCGTTAAAATACAAAGTAAATATGGTCTAGGTGCCTCAACAATAGCCATATCATGAAAAGATTGATCCGCCCAACCATATTTTCTTACTACTGGATACTTAGATACAATCATGGGATTAGTAGTTGATAACATAAGCTTCCTTAGCTCAGCCCCATACGAATTTGTCTCTATGAAATTATAAATAGCTTCTATATAAACACCTGCTTCAGAAACAAGTAGATCTCCATTGGTTGCATATTTAATATCTTCCGGATGCTTTAATCCTAGTTTTTTAGCATATTCCTTATAACCATGTACCGGAAAGTTTTCTCTAATAATACTCATGGCTACATTATCACTATACTTAATAGCATATTCTAGAAGTTGTCTTAAAGTAAATGTCGTTCCTATTTTCATTTCTTGTATTTTTCCTGTACCATCAGTTTTATGTCTAGCCGCATAAGTATAAACCTTATTTAAATCACACTTTCCTTGAGATGCTAAATCATAAACATACATGCAGTAAGGCGCTTTAATAATACTTGCTATAAAGTATTTTTGATTTTCATTATATGTATATGTATATCCAGATTGTATATCTTTATAAAATACCGATACGCCACTACCACAACTCTTAATAATCTCTTCGACTTCTTTAAGACCTTCCTCACTCCATGAAAAATCATCTATCGGGCTATCTGTTTTCATCGTAATCAACAGATTTTCTTCTGTATCATCTATATTGGCATAAGCTATACCTTGCATGATTATAGTCAAAACCAATAACCACTTCATTACTTTGTTAAAAAAAGATTGCATGGTCTTTTCCTACCTTTATCTTCTTATCCATTTACTCTGTAGATTAGCCTACTACAGTTATCTCCCTAATACTATAACATTTAAACAGATTTATTAGAATGTTCATTCTTGTACATCCATTTTCTATCTAGCTTATTAGTATGACTTTTAACTTATACTCTATAAATGTGTGGTTTATATTTGGACAAAAAAGAAGCATCTATAAACCCATTCGGCTATAAATGCTTCTTTCATCAAACGGAGAGACTGGGATTCGAACCCAGGGAGGTGTTACCCTCGCCGGTTTTCAAGACCGGTGCCTTAAACCAACTCGACCATCTCTCCATATTAAATTGTATGCCCGAGACCGGAATCGAACCGGTACGAGGGTTAGCTCGCAGGATTTTAAGTCCTGTGCGTCTGCCAGTTCCGCCACTCGGGCATATAAGCCATAATGACTTATTGCTTAATCATTATAATACACCTTTTGACTTAGGTCAACACCTTTTTTTACTTTTTTATATTTATTTTTAAACATTTCCCAACTATTTATTTATGATTTTACAAATATCATTGAGTATTTTTCATACAATAAATCTCCTTTTAAGTTTAAAGTAAAACTATCAAAAAATTATTTCTTTTAAGGAGACTTTACAATGAAAAAAAAATTAAGTTTTATCTTACTCTCTCTAACACTTTGTTTAGCAGGATGTTCTAATACCGGTTCAGCTTCAACTCCTGCATCTACTCCTGCAGAAGCTACTGCTTCTCCAGAAGCCTCTGCTCCTGCTAACTCTGAAGAACCGATTGAGTCAGAACCTGCCCTTGTTCTTCCATTAGTTGAAAATACCTCTGGTAAAGTACAAATCCAAACGGTGTCTGGTAGTTCTACTTATCCTTATAACTCTTATATTATTACTTCAACTAATGGTGAGTCTATTGTCTTAGACCCTACTTCTATGCCACCTAAAGATGTAGTTGACATCAAACCTGCAGCTATTATTAGCACACACAGCCATCCAGATCATACAGATTCTTATTTTACTAAGAGTAATGATTGTCCTCATTTCACAAGTGAAGTAACTAGCTTAGATACTACATCTTTTAAGATTTTTACCATTGCTTCTTCTCACTCCGGAGATACTATTGACGATTTCCCATCAAATGTTCTTACAGTAGCTGATGTAGATGGTCTTCGTATTGTTCACATGGGTGATATTGGTCAAACAACTCTTACTGATGAACAACTGAAAGCTTTAGGGCATGTAGACATCGCTTTCATGCAGTTTGATAACAGTTATTCTGATATGAGTTTAGAAAATGAAAAGGGCTTTAAGCTTATGGAGCAACTTCAACCGACTATTATTATCCCTACTCACTACACTGATGATGCGTTACCTATTTTCGAGCAAAATTATGGTAAAATCCAGGAATTTGATAATGTACTTACTATTTCTAAAGATGATTTGCCAACCAACTCGCTTAATATATACCGTATTTTAAATAATCATATTTATCAATAATTAATACTTTATTTTCATAAATAATTATTTTAAAAAGCCTAATTGTCCCAATTTTATTTACATTGCTTAAAGAATTATATAAAATATAGTATACCTAAATAATAAAAGTGGAGAGTGAAACATTATGAACTTATCTACTATTGGCTTTAACTATTACTTAGATTATACTATGCCCATAAGTGTATCTTACGACTTAGCAGATCTCAAATTAGACCTAGCTAATGACTATTATAAACTTATATTCTTAGATGCAGGTATGAATCATATTGTGCTTAATGGCCGTGAATTCATTCTAGTAGGTCCTTACATGCTTTGTCTTAATGAGAAAGATTCTATTAATATTTCTAAAACTGCTCTGGAAACGTTTACTGTAGTATTTTTTAAACCCAGCGTTATTAATGAACGTTTTACCTTAAACAGTTGTAATGAGCCTGAATGCTTATCTATTACAGAAATACAGGATCTATTTTACTTAGATAACTTTAAAACGGCTACCCCTATTACCTCTAAAATTCTCTCTTTAAGTACTGTTGACAAACTAACCTTGCAAGAGAAATTATCAGGGATTAATGAGCAACTCACTATTCAACCTTCTTCATTTTGGCCTTGTAAGACTAGAGCCTATCTTATAGAGACTCTATTCTTTTTGATCAAACCAGAAGAAAATACTGCTTATACAGAAGCTAGTTGTATTAGTACTCACTGTTCTCAGTTAGTCCTAGATACTATTTATTATTTGCAAACTCATTATGACCAAAAGATTACTATTTCTATGCTCACTCAAACACTAAACACCAATCGTACAACTTTATTATCAGAGTTTAAGAAGTACACAAACATATCTCTCAATCGCTACCTTATGCAACTTCGTATGAGAATTGCTACTACCTTACTTCGTGATACGGAACTCCCTATTTTAGAAATCTGCGAACGTACAGGTTTTAGTGATATTAGCTATTTTAGTAAAGCTTTTAAGAAAGAAGTTAATTATACCCCTTCTGAATATAGAAAACTAAATGCCTAAAATACGCAAAAATGCCCTAGAAGTTCTATTAGACTTCTAGGGCATTTCTATTTCTCCAGCTCTTGGTTTATATCCTTTCCATTTGTATCTAACTTATAAAAGGGCATAATATAGTTCCTCAGTATATTACAACCTCTTATACTGCTTTAGCTAGCAACTGTAAAAGTTTAAACCAATGAGTGAGGAGCTCTTAAAGTCTTGGCCGGTGCACCCTACTAGGAGCTAAGTCTTCAAGACTCTGGCTTGAAACTTTATTTTTACATTACTTTATATGTAACTAGAAAGTGGACTCCCTAAACTTTTTTAAAATTTATTTGTTTTATCTTATAATCAATTCTTATCCATTCAACATGGCCTTTCCGGCATAAAAAATAGCCTATCAATTTTATCATTAATAGACCATCTTTAGCTGAGCTGGAAGGATTCGAACCTTCGAATGCCGGAATCAGAATCCGGTGCCTTACCACTTGGCGACAACTCATTAATATATATGTTATTTTACTATTAACTCCCTAATATTTCAACTCTAATATATTTTCTTTTTTAAATTTGTATAATAACTAAATAATAATTTGATTATTTCATTTAATTAAACTTTTTTATTATTATGACTCATATTTATGCTACATACCTATTTACTTCCTATAATATTGTACGATATATATATTATTATAACTAAGGAGGTTCTGTATCATGTCCCATTTTGAATATAAATTACAACAGCTTACAAACTTCCTAGGGGAAAAAAAGCTAAAGCAATTAGGTCTATTAACTTGCGAAACCTGTAATCATATTATGGCTCATGCTGAGGGACTTGTTCCTCCTACAGATTTTTCTAGCCGTACTTATTTAACCCCTAATGAATTAGCTGATATCAATAAGCAGCTTTATGATTCGGCTCTTCCTACTTCAACTACTTCCTATTTAAGCTTTCCTGAAGAAGTAATTGAAAACCCTGAAGCAGATTCAATAAATGAAATAGACAAAGTTGAAATAATAAATAAGACAACTGAAATGGTTAACTCTACCGAAGATACTGGTCCTATAATATCTTCATCCAAAGAATCCTCTCCTTCTAAACCAATAAAAACAAGATCTCCTTATCCAGATCCTCCGAAGACTGCTGAGCAACTTTTAGCTGAAATCCTTTTAGATATTACCACTGCTCATCCTCCTAAAGATATAGATTTAGGTATGGGATATATTTATAACATCTATCCACCTTCTCCACCTCATGCCTTAGCTTGTACAGAATGTAACCGTCTTTATGCTATTGCACATCCTGTGCTGCAACTTATGCCCCTTCCTGTACGACTTACTAGTACAGAATACGAGCTACTTAAAGGTGTTTATGTAGATATTCTACTTTAATCTCTATATTCCCCTAAAAATCAAAATATTTTTAAATATTTTGATTTTTTTGCATCCTCATGATACTATTAAATAGATAAAATATTATTGGGGGGCTTTAAATGGAAACAAAATATTATAAAGTTAAAAACACCTTTTCACCACTGGCTTTTATAGCCGTCTTATTAGTCACCTTAATTATAGGTTCTGCTTTAAGTTGGCCTTATTTATGGCTAGAGGATAAAATACCTTTGATTTATTTGAATCTCTTAATACCTGTAGGGGCAGGTATGATTCTAGGTGGTATTGTAGGTCAGGTTGCCAAAGTCTTAAAAATGCATTCACCCATCTTCGGGACTATTTCTATCTTAATTGGTTTTATCGGTGTTACTATCATCAAATGGGCTATGTATATCTACAACCTATTTGCTTCTAGTGAATCCCTGCCTTTCTTTTCTACTATGAAAAATATTCTTTTAAATCCCTCTGAGTTCTGGTCAACAATATGCTATGTTAACAGCGTGGGAACGTGGGGTCTTTCCAAAGGAAGTAATATAACAGGCATTTTTCTCTGGATTATATGGATCGGTGAAATTATCCTCTTCTATTTTTGCTTTTCTGTTATTTTTCACTCTGAAATTGATATTCCCTTTGTTGAAAAAGATAACACATGGGCAACTAAATATGATACTACTTTTAAATTTGCTTATTTTAATTTAGCTGATGTGTCTAGAAGCATCGAAGAAGACCCTAATGCTCTATTCCTTTACTCTCGTTTAAATTCTACTAATGCAAAAGTGAACTATGTATCCGCTGAACTTTACCGTTCCAAAGATGGAGGGCTAAATTATCTGACTCTTAGTACTCATGTATTAAATGATAAAAATAATTACTCTACTACCAAAGTTATTAAGCATCTTATAGTAGATTGGGATTTTGTTAATAATCTTGTTTCCAATACATATACCACTAATGAAGCTAATATAGCCGAATCTTTTTAATCCCTGTTCATCAACTTTTATTCATAAATAGCCTTTTAATACCTCTGGCCAAATAATTACTAATCTTCATAAACCTTATTTAATGTAGAATCTAGCTAGATATTTTCCCAGTACATAAATAAGAGCAAAACAAAAAAACCATGAGATATCCTCATGGCTTTTTGCTTGTTAGAGCGGGTGATGGGAATCGAACCCACGTAGTCAGCTTGGAAGGCTGAAGTTCTACCATTGAACTACACCCGCATTCATTTATAATTAACTCTGCTTTTGAGAGATTACTTTTACTTAGTTCCGACTAAGTAAATCTATCATCACCATTTTTTTAATTAAAAATTTGGCAGCCACCTACTCTCCCAGTCAGTCTCCCGACAAGTACCATCGGCCGTTTAGAGCTTAACCATCGTGTTCGGAATGGGAACGGGTGTTTCCTCTAATCGCATCGCCGCCAAAAATTGTTGTCGCCTTTTCCCAGCGACAAGTAATATAATAACTCAAACCGCTCCTCCTGTCAACAACTTTATTTATTTTTTTTAATATCGCTTTTATTTTTCATGCAGTATATAGCTACAAAAAAAGCATTGCTATTCATATTACACTAAATACCCTAATTAAACCTATCCTATTTAACAACCAATTCTAAGGCTTCTCTCTAAAAGAGTGTATCTTTACCACTATTTAAAAAACAGCACTTCCTTAAATTTTATTTATATATTTTCAGAATAATTGGAACATACTCAGTCTACTTACGTCTAATATATCATAAGTTAATTAATAAAAGAGGTGATTATTTCTATGAAACTAAATAATATTCAAAGATCCCCCTATTTACCACTTACTCTACTTCTAGGTCTTTCTCTGACAGGCTGCTCCTCTCATTCAGCTACTAGCCAGCCTCCTAATGCTTCTATATCTTATCTTGCACCTGCTGAGTCTGCAACTGCTGATATCGAAGAAACAGCTCCTATAGTTTTTAACTCTGAAAGCTATAACAGCTTTACAGAAAATCCTTTTATTAAAACAATAGATGAAACATTCTCCACCTTTTCTATCGATGTAGATACAGCTTCCTACAGTAACGTTAGGCGGTTTATTACCAATCAAGAGTTACCTCCTGTAGATGCTATTCGTACAGAGGAACTTATAAATTACTTTAACTATATCTATCCTGAACCTACAGACAATATTCCATTTTCACTTTCCCAAGAAATGATGCCTTGTCCTTGGAATGAATCTAGCCAACTTCTTCTTATTGGACTACAAGGGAAACATCTACAGCCTGATGAAGTTCCACCTAGTAACTTAGTCTTCTTACTAGATGTATCCGGTTCTATGTCTGATACCAATAAACTACCCTTATTAAAGAAATCCTTTAATATCCTAACCTCTAATCTTAAGGAAAGTGATTGCATTTCTATTGTTGTATATGCCGGAGCCTCTGGAGTTGTCCTAGATGGTGTAGCTGGTAATGATGAGTCTCTTATTAATGAAGCTTTAGAGTCCCTTGAAGCCGGTGGTTCTACTGCTGGTGCTGAAGGAATTGCCATGGCCTATGAATTAGCTGAAAAACACTTTATTAAAGATGGTAATAACAGAGTTATTTTAGCAACTGATGGTGATTTTAATGTCGGTCCTAATAGTGAATCTGATCTCATTAGAATTATTGAGAAAAAACGTGAAAAAGGGATTTTTTTATCTGTTTTAGGATTAGGTATGGGGAATTATAAAGATGATAAAATGGAAAGTTTAGCTGATCATGGTAATGGCAATTATGCTTATATTGACTCTTTGCAAGAAGCAAAAAAGGTATTAGGTGAACAACTAACAGGTACATTATTTACTATCGCTAAAGATGTTAAAATTCAAGTTGATTTCAATCCAGATAAAGTTGAATCTTATCGATTAATCGGCTATGAAAATAGGCTTCTTAATAAAGAGGATTTTGATAATGATTCTGTAGATGCTGGTGAAATTGGAGCCGGTCATAATGTCACTGCATTATATGAAATTATGCCTAATGCTAGCACTACCAACAAGTCTAAAGTAGTTGACTATTATGATGATACTACCATTCCCATAGCAGATGAATATGGTCTTATCAAACTTCGTTATAAGGCTCCTGATTCTAATGAAAGTCGTTTACTTTCTGCTAAGTTTTCGCCTTCACTAACACAATCTAACACCAATATTACTTTTGCTGCTGCCGTAGCTGAATATAGCATGCTTCTAAGAAACTCTTCTTATAAAGGTAATTCGTCTCTTGACCAGGTTTTATCTCTTATTAAGCCTTATGCTAACGAAGATGTTCATAAATCAGGATTTTACGATTTAGTTGAAGCAACCAAACCTTTACTTCCTTCTACTTCAAGTAGTACTTCAATTACATCTATAAATCAAGACAGTATCGTGAATGCCTATATGTCCATCATCAATAAACTCTATGAAGAAGATCCTGGACTTAACGACGAAATTTCTATCTTAGCAATAGATACTACTAAAATGTGTAATATTACCTCTTATGAAAAAACTCTTTTGTTGGAAAAGCTTAAAAATGTATATGAATTAGAAATTATAGACTCTACTTTTGAAGACTTAAAAAAAGATGGCTACATCTTAGAAGACCAACTCTACTTTCCTAATGGCATCCTCATTAATATAGAAGATACGCCTATTGAAAATGATTCCACCTTCACATTTAATGCCTCTAAATGGCGTAGTGGGCTAGGCTCTATTGGTTACAATAATTCAACTATTACCTATATGAATTCCACTTGGGAAATTACTGTTCAAAGCTCATGGATTTCATGATTTAGTCTACTATAAAAAGAATCTATTATATACATATCTCACTTAGTAGATTCTACCCTTTCTATGGCATTGTCTATCATGAAAAAGCTGTCTATAGGTTATATCTTATCATACATCATTGACTCCTTCACTCTACCTTGTTACACAAACTAAACTAAAAAAAGATAGGATTACTTGTTGATTCCAACAGTCTAATCCTATCTTTCCTTATTCTATGCTAAGCTTTCTTTAACCCATTCTTTAATACTCTCTAAGAACCCTTTCTTTTCTACAGAAACCTTAGTTTCATTTGCAGCTATATTCGTAGTTTTATCCTCTACTACCATTCTATCCACTCCTTCAATTTTAACAACAAATTCTACCTTACTATCATTGGCTTCATTATTTCCAGTAAAGGTTGTATAGTCTTTAGCTATTTCTACTAAGGCATCTTTAATCTCTAGAAATTCACTTAAACTATTAAGCTTATCTGATACTCCCTCCTTTAATTTTAATATTCCTTCCTTATTGAATTCATTCATGCCAGTAGCTAATGTTTTTGCTCCCTCTTCTAACTGACCAGTTGCATCTACTAAGGAATTCATTCCACTTGTTAGCTTTCCACTTCCTTGTTCAAGTGTTTTAGTTCCTTCCACTGCTGAATTAAGTCCTTCTACCAAACTTTTACTACCATCTTCTAAAGCTTTTGCACCTACTGCTAAATCGTTAGCTTTATTGATATACGAACTAAGACCTGTACCAAGGGTCATTGAACTTTCTTTTAATTGACTCATTCCACCACTAATTTGTGTTAAAGCCGCCTTTTGAGGTAAATCATCTGACAAAGTGGATAAAACTTGAGCTAATGCATCATTTAAACTATTGATAGCGGCTGTCTGTTTATCAACGCCTGCTACTAACTCTTTTCCTTTATTCGCATAAGCTACACTATTTTCATATAAACTATTAGCCCCTGTGTTTAACTTTATGGCTCCTCCCTGCAAACTACTAATACCAGAAGTAAGTTGTCCTGCTCCATTAATAAAATTATTCATACCACTTTGGAATTCTTTTATCTTGGTATTAAATAAACTCATCGAACTAAAAAGTGTAGTTGAGCCCTTTACTAATTGGTTACCTGAGCTGACTAATTTATTAAGGTTTTCGGTCATATTATCAAATTCTTCTAACCCTTTAATATCACTAAGTTCTGGTAAATTAGCTGATGTAGAAATGTAAATAGGTGCTAAATAAAACTCTTCTACATCTCCTTCTATTTCTATAGTATCTGATACTAGGTCTATTCCTTTATTCCCTAAATTCTCTGACATTCCAGGAAGTATAACCCCTACTACAGCTTTTCTAGAGCCATCACTTAATAATTTACCATTTGTAATCTCTATATTCTGCATTACATCTGCATCTAGCATAATCATACCAAGTGAATAAAATGGTGCATACAGTTCACGCTCTTTACCTTCTATTATTTTTTTTGCTTTAACTGTATTAGTTTGTTTAACTGTTATTTTTAAATGTCCACTTTTACCGCTTAATTCTTCAGGTGCCATCTCTTTCCCATCTAATACATAAGTCACCTCGGTCTCTACTGGTAATGCTTTTGTTGTTTCTCCTTGATAGTAAATATCCTTACCATTTGTCCGCCATGTCAGATTGTTACCATCTTTAGTAGGTACTTCATCCCCTTTTAAATTTATAATATTTTCAAGTTCAGAAATATCCTTGACTTCTGTTTCATTATTAACTTCAAGATGGTTGCTTACAATAATTTTTTGTGTTTCTCCTTGGCTGTTTGCCGTTACAAATACCATTTCATTTTTAGTTGCTGCAAAGGTAGATGGTGCAATCATTGCAGCTACCATACTCATTATTAAAACCTTTTCACATCTTTTCGCTAATTTCATAACTTACACCCCTCTTATATTTATTATTAATTTTCACACCACTTAAAGGTGGTTTTACGAATTAGTGGTTCGCATATTAAAAGTACTGAAGGTAAAATACATAAGATCACTGCCATACTAATTAATGCCCCTCTTGCCATCATACCTGTAAGAGATGAGATGATATCAATTCGTGAGATCATTGTCACTCCTACTGTCGCACCAAAGAAAGATAAGGCACTCGTTACTATTGATTTAGCAGTGGATGATAATGCTATCCTCATAGCTTCTTTCTTATCATCTGCTACGGCTAATTCTTCTTTAAATCTACTCGTCAAAAGAATGGCATAATCTACTGTTGATCCTAATTGAACACAACCTATAACAATAGAAGAAATAAAACATATAACCGTACCTGTATAAGCTGGAATACCCATATTACAAGAAATAGCTAATTCTATAACTCCTACTAAAATAATAGGTAGTGAAATAGATTTAAAGGATATTGCAATAATAATAAGTACAATTAAAACAGAAAGAATGTTAACATTCTTAAAGTCAACATTAGAAATATTAATAAGATCATCTGTTAAGGGTGCCTCTCCTGCCATATAAGCATCTTGATCATACTCTTTCATAATGTCTTTAATCTCTTTCATTTGTTCGGCAACTTCATCTGTTGCAACAGCATAAGAAGAATTAATAAATATTCTTTCATATCCACCATTATAGAAAACTTCTTTAGCTTCTTCTGGTAACATTTCTTTTGGGAGCATTGGACCCACAATATCTTCATAACCTATAACCCAGTTCACACCTGGTACTTCCTTAATACGATTAATCATTTCCTTAGCATCTGACTCTGGAACATTTTCATTAATAGCCACTAAATGTGTGGCTTGCATATCATAAACATCTTTCATTTCATTTAAAGCTACTATTGACTTCATATCCTGTGGTAAACCTCTATCTACTTTATAGTAGACTTCAGTATGTATCTGACCATATACTGCCGGAATAACAAGTATCAATCCAATAAGTACCATAATAATAGGTTTCTTTGTTATGACATCACTAAACTTATCAAACTCTGGTAAAATTGTCTTATGTTGAAACTTATGAATAAGTGGGTCAAATATTAAGATTAGTGAAGGTAATATAGTAAGTGTACAAATCACACCTAACAGTACACCTTTTGCCATAACAATTCCTATATCTTGACCTAGGGTGAGTTTCATACTAATTAGTGCTAAGAAACTAGCAATTGTAGTAAGTGCTGCTGCAGACACAGAAGTAGCAGTATATTTAATTGCCCTTGCCATAGCTTCTATATGATCATAACTTTCCCTCTCTTCTTCATATCTATGGAACAAGAAAATAGAGAAATCCATTGTTACACCTAATTGAAGTACTGCCGCTATAGCTTTAGTAATATAAGATATCTCACCCAAGAAATAATTAGTTCCCATATTATATAAAACACCAAAACCTATACCGATTAAGAATATCACTGGAATAAAAACTGACTTGAGAGCTAATGCCAGTACAATGGTAGATAAAATAACGGCAAGTAATATATACAATCCTTTCTCTGAATTGGCCACATTAATCATATCTGAGATAATGGGTGATAATCCGCTGAACTTATATGCTTGCTTACTTTCATCTACAATTTGTTCAATAGAATTTACTGCTGCTAGAGTCCTATCTTCTGCCGTTGAACCCTCTAGATTAATAGCTATTAAAGTATACTCATCTCTATAAACCATTTCAGCCAACTCATCTGGTAACATCTCAACAGGAATAACATTATCTACCAAGTCTCTTAACCATAATACAGATCCTACTCCATCTACGTGTTTAATCTTTTCTACTACCTTATCAATCTCCTTATCTGGTGCATTCTCAAAAACTAGCATACCTATACCCGTTGATCCAAAAGCCTCATCAATTACTTTAAGTCCCTGTACAGACTCTGCATCATCAGGTAAATATGCCAGAATATCATAATTAGTTCTTGTATAAATAAGTCCAAAAACAGACGGAACAGCTAAAATGATAGCTATAATCATAACTAATACACGATGTTTACTAACCCATTTCCCAAACTGATACATAAAATCACCTCTTTAAAAATATTTGGTACAACATTAACCTTTTCTCCTTATAATCTATACCACTTCAATTAATGACCAAAAGTCATTAAAGATACTTTATCACCAAACTGACTATTGGTCAATAATTAAAGTGTAAAAAAATAACCTAATTATCTTATAGATAATCAGGTTATTTTCCTTTTTTAAGCTTTTCCAGATCTAATAATTTGTCTAATACTTTCATATAAATAAGGTTTTAAAGCATCTATCTGTACCGGTTGCTCAAATAATATAGAATTATACGCTGTGCTTCCTACTAGCTCTATTATTAAAAATAAAGTAATTTCTGCATCTTTAAATTTAAAATCTTGTTTATTAGCGCTTTGCATGAAAAGATGGTAGTAACTTAGTTCCTCTTGATTCTCATCATTTAATGATTTTGAGAGAACTTTCTTATAAACCCCCCATGATAAATCTTTCGAAATCATTCTTAATAATACTTTATCCTTCTTTAATTGCTCTATTACATCATCAATAACAAAAAGTACTTGTCCTTCAAAATCTATCACTCCACTATCTCTTAATCTAGAAATAGCTTGCATAAAAAGAAAACTTGTCTTTCTTACAATAAGCTTATCTCTAATATCATATTTGTCCTTAAAATATAAATAGAAGGTTCCTTTGGCTACTCCCGCCTTTTCTACAATATCACTAATAGCCGTATTATTAATACCTTTTGTAGTAAAAAGCTCAAAAGCTGTGTTAAACAAAGCTTCCTGCTTTCTTCGTTTGTTTTCTTCTGCTTTGCTCATTTGTATCGCCTACCTTATATACTTTCTTATTATTAGTTACCTGCCTTAATTTATTTTACTTCCATTCTTATTTATATTAGTAACCGGTCATCTTAACATCTATATAGTACATGTTTCTAATAGTATACTATAAACTTCTCTCTTTGTTAATTATTTTACATAGCAAAAAAACACCCTCTCGGGTGCTCTCTTCTCATACTTTCAAAAACAAATACTACAACTATTCAACCTTTATTATCTAGGTCAAACCCTCGAACCGTTAGTATTGGTCACCTTAATGTATTACTACACTTACAGCTCCAACCTATCTACCTCATAGTCTCTAAGGGGTCTTACTCCTTTCGGATGGGAAATCTTATCTTGTGGTCTGCTTCACGCTTAGATGCCTTCAGCGTTTATCAGATCCAGACTTGGCTACTCTGCTATGCCATTGGTATGACAACAGATGCACCAGTGGTCCGTCCATCCCGGTCCTCTCGTACTAAGGACAGCTCCACTCAAATTTCCTGCGCCCACGACGGATAGGGACCGAACTGTCTCACGACGTTCTGAACCCAGCTCGCGTACCGCTTTAATGGGCGAACAGCCCAACCCTTGGAACCTGCTTCAGCTCCAGGATGCGATGAGCCGACATCGAGGTGCCAAACCTCCCCGTCGATGTGAACTCTTGGGGGAGATAAGCCTGTTATCCCCGGGGTAGCTTTTATCCGTTGAGCGATGGCAATCCCACTTTCATACCACCGGATCACTAAGTCCTACTTTCGTACCTGCTCCACCCGTCGGTGTCGCAGTCAAGCAACCTTATGCCTTTGCACTCTTCGAATGGTTTCCGACCATTCTGAGGTTACCTTTGAGCGCCTCCGTTACTCTTTAGGAGGCGACCGCCCCAGTCAAACTGTCCACCTGACATTGTCCCAGACCCGGGTAACGGGCCATGGTTAGAAGTTAAGTATTACAAGAGAGGTATCCCACCGGCGACTCCACCTAGACTGGCGTCCAGATTTCTCAGTCTCCCTCCTATCCTGTACATGTAATACCCAACCTCAGTATCAAGCTACAGTAAAGCTCCACGGGGTCTTTCCGTCCTGTCGCGGGTAACCAGCATCTTCACTGGTACTACAATTTCACCGGGTGCGCTGTCGAGACAGTGCCCAAATCATTACGCCTTTCGTGCGGGTCAGAACTTACCTGACAAGGAATTTCGCTACCTTAGGACCGTTATAGTTACGGCCGCCGTTTACTGGGGCTTAAGTTCAAAGCTTCGTCCTTAGACTAACCTCTCCCCTTAACCTTCCAGCACCGGGCAGGCGTCAGCCCTTATACATCACCTTTCGGTTTAGCAAAGACCTGTGTTTTTGTTAAACAGTTGCTTGGGCCTATTCTCTGCGGCCTACCTAAGTAGGCACCCCTTCTCCCTAAGTTACGGGGTCATTTTGCCGAGTTCCTTAACAACGCTTCTCCCGTCGGCCTTAGGATTCTCTCCTCATCCACCTGTGTCGGTTTACGGTACGGGTACCTATCACGCAATAGCAGCTTTTCTCGGCAGTGTGGATTCAGCAACTTCTCTACTTTTATTTCGATCCCCATCACACTTCATCCTCGCCTAACGGATTTGCCTGTTAGGTGCGACTTTGTGCTTGGCCCAGGATACCATTCCTGGGTTTGCCTATCCTCCTGCGTCCCTGCAGTTCTGATAATAGGTAGTACTGGAATATGAACCAGTTGTCCATCGACTACGACTTTCGTCCTCGCCTTAGGTCCCGACTTACCCAGAGCAGATCAGCTTTACTCTGGAAACCTTGGATATTCGGCCTACAAGATTCTCACTTGTATCTCGCTACTCATTCCGGCATTCTCACTTGTAATTACTCCACAGCTCCTTACGGTACTGCTTCTGCGTCGTTACAACGCTCCTCTACCAATCCACTATTGTGAATTCCATAGCTTCGGTGGTGTGTTTTAGCCCCGGACATTTTCGGCGCAAGATCTCTCGACTAGTGAGCTATTACGCACTCTTTGAATGAGTGGCTGCTTCTAAGCCAACATCCTAGTTGTCTTCGAAATCTCACATCCTTTTCCACTTAACACACACTTGGGGACCTTAGCTGATGGTCTGGACTGTTTTCCTTTTGACCACGTGTCTTATCACTCGTAGTCTGACTGCTGACGGTATCTTGATGGCATTCTTAGTTTGATATGCTTCGGTAAGCTTGTGGGCCCCCTAGGCAATTCAGTGCTTTACCTCCATTAGACTCCTATCAACGCTAGCCCTAAAGCTATTTCGAGGAGAACCAGCTATCTCCGGGTTCGATTGGAATTTCTCCGCTACCCACACGTCATCTCCACCTTTTTCAACAGATGTGAGTTCGGACCTCCATTACCTTTTACGGTAACTTCATCCTGCACATGGGTAGGTCACCCGGTTTCGGGTCTACTAACAATGACTATTTTGGCGCCCTATTCAGACTTGGTTTCCCTTCGGCTTCGTACCTCCTGGTACTTAACCTTGCCACAGCTAGTAACTCGCCGGACCGTTCTACAAAAAGTACGCGGTTGCGCATCATATGGCGCTTCCACTGCTTGTAAACATAGAGTTTCAGGTTCTCTTTCACTCCCCTCCCGGGGTTCTTTTCACCTTTCCTTCACAGTACTATGCGCTATCGGTCACCGAGGAGTATTTAGGCTTGGGGGGTGGTCCCCCCGGCTTCCCACAAGGTTTCTCGTGTCTCGTGGTACTCTGGATACTGCTAGGCTTCACTTGGATTTCGCTTACGGGATTATCACCCTCTTTGATGAGACTTTCCAGACTCTTCAGCTATCCGCATTCTTGCCATGACGCAGTCCTCAACCCCAGATTACAAGTAATCTGGTTTGGCCTGTTTCCCTTTCGCTCGCCGCTACTTAGGAAATCGATGTTTCTTTCTCCTCCTGAAGGTACTTAGATGTTTCAGTTCCCTTCGTTCCCTTCCTATAGTTATGTATTGGCTATAGGATGACAGAGGTTTGCTCTGCCAGGTTTCCCCATTCGGATATCTACGGATCAAGGTTTATTTGCAACTCCCCGTAGCTTTTCGCAGCTTATCACGTCCTTCATCGGCTCTCGGTGCCAAGGCATCCACTCTACGCTCTTAGTAGCTTGACCTATTGCTCATTATTGAGCGGTCTAATCATGTTTTCACATGATTGGTGCCTTGTTAATTATCATTTCTGATAAAAACAAAGAATGTTTTAAGTCATTTCTGACTATATCGGTTAAATTGTAGATTTTACACCCTGACAAACATTTTTGCATTATACAATGCGTGTACATTTATCGTTAGGCGCAAGTTATATTGCTATAACTTACAAATCTATAATTGTTGTAGTATTTGTTTTTCAAAGTACAAGTAGTACATTTAGTACAATCATGTCCATTATTTGGACAGTGGAGATTAAGGGATTCGAACCCTTGACCCCCTGCGTGCAAGGCAGGTGCTCTCCCAACTGAGCTAAACCCCCATAAATGTGGCAACCACTTACTCTCCCAGTCAGTCTCCCGACAAGTACCATCAGCCGCTTAGGTCTTAACCTACGTGTTCGGAATGGAAACGGGTGTTTCCCCTAAGCGCATCATCACCACAAATTTATTAGAATTCAATTTTACACTAGATCTTAAGCAACACCTCACCGCCGTTTCACTTCGGTTCGGTGCTTTGATAGTTACATCTAGCGATGAACTCTCAAAACAAAACAGTAACTATTAAACCAGCAATTCTTATTCCTTAGAAAGGAGGTGATCCAGCCGCACCTTCCGATACGGCTACCTTGTTACGACTTCACCCCAGTTATTGGTTTTGCCTTAGACGGCTCCCTCCCCGAAGGGTTGGGTCACCGGCGTTGGGCCCCCCCAACTCCCATGGTGTGACGGGCGGTGTGTACAAGACCCGGGAACGTATTCACCGCGACATTCTGATTCGCGATTACTAGCGATTCCAACTTCATGTAGTCGAGTTGCAGACTACAATCCGAACTGGGACTGCTTTTTTGAGGTTTGCTGACTCTCGCGAGATCGCTTCCCTTTGTAGCAGCCATTGTAGCACGTGTGTAGCCCTAAACATAAGGGGCATGATGATTTGACGTCATCCCCACCTTCCTCCAAGTTATCCCTGGCAGTCTCTCTAGAGTGCCCAACTTAATGCTGGCTACTAAAGATAGGGGTTGCGCTCGTTGCGGGACTTAACCCAACATCTCACGACACGAGCTGACGACAACCATGCACCACCTGTCACCAATGTCCTAGCAAGCTAGGAAAGAAGGCATTACCCTTCGGTCATCGGGATGTCAAGTTTAGGTAAGGTTCTTCGCGTTGCTTCGAATTAAACCACATGCTCCACCGCTTGTGCGGGTCCCCGTCAATTCCTTTGAGTTTCAATCTTGCGATCGTACTTCCCAGGTGGAATGCTTAATGTGTTAACTTCGGCACCGAGACCCGTAAGCCCCGACACCTAGCATTCATCGTTTACAGCGTGGACTACCAGGGTATCTAATCCTGTTTGCTCCCCACGCTTTCGTGCCTCAGCGTCAGTTATGGTCCAGAAAGCCGCCTTCGCTACTGGTGTTCCTCCGAATCTCTACGCATTTCACCGCTACACTCGGAATTCCACTTTCCTCTCCCACACTCTAGTTCATCAGTTTCAGAAGCAGCTTAGAGGTTGAGCCCCTAAATTTCACTTCTGACTTAACAAACCGCCTACGCACCCTTTACACCCAGTAAATCCGGATAACGCTCGCTCCCTACGTATTACCGCGGCTGCTGGCACGTAGTTAGCCGGAGCTTCTTAGTCAGGTACCGTCATTTTTTTCTTCCCTGCTGATAGAAGTTTACAATCCGAAGACCTTCTTCCTTCACGCGGCGTCGCTGCATCAGGCTTGCGCCCATTGTGCAATATTCCCCACTGCTGCCTCCCGTAGGAGTTTGGGCCGTGTCTCAGTCCCAATGTGGCCGTTCACCCTCTCAGGCCGGCTATGGATCGTCGCCTTGGTGGGCTGTTATCTCACCAACTAGCTAATCCAACGCGGGTCCATCCTATGCCGATAAAATCTTTACTATAACAATCATGCGATTGTCCATAGTTTATGCGGTATTAGCGTTCGTTTCCAAACGTTATCCCCCTGCATAGGGCAGGTTACCCACGCGTTACTCACCCGTCCGCCACTAAGTTCTAGGAGCAAGCTCCTATCACTTCGTTCGACTTGCATGTGTTAAGCACGCCGCCAGCGTTCATCCTGAGCCAGGATCAAACTCTCATATAAAAGTTTGTCCGTGTAGTATTTCTACTACTGACTATTTTACTTAGTACAAGTTGTACTGATTCTCATCTCTTATTAGAGACGTAATGAATCGACTGGTTTATAGTTACTATTTTGTTTTCAAAGTTCATTTGTTATCTTTGGTTTTTCAACCGCTGACTCGTTTAATAATACAGTATTACCTTTCATAAGTCAACACCTTTTTACAACTTTTTTATCTTTCTTTATGTCTTACATTATATGTTTCAAAAAGTTCTATTGTAATAGTGTTTAGTTAGTAATGGCAAAACTTATTGTATACAGATTTAATGATTTTAATTCATTATTTTACTATTTCCTTTCTCCATTAGATTAATAGTTTTTTCTACCTCCTTTTTCTTCTATATTCTTTTTACCACTCTATCGTATTTAGAGACCACCTTAGATGATGGACATATTATTATAGCCCTTAACCTAAGGGCTAAGGGCTATTTGTTCACACAAGATTTCGAAAGAAAGTATTATTCCTTCTTTAAAGTTTATTTATATCGTACAAAACCTTAATAGAAATTGCTAGAGGTGTTAATAATAATCTAGTTATATTCTATTATAAATATAAACGTTAAGCTATTCATCATACTCATACTAACACTTTTAATCTAGTAATTTATTCTACTGACTTAAGGGACTCTACCATTTCAATTTTTTGAAGCTTAAAATGCATAATAATATTCACTAACATAGCAAAAATAAAGGTTAGAACAATAGCTGTGATATTACTTGAAGCATAAAGCTCTCTACCAAACATTAAATCCTCCATTTCTGCTGTTACAATAATGAATACAAAAAGTGCCTTTCCTAATATCAATCCTAACAATGAACCCATTAATGTCAGCATAATATTTTCTCTATAAATATATTGTGATACTTTATAATCATTAAATCCTAATACTTTAATAGTTGCTATCTCCCTATAACGTTCACTAATATTAATAGTTGTTAGATTATAAAGTACAACAAAAGCTAATAACGCCGCTGATACAATAAGAATAATAACAACTGTATCTAAACTAGATGTCATACTATTAAAGCTGTCTGCGTGTTTAGTAGTAAAAGCAAATGAAACAACATTTTCATTTTGTGTTAACTTATTTGAGATAGCTTCTTCATTTCTGCCACTTGAATCTACTAAATGAATTAAAAGTTGATTAGCGCTCGGTATGTTTGTTCTTATTTGTTTTGCATAGTCCTCTGTCATATATATATAATGTCCTACATAATTTTCTGTTATGCCGATAACCTTTACATCATAGATTACTAAATCACTGCTCTCAAACTGAATAGTATCTCCTTTTCCTACCTTTAAAAGCTTAGCTAGCTTCTCTGAAATAATAACACCGTTATCCTCTAAAGTTAGTGATTCTTGCGATTCTCTCTCTTTTAGATTAATAAACTCTGATATGTGTGATAAGTCAGGAATCGTTAACAAGGTCGTCTCTCGTTGCTCTTCACCATAAATTGCTTTAATATTTTCTTTGCTTACCTCAAAGAAATTTTTAATATAAGTCTCGCCCTCTATATTATCAGCTCTACCTTCTTTAACTGTTACTTCTAAATCATATCTAAAAATATCACCATATTGTCTTCCTACAATACTTATGATGGATTGTTTTAATCCTAATCCAGCAACAAGTAGTGCTGTACATCCAGCAATTCCAATAATAGTCATGAAGAATTTCTTCTTGTATCTAAAAATATTACGTGCTACTACCTTCTGAAAGAAGTTCATTCTCTTCCAAATAAATGGAATACGTTCTAATAAAATACGTTTTCCATTAGCTGGCGCCTTAGGTCTCATTAATTCTGATGGCTGTTCTTTAAGTTCTTTAATAGTAGTAAATACTGCTGCCAAAACCGTTAATGCTATCATTGCCGTAATTGCTGATAAGGCTTCACCTGGATAAATCTTATCAATAAGAGGTGGTGTGGTAAACATCATCCCATAAGCCCCATAAATAGTATTAGGAAAAAGTTTAAATCCAACTATAATCCCTAATATACTACCAATAGCACTTGCAATCCCTGCATATAAAATATACTTACTCATAATTGCAAATGAACTATACCCTAAAGCTTTATAAGTTCCAATAGTAATACGTTGTTCATCCACCATCCGTGTCATAGTCGTTAAGCATACAAGAGCTGCTACTACGAAGAAAAATATAGGGAATACTTGTCCGATACGTTCAATTGTATCTACAGCATTTTTGTAATTAGCGGTACCGTAGTTAGCTTCACGTCCTAGTACATAAACTTTCGGCTCTTTTAGATTTTCTAGTTGTTCTTTCCCTTTTATTAACTCACTTTCAGCTTCTTTAAACTTTTCTTCTGCTTCTGCCTTAGATGACTCATACTTTTCTTTTCCTTCTTGCAGAGTGATTTTCGCTTCTTCTAATTGTTGCTTTCCAAATGTTAACTGATTATAGGTAGTCGCTTTTTTACTTTCTAGTGCAGCTTTTTGCTTAGTAATTTCATTCCTGCCTTTTTCTAAAGCAGCCTTAGTAGCTATTAAGGCTTGTTCCTTGACTGTAAACTCTGAGAGACCTTCATCATAGGCTTGTTTTTTTGTTTCTAATACTTTCTCCAAAGTTGCTATTTGCAATTCTATAGTTTGCTTTTGTTCGACTAAAGTTTCTTTTTCCGCTCCTTCTGAGGCTAGTAACTTTTCTTCCACGCTTTGTAAAGTAGCTTCCAACCCTTGTAACTCCTCATTACCTACATCTAGCGCTAACTTAACCTCATCTAACTGTTTTTGAATCGTTTCTTTTTGAGAATTAAAAAGGGATAGTCCTTCCTCGTATTCTCTTTGTTTCTCCTGGATGGCGGTTTCAGCTTCACTAATAGCTCTTTCTGCTTGTTTAAAACCTTTTTCTGCTGCCGCTTCTCCATCTTGTAACTCTTGTTCTTTATTAGTAATTTCTTGTTCTGCTTTTTCAATTTCTAGAGCTGCATCCGCTAACTCTTGATTAGCCTTTTCTTTTTCTTCTAATAACTTTGCTTCTCCTCCTGTGATATCTGCCTTTCCATCACTTAAGAGTTTCTCATAACGAACTGCTGCTCTTTCTTCCATGATAAGTTCTAATTTAGCTTTAAAATCATCAATTAAAGTAGTATAAGCATCACTATAGCTATCTAACTGTTCGGTATCTTTTAAAGTAATAAACAGTTCTGTATAAATATCACTCTTAAAATTTTCTTCTGGAATGTAAATGTAGCTAGACACACTACCATTTCCTATTTCTGCCGAACCTCTTTCAAAGTGCATATAATATGGAGAATTCATTACCCCTACTACTTTGTATTGATTGTTTTCTAAAACATCACTTATGTCTTCATCAGTGCCGGTACTTAATGTAATAGAATCCCCTATTTCAAGAGGCAATCTAGTAAGTTGTGTCCCATCAATTAAACACTCATTAGGAGCACTAGGCCACCTACCTTCTATTAATCTTGGCTTATTAATAAAATTATCATCTTCTGGTGAAAGTGATTGTAGACTATGAACTTTAACTACCTTTTGGCTACCTTCTATAGTTGCTAGAGTATCTATTGTATAGCTGCCCGTTATACTTTTTATTTCACCTAACTTACCTAGTGCTTCTATATCACTTGCCTCTATTCCCAGTGTAGACATCACTGTTAGATCCATCATGTGATAATTGTCCATGTATTGTTCTGTTGTATCCCTCATCATAGGTGCACTTACCTTGATACCTGCCAAAAATGCTACCCCTAAAGCTACAATGACCATAATAGAAAAAAAGCGTCCTAGAGATTTACGAATTTCATGAAGTGTATCCTTAATTAATGCACTCTTTCTCATTACCACTCAATCCTTTCTACTGGTGTCGGTTCAGGATTAAGTATAATACGCTCTACTTTACCATTCTTCATATATATAACTTTATCTCCCATTGGTGTTAGAGCTAAATTATGAGTAATAACTACTACGGTCATATGCAGTTCCATGCACATTTTTTGAAGTAAACTAAGAACGGCTTTACCGGTGTTATAATCTAATGCGCCTGTTGGTTCATCACAAAGTAACAACTTCGGATTTTTAGCAATAGCTCTTGCAATGGCTACCCTTTGTTGTTCCCCTCCTGAGAGTTGAGAAGGAAAGTTGCTTTTACGCTCCTTTAGGCCCACTGCATCTAAAATTTCCTCTATATCTAAGGGATTCTTAATTAGCTGCGTAGCTAACTCTACATTTTCTCTAACTGTTAGATTTTGAACTAGGTTATAAAATTGAAATACGAAACCAATATCATCCTTTCTATAATTTGTAAGTTGTTTCTTATTAAAGCAACTAATATTTACATTATCTACTATTAATTCCCCAGATGTAGGAATATCCATTCCACCTAAAAGATTAAGGACTGTGCTTTTTCCAGCCCCACTACTCCCTGCTATAATAACAAACTCTCCCTTGTCAATATCAAAACTCACTCCATCTACAGCATTAATTTGTACTTCTCCCATTTCATAAGTCTTTTTTATATCCTTGAAACTGATATATGCACTCATCGTGATTCTCCTTTGTCTAATACTCATGTTGTCATATTTAAATCATTCCTGCTTAAATCTTAACATCTATCTTCTCTTCTATATTGATTTAAGCTTTTGATCAGCTTTTTTATATTAAGTGTACTACTTCATTAAAAAAATATAATAAAGAAATTACAATAACCTATTGCAGAAAATGTAACAGATACATAATAAAAAAGATCAAATAAAGTGTCCACTAAATCTTTCTAAGTATAAAAAAAACACCCTCATGGGTGCTTTGTTCTCTCGTACCTTCAAAAACAAATACTACAACTTGTTTAACCGTTTTATCTAGGTCAAACCCTCGAACCGTTAGTATTGGTCACCTGAACATGTTACCATGCTTACAGCTCCAACCTATCTACCTCATAGTCTCTAAGGGGTCTTACTCCTTTCGGATGGGAAATCTTATCTTGTGGTCTGCTTCACGCTTAGATGCCTTCAGCGTTTATCAGATCCAGACTTGGCTACTCTGCTATGCCTTTGGTAAGACAACAGATGCACCAGTGGTCCGTCCATCCCGGTCCTCTCGTACTAAGGACAGCTCCACTCAAATTTCCTGCGCCCACGACGGATAGGGACCGAACTGTCTCACGACGTTCTGAACCCAGCTCGCGTACCGCTTTAATGGGCGAACAGCCCAACCCTTGGAACCTGCTTCAGCTCCAGGATGCGATGAGCCGACATCGAGGTGCCAAACCTCCCCGTCGATGTGAACTCTTGGGGGAGATAAGCCTGTTATCCCCGGGGTAGCTTTTATCCGTTGAGCGATGGCAATCCCACTTTCATACCACCGGATCACTAAGTCCTACTTTCGTACCTGCTCCACCCGTCGGTGTCGCAGTCAAGCAACCTTATGCCTTTGCACTCTTCGAATGGTTTCCGACCATTCTGAGGTTACCTTTGAGCGCCTCCGTTACTCTTTAGGAGGCGACCGCCCCAGTCAAACTGTCCACCTGACATTGTCCCAGACCCGGGTAACGGGCCATGGTTAGAAGTTAAGTATTACAAGAGAGGTATCCCACCGGCGACTCCACCTAGACTGGCGTCCAGATTTCTCAGTCTCCCTCCTATCCTGTACATGTAATACCCAACCTCAGTATCAAGCTACAGTAAAGCTCCACGGGGTCTTTC
>NZ_CP132338.1:3727500-4852633 GCF_046529625.1 Cellulosilyticum sp. ST5
AAGGAATTCCGTAATTAGAATATGTCTCATTAATACTACTTGTAGTTTCCATCTCTATATTTTCTGATGTCTTACTATAAGTAGTTTTATATGGCTTTTCCCATGCTATTTCTATATTCATATTTCTATTTACAATTTCACTTACTTCAACTAAGAATTCATTTTTTTTAGTGCTGTTTACTTCAAGAAATTGATTATACATATTAGTTTCTATTACCATAATATTCCCCCATAAATGATATAACTACTATTTATAATACAGCTTAATTTTTCTATTCCTTATCTATCACTATATTTATTCATCTCTTTGGCAAAAATAATCAGAACTGCTCTTTTAATAAATATCGCTATAGTATTTCATAGATAATAATAGATATCTATTATTATCTATGAGGACTCAATTGAATAACTATTTTTTATTATACCAATCTTTTATTTATGTGTTAATAGTTTATAGATAAAAAGGAGCTAACTATACAGTTAGCTCCTTTTTTAAGCGCGAGACGGGACTCGAACCCGCGACCCTCTCCTTGGCAAGGAGATGCTCTACCAACTGAGCCACTCGCGCGTAAATCTGGCAACCACTTACTCTCCCAGTCAGTCACCCAACAAGTACCATCAGCCGCTTAGATCTTAACCTACGTGTTCGGAATGGAAACGGGTGTTTCCCCTAAGCGCATTATCACCAGAAATATTTTGTTGTTTAACGCATATATACTATATCGTATTTACTTACGTATGTCAATATATTTTTCATATCCTCCCTGGCTAAACTATAGTCTAGTATCTAGAGCTAGATATTCTTTATCTCTCATTTCCTTAGCTTGCTAACCATTCACTACCAACTTATTGATTATCCATATTCATCACTCTACTCATATATGCTATACTAGAACAAAAATATATTAGGAGATAGATATGAATATCATTATAAGACAAGCCCAATTAGATGATTTAGACCGTATTACTTTTGTTGAAAGTACATGTTTTCCTCAAACCGAAGCTGCTAATAAAACTCAGTTCCAACAACGTCTTCTTACTTTTAAAGAAAGTTTTTTTGTAGCAGAACACTATAATCAAATCATAGGTTTTATAAATGGTGCCGTTATTGATGAGCCTACTATTAGTGATATTCTTTTCAAACAAGCAGACTTACACAAACCTTCAGGCACCTATCAAACAATCTTTGGACTAGATATTATGCCCGATTATCGTCATCAAGGTATCGCTATTAAGCTTATGAATCATATGATTGATTATGCTAAATCTACCAAAAGAAAAGGTGTTATTTTAACTTGTAAAGAAAATCTTATTCCCTTTTATAATCAGTTTGGCTATGTTAACCATGGTATTTCTGAGTCAATTCATGGTGGTGCTATTTGGTATGATATGATTTTACTATTTTAGTATCAATCAAGCAATAAAATACCTGTTTTTCAACATTAAATTTAACGGCCTCTATAAAACAGCGATTAGTTATGGAACGAAATTGATCACTTTATAGAAGATATTTTATGTGACAAAAAAACACCCTCTCGGGTGCTCTCTTCTCATACCTTCAAAAACAAATACTACAACTATTCAACCTTCATTATCTAGGTCAAACCCTCGAACCGTTAGTATTGGTCACCTCAATGTATTACTACACTTACAGCTCCAACCTATCTACCTCATAGTCTCTAAGGGGTCTTACTCCTTTCGGATGGGAAATCTTATCTTGTGGTCTGCTTCACGCTTAGATGCCTTCAGCGTTTATCAGATCCAGACTTGGCTACTCTGCTATGCCTTTGGTAAGACAACAGATGCACCAGTGGTCCGTCCATCCCGGTCCTCTCGTACTAAGGACAGCTCCACTCAAATTTCCTGCGCCCACGACGGATAGGGACCGAACTGTCTCACGACGTTCTGAACCCAGCTCGCGTACCGCTTTAATGGGCGAACAGCCCAACCCTTGGAACCTGCTTCAGCTCCAGGATGCGATGAGCCGACATCGAGGTGCCAAACCTCCCCGTCGATGTGAACTCTTGGGGGAGATAAGCCTGTTATCCCCGGGGTAGCTTTTATCCGTTGAGCGATGGCAATCCCACTTTCATACCACCGGATCACTAAGTCCTACTTTCGTACCTGCTCCACCCGTCGGTGTCGCAGTCAAGCAACCTTATGCCTTTGCACTCTTCGAATGGTTTCCGACCATTCTGAGGTTACCTTTGAGCGCCTCCGTTACTCTTTAGGAGGCGACCGCCCCAGTCAAACTGTCCACCTGACATTGTCCCAGACCCGGGTAACGGGCCATGGTTAGAAGTTAAGTATTACAAGAGAGGTATCCCACCGGCGACTCCACCTAGACTGGCGTCCAGATTTCTCAGTCTCCCTCCTATCCTGTACATGTAATACCCAACCTCAGTATCAAGCTACAGTAAAGCTCCACGGGGTCTTTCCGTCCTGTCGCGGGTAACCAGCATCTTCACTGGTACTACAATTTCACCGGGTGCGCTGTCGAGACAGTGCCCAAATCATTACGCCTTTCGTGCGGGTCAGAACTTACCTGACAAGGAATTTCGCTACCTTAGGACCGTTATAGTTACGGCCGCCGTTTACTGGGGCTTAAGTTCAAAGCTTCGTCCTTAGACTAACCTCTCCCCTTAACCTTCCAGCACCGGGCAGGCGTCAGCCCTTATACATCACCTTTCGGTTTAGCAAAGACCTGTGTTTTTGTTAAACAGTTGCTTGGGCCTATTCTCTGCGGCCTACCTAAGTAGGCACCCCTTCTCCCTAAGTTACGGGGTCATTTTGCCGAGTTCCTTAACAACGCTTCTCCCGTCGGCCTTAGGATTCTCTCCTCATCCACCTGTGTCGGTTTACGGTACGGGTACCTATCACGCAATAGCAGCTTTTCTCGGCAGTGTGGATTCAGCAACTTCTCTACTTTTATTTCGATCCCCATCACACTTCATCCTCGCCTAACGGATTTGCCTGTTAGGTGCGACTTTGTGCTTGGCCCAGGATACCATTCCTGGGTTTGCCTATCCTCCTGCGTCCCTGCAGTTCTGATAATAGGTAGTACTGGAATATGAACCAGTTGTCCATCGACTACGACTTTCGTCCTCGCCTTAGGTCCCGACTTACCCAGAGCAGATCAGCTTTACTCTGGAAACCTTGGATATTCGGCCTACAAGATTCTCACTTGTATCTCGCTACTCATTCCGGCATTCTCACTTGTAATTACTCCACAGCTCCTTACGGTACTGCTTCTGCGTCGTTACAACGCTCCTCTACCAATCCACTATTGTGAATTCCATAGCTTCGGTGGTGTGTTTTAGCCCCGGACATTTTCGGCGCAAGATCTCTCGACTAGTGAGCTATTACGCACTCTTTGAATGAGTGGCTGCTTCTAAGCCAACATCCTAGTTGTCTTCGAAATCTCACATCCTTTTCCACTTAACACACACTTGGGGACCTTAGCTGATGGTCTGGACTGTTTTCCTTTTGACCACGTGTCTTATCACTCGTAGTCTGACTGCTGACGGTATCTTGATGGCATTCTTAGTTTGATATGCTTCGGTAAGCTTGTGGGCCCCCTAGGCAATTCAGTGCTTTACCTCCATTAGACTCCTATCAACGCTAGCCCTAAAGCTATTTCGAGGAGAACCAGCTATCTCCGGGTTCGATTGGAATTTCTCCGCTACCCACACGTCATCTCCACCTTTTTCAACAGATGTGAGTTCGGACCTCCATTACCTTTTACGGTAACTTCATCCTGCACATGGGTAGGTCACCCGGTTTCGGGTCTACTAACAATGACTATTTTGGCGCCCTATTCAGACTTGGTTTCCCTTCGGCTTCGTACCTCCTGGTACTTAACCTTGCCACAGCTAGTAACTCGCCGGACCGTTCTACAAAAAGTACGCGGTTGCGCATCATATGGCGCTTCCACTGCTTGTAAACATAGAGTTTCAGGTTCTCTTTCACTCCCCTCCCGGGGTTCTTTTCACCTTTCCTTCACAGTACTATGCGCTATCGGTCACCGAGGAGTATTTAGGCTTGGGGGGTGGTCCCCCCGGCTTCCCACAAGGTTTCTCGTGTCTCGTGGTACTCTGGATACTGCTAGGCTTCACTTGGATTTCGCTTACGGGATTATCACCCTCTTTGATGAGACTTTCCAGACTCTTCAGCTATCCGCATTCTTGCCATGACGCAGTCCTCAACCCCAGATTACAAGTAATCTGGTTTGGCCTGTTTCCCTTTCGCTCGCCGCTACTTAGGAAATCGATGTTTCTTTCTCCTCCTGAAGGTACTTAGATGTTTCAGTTCCCTTCGTTCCCTTCCTATAGTTATGTATTGGCTATAGGATGACAGAGGTTTGCTCTGCCAGGTTTCCCCATTCGGATATCTACGGATCAAGGTTTATTTGCAACTCCCCGTAGCTTTTCGCAGCTTATCACGTCCTTCATCGGCTCTCGGTGCCAAGGCATCCACTCTACGCTCTTAGTAGCTTGACCTATTGCTCATTATTGAGCGGTCTAATCATGTTTTCACATGATTGGTGCCTTGTTAATTATCATTTCTGATAAAAACAAAGAATGTTTTAAGTCATTTCTGACTATATCGGTTAAATTGTAGATTTTACACCCCGACAAACATTTTTGCATTATACAATGCGTGTACATTTATCGTTAGGCGCAAGTTATATTGCTATAACTTACAAATCTATAATTGTTGTAGTATTTGTTTTTCAAAGTACGATTAAAATTCATACATTTCACATCTTTGATATTCATGTATTTCTTTTATTTGGTCGCCATTTGTTCCTGGCGACTTTTATTATAGTACACTATTTACTTACATAAGTCAACGATTTTTTATAAGTTTTTTATAGATATGTTGATTCACCCTTTATAAAGCCAAGAATTATAGAAGAAATAAAAAAGTAAAACAAGGATATGATATTCAACAAGAACTCATATCTTTGTTTTTTACTTAATTAGAGTCTTTCTATTATTTAAATGAACTTTAAATCAAGCATCCATCATCTACATTATTTTAGGTCCAAACTGTTTCTTCAATACTTCTTTTTCTAGTTCTATCTCGCCCTTCTTTAATCCTATAGCTAACTTCTCAAGAAATTCCGGTATATCTTCCATTAACAAATCTCCTACTACTTCACCTAGCTTCGCACCGGCTTGACCTTTGCTACCGTTAATGGAAAGTGTAAATACTGTTTTTATTTCATCATTAATACGTTTTTTGCTACCGCAGAAACCTAGTACTGCAATTTGATGGGCACTACAAGAGCTTTGACAACCCGAAATATGTATAGCTGGTAGCCAAACTTGCACCTCTTTAGGTACCTTGTCAAACCTCTTCTTTATAGATCCTGCAAGCTCCTCTGACGCAGCTAATCCAATCTGACAGGTATTGGCTCCTGTACAAGCTACTAACTTACTCATAATATCTGTTAAGCCTAACGTCTCAGTTTTAGCCAATATCCTTTCTGCTTCTTCACCATTCAAGTTAAGCATATAAAATCCTTGATCCATTGTCAGACGTATTTTCACATCCTCCACAGCTTCTGCCATTTCTACTATTCTGCCTAATTCTTCTACACTTAAATAGCCACCAAAGGGATGTACATAGACACCATAAAGTCCTTCTTGCTTTTGGCTTACGAGCCTTTCATTATTTATGCTTAGATGAGCCCCCTTTTTATTATAGGTTATTTCATTAATAATTGGCTCATTTATCCCTCTGGCTTTTACTTTATCAATATAATCATGTAATTTAGCCTTAAATGCTTCTTCACCTAAGCGTTCTACGATATATCGGATTCTTGCTTTATTACGATTTTCATAATCCCCATAATCTTCAAAGAGCTCTTTAAGTCCTTGTATGACATAAAGTATTTCTTGTAACTCAAGCTTCTCTTCAAACACAATACCTGGTTTAGGATTTCTACCAAGTCCCCCACCTACAAAAACCTTAAAATACTTGTGTCCATCTTCTTCCATCGCCATAAATCCAAGGTCAGTCACGGTAGTATTTGAGGTATCCTCCTTACTACTTGCAAATGCAATTTTAAACTTACGAGGTAAGTGAAAAGAGTCTATAATCTTCATGATAAAGTCACAACTAGCTAGTGCATAAGGGGTGACATCAAATATATCCTTAGAGTCTACTCCTGAAAGTGGTGAACAAGCAATATTTCTAGGGCTATTGCCCCCTCCACCTTTAGTTACTAAACCTTCTTTCAGTAATGCTTCCTTTACTTCAATGGTTTGCGCTAGGGTAAGCCCATGATATTGAATATCTTGTCTAGAGGTAAGGTGAAAACGTCTCACACCTACTTCTTTACCAATTTCATATATACTTCTTAGCCATTTTACTTCACATACACCTGCTGGGATACGTACTCTTAACATAAAAGTCCCTTTTTCACGTTGTTCGTAAACACCCATCCCACCGAGGAGAGGTTTAATATTCTTTAACTCTTCTTTCTTATTTAATACCTCTTTCACCTTTTCTTTATAGTTTTGTACACTTTGGATAACTGCTTCTATCTCTGAATGTTTCACTATTTTTGCCCCCATTTTGTCATCTTTTCTACAGCTTATCTTCCCCACGCTAATCTTCTGTAAGTTTCTATAGTCAGCCATTGCTCTGAAAGCCTTTCTTCTTCATCGGCTTCTTTATTTTGTACCTTACTATAAGTTCCTATAAAGTGGGCCAATTCTTCATTTGAATGTACATTTACCTCAAAGCCCCTACCATTTACTACAGGATAGCCGGAATAAGTATAGTTTTGAAGAGATACTATGTCTACTACTTTTCCTTCTTTAATACTTATAGCCACATGATCTCTTAATACTAATATATCAAAATAAGATGGATACTTGAAGCTTTTACTTTGTAAAGGAATACTATCCCCTATCTCATATACCTGCCCATAACTTGTAGCCTTTTTTATGTTATAGTCCTCTATGCTATAGTAAAATTCATCAAATATATCAGTCCTAGCCTCTAAGCCATTCCCCCTAAAAATACTAAACGAAACTGTTTCGCCCTCTTTTTGGGTGATGATACCACCGCCGGCTACATCATAGCCATCCACCATAACAAAACGTCCTGTTACAGGACTCTCCCTAAAAACATCAAATACTACAGGTTCTTTAGTATTTATAATAACTTCTGCTACCCCATTTAACTCTACTTGTTGATGCGTCACATTACTATCTAAGCTAGTGGCATCGATTACTTTGATAATACTACTTACTTCTCCTTCTATCTCTTCCGTAGCTAATTTAATCTTATATTTTTTGCCTATAGTAAGTGGTTCCTTTCCCATCCAAAAAATGCTTGCACGGAAGCTTTCAGCTACTAAAGGAGGATTTGTTTCATGAGTAATAATTTCTCCTCTTTTATTAAAGAATTCATCTTCAACAATAATACCAATAGACTCACCGGCAAAACCTTGTTCCTTTTGATCTCTCTCTGCCCAATATGCAATACTTTTAATATGTGTTGTTTTACCCTCTGGATAAATAGTAATCTTATCTCCTACTTTTAACTGACCACTTTCAATACGCCCCGCAATGATTCGTCTATCATCGAATTTATATACATCTTGAATAGGTAGTCTAAGTGGCTTATCTTCTATCCCTTTATCTCTTTCTATTGCATCAATGCCTTCTATAATAGGCGTGCCTTTATACCAAGGCATCTTATCTGATTGACTAGTGATATTTTCTCCATAAAAAGCTGAGATTGGAATATATTTTAAAGGATATACACCTAAAGCTCCTAAAAATGTACTCATTTCCTGACGGATTACATTAAATACCTCTTCTTTATAATCTACTAAATCCATTTTGTTAACAATGACATAAACCTTCTTTATGCCTAACAAGGATAGCATATAAGCATGTCGTCTTGATTGCTCCTGTACACCTTCTTTGGCATCTATTACTAAAAGTGCAGCTTCTGCACTAGCAGCTCCTGAAATCATATTTTTTAGAAACTCCTTATGTCCTGGTGCATCAATAATGACATAATCCCTCTTAGTTGTTTGAAACTGTATTTGTGTGGTATCAATGGTTATTCCTTGCTTTTGTTCCTCTTCAAAAGCATCTAGTAAATAGGCATATTCAAAAGGCTTTCCAGTTTCTTTAGCTATTTTTCTAACTTTCTCAACCGCCCCTTCAGGCAGTGATTTTGTATCATATAGCAGTTTCCCAATTACTGTAGACTTACCATGATCCACATGACCTACTACAACTATTTTAAGTACCTCTTTATTTGGTATCTGACTCATATATTCCCCTCCATCATTTCACTCTTTCATATATCTTAGGAACTTTTATCTACATATCAGTATCTTATCTCGTGATATCAAACCCTATCTACATATAACCATCCTTGCGAAGCTTCTGCATTGCATAAGAATCTTCTTGGTCTTGAGCTCTACCTGCTCTTTCACTAACGGTAGTATTTTTTAGCTCCTCTATGATTTCATCAAGGTTGGTAGCACTTGATTCAACTTGTGCTGTACAAGGCGCACACCCTAAACTACGATAACGTTTACCATTCTTAGCAAAATATAAATCTATAATAGGCATATTTTCTCTTTTGATATATTCCCATATATCAATCTCATTCCAGTGCAGAAGGGGGTGAACACGAATATGATTACCTTTTGGGAAATCTGTTTTGAACTGGTCCCATAATTCTGGAGGTTGATTTGTATAATCCCATTCATCATTTTTATTTCTTTCACTAAAGACACGTTCCTTTGACCTTGAACCTTCTTCATCACGTCTCACACCTACTATTAATCCTTCAAAACCATATACATGCACCACCTGCTGTAAGCCTTCTGTTTTAAGTGCCTTGCAACATACTAATCTTCCCTTATCTGGTCCCATCCCCGCTTCTATAGCAGCTTTATTGGTATGGACGATTAAATCTAAATTCATTTCCTTTGCAACACGGTCACGATATGCTATCATTTCCGGAATCTTATAAGTAGTATCTACATGAATAAAAGGAAATGGGCAGTGACCATAAAAAGCCTTTTTAGCTAACCAAAGTAATACCGTTGAGTCTTTTCCTATTGACCAAAGCATACCCAACTTACCTAGTTTTTTATATGCTTCTCTTAAAATAAAAATACTCTGCGCTTCTAATCTATCTAAATGATCCATCTTTTAACCCCCTCTTAATAGGTATTTGCCTGTTTTTTGTTTATAGTAATCACTTGTTCTGATTCATCTGTATGCTTCATAATCCAATGGAGTAAATCGCCTTCTTCTTTTGTTTGTAAAGTACTTCCTAAGCCTCCTATATCTGCTCCCAAAAAATAAGAAATGGCTTGGAAATTACATGCCTTCACACAAGAAGTACAACCCCAACAATCTTCCGGGCATCTCATAATTGTTTGATGCCTATCATTCTCTGTTAGGAGATTTCCAGGACAAACCTTTCTGCACATGCCACAATTAGTACATTTATCTGCATTAATTTGTATGCTCATAATGCTCACTCCTCCTTACTAAATCCCTTAGTATTATCTCTATGTTTCCATTTACCTTTTTAGAGTTCACATATTTAAGCCATTTATCATCTTGCTCAGGGTAATCTGTATGCTCAGCAAAGCTATGCCACCTTGTTTCTTTTCTTACTCTTAAATGCTCAATGAGTACCTGGGCCACCTGAAGTCTGTCTATTAGCTCATAAAGCTTCATGAGTTCATACATGTCCTTAACCTTTAGTGTACGGCTTAATTCTACTAGAGCATTTATTTTATCTCTTGCCTTAAGTAGCTGTTTTTCATTGTAACGATAACCTACTGAAATGCCTCCTGCATAGGTATCCATTACTTTTTGCATAGCTTCTTCTACCTCTTCTACCTTATATAAGGTAGTTTTTTCACCTATGTAACCTTTTACCTCTTCATATTTTAGAAGCGCCTCATCTATTTCATTTAAAGTATCATTATCTTGTGTAGTTCCACTTTGAGGTTCTTTTCTATTATTCATTTTTTCTTCGCCCTCTTGTTCCATATACTCTCGCTCAATATATGCTATAGCAGCTTCAGCTGCTATTTCTCCTTCAGCAAGTGCCCCCGTCACATACTTTTGCGGGCAACCACCTGCTACATCCCCCGCAGCAAAAAGTCCTGATAAAGTTGTACTCCTGTCTTCTGCTACCCAATATCCACTTGCAGTATGGCCACCTACAATATAAGGTTCTGTTCCTTCAATCTCTACATTCTCCCTGCTAGGTCCTTTGCCACCTTCTATCCATTTTAAGGTTTGTGCAGGAGACATATTAAGATAGGCTTTAAGTAATTCTTGCTCTTCTCCCTCACTAATACCTTCTGTCTTTAAATAGCAAGGCCCTCTTCCTGCCTCATTTTCCTTAACAGTCCCATATACCCTTTCTGACGTAGTATTCCCATAATGTATTTCATAAACCTCACCTAAACTATTAATCTGCTTTGCACCAAGTCCCTGCGCAATAGTGCCTGTAGGTGATATTGTATCCTTACAACGTAGTGCAATAAAACGCATCTCGAAAGTAGTCATTTCTGCTCCAGCACGAATGCCCATAGCATAACCTGCTCCTGTATTAAAAGGACTATACCACATCTTATGTCTTGAAAACCCCGGGTTATTAGGTTTATAAATGCCTGAAGCACCTCCTGTTGCACAAATCACCACTTTAGCTTTAATGTGGTAAAAAATTTCTTCTTCTACTCCTATAGCATAAGCACCTGCTACTTTACCATCCACCACCTTGTAATCAATAGCATTCACTTGATTTAATACTTGCACATTTTTTGAAGCGTAGACTGCATCTGCTAATAGGCTTTTTATATTTTCACCATTTATCTTTATATTCCTATTTCCTCTTGCTACATATTCCCCCTGTTCATCCTTTAAAATAACTAGACCTAATGCTTCAAGCTTGCGAGTTACCTTATTTAGTCTTTGAGACATGGAAAATAATAAATCTTCTCTCACTATACCGGCTGCATCTTTTGTTGCATAGTTCACATAGTCTTGTGGTGTTTGTCCTTTTGTTATATATGCATTTAGTGCATTGACTCCAGCAGCTAAGCAGCCACTTCTTTCAATATTAGCTTTTTCCAGTATAAGTATCTTATAAGAGCTTTGTTCTCCAAGTGTAAGTGCTGCATAACACCCTGCAGTTCCTCCACCTATAATGACTACATCAGTTTCTAATCTTCTAAATTCCATCTTCTATCACTCAACTCCCTTGGTCATCTTAGATAAATATAGGCATTTCGTCATATTTCAATTTATTTTCTACAATCTTTGTTGCTACTTCATCAAATAAATAAAGTTTATGCACAAGTAGATGTACCCTTTCACCAATTTGAACTGGCTCCTCTTCAAGGGAACGATAACCTGATATTTCTAAATCCCCCACTACAACGGTTATTTCCAGATTATTCCCCCTAAAAGCAATCGCCTTAACGTAGCCATCTTCCGCTGCCGATCCTGCTACTATTTGCTTATTATCCTTAAATACCTCCACAAACTCGGGTCTTACAACAGCTTTAGTACCATGCACTTCTTCATTAAAGCCCTTTAACCTACTGTAATTTTCTATTACAGTAGATTCTCCAATAAACTGCGCTACAAAAGGCGTTCTCGGATTCTTATAAATCACTGTAGGACTTCCCATCTGTTCTACTTGCCCTTTATTCATAACAATGATTTCATCTGCAATTTCTACAGCTTCCTCCTGGTCATGGGTAACAAAAACACTGGTAATACTAAGCTTCCTAACCATTTCCTTTAACCAACTTCTTAGCTCTTTTCTCACCTTAGCATCAATAGCTGCAAAAGGCTCATCTAAAAGAAGTAATTCTGGTCTTGGTGCAATAGCTCTTGCAAAAGCCACTCTTTGCCTTTGTCCACCCGAAAGTTGATGCGGATATCTTTTCTCTAGCCCATTAAGCCCTATTAACTCTATAAGTTCTCCTACACGCTCTCTAATTTCTTCTAAAGAAAGTTTTTGTAATTTTAAACCAAAAGCAATATTTTCATAGACACTCATATGCCTAAATAAAGCATAGTTTTGAAAAACAAAACCAATTCCTCTTTTACCAGCTTGAATATCATTCACCCTTATGCCATTAATAATAATATCTCCTGTATCAGGTGCCTCGAGACCTGCAATCATCCTTAAAACCGTTGTCTTTCCACTCCCACTTGGCCCTAAAAGCCCAATGAGCTTTCCTTTCTCAATGGCAAAGCTGACATTTTGAGAAGCATTAAATTTTCCAAAAGACTTGTTTAGCCCCTTTACTTCTATGTGCATCCTCTATCCCTCCTTTTTATTTCTTTTTTCAATTTGATTTCGTAATATTAGTATGATAACAGCAAAAATCACTAATATGGATGCTACTGCAAAGGCAGCTGCAAATTGATATTCATTGTATAAAATCTCAATGTGTAGAGGTAGGGTATTGGTCTTTCCTCTAATGTGTCCAGAAACAACAGATACTGCTCCAAACTCTCCCATAGCTCTTGCCATGCAAAGGACTATCCCATATAAAAGCCCCCATTTAATATTAGGTAAAGTAATTTTCGTGAAGATAGTAAATCCACCAGCACCCATCATTGCTGCCGCCTCTTCTTCATCTTTCCCTTGAGACTCCATAAGGGGAATAATTTCTCTAGCCACAAAAGGAAAGGTAACAAATACGGTAGCTAATACAATTCCTGGTATAGCAAAAATAATCTTTAGGTTATAGGCATCTAAAAAAGAATAAAATAAACCTCCTCGACCAAAGGATAATACAAAAACTAAACCTGCAATAACCGGGGAGATAGCGAAAGGTAAATCAATAAGACTTACTAGTAGATTCTTTCCTTTAAATTTAAATTTAGTAATAGCCCATGCAGCCATAAGTCCGAAGAGGGTGTTTAGCCCAACAGCTATCAAGGTTGCTAATACTGTGAGCTTCATAGCTGCTACTGTACTAGGGTCTATAACTACCTGTGCATACGCTTCAAAACCCTTACTTAATGCTTCAACTATAATAAGTACAAGAGGAAAACCTAACATAAGTACTAAAAAACTTATACTTATACCGATTAAAATACATTGATTCCTTTTCATGCTCTTACCCCCTCATCATCTTATTATTGTGATGTTGTACTACATTAATAAGTAATAACATTAAGAAAGATAACCCTAACATAACAACTGCAATAGATGTAGCCCCCTCATAGTCATACTGCTCTAGCTTAGCCATAATAAGTAAGGGCGCAATTTCTGTTTTCATAGGCATATTCCCCGCAATAAATACTACACTGCCATATTCTCCAATCCCTCTTGCAAAAGCTAAGGAGAATCCTGTTAGAAGTGGCGCCATAAGTTCAGGCAAAATAACCTTCCTAAAGGTAGTAAAGCCGTTCGCCCCTAGCATAGTAGCAGCTTCCTCATACTGAGGGTCTAAGTTTTCTAAAATAGGTTGCACCGTTCTTATCACAAAGGGCATTCCTGTAAATATAAGTGCTACAGTAATGCCAAAGGTTGAAAAAGAGCTTTTTATACCTAAAGAATATAAGCATTTACCTATCCAGCCATTTTCTGAATATAGGGTAGTCAGCGCAATACCAGCAACAGCTGTGGGCAAAGCAAAAGGTAAATCTATGCAGCCATCTAAAAAAGCTTTAAAAGGGAAATCATACTTAACTAATGTCCATGCCAGTATAATTCCAAATATACTATTAACCAAGGCTGCTGTTAAAGCACAACTAAAGCTTACTTTATAGCTTGCTACGGCTCTCGGGTTCAGTACTGTATCTAAGAAACCATCTACCCCTATTCCCATGCTCTTTAGTATCACACTTGCTAAAGGAATCAGTACAATCAAGCTTAAATAAGCTAAAGTAAATCCCATAGTTAACTTAAAACCGGGTATGATTCCCCTTGTTTTTTTCATTTAATTTCCCCTCTCCATGTTTCCTGTCAACTCAAGTTCTTCTTTGCTCCTCTTCTAACACTCATTACTTTAAGGCTGTATCTCGTAAATCTCATCAAATACACCACCATCTTTAAAATGCTTTTCCTGAGCATTCCGCCAACCACCAAATACTTCATCTACTGTAACCATTTTTACCTCTGGAAAACGTTCCTTATATTTCTCTGCTATCTGCTTATTTGTAGGCCTATAATAATTTTGAGCCACAATCTCTTGGCCTTCTTCTGTATAAAGATATTCTAAATAAGCCTTAGCAATTTCTCCTGTACCTCTTTTATCTACTACTTCATCTACAATAGCTACTGGTGGTTCAGCTAGAATACTTATTGAAGGGACAATAATTTCAAATTCATCTTCACCTAGCTCATTTATAGATAAAAAGGCTTCATTTTCCCATGCAAGAAGAACATCCCCTATACCTCTCTCTACAAAAGTAGTCGTAGCCCCCCTAGCACCAGAATCTAATACTTCAACATGTGAAAAGAGTTCTTTAACAAAAGACTTAGCTGCTTCTTCATCTCCTCCTGAACGTTCTAACTCATATGCCCAGGCAGCTAAATAGTTCCATCTTGCACCACCCGAAGTCTTGGGATTTGGTGTAATAACGGATACCCCTTCCTTGATTAAATCATCCCAATCTTGAATCCCCTTTGGATTCCCTCTTCTCACAAGAAATACAATTGTCGATGTGTATGGTGAGCTATTATCTGCGAACTCTTTTTGCCATTCACTATCTATAAGCCCTGCATCACTGATAGCATCTATATCATAAGCTAACGCTAAGGTTACTACATCTGCTTCTAAACCTTCAATAACCGAACGCCCCTGTTTACCTGAACCTCCATGTGATTGATTAATTATGACGTCCTGACCGGTCTTTTCCCTCCAATACTTGCTAAAACCCTCGTTTGCCTGTACATACAGTTCTCTGGTAGGGTCATAAGAAACATTCAAAAGCTCTACCACTTGAGCATCTTTATTATTTTCTTTTGCTACTTCGCTTTCACAGCCAGACATTAGTAGCACTCCCCCTAAAGTTAAAGATAAACTTAATAATATACTTACCTTTTTCCACACTACTCCATGCTTGCTTAATACGTTGAACATTTCTTATCCTCCTTTTTATAATAATTAATCCTCTAACTAAATCTTCATTTCTTTAATTCCAAGTAAACATATATGTTTATTCTGTATAATATATTATGATTTTTTTAATTTGTCAATTAATTTTTTATATTTACTCTATATTCATTAAAATGCTATTCCTTAACTATAAAATAGGCTATTTTTTAGTTATCATTTACTAATTTCCTTCCTATTATTTCTTGAAATAGATTATCTAGATAATCTTCTTTAGACGTAGTACAGTAGCTAAATCATCATTAACATAAAAAGGAGGTTGTGCTATGTAGCACAACCTCCTTTTTATGTTACCTTACTTATTACTCCAATACCTCTACTGATATTGTTACGCATTTACAACGTTATCCTCCTATACCAATAATGCCTCTCAGTCATAGTCTCTACTTTGACCTTGCGTCGAGGTAGTATGATATCTACTTCTTGATACTGATACTTTCTCTTAAACATTCACTTAGTTATAATAGAAATTAATACAGTTATTTACATTCCGACCAGGTGAAGATAAGTAGCTCCCATTATAATATAACCCTGAAGAAGCACCTCCATCCAAACACATAGCACTTACAAGCCCCATTTCTTTAACTATATTTTTAAGTTCACTTACACTTGCTGATACTGTACCTATTATAAGCTGATTATCTTTTGTAGTACCAATAAAACTTCGACGAGCTACTTGAGTAAGAATTTTAGCTTCCGTAAAATTTTCATCAGAAGGATTTCCTGTGATTTTTCCATCAATCATTAAGCTTGGTCCTGCACTTAGTGCATAGATTACATTATTCCAATCCTTTGAAGATGTGTTTTTAGGTAAGTAATTTACTTTATATTCTACGCTATCTCCTACATTAAACTTCTGACTTCTCTTCTCCGTCATAGTAAGAATAAAACCATTGTTAGGGACGGTTCTTGTTTGGGTTACCATCTTAGCTACTTTCCCATCTACACATACTACTGCGGCCCATCCACTAGGTAAGGTAATATTACCTTCATACTCTGGTGTATATATTACTGTTGTACTTGAATCCGCAGTATGACGATTTACGCGATAGCTTGTCCATGCTTCTTCCCCATTTATGTATCCTTGGACTCTAGTAGTAACAAAATCAATTAACACCTTATTATCGGAAGTGAAGCCTATAGTAGCTCCAATATCAGTAATGTGTAGAACCCTTCCATTACTTACTAAAGTTCCATCAGGTAACGGTACATCTCCATTATATGCTGCAAAATAGGTTCCATTAATACTAGCTTTTGCCCCATTTGCCATATCTTTAATGGCAGCTGCCCTTGTTACTTTATTACCTGCTGTGGCAATTTTTACTTTTACTTTAGGATCATTCATATTAATGGTAAGCATTGTAACATTTTTCCCTAGTAACGTCTTGCTTGTATTTATAAAACCACTTCCATTAGTAGCGCTACTTGTGTTTATGCCTGTTGCTATAGTCTCTAGTTTCCACTCTTTTTCATTTCCTTCTAAGTTAATGGCCAAAATACCATTTTTATAATTAACTTCTGCCCCTAATGCTTCTGCAACAAAACGAATAGGTACATAGGTAACTCCATCTACTACTTGAGGTGCTACTTGCAAATTTTTTTCTTCTCCGTTTACAGTTGCCTTTTTACTCCCTACTTTTAATTCAATGTTTGTATCCCTGTAAGATAAAGTAATGGTTTGGCTTGCCTGTTCAAAGCTCACTTTAGCTCCTAAATCTTCACCTATTACACGAAATGGAACCATTGTCGTATTATTTTGGCTTAGACACTTTAAATTACTTGCTTGTAACGAATTTACTAATATTATACCACTTACTAAAATCAACCCTATTTTCTTTGATAGCTTCATATCTATCTCCTATCCTTATCTGGAATTGTATTGTAAAACCACTTATAGATTTTATTATATTTTCAATATCAAATCTATTATTTATATACACAAAATTATTTCAGGCCCCAAATACTATCTGTTTAAAATTAATCGTCAATTTTCCTTTTATAATTCTTCCGTTGCTATTATAAACGGTTATTTTTATTTTATGTAAAATAAACGAGAGACCTCTTTAACAAATATTAATTTGTCTCTGATGTCTCTCATTTATTTTGCATTTTTTATATTTTGATTTCTAAGGGCTTTATTCCTAAGTAAATAGAAAAAGATAAACACTGTCTCTACTTTTCTTTAAATATACTACTTCATATATTTCATCATTTGATGGTGGTCAGGGTAAGAAGCTATTGCTCCTTCTACTAATACACTATGCTCGCAAAAACGATTAGCAAAACGTAGATATTCTATTAAATTGTCTCTGCTTAAGTCACTTATATTATTTATATCAATTCCTGATTCCATTAATTTGTACAAAAAGGCTCCAATAAATCCATCACCAGCACCGGTAGTATCTACTGCTTTTACTTTATTAGATGGTACATTAACTTTTTGAGTTAATGTATAAGCTTCAGCGCCATCTCCACCTTTAGTGAATAAAACAAGCTTTACTCCACCCGCAAATAAAATATCCTTAGCATCCTCTATTGTTTTATAACCTGTAATAAATTCTAATTCCTCATCTGAAATCTTTAGAATATTAGCTTTTGGAATAAATTCGAGTATCGTATCTCTAAGAGCTTCTTTACTCTCCCATAGTGGAAATCGTATGTTAGGATCAAAACTTATTAATGCTCCGCATTTACTAGCCAAATCTATTGTTTTTTTGTGTGCTTCTTTCATTGAACTAGGGACTAAATCTACTGAGCAAAAATGAAGAGCAAAACTTTCTTTAAACCATTCTGCTTTTATTTCCTCTGGTTTTAAAAGTAGGTCCGCACTTGGATTATGATAAAACGAAAACTCCCTATTTCCGTCTTCTGCTAAAGATACGAACGCTAGGGCTGTATTAGCTTCTGTTGTACGCAAGATATTGCTTACATCTATGCCATGGCCACTTAACTCTTCTATAATTTTATCACCAAATGCATCTTTTCCTAACTTTGTAAGCATCATAGAGTCTCCGCCTAATTTCGAAAAGGCTCCACATACATTAGCTGGTGCCCCTCCTACTTTAGGCGCAAAGCTTTCCACTTTCTTAATTCCTACTCCCGATTTCCCTGGGATAAAATCAATTAGAGCTTCTCCGATAGCAATTAATTTACGCTTCATCATATTTCATCTCTCCTAGTTCCCATACTGCCACAGTTGCCTTACAACATGTTACCTCTATACTATTTTTTCTTTGTTCCGGGTAATACCTGGTGGCAAATACTTCTTGTCCTTCATTTATAAAAATCTCAAGAGCTGAATAATCACAAAACACACGTAAGTTTCGTAGTTCTTTTAGGCTTACTATACGTTTTGTTCTACCTGCTCCAGTTGCATTTAAAAATTCTAAAGTAAAGGTCTCATCTGCTGCATCAAAAGTTAGAGATACATCTTCATTAATAATTAAGCTAAGACCACTTTCACTATTAATATCCGTTACAATAACCTCACTTAAACTATATGCCGATAATGTTTCTTTTCCTTCTATATTATTAATAATACATTGTTTTCTTAAACTTTCTATTTCCTTAACAGGATTTTGAAAAAGCTTTCCTCCTTTAAAATGAAGCTCTCTTGGTATTGTTAAACAATGTTGCCATCCTTTTTCTATTGTTGGGTTATGATATTCAGGTTCACAATCCGGTAACCCCATCCAACCAATTAGAATTCTTCTTCCCTTTTCATCTTGAAATGTTTGAGGTGCATAGAAATCAAAACCTCTGTCTAACTCACAAAAATTATTTAAACTATACGTACTTCTAAAATCTCCATCTATCACATAGTAACCTGATTGATAAACATTCCAAAACTCAAATCCTTGCTTCTCTACACCTTGTGGCGAAATACTTAATATAGTAGTGCCATCCACTTTAAATAAGTCAGGGCACTCCCACATATAACCGAATCTTTCCTCAGAGGTTATCTCATTAATTAGCTTCCACTTCTTCTTATCCTTTGATTCAAAAACCAAGACCTGTCCCCTATCTTCTTTAGTTCTAGCGCCTTGAACCATATAGTAGGTGTCTCCTTCTTTCCATACTTTAGGATCTCTTACATGGCAACTCATTTTTTCAGTATAATCTTTGTTAGTCATAATACATTGTTTTGGCTCAAAGTATTTCATATCTTGTGTTTCAACAAGCATGGTATTTGCTTCTCTTCCTATATAGTCATAGTCGAAGTCTCCTAATCTTTTTACATTCCCTGTGTAATATATATATGCTTTATCATCTTCAACAAATGTACTACCTGAGTATACACCATGGCAATCTTCTGCTTGGTCCGCTAGTAAAGGCGTTCCCTCATATGTCCAGTCCACTAAATTAGGGCTCGTATAATGTCCCCAGACTTTAATACCACCTTTTGGGTCAAAGGGGGAGTATTGAAAAAACACATGATACTTTCCCTTAAAATAACAAAGTCCATTAGGATCATTTAACCAACCTATTGGAGGCATTAAGTGAAATCCTAATCTCCATTTATCTTTTTTTACTCTAGGTCCATCTAATTGTTCTATTATCTTAATTACTTTTTTTAAATCCTTATGTGTCGAATTCACCGTCTAAATCCCCTTCCCATACTATAAAGGACTGACACTATCGAATGTGATATGTGACAGTCCTTATATATTTTTAAAACAAAAATGAAATCTGTCTATAGCTATACTATACTTATTTATTTTTGTCTATTTATTCTCATCTATTCCTAGCACCCAAGAAATAACGAACGCTACTGATGCAGATACAACTAAAGTTAATAAATAGCCAAAAGCTGAATTAGTTGTTATCAAAAATCCGAATACACCTGTTACACCATAAGCTGTTGCTCCCACATTAAAGATAGAAGCTACTAAAGCTCCACACGCTCCACCAATCGAACCAGCAATAAACGGTTTCATATAACGGATATTAACCCCAAAGATTGCAGGCTCCGTGATACCTAGAAATGCTGATAAGGATGCTGGAATTGCCAGTGCTTTAATTTTTTTATCTCTTACTTTTAGTGCTACTGCAAGTGCTGCTGCTCCTTGTGCTACGTTCGCAGCTGAAGCAATTGGCATCCATGTATTAATACCATCTGCACTAATCATTCCTGCTTCAATAACATTATACATGTGATGAACACCTGATACTACTGTTGTAGCATATGCTCCACCCATTAAAAGCGAACCAATACCAAATGGAATTGCAATAAGCCACTGTACACCTACTAATACCTAGTTCTCAGCAAATGCAAACACCGGGCCTATTACAGTTAAAGCAAGATATCCTGTTACTAATACTGTTATAAGTGGTGTTACAAATAAATCAATTACCTCTGGTACAAATTGATGCAGTTTCTTCTCTAACTTACTCATAAAACATACAGAGATAACAATCGGAATAACATGTCCTTGGTATCCCACTTGTCCAATATCATACAAACCAAACCACACTGAAAACTGAGGTATGCTCTCCATACCTGCTACATTCCATGCATTAATAAGGTTTGGGTGAATCATAATCATCCCAATAACTGCACCTAAAAATAAGTTTCCACCAAATACTTTAGCTGTACTAATTGCAATTAAAATAGGCAGGAAAACAAAAGCCGCATTAGCAAACAATGAAAGTAATGTAAATGTATCAGAGGCTGATAAGCCAGGAAATGCCTTACCTAAACCTTCTAATAGTCCCATTAACAACCCACTAGCTACAATAGCTGGAATAATAGGTACGAAAACATCACCTAGCGTTTTAATAGCACGTTTAAATGGACTAATTTTAGCTGTTGCTGCTTGTTTCACTTCTTCCTTTGTGGCTGTTTCTATTTTTGCCGCTTTTGAAAACTCATCAAAGACTTTATTAACTATTCCTGTCCCAAAAATAATTTGTACTTGTCCTTGTGCTTCAAAAACACCTTTTACACCATCCACCTCTTCAATAGCCTTTTTATTCAAACGACTATTATCTGCTAATACCAAACGTAATCTTGTAGCGCAATGTGCACCTGATACGAGATTGTCCTTGCCCCCGATTCCTTCTAGAACTTGTAGGGCGGCTTGTTTATAATCCATAGTTGTCCTCCTGCTGTCATAGTGAAATTGATTTCATATTATATTGTTTTAAACAGAACAATATCCCAACTAATATTATTTTAATCCACCTTGTATAATTATTAATGCATATGTGAAATCGATTTCATATATTGGTTTTATTATACGGTATTTTACTGTATTTATAAACTAATTATTTAAACAAAATCTCGTTATTTATTTGTGCACTTTGCCTAGCAATACTATATTTTTACAGATTCTCTTCCAATTATTTCATAACCCAATTTAATTTTCTTATTATATGTTTGATTTTGTTCAATCATATCTAGTAGCATACTTGCTCCTTCGACTCCACTGATCCTATAATAGTACTTCACCGTAGTAAGTTTTGGCGAAACAACCTTAGAAAGCTTAGTATCTCCCATACCTACTATTGAGATTTCTTCCGGAATAGCTTTCCCCTCTTCTTTAATAGCCTCAATGGCACCTACTGCAATTGTATCTGTAGCACAAAAAATACCATCTATTTCTGGATGACCTGCTAATACCTTCTTCGTCAGCTCATATCCTGATTCCATAGAAAATGGTCCCTCTTCTAAGGCTACAGCTTCTACTTTTTCACTATTAGTCTCGATTGCTTCAAGAAAGGCTTTCTTTCTACTTAATCCTGCCGCCTTATCCTTTGAGGGTGCTCCAATATAAGCAAGCTTTTTGCACCCCGCCCTAATTATTTCATTAACCAAAGATTTAGCAGCATTATAATCGTCATGATAAACGCAGCAATATCCTTCTAACTCTTGACCGATAATGACAACTGGTATGGGCATTTCCTTTAATAGTTTTTTATGTTTATTATTAATAATCGTAGCAATAAAAATCAGTCCATCTACTTGATTATTTCTAAAGATATTTAAATACTCCAACTCCTGTTCTATATTATTATCTGTATTAGCAAGGATAATATGATACCCTGAACTGGCTAACTTCTCACTAATACCATCAACAACCTTTCCAATCGTTTCCGAACTTATCTTAGGTAAAATGACACCTATTAGCTTAGTTTTTCTTGTTCTTAACATTTGAGCTTGAGAAGATGGAACATAGCCTGTTTGCTCTATAATCATTCTTATCTTCTCTTTTTTATCTTCACTTACATACCCATTATTTAAATATCTAGATACTGTTGCACTAGATACGCCTGCTATCTTTGCTATTTCACTAATATTCAATATCTTTCCTCCTATAGTCTCTCCCTTTAATTTTATTATTATGCTTTTTACAGATATATTCAATATTTTATGCACTATACTTATATTAATAGCATACTCTTTTATGATAGTTTGTACCAAACCCCTTATTACAAGCTTTATGACATCTTAACACTAAAACACACTTAACTTCTGTTATAATCTCACTATGAAGAATCATTATTTAAAGGAGGTAATTATATGAAATTTATACCCTCTAGGACTTTTACAGTATACTCTTGTTTATCCTTTGATGAGGTTAAAAATACTCTCAGTAATCAAACTACAGAAAGCATATTTGATAAAAGGCACTGTCCCTTTATTAGTAATGTTGGCGAAGGACATTTTGAAATTTATAAGGTATTACATCAAGAAAGTAATCTTAATAAAAAAAGTGGCTTCAACCTTATTACAATAGGAACTAAGAATGCCGAAGATGACCATATCATCCATATTGAACAACGATTTCATCCGATTACATTGGCTTTATTCTACATCGAATGTATAATTGGGATGATTTTATTTCTGACAGCTATTGTTTTAACAATTGTAGCTCCTCAGTCTCTTTTTATGGATCTAGTCTTCTTACCCTTAGTAGCCCTTTGTGTGCTTGCTAGCTATATGAGTATGCGCTCTTTTGATCGTCAAACAGAATATACTAAAAGAGAACTTTTTAAACTTATCAAAGCTGTCCAAATCAATTCTCAAACCACACCTTTAACAGAAGAACATCTTATCTTTTAAAATAATTCCTTAGATTTTATTTTCTTTGTTTAAATTATAAACGAGCTAACCTATATTCAATCATTTCATTTAAAAATAAACATATCTCATTTATGATATGTTTATTTTTTTACATAACAATATTGTTCTTAACTTCCTAAGTATTAAAATATTATTACATTAAAACCTATACTTTTCTTATACTCTTCCTAATTTTGCCAATGCATAAATCAGTGTAGAATTCCAATAAATATCGACTTCATTTGTTGAGTAACTCTCTCTATTATCAATGTAGCATTTAGTAGCTGGTGCTGCTCCTAAATCTTGTTTAGCAATATTATCTTCTCTTCCTGTATTAGGTCCTCCTACAATCATACCTGGAATCGTCTTTTCCTTGGCTACAGAAGGTCTATGGTGAGGGAATTTAGGATACACTGTTCCATATCCTGTTACATAAGACATATCCATTGGATTTTTTCCAAAACAATAATTGATCTGTTCATTAGCATATTCTATATATTCCTGTTCATCAAATATCTCACTGGCATGTGCATAAAGAAGCGCTAAACTTAGTACATTCATATTACTTCCCCAGTAATATATATCCTGTTTATTATACACATTATATCCATCTTGTTTTGCTGCAGAAAGAAAAAAGTCCCCTGTCATCTTTAGATTCTCTTTTAAAACCTGAAGTACTCCATCATCTGCATTTGGCAGATTAATATAAGTATCAATAGCATATTCGGCCACACCTTGCCAGCCATATCTACAATCAAGTCTATTTATATCTTTTACAATCCCTTTTATCTTATCATGATATTTTTCATCATTAGTTACTTTAAATAGCTCTACTGCGCCCCATAGTCTTTCATCTAAATCATCGCTATCTCCATACTCACCAGTCAGAATGCCTGTTGGATTTTTAAAATTACTATTAGGAGCCTGCTCCAGATATACCCATGCTTTTTGTGCTGCCTTAAGACATTCATCTGCTAGTTCACTATCTATTTCTTTATAAGCTTCATGTCCCATAGCCATCACAGCTGCAAAATCTCCGGTAGCCGTAGTTGAAATTGGACAAACAATAAGGTCTGATATTTCTAGCTGTGGCATGATATACCCTGGAAAGTTAGCTCCTGTCACCTTATGATATACTCCTCCATTCTCTTGGTTCTGCATCTTTAAAAGCCATACAAGTTGATATCTAACTTCATCTAATACATCAGGTATACCATTTCCACTTTCCGGTATATTGAGATTATCATCAAAAGCTTCCTTATTAGTTTCATACGCCAAAAGCAAATCCGCTACCGCTTTAGACGTTGCTACCACATAACGTCCATAATCACCTGCATCATGCCAACCTCCAGAAACATCTATTTTTTTATCACTACCATATATTGTTGCCATTTCAGTATGACAAGCCTGATGAGCCCACGTATCTCCATATTCCTTTGGAATATCCTGCCCACATCTTTGTAAATAAAAAAACCTTAATGCATCTTCAAACGCCTCTTTGTAAATTCCTTGACCTATTTTAAATTGATAAGATTCTCCTGACGTATCGGTGATAATTTTATATACACCTTCCTTAGTAACTTCAGAAAAATCTCCTATATAATTAGTCTCATCTGCTGCTGGGCTATAGATTTTATTACCCACTTCTCCTGTATACACAATTTCATTAGTATTTATTGAAATAACGCTAAACTTTTTCCCTACTTTTTCACCTCTAAAAACAACCTTTTTTATATCATTAGGCAAATATCCCAACTGATTTAAGATAACATTTTTCTCTGCATCAGGTTCCTGTGAAATTAACGCTTTATTAGCCCCTATCCCATCTCCGTCTTTTACTATTGTCTTTTCTTCCGTAACTTGAACTGTTATGTCTTGAGATGTTTTTTCTTGCACATTGCAGCCTGTTAATGCTCCTATGCTTATGCTAAGATATATAATAAATATTTCCTTTATCTTCATTTTTCTCATCCCCCTATTTTTTACATTATATTAGATATCTTTGTATAGCAAAATAGACTTTCTTGTTGCTTCTTTATAATATGATAAGAAAAATTTTTAATATATTTTTCATCCTAACGCGCAAAAACGTTAACTCCTATAAGGATGATAATTACTCATCCGTTTTTAAACATTACCCTAAAAGAATTTTAAAATTTATTTAGGGATAATCCCTTCTACTCACATATATATAAGTGAAGTAAATAAGATTTCAAACTAAATTAACAACCTTTTCTTTTTAGCACCCCAAGAGATACCTCTCAGCTACTTTTGTAGTCAGCTCCTCTCCTTGCAGTCATGTAAGTCTTGGTTAGTAAGTGAGCTATCTTATTCGACTACTTCAACTTTTTACACTAACCAAAGCATAAAGTCATTCGGGCCCCTAACATGGTTTGATTTTATGAGTTCCCTACTGGTAAATAGTCAACTGAATACTTTTTCTAGGTCTTGTTATTATGCTCTAGGTATCCTAGGGAACGGTACTACGGATCATAGTAACTAAGCCTCCAAAATTACATTGATTAAATACTAGTTTGGAACAAATAAAATAGGCGTAAGCACTGAGCTTACGCCTATTTATCATATCGTTAAATATCGTTCACAAACAAACTTTCAAAACAAAATAGTAACTACTAAACCAACGATTTCTATCCTTAGAAAGGAGGTGATCCAGCCGCACCTTCCGATACGGCTACCTTGTTACGACTTCACCCCAGTTATTGGTTTTGCCTTAGACGGCTCCCTCCCCGAAGGGTTGGGTCACCGGCGTTGGGCCCCCCCAACTCCCATGGTGTGACGGGCGGTGTGTACAAGACCCGGGAACGTATTCACCGCGACATTCTGATTCGCGATTACTAGCGATTCCAACTTCATGTAGTCGAGTTGCAGACTACAATCCGAACTGGGACTGCTTTTTTGAGGTTTGCTGACTCTCGCGAGATCGCTTCCCTTTGTAGCAGCCATTGTAGCACGTGTGTAGCCCTAAACATAAGGGGCATGATGATTTGACGTCATCCCCACCTTCCTCCAAGTTATCCCTGGCAGTCTCTCTAGAGTGCCCAACTTAATGCTGGCTACTAAAGATAGGGGTTGCGCTCGTTGCGGGACTTAACCCAACATCTCACGACACGAGCTGACGACAACCATGCACCACCTGTCACCAATGTCCTAGCAAGCTAGGAAAGAAGGCATTACCCTTCGGTCATCGGGATGTCAAGTTTAGGTAAGGTTCTTCGCGTTGCTTCGAATTAAACCACATGCTCCACCGCTTGTGCGGGTCCCCGTCAATTCCTTTGAGTTTCAATCTTGCGATCGTACTTCCCAGGTGGAATGCTTAATGTGTTAACTTCGGCACCGAGACCCGTAAGCCCCGACACCTAGCATTCATCGTTTACAGCGTGGACTACCAGGGTATCTAATCCTGTTTGCTCCCCACGCTTTCGTGCCTCAGCGTCAGTTATGGTCCAGAAAGCCGCCTTCGCTACTGGTGTTCCTCCGAATCTCTACGCATTTCACCGCTACACTCGGAATTCCACTTTCCTCTCCCACACTCTAGTTCATCAGTTTCAGAAGCAGCTTAGAGGTTGAGCCCCTAAATTTCACTTCTGACTTAACAAACCGCCTACGCACCCTTTACACCCAGTAAATCCGGATAACGCTCGCTCCCTACGTATTACCGCGGCTGCTGGCACGTAGTTAGCCGGAGCTTCTTAGTCAGGTACCGTCATTTTTTCTTCCCTGCTGATAGAAGTTTACAATCCGAAGACCTTCTTCCTTCACGCGGCGTCGCTGCATCAGGCTTGCGCCCATTGTGCAATATTCCCCACTGCTGCCTCCCGTAGGAGTTTGGGCCGTGTCTCAGTCCCAATGTGGCCGTTCACCCTCTCAGGCCGGCTATGGATCGTCGCCTTGGTGGGCTGTTATCTCACCAACTAGCTAATCCAACGCGGGTCCATCCTATGCCGATAAATCTTTACTATAATAATCATGCGATTACCGATAGTTTATGCGGTATTAGCGTTCGTTTCCAAACGTTATCCCCCTGCATAGGGCAGGTTACCCACGCGTTACTCACCCGTCCGCCACTAAGTTCTAGGAGCAAGCTCCTATCACTTCGTTCGACTTGCATGTGTTAAGCACGCCGCCAGCGTTCATCCTGAGCCAGGATCAAACTCTCATATAAAAGTTTGTCCGTGTAGTATCTCTACTACTGACTATTTTACTTAGTACAAGTTGTACTGATTCTCATCTCTTTTAGAGACGTAATGAATCGACTGGTTTATAGTTACTATTTTGTTTTCAAAGTTCATTTGTTGTTTGTTTATCAAGGCTTAATGCCTTTTATTAGCAGCTTTTTTCGCTGCCGACTCGTATAATATTACAGTATTACTAATAAGAAGTCAACACTTTTTTAAAACTTTTTAGAGTTTCTTTATGAAATATAAATGGATTCTATAACTATACTCCTTAATACCTCATTCTTTCTATCTATCCCTCATTTTTCTTCTCTCTTTTAATAAAGAGACTCTACTACTTTATAAATAGTCCCTTATAAAATAGTCTTTTAAAAACTATAATGTGAAGATGCTTCTATTTAATAAAGCAGAAGAGTTCACTTTTTAAATAATTAACTTGTTATCTAATCTTATTAACTTATCCTTATGTTTTAAATACAGATAAGTGCTTGCCAAAACAATACCTTTTACAATACTAGTTATACTTATACTCCACCACACACCATCTAATCCTAATGGTCTACATAGTATTATTGCTAATGGTATGCGTGCCCCTGTTAATAGTATACTTGTGAAATTAGGTAAGTACGTCCTACCCATTCCATTAAATGCACCTGTTATTGTAATTTCTACACACATAAATAATTGAGAATACCCTAATATGAGAAGATATTGCATACCAACCTTAATAGTTTCTATCTCTGAAACGAAAATTCTCATTAATAATTCCCTTCCAAAAATCAGCAGTACCGTAGAGAATAATCCTACACTCAGAGCCATTAACATTGTAATTTTAACACCCTTACCTATACGTTCCTTTTTACCTGCACCATAATTTTGGCCTACATAAGTAGCAACAGCTGTAGAAAATCCTCCTGCTGTTAACCACGAGATAGATTCTATCTGTGAGCCAATTTTTTGTGCTGCAATAGGAACTGGCCCCCAGTGTGCTACAATACGACCAATAATCATCGAAAAAACTGTGAATAATCCACTCTGAATAGCTCCTGGTAAACCTATATGTGTGATTTCTCTAATAACTTGCCAATCTGGTTTTGCAAAAACCTTAAGAACAAAATAATCTAGTTTCCTTTTCAAAATCACTATTATAAAACATAACGTTACTACCATTTGAGCTACAACAGTAGCAAGAGCTGCTCCTAATACACCTAGCTTAGGAAAACCAAACAATCCAAATATAAGAACCGGATCGAATACTATATTAAATATAAGACCAATAGTATTAATAATAAATGGTGTTTTACTATCTCCTAAACCATTAAAAATCCCACTAAATACTGGACCAGTAAAGAAAAATAGCATTGCTGCTGAAACTGTTACTAGGTATGTTCTAGCCATACTTATGACCTCGGCATCCCCTAAAGTAAAGAAATCTATAAGTTGCTTATTAAATAAGATTAAGAAAAAACCATATAAGAGTGCTAGAATGGTATTCATCTGCAGTGCACTAGTAATATACTTCTTTGTTTTCTTATAATCTTTACTGCCTATACTTTGAGAAACCTTAATGCTTACACCTAATTTTGTAATCATAATAAAGGCTTCTGCTAACCATGTAAAAAATCCCGCTGTTCCTACAGCTGCTACTGCATTACTCCCTATCTTCCCTATCCAAATCATATCTATCAAACTATATGCTGTTTGAATAAAAGATACCCCCATAATGGGTATCGCTAATTTAATAAGTTTTCCTGTTATTGAACCTGTTGTCAGATCTATTCTTTGTCCCATACCATTTCCCTTCTTTGTTAATTTACTCCTTAGATTTGCTGTAAAATACTATTCTTTCATACTTCTTCATCTTTTTACCACGCACTACTCTCATGTGTGTTTCTGTGAATATTATTAACAATGTATCTTTTTGAGTATGTCACATACTCAGACTAAAAAGCAATATAAATCTTGAATTAAATACATATAGGAGACCTTCTCATTTTACTAGCAAGGTCTCCTATTTTTAACTATATATAATAGAAAGTTTAGTTATAGAACTAATTTCTTGTTTTGCTTAGAGCTATTTCTACAGACTTTAAGTAGGCTTTAGAAGTAGCTGTGGCTCCAGATACTGCGTCTATATCTACTTGTTGCTTATCTATAATTTGTTCAAAGAGATTTTTACTTACATCTGGTATAAGTGGATTTGATAGCCTTTCAATCGCTATAATCTTACCACCTTCAACTTTCACTTCGACTTCACTTAACCACCTGCTATATTCAAATTTCCCTTCATAGGTTCCATCTGGGATCTCTGATATATTAATTTTGTTAACGGGTGTATTACACATTGCTGGAATATCTTTTGTTACCCCAACTGTAATACCTCCTCCTATAATCACTATACCACAAATTGCCCCAATAATAATTTTTATTCCTTTTTTCATATTTTCTCCCCTGATCTTTCTTTCCAGTAGCTTACTACTAACACTCTAATAACTTGAATCATCTAATCCATACTTAGAGTAGGAGCTTTATGCTTTAATTCATATCCATAATGTTTACTATACTTTAATGTTTCTAATTTATAGTTGTATTAATAGTTATAATAATTTCTATCCCCTTATTAATAACTAGAAGCTCCTATACTTGATTAAGTGCTGTTGTAAATTTGCTAATTCTTTCTTCATCAAAAAGCTCTATATCTACTTTAGTATCTACTTTAGGTGGATTTTCTTTTGTCTTTTCTTTGGATTCTGTTATTTTCTTTATAATAAATTTTTCAAAGAAATTCATTTTTTTAAAGTAAAAGGCACCTCCGCAACTTTCTACAGCAGTTAAATTTTTAATAAATTCTTCTGTGAAATTATTTTTAAGATAATTTTCTATTTGGCTAGAATCCATACAGCAAAAATAAAGGGCTACTTTTTTAGTTTTTAAAATGTCCATATGAGCTTCACAAAAGCTTTTAATATCTTTATTAATCATTCCTGCATAAATAGGTGTACCTAATATAACTTTCTCATAGTTATCTAAAACAATATCACTCTTATCCTTTATACTAACAAGCTGTACTTCACCTTCAAGTCCTTTTGCTATACGTTCTGCTCCTACTTTTGTTGCACCATGTTTTGATGCATAAACCACTAATGTTTTCATATTTCATAACCTCCATTTACTAGCTCTTCCATTTTTATTATATTTTCTAATAGTCTTTGTAAGCATCGGGCTGTCACTTGTATTTCTTCTTCTGGTATGTCTTTATACAGTAATTCTAGAAAATGTTCTTGATATACAAGTTTTCCCTGGAAATATTCATAACACTTAGGACATACTCTTAGTCTTAAGATCCTAGCATCATTTGAATCTTTTTCCATTTTTATAAGACCTTTATCTAGTAACTTTAAGGCTAGCTGCTTTACATTTTGTCTCGAACTTCCTAATGCTTCAGAAACTTGAGTTAAAGTAGGTGGTTCTTCTTCAAATTGAAGAATCATAATGACTAGTAACCACTGCTTTAAGCTGATATCCCCCGGCCCTCTATCTGCAACCCCTTGAATCTTATTAGCTAATACATGAAGTACCGCGAATATAAACTTACTAGGTCCTATCTCCTGTATATCTATAGCTACTTGTTTTGCCATACTACTCCTCCTAAGTAAATAAGAAAGGTAATATATTACCTTTGTACGTAATATATTACCTTTCTTATTGTAAGTCAATATTTTTATAATATTTTATATTTAATTAATATTTATTCCTATATTTAAAATCCCATTCAATTCATCGTTATGACCTAGTATTATTTTTATTATCTATTAATGCTTTACCCTCTTAAATAATACAATAATTAATTTTCTATTTACATCTATTCCATATTACAAAGTCTATAGATGGTTTTTTTATTAAAAGCCATGTTATCTAATCTAACATATAAATATAGCTAGATATATTCTCAATATAAATATCTCTAAAATAAGAAAACATTGCTTTTCAACAAAAAAATAATGCAGGGTCTCAAACTTCTGATTACCTGCAAATCTTAACCTTTTTAAACTCACAGTGCATAATTGCTCAGCTTCTCCCACTAAGCATGATATAATACTTAAGTATAAATAGGCGCTTTATTAGCATCTTAATGTTCTAAGATTAAATAACTCAACACCTTATATGAACTTTTGGGCTATTGAATAATTATAAAGGATTTCATTATCTTCATAATGGCATCCTCATTTTGCTGCCAATTTTGCTTAGATACGTCTATATGTATACCATATTTTTGACCTTCAAATACTAGATCTATAATTTTGCGTTCATTTTCTTCCTTAATAAACATGTTGCCTCTTAAACCATTTGTGGTTTCAAAAATTGTACTGTCAGAATCTGTTTTTTCTAATTCAATAGGTTGATCAGTATAATAACAATAAATAGTTTCCTTTTCATCCTCATTTACATAGATACAAATACCCTTTTTATCTTCTTGCTTTACCTTACCTTTTGCAGTTTCCCAATTATAAGGATAATGTACTTCAAAACGTGTTACATCATCTAAATAAGGTAAACGTATACCATCTCTTTTAATAATCTCATTTTGTTTCCACATTAAAAATAGTACAATTGTTGAAATTGTGCCTATTAAAGCAAATAACCCCACTATCTTAAAAATTAATTTTGCTTTCTTCATCTATTCTCTTCTCCCTTTCCCCGTACTTTCTAACCTTATTCTCAGACCTACTCCAGCTTACTTTCTAACTTTTTTATATTTTTATATATTATATAGATTCTATTTATACAGTCAATCCATTATGCAGTTTCTTGACGCAATCTTAACATCACTTGTAAGATATAAAAGAGATGGACTTTCTAAAATGTCCATCTCTTCTATATCCCTTCTATTCTCCAAACTTATAGCCTACACCCCATACCGTGTAAATATAATCAGGCGTTCTAGGATTTTCTTCTATTTTCTCCCTTAGCTTCCTAATATGAACCATCACTGTGTTATTATTATCAAAATACTCTTGACCCCATACACGTTCATAAATCGTCTCTATTTTAAACACCATACCTTTATTCATCCATAAAAGTTTTAATATACTTAATTCAGTAGGTGTAAGATTAATTTCCTCTCCATTCTTATGCACCTTACCTGTTTCTAAATTAAGCGTTAATCCGTCTTGCTCTAAAACCTTACTACTTGTATGTGCCGTATTTAACTTAGTAAATCGACGAAGCTGAGCCTTTACCCTAGCAATAAGCTCTAGTGGATTAAACGGTTTTGCGAGGTAATCATCTGCTCCAACTGAAAGGCCTAATATTTTATCAATGTCCTCTACCTTAGCTGAAAGCATAATAATCGGCGTATTATATTGTTCTCTAATCTTGATGCAAGCATCTATCCCATTTACTACTGGCATCATAACATCTAATATAATAAGGTCTATCTGTCTCTCCTCTACTAACTGCAGTGCCTCTAGACCTGTCCCTGCTTTCTCTACTATATAGCCCTCATTTTTCAAATAGATTTCTATTAAATCCCTTATTTCTTTTTCATCATCTACTATGAGTATTGTTTCTTGCCCCATTTAATCACCTCATTTGCTTATTGCCCCATATTATGGTTTATATTACTACTTTCAATGTATAGTGCCTTTATTATGTCCTAGGTAATCCTATTTTAAAGCTAATTAAATCTTCATTAATAGTCGCTCCTATTTCACCACCATGTAACTCTACTATATTTTTAGCAATGGCTAGCCCTAAACCACTTCCTCCTGCCATGCTATTCCTAGATTTATCTGCTCTATAAAAGCGTTCAAAGAAAAGTGATACCTCTTCTGGTGAGATATTTTCAAAAGCATTACTAACTGCGACGTAAATTTTGTCTCCTATAGCACGGAGCTCCACATATATAGCTTCTCCTTGTGGACTATACTTAATGGCATTTTCAATAAGATTTTCAAATACTCTTGTCATCTTCTGAATATCTACCTCTGCCGTAGTTCCTGTACTATCAATATAAGTTTCTATCTCGATATTTTTATCACTTGCTAAAGGCATGAGCTCCTCAATTAATTGATTCATTAAGTTACTCAAAGAAATTTTCTCTTTTTTTAATTTAATGGCTTGTTGATGGAATTTAGTTAGTTCAAAAAGGTCTTCAATTAATACCTTTAATTTTTCAGCCTTAGTATAGGCGATATCTAGGTACTTCACTTGATCTTCTTTATCGTGAAACCCTCCATCTTTTACTAAACCAATATATCCTATAATAGAAGTAAGTGGTGTTCTAAGATCATGAGCTACATTAGTAACAAGTTCATTCTTACTTTTTTCTGCTTGCATCTGTGCTTCTATCTGATATTTTAACTCTTTTTCCATGTGAGTGATAGATTGAGCCACCTCCGCTAATTCATCTTCACCTATTACTTCTATTTTATAATTTAAATTACCCTTTGAAATTTCTCCTAAGCACTCTGAAAGATATTCAATATAAGCCACCTTATCCCTAGTTAATCTAAAAATGATTAAAATAAATAAACCTGCACCTGCAATAAAGCCTAGAACATTACCTAAGTCTGTATGAACAGTATGTGAAAAAGGTTCTATGGCCGTTTCATTATATAAATAATACACTTCATTATTTAAAGTAACTGGATAAATACCTACAAATTTGCTACTATCCCCACTAGCCTCACTATTATTGGTTTTTTGAATAGCATTAATCAAATTCAAACTATCCACTACACCATCTTGATACATAATCTTTCCTGTACCATCTACTAAATAAGTCACAGAATCGCTATAAAAGAAATAGTCACCTAATGCATTATCTAATATCTCTTTTATTCTTGCTTCTACTAGTATCTCTTTTGTCATTCCTCTAGAAGTAAAATACTCTGTTATAGCCTGATCAACATTTTCTTTACTCCAGGTATTATTATGATACAACTCCAATAACTTGGTATAAAGTTCACTTAGCGCTGACTCTCTATTGTTATTTCCTGCATTTAACTCTTCTTCATTGAGTCCTAAAAATTGCTCAATTCTATATTCATCTTCATATTGGATAGCTTCCTCTAAAGCAGTATAATCAATATTCTTACCAATATCTGATACCTCTAAATTATTAATTTCTTGTACCATATTGAGTAATTGATTTTGAACGTATTCTCTGCCTTCAGTATAAGTAACATATTCATTTGTTCCCATATCCGTACGATTAATAAAATGAGATACTACCAAGAAAACAACAGTTGCTGCCATAAGTGCCAATATCACCATAGCTAATAATTCTAACCATAAATGTTTGCCAACCGTTGTTTTTCCTCTTTCATAAACCTTACCTATTCTTTCCTTAAGAGGTAGGTTATTGATATGCTTGGGTTCTTTTTTCCTTCTAATCTTCACTATTTCACCTTCTTTTAGGCCTATTGTACTTCACTGCTATAGCCACCATCTATAATCTCTAATCTAGAATCTGAGTCAGCCTCTAAAGTAATCGGTGTAGAACCATCCCCATAGGTGTATATTTTCTCTCCTTTTGGTGATATGCCTTCTATTACATCAAATTCACTTAATACCTTGTTTCTATCTTCATAATAGTCTTCAGTTTGGTTATTACCTAAATATTTCACTTGGAAGCCTTCAATATTAGAAGGTAAAGTTAAATTAACTGGCTCTGTAACATAACCTAATAATTTAATGTGTTCAGGTACAACTGTTGTTTGTATATCTATAGAAGCACGTTCACCATTGAGTGCTATTTCTTTAAAAGCACCATTTAAGTTAATAATACTACTTTCATCTTCTACGGTAATCTTACATACACTATCTGATTTAGCATCTATACTATTACTATAACCTGCTACGTTAATCTTATCATATCTCCCTCTTAATTTAATATTAGAATAATTACTTGATAGTTTGATATTAGTAGGTATTTCTGACTCTACATAAATCTCTCTATTCTCTATATCTTGTATATCAATACCTTGGTACTGGCCTGTTAAATTAGCTTTTACTCTTCCTTGCACCTCTAATTGTGCTGGCTGATTAGAATGAATCTCTAATATTCCTGAATTGATATGTGCTGATATTTGCTCATAACTCCCTTTTAGTTTTACTTCTGAATATTCCATGTCAATTTCAAACTTTTTTACATCTATATCTTCTAGGTTAATGTTATTATCTCTATACTTACTATAGTAGCTATACTCATTGTTTTTTATCTGTATCGTATCATATGCCTTCTGAGGTAAATAGACTGTAAGACTTGCTTTATCCTCTTGAATTCCTATATAGACTGTTATTTCTTTAGTTTGCTCCAAATTAACATAGGTGCTATTTCCTTTTGTTTTTACTTCTAATTCAAATTCAGGTGCCATACCTAGTAGGTCTGTAAAGCTTTGGCTAAACTCTACGTATGGTTTTCCTTGAGTTACTTCTACTTGGACAGGAATCTGGGAATCAATATAAATACTTTGTAGAGCATTTATATCTAAGTCCTGCTTATCATAGTCTGTATATGCATTGAGCTCTTTATAATAAACTTGTCCGGCGATAACAGCACTTGTTATAAAGCCTATTCCAAATATTATGCTAAAAATAATAAGCCATTTCTTCATGTCTATCTCCCCTCCTGACTAGTGCGTATTCTTCTAGGCTTACGATATCTTTGTATTAGATTTCTTATTTGTTTAATCATCATAATAAATAGGATGGTTAAAATAGAACCAAAGGCCAAAGCCGTTATACTACTTGTTATTCCAAGGGCAATTAATAATGCACTAATTTGAGTAGCAAAAAAGCTAGTTATCCCTATAATGAATATTCCCACACCAAAAGAGCCTACTATTCCAGCTATAAAAAATCCAAGAAAAGTAAGTATGACACTTCCAATAATCCCAATAAAAGGTAAAAGCATTAAAATAAGTATAAATTTCGCTAAACGCATTCCCCATTTAACAAATCTGCTTCGCTCCTTTTTTTGATAATTATCCTTATAAGTTGAAAATGAAGTATCATTATATATTTTTTCTTCCTTATCATTGTTTATATTATACGTATTATGATTTTCATGATATGTTTGTTCTTTGCTCATAGAATCTGTTATTTCTTTTTCAAAGGACTTTATATTTTCAGTAGATAGGTTAGCTAAATCTACTTTTTCTGATTTAATTTTACTTGTACTTATTTTATCTAAAGTTTCATTGATCTTACTTAAACGGCTTTTTCTAGCTGTAGATTTACTTTTTTCAAGTTCCTCTGCTACTTCTGCATTTTCTTGAACTAAGTTGGCTTCTTCCTTAGTTTGATTATTATCTATATTTATACCCTCTTGAGTGATAGACATTTCTAAAAATGGTTTGCTATCACTAGTTTCTTTCTTCAAAATGTTTATTTCTTGAGTCGTATTAGCTTGCTTTGCAGACTCTAAATGAGGGAATGCTTGCTGATTTATATGCGATTTATTTTGTTCTTCTTTATCAAGTTCTACCTCTTGATTTTTACTATCTTCTTGGACTAAATCTTGTAGTTCTATCTCTTTTTGCATCTCATCCCCAAGAATATTGTAGCTTCTATAATCCCTTTTAGCCATTTTTTATCTCCTATCTTACTTGTTCTACTATTAGCATAACGGGTGTTTCTTAATATCTTTATCCTTTATGAATTAAGATTTCTTAAGAACTTAATATTCAAATATAAATAAAAGGAACTAGTTCATTCATGAATCTTCTAGTCCCTTCATTATTACCTATTCTTTTTATGCTTCACTTTCATTACTAATTTTATAGAAATCTAAGATTGGTAGAAGTGCTGCTCCTAAAGTAGTCGTATTCTTGATATCTGAAAAAGTAATATCCAAATCTAATCTTTCCATAATTTCATTGTATTTGTTAACAACATTTTGTAAGACAGTAGGTTGCGTCTTTATTAATCTTCCTACCTTTCCACCTATGATAAGTGTCTGAATATCTAAGACCATCGTGAGGTTATAGATAGTCATCATCAAAATCTCTATACCTTCTTCAAGTATCTCACATGCAATAGGATCATTCATTTTCACTAGCTTTTCAAATTTTAAAAAGCTCTTTATATTTTCTCCTGTACGTTGTTTGTAGCGATTAAGTAAGCTACGAGTAGATATATGATCCTCCACTTTATACGCTCGTCCAGTATCCTTTTCTACTAAACGCATATGGCCAAATTCACCCGCACGTCCACTTGTTCCTGTGTAAATTTCTCCATTTACAAAAATACCGCCACCTAAACCTTCATTTATACCAATATAAATCAGATTTTTAAGTTCTTCATATTTACCAAGATTCTTTTCTGCTAATAAAGAAAGATTGGCTTCATTTTCTACATATACTGTATCGTCAAACAAATCATAGATTTGATTTAATGGAATTTCTTTATATCCCATATTTGTTTGTTCTATAGTACCTGAATTCTGATTAAGTGTTCCAGGAATAGAAATGCCAATACCTAATAAATTTTCTTCTGGTATTTTTAGTTCTTCTATAACTTCATCTACTAACTTTTTACCTTTTATGAAGTAAGTCATGAGTTGCTCTTCTTCGCAATCAACCTCCTTAGAAATAAGTACTTCATTTAATAAGTTCATTGCAGCTACTGCTACTTTATATTTCGTAATGCTCATCCCAATAGAAATTCTCGCATTAGGAATAAGCTTAATAATCTTAGGCTTTCTTCCACCTGTATAAATATCAGATTCTACCTCTTCAATAATACCAGCCTCTTTTAATTCGTTAATATTAGTAGTAACAGTAGGGATGCTAATTTTGAGTGTATAGGCAATATCTAGTTTGGTTAGGTTTTCACCTTTACCTATTAACTTTAGGATCTTCTTATAATTTGTTTCTTTTATTAAATTACCTTTTAAAATGACTCTTTTATTCATTACTCCTCCCCTTTACACTGTTATTTCTGTTTATATTATATATGATTTAAGTCTCTAAAGGTAGTTAAATCTGCCTTTAGAGACTTATTAATTCATATTTATTTATTGTTATAGATATATTGGTTAACTACGGTTTCTAACCATTCTTGTCTACCAGACTTATTAACGATAGGTTGTTGTTTAAGTGCATATGCTTCTAACTCTTTAAAACCTACGTTACCACTTACAATATCTTTACCAATACCTTCATTAAAGCTTGCATAACGATCTGCTACAAAATCTTCTAACACGCCATCTTTTAGTAAGTTATAAGCTACTTTTAAACCTTTTGCAAAGGTATCCATACCCGCAATATATGCGATAAATAAATCCGCTTCTTCAAATGAGCCTCTTCTTACTTTTGAGTCAAAGTTAAATCCACCTGGTGTAATACCGCCTGCTTTTAACACTTCGTACATAGCCATTGTTGCATCATAGATATTTGTTGGGAATTGGTCTGTATCCCACCCTAGCATAAGGTCTCCCTGGTTCGCATCAATACTTCCTAATACGTTGTTAATTCGGCTCATATTGAGTTCATGTTGGAAAGTATGCCCTGCAAGTGTAGCATGGTTAGCTTCGATATTCATTTTGAAGTATGTATCTAAGTTGTATTTTCTAAGGAATGCAAGTACGGTTGCTGTATCAAAGTCGTATTGATGTTTTGTAGGTTCTTTTGGTTTTGGCTCGATAAGGAATTGTCCTGTGAAACCAATTTCTTTAGCATAATCTACTGCCATTTGTAAAAGTCTTGCAAAGTTGTCAAGTTCAAGACCTGTATCTGTGTTTAAGAGTGTTTCATAACCTTCTCTACCACCCCAGAATACATAGTTTTCTCCTCCTAATTCTTTTGTTACTTCGATTGCTTTCTTAATTTGAGCTGCCGCATAAGCAAATACTTCTGCATTGCAAGTTGTTCCTGCACCATGCATGAAACGTTTGTTATTAAAGCAGTTAGCTGTTCCCCAAAGAAGTTTAATGCCTGTTTCTTGCATTTTAACTTTGATGTAAGCTACTACTTCATCAAGAATTTGATTAGTTTCAGCAAGGTCTTTACCTTCTGGTGCAATATCTCTATCATGGAAACAGAAATATTCAATCCCTAATTTTTGCATAAATTCAAAGCCAGCATCTACTTTAGCTTTTGCCATTTCAATAGGATTAGCTATTTGGTTCCAAGGTCTAGCTGCTGTAGTAGAACCAAATGGATCTCCACCTTCAGCACAGAGTGTGTGCCAGTAAGACATTGCAAAACGTAAATGTTCTGCCATTGTCTTATCACCCACTTTTTCGTCTTTGTTATAATGTTTGAATGCAAGTGGGTTTACTGAATCTGCCCCTTCAAATGGGATTACCCCAATTCCTTTAAAAAATTCTGCCATTTTTTATTCCTCCTTAGGATTAAAATTATTTTATTTTAGTTATTTAAGCCACTAAGCTTATCATGATGTTCTTTAAAAGTATCTTTTAGCTGGGTATATAAAGTCTTATAAATTGGATAGAAGTTCTTATAATAAGCTACATTTTCTGAAATAGGTGCTTGTGTTGTTTTAATGCCTATTATTCTTTCACAAGCTTCTTTCTCATCTTTATAAATACCAGTTCCTACACCGGCCAGTATAGCTACACCCAAAGCAGGTCCTTCTGATACATTGATTGTTTTGACTTCTGTATCAAATAAATCAGCATGGATTTGACGCCATACATCACTTTTACCACCGCCACCTGATATTTTTACACTAGTGATTGGAATATTGTTAGCTTTAATGAGTTCGAAACAGTCTAATAAGCTATATCCTACACCTTCCATAATAGCTTTTACCATATGACCTTTACCTTGAGAGGCTCTTACGCCAAAGAATACACCACTTGCGTAAGGATCCATATGTGGTGTGCGTTCCCCCATAAGGTAAGGTAAATAAATAAGGCCTTCACTACCTGTACTTACTTCTCTAGCCTGATCAGTCAAAATTTCATATACATCACAATTTTTTTCTATTGCTATTTCCTTTTCTTCTTTGCAAAAAGTATCTCTATACCACTTCAAAGATAAACCAGCGCCTTGTGTAACTCCCATAACATGCCAGGTATTAGGAATAGCATGACAGAAAGTTTGTATACGTCCTTCTGGATCTGTTACAACTTCATCTGTATAAGCAAATACAACTCCTGAAGAACCAATAGTTGCTGATACATCTCCTGTAGCTACAATACCATTTCCTATAGCTCCAGCTGCTTGATCTCCTGCTCCTCCTACTACGGCTGTTGTTTCACTTAATCCTGTTTCAATAGCCACCTTGCTTGAAACATAGCCTGTTATTGCATGAGATTCTACTACTGGTGCCAAAAGAACTTTATCAATATCTAGAATTTCTAATAGTTCATCGCTCCAATCTCTCTTATGTATATCTAACATCTGCATACCACTAGCATCCGATACTTCTGTCATAAATTCTCCGGTTAACTGGTAGCGAATGTAATCCTTTGGCAAGAGTACCTTATTAATACGTACATAAACTTCTGGCTCATGTTTTCTTACCCAAAGTAGTTTAGATAAAGTGAAGGCTGGTATAGCTACATTTCCAGTTATAGAAACTAGTTTTTCTCTACCTACCTGCTCTTCCATCTCCTTAGCTACTTCTGTTGTTCTATTATCACACCAAATAATAGCATCTCTTAATACTTTGCCATTCTCATCTAATAGCACTAAGCCATGCATTTGGCCTGAAAGTCCTATACCCTTAATTTCACTTGTATCAATAGCTGACTTTTGTACAATCTCTATTAAGCTTGCCTTAGTTGCTTCCCACCATGACTCTGGATCTTGTTCGGCCCAACCAACCTTTTTTTGAATAATGTCATACTCTTTCAATGAGCTACTGATAACCTTTCCTGCCTCATCAAATAGTACAGTTTTAGTTCCAGATGTACCTATATCTATCCCTATTAAATATGCCAAGCTCCTTCCCTCCTTTTATTTTAATTAACTTGATTTTAATACTTTTCAAATTATTTTTCAATACTTTTTATAACTATTTTAAAAAGTTTTTTATTTATTTTGTTTAACTAGTTTTCAAATAGAATGTCACTTATGTTTTTCACTACTTTTGCATATAAAAAAAGCAGTAGTCAAGTTGCTTTCAACCTTACCTACTGCTTTTTAACTATAAACAATCTAAATCCTATATACTGCCTTCTCTTTCCTCCATCACCTGTATTCCTAACATCTTACTAAAGTCCACAGCTTGGGTTGGTGATAATCTTAATCCTCTTACATCTTCTATCCTTAAATTAATACCGTCAATAATGCAGCTACTTAGATCTATGCCTTTTAGCTTTGTTCCGTTTAACTCTGCTCTTTGCATTTCACAATATTTAAACTGTACATTGTTCATCTTGCATACGCTAAAACCTGCTTGATTCATACGACATTCATTAAAAGTAACACCTTTTAGATTGCTTCCTCCTAATACAAGGTAATCGCACTGACAACCATTAAAAAGTACTTCTCTCATAGAAGATTCCATTAAATGTGTTCCTATTAATTTACAACTAATAAACTCGCTATGATGAAAAATGGCTTTATCAATGTTAATATTAGATAAATCACAGTTTTCAAATCTCACATGAAGAAACTCAGTACTTTCCCAATCAATATCCATAAAGCTAACATTTTTAAAAACTACATCTCTAAAAATAACATTACATGCATTTGACTCCTCTATACTACAATCTTTGATTGTTAGCTCATTGAATTCATCCTCATCATTAATGATATAACTCATTGTATTTCCCCCCTTATCATTTTGTATTTCGCCTCTGTATCTTCTGTAGTCTTATATATTTTGGGTTTTATCTGATTCCAATAACTCTTTTTACTACCTACTTATCCTATTTATTACATTCTATTTTTTAGACAGTCTCCCTTTTTATTATTATGACATATGCTATGGGTATACCTTATCACAAATTAATCTCTGCTAAAATAGGATAATGGTCTGAGGGATATTTATTATTTTTTTGATATTTGATAATCTCTACATCTTTAATTTCAAATTCCTCTGATACAAAAATATAGTCTATGTGTAACCCTCTTGTTTTTCCTTTGAAATGCCCCATTGTCGCCTCATTGTAAATTTCCTTCTTAACATCTTGAACTGCTATAAAACGTTTATCGCTATAGCTTCCCTGTGAAAACTGTTGGATTAATTTACTTTGTGGCCCAGCATTAAAGTCCCCCATTAAAATACAAGGTAATTTTTCCTTTTGATAACACTCCCCAACATACTCTCCAATCTTTTTTAAACCATATTCTCTAGCAGATGGTAGTAAACAATCAAGATGTGTATTATAAATTCTTATTTTTAAGTTATTAGCTAATTGAATAACAGCCGTAGTACAAATACGAGGAAACATAGAATACCAGACAGAACTTCCTGTTTTGCTAGGTGTTTTTGATAACCAAAAGGTTTCCTCTTCTAAAAGATTATAATCCTCTTTAACCAATAAATTATTCCTCTCATTAAAATAACGTTTTGTTCTACCCTTGCCTATCATATAGTAGCCATCTATGGCTTTATTTAAATCCATATACATACGATCTGTTACTTCTTGTAAGCCTACTACATCACAATCATACTTTTTGATAACTTCATAAACTATCTCGGAACGATGCCTCCATCTATTACGTACATCCAATATACTATCTGCTCTTACATTAAAACTCATTACTTTCATTTTTAGTGCCTCTTTCTCCATCGTTTATATCTACTATTTTATTGTGTCTTAAAATTTATTCTTTGAAACCATGTATATTATTTAAATTTTAGCAAATACTATGTTTCTAAGTTTCCTATTTTTTAACATATCTGTGTTACTTGCCTCATAGTTATAATAATAGGGACTTTAACCTTAGTTATAATACATCATCTAAAAATAATCCATAGGTTATTACACTATAATAAAAAGGAGGGTATGTATAGCTATGGACAAAAAACAACAACTACTTCAATATCTTAATTCTCACCTTTTTCTACCTGTATTAGAATCCCCCTATGCATCCTCACAACTCAAGTATGATTTTGAGCATACTAGACAAACCTTAGAAGAGTTCTCAGCCGAAGGCATATTGTTTTACATTTGGAACTCCTTTGCTAATAGTGAATCTCAAAGGATTTTATCTAATCGATTACTAGATGAAGGATTTATTAACTATGAGCATACTCTAGATCAATTTAAGAATGAATACACTTACGAATGGCTTATGTCTTAATATTACAAAGTTGATACTCTCCTTTAATTTGGTTATAATAAGATTAATAGAATTTAATATCAATCTTAATTAATCCACGAAGGATAAGGAGCTACTATTTTATGAGACGCTATGCCAAATTATCATCTATTGATAAAAAACTTTTCATAGACATTCTTAAATTCTTTTTTGATAAATGTGATAAAGTGAATATCTATTTTCCTAATACAACTAAAAATGCCCAAGCTAAAGAAATTAATACTTTTAAAACAAATTTTTTAGCTGCTACTCATATCATTGAAAACCCAGAAGAACTAGGAAACCTAGAAGAATCACTTGAAGAAAAAGATGGTTTCTCTATGATTATTGCTTCTCTCACTGAAGAAGTAAAAGAGCTTATTATTCAGATGAAATCTAATCTTTCTTTAAATCTTGGCCTTATTCAAGGTGATAAAGTGCTTTTCTATCTAGGGGATGAAGATGAATGTGTTGTTGAGGCAGATGAAGATTCTGATATCTTTAAGTCTACCCTCTTTGATACTTTTAAAACGATTTAATCTAGAATACATGATTTTTCTTAAAGCCATATTCTCCTACTTTACAGAGAATATGGCTTTATTGCTTTTCTCATTAATTTTTAATAATCCATTTATGTTACTCTCATGAATAAAGGGTATATTATTACTATAGGAATATATCCTATTCATTAATAAACTTATAGAAAGGAGTTTACCTCATGGGAAATATAACTTTAGAACAAATTGATCTTATCATGCAACGTACACATGTTTCTTATTCAGAAGCTAAAGAAGCCTTAGAACAAGCTAATGGGGATATTCTAGAGGCATTGCTCCTACTAGAAAGAAAAGAAAAAGCGCCTAAAAAGGATAATCACTCTACTACCGAAAAGGTTACTTCTTTTGTCGATAATCTTAATAATACTACCTTTATTATGGAAAAAGATGGGCGTACTTATATAGATGTTCCTTTGTCTATTGCTATCATTACATTTATTCTTTGTTTTCATGTATCTCTTATTGCTTTGGTTATCTCTTTAATCATTGGTATAAAAATTCAGGTTAAAGGTGAGAATGAAATTGCTCGAAAAATTAAATCTACCTTTGACGATTTTACTAAATAATTTAGACTGACTAAATTTCTTTTAATTTCTTTTATTATGGTATAATAAAAGAAAACATTTAAGCTTTTTGTTTATTTATAAAGAGGGTGATTTTATCAAACGTATATTAATCATTGAAGATGAGGTAAAAATTGCACGTTTTCTTCAGTTAGAACTCCAGCATGAAGGCTATGAAGTTAATATGTCTCATGATGGACGCGAAGGCCTTAATATGGCACTTGAAAATAACTATGATCTACTTATTTTAGATGTTATGCTTCCTTCTTTAAATGGTATGGAAGTTTTAAGGCGTATTAGACAAGTTTCAAGTTTGCCTGTTATTATGCTAACAGCTAAAGATGATGTCATGGATAAAGTAATGGGATTAGATTTAGGGGCACAAGATTACATGACTAAACCTTTTGCCATTGAAGAACTTTTAGCTAGAATCCGCGTACTTTTTAAATTAAAAGCTACTACTCCAACTGCTACTCCTGAAGTTCTTAAATGTGGCCAGTTAACTTTGGATCCAGAACGTTATGAGGTAAGCTATAATAATATTCCTTTAGCGCTTACTAAAAAGGAATTCGAATTACTTCAATTCCTTATGCTGAATAAAAATTTACTTATTACTAGAGAACAAATTCTCGAAAAGGTATGGGGATATGACTATTTAGGGGATACTAATGTTGTAGATGTTTATATCCGTTACTTAAGAAATAAAATTGACCAAAGGTTTGAAGATAAATTAATTTATACGGTTAGAGGAATGGGGTATCAAATAAAAGATGGAGAAAGCTAATTCTAAGAAAAAATCACCTGTTAGACTTATTGGCTCCGGCTTTATTTTTATCCTGAAAATTTTAGGTGCCATTTTAAATGGTACCTTTCTTGTTATCTTTAATCTTATAGGTTCTTTTTTTAAGAAATATCGTTTTTCTATTAGTTTCAAGGTCAACTTACTTTATAGCGTACTTTATACCTTCCTTTTTTGTTTAACTTATTTTACTACTCAATCTATCTATGTTTCGCACTTTAGAGATAATGCCGCCTTGCACCCTATTCTTAGAAATTTTAATGTACTTTTAAGTGTAGCTATTTTAATATCTTTACCTCTATTTTTAAGTATAGGACATTACTTGGTAACCATGATGCTTACTCCTATTAAAGATATGACTACTAAAGTGCAGAATATTAACGGTAATGATTTAATGACTAGATTAGATACAGACCTCTCTAAGGATGAATTAAAGGACTTAGCTATTACCTTTAATCAAATGATGGACCGTATTCAAGTTTATGTAGAACGACAAAAACAATTTGCTTCGGATGTCTCTCATGAGCTGCGTACGCCTCTCGCTATTATTCAAGGCTACGCTGATATGCTGGAACGTTGGGGAAAAGACAATCCTCAGATCCTAGAAGAAAGTATTTCTTCAATTGCCGAAGAAACAGCCAATATGAATACCCTTTTGGAAAAGCTTCTTTTCTTATCTCGTAGTGATAAACATACTTTAAAGGTGGATATCAATACCATAGATTTATCTGCTCTTTGTAATGATATCTTGAGAGAAACCAGCTTTATTGATGATGCTCATGAACTTATCTCTAAAGTCAGTCCTAATGTTATGCTTAAAGGGGATAGTGCTCTTATTAAAGAACTTATTCGTATACTAGTAGACAATGCTTTAAAATATACTCCTGAAGGAGGTAGTATTACACTAGGTTGTGCTACCACTAATCAAAATATCGTATTATCCGTCAAGGATACTGGTATAGGTATTCCCAAAGAACATATTCCTAAACTCTTTGAACGCTTTTATAGAGTAGATGAGGCCCGAAATAAAAACACTGGTGGAACAGGCTTAGGTTTAGCTATTGCACATGAAATTGCCGAGACCCATCAAGCTAAGATTTTTGTTAATAGTGATATTGATGAAGGTACAGAATTTGTTATCTTTTTTCCACACGAATAGTTCTAATAGTGTGAAGGAATCTTTGAATAGAAAAATACCTAAATAAATTTCTCTTATGGACATAGAAAAACGTCTTAAAAAAGCTATAACCTAATTAAGACGTTTTTCCATAAACAATTTTACTTCACACACATACTTAATGAATAAGCTAACAATGATATTTAATTATGACTTGCCTTTGTAAATCCCATTTTACATAACCAACCATCAAAGCCTTTAGGATTACGAGTCTGAATTAATACAACTCCTGGCCCACGAAAGCGACATACGAGACATTCTCCGGAAGCAATACTCCTTAACCAGCCATTATTAGAAGCTTTTTCAATATTATATTGCATATAATCGGCCCATGCTACCAGATGTCCATTATCTACTATGTACTCTTCTCCTGGTTCTAAATTAATGGCATGAATAGAACCATACGAGCTTAAAAACACAGTTCCTCTTCCACTCACATTTAAAATGAAAAATCCTTCTCCTGAAAACATACCTCGAACTAAATTTTGAGCTTTGGTACTTACCTCAACACCTTCTGTAGATGCTAAAAATCCATCTTTTTGTACACGTAAACCATATGACCCATCTAATTCTACATCAATAATACCTCCTGGAAGAGGATGTCCAAATAATACTTCTCCATCCCCTCTGGCAGCAGTCAAATATTGAAAGAAGAAACTCTCTCCCGCTAACATACGTGTAAGACCTCTTACAATGCCTCCTTCTGTTCCTCCTGTAATATCAATCGTATTAGACATGCCTATCATGGCATCTGATTCTGCCTTGATTCGTTCGCCTCTACTTAATTGACACTTTACAATAGGAAAAGCCCCTTCATACAAAATTTCGTACTTCATTTCTTGTCCCCCTTAAATTAATAAAAAATATATTTCTAGCTATATCAACTCTGCCTATGAAAATGTTAACAATCTTATATTACTTATATTTATATTACTTATACTTATATTACTTTTTTACGTATTCTTATTCTTTAACAAATACGACCACTACTGATGAATAACAGCATAAATATCTCTTTTACTCACACCTCTATCCTTTGCTACCTGTTTCATCGCATTCTTTTCATCCATTCCTTTACTGGTATAGATTTTCATATGCTCTTCAATAGACATGTTACTCCATCCTTCTTGGATTTCCTCTTGAAGTTCTTTTTCATCTTTACCTGCTAGAATTAATACATATTCTCCTCTAGGTTCGTCTATTTCAAAGTGTCCAATAGCTCCTGATAAAGTAGTTTTCAATACAGTTTCGTACTTCTTAGTCAATTCTTTAGTTACTGTAATCCCTCTATCACCTATTGCTTCATATAAGGTTTCCAAAGTCTTAATTAAACGATGTGGTGCTTCATACAGAATTACTGTTCTTGTTTCATCTTTTAATCTATCTAGAACTTGAACTTTTTCTTTTTTATTAGTTGGCAAGAAACCTTCAAATATAAATCTTCTTGTAGATTGTCCAGAAATAATAAGTGCTGTAATCCCTGCTACTGCTCCAGGTGCAGAAGTTACAGTAATACCTTCCTCTAATGCTAATCTAGTTAAATCTTCCCCCGGATCCGAAATACCTGGTGTCCCTGCATCTGTTACTAAAACGATATTTTTTCCTTCTTTTAAAAGACGAATTAATTCTGGCCCTTTTTCTATTTTATTATGTTCATGATAACTAATTAATTTTGTATGAATATCAAAATGATTTAATAATTTCTTTGTATGTCTAGTATCCTCTGCTGCAATAAAATCTGCTTCTGTTAGTAATCTAACTGCTCTATATGTTATATCTTCTAAATTACCTATTGGTGTCGCACATAAGGTAAGTATGCCATAATCCATTTCATGGTCCTCTCTTATCTTTCGTATTAATACTCTTTTTATATTATATAGCCTTTTTTAAAATTTATATACCCTCCTATATAGAACTTATTATTTTAAGATTATATGGTAGCACACTTATCTCACCATTTAATTTTATAAAAGTACTAATCTTTACTATGCACCATTTATTTTATATGAAGCTATCTACTATGCTACTACCCTTTTTCCTCTAGTATATCTATTTTCTATTCTAGATTTCCTATTAAATATCATATTTGTACATCTTCTCCTGCCGATATGATAGATTAATAAATTCAATTTATTTACTATATTTATCATGTTATTTATACCTCAGAGATTTGCCTACTCCTTATTAAATATACGAATCATATCTTACATATTATAGTTTGCTCAATACTTTTATCATTTTTTATACTGCAAATGTCTTTCTTATAAAAAGAGCTTTTAAAAATTAGTGTCTATTAATCTCAATAAATAAAAGCGCTATATAACTAGAAATTTATACTAGTTATATAACGCTTTTATATTTAGAAAAATCCCTCTTCTATTTCATAGAGTATTTATGCATTTCATGGCTGAGCTTTTATTCTAAGCCTTATTCTTGACGGCCCTTTTTTCCATAAATCTCATTAATTTCATCGGTATAAGTGCCATCCTCATTATAGACGGTTAAAGGTGATTGAACCCTTAATTCAGGTTTCCCATTCTTAACCCCCTCTACTAATACCATAGTTGGTTCCTTGCCTTGCTTAGGATAAATCATTCGCATAACCTTTGGCTCAATATTATATTGTCTCATGGTAGCAAAGATATCCACCAAGCGATGAGGTCTATGAATCATACACATCTTTCCACCATATTTTAACATATAGCTTGTCGCAGAAATAATATCTTCTAATGTACATGCTACTTCATGCCTAGCAATGGTTTTCGAAGGATGTTCATTTTTAAGACCTGCATGTCCTTTCATATATGGTGGATTACAAGTAATAATATCAAAATAGCCTGTGCTAAAGTGTTCCTTATAATCTTTAATATCCATAACCTTCATTGTTACATCTGTATCTATTTCATTTAACTTAACGGACCTGCTTGCCATTTCTATCATTTCTTCTTGAATATCAATACCTGTAAAATGACCTTTACCATAAATAGCATGCATGACAATAGGAATAATTCCCGTTCCAGTACCTATATCTAATACCTTCTGCCTTTGATTATTTACCTTTGCAAAATGAGCCAATAAAATAGCATCAATCCCGAAGCAAAATACCTCGGGATTTTGTATTAATTTATAACCATTTCTCTCTAAGTCATCAACTCTCTCATTCGAGCGTACTAAAGTCAAATCCTTCATACTCTTTGTCTATTTCTCCTCCATTGTGGCAACCTCCACATTTCTTCTTCTTAACAATCTTAAGGTCTGTAGAATGATACATAATTGCCTCTTTTTCATCTTTATCTTTCTTCTGAACAGCTACTTTAATTTGCTCACGAAGAACATTTACAGACAATACTTCACCTTTTCCATCTGGTGTTATAACAATATCGCCTACAACAGGTAGACGTCCTCTGATTTCAACATAGCAATCCTGCTCATACTTTAAACAACACATTAATCTACCGCAGATTCCTGATATCTTAATAGGATTAAGTGATAAACTTTGCTCCTTCGCCATTTTTATAGATACAGGTTGAAAATCTCCTAAAAATGAGTTGCAGCATAAAGAACGTCCACAAATTCCTATACCACCGCACATTTTAGTTTCATCTCTTACACCTATTTGTCTAAGTTCAATACGTGTCTTAAAGATAGAAGCTAATTCTTTGACTAACTCTCTAAAATCTACACGTTCGTAAGACGTAAAATAAAATAGAACTTTATTATTATCAAAAGTATATTCTACATCGATTAGTTTCATATCTAATTGATGCTTGATAATCTTTTCTTTACAAATAAAGAAGGCCTCTTTTTCCTTTACTTTATTCTGCTTATATCTCTCATCATCTTCTTCTGTTGCCAATCGAATTACCTTTTTTAGAGGTTGTACCACTTCTTCTTCCGCTACCTCTTTATTAGGAATTACGACTTCTCCATATTCTACTCCCCTTGCTGTTTCAACAATGGCATGTTGCCCTTGATTATATAACACATTATCCTCGGGTGCAAAATAATAGACTTTACCGGCACGTCTGAATCTTATACCAATAACAGTTATCATTTTTTTCTCTCCTTCAATTTGAGTAATAAATTCTCTATAACAAACGTACTATATATATTCTGCTTTATATCTAAAATTGCATGTTTAATCGATTCTATATTCTGACTAACTTTATTATACGTTAATTTTTGGGACATGTCCAACAACTGTTTTTGGTAATCCAAATAATATAAATCTCTACTATTAGTGGTCTTTATTACTGCTATATCTCTATACCAAAATAACCAAAATTCTAAAATTTTCTCTATGTCTTCTTTTTGGTCTGTTATTTCCTTTACTAAGTCATATAATTGTAATAAGTTGGCTTTATTTAGTCTCTCTATATACTCTACACTTTGCTTTCTAAGTTGTAAATAAAGTTCATCTTGAAGAATATCATTGATAACGCCTATGCTACCTTCTGACAGCTTAGTATATACCTCTTTTTCTTCTCCACTTATACCTTTACGTTCCAAATACGAACTCATTTTTTCCTTACTTAATGGATTAAATCTTACTGTTATACAACGAGATTTAATAGTAGGTAACATGCTAGCTAAATTCTCACAAACTAAAACAACAATACCATAGCTAGGTGGCTCCTCTATAGTTTTTAGCATTGCATTTTGACCTTGTACATTAATAGTATCTGCTGCATTAACAATAATAATTTTATGTTCAGCCTGATAAGGTTTAATCTCCATTTCTCTTACGATATTCTCTCTAATGTTATCTACCTTTGTAACCTTTGTATCTTTTTCAATCGTAATAATGTCAGGATGAGTTCCTGCTTCAACCATATGGCAAGATTGACACTCATTACAAGCCTTATCATTTTTTCTTTGCTCACACAAAATAGCCTTTGCTAACTTTCTAGCAAAAGTTTTTTTTCCTACACCATAAGGCCCTTCAAATATATAGCTATGGGATAAATGATTTTTAGTTAATGCTTTAATGAAATATTCTTTTGCATCTTCATTACCTATTATATCTTGAAATTCCTTCATTCCCAGTCGCAGTAAGGAAATATTCCTCACTACCCTCCTTTTATCTTAGTAAACTTTAAATACCCTATTAATCCGTCTTTAAATACATATTTTATTGTATTAAAAATGTTCGTGAACTCTTCACGAACATTAAGTAATAATATCTAATACTAACCCCTGTATCTCACCGATACGGTCTAAAATATTAACTTGGTTTTTTTCTGAACTAATTAATTCCTGTGCTAATTCATCTAGCTTATCATTTACTAGCCTAACAATACCGTAAACACGATGTCTACCTCTTTTATCTAGAAAGTTCTCTCGAGAAAATTTATGAGAATTTGCTACTACCTCATTAATAAAATTAGAAATCATCGTCCTATAAACTTTTAAATCTCTAATATCCATATGCTCTGAAATTTTTTGACCTTGCTTAGTAATTTCGTCAACCATTTCCTTAAGTTTTTCTTGAAGCTCTGACTGATCAATTTGACTCAGTAGGGTAAATTTAAAACCTTTATCCACCTTAGCTTCAGATACTGTAGAAATTTCTCTTAGAGTTGGCATCTGAACCTGATTAATTTGTATGTTAGCCATAGTAAATTCCCCCACTTTCCCTTTTTTAATGCAACTTCCTTCAATTTATTCTATGATAATAATCTATTAATTGCAAGCATGTACGTTATCTTAATCGACTTATTTTAACTTATAATATATTCTTATACCTATATTTATATTATCTTCTATAGTATATAAACTATATATTATATCTAACCCCTAATCTATAATACACTTATTGCTTTCTTGAATCGGATTTTTTATTATCCTTGTTTAAATATAATCTTTTCTGTACAAACCAATGGATCTTTATAGATATGAATCTAGGTTTATAATCCCATAATCTTACTTATACATATGTAAGTTTATAGGCTCAAACACCTACATTCAAATAGAGCTTGGCTTATATACCATTATAAAAAACATAAACTTATCAATGTAGATACTATATAAATACTAGTTTATAAACATATATATCTAATTTACTCTTAATCTAATTAAAGCATATCCATTCTTTTATCTATCTAATCACTTGTTTAAACTTATTACATTATTAACTAATCGTCCTTATTCTATCTTTAATCTCTTTAATACATTGATCTAAGTTTAAATTCTGATATCTTTTGGTTATTCTATTAATATTGAGCCTTTCCTCACTAAAATCTTTATTATCGGCTAAAAACCTCCTACATAACTCATCATAGTTGGGCTGAATTTGTTGCTTTTCCCTACTTAAGGCTCTTTCCAAACGTAAACCATCTTCTACTTCTATATATATCGGGATGATATTTTCCATATTAAAGTATTTTAACAAATTACTATATGCCTCTAACGTGACAATAACAATATAATTATTATTATTCAAATCGATTTGTCCATCATCTATAGTGGCATAATACCAATTCCCATTAATAGTTTTATAACATCTTTGTTCAATAACTTTTCCTTCTCGAGTATAATGCTCTAACTTCTCTATATCTATGAAATAATAAGCTTCTCCATCTAATTCGTTAGTTCTTTGCGGTCTTGTTGTATAGGGTACAATAGGCTTTAAATTTAATACCCTATCATTTTTTAGCGCTTCAAAAATAGTATCTTTTCCTGTACTACTTTTTCCCATTAAACAAAATATTTTACCCATAATTACCTCCCTACATTTTATTCTTAAACTAAAATGCTACTATTTCTTAGTTTTACTTTAGATATGATTCTTTAATTTATATATTTACTTATTTTTGAAATCATTTAGCCCATCTACAACCTAATCTTATTTCATATAAAATTATTAGCTTATATAAATTCTATATTGTATAAATCAATATTTCATCATCTATTAATTGAATACCTTGTAACTTGTCTTTAAAATAATAAATTAAATCTATATGTTGCTGCTCAATCAATTCTCCTATGCAAACTAAAGGTATCCCTGGTGGATATAACATGATATTTTTAGCTGATTTTCTTGTTATTGCATCTTTAATACCTACCCATGCTTTATCACTATAGTAAATTTTTCTAGGACTAAATCCTTTTATAATGTCTGATACAATAAAGTTATTTATACCTTTGTTACTCTTACCTACTTCTAGTTCTTTATCTATCTCTTCTAGGGCTATTCTTAGTCTTGTCATATTCGAGCTATTATCTGCCATTGTCGTCATTAAAATAACATATGTTTCTAATGCTGCCTCTACTGAAATATCATACCTTGTATTTAGTATGTCAGCTAATTCATATCCATCTATGTTAGATTCTATCGTTGAAATAATTATCTTACTCTTATCATATTTTTCTTTTTCCATATCTAATAGCCTTAAAACCATAAGATGATCATTTAATTCTTTTCTAAATACTAGTAATTCATCTACATATTGCTGTTGTATCTTATTCTTGTTTTCTATAATATACGATCTTATATAATCCATAAGCCCCATCATCATATATGAAGGGCTACTAGTTTGTATCATTCTAAGACTTTCTATAACATTATCATATCTTATTCGTTCAGAACATATATGTAATAACCCACTTTGTGTAAGTGCTGGTAAAGTCTTGTGCATACTGTTAATGACTAGGTCTGCTCCTTGATGTATACTACTTAGTGGAAAATCTTTCCCTAATACAAAATGTGCACCATGGGCTTCATCTACAATAAGTACCTTGTTATATTTATGAACTACTCTAGATATCTCTTTGATATCTGATACTATCCCTTCGTAAGTAGGGCTAACCACTAATACCCCCTTTGCCTTAGGATAATCTATTAGCGCCTTTTCAATTATATCTGCACTTATCTCTCCCAACATATCGTCTTCAGGTCTGTACTGTGGACTAATATATATAGGAGTAATTCCCCCTAAAATAAGTGCACTCCAAACGCTATGATGAGAATTTCTTGCTATAATTAATTCATCACCATCCTTGCAAACAGATAAAATACTTGCTATTATTCCACTAGTTGAACCATTTGTTAAGAATAATGTTTCTTTAGATCCATAAAAATTAGCCATTAATTCCATTGCTTCCTTTATAATGCCCTGTGCATCATATAAATTATCCATACCTATAGCTTCTGTATTATCTAATTCAATTATACTAAGATTATTAAGTTCTGCAGCAATTCCAAACTTATGCCCAGGCATATGAAATGCCAATTTTGACCTACTATATTGTAGTAATTTGTCATACAAAGGTGTATTCACCTAATCAACCCTTTTCTATTATTAATTATTACTTCTTATAGTTTACCTTACTATAGCTTCAAATACAAACGACTTAAAAGTTAAAGTAATTAGTAAAATAAGAATAAATAATGGACCAAGCTAAACTAACTTGGTCCATTATTTATTCTTATCTCCTTCTGGCGTCGAGAGTATAATCTCTTTAGCTACATTATAAAATTGGTCTACTAAAATAGACTCATTCTTTCTATGATATTCACATAATCTACTAAATTCTATTTCCAATCGTTCCCTACTCTCTTCAAATAAACCTACATTAACACAATCTTTGCTATATCTCCTAATAATTTCTTGATATCTCTCAGGATTTTTCTTCACTTGGGTTAAATTAACCCCTTGATTAGCTAAAAATGTTTTTAGTTTATCAATTTCTTTTGCATTCTCTTGTGCACGTTTAAGTATTTTAAACTCCATCTGATTCATATAACATCCCCCATAATCTATTTATAAATTATATTCTAGCTTGTCGCTGTTTATTCTCTATAAATAGATTTATCTACTAAGTATGTTATATCTAACTTTTCCTTATTGATTGTATACGTACACTATATTCTCCATCTGGAGAGTCTATATTTACTATATCGCCTACTCTCTTTTTATAAATCATCTTTCCTAAAGGCGATTCAATACTTATTTTATTATTTATAGCATCGGTTTCCATAGTAGTAACTATTTCATACTCTATATTCATATCATCTTCTATAAAATAAACATCTACTAACTTTCCCAGTCCAACTTCTCCTGCCTCTGTATTATCAGTAATGATAGTTGCTGTTTTTATCATTCGCTCTAAATATTTTATACGCCCCTCATTCCTACCTCTTTCACGTTTAGCGGCCTTGTATTCATAATTCTCGCTCAAATCCCCATGTGCTCTGGCTTCTTTAACTTCTTCATTCCTTTGTTTTCTTACCACTACTTTTCTATATTCTATCTCTTTTTTCATATTATCAATGTCTTGTTGTGTAAGATAATTGTTCATATTATTCCTGTCCCTTTTTACTCTTATATATTATAAAAAATTATAGAAAAATACTTTTTTTACTTAAATACTAAAAAGGTCTTACAACTAACAATTTGTTAACTGTAAGACCTTTGATGTATGAGCCACCCGGGAATCGAACCCGGGACAACTTGATTAAAAGTCAAGTGCTCTACCGACTGAGCTAGTGACCCACATGGTGCCCAGAGCCGGAATCGAACCAGCGACACGAGGATTTTCAGTCCTCTGCTCTACCGACTGAGCTATCTGGGCATGTGGTAGCGGGAACAGGATTTGAACCTATGACCTTCGGGTTATGAGCCCGACGAGCTACCTAGCTGCTCCATCCCGCGTTATAAGGTATATGGAGGGAGAAGGATTCGAACCTTCGAAGCTATCGCAACAGATTTACAGTCTGCCCCCTTTGGCCGCTCGGGAATCCCTCCATATTAATACAAAGACCATATTAGTCCTGTATCAAGCCGACGATCGGACTCGAACCGATAACCTGCTGATTACAAGTCAGCTGCTCTGCCAATTGAGCCACGTCGGCATGTAAATGGTCGCTATAGGGCTCGAACCTATGACCCCCTGCTTGTAAGGCAGGTGCTCTCCCAGCTGAGCTAAGCGACCATATCTAATAAGTAATAATTATTACTTATTCTAATATATTTAATACATTAAGTATTAAAACGACCCAGAAGGGACTCGAACCCTCGACCTCCGCCGTGACAGGGCGGCGTGCTAACCAACTGTACCACTGGGCCATTAGAAGTTTATACTTCCAAAACTAAACACAATTTTTATTCAACCTTTATTATCTAGGTCAAACCCTCGAACCGTTAGTATTGGTCACCTCAATGTATTACTACACTTACAGCTCCAACCTATCTACCTCATAGTCTCTAAGGGGTCTTACTCCTTTCGGATGGGAAATCTTATCTTGTGGTCTGCTTCACGCTTAGATGCCTTCAGCGTTTATCAGATCCAGACTTGGCTACTCTGCTATGCCTTTGGTAAGACAACAGATGCACCAGTGGTCCGTCCATCCCGGTCCTCTCGTACTAAGGACAGCTCCACTCAAATTTCCTGCGCCCACGACGGATAGGGACCGAACTGTCTCACGACGTTCTGAACCCAGCTCGCGTACCGCTTTAATGGGCGAACAGCCCAACCCTTGGAACCTGCTTCAGCTCCAGGATGCGATGAGCCGACATCGAGGTGCCAAACCTCCCCGTCGATGTGAACTCTTGGGGGAGATAAGCCTGTTATCCCCGGGGTAGCTTTTATCCGTTGAGCGATGGCAATCCCACTTTCATACCACCGGATCACTAAGTCCTACTTTCGTACCTGCTCCACCCGTCGGTGTCGCAGTCAAGCAACCTTATGCCTTTGCACTCTTCGAATGGTTTCCGACCATTCTGAGGTTACCTTTGAGCGCCTCCGTTACTCTTTAGGAGGCGACCGCCCCAGTCAAACTGTCCACCTGACATTGTCCCAGACCCGGGTAACGGGCCATGGTTAGAAGTTAAGTATTACAAGAGAGGTATCCCACCGGCGACTCCACCTAGACTGGCGTCCAGATTTCTCAGTCTCCCTCCTATCCTGTACATGTAATACCCAACCTCAGTATCAAGCTACAGTAAAGCTCCACGGGGTCTTTCCGTCCTGTCGCGGGTAACCAGCATCTTCACTGGTACTACAATTTCACCGGGTGCGCTGTCGAGACAGTGCCCAAATCATTACGCCTTTCGTGCGGGTCAGAACTTACCTGACAAGGAATTTCGCTACCTTAGGACCGTTATAGTTACGGCCGCCGTTTACTGGGGCTTAAGTTCAAAGCTTCGTCCTTAGACTAACCTCTCCCCTTAACCTTCCAGCACCGGGCAGGCGTCAGCCCTTATACATCACCTTTCGGTTTAGCAAAGACCTGTGTTTTTGTTAAACAGTTGCTTGGGCCTATTCTCTGCGGCCTACCTAAGTAGGCACCCCTTCTCCCTAAGTTACGGGGTCATTTTGCCGAGTTCCTTAACAACGCTTCTCCCGTCGGCCTTAGGATTCTCTCCTCATCCACCTGTGTCGGTTTACGGTACGGGTACCTATCACGCAATAGCAGCTTTTCTCGGCAGTGTGGATTCAGCAACTTCTCTACTTTTATTTCGATCCCCATCACACTTCATCCTCGCCTAACGGATTTGCCTGTTAGGTGCGACTTTGTGCTTGGCCCAGGATACCATTCCTGGGTTTGCCTATCCTCCTGCGTCCCTGCAGTTCTGATAATAGGTAGTACTGGAATATGAACCAGTTGTCCATCGACTACGACTTTCGTCCTCGCCTTAGGTCCCGACTTACCCAGAGCAGATCAGCTTTACTCTGGAAACCTTGGATATTCGGCCTACAAGATTCTCACTTGTATCTCGCTACTCATTCCGGCATTCTCACTTGTAATTACTCCACAGCTCCTTACGGTACTGCTTCTGCGTCGTTACAACGCTCCTCTACCAATCCACTATTGTGAATTCCATAGCTTCGGTGGTGTGTTTTAGCCCCGGACATTTTCGGCGCAAGATCTCTCGACTAGTGAGCTATTACGCACTCTTTGAATGAGTGGCTGCTTCTAAGCCAACATCCTAGTTGTCTTCGAAATCTCACATCCTTTTCCACTTAACACACACTTGGGGACCTTAGCTGATGGTCTGGACTGTTTTCCTTTTGACCACGTGTCTTATCACTCGTAGTCTGACTGCTGACGGTATCTTGATGGCATTCTTAGTTTGATATGCTTCGGTAAGCTTGTGGGCCCCCTAGGCAATTCAGTGCTTTACCTCCATTAGACTCCTATCAACGCTAGCCCTAAAGCTATTTCGAGGAGAACCAGCTATCTCCGGGTTCGATTGGAATTTCTCCGCTACCCACACGTCATCTCCACCTTTTTCAACAGATGTGAGTTCGGACCTCCATTACCTTTTACGGTAACTTCATCCTGCACATGGGTAGGTCACCCGGTTTCGGGTCTACTAACAATGACTATTTTGGCGCCCTATTCAGACTTGGTTTCCCTTCGGCTTCGTACCTCCTGGTACTTAACCTTGCCACAGCTAGTAACTCGCCGGACCGTTCTACAAAAAGTACGCGGTTGCGCATCATATGGCGCTTCCACTGCTTGTAAACATAGAGTTTCAGGTTCTCTTTCACTCCCCTCCCGGGGTTCTTTTCACCTTTCCTTCACAGTACTATGCGCTATCGGTCACCGAGGAGTATTTAGGCTTGGGGGGTGGTCCCCCCGGCTTCCCACAAGGTTTCTCGTGTCTCGTGGTACTCTGGATACTGCTAGGCTTCACTTGGATTTCGCTTACGGGATTATCACCCTCTTTGATGAGACTTTCCAGACTCTTCAGCTATCCGCATTCTTGCCATGACGCAGTCCTCAACCCCAGATTACAAGTAATCTGGTTTGGCCTGTTTCCCTTTCGCTCGCCGCTACTTAGGAAATCGATGTTTCTTTCTCCTCCTGAAGGTACTTAGATGTTTCAGTTCCCTTCGTTCCCTTCCTATAGTTATGTATTGGCTATAGGATGACAGAGGTTTGCTCTGCCAGGTTTCCCCATTCGGATATCTACGGATCAAGGTTTATTTGCAACTCCCCGTAGCTTTTCGCAGCTTATCACGTCCTTCATCGGCTCTCGGTGCCAAGGCATCCACTCTACGCTCTTAGTAGCTTGACCTATAATGATTAACTTTCGTTAATCGGTCGTTTGTGCCTTGTTAATCAACTTTCGTTGAATACAAAGAATATTTATTATCGGTTAAATTGTAGATTTTACACCCTGACAAACATTTTTGCATTATACAATGCGTGTACATTTATCGTTAGGCGCAAGTTATATTGCTATAACTTACAAATCTATTTTAATTGTGTTTAGTTTTCAAAGTACAAATTGTCCTATTGTAAGGACAGTGGAGATTAAGGGATTCGAACCCTTGACCCCCTGCGTGCAAGGCAGGTGCTCTCCCAACTGAGCTAAACCCCCATAAATGTGGCAACCACTTACTCTCCCAGTCAGTCTCCCGACAAGTACCATCAGCCGCTTAGGTCTTAACCTACGTGTTCGGAATGGAAACGGGTGTTTCCCCTAAGCGCATCATCACCACAAATGAGTGAAATATTCATTTAGTTCAATGAACTTTCAAAACAAAACAGTAACTAACAAACCATCGATTTCTATCCTTAGAAAGGAGGTGATCCAGCCGCACCTTCCGATACGGCTACCTTGTTACGACTTCACCCCAGTTATTGGTTTTGCCTTAGACGGCTCCCTCCCCGAAGGGTTGGGTCACCGGCGTTGGGCCCCCCCAACTCCCATGGTGTGACGGGCGGTGTGTACAAGACCCGGGAACGTATTCACCGCGACATTCTGATTCGCGATTACTAGCGATTCCAACTTCATGTAGTCGAGTTGCAGACTACAATCCGAACTGGGACTGCTTTTTTGAGGTTTGCTGACTCTCGCGAGATCGCTTCCCTTTGTAGCAGCCATTGTAGCACGTGTGTAGCCCTAAACATAAGGGGCATGATGATTTGACGTCATCCCCACCTTCCTCCAAGTTATCCCTGGCAGTCTCTCTAGAGTGCCCAACTTAATGCTGGCTACTAAAGATAGGGGTTGCGCTCGTTGCGGGACTTAACCCAACATCTCACGACACGAGCTGACGACAACCATGCACCACCTGTCACCAATGTCCTAGCAAGCTAGGAAAGAAGGCATTACCCTTCGGTCATCGGGATGTCAAGTTTAGGTAAGGTTCTTCGCGTTGCTTCGAATTAAACCACATGCTCCACCGCTTGTGCGGGTCCCCGTCAATTCCTTTGAGTTTCAATCTTGCGATCGTACTTCCCAGGTGGAATGCTTAATGTGTTAACTTCGGCACCGAGACCCGTAAGCCCCGACACCTAGCATTCATCGTTTACAGCGTGGACTACCAGGGTATCTAATCCTGTTTGCTCCCCACGCTTTCGTGCCTCAGCGTCAGTTATGGTCCAGAAAGCCGCCTTCGCTACTGGTGTTCCTCCGAATCTCTACGCATTTCACCGCTACACTCGGAATTCCACTTTCCTCTCCCACACTCTAGTTCATCAGTTTCAGAAGCAGCTTAGAGGTTGAGCCCCTAAATTTCACTTCTGACTTAACAAACCGCCTACGCACCCTTTACACCCAGTAAATCCGGATAACGCTCGCTCCCTACGTATTACCGCGGCTGCTGGCACGTAGTTAGCCGGAGCTTCTTAGTCAGGTACCGTCATTTTTTCTTCCCTGCTGATAGAAGTTTACAATCCGAAGACCTTCTTCCTTCACGCGGCGTCGCTGCATCAGGCTTGCGCCCATTGTGCAATATTCCCCACTGCTGCCTCCCGTAGGAGTTTGGGCCGTGTCTCAGTCCCAATGTGGCCGTTCACCCTCTCAGGCCGGCTATGGATCGTCGCCTTGGTGGGCTGTTATCTCACCAACTAGCTAATCCAACGCGGGTCCATCCTATGCCGATAAAATCTTTACTATAATAATCATGCGATTACCGATAGTTTATGCGGTATTAGCGTTCGTTTCCAAACGTTATCCCCCTGCATAGGGCAGGTTACCCACGCGTTACTCACCCGTCCGCCACTAAGTTCTAGGAGCAAGCTCCTATCACTTCGTTCGACTTGCATGTGTTAAGCACGCCGCCAGCGTTCATCCTGAGCCAGGATCAAACTCTCATATAAAAGTTTGTCCGTGTAGTATTTCTACTACTGACTATTTTACTTAGTACAAGTTGTACTGATTCTCATCTCTTATTAGAGACGTAATGAATCGACTGGTTTATAGTTACTATTTTGTTTTCAAAGTTCATTTTTAAGCACTTTCATAAGTATAAATTATACCTTAACTTATGTCAAGCTTTTTTGTTTTTTCTTCAAAAAAACAAAGCGGAGAAGGAGGGATTCGAACCCTCGCGCCGGTTAACCCGACCTATACCCTTAGCAGGGGCACCTCTTCGGCCAACTTGAGTACTTCTCCGAATTATCAATATTTATTATTCCCTGTTTTCTCAGGACAAGATATATATTATCAAATGTTATTCTTTATGTCAAGCCTTTTTTAATATCATTTTTTTAATATAAAAAGACCCTTCCGTATTAAAACGTAAGGGTAAAATTTGTTGGAATATCTTTGATGCTTTACCTTTCACGTATAAAAATATCTTAACTCATTTATTAATTTGTTATTTGCACAGTTTCTTATTTCATAGGAAAAGAATACTTTTTACTAGCTTATATTCTTATTCCAATTTAAATGAGTAAAGTATTTGTTGGAATGATAAATAATAACATCTTATGTATTATGATATCATCTTATACAGTAGTTTACAATTAATATTTAGTATAAATTAAATATTTTTAAGTAAAATAAGAATTTTTATTATTATTCCTCCCTATTTCTATTTTATAATTGTAATTGCTTGATGTCCCATTTGTTCCCACGCTAATTTAAAATCATTTTTATTTACGGCTTTATTAGGATAAGTCGAAAAAGGATCATTAATATATACATTCTCTTTATCAATACCAGTTATTATAACAGCATGTAATTTATTAGTCGTTTTTACAATTCCAGATGGAGTATGCCAGATTTCAAAATATGTATCATCTAGAGGTTTATATGTTGCATTAGTAATCACCCATATAGGATATCCCTGTTTTAAAAAATAAGTAATGTCACTAAATTCTACTCCTGTTAAATCGATTGCACTATCTCCAACATATTCTTTAGCTAACTCAGTTATTGGTCCATGATACACACCATATCCATTATTTTTGATATTGTACATGTCTCCCACAAATCCATCATATGGATTACCATAATAGATTCTTCCCTTATTATCTTTATAATAAGGAGTATCGTCCTTTTTTATGTTTTTAGCCAATGTCATTTTATCAATATCTATATTCATATATTGAAGTAGCATTGCAAGTGAAGTTACTTCACAGCCTCTGGGTAATTCTGGATATTGCCTAATCAAAGGAACATTAAGGGGCTCTATCTCTATTTCCTTATTTTGATTTTTCCAAATAAGGTTTGAGTCACTATTAAAATAGATTTTATCATGATTATTATCTTTAGCATAATTAACTGCTTCTTTAAAGTTATCAAAGTCATGCACTGCTGTATCTGTAATAATAAGAAAAGGTTTAAAACTACTATAAACCCATTCATTATTCAATGTATTAATCGCTATACTCCTTTTAATCTTTTCTGCTTTTGACACAGCTTCTTCTTCAGTATCAGCCTCTGCTACAATGTTCCCTGCTTTTTTGATGATATACTTTTTACTTGATGTAGGTTTATTTATAAAAGTAGGCAGCGCACCACCATTATGTTTAACATAATAGATATATGCCCCACCTACACTTGTTATTATTAATACTGTGCAAAGAATAAATAAGATGACCTTCTTCATTTATTCCTCTACTTATTCTTGTTCATCAACAATGTCTTCATCGGATACTTCTGTTATAGAAGCTTCTTCAACATTATCATCAATGAATTCTTCATTTACTTTTTCCATACATACAACCTGTACATCATCAGCAACATTTATTAATTTAACACCTTGAGCATTACGGCCTATAGAAGAAATTTGTGCAACTTTAATACGAATAATAATACCCTGAGAAGTAATAAGTAGTAACTCATCTTCTTCACTTACTGAAGCAACACCAATAATACAACCTGTTTTTTCAGTAATTTTATTAATTCTTAAGCCCTTACCACCACGTTTTTGAGCCCTGAAAGCTTCTATTTGTGTTCTCTTTCCTAACCCTTTTTCTGTAGTTGTAAGAATCTGTTCACCTTCTTTTGGTACAGTTGCTCCTATTACCTCATCAGTTTCACCTAGATTAATAGCACGTACACCTCTTGCTGTTCTACCCATTGGTCTTACATCTGTTGCATCGAACATAATACCTTGACCATTTCTAGTGGCTACTAAGATAGCATCTTTTGATGTAGTTTGATGTACATCAACTAGCTCATCTTCTTCGTTAAGAGAAAGTGCAATAAGCCCACCTTTCCTAATGTTCCTAAAGTCCTTTAGAGGTGTTTTCTTAATTTGTCCTTTTTTAGTAACCATTGTTAAGAATGTATTATCTTCAAATTCTTTAATTGGAAATACTGCAGTAATTTTTTCATCTTTATCTAACTCTAATAAGTTAACAATAGCTGTTCCTCTAGCAGTTCTTCCTGCTTCAGGAATTCTATAACCTTTTATACGATATGCCTTCCCTTTATTAGTGAAGAACATAATATAATTAAAGTTAGTGGTTACGAAAAGTTGTTTGATAAAGTCATCCTCAATTGTATTAACACCAATGATTCCTTTACCGCCTCTATTTTGATTTTTATAGGTATCTAATGGAATACGTTTGATATAACCTAATTGAGTGATTGTTACAACGATATTCTCTTCATCAATAAGATCTTCAATATCATATTCATCTTCATCAATCGTAATATCAGTTCTACGCCCATCACCATATTTTTGTTTTACTTCTGTAATTTCATCTTTAATAACACTTAATAATTTATACTCGCTAGCTAAAATTGATTTTAAGTATTCAATTTTTTCAAGGAGTTCTGCATACTCTTGATCAATCTTTTCTCTTTCAAGACCTGTTAAAGCACGAAGCCTCATCTCAACAATTGCCTGAGCTTGAATTTCAGTAAGCTCAATAGCTTCCATTAACTTATCTTTAGCTTCTTGAACATTTGCTGATTCACGAATAAGAGAAACTACTAAATCAATATTATCTAAAGCTTTACGAAGTCCTTCTAATATGTGTGCTCTAGCCTCAGCTTTATTTAATTCAAACTGCGTTCTTCTTGTTACAACTTCTTTTTGATGTTTTAAATACTCTTCAAGAATTTGCTTTAAGTTAAGAACTTTAGGTTTATCATCTACTAAAGCAAGCATATTGATACTAAAAGTATCTTGTAATTGGGTATATTTATAAAGCTGATTTAAGATAACTGTTGGATTTACATCTCTTCTAAGCTCAATCACCATAGAAATACCATTTCTATCTGATTCATCGCGAATATCTGTAATACCATCTATTTTTCTTTCTTTAACTAAGTCTGCCATCTTTTCAATAAGTGATGACTTATTAACCATGTAAGGAATCTCTGTAACAACAATGCGATTCTTTCCACCTTGCATTGCTTCAATTTCAGCTTTAGCTTTAACTTTTACTTTACCTCTACCGGTCCTATAAGCTTGGTCAATTCCATATCGTCCATATATAGTAGCACCTGTAGGGAAGTCTGGGCCTTCAATGATAGCCATAAGCTCTTCTATCTCTGTTTCACGGACTTCGTGCTCTTCATTTTCTCCCATATAGTTATCGATCATTCTAATAACACCGTTTACAACCTCAGTCAAGTTATGAGGTGGAATATTAGTTGCCATACCTACAGCAATACCTGATGAACCATTAACCAATAGGTTTGGAAATCTTGATGGTAAAACACAGGGTTCCTTAGATGATTCATCAAAGTTTGGTCTAAATTCAACCGTATCTTTATCAATATCAGCTAGCATGAGAGCTGTCATTTTACTCATACGTGCTTCAGTATAACGCATAGCAGCCGGACTATCGCCATCAATAGAACCAAAGTTACCTTGTCCATCTACAAGAGGATATCTCGTAGAAAATTCTTGCGCCATACGTACCATCGCACCATAAATTGAAGAGTCACCATGAGGGTGATATTTACCCATGGTATCCCCGACAATACGTGCTGATTTTCTATATTGTTTATCTGAACCTAACCCTAATTCACTCATAGAGTATAAAATACGACGATGAACTGGTTTTAATCCATCTCGTACATCTGGAAGGGCACGAGATACGATTACACTCATAGCGTAATCAATATAACAGTTTTGCATCTCATCGTTAATATCTCTATGAATAATTCTGTCATAAGTTACATCATTTGTATCCATTTATTATTCTCCTTGCCCTTAAATATCTAGATAAGTTACTTTATGAGCATGTTCATTAATGAACTGGCGTCTTGGTTCAACATCATCACCCATAAGCTTAGTAAAGATTTCATCTGCTGCTGCTGCATCATCAATATTTACTTTAACAAGTACTCTTGATTCAGGATCCATAGTTGTTTCCCAAAGCTGTTCAGCATTCATCTCTCCTAGACCTTTGTATCGTTGCATACGGGTAATACCTGTTCTACCAACTTCTTCGAGTAACTTTTCTAATTCTTTATCATCAAATGCATAATGCTTTTTCTTATTTTTTTCAACTAAATAAAGTGGTGGTTGAGCAATGTATACATGGTCTTGCTCAATAAGTTCTCTATAGTATCTGTATAAGAATGTAAGTAGAAGGGTCCTAATATGGGCACCATCTACGTCGGCATCAGTCATGAGAATGATTTTTCCATATCTTAATTTACTAATATCAAAGTCATCACTAATTCCAGCACCAAACGCTGTAATCATATTACGGATTTCTTGATTTTCTAGCATCTTATCAATTCTAACTTTTTCTACATTAAGAATTTTACCTCTAAGTGGTAAGATTGCTTGTGTTTTAGGAGAACGTGCACTCTTTGCAGAACCACCAGCTGAATCTCCTTCGACAATATATATTTCACATTTTGAAGCATCTTTTTCTGAACAATCTGCAAGTTTACCTGGAAGGGCATTTCCCTCTAAAGCACTCTTTCTACGTGTAAGTTCTCTAGCTTTACGTGCTGCATCTCTAGCTCTTGCTGCCATTACACCTTTTTGAACAATTACTTTTCCTACATTAGGATTTTGTTCAAGGAAATAAGTTAATTGGTCACCAAATACAGATTGAACTGCCCCAGCTGCTTCACTAGATCCAAGTTTGGTTTTAGTTTGTCCTTCAAATTGAGGATCTCCGATTTTAATACTGATAACAGCAGTCATACCCTCACGGATATCATCTCCTGTTAGGTTTTTATCTGAGTCCTTTAAAAGACCCATTTTTCTTGCATAATCATTTAGATTTTTTGTAATTGCCGTTCTAAATCCTGAAAGGTGAGTTCCACCTTCTGGTGTATTTATATTATTAACAAAACTAAAAAGGTTTTCAACGTAACTATCATTGTGTTGGAACGCTACTTCTACTGCTATTCCGTCCTTCTCTCCTTCACAATAAAAGATCTCGTCATAGATAGGTGTTTTATGTTTATTAAGATGTTGTACAAACTCCTTAATACCACCTTCATAGTGGAAGGTCTTATTTTGCTCTTGACCTTCTCTCTCGTCTACTAGTTGAATCTTAAGAGCTTTAGTTAAAAACGCAGTTTCTTTTAAGCGTTGTTCTAAAACTTTATAATCAAAAATAACTTCTTCAAAGATCTCAGTATCTGGTTTAAAACGTACATAAGTTCCAACTTTATCAGTATCACCAATAACAGTGAGAGGTTGTACTACATCACCTCTTGAAAACTTTTCTTGGTGTACTTTTCCATCTGTATACACTTCTACTGTAAGCCATTCTGAAAGTGCATTTACTACTGATGCACCTACACCATGTAAACCTCCAGATACCTTATAACCTCCACCACCAAATTTTCCACCTGCGTGTAAAATGGTAAATACGACTTCTACTGTTGATATGCCTTTTTGTGGGTGAATTCCTACAGGAATACCACGCCCATTATCGATAACAGATATTGTATTATCTGCATGTATCGTAACTTTAATAAAGCTACAAAATCCAGCTAATGCCTCATCAACTGCATTGTCTACTATCTCATATACTAGATGGTGAAGACCTTTGGAAGAGGTACTGCCTATATACATACCAGGCCTTTTTCGTACCGCCTGCAGCCCCTCTAATATTTGTATTTGATTTTCATCGTACGTTGCTGCCATAACTAAGATCTCACTCCTTTAATATTTACTCATAATCATCCAAGTTTTATTATATACCAAAGTATTAATAAAGGCAAATTTACTAACAATTATAAAAAATACACCAAATTATTATATGCCGATATTTTCTATACTTCCTGCCTTTACATTATATAGTTTTCCAATTTTTTGTGTATTCCATACACTTTGTTCAATTCCTGTGCAAGTTATTAAGGTTTGAATATTTTGTGTGTACTTAAATAAGTCCCCCTGCCTATTATGATCTAATTCAGAAAGAACATCATCAAGTAAAAGAATAGGCTCTTCCCCTATATATTTTTTCATAATATTTAATTCTGCTAGTTTCATAGAAAGAACTACGCTGCGTTGTTGTCCTTGAGAGCCATAGGTCTTAACATCCATATCATTAATCAAAAAGGTTAAATCATCTCGATGCGGACCTATAGAAGTTGTCTGATAAAGAATATCTTTCTCTCTATACTTTAACATTTTCTTTCCAAAGTCTCCAACTTCTACGTTAGGCTCATATATAACTTGAAGCTTTTCTTTATGACCAGATATATCATCATGAATTTTAGAAGCAATTTCATTAATTTCCTGGATAAATTCATGCCTTTTCTTAATAACAGCAGAAGCATATTCTTCAAGTTGCATATCCCATACATCTAACATAGATGCGTCTTTATTACTAAAGTATTGCTTTAGAGCTAAGTTACGTTGTTTAAGAACCTTATGATATTGACGAAGAGAGTAATAGTATAATTTATCAATTTGACACAATTCAATATCTATAAAACGCCTGCGTTCTTTAGGACTATTTTTTATAAGCTGCAAATCTTCAGGAGAAAACATCACAATATTAAGACATCCGAATAGTTCACCTAATCTACCGATTGGCATGCGATTAATTATAGCCGACTTTGCCTTAGATGTTAAATGAAAATCGATAATATCTTGTACATAATTTTTCTGAACGGCAAGCTTTACATGTGCACTTTCTTCATTCCACCTGATAATTTCTTTCTCTTTATGAGTCCTATGTGATCTAGCAGTTGCACAAAGGTAAATAGACTCAAGAATATTGGTTTTTCCTTGAGCATTATCACCTTTAAAAATATTAATACCTTTATCTAGGGAAATGTTTAGCTCTTCATAATTTCTGAAATTCGTTAAAGCTAACTCTTTAATATACATAAAGCTCTCCCTCGTTAGTTATTTAACTTTATAGGTTTCTCCATCAAACAAGACCTCATCACCAGGTCTTATTTTTTTGCCTCTTTGAGTACAAATCTCTCCATTCACTAAAACTAACTCTCCTGCAATAAGCATTTTAGCTTCTCCACCAGTTTGTACCATTGACGCATATTTCATAAGCTGATCTAACTTAATAAACTCAGTATCAATCTTAATCTCTTTCATTTTCGTTCTCCTTCGCTTTTAAAGTATATTGTATACAAAATACCAATGAATAAATCGCTCTAAGATTCTAAAACGAATTGTAGAGCGATTATATCTCATATAATTATGCATTTACACGGATTGGTAAAATTAAATATTTATAGTGTTCCCCTTCTTCAGGTTGAATAATACAAGGTGTAAGGGATGAGATAAAGTGAATACATACATTATCATCATCAATTGCTTTAAGTGCATCTATTAAGTACTTAGGGTTAAATGCAATTGTAATTTCCTTACCTTCAAGTATTACATCAAGTTCCTCACGAGCAGTACCAAGCTCAGCATTAGAAGTAATAATCATCTTTTCACCATTAATTTCTACGCGAATTGGATTCTTCTTACCTTCTCTAGAAATTAAAGCTGCACGTTCAATACTCATTAAGAAGTTTTTACGATCTACCAAGATTTTTGTTTCATAATCAGGCGAAAATACTTGCTCATATTTAAGGAATTCACCTTCAAGTAAACGAGAAACAACTTTACTATCTCCTAAATCAAAGAGTACATGTTTATCGCCAAAATAAACTGTTACATCTTCTTTTTCTTCACTAGTCAAAATTTTATTGATTTCAGATAATGTCCGTCCTGGAATGACAACTTCAATTTCACCATTCTCATTTGAGAGTTGAAGCTGTCTATATGAAATACGATAACCATCCACAGATACCATATTTAGATTATTATTTTTAATTTGTAGCATTTCACCTGTAAGAATAGGCCTCGTTTCATCTTGTGCTACTGAGAAAATGGTTTGGCGGATCATTTCTTTAAGGGCTAATTGATTAACAGTGCAAATATTTGCTTTTTCTACGTCCGGAAGAGCAGGGAAATCTTTACCCGATTGACCAGCAATCTGGAATTTAGACTTTTCACTAATAATACTAGTCATAAAATTATCATCTGTTGAGATTTCAACAACTTCTCCAGGCATTCTTCTTATAATTTCTGAAAAAATCTTAGACTCTAGAGCAATATAACCTTCATTGATAACATCAGCATCAATAGTACTTTCGATTCCTAATTCAAGATTATTACCTACTAAAGTAAGTTTGTTATTAGAAGCCTTCAAAAGAATACATTCTAGAATAGGCATCGTAGTTTTTGTTGAACATGCTTTAAGCACAGTATTGATGCTATTAAGCAAAAGATCTTGTCTGCAATAAATATGCATGTGGATATCTCCTTTCGTGTAAAACCAATACAATTATTAAAGTTAATTTAGCAATAATAGTAGTAGGGGGTGTGGGTACTGTGGATAACCCCTTCAAGCCATTACTATCGTTATAAAAAATGATGTTTATACACATGTGGATGAGTTAAAGTTTTACTTTAGGCTTATCCACAATACTAACATCAAAAAAAAATCACAAAAATAATCCACAAAACATTCACGTTAATTTCACATGAATATACACAGATTTATTTAGCTGTAATTTTAGATTCAAGTTCATTAAGCATTTGAGTAAGCTCAATATCAGTTTGAAGTTCCCTAGAGATTTTTTCAAAGCCATGAATAATAGTAGTATGGTCACGACCACCAAATTTTTCACCAATCTTAGGTAATGAGAGATCTGTGAGCTTTCGACAAAGATACATTGCTATTTGTCTTGGATAAGCAATATTACGAGTTCTCTTAGAAGATTTTAGTTCTTCTGGTTTGAGGTGAAAGTAAGTTGCTACTATTTCTTGAATATATTCAGCTGTAATAATTTTAGGCCTGTCCTTAGAAATAAGATCTTTAAGAGCTTCATTAGCAAGCTCTACTGTAATAGGTTTATTAGTAAGAGAAGAAAAAGCTAAAATGCGATTTAAAGCACCTTCAAGCTCACGAATATTAGATATAACAGTTTTAGCAATGAATAAAAGAACGTCTTCAGGTACAGATAAGCTTTCTATTTCGGCTTTCTTCCTTAAGATGGCGATTCTAGTTTCTAAATCAGGACTTTGAATATCAGCAATAAGGCCCCATTCAAATCTAGAACGTAAACGCTCTTCTAAAGTTTCAATTTCTTTAGGAGGACGGTCACTAGAAATAATAATTTGCTTATTAGCTTCATAAAGTGCATTGAAAGTATGGAAGAACTCTTCTTGAGTACGTTCCTTACCTGTGATGAATTGAATATCATCTATTAAAAGCACATCAATATTTCTGTATTTATTACGAAAACTTTCGTTTTTATCATCACGAATTGAATTAATAAGTTCGTTAGTAAATTTCTCAGAAGAAGCATAGATAATTTTAGCACTAGGGTTTTGATCCAAAATATAGTGAGCAATTGAATGCATAAGGTGAGTCTTACCAAGACCTACACCACCATATAAAAAGAGTGGATTATAAGCTCTAGCAGGTGCTTCTGAAACAGCTAAAGCTGCAGCATGAGCCATACGATTACTATTACCTACTACGAAACTATCAAAAACGTATCTAGGGTTTAAGTTACTAGGATTATTTAAAGGGTCTTGAAGCTGCTCATTTCTTTTTGCAGCTTTTTGTTCAGTAGTAGTTTGTTCATTTGGAAGCATGAACTTTATATTGTAATCCTTATTAAGAACTTGGAGAGCACTATTACGAATAAGCTCTATATAGCGTGTATTAAGAATTTCCTTTGTAAATTCGTTTTTTACACTAATGAATAGAGTATTATCTTCTATAGATAAGAGCTCAGTTTCTTTAAACCAAGTATTAAAGCTTACACTTGATGTCTCCAGTTCTATAATACTAAGGATAGCTTCCCATTGCTTTTGATACAGCGGCGACATACTTAATCCTCCTATTTTATTTATTTATGCACAAGTTATTAAAGTATTGTCAACATGTGAATAAAGTAATCAACATATATGATAAAAATTTAAAATTTAAAAAGTGAAATAAACGTACTAAACAGTGTGTGGATAAAGTTATTAAGATGAAAAAAAACCTTAAAACATTAAAAAATGCAAAAAAAAAGGAAAAAATATAAGTTATACACAACTTTATCAACAGAATGTGAATAACTTAATGAAATTAACAACTTATCTACAAGTAATTTTATAATATCAAATTACCTGTGGAAAATCAACCTTAGATAAAAAATATCCACAAGATAGGATGTCAAAAAACATGTGGATATTTTGTGTAATAAATATAGAAAGAAATATTTCAAGAGAAATAAGAAAAAAAATAAAGAGAAAAAGATGAAATTAAAGAAAAACTTGAAGTTTAAGTAAAGAAAAGGAAAAAAGTGTAGAAAGGAATAAGTTAAAGTGAATAAATAAGTAAATAGGAATAAAAGTAATAAAGATAATGGAGCGGTGATAAGTAAAATGTAAAGGGAGTAAAGTTTAATGATCTAAGATATAAGGGGGAGATTATGAATAATTAGAGGAGTAAAAATAAGAGAAAAGATTATTAAGGTAATGAAATAAAAAGAGGTATATTAGTAGGATAAGGTTATAAAAGAAGTCATAAAAAAAGAGTAGGAGTTTGTTAATTAAAATGATTAAAGTAAAAGTAGCATTAAAGAAGTGGATTAGTAAGTGAATAAAAATATTGATATAAATAAAAAGGATAGTTAGTAAATAAAATAAGTATATTATTACAGAAGTAATTAAATTATTCGTAGACAAAATAGTAGAAGCATATAATTGAAAGAGTAAAGAAGATAATAATAATATGAAATGAGCAATAAGAGATCAATAATGGGAGATTTAATATAAAAAGTAGAGAGCTACTATTAAGGAAAGAATAATTTTTATAAAAGTAGGTAAGGTTAAAAAAGAGTATGAATAATGAAAAGCTATCACAAATATTGTCGTATAAAATATACAGAATTGATAAAACATAAAATAGCATATATAAGGAAGAGGAAATTTAAATTACCAGTTATTTATTCTGATAATATAGTAAGTAAGGCTTGACTACAAATTATAAATCTTCTATACTATCCATAGTGCTTATTTACATTCAATAAGTTTAATGTAAATATTTTTTATTATTGGTGTGAAGATAGATAGCGCATGTGCAGTGGCTATTTATCGATTTTTATGTGCATATTGTGTGGTAACTTATCCAATAAAGGAGGTGCTCACAATGAAAATGACTTATCAACCAAAGAAACGTCAAAGAAGTAAAGAACATGGTTTTCGTAAAAGAATGAGAACTAAAAATGGTAGAGCGGTACTCGCTAGAAGAAGAGCAAAAGGTAGAAAAAAACTAACAGCATAAAACAAGGCCGCTTATGTGGCCTTGTTTTGCTATAAAATTTAGGAGTACTAAGTATGAAATATGCGCAGTCGCTAAAGAAAAACTACGAATTTAGAACTGTATATAGAAAAGGAAAATCTTTAGCAAATAAATATTTAGTGGTTTATAGATATAAAAACAACTTGCCTGAGAATCGCTTAGGTATTTCAGTGAGTAAAAAAGTTGGAAATAGTGTAGTACGTAGTCGCGTAACTAGACTTATTAGAGAAAGCTATAGGTTAAACGAAGAGTTTATTGATAAAGAAGGCTGGGATTTTGTAGTTATTGCAAGATCAGCAGCTAATGGTGCATCATATCAAGATATTTCTAATGCACTGATAAATTTATTAAAACAACATAAAGTGTATGTATAATATACAATATTGTGTTAGTGAGATATTGCTATGGCTACAGAAAGGATTGTAATTATGAAAAATATCCCTAAGAAAGTAGCACTTATACTTATTAGATTTTATCAAAGAGGAATATCACCTATGCTTGGAGGACACTGTAGGTTTACTCCAACATGTTCACAATACACTTACGAAGCTATCCAAATTCATGGTTTTATAAAGGGCACATTTCTTGGAGTAAAGAGGATATTAAAATGCCATCCATTTCACTCAGTTATGTATGATCCAGTACCAGAGAAAAAGGTAAAAAATAGCGATAAGAAAAACTAGGAGGAATAAAATGGGATTTATTAATGACATTTTTGGTGCCATACTAAGCTTTATTTTTGATGGGGTTATCCTTATATCTCCAGTAGCTGCACTGGGTATATCAATTATTTTATTTACATTAGTAGCACGTATACTTTTAACACCACTTCAATTATCTTCTCAGAGAACATCTAGAGGTATGAGTAAGATTCAACCAGAGATGCAAAAGATACAAAATAAATATAAAGGGAAAAAGGATCAAGAATCTCAGCTTAAACAGAGCCAAGAGATGCAAGCTTTATACAAAAAGTATAAAATTAATCCTTTTGCAGGTTGTTTACCATTATTAATTCAGTTACCATTAATTATGGCTTTATTTAATGTATTACGTGAGCCAGCTAAATACATTGCAAAATTAGGACAAGAGTATACTGTTATTGCAGATAAAATTATGGCCTCTGTATCTAACTATGTAAGTTTACTAGAACCATTTAAATCCAATATTGAGATGACTACTCGTGCAACATTTGATTTAAATAACAACGTGCAGTTAGGACAATTTCTAAGTCATTTAAATACAACACAATGGAATGAATTCTTAAATAAAATGGGTGGTACAGCAGATGTTGTAAGACCGGCTTTAGATCTTAAATATAGCATTGAAAACTTCTTAGGTTTTAATGTAGTAGATACACCAAGTGTCTTAATGAGCACACAATGGTGGGTAATATTAATTCCTATTATTGCAGGTGCATCAACATATATCTTTACTAAACTTACTATGGCAGCAAATGGACAAGTTCAAAGTGCAGCAGCTACTTCAAACAATGGAGCAGCAAATCCAGGTGAATCTATGATGAAAACGATGAATATCGTTATGCCAATCATGACAGGTGTATTTGCATATACTATGCCTATAGGTTTGGCTTTATACTGGATTGCAGGTAACGTGATTATGATGGGACAACAATGGATTGTTAATAAGATTCTAGAAAAACAAGATGCAAAACTTGATGCTCAGCTTGAAAAAGAACGTGAAGAAGCTAGAAAGAATAATAAAATTCAAACTAAAAAAGTAATGAAAAAAGTTCCTGTTGAAAAGAAGCCAGTAACTAAAGTAGAAGCTCCAGTGGAGAGTGATAACAAGCCAAAAACTTATACTAAAAAAGTAATGAAAAAGGTACCTGTTCAAAAGAAAACAGACAGTCAAGAATAGCCCAAAATGAAGGTAAGTAGTTAAAATAATAAACCTATAAAGAGTTGGGGGTATGGATATGAAATCTATTGAAAAAGTAGCAAGAACCGTTGATGAAGCTATAACAGAGGCTCTTATTGAACTTGGAGCAAGTACAGATGAAGTTAATATTGAAATTATATCTAAAGGTTCAAAAGGATTATTAGGAATAGGTGCAAAACAAGCTAAGGTTAAAGTTACACTTAAAGAAGATGTAGTTAAAGAAGATATTGAGCTTCAAGTAAGCAAAGTTGAAGCAAAGGTAGAACCGGTTATTAAAGAAAAACCAGCATCAACTAAAAAAGCCGAAGTAATAAAAGACTCAGAAGATGCAGTTATAGTAACTGAAGAAGAGCTAAATAGAGTCATAGAACGTGCCAAAGACTTCTTATATAAGTTATTAAAAGAAATGAATATTGATTGTGAAGTAAAAGCTCAGGTTGTTAATAATAACCGTATCAGTATTTGTTTAGAAGGTAAAAATATGGGTACAATAATAGGTAAGAGAGGTGAAACTCTCGATGCTATTCAATACCTTGTTAATATTGTTGCCAATAAAGAAAGACAAGAGTATATTAAAATTATGTTAGATACTGAGAACTATAGAGCAAGAAGAGAAGAAACACTCAAGAATCTTGCTTATAAACTCAGTAAAAAGGCTCAGAAAACGAGAAAACCAATTATACTTGAACCAATGAATCCATATGATCGTCGTATCATTCATTCAGCACTTCAAGATAGTAAAATTGTAAAAACGCATAGTGAAGGTAAAGAACCATTTAGAAGAGTGGTTATTACACCTAACTATCAAAATAGATCATATAGATAAAACCAGTTTAATACTGGTTTTTTTTTTAGAAAGGATGAACCACGTTGTTATTTGAAGATACTATTGCAGCTATATCTACTCCAATTGGTGTTGGTGGGATTGGCATTATTAGAGTGAGTGGAAAAGAAACAATAGAAATTGTTGATAAAGTATTTAGAGCGGCCAATAAAAAATCTCTTAAGGAAGTGGATTCCCACACAATTACCTATGGACATATTGTAAGTGATAGTGGTAAAGTTCTAGATGAGGTACTAATCATGTTAATGAAAGGACCTAGAACTTTTACAAGAGAAGATATTATAGAAATTAACTGTCATGGTGGTCCAGTACCATTAAATGCAGTGTTAATGGAAGTTATTAAAGCTGGAGCAAGAATGGCTGATAATGGAGAGTTTACAAAAAGGGCTTTCTTAAATGGTCGTATAGATTTAGCACAAGTAGAAGCTATTATGGACATTATTGAATCTAAAACAGAACTTTCATTGTCACAAGCAGTTGGTCAGCTTGAAGGAAATTTGTCAAAAAAAATTAAGGAATACCAAGATACTTTAATTCAAGTGATAGCTAGAATTGAAGTATCTATTGACTATCCAGAATATGATGATGATGAGCCAATTACTAATGATTTCGAAGCTGAATTAAAAGACTTGCTAGAAGAATTACGAGAACTTTTAAGAACAGCTGATACAGGAAAAATGATTAGAGAAGGTGTTAAAACCGCTATTGTAGGTAGACCTAATGTTGGTAAGTCATCCTTGCTAAATGCCTTACTTGAAGAAAATAAAGCTATTGTTACTGATATTCCAGGTACTACAAGAGATGTAGTAGAAGCTTATTTAAATATTGATGGTATACCATTTCAATTACTAGATACAGCAGGAATTAGGGAGACAGAAGATATAGTAGAAAAGATAGGTGTAGAAAGATCTAAATCTTCTATTGAAGAAGCAGATTTAGTATTAATGTTAGTAGATAGTCATGTAGGACTTCTAGATAAAGATCAAGAGATATTAGAGCAAGTAAAAAATAAGCATGTTATTTATATTTTTAATAAAACTGATTTAGAGAGCAATATTACCCAGGAAATGTTAGAGACTCACTTTAGTAATGGTGAAGTTATAAAAGTTTCAGCTAAAGAGCAGTCAGGCCTTAATGAATTAAGACAAGCTATGAAGCATTTTGTGATTAAAGGTAGTGCCGCTGTTCATAATGAAGCTACCATTTCTAATCAAAGACAAAAACAATCTCTTATTAATGCAATTAAGAGTTTGGAAAAAGTAATAGATGCTATTGAATTAGGGCTTCCTGAAGATTGCTTAGCGATAGATTTACATGATGCATTCGGCCATCTGGGGATGATCGTAGGTGAATCGTTAAAGGAAGAGATTATTAATCAGTTATTTAGTAGATTTTGTTTAGGAAAGTAGGAGAGAAAAAATGTATGTTGCAGATAAAGTAGACATTGTTGTAATAGGAGGCGGTCATGCGGGTTGTGAAGCTGCACTTGCAGCAGCTCGTATGGGTAAGAAAACTATTATGTTTACAATGTCATTAGATAGCATTGCTATGATGCCATGTAATCCTAATGTAGGGGGAACTTCAAAAGGGCATTTAGTAAGAGAGATTGATGCGCTTGGTGGAGAAATGGGAAAGAATATTGATAGAACATATATTCAATCTCGTATGCTTAATACAGCTAAAGGACCAGCTGTACACTCACTTAGAGCACAAGCTGATAAAACTAAATATAGTCATGCAATGAAAAAAGTACTTGAAAACGTAGAAAAATTAATAATTAAACAACAGGAAGTTGTTGAAGTACAAGTAGAAGATGGTAAAGTAAAAGGTGTAGTAACTAATACAGGAGCAATATATGAATGTAAGGCAATTGTTTTAGCAGGAGGTACTTATGTACGTTCTAGATGTCTTACTGGTGAATGTATTGAATATACAGGTCCTAATGGTCTTAAAACTTCTAATAAGTTAAGCGAGGCTTTAAAAGAATTAGGTATTGAATTAAGACGTTTTAAAACAGGAACACCAGCGCGCGTTGATGCTAGAACAGTCGATTTTTCTAAGATGGAACCACAACACGGAGATGAACGCATTGTACCATTTTCTTTTGAAAACAAAGAAAAGGATATTAAAAGAGATCAATATCCTTGCTATTTAACTTATACAAATGAAAAAACACATCAAATTATTAGAGATAATTTACATCGTTCTCCAATGTATTCAGGTGTTATAGAAGGAACAGGGCCAAGATATTGTCCTTCAATTGAAGATAAAGTGGTACGTTTTGCAGATAAAGAGAGGCATCAAGTATTTATTGAGCCAGAAGGCGAAGATACAACAGAGATGTATGTTCAAGGGATGAGTTCATCTTTACCAGAAGAAGTACAAATTGCTATGCTTAGAACGCTTAAGGGACTCGAAAATGTTGAAGTAATGAGAATAGGTTATGCTATTGAGTATGATTGCATTAATCCAATGCAACTTAAACATTCACTTGAACTTAAAGCTATTGAAGGTTTCTTTAGTGCAGGACAAATGAATGGAAGTTCTGGTTATGAAGAAGCAGCAGCACAGGGACTTGTAGCAGGTATTAATGCAGCTTTAAAAGTAGATGGTAGTGACCCTATGATTATTGATAGATCTGAGGGATATATAGGTGTTCTAATAGATGATTTAGTAACCAAGGGAACTAAGGAACCTTATCGTATGATGACATCAAGAGCTGAATACAGATTACTTTTAAGGCAAGATAATGCAGACCTTCGTTTAACACAAAAAGGTTATGAAGCAGGTCTTATATCAGCGGGAAGATATGAACATTTTGCAGCTAAGAAATCAGCGATTGATGCCGAGCTTGAAAGATTAAAACATGTATATGTGGGAACAAGTGAAAAGGTACAAGCTATATTAGAGAAAAAAGGAAGTACACCTCTTCGTTCAGGTATTGCATTAGCTGAAATTTTAAAACGACCAGAGCTTGAATACGAAGATTTTACTGAAGTAGATACAGATAGACCAGATTTATCACTTGATGTTATTGAACAAGTTATGATTGAATTACGCTATGAAGGCTATATCACAAGACAAATGCGTCAAGTAGAGCAATTTAAAAAGCTAGAAAAAAGACTTATTCCAGCAGATATCAATTATGATGATGTCTATAGTTTAAGACTTGAAGCTAAACAAAAACTTGAACAAGTAAGACCTATTTCTATCGGTCAAGCTTCACGTATTTCAGGGGTTTCACCAGCTGATATTTCAATGTTATTAGTTTATTTAGAGCAAAGAAACCGCAGCCACAAAGATGAAAGTACTGAGAAAGAGGAAGTTTAATGAAACAATTATTATTAGATGGAGCAAAAGAATTAGGAATTAACCTAACTGAAACTCAATTAAATCAGTTCATAATGTACAAGTCATTGTTACAGGAATGGAATGAAAAGATGAATTTAACAGCTATTACAGAAGATAGAGAAGTAATGACAAAACACTTCCTAGATTGTATGACCATTCAAAAAGCAATTGACATGAATACTCAAAAAACAGTCATTGATATTGGAACAGGTGCAGGTTTTCCTGGTTTAGTCATTAAAATAGCATTTCCTCATTTAGAAGTAACCTTAGTTGATGCTTTAAAAAAACGATTAACTTTTTTAGAAGAAGTGATTAATCAATTAGGACTTAAAGGAATAAAATGTATTCATTCTAGAGCAGAGGATTTAGGTAAAAATAAAGCTTACCGTGAAGGATTTGATATCTGTGCTTCTAGAGCAGTAGCGAATTTAGCTGTGCTTAGTGAATATACTTTACCTTTTGTAAAAATAGATGGCTATCTTATGGCCCTAAAAGGTCAAAAGATAGAGGAGGAATTAGAGCAAGGGAAAAAAGCAATTAAAATATTAGGTGGTCAACTTGAAGAAGTTATTCATGCAGGCGTACCATTTACAGATCTAGATCATAAAATTGCTAAGATTAGAAAAGTAAAACCAACCGCGACTAAATATCCAAGAAAAGCAGGAGAACCGACAAAAGCTCCTCTTGGAGTATAAAATGTAACATGTAAAATTATAGACTATTAGTTATCAGGATAATAGTCTATAATTTTTTTATATAGGAACCTGCATCAGGGATAAAGATAATAGTCTAGAAGAATATATGATGTGGATAAATAAATAAAAAATAAGTTGTGGATAATAATAAAATCAAAGCTATAAAATTTATCAACAGGTATAAGATGATTAAAAAGTAAGGGGACTATATGGTTTTATCAAATACAAAGGATACAATGATGTTGGTTGTAACGGGGGATGAATTTCCAATAAGCAGGTAAGTTATTCTAGATACTTATATAAAATCCACAGAGAGATAAGTTACATAAGGAGAGGTTAAGAACACAACTAGGAAAAAATATTTTAAAAAATTAGGTGAATACCATACTGATAACATATATAAGTGAAGTAAATAAGATAAAACTTTCTAGCATCCCCAGCGCCAATTATCAGCTACTATTGTAGTCAGATCTAGCACTTGCGGTCAATATAAGTTGAAAAGAAAGATTGAGTAGCTTATTCCTCTATATTGTATTACCAGTTTCCAAAGTATGAAAGCTTTCGGGCCCATAACATATGGATAGCTTTTATGTACCCCTCCTTGGTAAATATTTTTTTTGAACTACCTTATATGTTTTGAAGATCTTCTGAAGGAAACTGAGGGGTATTCCTAAGGCCGATAGAAAAGATGTAAAAGTAGTGTTGACCAAGATACCAGGTTGGGTATTAAAATAAGCTTAAGTGCATATAAAAATGAACTTAGGCTTATTTGCAGTGTATATTTTAATAGATTTTTAGGCTATAACAGATACTATGGTCTGTTTTTGTTTATATCATATAAAAAAGTAGAAAAGTGTTCGACTTATTATATTATGGCTTTTATAGGTAAAATATGTTATACTGATAGATAGCAAAACTGTTATTTTAGAGGGGAGCAGAACTTAAATGCAAAAAGATTTAAAAATAGAACATGTTGCAATTGACCGCGTTATACCTAACCCATATCAACCTAGAAAGGTATTTAGTGATGCGGCATTACAAGAACTTGCAGATTCTATTTTAGAACATGGACTAATGCAACCTATTACAGTAAGAATGATAGGTAACTCCTATGAGCTTATTGCAGGAGAACGAAGATTAAAAGCATCTAAATTAGCTGGACTTGAAACTATACCTGCAGTAATTGTAGAAGTAACCACAAAAGATAGTGCTGTACTTGCTCTAATTGAAAATTTACAGCGTGAGAACTTAAATTTCCTAGAAGAGAGCCAAGCTTATCATAAAATTATGCAAGACTATGGTTATACCCAACAGGAATTGGCAGCAACATTAGGTAAAAATCAATCTACAGTAGCTAATAAACTAAGGGTATTAAAATTGTCTCCAATGGTTCAAAAATTACTAATAGAAAACAATTTAACAGAAAGACATGCAAGAGCACTGTTAAAGTTACCTAATGAAGAATATCAGTTAATGGCTTTAGAAAAGGTCATTAAACAGGAGCTTAATGTAAAAAGAACAGAACAAATCATTGAACAGATGCTAGTGGATATCACCAAAGAAGATATGATTAAACACAAAGCTAATCAAAAGGTAAAATCATATATAAGAGATATGAGATTAGTTACTAACACAATTACAGAAGCTGTTAATTTAATTCAAAAAGCAGGTGTAGATGCAAAATACACTATGAAAGAACATGCAGACAGCTATGAAATTAGAATTAAAATACCAATCAACCAATAGTTTACATAAAAATCATGCGACTTCTAGTTAGAATAGAAAGTCGCTTTTATTTTGAGTAAAAGATTAATTTAATCAAATGCTTAATATGTATTACTATAGGTAACAATAAGGCAATGAGGTATTTTATTTCTTGTAGATTTCAAATATGAGGAAGAGTTTAATGTAATGATAGAACAATGAGACTTATATTGAAAGGTAGAATGAATGGTTGCATTAAACAGATAAATAGGTATTGATCGCAGAAAAATAAGATAAAGACAATCACTAATTAAATTTGAAAGGCTATGAGTAATATGATGAGTAGGTTAATAGAAGATAATCTGTAATATAACTTGATATAATGTGTATATTTCGATAAAATATAATAATACATTGAGTGGACGAAGGAGAATATAAATGAAAGATTTTAAATTAGAGTTAGCCAAGCTTTTAAATACAAAAATTGATACATTATCAGTAGAAGAAATTTATAGCATGATTGAAGTACCTAATAATGTGGCTATGGGTGATTATGCATTTCCATGTTTTAAATTAGCTAAAGCTTTAAGAAAGGCACCTCCTATGATTGCAAAAGATATTGTAGATACTTTAGGTGAAATTGATTTTATAGAAAAAGCTGAGAACGTAAATGCTTATATTAACTTTTTCCTTAATAAATCTGTGTTTGTAAAAGAGATTTTATTAGCAGTATTAGCTGATAGAGAAAGTTATGGTTTGGCAAAAGAAAAGAATAAAGGAAATGTTGTTGTTGACTATTCTTCACCAAATATTGCGAAGCCATTTCATGTAGGACACTTGCGTTCGACAGTAATAGGTAACAGTTTATATCATATTTTTGAAGCATTAGGGTATAATTGCATAGGTGTTAATCATTTAGGTGACTGGGGAACACAGTTTGGTAAATTAATTGTAGCTTATAAGAAATATTCTAGTAAAGAAGAAGTTGAAGAAAAAGGTATTTCTGAGTTACTTAGAATTTATGTATTATTCCATGACGAAGCAAAAGAGCATCCTGAAATGGATCAAGAAGCAAGAAATTATTTTACAAAAATGGAACAAGGTGATGAAGAAGCATTAGCACTTTGGAAATGGTTTAAAGAAGTGAGTTTAAATGAATTTGAGAGAGTATATGAGATGCTAGGTGTAACTTTTGATAGTTACAATGGCGAAGCTTTTTATAATGATAAGATGGATGCAGTTATTAAAGACTTAGAAGATAAAGGACTTATTGAGATAAGTGAAGGTGCAAAAATCGTACGTTTAGATGAAGAGAATATGGCACCATGTTTAATTACTAAAAATGATGGTAGCTCATTATATGCTACTCGTGATATTACAGCAGCTAAATATCGTAAAGAAACTTATGATTTTAAAAAATGTATTTATGTTACTGCACTCCAACAAAATCTTCACTTTGCACAATGGTTTAAGGTGATTGAAAAAATGGAATGGGAGTGGGCAAAAGATTTAGTTCATGTACCATTCGGTATGGTAAGTATGGAAGGTGGTGCTAAATTATCTACCCGTTCTGGAAATGTTATTTTCTTAGAAGATATCTTAAAAGAAGCAGTAGATAAAACAAAGAAAATTATTGAAGAAAAAAATCCAGATCTTGATAATAAAGATGAAGTTGCAAATCAAGTAGGTATTGGTGCAGTTATTTTTGATGATATGTATAATAATATTATTAAAGACATTCAATTCTCATGGGAACGTGTTTTAGACTTCCAAGGAGAAACTGGTCCATACGTACAATATACTCATGCAAGGGCGTGTAGCTTACTTAAAAAAGCAGGATTAGATATTGATAATTTACCAGATCTTGAAATATCAGAATCAGCGATTGCAGATGATACTGTTTTAGCAGTAGCAAAAGAATTAGCTGATTTTAAAAATGTAATTGAATCAGCAGCAGCTAATTTTGAACCATCTTATATTGCAAGGTATGCAGTAGATTTAGCACAAGCTTTCAATAAATTTTATAATGAACAACCAATTCTAGTAGAAGATGAAGCAGTGAAAAATTCAAGATTAGCAGTTGTTATAGCTACAAAATATACTATTAAGAATGCGTTACACTTACTAGGAATTAAAGCACCTGTACAAATGTAATATTATGGCGAAAGGTAGAAAATCTAAGTCGGATTTTCTACCTTTTTTGATATGTTTCACGTGAAACATCTATGTTAATGTTTTTAAAATGTTTCACGTGAAACATATAGGAAGTAGATATTATCGAAAATAACAAAACAAAAGTAAATAGAAATTAAAACAGATATTTTCAAACATAATTAGCTAATAAAATGACTTGTTATAAATTAGTATCATTAATTACGCTAGTTCAGTATGAGAATAATTATAAAGTAATTTAGTTATAAATTATGAAATAGCATAACGAGAAAAATAGATTCTTCCTTTGTAATAAAATATATAATATGAAAGAATAGATAGTACTGAGAGATAAATATGGAAAACTTTATAAGTAAAACTTATCAAAATACTAGCATAAACAGTTTATAAAAAAACTATCCTATGATATACTTGATTAAAGAAGTACAGAAGAAACAGAAGGAGAATGTTATGGGTAAAATCATTGCAGTAGTTAACCAAAAAGGTGGAGTTGGAAAGACAACTACAGTTGTCAATTTAGCAGCTGCACTCGTTGAAAAAAAGAAAAAGGTTCTAATTGTAGATATTGACCCGCAAGGAAATGCAACAAGTGGTTGCGGTGTACTAAAAGGTCAAAACCAAGAAACAATATATGATATTTTAGTAAATGAAGCAAATATAAAAAATGTAATAAAAAAAGCAGAGCATGAAAATATATACATTATACCTTCCAATATGAATTTAGCAGGAACAGAAGTAGAGCTAGTAAACACAAAGCAACGTGAATTTATCCTTAAGAAACAGCTAGAGACAGTAAGCGATGAGTATGATTACATATTTATTGACTGCCCGCCAGCAGTTAATATCCTTACTATTAATGCTTTAACTGCTTCAAATTCTGTACTTATACCAATGCAGTGTGAGTATTACGCGTTAGAAGGGTTATCACAATTAGTACAGACTATTGGATTGGTAAAAAAGAATACGAATAATAAGTTGGTTTTAGAAGGAATTCTATTTACTATGTATGACAATAGAACTAACTTATCTTCACAAGTAGTAAAAGAAGTAAAAAATCATTTTAGTAGTACAGTATATAATACTAAAATTACAAGAAGTGTAAGATTAAGCGAAGCACCAAGTTTTGGTATGTCTTGTATTTGTTATGATCCAAAATCAAAAGGTTCAGAACAATATAGATCATTAGCAAAGGAATTTATAGAAAGGAACAAATAATAATGAAGCCACAAAGAGGATTAGGGAGAGGATTAAATGCGCTCTTGTCAGATGAAGCACTAAATATAACAGCAGAAGGCGAAGCAACAATTAAAATTGTAGATATCAATGATATTGAACCAAATTTTGGACAACCAAGAAAGAAATTTAGTGAAGAAGAATTACAAGAGTTAAGCCAATCTATATTAGAATATGGTGTCATACAGCCGCTCATTGTAAGAGAAAAAAATAATAAATATGAAATAGTAGCAGGAGAAAGACGTTATAGAGCTGCAAGATTAGCTGGTTTAACAGAGCTTCCTATTATTATTAAGCTCTTTTCTGATCAACAAACTCTAGAAGTTGCTTTGATTGAAAATATACAGAGAGAAGACCTTAATCCTATGGAATTAGCTTGTGCATACAGCTTATTAATGGAACGCTTTGATTTAACACAAGAACAAGTAGCTGATAAAGTAGGTAAAAGTAGAACAGCTGTAACTAATATCATGAGATTATTAAAATTAACGCCATATGTACAAGAAAAGTTAAGAGAAGATGCTATTAGCTATGGCCATGCGAGAGCTATTCTTGCGGTAAAAGATATAAAACTGCAAAAACAACTTACTGATTTAGTAATTGAAAAACAACTAAGTGTACGAGAAATAGAAAAATATATTCAAAACTTATCAAGTAATAAGGATAAAAAGAAAAAAGATAAAGAAAAAGAATTATACAATCCATTCTATAGAGAAATACAAGAAGACTTACAACGTGTTTTAGGAACAAAAGTAGCTATTTCTAAAGGGGCCAAAAAGGGGAAAATAGAAATAGAGTATTATTCAGATGAAGAATTATCTAGAATCATACAAATTATTAATGCTAATAAGTAAAATGAAAGAAGATGAGTAAGTGACATGGAACAAATAGAGTTACTATTAAATGATTATTTAATTTATATCGTATTAGGGTTAGGTTTATTAGTTATTATACTTATGATTTTAGTATGTGTTAATGCGGCTAAAATGAAAAAAATTCAGCGTAGGTATGAAATGTTTATGTCTAAAGAAGATATTAATTTAGAAGAACTGTTAGTCCAGTATACTAAGAAACTCAATGTTTTATTACAAAATGAAAAGGAAATGCAAACCTCTATTGAATATATGGAAAAAACCGTTAAGAATTGCGTTCAAAAAGTGGGAGTAGTGAGATATCAAGCTATTGCTAATATGGGGGCCGATCTATCATATACAGTAGCTTTATTAGATGAACAGAATGATGGATTAGTATTAAATGGAATCTATGGTAGAGATGGATGTTATACATATGCTAAACCAATCAATGGAGGTAAGTCTACTTATAATTTATCAGAGGAAGAAATTCAAGCAATAGAACAAGCAATGAATAAAAAGAGTATGTAATTCACATACTCTTTTCTTATAAAAGGATAAAGGAAAGTTAAAATGAATGGAATAACAAAAGTAAAACAAATATTCTTTAATAAACAGTTTATATGTTTTTTAATTATTGGATGTATCAATTCATTGAGTGGTATTGTTTTTTCGTGGTTTTATTCAGAAATCATGGGACCTATTATTGCCTTTATACCGGGTTATATAAGTGGAATTGTTGTGTCATATGTTTTAAATAGTGTATTTACCTTCAAAGAAGGATTCTCATTAGAGAAATTTATTAAATTTGCACTTTCTACAATTCCTAATTTCTTAATACAGTTTATTGCCGTCTTGATTATTGTTAATCTATTAGGGCTTCATAAATTGATTGCTTATGCATTAGCAGCTATAGTGGGTGTACCAGTGACTTTTATTATCTTAAAACTTTTTGTATTTATAAAAAGATAAGAGAGAAAAAGAGCTATAAAATGATTTAAATCATTTTATAGCTCTTTTTCTGATATATAATGAGTAATACGATAAGGATTGTTACTAAAATACTAAATAAATTGAACCATTTAATATTTAAGATACATAAGAAAAACATTAATAAAAGTAAAAAGAAGTGAAAAATACATATCATACGAATGATTTTAAAGGTATCTTTTTTTTCATACATATACCAAGTATATACAAGTAATATAATTTGCAAGATGATGAGAATAAGTATATAGAGCAATACATAGGTGGTCAAAGGTATATACCAGGGCGAAATAGGTATTTTAGAAGAAAAAAGGAAAAAAGATATACCTAACAACAAGTATTGCAGATAACGGCAGATGGTTAGATTCTTTGTTGAAAGCTTAGAATTCATTTAAATAGCCTTTCTAGATAAAGTAAGCATTAATAGACATCTAATCATGAATAATGTCATCTAAAAGTGAACGAATGTGGTCGTAATTAATAGTCCAACCAATACTTCCAGGGTTAATAACAATACCTGCAAAATTATTTTGAGATAAAACAAATTTCCATAACCATTCCGCAGGAACAGAGATTGTATTAATAGATTCCGTACACCAATTTTGAAGTTCAGTAGTAGTAGTAAAGGCTGGAAGGTATACTTCTCGCTCTTTGGTAGAGCAGATTAGTAAATGTAAATCATCATATTTACTAATAGTTATCTGAGTAGAATTTTCAGCAGAATTATCACTAGGGAAAAAGCCAATCAGGTAGTTAATGGTGTTTAAATAACTACCAAGCTTGTCTTGGTTTTCTTCAGTAGGATGATCTGCATAAATATTAAATAATTCATAAAATGTATCATTATGTAGTGGTAGATTAATATCTAAGGTAACGTGATTAGAGGTTTCAGGTGATGAATGATTAGGATTAAGATTATAAAAGTTATACATAGAAAGTCCCCTTTAATAAAATAAAATTTATATTTATCATAGCATATATAACGTAAAAATGGAATGTGAACCTTTATTTGGAATTTTGATTAGCCATAAATTCTTTAATATATGGAGAGGTAAGTAAAAGAGCGCCTGAAACAAGATAAATTATACTTATAATAAGAAGGATGAAACTACCTGAACTAGTATATTGTAAGAGTAGTATAATACTTGAAAAGGCAAGAATAACACATAATATCCATTTTGCCCAAGCATGACCTTTATAGCAGAATATGACTAAAGCAATCTCGATTAATAATCTAAAAATACCCTGACTAATAGTGTAGCTGATAAGACTCGGTTCTTTAAGGAATGTATAGATAGAAAAAACAGTAGATAGCAAATCAAATAAAATAGCGATACAGCCAATAGTAAGAAGCAAGTTTCTACCTTTAATTTCAGATTTCATAAAAGCCTCCTTGGATTATACAAAAGAATATAAATATATAAGTGTATCATAGCATAATTAGTGTGAAAATAGAATCAGATATAAGAAATATCAGAAAAAAAACTTATTATACAAGGACAATATTAATTAATTTGTATTATTGACGAAATAAATAATAGAAGAGTCAGTTAAAGAGATTTGGGGAGGTCTATTTTTGTATGAAAGCAAAAAAAGTAGCAGTTATCTCAGACCTTCATGCTAGCTTATCGATGCTAGATGCATTTATAAGTTATATAAATAAGCAAGATGTAGAGCTTATTTTAAATTTGGGGGATTATATCAGTAATGGGCCAAATCCATGTGAAGTATTTGATCGGATTTGGGTAGATAAAAGATTTATAAACATTAAAGGCTATGACGAAGATAGTCTATTTCATAGTGTAAAAAAATCAGAAGGAATTGCTCAAGGAGAATGGATAAGAAAAAAACTGGGTAAAGATAGATTAAAAAAAATAGAATTATCACCTAGTATAAAAATGATAAATATTAATAATAAGAAACTGTTAATGTGTCATATAAATGGATGGGCAGAAATTCTTCAAAAGTCAGCCCATCATATTATGGGAAAATTAAAAGATGAGGATTATAACTATATTTTAATGGGTGGAAGTCATAGACCAGAAATGACTTATCAAAATAAGATTTTTTTAAAAGGAAATGTTATTGATCCGGGGGCTATGACAAGTAGTGAAAATAGAGGAAATTTTGTTATATTAGATTTTAGTCAAGAGGAGCCTAATATCAGTTTTCATAGTCTATATGCAGAAAAAATTCATTTAAATCAAATAAATAGTAAAGAGCAAAGAGATATAATAAAAGAAGAAGTAGAAGAAAATACCTTAAAAGATACTCTACTTTATATACATGGAAAGAAGAAAAGTGGAGAGGTATATATAGACCAGGATGTTGTACAGAGAATACTAGAAATAGGATTAGAACAAAGTAAGTATATCTGTATTGGATGCTGGAACCATGAAAAGCAGATTATTAGAGAGTTATTATACTATCTTAAGTGTAGAAAAATAAAAGCATCTGAAGAGGGCTCTCAAGAATGGTATATAGGAGAAGTTACTGATCAGGTAAGGGAACTAGTATTAAATAGACGCTTATTACCATGTGGAAGATTAAAGTGGTTTGAAATATCCTTTCAAGATCATATTAATAGTACAGCACCATTATATAGTATCTATCATTACGGTAAAGAAGGATTTATAAAGAGATTATCATTGAAGGAATTATATAGTATGGAAGAGATGTTAAAAAGATATGATATTCCATATACTATACCAATAAACCAATAAATAGAAAAATTTATTATGAAGTAGACCCATTATTATAGAAGAGATATCCTAATTTTAAATTAGAATGTAAGACCTAGTTATTATGACAGTGGCCTACTTTTTATGTCTAAAAAAGACATTAAACTAAAAATATTGACAACTAAACAATAATAAGCTATCATCACTTTATGTAATATAAATACTGGATGAAGCTATACAGAAGAGTGGCCGTAAAGCCCACCGAAGGAGTAACACTCTCAGGTACTTATAAATATTATAAGTGGTGACTGCATAGCTGACAGTACTCTGGAGAGACTCAAGTTATGAGCGCCGAAGGGGCAAAAGCAATTTTGCTTAATCTCTCAGGCAAAAGGACAGAGCAGGCTATATTAATCATAATTAATTATTAATTAGGGATAAAGACATATTTTTTTAGAATAAATAATCAGTTTATTTATGGAAACAATAATGCTATAAGTTGATTAGAGTAGTAATCTTTACTTATAGTATTTCAGTTATTGAAAAGTATGGGATTAATATGGAAAGCAAGTCTATAAACTTAAGGAACTCCTCTTATTTTAAGGTTAATTAAAAGAAGGGAGTATTTTTTTATGGATTTATTAAAGGTGTTAAACACAATTAACGATTTTGTATGGGGACCACCATTATTGGTTCTATTAGTAGGAACAGGCATTTTATTAACTGTTAGATTAAAACTAATTCAAGTATTAAAATTACCAAAGGCCGCTAAACTTATCTTTAAAGCAGAAAATAAAGGGAGCGGAGATATTAATAGCTTTGCAGCTCTATGTACAGCTTTAGCTGCAACTGTAGGAACTGGAAATATTGTAGGGGTTGCTACAGCTATTGGTACAGGTGGCCCAGGAGCATTATTTTGGATGTGGATAGCAGCCTTTTTTGGAATGGCAACTAAATATGCGGAAGGTGTACTTGCTATTAAGTATAGAACAGTAGATGCAAATGGTCAGATTTCAGGTGGACCGATGTATTACATAGAAAAGGGACTTGGGAGGAAATTTAAACCATTAGCGATTTTCTTTGCAGTAAGTGGTATTTTAGTAGCTTTATTGGGAATAGGTACATTTTCACAAGTGAACTCGATTTCTACAAGTATTAATATGGTAGCTGGTATTGATGTTTACGTAGGAAATATAATAGTAAGCATGTTAGACCAATTACATATTTTATCAGGAACAAGAGAATGGATTGCAACAAATGGTTTTCCTGTTATTAGTATGGTAGTAGCCATACTTGTAGCTATTATTGTTTTTGGTGGCATTAAAAGTATCTCAAAAGTATCAGAAAAAGTTGTACCAGTGATGGCTATTGTATATATTTTCTTATCAGGTATTATTTTAGGTGTGAACTATCAAAGTATTTTACCAGCATTAGGAGAAGTATTTACTGGAGCTTTTTCAGGAAGAGCAGCCGTAGGAGGTTTCTTAGGAGCAACCATGGCTAAAGCTATACAAAAAGGGATTGCTAGAGGTGTGTTTTCGAATGAATCAGGTCTTGGTAGTGCGCCTATTGCAGCGGCAGCAGCAAAAACAGAGTGGCCTGCTGAACAAGGGCTTATTTCTATGACAGGAACATTTATTGATACAATTATTATTTGTACATTAACAGGTCTTACTATTCTTGTTACTGGGACATGGTGTCAAGAAGGTATAGAAGGAGCAGCAGTAACACAAGCAGCCTTTTTACAAGTATTTCCTAAAACAGGATCAATACTTATTACGATTTGTTTAACCTTGTTTGCATTTACAACTATACTAGGATGGTGCTATTACGGGGAACGTTGTTTAGAATATTTAGCTGGTGTAAAAGGAATTAATATCTATCGTTGGGTATTCATTGGCATGCTGGCTATTAGTGGTTTCTTAAAATTACAAGAAATCTGGGCTTTAGCTGATATTGTAAATGGACTTATGGCATTTCCAAATCTTATTGGTTTAATAGGTCTCTCTGGGGTAGTAGTAACTGAGACAAGACTTTATATGGAACATTTGAAAAAACAGGAGATAAAAGAATCGCAAAGCAAAGTAGCATAAAGAGTTAAAAATAAAATCAAGGGATTATGATAAAATTCATAATCCCTTGATTTTATTTTTGGATTTAAATATTGAGTTAATCTTATATTTATATGAAATTGGAGGACATATGATTTTATTTATATTAGAGGAGAACTATTAGAAGCACATTATAACGATATTAATATAAGTTCAAAATAAAATAAAAAAGTGTTGACAATTTAAAAAGGGAGTCATATTATTGTATTAAGTAATTAATACAGTAAGGAGGTAACACAATGCCATGGGACTTTGATAATAGCAAACCTATTTATATACAATTAGTAGAAGAATTAAAACTAAGAGTTATATCAGGGCGGCTAGCAGCAGGTAGTAAACTTGATTCTGTAAGGGACCTAGCAGAGGAAGCGGGAGTTAATCCTAATACCATGCAAAGAGCATTAGCAGAATTAGAAAGAGATCAATTAGTGTATAGTCAAAGGACAAGTGGGCGTTTTGTGACAGAGGATATGGAATTAATAAAAACCATGAGAAACCAATATGCAACCACTAAAATTAAAGAAGTAACAGTAGCACTATTACAACTAGGCTATACCAAGGAAGAACTTTTAAAATTGATTGAAGAAGACTTAAAAGAGCAAGAAGAGAAAAAGATAGAATATATATAAAATTCATAAGTAAGGGTTTTGGCATAAAAAGAATTAGAGGAGGCAGTTAAATGAGTGAGCTTTTAAAGTTAGAAAAAGTGAGTAAACAATATGCTCATAAAGAAGCACTTAAGAGCGTAGATATTACCATACCACCTGGTAAAATAGTGGGGTTACTTGGGCCAAATGGTAGCGGTAAAAGTACAATGATCAAGTTAATTAATGGATTACTAGAGCCTACATCAGGAATGGTAACTATAAATGGATATAAACCAGGGATTGAAACTAAAAAAGTAGTGGCATATTTACCAGAGAGAACTTATCTTAACAACTGGATGACAGTAGAAGATTTATTAAACTTCTTTAGTGATTTTTATAGTGACTTTGATATGAATCGAGCACTAGATATGTTTGATAAGTTAAATATTGATTTAAAAGCTAAGTTAAAAACAATGTCTAAAGGAACTAAAGAAAAAGTACAACTTATTTTAGTCATGTCAAGGAAAGCAGAGCTTTATATTTTGGATGAACCTATTGGTGGCGTTGACCCAGCTGCTAGAGATTATATTATTAAAACAATTATTAAAAACTACTCTGATACAAGTTCTATTTTAATCGCGACTCATTTAATTCAAGAGATAGAAAATATTTGTGATGAGGTTATATTCTTATCAAAAGGCGAAGTAGTACTAAAAGGTAATGTAGATGAGATTAGAGAGGAAAAAGGTAAGTCAATTGATGCCCTCTTTAGGGAGGTATTTGTATGCTAGGAAAATTATTAAAGTATGAATTTAAAGCTACTTCGAGAACATTTTTACCTATTTATGGTGCATTAATACTAGTAGCTTTAGGGAATCGTCTATTTAGAATGGGAAATATAAATTTAGGATTTGGGTTAACGACTGCAATACTAGTAGGCTTGTTTGTGGCTCTTGGTGTATTAACACTTATGGTGACAATACAAAGATTTAATAGAAATTTATTAGGTGATGAAGGGTACTTAATGTTTACTTTACCTGTAGGGCCTAATCAATTAATTTTTTCTAAGCTTATAACAACTGTTATTTGGGGAATTTTAAGTGGAATTGTAGGAGGAATGACATTTGTTATATTAATGGGTGACTATCAAGTATTTAGAGAATTTATAAATGCATGGCCTGAGTTATGGAATGAGCTAATGAAAGGAATACAAACAGAGTTTAATGGGCAAGTAGCATTAGTATTAGTTGCTATTCCGGTAATAGGGATACTTTCTTATATAGAAGGCATATTGATGATTTATTTAGCATTAGCGACAGGGCAATTGCCAATATTTTCAAGGTACAGAGGAATCATTTCTTTTATAGCATTTTTTATTCTTAATAGTGTATTACAATTAATAACCGGGCTAATTGGGAATTTCATACCATTTGAAACTATGTCTAGTACGACAACTTTAATGGTTGTTATGAGTGGAATAATGGTATTAGATGTAGCATTATTTATGGGAATTAATTATATAGTAAGTAAGCATTTAAATCTAGAATAAGGTATAGTATAAATAGAGTACTTATATAAAGCTAGCTAGATGCTGAGGGGGAAATAGAATGGAAAAAAGAGAATATAGCTGTCCTAAATGTCAATGTAGTACGTACGAAAGTGATCAGTTCCAAGCTACAGGTGGTAACTTTGCAAAAATATTTGATGTACAAAATAAAAAGTTTGTTACCATAAGTTGTACAAAATGTGGATATACAGAGCTTTATAAAGCACAGACTTCAGATGGATGGAATATCTTAGATTTCTTCACGAACTAAATAGAATAATAAAGATTAAATATCTAAAAAAGTGATATCCTAAGCAAATAGCAAGGATATCACTTTTTTTGTTATCAATAATTATTTTTTATATAGGGTTTTAAATCTTTCCATAGCTTCTACTGTATTATCAGCATCACCAAATGCTGTTAAGCGGAAGTAACCTTCACCATTAGAACCAAAACCAGCACCAGGTGTTCCAACTACAGCAATCTCATTCAAGAGGTAATCAAAGAAATCCCATGACTTCATATTATTTGGACACTCGAGCCAAATATATGGAGAATTATCACCACCATAATAAGTGATGCCACATTCCTCCATAGTAGCAGCAATAGTACGTGCATTTTTCATATAGTAATCAATGTTTTCTTTAATTTGTTTTTGACCCTCTTCAGTAAAGACAGCAGCAGCACCTTTTTGAATAATATAAGGTACACCATTGAATTTAGTTGTTTGCCTTCTAAGCCAAAGCTTATTTAAGCTTACAGCATCACCATCAACGGAAAAAGCAGTAAGTGATTTAGGTACCATTGTATAACCACAACGCGTACCTGTAAAACCAGCTGTTTTAGATAAACTGCAGAATTCAATAGCACATTCTTTAGCACCTTCGATTTCATAGATGCTTTTTGGAAGAGAAGGATCATTAATGAAACATTCATAAGCTGCATCATACAGGATAACAGCACTATTTTCATTAGCATAGTTAACCCAAGCTGTTAATTGTTCTTTATTATAGACAGATCCAGTTGGGTTATTTGGTGAACATAAGTAGATAAGATCTGGGGCGATTTCATCATCAGTTGGTGGCATAGGGCAAAAGTTATTTGTAGCATTAGAATCTAAATAAACAATATCTCTTCCAGCCATAATATTTGTATCAACATATACAGGATATACAGGATCTGGAATCATAACAATATTCTCATTTCCAAAAATATCTGTAATGTTACCAACATCACTTTTAGCACCATCACTAATAAATATTTCATCTGATGATAAATCTACACCGTGACTTTTATAGTAGGACTGAACAGCATCATGAAGAAAACTATAACCTTGTTCAGGTCCATATCCTTTAAAAGTCTCTTTTTGGCCCATTTCATCAACTGCATCATGCATTGCTTTAAGTACAGCTGGAACTAAAGGGCGAGTAACGTCGCCTATACCCATGCGAATAATTTTTTTATCAGGGTGAGCTGCTACGTATTCATTTACCTTTTTTGCAATAGTAGAGAATAAGTAGCTATCTTGTAATTCTAAATATTGATCATTAATAAATGCCATTTTAAGCCTCCTCGTATTCTATAGTACCCTCAAAGGCCTTAGTAGCAGGTCCTTTCATTAAGACAGTACCATCTTCCTTATAGGTGATTTTTAAGTCACCTCCACGTAATTTAACAGTAATTTCTTCATTGATTTTGCAGTAGCCATTTAAAACACAGCTTACAGCAACAGCACATGCGCCTGTTCCACAAGCCCAAGTTTCTCCAGAACCTCTTTCCCAAACACGCATTTTAACAGTGCTATCATCTATTATTTGCACAAACTCTGTGTTTATTCTTTCAGGAAAGAGTGGATTAAATTCAAATTTGGGTCCAATACTTTCTAAAGATAATAGGTCTACATCTTCGCAGTAAACTACTACATGAGGATTACCCATTGAAACACAAGTACCATAATAAATTTCATTATCAATAGAGATAGGTGTATTAATAAAGGTTTCTTGATCAGAGATAACAGGAATATCTTGTGGTTTAAGAATAGCTTTTCCCATATCAACCTCTACATAAACCACCTTTCCATCTTCGACTGTAAGTGTAAGATATTTAATACCACTTAAAGTTTCGAGAGAAATATTTTTTTTATCAGTATAACCTGTTTCATATACAAATTTGCCAATACATCTAGTAGCATTGCCACACATTTTACCTTCTGAGCCATCTGCATTAAACATACGCATTCTAAAATCAGCTATTTCAGAAGGTAGAATGATTACTAATCCATCTGAACCTATGCCAAAATGGCGGTCACTAATAAATTCAGAAAATGCATTGGGATCTTTTAGTGTTTGTTTGAAACCATCTACATAAACATAGTCATTGCCTATGCCATGCATTTTAGTAAAATTAATTTTCATGTCTTCACATCCCTACATTATATTTCATACGTTTTAAGAATATTATCTGCCACTGCACGCGGTGCAATACGCAGGTCCATAGCTTGTTTTTGTATATACCTGTGAGCTTGTTTTTCATCTAGACCTAGGTATTTGATAAGACAAAACTTGGCACGTTCAATGACTTTTACATCATCCACCTTACGTTTAAGTGCTTGGTTTTGTTCACGTAAAGTAGCAATGATTTGTTTTGAATTTAATACAAACGGTATTGTTTGCAATAAGACTTGGCGATTAATAGGCTTTCCTACTACAAATGCGCCTGTAACAGAAACTTTATCTTGTACTTGCTCCTTGATGTCTGATTTAACTAGTAAAAGAATGGCAGATAAAGATTTTTCAGCTATATCTAAAGCAAGATCTGTACCAAATTCATCGCTTAAAGGAGTATTAATAATAGTGAGGTCAAAATCCATATAATCAAACTTTCTTCTTGCTTCACCACCGGAAGCAGCGTAGTCGTAACTAGAAAAATCAAGAGGTTTGATAATATCGAATAAGGTGTCTGAAGACTCTTTTTGGGTCGAAATAATTAAGACCTTTTCCACGGTTCCAGCTCCTTTACAATAGTTTCACAATGCCTCTTTTCCTAAAGATAGTTTTGAATTTCCCACTGATGTACGGTCTGATTGTAGTCATTCCATTCTTTAGTCTTTTCTGCTAAGTAACTATCAAAGAGATGTTCACCCAGTATGTTTTTAACAAATTCACTTTGTTTCATGCATAATAGAGCATCATTTAAATTAGCTGGTAATAAATTAATTTCTTTACATAAAAGTTCTGTTGGAGACATTTCATAAGCATTTTCTGTAAGAGCAGGAGGAAGTACTAATTGTTTATCAATACCCTCTAAGCCAGCAGCTAACATAAGCGCTAGAGTAAGGTATGGATTACACATAGAATCAGGGCTACGGAGTTCGATACGATTGTGACCATGCATGGTAGCAGGCACTCGAATTAAGCAAGAACGATTTTTATAAGACCAAGCAATATGTCTAGGAGCTTCAAAGCCAGAAGCAATACGTTTGTAGGAGTTGACAATAGGATTACTAATGGCAGTCATTTCTTTAATATGTGTTAAAATACCAGCTATAAATTGTTCAGCAATAACTGGAAGGGTACCATTTTGTTTGCTCGTAAAAATGTTTTCACCATTTTTAAAGAGTGACATATTAATATGCATACCTGAACCACTGGTATTCATGAGAGGTTTTGGCATGAAAGTAGCATGAAGACCGTTACGACCAGCAATGGTTTTAACAACAGTCTTAAAGGATAATATATTATCAGCAGATTCTAACACACTATCGTATTTAAAATCTATTTCATGTTGACCAAGAGCGGATTCATGATGAGAAGATTCAATTTCAAATCCCATTTGTTCAAGTGTTAAGCAGATTTCACGCCTCGTATTTTCACCCTGATCTAGAGGAGCAATATCAAAATAAGTAGCTTTGTCAGTAGTTTCTAGTGTAGGATTTCCTTCTGCATCTGTTTTAAATAAAAAGAACTCGCATTCAGCGCCTACTTTAAAAACAAAGCCTTTTTCTTTTGCCTTTTCAATAATACGTTTTAGTATATAGCGACTATCTCCCTCGAAGGTTTTTCCCTCAGAAGTCTTTATATCGCAGAAAAATCTAGCTACCTTACCATGTTGAGGACGCCAAGGAAGAATACAAAGGGTAGTAGGATCCGGGAATAAAAATAACTCTGAATCTTCAATAGGAGTAAAACCAGTAATTGATGAAGCATCAAAGGCTACACCTTCATCGAAGGCTTTGCTAAGTTGGTTCGAAGTAATAGAGATATTTTTAAGTTCTCCAAGTAAATCACAAAACTGAAGTCTAATAAATTTAACATCATTTTCTTCAATAAATCTTAAAGCGCCAAGCTTATTATAAGACATAAATCATTCCTCCTTATATCTTTATCGACTTACCTAAATAGTTAACAACATTTTAAGTGATTTAGTAGGACGTGTAAAGTAAATTATATTTTCAGCTAAAAATTTTAGAAGCATTATTTCTTTACACTTTTCTTACTAGGTAAATAAAAAGCAACAGGAAATAATAAATTATAGAATGCATATTTATTAGAATGAGGATATAAAAAATATTTTTAAAAAATAATAGCAAAATAACTTGACAATTTTCAGATTATATAGTATATTTAACTCCAATTGTTTTGGATGTTATTTTGGATATAATTGAATAAGATTATGAAACTGATTTTTGTGTTATGTTTCATTTACAAGTTATGAAATCAAAATTTGTATTTTTACAAGTTCTATTCTTTATGCAATTTTTAGCATAAAGGAGAAGTTGTATAAATCGGTTTTGATTTTTTTCGCTATATACACTAATTTATAGGGGGATTAACTATGAAGGATAACTTTAAAAATCAAAATCCATATCAGCAGCAGGGTCTCTACGACCCAAGATTTGAACATGATAATTGTGGTATCGGAGCAGTCGTAAACATTAAGGGCATTAAGTCAAGAGAGGTTGTTGAGAATGCACTTAGAATTGTTGAAAATCTAGAACACAGAGCGGGAAAAGATGGTGAAGGAAAAACTGGAGATGGAGTAGGTATCTTACTTCAAATAAGTCATGATTTCTTTAAACAAGAGGCAAAATCAGTAGGGATAACTATTGGGAATGAAAGAGATTATGGTATTGGTATGTTTTTCTTCCCACAAAACGAATTAAAAAGGAATCAAGAAAAGAAATTATTTGAGGTCATTGTTCAAAAAGAAGGAATGGAATTCTTGGGCTGGAGAACAGTACCTACTAATCCAGAAGTTCTTGGACAAAAAGCTTTTGATAATATGCCTTGTATTATGCAAGGTTTTGTAAAGCGTCCTCATGGATGTAAAAAGGGAATTGAATTTGATCGTAAACTTTATATTGCAAGGAGAGTATTTGAACAAAGCTGTGAAGGCACTTATGTGGTATCCTTGTCAAGTCGTACAATCGTGTACAAAGGAATGTTCTTAGTAAAAGAACTTCGTCAATTCTTTGATGACCTTCAAAGTGAAGCATATACTTCAGCTATTGCTACGGTACACTCTCGTTTTAGTACCAACACAAATCCAAGCTGGCAAAAAGCACATCCTAATCGTTTTATTGTACACAATGGAGAAATCAATACCATTACAGGTAATGCAGATAAGATGCTAGCTAGAGAAGAGTCTGTAAGTTGCAAACCACTTAAGGAACATATGCATAAGATTCTTCCTATTATAGATACTAATGGTTCTGACTCTGCAAGACTTGATAATGCACTAGAATTTATGGTGATGTCAGGTATGGAGTTACCACTTGCGGTTATGATTATGATTCCTGAACCATGGAATAATAATAGGGCAATGTCACAGGAGAAAAAAGATTTTTACCAATATTATGCAACGATGATGGAACCTTGGGATGGGCCAGCTTCTATTTTATTCTCAGATGGTGATCTCATGGGTGCTATCTTAGATAGAAATGGTCTTAGACCTTCACGTTATTATATTACAGATGATGATCATTTAATCCTTGCTTCTGAAGTTGGAGCAGTGGATATCCCAGCAGAAAAAATCATCAGAAAAGAGAGATTAAGACCAGGTAAAATGCTTTTAGTGGATACTAGGAAAGGTCAACTTATTGATGATGAAGACCTAAAGACAGAGTATGCAAGTCGCCAGCCTTATGGAGAATGGTTAGATAGTAATTTAGTAGAATTAAGTTCTCTACATATTCCAAATAAAAACGTAGAGAAATACTCAGAAAAAGAGCTTAAAAGATTACAAAAAGCATTTGGATATTCCTACGAAGACATTAGAACAACGATATTACCAATGGCTAAAACAGGAGAAGAACCAGTAGCAGCTATGGGTGCTGATAGTGCATTACCTCCACTTTCTAAGACTAATCCACCACTATTTAATTACTTTAAACAGCTTTTTGCACAAGTAACCAATCCTCCTTTTGATGCAATACGTGAGGAAATTGTAACTTCTACATGTGTTTATGTAGGAGCAGATGGTAATATCCTAGAAGAAAAGGCAAAAAACTGCCATGTACTCAAGGTAAACAATCCAATTTTAACAAGTACAGATATGCTTAAAATTAAATCTATGAAGGTACCAGGTTTTAAAGTAGAGGTACTTCCTATTACTTATTACAAAAATACTTCATTAGATAAGGCAATTGAGCATTTATTTATCGAAGCAGATAAGGCCTATCGAGATGGTGCAAACATCTTAATTCTCTCAGATAGAGGAGTAGATGAATACCATGTGGCTATGCCAGCTTTATTAGCTGTTTCTGCTATGCAGCAGCATTTAGTATCAACGAAGAAGAGAACTTCTGTAGCGATGATTCTTGAAAGTGCAGAGCCTAGAGAAGTACATCATTTTGCTACACTTTTAGGCTATGGTGCTTGTGCTATTAATCCTTATTTAGCACAGGATACAATTAGAGATTTAATAGATACAAATGTGCTTGATAAGGATTATTATGCTGCAGAATACGACTATAACAAATCTATTCTTAAGGGTATCGTAAAAATAGCTTCTAAGATGGGTATTTCTACAATTCAATCATACCAAGGCTCAAAGATATTTGAAGCTATGGGTATTAGTAAAGAAGTTATCGATAAATATTTTACTAATACAGTAAGTAGAGTGGGTGGTATTACCCTTAAGGACATCAATAAACGCGTACAACAGCTTCACTCAAGTGCTTTTGATCCATTAGGATTAGATGTAGCTAGTGATGTAGATAGTATTGGTAGCCATAAGTTAAGAAGTGGAAAAGAGGAGCATTTATATAATCCAGAGACCATTCATTTACTTCAAGAAGCAACAAGAACAGGTGATTATAATACTTTCAAAGAATTTAGCACAGCTATTAATAAAGAAAATCGTACAATGAATCTTAGAAGTATATTAGACTTCAACTTTGCTGAAGATGGTGGTATTCCTATTGAGGAAGTTGAAAGCGTAGAAAGTATTGTAAAACGCTTTAAAACTGGGGCTATGTCTTATGGTTCTATTTCTCAAGAAGCACATGAAACAATGGCTATTGCAATGAATAGAATAGGTGGTAAGTCTAATAGTGGTGAAGGTGGAGAAGATCCAGAACGTTTAAAGGATAAGATAAGATGTTCAGCAATTAAACAAGTAGCATCAGGGCGTTTTGGTGTAACTTCAGAATACCTTGTAAGTGCTAAAGAAATCCAGATTAAAATGGCACAAGGTGCAAAACCAGGTGAAGGTGGTCAATTACCAGGTGCAAAAGTATATCCATGGGTTGCTAAAACAAGGCATTCAACCCCAGGTGTAGGTCTTATTTCACCACCTCCACATCATGATATTTATTCAATCGAAGACTTAGCACAACTTATTTATGATCTTAAGAATGCCAATAAAGATGCTCGTATTTCTGTAAAACTTGTTTCAGAAGCAGGAGTAGGAACTGTTGCAGCAGGTGTAGCTAAAGCTGGAGCTGGTGTTATCCTTATTTCAAGTTTTGATGGTGGAACAGGAGCAGCACCAAGAAACTCTATTTATAATGCTGGTCTGCCATGGGAGTTAGGTCTTGCAGAAACCCATCAAACACTTATTATGAATGGACTTCGTTCAAAAGTAGTTATTGAAACAGATGGAAAGCTTTTAACGGGACGTGATGTAGCTGTAGCAGCACTTTTAGGCGCAGAAGAATTTGGTTTTGCAACAGCACCACTTATTACAATGGGCTGCGTTATGATGAGAGTATGTAACTTAGACACTTGTCCTGTAGGTATTGCAACTCAAAATCCAGAGTTAAGAAAACGCTTTAAAGGTAAACCAGAATACGTTGTTAATTTCATGCACTTTGTAGCACAAGAGCTTAGAGAATATATGGCTAAGTTAGGTGTTCGTACAGTTAATGAATTAGTAGGACGTTCAGATTTACTAACAGTCAAAGCATTCGATGAAAATGATAAAGCAAGTAAGATTGATATGAGTAATATCTTAAATAATCCATATGTTAATCAAGATCTACCAAGAATATTTAATCCAAAGGATGTTTATGATTTTGAACTTCAAAATACAATTGATGAAAGAGTTATTTTAAGCAAGTTACAAAATGCACTTAAACATAAACAGCCTAAATCTATAGAAATTGATGTAAAAAATGTGGATAGAACAGTAGGCACTATATTTGGTTCAGAAATTACGAAACTCTATGGTAATACTTTAGAGGATGATACGTATGTTATTAAATGTAATGGTAGTGGTGGGCAAAGCTTTGGGGCCTTCATTCCCAGAGGTTTAACTTTAGAATTAGTAGGAGATAGTAATGACTACTTTGGTAAAGGTCTATCTGGTGGCAAGTTAGTTGTTTATCCGCCAAAAGGTTCTAAGTTTAAACAAGATGAAAATATTATTATCGGAAATGTTGCTTTATATGGTGCAACAAGCGGTAAAGCCTTTATTAATGGTGTAGCAGGTGAACGTTTCTGTGTTAGAAATTCAGGGGCACTTGCGGTTGTTGAAGGTGTAGGTGACCATGGCTGTGAATACATGACAGGTGGTAGAGTTGTTGTCTTAGGTAAAACAGGCAAAAACTTTGCAGCAGGTATGAGCGGCGGGGTAGCTTATGTTCTAGATGAAGACCGAGACTTGTATAAGAAATTAAATAAGTCCTTAGTTTCGCTAGATGAAGTTACTGAAAAATATGATGTCCTTGAACTTAAACAACTAATTGAAGAGCATGTGGCTCATACTCATTCTGTTAAAGGTAAAGAGGTACTTGATCATTTTGATGAGTATCTATCTAAATTTAAGAAGATTCTTCCTCATGATTATGCACGTATGAGACAGACGATTTTGCTTATGGAAGAAAAAGGTATGAGTAGTGAACAAGCACAAATTGAAGCATTTTATGCTAATACCAGGAAATAAGGAGGCCGCATATGGGAAAGCCAACAGGATTTATGGAGTATGATAGAACAACAAGCAGGAGCATTGCCCCTGCTCAGAGAGTGAAAAATTTCAAGGAATTTCACATACCACTTGCTAAAGAAAAGCAGGAGGTACAAGGAGCAAGATGTATGGATTGTGGCGTGCCTTTTTGCCAATCAGGAATAATGCTTAAGGGAGCAACATCAGGTTGTCCTCTTAACAACCTGATTCCTGAATGGAATGACCTAATTTTCAATGGACAATGGGAAGAAGCAGCTAGAAGGTTACTACTTACTAATAATTTCCCAGAGTTTACAGGTAGAGTTTGTCCAGCACCTTGTGAGAATGCATGTACATGTTCGCTTAACGGAGATGCAGTTGCCATTAAAGAAAATGAAGAAGCTATTATTGAAAATGCATTTGCTAAGGGACTTATTAAGCCTAAAAAGCCTTCTGTCAGAACAGGAAAAAATGTTGCTATTGTAGGATCAGGTCCAGCAGGACTTGCAGCAGCAGCACAGCTTAATAAAAGAGGTCATACTGTCACTGTATATGAGAGAAGCGACAGGGTGGGTGGATTATTAATGTATGGTATTCCTAACATGAAAATAGAAAAGCATATCATAGAAAGACGCGTAGATTTAATGGTACAAGAAGGTATTAAGTTCATTACCAATGCAGACATAGGAAGGAAGTATAAAGCAAATAAGCTTTTAAAAGAATATGATGCAGTTATTTTAGCTTGTGGTGCTTCTAATCCTAGAGATATTAATGCACCAGGTAGAGATGCAAAAGGAATTTATTTTGCAGTAGATTTCTTAAAATCAACAACTATGAGTTTATTAAACTCTAATTTAGAAGATGGAACTTATATGAGTGCAAAAGATAAAAATGTAGTTGTTATTGGTGGTGGAGATACTGGTAATGACTGTGTAGGGACTTCTATTAGACATGGCTGTAAATCTGTTGTTCAGATAGAGATGATGCCTAAACTACCAGATCAAAGAGCAGATAATAATCCTTGGCCGCAATGGGCAAGAGTTTGCAAAACTGATTATGGCCAAGAAGAAGCTATAGAAACCTTTGGCTCTGATCCTAGAATTTATGAAACAACAGTTAAAGAGTTTTGCAAGGATGAAAATGGTGATTTAGTAGGTGTTAAAGTAGTTAAAGTGAAGTTTGTTACTAATGAAGAAACAGGCAGAAGGGAAATGCGAGAAGTGGAAGGTTCGGAGCAATTATTAGATGCAGACCTTGTTTTAATTGCAGCAGGTTTCTTAGGTTCTGAAAACTATGTAACAGATAGCTTTGGGGTGGATGTAGATGCCAGAACAAATGTAACTACTGAGCTTGGAGAGTATAAGACTAACATAGAAAAAGTATTTACAGCAGGAGATATGCATAGAGGACAGTCTTTAGTTGTATGGGCTATTAGAGAAGGACGAGAAGCAGCTAAAGAAGTAGATGAGTACTTAATGGGATATACTAATTTAAGATAATAAATAAAGGAGGTTAAAGTAACCTCCTTTATTTATGCTTAAGAATAAAGTAAATGATTAACGTCCACTAAAGTAAAAATAGATAATATTTTAACTTGTCCAATGAATTTTTTGTAAATTAGTGAAAAAATGAAAATTAGGTCTTGATATTTTGAAAAAAACGTTATAATATGGTTTCAATAGAACATGAACTTAGCAAAGGCGCTAACTTTAAACACAATTTATTTGTGTTTAGTTAGCGCCTTTATTTTTGTTTCTGTTCTTGAGGAGTAACTTGTATTGAGAGTAGAAGACAGGAGTAGGAGTAAGCAAAACAAATAACACAAAAGTATTATTCAAAAATCCAAAAACAATAACAAACCAAACAATCCAAAGAACAATTGAAAACCAAAGTAAGAAAACAATGAAGTAAGCAAGAAAGACTAGGAGTAGTTAGAAATTAAAGTAAAAAAATGAATTTGGAGTAATCATGAGGCAGGTGATAGGAGTTGTTAGACACAGACTTAATTACTTATTTAGCTAAACTGTCTAAGATAGAAATTGATGAGACAGAAAAAGAGAGATTAGTATCTGAGATGAGCGCAATAGTAGAACTAATGGACACCATGAATGAGGTAACTATGGAAGGTGATGAAAATCTTAATGGTGAAGGAGTAAGCCTAAAAGATTTAAGAGCAGATGAAATAGTATCTTCTTATGACAGAGAAGTCGTCCTAAATAATGCTTCTCATAAGAAAGATGGATTTTTCGTAGTACCGAAGATTATGGAGTAGTTAGTGAGGAGGAGAGTTATGTCACTATGTGATAAGAGCCTATTTGAGCTCAGAGAGATGCTTGATCAAAAAGAAATCACGTCAGTAGAGTTAACCAAGTATTACTTAGATAGAATAAAACAATTAGATGATCAGATAGATAGCTATATTACAGTTTGTGAAGAAGAAGCAATCAAAGCTGCTGAAAAAGCAGATAAAAGGATTGCGGAAGGTAACAGCAACCTACTTACAGGTATTCCAATAAGTATTAAGGATAATATTTGTACAGAAGGTATCTTAACAACCTGTGCTTCAAAGATGCTATATAATTTTGTACCACCTTATAATGCAACGGTCATCAAAAAGTTACTAGCTGAGGATGCAGTTATCTTAGGTAAAGTAAGTATGGATGAATTTGCTATGGGTGGTTCAACACAAACCTCATATTATAAGAAAACAAAAAATCCGTATGATATAACGAGAGTACCTGGTGGTTCTTCTGGTGGGAGCGCAGCAGCAGTAGCTGCAAAACTTTCAGTAGTAGCCCTTGGTTCAGATACAGGAGGTTCTATTAGACAACCAGCTGCTTTTTGTGGCGTAACAGGTATGAAACCAACTTATGGCACAGTTTCTCGTTTTGGTCTAGTTGCTTTTGGTAGTTCCTTAGATCAAATTGGACCTATTGCACAAAGTGCAATAGAATGTGCAGCACTTTTAAAAGTTGTATCAGGTTACGATGGTCATGATGGTACATCATCTCATAAAGAAATAGATTTTAGCAGTCAATTAGATATGGATATAAAAGGTCTAAAGATTGCTGTTCCAAAAGAATTTTTTGGAGAAGGTATAGATGAAGAGGTAAAAGAATCTGTATTAGAAGCAATTAAGAAATATGAAAGTTTAGGGGCAGAAATCGTAGAGGTTTCCATGCCAAGCTTAAAATATGCTATTGCAGCCTATTATCTTTTATCATCAGCTGAAGCAAGTTCAAATCTTTCTAGATATGATGGTATCAAGTTTGGTTATTGTACACCAAAAGCAAAAACTTATGAAGAACGTATTACACGTACACGTAAGGAAGGCTTTGGTAATGAGGTAAAAAGAAGAATTCTTCTTGGGACTTATGCTTTATCAAGTGGCTATTATGATGCTTATTATAAAAAAGCATTGTATATTAGACAAAAAATAAAGCAAGAATATGAAGAAATCTTTAAAAGCTGTGATGTCATGATTACACCAACAGCACCTACAATTGCATATAAAATAGGAGCTATTGAAAATGACCCAGTTAAGATGTATTTAGCTGATATTTGTACTGTAACAGTTAATATTGCAGGACTTCCAGCTATTAACACAACATGTGGTTATGATTCAGATGGTATGCCAATAGGCATGTCTATCGTAGGTAAAGCTTTCGATGATGCAAAAGTGATAGGAGTAGCTAATGCATTTGAAAAAGAATTTACGAGGATAGATCCTAGTATGCTAAAGAAAGTGTAGGTGATTAATATGGTAAATTATGTTCCAGTTATAGGACTTGAAATACATGCTCAGCTTCTTACTAAAACAAAAATATTTTGTAGTTGTGAAGTGGATTTTGGAGGCGAGCAAAATACACGTTGTTGTCCAGTTTGTACTGGACTTCCAGGTACTCTACCAGTTATTAATCAGCAAGTTGTTAAATATGGTATTAAAGCGGCACTTGCTTTAGGCTGTGGTGTAGGAAGCTTTACTAAAATAGATAGAAAAAATTATTTTTATCCAGATCTTCCTAAGGCTTATCAAATTTCACAATTTGATTTACCTATTTGTTTATCAGGTAAGGTAAAAATAGAAGCTGATTTAGGAGAAAAATATGTTCGTATTCATCATGCACATATTGAAGAAGATGCAGGTAAGCTTATTCATGATGATATTGAAAATACAAGCCTAGCAGATTATAACCGTTGCGGCGTACCGCTTTTAGAAATCGTATCTGAGCCAGATATGAACTCTGCAGAAGAAGCAAGAGCTTATATTGAAAAAGTAGCAGGACTTCTTCAATATGCAGGGGTTAGCCTTTGTAAGATGGAGGAAGGTTCTTTAAGAGCTGATGTTAACATTTCTCTTAGAAGAGCAGAAAGTAATACTCTAGGAACAAAGGTAGAAATAAAAAACTTGAACTCACTTAAATCTATTGTAAGAGCTATTGATTATGAAATAGAACGTCAGACTAAGCTTTTAAATAATGGAGAAGAGATTGTTCAAGAAACAAGAAAGTTTAATGATAATAGAGGTATTACCTTACCAATGCGTTCAAAGGAAGATGCTCACGATTATCGTTACTTTAAAGAGCCAGATGTAATGCCTATTGTAATTACAGATGAAGATATAGAAACTATTAAAGCAGAATTGCCTGTACTGATTGATGAAAGAATGGAGATTTACCTAAATAGTTATGGTTTAAATCAGGCAGATGCCAACATTCTTGTAGCAGACAAAGCTATATCTGATTTTTATAATGAAGCAGTAACAAGTTATTCTAATTATAAAGCAGTTGCTAATTTTGTAGTAGTAGAGCTACTCAAATATGTAAATGAAGGAGAATTAGATAGCAAAAATATTCCGTTCACAGCAGAAGCATTTGCTCATTTGGTAAAAATGGCAGAGGAAGATATTGTTAATAGAAACAATGCAAAAGCCATTCTGAAATTAATGTTAGAACAAAATAAATCACCGGAGCAAATAGCTAAGGAAGAAGGTTTCCTTATGAATGATAATCAGGAAGAAATAAAAGAAGTAGTTTTTGGAGTAGTAGAGGAGTTTACTGCTGAAGTAGAAGGCTATTTAGCAGGAAAAGAAAAGTTATTTGGATTCCTTATGGGACAATGTTCAAAGAGACTTGCAGGTAGGGCCAATCCGAAAACAATTAAAGGTTTACTTGAAGAGGAATTAATGAAGCGCAAGTAGCCTTGGAAAGGAGAGTAGTGTTATGCAGAGTATAGATGGAGTATCGCTTAAACGAGTATTAGATGTAGAGGGCATTAAGAAGAACCCAGATGAATTAGTCATTATAGAAGCTTGCGTTCATAAAATAAGAACAATGAGTGAGTTTGCATTTGTTATTCTTAGAACTGGAAGATATATTGTGCAAGCTATTTATGAAAAAGATAGATGTAAAGCAAGCATTGAACAGCTTAAAGTTGGTGCTTATGTAAGAGTTAAGGGTCATATTAGAGAGGATGAAAGAGCTAATTTAGGCTTTGAACTTCAACTTGAAGACCTTGAGATTTTAAGTATGCCAGCAGCAGATTATCCATTAAATGTAGGACATAAAAAATTAGGCTGTGGTTTAGAGGCAAACTTAGATAATCGTAGTGTGGCTCTCAGAAATCCTTATGAAAGAGCAATTTTTAAAGTGCAAGAAGGCGTCGTATCTGGGTTTAGAGAGTTTATGGAAAGCCAAGGTTTTACTCAAGTGCATACGCCAAAGATTGTAGCTGCAGGGGCTGAAGGTGGTGCTAATATCTTTAAGTTAGACTACTTTAACCAGGATGCTTTCTTAGCTCAAAGCCCACAATTTTATAAACAAACTTGTGTTGCTTTTTTTGATAGAGTTTTTGAAATAGCACCAGTCTATAGAGCAGAGAAGCATAACACTTCTAGACACCTTAACGAATATATAGGCCTAGATTTTGAAATGGGATATATAGATAGTATGTACGATGTTATGGAGATGGAAACAGCCATGATTAAGTATGTAATGAATTATTTAGAATCTCATTGCAAGGAATACTTAGACTTATTAGAGGTTAAACTCCCTATTATTAAGGATATTCCTTCTATAACTTTCGTTGAAGCTTTGGACCTTATTAAAGGTAGAGGTGGAAAGAATAAATATGATTTAGAGCCAGAAGATGAAGTACTTCTTTGTGAATATGCAAAAGAGCATTGGAATAGTGAATTCCTATTTATCACTCATTTTCCAGCTTCTAAAAGACCATTCTATGCGATGAATGATAAAGAGGATAGCAGATTTGCACTAAGCTTCGACTTACTTTTTAGGGGACTAGAAATTACAACAGGTGGGCAACGTATTCATGATTACCAGCAACAAGTTGATAAGATGAAAGAAATGGGTATAGATCCTGAAGAATTGAGTCATTATCTGAGTATTCATAAATATGGAATGCCACCACATGGTGGACTTGGTATAGGACTAGAGAGGTTCGTTATGAAGCTCTTAGACCTACAAAATGTAAGGCAAGCAAGTATGTTCCCTAGAGATGTACATCGCTTAGAACCTTAAGTAAAAAATGGTGATATCAAGTAAAAAATATAAAGAGATATTTGAGGAGGAATTTAGTATGGCAAATGTAAGTGAAATTTTTGGATGTAACGTATTTAATGAAACAGTTATGCAAGAAAGATTACCAAAAAACACCTTCAAAGCATTGAAGAAAACAATGGCAGAAGGTAAAGAACTTAGTAGAGATATTGCTGATGTAGTAGCAGCCGCTATGAAAGACTGGGCAGTTGAAAAAGGAGCTACACACTATACACACTGGTTCCAACCTATGACAGGTATTACAGCAGAAAAACATGATGCATTTATCTCACCATCTGCAGATGGAAAGGTTATTTTAGAGTTTTCAGGAAAAGAACTTATCAAAGGTGAACCAGATGCTTCTTCATTTCCATCAGGTGGTCTTCGTGCAACATTTGAAGCTCGTGGATATACAACTTGGGACCCAACATCGTATGCATTTGTAAAAGATGACACCTTATATATTCCAACAGCTTTTGGGTCATACGGTGGAGAAGTACTTGATAAGAAAACACCACTTCTTCGTTCAATGGAAGCACTTAACAAACAAGCGATTAGAATTCTTAATAAATTTGGTAAATCAGTAACTAGAGTAACAACAACTGTTGGACCAGAACAAGAATATTTTCTAGTAGATAAAGAAATGTACGCAAAACGTAAAGATCTTATCTTAACAGGTAGAACACTTTTTGGTGCTAAACCAGCAAAAGGTCAAGAATTAGAGGATCATTACTTTGGTAATATCAGAACTAGAGTATCTGAGTACATGAAAGATTTGGATAACGAGCTTTGGAAATTAGGTATTTTAGCAAAAACAAAGCACAATGAAGTTGCACCAGCACAACATGAATTAGCACCTATCTTTGGTACCACTAATATTGCAACAGATCATAACCAATTAACAATGGAAATGATGAAGAAGGTAGCAGAAAGACATGGTCTTGTATGCTTACTTCATGAAAAACCATTTGCAGGTGTTAATGGTTCAGGTAAACACAATAACTGGTCAATGTCTACAAGTGAAGGAGAAAACCTGCTTGAGCCAGGTAAATCACCAAAGGATAATACTCAATTCTTATTATTCTTAGCTGCTGTTATTAAAGCAGTAGATGAATATGCAGATCTTTTAAGAGTATCTGTTGCTAGTGCAGGAAATGATCACAGACTTGGAGCTAATGAAGCACCTCCAGCAATTATTTCTATGTTCTTAGGTGATGAGCTTACTAATATCTTAGAATGTATTGAAAAAGGTGAAGCAGCTAGTGAAACAGCTAGATGCTTTATGGAGACAGGAGTATCTGCACTTCCTAGATTTGTAAAAGATACAACTGATCGTAATAGAACATCTCCATTTGCTTTCACAGGTAATAAATTTGAATTTCGTAGCCTAGGTTCATCAGTATCTATTTCTGGCCCTAACATTGTGCTTAACACAAGTGTAGCAGAAGTACTTGAAGAATTTGCAGATAGATTGGATGCAGCGACTGACCTTGAAGCTGAAGTTATGGCAATTGTAAAAGAAACTATGAAAGACCATAAGAGGGTTATTTTTAATGGTAACAACTACAGTGATGAATGGGTACAAGAAGCAGAAAGAAGAGGTCTTCTTAACCTTAAAACATCTGTGGATGCTATTCCTAGATTTGGAATGGAGAAAAGTATTAAACTCTTTGAGAAACATGGTATTTTCACAGCAACAGAAGTTAAATCACGTTGTGAAATCTTATTAGAAGGCTATGCTAAAACAATTAATATAGAAGCATTAACAATGTTAGACATGGCACAAAAAGAAATTTTACCAGCCGTGCTTAAATACAACAAAGAAGTATTTGAAACACTTAAAGTTAAACAAGAGCTTGGCTTAAATGTAAGTGTTGAAAAAGAAGTAAGCTATGCTACTAAATTATCAAATCTTACAGAATCATTAATGAGCAAAATAGAAGAGCTCGATAAAGTATTACTTGAAGCTAAAAACTATGAAGATGCTCTTGAATCAGCTAAATACTACAGAGAATATGTATTTGAAGCAATGCAAACTCTTAGAGTAGTAGCTGATGAATTAGAGACAATGGTAGCTTCAGTTGCTTGGCCATTTCCAACATACGTAGACCTACTCTTCTACGTATAATCACATAGATACTCCAAAAAAAGACGCCGCTACTCCCGGCGTCTTTTTTTTGTGCTTTTATAGTTGAATCACAATCATAATATGTAATAAATACGTAATAAATGCAGGGGGGTGGAATTAATAGGAAGCTAATAAAGGTTGAAAATATGGTGAAATCATGTATAATAAATATTACAAAGTTGTTACACGAATCAAACAAAATGTAATAATTTTGAATCCAAATTGAGACCAACGATAAGAGGAGTAAAAACATGAAATCAAAAAAATTAGTTACAAAAGCAATGACATTAACACTTATTGGAGCAACTATCTTAGGATCAAGCTCTTCCTTATATGCAAAAAGCCATAGACCAGGAGGTAGTCGTCCTCATAATCAAGCGAGCCACAAACCAGGAACAGCTACTAAACCACAAAAGCCAAATAATAGTACAAACGTTGGAACAGATAACGAAATAAGCAATGATACCAATACAGGAATTGATTGCGAAATAAACAATGGAACAAATGCAGGAACTAATAATGGGATAAACAATGGAGCAAATACAGGGACTGATTGTGAAATAAACAATGGAACAAATACAGGAACTAATAATGGGACAAGCAATGGAGGAAATACAGATACTGATTGCGAAATAAACAATGGTAACAATATAGGAACGGATAACGAAACTAATAATGATACTAGTACAGGGACTGATAACGGAACTAATAATGATACAAACACAGGAAATGACTCTACTACAGATACTGATGTAAGCACACAAACAGCTTATGAGAATAAAGTACTAGAACTTGTAAATGCAGAAAGAGCAAAACAGGGATTAAAACCACTTGAAATGGATGAAAGTGTGAGAAACGTAGCACGTCTTAAATCACAAGACATGAAGAAAAATAATTATTTCAGTCATACAAGTCCAACTTATGGAACGCCATTTGAAATGTTAAAGAAATATGGTATTAGCTATAAAAGTGCGGGAGAAAATATTGCACAAGGATATCAAACACCAGAGCAAGTTGTAAAAGGCTGGATGAATAGTTCAGGCCATAGAGCAAATATTCTAAATGCTAGCTATACTCATATTGGTATTGGTTATGAAGTAGATGGAAACTATTGGACACAAATGTTTATCGGTAAATAAGCTATGTCATTAAAAGTATAAAATAAGGAGGTCTAAGCTAATACTTAGACCTCCTTATTTTATCTTAATAAAATCACTATTAGTTATTTTACTGGAAAACGATGTTGATCTTTTAGAAGAACGTCATGAGCGCCACCTTCAATAATACTTGTGTTGGAAACAAGGGTAATCTTAGCATTTTTTTGAAGCTCAGGAATAGTAAGTACACCACAATTACACATAGTAGACTTTACTTTATTAAGAGTAAGTCCTACATTATCTTTAAGGCTACCAGCATATGGAACATAAGAGTCAACACCTTCCTCAAAGGAGAGCTTGCTATCTCCGCCCATATCATAACGCTGCCAGTTTCTAGCTCTGGCAGAACCTTCGCCCCAGTATTCTTTCATATAGTTACCATTAATATTAACTTTATTGGTTGGGCTTTCATCAAAACGAGAGAAATAGCGTCCCAACATAATGAAATCAGAGCCCATTGCTAAAGCTAAGGTAACATGGTAATCATGAACAATTCCACCATCTGAACAAATAGGTATATAAATACCAGTTTCTTCAAAATACTCATCTCTAGCCTTAGCTACTTCAATAACAGCAGTAGCTTGACCACGACCAATACCTTTTTGTTCACGAGTAATACAGATAGAGCCTCCTCCAATACCTACTTTAATGAAGTCAGCACCTGCTTTTGCTAAGAATAGAAAGCCTTCTTTATCAACTACATTACCAGCACCAATTTTGACAGTATCGCCATATTTTTGACGAACAAATTGCAAGGTGCGTGCTTGCCATTCAGAAAATCCTTCTGAAGAGTCGATACATAGTACATCAGCTCCAGCTTCTATAAGAGCAGGAATACGTTCTTCATAATCACGAGTATTAATACCGGCACCCACCATATAACGTTTAGAACCGTCTAAGAGTTCGTTAGGATTTTCTTTGTGAGAATCATAGTCTTTTCTAAATACAAAATAAAGTAACTTTTGTTCATTACTGATGACAGGAAGGACATTAAGTTTATGATCCCAAAGCATATTATTAGCTTCAGAAAGGGTAATACCCTCATGACCGTATATAAGCTCATTAAATGGTCTCATAAAGCTGCTAATAAGTGTGGTAGGTTCCATACGGCTTACACGATAATCACGGCTTGTAACGAGTCCTACAAGCTTTCCATTAGCAGTGCCATCATCAGTAATAGCTACGGTGGAATGACCAGTTTTCTTTTTAAGTGCCAAAATATCGGCTAAAGTTTGCTCTGGTCTAAGATTTGATATACTTTCTACAAAGCCTGCTTTATAGCTTTTTACACGTCTTACCATAGCGGCTTCATTTTCGATGGATTGTGATCCATAGATAAAAGAAATACCACCTTCTTTTGCTAAAGCAACAGCCATCTTATCATCAGACACAGATTGCATAATAGCAGATACAAGAGGAATATTAAGAGAAATAGCTGGGGTTTCACCTTTTTTAAATTTAGTGAGTGGGGTTTTTAAACTTACATTTTTAGTCATGCATTCTACAGAGGAATACCCAGGAACGAGAAGATATTCACTAAAGGTACGAGAAGGTTCTTCAAAATAATATGCCATTTTAAATTGCTCCTTATTATTAAATTTAGTGAATATTATAGTATTTTAAAAAGAAAAATACAATATAAAAATAAATATTTTTATTAAGTTTGTACACTATCATAGAATAGATGAAGATATTGAGTGATTTTATGTGAAAAACATAATTAAAAAGGTATGCCTCCTGTGAGAGTAATGTCATTAAGTTAAGATGACGAAAAAAGATCTCTATACCAATCAAATGGTATAGGGATCTTTTTTTGAAAAAGTAGTTGACAAGACAAAGAAAATGTGCGGCCGCTCTCACCACTGATTGAATAAAGAGGTAGTGAGAGCGGCCCTTGTAATTAAAGGAAACTTAGTTACAAGGAGGACACATATGAAACTCAAACAAATTAAAAAGCTTTTAGTAGATGAAATCCAAAAGATAGCTGACAATCCGCAAGATTATTGTACCAATCCAGGTAGTGATTTTTTACGCAAAAGGAAATTGCCCATGAATAAAATTTTAGCTGGAATTATTGGAATGGGAAGTGGGAGCCTTACAAACGAATTATTAGATCTATTTGGTGCATCTGCAGATACACCAACTTCTTCTGCGTTTGTTCAGCAGAGAAAAAAGATAAAGCTTGAAGCGTTTAAGAAGATATTTGACGGCTTTTCAAGTAAACTTATAGATAACTTTAATGAAGATATGCCCATACTTGCTGTTGATGGGTCTGATGTACAGATTCCTACCAATCCTGATGATTTAAATTCATTTCATTCTGGAAAAGATGGAAGAAAATCATATAATCTTCTGCATATAAATGCGTTGTATAATATAAATTATTCTATTTATCATGATGTGATAATACAAAAATCTAAAGAAAAGAATGAACATAACGCTCTACAAGAAATGGTTGATCGTTCTGAAATTCCTAAAGCACTCGTGATAGCTGATAGAGGTTATGAATCTTTCAACAGCATGGCTCACATTCAAGAAAAAGGATGGTTCTTTCTTATTCGTGTCAAAGATGGAATTAATGGTATAAAGAATGGATTGGATTTACCCAAAACAGACTGTTTTGATATTGATATTTCTTTAAAACTTACAAGAAAGAAAACGAATGCAGTCAAAGAACTTTTCAAAGACAAAAATCATTATCGAAGTGTTTCTTCAGCCCAACCGTTTGATTATTTACCACTTAAAAACAAGAAATCTGAACCTGCTAAATTCTATGAATTACACTTCCGAATAGTGAGATTTCCTATTTCAGAAACTTCCTATGAAACAATAGTTACAAATCTAAACAGTGAAAAGTATCCTCCTGATGAGGTGAAAAAACTGTATGCTTCTCGTTGTGGGATTGAAACATCTTTTCGAGATTTGAAATATACGATTGGAATGTTAGATTTTCATTCAAAAAAGGTGATGTGTATCCAACAAGAAATCTATGCACATATGATAATGTATAACTTTGCAGAAATGATTACATGGCACGTAGTCATTGAAAAAAAGCAAAGAAAGCATACATATAAAGCAAATTTCTCAGTTGCAGTGCATATGTGTAGGTTATTCTATCATGGAAAAGCAACATCACCTGATTTAGAAGTCATAATCGCAAGAAATCTCATTCCTGTACGGCCTAATAGGCATAGGGAACGAAACTTAACTATCAAGCTTTTTCATGGCTTCCTTTATAGAGTAGCATAAATATTTGTAAAAGAATATAAATTTTGAGGCAGATGCAAATCTGTCTATTTGTGGTACCTGGAAATAGAAAAAGAAGCTGAAGAAATAAATCTTCAACTTCTTTTCCTAGGGATGCGTTTCTATCACAATGTTAACTTAATGACATTGCCTATGAGAGAGACATACCTTTTTAAAATATCTATATTAGGAGTGAGCATGACATATTTATAGAAGAGTTAAAAGTAACTTTTATACTTTTCCCACCATTCTAAAGCTATCATTTTTTGAGCGTTATGAGTATTAGTATTAAAGTCTAAATGAGTATGGATATAATCATTCCCCGCAAAAACTTTAACATTTTCAGCTTGAGAAGCTAGAAGAAGAGCATAAAATACGAGTGACCGTTCATAGGGATTAGTAGTATCTAAACGTTTAATAAGAGCAGGGATAGAAGGTTTTCCTAGCTCTCCAAGTGCTTCTGCTGCAGTATACCAAGTATAGTCTGTATTATAAGTAGTGACATAAGTAGGATCTGATAATTTATCCATATAATAAGAAACCAACATTGTTTGAGTAGTAGTGATGTTGCTTTCTACAATAGAGAGCCTTTGGTTATAAGAATTGAGGCTATCAGAGGTTTTAGCTAAGTCTAGTTTTAACGCTTCTAATGTGGCTTCTAAATCTTTTTGTTTGATTGCTAAACTTTCTAAACTAATAGATTGATGCGTAGTAGCTGCCTCTATGGTATTAAGGCCAGGATAAGCAAGTAATACACAGATTATAGAGCAAAAAAGCAGCAAAAAAATGCAGGGTGTAAATATATTTAATTTTTTCATTTGTACCTCTCTCCATGAGTTTTTTAAAAGTGTAGCATAAAAACTGTAAATAATTAGGCGAATTAATGTAGCGTTATCTATAAAATTATCTACACAATAGTACAAAATTAATCATATAAAATGCTTAAATTGGGAGATGGATGACGAGGCTGAGGAAAGGAATATACTTTGATATAAACTTAACTAAGTCTTTGATAATCAATAGATATCGTTAAAAAAATAATTAATAAAATAGTGTTGACGTCTAGATATAAAAGTAATATTATTACATTATAAGAAACATTGTTACATATAATGAAATAAAATGAGCAACCGTATTGCAAGGTGAAACAAAAAATAATAAATTTCGTAAACCTATTTATCAAAAATAAGCTCATCTAGAAAGAAGATTAGAGGGCAGAAATAGAAACAATAATGGAGGGATATAGGATGAATAATATATTGAATAAATTTTCATTAGCAGGTAAAGTAGCAATTGTAACTGGCGCAACAAGAGGTTTAGGGCAGGGTATAGCAGTAGGATTAGCTAGTGCAGGAGCGGACATCGTTGGGGTTGGAACAACAGATTTGTCAGGGACAGAAGATAAAGTAAAAGAATTAGGAAGAAGATTTATTGGAATCAAAGCTAACTTGATTTCACAAGAGTCAATAGCTGAGATTCTACAAGAAACATTAAAGGCATTTGGGAAAGTTGATATTTTAGTAAATAATGCGGGGATTATTAGAAGAGAAGATACTATAGACTTTTCAGAGAAAAACTGGGATGATGTTATTAATATTAACTTAAAGACAACATTCTTCTTATCACAAGCAGTAGCAAAACAGTTTATTTTACAAGGAAATGGCGGAAAGATTATCAATATAGCTTCTATGCTATCTTTTCAAGGTGGGATTCGTGTACCTTCCTATACAGCAAGTAAGAGTGCCATAATGGGTATTACAAAATCAATGGCAAATGAATGGGCGGTGCATCATATTAATATTAATATTAATGCTATTGCACCAGGCTATATGGCAACAGATAATACAGCAGCTTTAAGAAGTGACGAAGAGAGACAAACAAGTATTTTAGAACGTATACCTGCTGGGCGTTGGGGAACTCCCGAAGATTTAGCAGGAGCAGCAGTCTTTTTAGCTTCAGAAGCAGCAGAGTATATCAATGGATATACTCTAGCAGTAGATGGAGGATGGCTAGCGAGATAAAAGGTAATAATGATTAATAAGGATTTAATAGAGCATTCGAGTATTACATGAAAGATATAACCATTAGAAAGGTTATATCTTTTATTTTTGCAGTAAATAAATACATGATTAGTCATGAAACGGTAGATTGTTTTATATTATTCATTCATATATAATAGGAGTTAAATAATATAGACAGAAAGCTGGGTGAGATGTATGGCTAAGGCGATACTGCAGACAGTAGACCGTGCATTACAACTTTTAGAAATCTTAGCAGAGCATCCAGAAGGTATGCAGCCCAAAGAATTTGAAAGTATTTTAGAATTAAATAAAATAACAGTTCATCGTTTATTAGCTACACTAGAAAATAGAGGGTTTATTGAGAGAGAAGGCAATAACTATAAGGTGGGTCTTAAACTAGTAGAATTAAGTAGTATGAAACTCAACAATATTGAGCTGAAAACAGAAGCGGCACCTTATTTAAGAAAATTAGTTCATATTTTAGGCTTACCTGTTCAGATGGCTATTTTAGAGGGGAATGAAGCGGTATTTATAGAAAAGATAGAAAGTATAAATGCATTTCGTATGTACTCTCAAATTGGCAAAAGAATTCCTCTGTATGCATCGGGAGTGGGTAAGATTCTTCTATCTCAGAATACCGATGAAGAAATTTTGAGTGAACTATCCAAAGTAACATTTGAGATATTTACTCACAGGACATTAACATCACCGGAAAGTGTATTGGATGAAATCAAAGAAGCTAGAAAACAAGGTTATGCTATAGATAACGAAGAACATGAGGAAGGTATTTTTTGTATAGCAGCACCTATTTATGATTATAGAGGGCAGATTATAGCCGCTATTAGCGTAGGAGGAAAAGAACCTCAGTTCATTACAGATAAAAGAGCAGAACATATTACATTAATCAAAGAGACAGCAAGGGATATATCAAGAAGGCTAGGATATACTAAGTATTAGGAGGATGGAAGATGAGTAAATGCAAAGTACTAAGAACTATAGAACTAATTTTACAAGTAGTAACGATTATAAGTAGCATTCTAGCTATTGTAAGTATAGTGAAGAACTATAAGTACAAGAGTAAATTAAGAGAAAAGGCACAAGTCTACTTAGATGAAGAACTAGGTGAATTTCAGGACGTAGAGAGAAAGGTCTCTGTGTTTTCTCCAGAAGTCAAGGAACAAGAAGGTAAAATAAAGAAGCTTTTACTAGTAGCTAGTGCCAGTCTAATATCACTGTTTGTAATCCGGGTTTTAAAAAGAGACTAAGTAAAAAAAGTGAATTATAATAAGAAGGTTTGCAAGGTAACAAACGAGTAAATAATGAGATTATAGTAGAAAAAAAGGTAAGTCTGTGAAGAAAAATTTCTTAGCAGGCGTACCTTTTTAAAGTTAATTTATAAAAAGAGTTATTATATAAATGTTGAACGCTTTAATTGTGAATAGACAGGGGTGGAGACAATAATTAGGGCAAGTACTAAAGTAATAATTAATTCAGGAACTAGGTAAGAAGCATTATAAATGATGGAGTAAATCAAAGGTGACTGTTCTCCTGCATACTCAGCAAAGAAAACCACACCAGAAATAATATGCATGATAGTACGGCTAAGTACTGAGATGATGATACCAATAGTAGTTCCTACCTGGATATTTTTAGAAAGTTTTGGTGCAAATCCAGCAAGACCAAGGCAAGCGAATGCTAAAGGATAGTCTAGGAATAATTGTGCCCAGTGAACCATACTAGGATCTTGAATAAACTGCATAAATCCATATGCAACACCAGCAATAATACCAGGAACAGGCCCGAAAACGAGAGAATATAAAATAATAGGAAACATGCTAGCTAAAGTAATAGAACCACCTTGAGGCATTTTATAAAGTCTGATGTAAGACAGAATAAAGGAAAGGGCGACACACATACCACCATAAACAATCGTTTTAGTGGTGATGGTAGAGCTGGCATGCTTATCCTTCTTTGAAATAATTAATAATCCACCAATAGATAAAATAGCAATAACAAAAATAATACTCCATGATACTAAACTAACTTCGCTTAATTTAGCAAAAATATTAGGCATAATAAAACCCCCTTCAAATATATTTAATTTGCTAGGGGGTACAAAGTGGCATAAAAATAACCACACGAATGTGTGGCAAAACTAATCGTATCGCACATTCGCTTCCTTGCTGCGGCATTATCCGTGGACAAGTTAAAGGGTCTGCACCATATGCACTCTCAGCTCGAAAGCTCCCCTAGCATCATATTTATTATTGAGCAAATTATAGCACCATAGGGATAAATAGTCAAATAATTATGATTAACTTAAATTATCCTTTTAAATGCGAGTGAGTTAAACCTAATGAATTAATGGAATGAGTTCGGAAAGCGCAATTTATGGTAGGTACTTGACAAGGCTATGAGGGATGTTTATTCTTATAATAGATAATTAATACTGATAAACTAGTGATGACGAGAAATCAATAAGTGAGATTTGCTTTCAAGTAATTATAAAGAGAGGAAGCCCACCGGGTGAAAGGCTTCTAAAGCAAGCACATATTGTCCAAGCTCTAAGCTCTGCATGAAATCATAAGTGCAGCGGGAACTCCCGTTATAGAGAAACTTGAGATATTCATAACTTCTATTAAGCTAATAATTGATAGACATGTTGTGATTAATTAGGGTGGTACCGCCGGATAGATAAAGGCCCCTATGCATATTTGATGCATGGGGCCTTTTTTGATGAAGTATCTGCTTGGAATAGACAATTGATGAAGTGATCATGAATAAAATAATAAAAGAAAAGGATGAAGTGCTATGTTAATGAGTAAGCTCCTAGGAGAAAGATTCAAAGAAAAACCAGGCGAAGCAACTAGTATTAGTCATATTTATTTATTAAGAGGTGGTTATGTAAGACAAGTAACAAATGGTATTTATTCTCTATTACCACCAGCAAAAAGAGTCGTATCTAAGATTGAAAATATCATTCGTCAAGAAATGGATGCTATTGATGGTCAAGAAGTTCTCTTTCCAGTGGCTTTACCAGGAGATCTTTGGAGAGAGTCAGGACGTTTTGATGCAGTAGGAAGTGAACTTGTTCGTTTCAAAGATAGAGGCGGCAAAGACATGGTATTAGGTATGACACATGAAGAGGCAGCTGTTCATTTAGCTAGAACAGAAGCTAAATCTTACAACAACTATCCATTTATGATTTATCAAATCCAAACTAAATTTAGAGATGAACCAAGAGCAAGAGGTGGTCTTATCCGTGTGCGTGAGTTCACAATGAAAGATGCTTACTCTTTCCACACTTCACAAGAAGACTTAGAAGCTTACTATGAACAATGCTTACAAGCATATCATAGAATATTTGCTAGAGCAGGTGTGCCAGAAACAGTATGTGTACAATCAGATACAGGTATGATGGGTGGTAAAGTAGCACATGAGTTCATGCTTCTTACAGATATCGGAGAAGATACAATCATTATTTGTGATAGCTGTGACTACCAATCTAATATGGAAGTTGCAACAGGTAAATTACCAGTAGCAACTACAGAGGAAGGTACTATTGAAGAAGTACACACACCAAATGCACATACCATTGAAGAAGTAGCAAATATGTTAGGCGTAACAGCTGACAAAACTTTAAAAGCTTGTGTATTTGAGATGGAAGGACATAAAGAACCTCTTATTGTATTTATTAGAGGAGATCTTCAAGTTAATGAAGCTAAATTACAAAAGGTAGTTAAAGCTACTATTACACCATTTGAGAAATACGAAGATACTCCAAATCTTTGTTTTGGATTTATGGGACCATACAATCTAGATGCAAGAGATGCAAAGATTATCTTTGATGAGTCACTTAGAAATGAGAAAAACCTTGTAGTAGGTGGCAATAAAAAAGACTATCATATTAAAGGTATTAGTATTTCAAGAGACATTAAAGATGCTGACTTCCATGATGTGGCAGAAGTATTAGAAGGTCAAGAATGTCCATGTTGCCATGGTAAATTACAATTTAAACGTGGTGTAGAAGTGGGAAATATATTCCAGCTTGGAACAAGATATTCTGAAAGTATGGGAATGACCTATATTGATTCAGATGGTAAAGCTAAAACACCTATTATGGGTTGCTATGGAATTGGTGTAGGTAGATTGCTTGCTTGTATTATCGAAGCGCGTCATGATGAATGGGGACCAATTTGGCCAATGTCAGTAGCACCATGGCAAGTGCATATCTGTGTACTTAAGAGTAAGAAAATAGATATGGATGCTATCGGAAATGAAATCTATAACAAACTTAGCAGTAAATATGAAGTAATCATGGATGATAGAAATGTAGGTGCAGGTGTACAATTTGCTGATGCAGACTTACTTGGTATTCCAGTAAGGGTAGTTGTAGGTGAAAAGAATCTAAAAGAAGGTAAAGTAGAGCTTATGACTAGAGATAAGAGCGTTAAAAAACTTGTAGACCTTGGAGATGTAGAAAAAGAAGTAGCTGCTCTTATTGCAGAATTATCATAAGAAATTCATAAGAGTAATTGATAATAGAAGTAGCACATGAGTCGCTTGCATAGGATTATGCAAGCGACTTTCTATTTAAAGAAATGAGGCTTAAAAATCAATAAAAGTATTTAACATAAGATAACTAGGGAGGAACAGGCATGATTTTTTTAGGTATATTACTTGGATTTATTTCATTTAGTTTCCTTTGTGAAGGTTTTAATAAAATGGAGATAAAAGTATTTGAATCTTTACAAAAGAAAACGAGAGCATTATTAAAAAAGAAAAAAGTATATCAATATACTATATTTGGGGTATTAGCAATTATAGCGCTGTTTATAACTGTTTTAGTAGGGGCCGGAGAGTTTCCGCAAGGATTTTTATTGGGAACCATATGGGCTTTAATTGATTTTGTTTTTGAAGATAGTTTGTTTGATAAACTAAGAAATAACTTAAGATAATAATTAAAAATGGAGGCAATGGTATTAATACTCATTGCCTCTTTTTTATTTAAAGCTTATGGCTTTATGCGCTACTTAACTTTCTTTGTCACTTATTTTATGACCTTAAAAAGACCAAATAAGCATATTTAACAAACAAAAAACACATAAACAAAAATATTAAAAATATTATGTTTTAAAGAAATGTGAAATATTATATTTTGTTTAATTCATATTTTAAATTAAGCACTTAGGATAAAAGAGAAAAGAATACCTCTGTTCCGAGATAGCCTTGTTCGTATAGGAAGAGATAAGTTGGATCCCCTACAGTAATGTTGAAATTCATAGGTTGAATATCGCTAGTAAAAATCGGTATACTACGAGCAAGGTTAGATTTGTTTTCCTGAAATAGTAGTGCTTGAAGCCTTGTTGTGCATGAGATGGTACTAGAAATAAAATCTACTAGATTATTGATAGAAGCAGGAGGCAGCGCATTTTTGAAATAAGTTCCTAGAGTTTCTTTTTGTGGTGAAAGGCTATCAAAAATATTAATGGGATAGTTATAAAGGAGGCCGCCATCTACATAAACTTGAGGTGAGTCTTTTGAAGAAGAAAATGGTGAGGATTTAATGGCTTCAAATAAAAGGGGAACAGACATAGAAATGCGTACGGCTTCTGCTACTTCCATATTCGGAGTAAACTCGTAAGAAAAGATGATGGAAGTACTTTTGGAAGAGTCGGTCCCTACTATATACAAATCTTTAAATGGATTTTGGTCTTTATGGATAGCGGTATTTTTAAAATCAGAAAAAGTATATGGTGGTAATTTTAAATCAGAGTTAAATTGACTAGCAATCTGTTCCTTTATCCATTCATAAAGATAACTAGAAGAATACCAACCAAACTGTGTAATGAGTCTATAAACACACTCGGCATTACCAAAAATATTATCCAGGTGTGATTTGATTGATTGTGTAAAATACCTAGGGGGTGACTTTGAATCAACACTAACATCATCTTTACCGGGGACCTTATTATAATCTAGTGAATCAGCTATTTCTTTTAGATCATCAAAGGAAAGATTGAAAGAAGTGAGACAAGCAGTTATGGCTCCTGCAGAAGTACCAGCCACACGTAATATTTGTGGGGGAAGATTGATTTTGTATAAGTAGTCTAACACACCTAGGTAAGCAATGCCTAATACGCCACCACCAGAGAAAACAAGATTTTTATAAGGAAGACTCAAGAAAATCACCTAATATTTATAACTCTAATAATATTATATTTAGAATAATTAAATATTAGAATTCTATAAATAACCAATTACAATATTTTGATAATTAATATATATTTATTCTGCAAATCAAATACATGGTATCTTAATGAAAATATATAAGCACAAATGTTTATTTAGAATTGTGTATTTTAGAATAATAAAGATAAAATTAAATAATGATTATATTGAATCAGTTTGTTGTAATGATAAATGGCACAATCTATGGTTAGGTTGGGTAATAAGAATAAAAGGTCGATGAAACTAGTTTAAATATTCTAGTTTCATCGACCTTTTATTCTTAAACACTTATAAATATTAATTATGCAACAACACCATTTTGTAATCTAAGATTCTTTACTTGTAATATAGCCTTCAGCTGTAAGAAGTTCAGCGATAAGAACAGCACCGCCAGCAGCACCTCTTACAGTATTATGAGAAAGACCTACAAATTTGTAATCATAAACAGTATCTTCTCTTAAACGACCCACACATACACCCATACCTTTTTCAGTATTACGATCCAAACCTGTTTGAGGTCTGTTATCTTCTTCGAAATAAGTAATGAATTGTTTTGGTGCACTTGGAAGATTAAGCTCTTGAGGTTTACCTTTATAATTTTTCCAAGATTCAAGGATTTGTTCTTTAGTTGGTTTTTTCTTGAATGAAACAAACACAGTTGCAAGATGTCCATCTAAGACAGGTACACGAATACATTGTGTTGTAATAACAGGGCTAGTAGCTTTAACAATTGCATCATTTTCTACTTTACCCCAAATTCTAAGAGGTTCTTGTTCACTTTTTTCTTCTTCTCCACCAATGTATGGAATAACATTATCAATCATTTCTGGCCATTCTTTGAAGGTCTTACCAGCGCCAGAAATAGCTTGGTAAGTAGAAGCTACTACAGTAGTTGGTTCATAATCAAGTAAAGCAGAAAGCATAGGTACATAACTTTGAATAGAGCAGTTTGGTTTAACTGCGATGAAACCTTTTGTTGTACCAAGACGTTTTCTTTGAGCCTCAATAACTTTTAAGTGCTCATCATTAATTTCAGGAATAACCATTGGTACATCTGGTGTCCATCTATGAGCAGAGTTGTTTGAAACAACAGGTGTTTCAGTTTTAGCATATGCTTCTTCTAAAGCTTTGATTTCATCTTTTTTCATATCAACAGCACAGAAGATGAAGTCAACTTGAGAAGCAACTTCCTCAACCTTAGCAGCATCTAATACAATTAGATTTTTTACAGTCTCAGGAATAGATGTACTCATTTTCCATCTGCCTTCAACAGCTTTTTCATAAGTTTGACCAGCAGAACGACTGCTTGCAGCGATTACTTTTACATCAAAATAAGGGTGGTTTTCAAGTAAAGCTAAAAAGCGTTGACCTACCATACCAGTACCACCAACGATACCTACTTTTAATTTTTTCTCCATCATTAATCACCTTTACCTTTTTAATATCTTACTAATTACTCTATTTTACTAAGTAAATAACTAAATGACAATATATTATATAATTTTTTGATAAAATTGACAAATTATTATGAATATCTATAAAATGTGTAGTATTTTTATTCATATTTCACAGTGGATTATTAAGACAACTCTAAAATAGAATTTACACTAAGGGTAACATACAATATTACTTATTAGAATATGAAATATAAGGATAAAAAGAGTTTCTCTAATGAAATAATCCTATAAGAAAAACAAGGATAATAAATTAGAAAAGCATTCATAATAGTTATTAAATAAAACACTACAGATGAGTCTTGTAGAGGAAAGGAATAGTGATGAGTAAGTTGGAGAAACATGCCCCTATTTTTTTAAATAATACAGAAAGTAAATTATATCCTTGTTTAAAAGAAGATATGGAAGTAGAGTTTGCAATAATTGGAGGAGGTCTAGCTGGTATAACACTAGCATATTTATTAAAGCATATGGGGAAAAGAGTGGCTGTTTTTGAAGCGAATCAGATTGGGATGGGTACTTCCTTACGTACAACAGCTAAGCTAACGATACAACATGGGCTTATTTATGATAAATTAATGCATACTAAAAGTCCAGGAAAAGCAAAACAGTATGCAGATGCTAATAGGAAAGCTATAGAATTTGTTAAAGAAACTATTTCTAAAGAACAAATTGAGTGTAATTTTATGAATATGCCATCGTATATTTATACGACGGATGAAAAGTACATCAAGGCTATTCAAGATGAAGCAGAAGCATGCAAAAGGTTGGGAATTGAGGTCAATTATAAGGACCAGATTCCACTTCCTATAAAAGTAAAGGCTGCATTAGAATGGGAGGGCGCTGCATTATTTAACCCTAAGAAGTATATATCCAGCTTGGCAGAAAAATTTACAGCAGATGGGGGATGTATATTTGAAGAAACACCAATTACTAGATTGGTGCCAGGAGAAGTAAGTGTGTTAGAAACAGATAAAGGCTGTAAAGTATCTGCTAGGAGAATAGTTATAGCTTCTCATTATCCTATGTATGATGGTCTGGGCTTATATTTTACAAGGCTTAATATGCAAAGAATATATGTACTAGGTTTAAAGGTAGACAAAGAAAAATTACCTAAGGGCAGTTTTATTTCAGTAGATAGTCCTATTAGATCTATTAGGCCTATTTACGAGCAGGATATAGTCCTTATAGGTGGAGGGCATCATAGAGTAGGAGATGATCAATATGAAGCTACTCATTTTGAAGAATTAAAGCAGTTTGGAAAAGAAGTATTTAATAGCGATGAGGTATATAGTCAGTGGTCTTTGCAAGACTATGTTACACCCGATAGCGTTCCCTATATTGGATACTTAAATGGTAGCAAATATCATAATATATATGTAGCTACAGGATTTAATAAATGGGGAATGAGTAACGCCACCAATGCAGCACTTGTTCTAAAAGATTTATTATTAATGGGTACGAGTCCTTTTGAAGACTTATTTAATCCGCAAAGGGTGTCAGCTTACAAAGGAAAAACTTTTATTAATCATAATATAGAGGGAATTAAAAACTATATCCAAGGAAAATTAAGAACCGTCCCCAAAGATACTTTTCCAGATAAGGGGGAAGCTATAGTAGCAGAGCTAGAAGACGGTAATGTATATGGTATTTATCAAGACGAAGAAGAACATTATCATATTGTGGATATTATTTGTCCTCATGTAGGTGCTAGATTAAGATGGAATAGTGCTGAAAAGAGTTGGGATTGTCCATTCCATGGTTCAAGATTTAATATAGATGGGGAGGTTCTAGAAGGACCAAGCACTCATAAATTAAATGGATATAAGGAAGGTAAAAATAAAATACATCCTAATCTAATTTAGCATAGAATAGGGTTAGTAGTGTTCACAAAAGAAGGAAAAAGTGTTAAGTTAAGAGTAGGAAGTAAAAGAAGTTGTTTAAAGGAGAAAGTAATGACGGATAAGGATTTTGAAGCATTTTTAATGAAGTGTCAGCAGGAAGTTAAAATAAAACAAAGTAACTTAACACAGAAGTATGCTCTGAATACGTATCAAACCTATAGCTTTAGTCAAGCTAACAAAAGTCTTGAATTAAAAAAGGATAATGGAGAAGTATTGCGCTTTGAAGTAGCTTGCATTGGTTCATGGGGATATGAAGATCATAGTTGGGTATGGGCTTGGAATAATGAAAATCTATCAGAGAGTATTAGAGAAGAAGCTAATACCCTAAAAGATTTAGCTCAGGAAACAGGATATAATGTATTTGAACAGGGTAGTTTTGAATGTGAGGAAATAGTAGCGAAGGATTTAGCTTTTGTGAGCGTCTATAAGCTTAAAGCACAAGGCATCTATCGCATTGTAGCTGATGAAAGCTATCTTTTTCTAGCACTTAAAAATGTAAAATAGTAAGTATAAACCATTGATAAACATATGAGTTTTGATAGCTGAATATGTTTATTAATGGTTTTTTAGAAATATATAAGCAGAAAGGGAGAAAACAAATGGATTTGAATTGGAGTTTAAAGGAATTATATGAGTCTTTCTCAGGAGAAGCTTTTCAAGGAGATTTAGCAAAGTTAGATACGTATATTAAAGAAATGAACAAGTTAGCAACAGAAATGACTGAAAATCATGAAGACGAGCAGAAAAAACTAGAAGCTTACATAGCATTAGCTGAGAAGATAAGCTTAACCTTTGAAAAGTTGGGTGTATTCTCAGAACTTACTGTAAGTGTTAATTCTAAAGATGAGGAAGGTAACAAATACGCTGATATTATTGACCAAAAACAAAGTGATTTGGCAGAAGCAGAAACTAAAATTAGCAAGTGGATTAGTGAAATCAAAGATATTAATGCCATTATTGATCACTCTACCTTTTTACAATCTTTTAGATTTTTCCTTCAAGAAATAGTAGAACATAGTAAACATCTCTTGAGTGAGAAAGAAGAAGTACTGTTAGCTAAAATGAAAAATACAGGTTCAACAGCTTGGGTAAATTACAAGAACTTACTTATTTCTAATCATAAAGTAGAAATTGAGGTTGAAGGTAAAAAGGAAGAATTACCATTAACGGTAGTACTTAATATGGTATATGAAAAAAATGCAGACCTAAGAAAAAAGGCTTATTTAGCAGAAATTGATTCTTATAAAAAGATAGAAGATGGAATAGCAGCAGCATTAAACGGCATTAAAGGAGAGGTTATTACTGTTTCCAAAATGAGAGGTTATGAGTCACCACTTGCTATGACATTAGAAGACTCAAGAATGAGTAAGGCGACCTTAGATGCTATGCTTAGTGCTATGAAAGAAAGCTTACCTACCTTTAGAAAATATCTTAGAAGAAAAGCGGAGATGCTAGGATATAATAATGGCTTACCATTTTATGAGCTGTATGCACCTGTTATTGAAAAAGAAATGAAGTATTCTTATGAACAAGGAAAAGCTTTTGTTGAAAAACAATTTAGAAGTTTTGATAATAGTTTAGGGGATTATGCTAAAAAGGCGATGGAGCATAAATGGATAGATGTACTACCTAAAGAAGGTAAGGTAGGTGGAGCTTTTTGCTGCGCTGTTCATAGCATTGGTGAAAGTAGAATTCTCCTTAACTATGGGGATAATCTAAGCGATACTATTACCATGGCACATGAGCTAGGACATGGTTTTCACGGAGAATGCCTTAAGGAGGAAAGTATTTTAAATACTAACTATCCTATGCCTTTAGCTGAGACAGCATCTACTTTCTGTGAGACAATCGTCAAAAAAGCTGCTATTAAAGAGGGATCAAAAGAAGAAGCGTTTGCTATTTTAGAAACAGAAATTAGCGATAGTACTCAGGTTATTGTAGATATTTATTCTAGGTATTTGTTTGAAACTAATGTATTTAAAGAAAGAGAAGATAGTCCTTTAACAGTAAAACGCATTAAAGAATTAATGGTAGAGGCACAAAAAGAGGCTTACGGAGATGGACTAGATCAAGAGTACTTACATCCATATATGTGGACGTGGAAGAGTCATTATTATTATGCAGATGCTAATTTCTATAACTTCCCTTATGCATTTGGTCTTCTTTTTGCTAAAGGTCTATATGCGGAGTATCTTAAAAGAGGAACTAGCTTTGTGGAGGATTATAAAAAGCTATTAGCTGTAACAGGTAAATTAAAGATAGAAGATGTTACAAGAACAATTAATATAGATGTAACTGATGCAGCATTTTGGAAGAATTCATTAGCTATTATTGAAGAAGATATCAATGAATTTATGAAGTTAAGTTATGAAATTTAAGTTTTATCTAGATTAAGACGATAAAAATGGTATAGCTTTAAATTTTATACAGGGGGAGAATTGTTATGCAATTAATAAATAAGAAAAAGTGTTTGATAGCAATTACAGTAGGAGCATTACTTGCCTGTATTCCTATGCAAGCAGCAGGATATAAAAAGAATAAATCGGTTAATTATCATCCGGTTAACTTTTATTACAATGGAGGGCAAAAATATTTATCTACTGTTCCTATTTCAATTGATGGAACCACCTATTTACCAGCAAGAACATTTTGTGATGCAGTAGGCTTAGAAATTAATTGGGATCAATCAAATGGTAATTTATATGTTACAAGTGGTTCTAATTATTCTTCGGTTTTAAGTTTACAAACAGAATTAAGAGCTAAAGACTATGAAATTGCCTCCCTTAAACAAGAATTAGCAAAATTAAAATCAAGTGGAGTTACTTCTACCTCTAGTAGCAGTGGGTATGACCAAACCTCAGGAACAGATATTTTAGGAACAGAGCTTACTGCGACTGAAAATGAGCTAGAGAGGCTGTACGAAGATTACTTTGATGATATAGAACTAGATTTTAGAGTAAGAGTCTCTGGAAGTAGACTAAGTGTTAAGATTTCTTATGATACATCTGCTGAGAATAAGGCTTTCAATAAGCTATCAACTAGGGAAATCAAGAATTTTGTAGAGGATGTATGTGATACTGTACGAGACAGACATGATGATATTATTATTGATGGAACTATTATTTATACAGGAAGCAATACGGATAAATACGAATTCTCATATTCTAAAAAAGATACTTTAACTTATGGAAGCAACTATGATTTTGATGAGACTGATGTTATTAATGCTGTTAAAAAGACAAGTAGCATTTATATTAAAGATTATAGTCAAAGTATTAGTATCAATAAGGTCGAGGCATCTATAAGTGATAGTAGAGAGATAGTTACTTTTAAAATCTACATTGATGTGACATCATCTATTAAAGATGCATGGAATATGAATAAAGGATTAGATACAGATACTACTCTTAGAACATCTTTAAGAGATATTGCTAGAGATATAGAAAGTGAAACAGATTATGATATACAAGGCATTGTATATGATTCTAATAATAATACTACAATAGCAACTTATGACTATGAATATAATGAAATTAATAAGTATGGTATATAATGAATAGTTTAAAATACATGGGGCAAACTCTTATAGAGAGTCAAGATAATACAAAATTAATGAGTTAGTGACTAACTAGTATAGGAGAATACCATGTCGAAGAATAGAGATTTAGCAAGCGAAATGCAAAGCAGAATAGATAATACAAAAGAAGCGAAAAATTCTACTAGTGGGTATAAACATACCGTAAGCTCTGGGACTCAAGGTGTAGGGGATATTCTTAAAAAGTAATAAAAAAAGTCATCGTATAAAATCTACATATACGATGACTTTTTTTGTTCAAAATTTAATTTAAAATATTAAGAATATATTCAAAAATCTATTGATGATACAAGATAATTACAGTATATTTTTTATATAGGATATTTTACTAAAGTACAATAGGAAAAACTTATAAGAGGGAAGTCAGAAGCACCTATTTAAAGGGGGATATATAGCATGGAGCTTACTATAAGAAGAGCATTAGCAACAGACGCATTATTCTTAACGAGTATATCATTTGGAGCAAAGCGTTATTGGAATTATCCAGAAGAATATTTTGAAGTATGGCATGATGAACTTACTATAACAGAGGATTACATTGAGCAGAATATTGTATATGTAGCGCAGAAGAAAGATACTATTATCGGATATTTCTCTATTGTTGAGGTAAATCAAGAACATTGGAATGGTGAAGTATTTATTAGCCAGGGTTATTGGTTAGACCATATTTATATTCGCCCAGCTTATATAAGAAGTGGCATTGGAACAGAATTAATGGAATATGCCCAGGAGTATTGTAGAGAAAATGGTATAGAGAAACTATACATATTTAGTGACCCGTTTGCTAATGGATTCTATGAAAAATTAGGGGCGACTTATATTAAGGAATCACCATCTTCTATAGAAAATAGAACAGTATCATTATATGAATATCGTATACCAGAGAAAAGTAAGGAACAAATAGAAGAAGAGGAATTATTACAGAAAATACAGGAAGAAGCGGAAAGATTAAGACAAGAAGCAGAAGAAGCGGAAAGATTAAGACAAGAAGCAGAAGAAGCAGAAAGATTAAGGCAAGAAGCAGAAGAAGCAGAAAGATTAAGGCAAGAAGCAGAAGAAGCAGAAAGGTTAAGGCAAGAAGCAGAAGAAGCAGAAAGGTTAAGGCAAGAAGCAGAAGAAGCAGAAAGGTTAAGGCAAGAAGCAGAAGAAGCAGAAGAAGCAGAAAGATTAAGGCAAGAAGCAGAAGAAGCAGAAAGGTTAAGGCAAGAAGCAGAAGAAGCAGAAAGGTTAAGGCAAGAAGCAGAAGAAACAGAAAGATTAAGGCAAGAAGCAGAAGAAGCAGAAAGATTAAGGCAAGAAGCAGAAGAAGCAGAAAGGTTAAGGCAAGAAGCCGAGGAGACAGAAAGGCTAATACAAGAAGCTGAGAAAGCTAGAGAGATATTACAAGAAGAGGATGCAAAGCAAAAAAGAAAGTCTATTTTTGGTATACCAATAGAGAAGATAAAACATCGTCCAATTAAGTTAGAGCATGAAAGTTTAGAACAAAAAATTTCTGAATTAGATCAAGAATTTGAAGATGATTTTGAAGATATAGAAGAAGTAGCGGAAGAAGCTACTTTATATGAAATCGATGAAAGTGAAGAATATGATGAAGATCATGAAGAATACAGCGATGATGAAGATGATGAGGACTATAGTGATGATGAAGATCATGAAGAATATAGTAATGATGAAGATGACGAGGACTATAGTGACTACGAAGATGATGAAGAATATGCAGAAGATGAATTGATAGAGGATGATAGGGAGATACAAATACCTAAACTACAGCTAGATGAAGCAGAAATAGCGGCGCTTATTAGACCTGTTAAAGATGATGCTAGTGAAGAAGAAAAAATCCTTGAGAATATAGGTACAGCATCGACAGAGATAGAAGTACATATTAAGACTGAAAAAGAAAAGATGCTAGCAGGTGAACTTTATATTGCATGGGGAGATGAGTTCGCTAATGATAAACGACGTGCAAGAAGGTTATTAAGAGAGTTTAACAATACTGATGTAGAAGATAAAAAGTCTACTATAAAAATATTAAAAGAGCTTTTTGGTTCTACAGGAGAATATATACACATTGAACCTAATTTTAGATGTGATTATGGCTATAATATTCATATTGGAGATAATTTTTATGCTGGTTATGAATGTGTTATTTTAGATAGTTGCCAGGTCAAAATAGGCGATAATTGTATTTTATCTCCTCAAGTAGGAATCTATACCTCCGCATACCCTTTAAATCCTGAGAAGAGAAGTATAGGTTATGAATATGCTAAACCTATTACCATAGGAAATAATGTGTGGATTGGTGGAGGCTCAATCATTAACCCAGGTGTTACTATAGGGGATAATGTGGTTGTCGTACCTGGCTCAGTAGTATTAGCAGATGTGCCAGATAATGTGTTAATAGGTGGTAATCCGGCAAAAGTAATTAAAGAAATTGAAACTGAAAAGTAAGATATAGAAAAAGGACATTTCCAATGTCCTTTTTTTTAATGATAATTGTAAACCGGTAAAATTAAATGTGTTGACAAATTGGCGGTAAGGCTCCTATAATAACAGAAAAAGGGGAAGTTTATTATATAAGGAGGAATAAAAATATGCAAAAGTTAGATAACAAAAAATCTCAAACTTATCAAATGGTACTTATAGCTTTAATGGCAGCAATTACATGTATTCTAGCGCCATTATCTATTCAATTACCAGGTGGAGTACCTATTTCATTAACAAATTTAGTAATCTACATAACAGTGTTTATATTGGGTTCCAAAAAGGGGACAATAAGTTATTGTATCTACTTATTAATTGGTCTTATCGGTCTTCCTGTATTCTCAGGATTTACCGGAGGAGTAGGAAAACTAGCAGGTCCTACAGGAGGCTATTTAATAGGCTTTATTTTCTTAGCTATTATTAGTGGTTATTGCATAGAGCGATTTGAAGGAAAAGTATATATGTATGTTGCAGGAATGATTTTAGGAACGGCTATAGCCTATGCATTAGGAACTATTTGGTTTATGTATCAAATGAAAGTAAGCTTAGTAGGGGCATTAAGCAGTTGTGTGCTTCCATTTTTAGTAGGTGATGGCATTAAAATTATAATAGCCACTGTCGTGGGCCCTATACTCAAATCATCTCTAAAAAAAGCAAATTTATGCATTTAGAATTTAACAATATGTATCGTCATTAATAATGAGGTGTTGACACTAAAATAATAAGAGGATAAGGTAAATATAAAAAAAGATTGATTATTAGAAAGGGTAGTCCATGGAACATGAATTATTCAGAACTAACTTAGAGGCAAGAGTTATTGAGAGGGAAGGAGATCAGGATTTTTTTATTGAAACATATTCCTATCCTCTTAATCTAAATTTAGAAGTAGCAGGAATGTCTCGTATACAGTTTCCTATGTCTAGAGCAATATTGGTTCGTACAACACCTCTTTCTAAATGGGTGACTGTTCATGTTTTAAGAGATGTTGATTTGTTTTCAAGCTTTGCCAATTTTGAGCTCCATTTAGAGGCAAAGAAGTTAAGCATTCAAAAAGAAGAAGGGTACATTACAATGCAGATCGAATCTCAAAGTAGATAGAGGTATGAAATTATTTGGATAATAGGATTATACAAAATATGTTTAATAGGTTATAATAAGTAAAAAAGGGAAAAGCTGTTACTAATAACGGCTTTTCTTTTTGTGTGTATAAAGCTAATTAATGAACTTACTAAGCACAGCAGAGGAAGGAGACAACATGAAGAAGTTATTAATTACAAAAAAAGAATTTCTAATGATTTTGCTAGGAACTACTATACTAGCATTAGGCATTAACTGGTTTACATCACCATTAGGACTTGTTACAGGTGGCTTATCGGGTGTAACGATTATAGTTAAAGAAGTATCTGTAGAGACTTTAGGGTTTGAAATTCCATTATGGGTTACCAATTTAGTTTTAAATATTCCACTTTTTATTATTAGTATTAAGCAAAGAGGATTCGAATTTGCAAAAAAATCACTATGGGCAGTAGGTTTATTAACTGCAGCACTTTGGTATACAGAATTTATTCCTAATATATTGAAGGTTAATAATGATCTTTTATTAGGAGGAGTATTCGGTGGTGCTATTCTAGGGTTAGGTATAGGTGTTGTGTTAAAAGCAGGGGCTACCACAGGTGGCACGGATATGTTAGCAACTATTATTAAATTTAAGCATACCAGATTTCCTATTGCAAAATTAATGTTAGCTATTGATGCAATTATTATTTTAGCCGGAATGATGGTTTTTGGTTCAACAAAAGCAATGTATGCTATTATTGCAGTTTTTATTACTTCTAAGGTTATTACCAATGTACTTGAAGGAATGAATTATGCTAAGGCGGCATTTATTATGTCAGACAAAAATGTAGAGATTTCAGAGGCAATTATGCAAAAAATACCTCGAGGTGTAACGGGGATTAAGGCAAAGGGAATGTATACAAAGCAAGATAAGGAAATGTTATTTGTTGTTGTGTCACAAAAAGAGATCACCAAGCTTAGAGAGTTAGTAAGAGAGATTGATAAAGCCGCATTTGTGACGATAGCAGATGTAAGAGAGGTATTAGGAGAAGGTTTTATAGAGGAATATAATTCATTAGCATAGGGTTTAGCATAATAGGACTATCAATAGGATAGTCCTATTACGCTGTACTTGATTAATAGAAATATACAAAATATTTACATTGGTATATAATTATTTATAGAGTTAACTAACAACAATAAATGAGGTGATCGAGTGCGCATTAAGGGAAGCAAAAATGAGTGGTTTATTGGTGGAATTATAATCATAATGTTAATATTATGTTTTGTGAGTCAAGTAGGAATATGGACGATAGCCCTATGTGCAGGATGGTTTATCTACTATGTAACAGTCATATGGATAAAAGAAATTGAAATTAGAGATAATGAGATAGAAATAAAGAGATTAGGAAGAAGTATTAAAATATATACATATAATATCTCAGATGTTGCCCTTAAAAGAAATAGTATTATTATTTTTAAGGGACAATATGGAGCTATCAATATTTTAAAATATCAGATCAATAAAGAGGATAGGCCGCGCTTGATAGAATACTTAGAGCAATATAAGGAACGGACATAAAATAGATGTGCCTAGAAGTTAATACTTGTTAATGCAGATGAAAAAAGCTCTATATAGCTAGAAATGTATACTAGTTATATGGTGCTTTTTTGTTTGAAAAAGTTTTAATTATTTTTATAGGATAATTATATGCTTCACAATAGTTTCAAAGAAAAACCTATTTCAACCTAATGTAGAGCCGGAGATAAGTTCATATCAACGAATGGATAAAATGTTCTTAAAGTTGTAGACAATTTATGGAAAAAGAGTTATTATAATAAAAAATGTAAAAAAATTACAATAATAGAATATGATTACAAAAGAGGAGGAGAGTCATGCAATTAGAGATAGCATTATTTGAAAATGCCTCAAATGAAGAATTATTAAGGGGATATAAGGAAGGGGATCAAGGGTATACCTGTCTTTTATGTGGACAGTATTTTTCTAAGGGAGAAATTTATTCTATACATGGTAAATTATTTGATGCTCAGAAAGCAGTTCTGTTACATATTCAAGAGGTACATCATTCAGTATTAGCATATCTATTAAAAATGTCTCCAAATACTATGGGTTTATCAGAATTACAGCTAGAGTTAATTAATCTATTTGCAAGTGGTTTATCAGATAAGGAGATAGCTAATTATTTAGGGGTGGCAGGATCGACTATTCGTAATCATCGTTATAAATTAAGAGAAAAGGAAAAACAAGCAAAAGTATTTTTGACAGTAATGAGTTTACTGGGGGAAAAGCAAAATACGGAGCATAGCTCATGGGATGTGTGTTCAAATCAAGAAGGATATATTTATACCATTAATCAGAATCTAGGCATGCCTGATCGAGATAAGAGGAAGATACTTGAGAATCATATAACACTTTCAGGTAGATTAAGAAGTTATCCTAATACAGAAAAGGCAAGGAAAGTTATATTAGAATATATTACAGAGCATTTTTCAAAAGGAGAGAAATACGAGGATGTAGAAGTTAACCGTCTATTAATGAATATTTATATTGATTATTCACTTTTGAAAAGAGAACTATTAGAGTATGGCTTTTTAAGCCGTACAGAAAAAGGTGGTATCTACTGGGTAAAGGGTGCATAAAATAAAATAATAGTATAATAAAAAGATAGCTTGTTCCAAGAAGTAAGGGAGGAAATAAGCTATCTTTTATTTTGATGTGATATAATAGTATCAATAAGCTATTGGAGAGGAAATTTATGAAACCAAATCATGATTTAAACCAAAAAATAAAAGCTAAGGTAAAATTGCCTAAGCAATATCAGGTTATTATGTTTAACGATGATTACACAACAATGGAATTTGTTGTTGAGGTATTAACACAGATATTTAATAAGAGTGCAGCAGAGGCAGAAAAGATTATGATGGATGTTCATAAAGCAGGACATGGTGTGGCTGGTATTTACTCATATGATATTGCAATGACTAAAGCTGGAACAGCTATGTCTTGGGCAAAAGAAGAAGGATTTCCATTTAAACTAAGTGTAGAAGAGGTGTAGAAGGTGTATATTTCAAAGGTCGTCAGTAGGCTTATTATGAAAGCTAAAGAACTGGCTTGTAATTATAAACATGAATACATTACGCCTGAGCACATATTGCTAGTTATGTGTGATGTATCTGTATTTTGTGATGCATTTGAAGCTTGTAATGGAGATATTCAAGTGCTCAAAACTAATTTAGAAGGATATCTGGAAGAAAACCTAGAAAAGAAAGAAGATATAGAACCAATAGAAAGTTTTAGCTTACAGCAAGTATATATACGAGCAAGTGAACAGGTAATTAATAGTGGGAAAGAACAGATTGAATTAGATCACTTGCTATCAGGGATTATGGGTTTGCCAGAAAGTTATGGTGTTTATTATATTTTAGAGCAGGGCGTTACTTTAAGGGATTTATTATTCGAGCTTTGTCATGCACAAGATGATGATAGCACACAACTAGAGAAGCCTTCTGATGAAGAGGAAGAGCAAGAGGAACAAACTACTTCAGAAGAAAAGGATATAGAGAGTATAGCCAAGTATGTAACCAATTTAAATAAAGTTGTAGCAGCAAGTAATGAGCCACTTATAGGACGAGAGGAAATCTTAAAACGTACAATACAAGTACTTTGTAGAAAAAACAAGAATAATCCTATTCATATAGGTGAACCTGGAGTGGGAAAAACAGCTATTACAATGGGAATTGCACAATTATTAAATGAGGGAAAGGTTCCTAAAGTATTAGAAGGGGCTCAAATTTTCAGCTTGGATTTAGGAGCCACTTTAGCAGGTACACAATATAGAGGAGATTTTGAAAAGCGTTTAAAAAAGATTTTGGATATTTTAAAGAAGCAATATAAACCTATTGTTTATATAGATGAGATTCATAATATCGTGGGAGCAGGTTCTTTAGGAGCAGGTTCTTTAGATGCATCTAATTTATTAAAACCATACTTAACAGAAGGAAGTATAAAGTTTATTGGTGCGACTACTTTTGAGGAATATAAAAAGTATGTTGAAAAAGATAAAGGACTTGTTAGAAGATTTCAAGCTATTGAAGTAATAGAACCTAGTATAGAAGAGGCTATTACTATTTTAAGAGGATTAAAGTCTAGTTATGAAGCTTATCATGGGGTAACCTATACAGATGAAGCCATTAGAGGTGCTGTACAATTAAGTCAGCAATATATGAATGATCGATTTCTACCAGATAAGGCTATAGATTTACTTGATGAGGCAGGGGCCTATTATACAGTATATGATAGTGGATCTAAAAATCGTAAAAAGAAACCTATTATAGATTTATCTATTATAGAGCAAACATTATCTAAGATATGTCATATACCGCAGCAAAAGATAGAAAAAAATGAAGTACAGGTATTAGGACAATTAGAACAGAACTTAAAAAGACAGGTGTTTGGACAGGATAAAGCAATCGAACAAGTAGTAATGAGTATTAAATTATCTAGAGCAGGGCTAAGTGAAATGAATAAGCCTATAGCTAGCTTGCTTTTTGTAGGACCAACAGGAGTAGGTAAAACTGAAATTGCAAAATGTTTAGCTAATGAGTTAGGTATCAAGCTGATACGTTTTGATATGAGTGAATATACAGAAAAGCATACTGCCTCAAAGTTAATAGGTTCACCACCTGGATATATAGGATATGAAGAAGGCGGTTTATTAACAGATGCAATTAGAAAGTCTCCCTACTGTGTACTTTTGCTTGATTATCTAGACAAAAATATAGAAATAAAAAATTATAGGGACTATAACCGTTATAAATATTGATGGTTATAGCTTTTTTGTTTTATATAACTATTGACAAAGTTAGAGGAAAAGAATAGAGTATGGAAAAGTTGAAAGAAGGTTGATATTATGAAATATTACAAAGTTAAGGAAATATCTGTAGGTAATACTAAGGAAATATTGATAGTTGAATGTGATGAATCAAATAAGGAAGTATGGATTCCTAGCAGACTGACTGACTTTATCGCAACTGCTTATTCTGTATACTCTTTGAATACTAAGACGAAAGTTGCTAGATATGTTACGGGATTTATGAATTATTTAGTTCAGGAAGTAGCCAAAAAAGAAGATAAGATATTTGATAACTTAAAAACAGATGGGCTATATGGTCTTAATTTCTATCATTTAGCAAATTATATTAATCATATATCAAATCCTAATATTATAGGTAATTGCTATGAGACTGTAAAGGATAAAGAAGATGTTTTATTAAGATTCTACAACTACTTATTCAAAAAGGGAGTAACTAATGAAACAGCAAAACTTGAAACAGAGATAGTATTGGATAAAATAAAACCTTATTCTAAAAAGACTAAAGTAAGTGGGGCTAGAGAGGTTATTATTAACCCTTTCACAGATAGACTAAAATATAACTTGAAGTATCCTGCAAGAAATCGTACAGATAATACGTTAAAAAATTTAGCAAAAGAAGAATGGATACAGTTAATAGAGTATGCAGAAAAGTATTACCCAGAAATAGCTTTTGGAGTAGTGATACAGTGCATGGGGGGATTACGCCAAGGAGAAGTAGTAAATTTATTAAGAGATGATGTGGACATAGATGAAGAGTTAAGGATGCTAAATGCAACGATTCAAGATAGAAGCAAGGAGTTATTTGAAGATAGGGGAATAAGTAGTAGGAAGTCTCAAATAAAAAAGAATTATGTATCAGTACAATCTATATTCAGCTTTGATGGAGATATAATAGAAAGATATGAAAAACATTTAATGTACATATCTAAAATAGCTAATAAAAAGTCTATACAATTAAGAGCTCTCTTTATTGATGCTAGAGGAAATGCAATGAGTGGAGATGTATATGAAAAAAAATTTAATAAGTTAAAACGGGGATTTATAGAAGAGCTAGATAAAGTATCCCCTAGCACAGCGAATAAACTAAAAAAATGTCGGTGGGGATCTCATATAGGAAGGCATATTTTTACTAATTATTTATTAGATAGTGGAGTAGCTGATACCGAATCTGAAATAACAAATCGAAAAATTGTACAACTTTTAAGAAGGGATGTATCCCCAGAATCAACAGATGAATATGTGGATAAAAAAATGATTTATACTCAAATAGCAAAAAATATAAAAAGAATGAGCCAGGTAGCTAAAAGTTAAAATAATTAAGGAGTAAATAGTAGATGGAAAGAAATATAAAAGTAATTTTTGAGGATAATGATGACAAATATATAGATTATAAAGAGTTTGGAAAACTATTAAATATTAATAATCGTGGAGAAGCGAGGGCAATTGTAGCTAAAGAGAATAATATTCGTACATTAAGGCGTAAGGGAATTATCTATTACAGTTTACAGGATACATTAAGGGTTCTAGAAGAAGCTAGCACTTTTTATTCAAAATACTATACTCAAAGATATATAGAGGAAGAGTTAAATGAGAAATGGTATAAGGACCGCTTTGACAAAGGGAGAATTTCAGTGCCCTATAAATATACTAGGGTATTAGAAAGAGTAAGAAGTGTTTTTGATAAAGAGGTTGTAAAAGAGATTATACACAATACAGCTAATAAAGATAGTTTTATTTTTGAAGGTGGAAAATATTATAGACCTCATATGGTTATAAAAATACTAGGAATATCTGCTAACAGGCAGGATTCTATAACTTCTTTGAGGAAGGACTGGGGTGTAGAGGATAAGTGGTTTAATGGAAAGATTGCATATAATGCTAAGCAAGTAGAGGAGGTAAAAGAAAAAATACAGGAATTTTATGATCAACACTATACTATATTTCAAGTTGAAGAAAAATTAGGGGATAAAATAAAAGACATAGATAAGATAGCTATTAAGAAAAAGATAGAGACAAAATATTGGAGATTCTTAGAGAAAGAATGTAATCCGAGTAGATGTAAGTATTGCTATGAAAAAGGGGAAATTCATCAGTTAGAAACTACTTATGCCAGTAATCCTAAGTATACACTAGGAATAAATCAATATAATAATGGCTTTATAGATGAATTATTGCTAAAGAAGTATAAGAGTGCTTCTGATTCGGATAGAGTGCTAAAAGATGAGAAAGGAGAAATTTATGTTAATGCTAGAGCATTCAGAGATATATTAAATATAGCAGAGGGAACGGCACCTAAAGAATCTGTAGTACAGGAAAATAATATTAGAACTATGAAAGTAGGAGGAGTTGAATATTTTAATTTTCAAGATGTAGAAAGAACTCTAAAGGAAGTAAAAGAATACTATTCACAGTATTATAGTAAGGAATATATAATAAATGACTTAAAGCAAAAGTGGTCACCAAAGATTTTTAAAAGAGCAGTAATAAAGGTTCCTAAAAAATATACAAGAATGTTAGAACACTTACAATATGTATATGAAAAGGAAGCGGTAGACAAAATTATATTGAATAGTGAGGATGAAAAGAAATTTATAATTGAAGGAAAGAAATATTTTGTTAGTAATGAGGTTGTAGAGTTACTGGGCATAAAAAACAAACAAGATGCAATAACCGTTCTAAGGAATATATGGAATGTGAATAGTATAAGAAAAAATAATAGAATAGGGTATCTAGCAGAAGAGATAGAATCGGTAAAGCTACAAGTAGAGAAGTTTTATAATAATTATGATACAGCAACTGAAGCCCTAAAAAAATTAGAAGGATTAGATTTACAAACGATTAATAATATAGTTGAGAGAAAAGATATTGAAGAAAAGTACTATTATTATTTAGAGGACGTATATAATCCAAGCAGATCAAGATCTTGTTACAATAAAAAGGATATTGATAAATTAATAAAAGAGTATAAAAAGGGTAGTTTATTTGAAGATAAAAGGCAAGGTTGTACCTATGAAGGAAATAGATACTATACAACAGAAGAAGCAATTCAGATATTAGAAATTAAAAGAAATCCTGAATTGGCAATGGCAAAATTATGTGACGATTGGAATATTGAAACTCTTAAGGCGAAATCAATACTCTTTAAGGATGACACAGTAATACGTTATCAAAATATTTACAATGCTCATCAGGTTGATAGTGTGAGAATGGAAATAAGAGCATACTATGAAAAACATTATACTAGATTTCAAGCTATAGAGTTTGCATCTGAAGTCACCATAAAGAAATATTTAAGACCAATTACACTTCAAAGTAAATATAAACGATATATGCAGAAGAGTTATGATTACAAGTGTATAACCGTATTATATTCTAAAGAAGAGCTAGAAGGAGTATTAGGCGCAGATATAAATGATACATATTCAAGGAATCAGGTAATAGAACTTTTGAATTTGAGTAAGGTGTTTTTTGATAAATTTATTAAGGGGTATAACTTAAAACCTATATATGTACAGGGATTAATACAGACTAGATATTCTAAACAAGAAATTGATTATTTTGTTCAAAAGAAAGAAAATTTTTATCGAGAATACGTGTCATTAAGTAATGTAGGTATATTCTTTGGAAAGAAAAAGCTGACCGGGAGTATAGTTTCTAAAGAGAAGTTACCAAGAATAGACTTACCTCTGTATGCTAGAGACAAGAACAATGCTAGTTATAGTGCAGTAAAAATTGAGGATGTTAAAAGTTTAGCAGGTGAGTACCTTGAAAGAAAAGAAATAGCTGAATTAAGTAATGTTTTTGAGGAAGATCCATTAACAACTTTTTATACCAGGCTAGATATATATAAAGAATGGGGAGGATTTGAACCAAAAAGTAAATATACAGCTAAATCATGGTTTAGGTTTGTTGAAGGTTGGTTGAGCAGGACGACTGTTAAAGGAAGCAGAATGCAGCAATTAATTAATAAACTAGTCTTTTGTACACCTGTTATAAAGGTTTTTTTAGATAGAACAAATAAAAGAGAAATATATATGCTTACATCAAAGGAAATTAACTTGGTAATGAATAGCATTGAATATTATAGTTATTGTTATGTTATGGAACTATATTTCAAAGAGATAGGTTCGGATCCTTTAATTGCTAATGATAAGAAATTTAAAGTTGAGGATATTAGGATAGCAGATGAGATATTTGCAAAAGTAAAAAAGAAAAGAACCAACCATATATATAGTATTGAAGAATACTCAGATGTTTTTAATTATTGCACAGAAGTAAAGAGACATGTGGAGTGCTCAATCCAAGAAATTATTGAAAAGAACAGATATGTTCATTTATCAACATGGCTATATGTGATGTTACATTTGAATAATGCTTGGAGAAATGGGGATATAAAAGATTTTCCTATAATAGGGGTAGATGATGTTCTTACCAAATATAATATAAATGGAATAGAATGGTTTGCGAGTAATGAAGTTAATCTTGAAATGGCTAGATTAGTGTTATTTAAGATTAATCAGTGGGAATTTAAAATTTCTAAAACGCAAGTAAAAGGCGTCTTTTTCTGTTCGGATGAACTGGCTCCAGCCTTTACAACAGCGGTGCTGATGCTAGAATTACTGAACAAAGACAGAAAAGTACACAGTGATTTTCTTATGGAATTTGGGACCCAAGAAAATAGAGTAAATGAAGATATGTTTAAAAAGTTTTTTAAAGAGAGTAACTTAGAGAACTTCAAGTTTTCATCATTGAAATTTAACAAAACAGTTATGACATACCTATATTATATTGCTAATTTATCAGGAGATTCTAAGGCGTTAGTATATTGTGCAGAGTTGCGAGGTCATACAAACAACAATACAGCTGCGAATCATTATATAGAAATGAATCAAAGGCAAATGGAGAAATTAAGTAAGCAATTATTTGAAAGAGGAGAATTTGGCTATATCCCAGCATTATTAATTCAAAAGATTAATGGAGGAGAAGTATCATTTGAAGAGGTGACAGAAGAGATTGAAAGGCTAAATGATGAATTTGGAGATATAATTAAACTTAATACGGCAGTAGCATTTATGAATGCGCTTAGAAGAGATAAAGTAAAAATAATAACTGCAATTAATAGTATGTCATTGCAGGAAGCACAGACTTTGTTACAGGATATATATCTGAGGAAAATACCGTCAAAGCAATCTCTTGATATACTGTGCATGTGTGGGAAAAAATCCTGTAGAGAGCCAGAAAAAAGAAGTTGTTTTGAATGTATATATCATATTCCTACTATTTATGCATTGCTAACTTTGTGTGAAGAAATCAAGAAAGATATTCAATTAATTATGATAACTTCTCTTAGACCAAAGCAATTAAAATTAGCCTATAGTATAGAAAAAAAGAAAAAAATATTATTAGAAGCTATGCATAAGTTTGGAAAAGACTATGTGTATGAATTTTTAAACTATAATCGAAACGATTTTATAAAAATATTATCAGAGATACCAAAACCAGAAGATATTTTACAAGTATCAAATTAAGGGGGGATACGATGAAAGTAGTTGAAAATATAGACCAGCTATATTTGAAAGAGAATGTTGAATATAACAGACAACAATTAAAAGAAGAATATATAGGAGATACAGAAATATTGCAGCAACTAGGCTTCAACACTGGAAAAGAAAATTCTTTTAATGCACATAAATGGTTTTTTTATAATGAATATGCTAGGTCTAATAGTTCTATAGATTTTGGCATATTGTATGATATGAAAAAAACAGGGATTATTTCAAAAAATGAGATAAATATGGTGAAGTGTTATGCATTGGACCTAATAGATAAAGGTTATGCCAATACTACAGTATCAGGAAAGGTAAGAATACTGAGTTATATAATTCATGATACTAGCAATTTTAAAATAAATATAATAAAAGGAGAGGAGGGAGAAAATCTATTAGAACAGGTACTAGAAGAACGAATAGAAAATAATGTTGATATTGGTAGTATAAGGGATTATTTTTGGTTTCTTGAGTATAACAACGTATTAGATGAAAAAAGTAAAGAAGTAGCTGAATTATTAAATGATATAGAATTTGAAAGAGAAGATTATCGTAGAGATTTACCATCAAATAAAGATATTTTAAGTTTCGAGTATTATATCAAGAAATTTTATCAAGAAGAAACGAATGAGGTAATGAGATATTTCTTTTTTCCAGTATTATTGTGGTGGAAGATAACAAATATTATTCCGATGCGACCCAGTGAATTTACTTGTAGAATTAAAAAGGATTGTTTAGTAGAAGAGGATGGAGATTTTTATCTTGTTATAGATAGAGTAAAGAGGTCACGTATAAGGAATAAAAGAGATAAACCTAGATTACCCTTTTTATCAAAAATAAAAATAACGGAAGAAATATATAAATTAATAGAAGAATACCAAAAGTTAACAGAATTCGATAGTAAGAGGAAAACATTACTATCATATGAAGGTGAGCGTGTTTTTTCGAAAGAACTTATAAAGCGAGGTGTTCAGGTTGTTGAACATAAGGAAGAACGGTATATAGATACTTATGTTATAAGAGATTTGAATACACTAATAAATAGTTTTTATGAGGCGGTTATAATTAATAAGTATAATTATAATCAAGTGAGGCAAAGATTAAAGCCTGGTGATACTAGGCATTTGGCATTTTGTTCGCTTATGTTACAAGGAGTACCTCCTATTGAAATTGCTCTTTTAGGAGGACATACACATTTAATCTCTCAAAATCATTATGTAGGACATGCTAAATATTATATAGAATCTGAAATCCTTGATTATGTTTCAAGTCGAACAGCAAGAGAAGATATTTCGATTCAGGGCCTTAAAACGGTGATTTTTACGAAATCTTTAGAACCTCCGATAGCATTAGAAAAGTTACAACCAACTGATGATGGTGTGGGTTACTGTACAGTTGATTTGAGCCAAGAAATAGATGTATGTGAAAGTGATAGAACATGTATACTTTGCTCAAAATGGTGGTGTTTACCTACTAATCATAGCTATGTAAAAACTAAAGAGTATATTGAAAGTAACTGTATACAGCCATTAGAAGATATGTTAAAAAATGAAGAAGAACTACTTAGAAAGTTATTGAAAGAGAATAGGTTGATAAGTGTTGCGGGGTTGGAAGAGTTAGAAAAGAAGTATGAAGAAGAGATAAAAAATAAAACAATGATTATTAAAAGTAGAGCTGATGAAATATTAAGTTTAAGAAAAAAATTAATTGACCTTAGGTTCAACGAGGAAGTTATTAAAAGGGATAAAACCAATGAGAAGAGGCAAACAATATGGCTAGACCAAGAACAAAAGTAGATGAAGAAGAAGTAGACGAAATAATTAAATTAAAATTAGAGAAATTGGGGGGGGTTAAAAGTAAATTAACATATAACAATGTATGGGGATTTAATAAAGAAATTGCCAATAAGCAACAACATAAGCGTAGCAATGGAAAGATGTTTACACTATACGGATATCAATTTTGGGCTGCTGAGTATAAGGGCGAACCATATTTAGGAAAAAGGAGAATAGATGAGATTAAAAATGAAGATGCATTTATTCTAGCTGGAAAAGAATATATAGCACAGATGCAAGATGTCTATATATTAGTAGATCGATATGCTAGAAGCCCAAAAGTCTTAAGAGAACGGATGGCAAAGCTTTTGGAAAATGATAGAATAAGAATTAAATTTTTAGAACAAGAAGTTAAGATGTTAAGAGAAAAACTAAAGACGTCAGAAGATAATCTCTATAAATTTCAAAAAGGATTTGGGGAATTGTTTTATAAGAGTAAGGGTGCTAAGAATTCGCTGAAAAACGTTATGGCATTAAATAAATCAGAAGATCCAATAATAGTGGACGAACTAAAAGGCATGTTTAATAACGACATAAGTAGGTTTGAGGAGGATAATGAATTTGATGATATTGGAAATAAAGTAGTAATACCATTGGAAGTTAAAAATAAAAGGAGAGATGAGTTGGAAAAAGAGGGATTTTAAATATAAAAATATTATATTAAAGGTGCCTCTTATAAAACTATAGGAGGCATTAGCCTTATAAGGCTAGAAAGATAGATTTAAGATTGTATAGGACTTTATAATATTTGAAGGGATATAGCCTAGAGTGATATCAAAAAGCTATCAATTATGTTTTGCTGTTAAAGTCTCCCATATTTTGAGTGAATCTATTTCCAATAAATTAGCTAGCTCTAGTATTTGGAAGAGGTTTAGATGATTTTCTATCCCTTCTTCAAGTTCTTGAATATAATGATAAGGGACCCATAACCTCTCAGCAATTTGAAAGAGTGTTAATTTTTTATTTTCGCGTACTTGTTTTAAAGATTTACCTAACGTAATTAGTATGTAGTGTTGACGGTGTTTTTCAAAAACATAGTAGAACTCTCTAACATACGTGCTACAATCATCAGAGATATTACCTATATCAGGGATATGTTCAGTGAGTAGATTCTTATATTGGTACATTATATTTACAGGTATATTTAACTTTTCTTCTTTCATAGAACAAGATTCTAAAAAAAGTGTAAGGATATCTTGTAAAGAATTGATTATTTCACGAGATAAATACTTTTGAGCACAAGGCTCTGATAAGACTTCTTTTACATACTGTATTTTAAAACTTAATGTCATGTTGCTCTCCTAAATTACTATGTTGTCAAAAATATTTTATCATTATAAACCTATAGATTCAATAGAACTTTGTGTTTCTGTATGTTTAAATGGATAATTGGTATATTCAGACTGGATGATAATATGAGTTTTGACTATACAGTTATAGGTAAAAGAATAAAAAAGATTCGTGAAAAACAGGGATATACACAAGAAAAGGTTGCAGAAACCTTAGGAGTGTCTAGTGCATATATTAGTAAGATTGAAATAGGAAAAACAAGTCTTAGTATTGAAACACTGGCAAGTATTTGTGAGTGCTTAGAGATTTCTCCAATTTTTGTTTTAACGGGTACTTTACCTAAAAGTGAGGATTACTTAAGGAATGATATTGAAATGATGCTAAGAGAGTGTTCACCAGAAAAGATACAGTTAATTAGTGAAATTGTTCTAAAAATTGTTGAATATAAAGAATGATAAATTAAAAAATCAGGTTAAAAACTCCCCTATAAAGTAGAGTATAAAAAAGACTATATAACATTTAAAAGATGATTTCTGCATCCTACAGGAGTCACCCTTTTTTATGTCCATCGTGATCTTAAATTATTGTATTTATATCAAGTGATGTAGCATTACTTAAAGCGTTATACTTATCTACTTTTGAGGCTACCCTCAAACATTATTACGAGTTCTCAGTTATATTGTCTAAACTACGTAGAGGGGAATCTGTTTCTTTGTAGTTTGAAAAATCGATAGATAAGACGCTTTAAGTAATGTTGTATCATTTGAGAAAATGTTCCTTTGACAATAGCAATCATTTAGATTTATATCACAGACACCTTTCTAACATTAAATGAAAAATTTAAAACGGAGATAATAGCATGTTAGTTAATCTCCTAGCTTTTCATTGTACTAGGATAAGGCCTTTCTATTTTTGGTATAACTTCTATCATACATATGTAATCAGTTTGGGGACGATAGATGGTCTTTAAATCGTTGGTAAAATATAAAGGTACAGTGGTAACCAATCAAATGAACTGACTAAATATTTGTTGTTTGAATAAATAGATATAAAGCTTAGTTGTAAAATGAAGTTGAACTAAATAAAAAATCCATAGGGATTTATCCTGTGTTAAGATTGAATCACCACACCACAACTTTAACAAGAAAGGATTAATCACTATGGACTACCCTAATAATACTATAAATCCACGTAAACATAAACACCTAAGCTTTGAAGAACGTATGACTATACAGATTCGATTAAAAGATGGCTATTCTTCTTATAAGATTGCTAAAGAGCTAGGTCGTGCTTCCAATACTATTCGCAATGAAATTGCTAGAGGAACCGTTACTCAAATTAAACATGGTCATAAGGTAGAGGTTTATCTTGCGGATGCAGGAGAAAACATCTACTTACAACATCGCAAGTATTGTTGCCCTAAACTCAAACGTCTATCCTGTAGTGATTTTATATCCTACGTTTGTACCACAATGAAATCGAGAAACTGGTCTGTGGATGCTATCGTTAATCAGCTTTTCAAGCCATCTCAAATGGTTTGCACTAAAACACTTTATAACTATATTGATTTAGGTCTACTAGAAATACGAAATGTCGATCTTCCGATGAAGTTTAGAAGAAATACCAAGCCTCAACGTAACCGTATAAACAGACGTATTCTAGGCACAAGTATCGAGGAACGACCAGTTAGTATTGATTCTAGGGAAGAATTTGGCCACTGGGAGATAGATACTGTCATTGGTACAAAAGATAAGAATGATAGTGTTCTTCTCACTTTAGCTGAACGCAAAACTAGACATTATATTGTTCGTAAAATTGCATCTAAGACTTCTCATGCTGTTTTAACAGAACTAGCCAATCTAAAAACTTACTTTGGAGAACAATTTAACCACGTCTTCAAAAGTATTACCAGTGATAATGGTCAAGAGTTTGCAGAACTCTCCAAAGTAGAACAGGAATCTGCTGTAAAGGTCTACTTTACACATCCATATGCCTCCTGTGAACGTGGAACCAATGAAAGGCACAATGGTTTATTAAGACGATTCATCCCAAAAGGTGTAGCTATAAATGGTTATAGCATTGATGAGAGTGCTTTTATTGAAGAATGGTGTAATACCCTTCCTAGAAAGCTGCTTAATTATCGTACAACTGAGGAACTATTTGAGGATGAATTGGATGCTATATATGCTGTATAAATTCTGTGGTGAAATAAAAAACACAGTTAGTTCAACTTGTTATTACAATTTGGGAAATAGATATAAAAATGATTACTAAAATAAGCATTTACCTAGAAGTGTTGATAAATTTATACTGCTGTTTAATTTCTTTGGTGGTTAGGTTCTATATATTTAATTTTATTATATCTACTAAGTATATTTATAGCTTTATCTGCATTTTCTGGTGAGGAACATTTAAGTATATAAGCATTTATTGATTTTAAATATCCAGAAACATAGATATCTGTGAAACGATATTGAGTTTTAAGGATATTTAGATATGAATTTATTAATATATCACTATCAATTTTTATTATTATTTCATCAGTTTTTGCTTGAAACGTATCAAGGGAAGAAGATATATTTAAATTATTATCAGATAGTGGAGTTCTTTTTTCTTTAATATGTTTAGTGAAGCTATTTAAATTAGGACAAATTACAGCTTTATAAGCATTTATCATGCCACCACATAATACTTTATTAGATAAAGAGTCTAGTAAAGTTACATTATGAATATTAGTGATAATATCTTTGACTTCTACAGGAGATAGACTTGGGTTTTGTGACCATACCATCCCACATATAGCAGTTACATATGCTGTAGATATTGAAGAACCACCCAGATACTCATAGGTATCATAAGGCATTGTACTTATAATATGTGTCCCAGGAGCAGCTATGTCTGTAGGACCGCCATAATTTGCGTTATTTAATAAGTTGCCGTCAGAATCTATACTAGTTACCACTATGGAATTTTGATTATAATAGCAAGCAGGATATTCAGGAGAGACTTCTAAATCATTGCCTGAATTACCTGCTGAAATTATAAATAATATATCAGTAGCCTTAGCCATTGCTTCTTGCTCTGCTTTAGAGGGAGTAGTACCACCAAAACTACAATTTATTATTTTAATGTTATTTGCTTGAGCATATTCAATAGCTTCGATAAATGCAGCGATTGATTTTGTATATGTTGTTCCGGTAGTTAATTGTCTTCCTAAGGTTTTTAATGATATGAGGTTGGCATTTGGGAGTATTCCAGCGATACCCTCATTATTATTTGATATCGCACCAATAACGCCAGAAATATGAGTGCCATGACCACGTACAGCAGTATAAAAATCCTGATGCATTTCATTTGTTGGAAATGTATCTTTAATATTGTGTGAAAAATTATAACTTAATTCAAGATTTATTATATCAGTTAAATCTCGATGTTCGTAGTATACGCCAGTGTCAGCAATTCCAATTTTTATGGAGTTATTAAAAGGATATTTCCACACGGGAGCAATGTTGATATCTAGGCCCGTAGATTTGTTTAACAATGCCCATTGTTCATTAAACAGAGGATCATTAGGTTCATTTATTTGTTGAGCAATTATACAAATAATGGTATTATTGGTAGTAAAACTGGAGGACTTTATTCTTATATAGTAGGTCTTGTTTGCTAATAAGGTAGCAGCTAAAGTTGTAGTTTTAGAAGTGTCATGATTATCTATAATAATCTTTGCTTTACTACTGTCATATAATGTCATATAGGTGTCTTTGCTATATTTACTGATATTAGTGATTTCATAACTTCCTGATATCTGAGGAGTAAACTGACACCAATACTCATCTTGTGTATCTGAAAACTTTATTCCGCGAAATTGAATTAGAAATGTTCTAGACGTTTCATTATCAGTAGAAGTACTTGAGAGAATAGATGCCTGAATGCTTATAGGTAATGTTATAAGAATGAATAGTAAACATATTAATTTATTGGTAAAGTTGGATGTATAGTTTAACATAATTTATTCAATCACCTTTCTTAGAGATATATGAGTAGAAAAAATAAAACCTTCATTTAAATGAAGGTTTTATTTTTTTCATGCTTATTTAAATAGGTTAAAAACCAACATGATTGAAAAATAAGTAAGTATTCCTAGAATAAATATTATTATATAAGTCATATTTTTTTTCATTTCAACCTCTTAATATAATAAATTTTCTTTTTTTATTAAAGAATTAATTATATTATACAGGAATATTAAAAAATTAGAAGCCTGTACCTCCGCCTCCATGTACACGACCGCTTGAGGAAATATGGATAGAACTTACATTTGGATTGTCATTATAGTATTTAAGGGCTATTGCCACCCATTCTCCAGCGGAATGGCCTGTAGCATAAATAATAGTTCCATCAACGATATATCCAACTAGGACACCTGCTAAAAAGATTACAACTTCACTAACTTGTGGGGCTCTATCATCTTCAATAGATATCACTGTAGTTTTATCTACGGAAGTAGTTTCACTTGCAAATACACTAAGAGGTGCTATAGAGTTGGAAGCTAATAATAATGTTAATGCTATAGATGTACGTTTCATAAATTTTTTCATTGGTAAACCCTCCTAAAATTTAATTGTTTATAATTTTCGAAAATTAAAACTAGTTAAAATATAAATCCAATATATAAAAAAGTCAATGATATTTGTAAAAAAAGATAATATATTAAAAAAATTACAAAATTTATCAGTTAAATTCTTATATTATTGCTAAATAATTCATAAACATAATTTGTTAATATATTAAAATAATTACCAAATTATAATAATATAATATTAGATTGATATTTTAAAAAATGGTTAAATTGTTAATATAAAAATTAAAAAATAAGGTATATTGAAAAATAATTAAATACTGAGCACATAATAAATTTTGTAAATAAAAGCATTGTATCAAATCAAGTATTTTTTACTTAGGTATGCTCACAAAAACGTTATATAACAAATTATTAAGAGACATAAATATATATAAATAAACCAAATAGGTAATATAGTAATATGTGTTAACTAATTACTTAATATAGAGCGATATAGTATATTAATAGTTTAAGATTTTGTCTATCAATCCGAGAATTTGTTTAAATATATAAAATATTTTAACATTATTATGGTATAATATAGAAAATGAAAAATATTAGGTGGGGAGATGAGGTTATGCCATATGAATTAGACTTTATTGGAGTAAATAAAGAAACAAAAGACGCAGATGCTGTTGGGATAAGATGGGAGATAACAGAAGGTAATTATGTTATTGGAGTATTTGATGGGGGATTTCAAAAACATGGTGAAGCATTAAAAAATATAATCAACAACTATTATTTGAAAGATAAAACAAAAAAAGTCTTAGATTTTGTCATATGTTCTCATTCTGATCAAGATCATGCATCTGGATTAATAGAAATACTTAATAATTTTGAAGTTAAGGATTTGTATATGAATAGGCCATGGCTATATGCGAAAGAGTTAATCCCATATGTCGATGATGGGAGAATTACAGAAGAGAGTTTAAAGAAAAGATTAAAGGAAAAATATGTGTATATTGCTGAATTAGAAGTAATAGCCCTTAATAAAGGGATAAAGATTCATGAAATTTTTCAAGGTGAAGTCATTTGTGATAAATTACAAGTTTTGTCTCCTACAAAAGAATTGTATAAAGAGTTATTAATAGAGTCTAGTAAAACACCATTAGTTAAAGAGCAGACTATATTTGATTCAATTAGAGGGGCGATTGTTGAGTTCTTAAAAAATCTTATAGAATCATGGGATGATGAGAAACTTAAAGAAGATGTAGAAACGACAGCAGAGAATGAAATGAGTACAATTATTTTAGGTGAGATGGAGGAGGAAAGTTTTCTTCTGACAGGAGATGCAGGAATACGAGGTTTAAAGGTGGCATTAGACTATGCAGATACTATATTAAAAGACATAAAGGATAATGTAACAATTTATCAAATTCCACATCATGGAGGAAGGCATAATGTAAGTACTTCGATATTAAACCGACTAATTGGGAATATAGTTGAAGAAGGTAATACTACTAGCAAAAAGGCCTTTGTATGTTCGGGTAAAAATTCAGACCATCCGTTGCAAATGGTAGTTAATGCATTTGTAAGACGTGGTGTAAAAGTTTATAATGCATCAGGAAAAACTATAAATCATAGAAACAAGATTAGTTCTAGAGAAGGATGGTCATCAACAAAAACTCTTGAGTTTAATAAGAATGTTGAGGACTGGGATGATTAAGGGGAAAGAATATGGATAAAATCAAAATTTTTTTTGATGACTTTACTTTTCATGCACGTGTAATGCCTGTTTTAGTGATGCTACTACCGATTATTATTTTGGGGTGCATTAAAGGGATACTTACAAATGGATTTATGGATACAACATTATATATTACTATTTTCGTTATATGCTTGACAGTAATGTCAAAAATGGCAAGAAATAAAGGGAAAGCATATGAAGCAAAAATGTATAGTGATTTGGGTGGAAAACCAACAACAATACTTATGCGATTTAGTGATACTAACATAAACAATGTATCTAAGAAAAAATATCATGAACGATTAAATCAAAGATTAGAGGGGATTAATTTACCATTGTCTAGTGAGGAAGAAACAGAAGAATCAGATTTACTATATGAAGCTACTATAAATTGGTTGAGAAATCATGCAACGCATAATCGTAAAGAAGAGTTTAGGGTACAACAAGAATTAAAGGAATATAACTTTTGGAGAAATATGTATGGAATAAAGTATATAGGATTAGTTCTATATATTTTGATTGGAATTCGGGAGTATTTTATGATAGAAGAGTTTAATATTAATGCTATGATTAAATCTCCATATCCTCAGTATATAGCACTTTGGTGTATAATAATAAGTATAGTAGTAATTGTTTTTGGAGTAAACAAGAAAACCGTAAAAGATAAGGCTTTTGACTATTCTAAAACATTAATTGAAGTTTGTGAGAGATTGTAAAAGTAAATAGTAGAACTGTTGTAGTAAATTTGACTCTAATATAAAGGGTATTTTAAACGTTATTAGATAAAGGGAAACATTATTTACATTTTATGTAAGTAACCATATCTCGTTCTTCTACAATGAAACTTACTTCACAAAGAAGGGTACTATTACTAATATCCTATTTGTACTTAGGTGAAAGATAGAATAAGGTTGGATATCGATATAAGCTGAAATATATAAGAATTAAGGATGATAAGGAGAAATTAATGGAAGGAATATTATCAAACCTTTTAGAGTATTTAGATGGTCACTTTTGGGATTATAAACAGTCATCTACTAACTTTACATATATGGGATTAATACTGGATTATTATTTTGAGGATTCTGTGTTAAATATAGATTATTTAAGTATAAATGATTATTTTACTGAACATAAACTTATGTATAGTGAGAATAAGAGGCTTGCAGAACAAATAGAAGGTATATTAAAAGAGAATCAGCTCATGTTTATTCAGTGTATCTTAAATATTCTTAAGGTTACTCATAGAAATAGAGAAGAGGCTAAAATGATTTTAGATAAGAGTATACACTATTTGCAACGTAACAATGTACATGTGAATAATGTATCTAATGATATAATTGAGCTTTCATTAGATAATACTTTAGGTAAAGGGTCTTATTGTATAGTTTCAAAATATACTGAAGGAATTGTAAAAAAGGAATTGTTGCCCCACAATAAAAGTGATGAGAAATTAAGGAAAAGATTAAGATATGAATATGAAAATACTAAGAAGTTATGTGGCTGTCCTAATATAATTACAGTATATGAACTTACTGAAGACGAGAATAGTTACTTACTTCAAGAAGCTGAAATGGATTTGTATGATTATTTAAGTTCACAAATATCTTTATCTAAAAAGATACGACTAAAAATAATCGATGATATATTGCAAGGAATTAAGTTTGCACATGATAATAACATAATACACAGAGATTTGCACCTAGGAAACATACTTAAAATAGGAAACACTTTTGTAATAAGTGACTTTGGATGGAGTAAAGATATTTCTATAGTAAGAAGCTTAAAATCTTCAGCTACTGAAAAGAATAATCATATATTTATGGACCCATTGGCAGCAGGCGATCTTACTAAGATGGATTTTCAGACAGACATATATTCATTAGGTAAGATAATAGAGTTTGTCTACAATTATTTTGATAAACAAGATGAGACTATGAATTTAATAGTTACTAAGTGTACTACCCGTGACAAGAGAAATAGATATAGATGCGTTGATGAGATAATAGAGGAAATACATCTAATACTAATGGAAATAGACGAACAAGAAGTAAAGAAGCAGATAGATGTCAATTTAAAAGAATCTATATTAACATCCAGAGAATTAAATTATATAAAGAAGTTACTTGCAAATAATGAACTATGTAATTACATTGTTAAACATAAGTTGAGTGACTTTGGAAAAGTGATTTTAAAAATCCCAGAATTAGAGAGAGTTAGGGTGTTAAATAATATTAATGAGAATTATGCTACTTCAACAGGTTATGGAGGTTTTGCTAATTATGATATTTATGGTGATATTAGCTATTATATCTATGAACATAGTGAGAATACTAATATCAAGCATATCTCAAAGGAGATATTAGAAGGGTGTGCAAGTTATCGTTTTCATTCAAATAGTTTATTAGAGTTAATTAATAAAAAGATTATGTAGGAAAATAAGATATGAACTAAAATACTTTTTGTAATATGTATGGTAAAGACATGTGAAGTATACTAGTCAAAAAAATATAGATCATAATATATTTTGATACTATAGTAGTTCATAAAAATCGGTACACTTAACTAGATTCAAAATATTAGTAGCTACTTATAATAAACTTACTTTGAAAGGAGCTTGTAATGAAATACTTATTATTAGATACAAATATATTTTTAAATATAATTGTTAATAGAAGGAAAGATATTAATCAGTCATTAATAGAAAATTTCATGAAGCTTTTAGAATATGGAGAAGTTAAGTTAATAGTTCCTTCTTTAATTAGGCATGAAGTTTATAAACACCTTGAACAAGAAATTGATAAAGTAAAGGGTGAAATAGAATCTAACATTAAGTCATTAAGTAATATATACTGGATTAATGGGTTAACTGATACTAATGGAAATATAGATATAGAAGCTATAAAAAAAGAAGCTATGGCTCCTTTACAGACTACTTTAAGTACATTTGAGCGAAAGGTTAGTGATTATAAGAAGTCATCTAACTTATTATTGGATAAGATATTTCAATCTGAAAATACAATTATTATTGCAGATGATCATGTATTAATTACTAAAGCACTTCAACGACAAATATACAAAAAGGCACCTTGTCATATTGAAGGAAAAAATTCGATAGGAGATGCCTTGATTATCGAAGTCTTGATTAATCTTCCTAATTACATTCCTAATATAGTTGAAGATGATGTTAATAGCATAGTTTATTTTGTCACTGATAATTATAAAGATTTTTCTAGCGGAAAAGAAGCTTCACTAAGAGAACTCTTGCATCCTCATATTTCTAACGACTTAGCTTCAAATTTTCCTCAAATGAAATATAAATATTTTACTAGCCTTAGCAAGTTAATCTCTATAGACCTACAGGAAGAAGTCAAAAATGCCCAACTAAGCGAAGAGTTTACACGAAATTTAAAGGAAGAAGAACATATGGCTGAATGTGAGTATTGGGATCAATATGAAGAAAACATACGTGAGGCTTGTGGTTTACCTTCTTTAGATTCTTTTGATTATATCCTTGAACAAACGTTAGAGCGTCACAATGGCGTGAATGAACTACTAACGATTTTCGAGTCTATCAATGAAACATACACAAAACTAGAAGAGGAACTAAGTGAATACTATGATATTATAGATAACCTTCAATCCTTAAAAAATACGCCTGATGAGATATCTATGGTTGAAAAGTTTAATCAGTTTCTAGTTTCATTAAAAGAGAGAGATCATTGCTACAACTTAGAAGATGTCATAGATTGGATCGAATATAAGAAAGGGTTTATCGAAATGGATTACTTTTCAGCAAAACTCCCCGATAATTTTGTACTCGGTGAAGATGTTTGCATTACACTTATTAATTCTGAGAATCTTTACCTTCATTGGGAAAATACCAATATCATTCCTAGTAATGGTGATCAAGATTATATTGAATTAGAGTGCTATCATAATCCACAAAGCATACTATCTTGTGGCTCAATAGAAGTAGATTATGGCTTTGGTGAACTAGATAATGAAGGTGCGATAGGTGATGCCTCTGATTACCGTATTGATATACATTTTTCAGATGTTATAGCCACAGTTAAAGATTCTCATGAGAAAATAATAGAACTTAGTAATATACATAGAATATACTTAAATTTTCTATCTAAAGATTTTATTTAATTTAAATAATAAAGCCACTTTCAGCTGAAAGTGGTTTTATTTATGTGGTATAAATGTGTATTTTTACTGAAATTTTATTTTTATGAACACAAAGTCTAGTATTTTCAAGAATACTTATAGTATGTATAGTGATAATATCTTAAGTTCAAAACCTTGAGAATACTATATGGTAACTTATTGAAGGTACTTTTATACTTTATAACACGGTATTGCAAGAAGCACACATATTTTCATTGGTTCAGTTCCTCCACTTTATGCCTGGCTTACAAAGCGATTTAGTAATATTTCCAATTCATCTAAGGCATCCTTGACTTCATCAAATTTCTTATGTTTATACAGAAAACAGTACACATCGGTTATTCTGTGATTAAATGCTTCTATTAATTCATAGGGTAAGGTCGTTTCATTAAAATCTAATGAATATGTATCTTGCCATACGGAATACCTGCCTAAAAATTGCATGATACTATAAATATATTGGTATGGTTGATTTTGATATTTTACCAAGTCATCTACTAACCATTTAAGTTGAGATGGACATTCAGTTGTTTTTATATGTTCAATATACTCATTATCACTTACTTGTTCTTGTTGTATCATTACTGAAAGCCTACGTAAGTAACTATAGCCCATCCTTCTAGCGTGAAATTCACTCCACAAAGAAAAGGTGCTATTATTAATATCATAATATCCTGTACAGTTATTATAGCTTGCAAAATTGAAATAATCCTGTGCGTGCGTTAGTTCGTGAATTATAGATCCTAGGAACGTGCTGCCTTCATCAAGGACTTTGTTACAGATTAATATAGTAATTGGTTCATGGAGTGAATTAGGCAGTATCAAAGTTCCATTTAAGCAGGAAATAAAATCCTTATTTTCCAAAACGGAAGTTCGCATACTTTCCGATATGGATAGTTTTAGTTTTCTAGTAAATATATTATCAACAAACTCCACCTGACACTCTATTGGAGTAAATCTAGTTTCATAGTAAAATAACTCAACTACATTTTTTACCATTTTAACAATTGAGTCATTAGCTCCTTTAATGATCATAAAATTCCTCCTATATAGTAGTAGTTGGTAAGTATAATTTTAGTATACTAGTCTTGTTATGAAAAATTTGTCGTATATTGGTTTGAAATAGTAGTTTGACTCTTAAATTTTTCAAAGTTTGCAGAAGTATACTGTTTGAGGATGATTTAAAGAGGGAAAATATATTTAGTGGTAGGCTAACATATAGTGATTTTATTAATTAAAACTGCAAAATAGTCCAGTTTTCTATAATAAAGCTAAAACAAAGTTATAGAAAACAAAGATATTGCCTAAAAACCAATGATTTATAGTTTTATATAACTTATTTCATAAAGATACACTTGATGAAATAGAAAAAGCACATCAAGATATCTATAATATCTTACTTCAAGTCATGGACTATGCAACGCTTACAGACAATAAGGGGTGCAAGGCTGACTTTAGAAATGTTATTTTAATTATGACATCTAATGCAGGTGCTTCAAGAATAGGTAAAAACCTTGTGGGATTTGGTGAAAGAAAGATTCAAGGAGAAGCAATTAATGATGAAGTTAAGAAAGTATTTTCTCCTGAATTTAGAAATCGTTTATCAAGTATTATTGCATTTAATCATATTACAGAAGATATGGCATTATTAATTGTACGAAAAGAGCTTAGTAAGCTTAAAAAAGTGGCAAAAGAAAAAGGAATTAAACTAAGCTTTAATCAAAAATGTATAGAATATATAGTCACAAAGGGAATTTCTGCGGAGTATGGAGCACGAGAAATTTCACGTTTAATAGAAAGTAAAATAAAGCCTCTTTTGGCACAAGAAATTTTATTTGGAAGTTTAAATGAAGGTGGAAGTTGTAAAATCAGTTTAGTAGAAGAAGAGTTTAAAATAAAAGTTAATTAAGATAAGGAAATCGATAGACTGTAATGGATGTACTGTCTATCGATTTTTTGTTGTAGAGAAATAAGTTACATTTATAAATCTATTTTAAAATAGGTTTAATAAATAATAATAACCATGAGGTGTATTTAGCACTTGTATTTTTTAAAAAATTACAAAAATTACTATTAAATGTTTAGCTTTTGTATTAAAATAATAAATAATTAAAAAAAAAGTAAAAATGTAAGATTGTGTAATATTATAGTAGGTTATGGGAGAAGGAAAAAATGAAAGAGTTTCTAGATAAAATAAGAGATAGAATTTTAATTGTTAATGCTGAGGGTAAAATAGAATTTTGTAACAAATGCTTACTAGAAGACTTACAATACACATTATCTGCTTATCAAGAGAAGAAACTAGATAAATTCCTGATTCCAGGAGAAGTAAAATTTATAAGTTGGGAAGAGTTATTAAGACTTGGGCATACTAAATTTTTAGTAATTCTGAGGAATATAAATGATGAGGAAATAAGTTATGAAGGTATATTAAATATAGGGAAATGGAACGAAAAGCAAATATATTATATTATTTTGAGAGAAAAAGAACCCATATATAATGTAAAAGAGCTAGAAAAATTATTAGATAAATTACCTTTTGTAGTGTGGCTTAAAGATCAAGAAAAAAAGTATAGGTTTGTAAATGAATGCTTTATTAATAAAGCATCAGCACTAACACAGCACTTAGAACGAAGCAGTATACTAGGAAAGAATGATGAAGACATCTGGAACCAAGAATTTACTCGTATTATTCAAGAGGGAGAAGATGAACTTCTAATAAAAAAAGAGGCAATTTGTTATGAGAAAGTTATAGAAATAGACAATAAACAGAGATGGTATCAATTTAATTTTATTCCTATTACAAGTAGTTCAGGCCAGGTCCAGTACATTTTGGGTATGAGAGAAGAGATAACACTATATAAAAAAATGGAGCGTCAGCTAGATAAAAATTATTATAAAGAGTATATGAGAAATAAATTGTATACCCAAGATATAGAGCTTGGAAGTGAACACATTAAATACTTATATCAGATGAAGGGGATTAATGGAAGTATTCAAGAAGTATTAGAAGAAATTGAGGCAGATGGCATCATTATAGGTATTTATAATAAAGCTAAAAATAGTTTATACTGTACATACAAAGAAGGAATGGAATCTTGTGAGTTAGATTTAATGGATGAAATTAAATTAACTAATAGTTTTAGAGATGAAATGATAAGTGGAGATAACTTATGGGGCATAAAATTAGCACATGACTATTATAAGTACATAGACATTGAACAGAGAGAGGCATTCAAAGTAAAAGATTTAAGCTATCTAGGATGTTATCCTATAGTGCTAGAAGATGAGCTTTTAGGAATCCTTATCTGTAGCTATAGTAACTTAGCTAATACTAATCCAAGTAGGGAAACACAAATTTTCAAGATTTCAAGACAACTGGCATTAATTATACAGAATGAGGTATTAACAAAAGTTGTCAAGAGAGAACTAGAGAAGCGAGAAGAATTAGAAGAAGAATTACAAAACTTTGCAGAAACTGCAAGTGACCTTATGGCCATAATAGCAATGGATGGACGTATTGAGAAGGTAAATGGAGCATGGGAATCTGTATTAGGTTGGACACCTAGTGAACTGATAGGACGCCCTTCTAACGAGTTTGTTTATAGAGAAGATCAGCAACACTTTTTCGAAAAAAAATTTTGTATAAACAATAAGCGCGCTGTAAGAGGGATTATATGTAGAGGGTATTGTAAAAATAAAAGTTATAAATGGATTGAGTGGAGTATAAAATATACTAGTAATAAGCAGTATTATGTCTGCACAGGTAGAGATATCTCAAAGCAAAAAGAACAGGAAGAGGCAAGAAAAGTCTATGAAGAGGCACTGCAAATAGAAAAAATAAAAAGTGAATTTTTTGCTAATATGTCACATGAATTCAGAACACCACTTAATATTATTCTAGCAACAGTACAATTATTAGAAAAGGGGATAAAACAAGGTCATATCAATGTGCAGCCTAATTTTGATTTGGTGAAATACTTAAGCACGGTTAAGCAGAATACTTATAGAATATTAAGATTATCCAACAACATTATGGAACTAACAAGTATTGATACTGGACATTACAAGATGAAGCTAGAAAATTTAAACATTGTTAATGTCATAGAAGAAACAACTTTATCTGTAGCAGATTACATTGAGAGTAGAGGGATTACTTTACTGTTTGATACAGATGTAGAAGAAGTTATTACAGCATGTGATGCGGAGAAGCTAGAACGTATCATATTAAATATCTTATCTAACTCCGTTAAGTATACATATAGAGGAGGAATAATATCAGTTAATCTCTCATTGCAAGATGAAGGTCTTATAGTAGTAGTAAAGGATACCGGGGTAGGTATTCCAAAAGAAAAGCTTACTACTATATTTAATCCATTTATTCAAGTTGACTCTCTTTTAACCAGAAAGTGTGAAGGGAGTGGAATTGGACTAGCATTGGTTAAGTCACTTGTGAAGATGCATGAAGGAACAATTGATGCGAAAAGTGAATTGGGTAAGGGAACTGAGATGGTCATAAAATTCCCTATTAGAGTGCTTGAGGATAGCGAGGTTGAACCTTTAGAGTTTGAACCTAGAATAGAACAAACCAAAATGGAGTTCTCAGATATTTATAATTTATATTAAAAATTTAGAAACATGTGTTAGAATAAGGTATATTATAATACATAAAAGGAGGCTGATTATGAGTAAATTCTACGTAGAACTAAAAAGAGTGGTAGATGATTCTTATGATATTGAAATAGGGTATAACCTTTTTAATACACTTATTAGAGAGTTAAAAGGAAATTTAGGACAAGGCATTAGCAGATATGCTATCATAACAGACTCAGTCGTAAAAGAATTATATGGTGATAAGCTGTATGAACTAATGCTTAAGGAAGGATTTGATGTAGATTTATTAAGCTTCCCAGCTGGAGAAACTTCTAAAGTAAGACATACAAAGGAAATACTAGAAGATACTATGTTAGAAAAAGGGCATAAAAGAGATAGCTGTATTATTGCATTAGGTGGGGGCGTAGTAACAGACCTGGCTGGATTTGTTGCAGGGACTTTTGGTAGAGGGATTCCTTTTATTAATTATTCAACTACTATTTTAGGTGCTGCAGATGCTTCAGTAGGAGGAAAGACAGCTGTAGATACAGAGCTTGCTACCAATTTAATAGGTCTTATTTATCAACCTAAAAAAGTATATATTGATTTAGCAACTTGGGGCACTTTACCTATTAAACAAGTAAGTAATGGATTAGCAGAGACTATTAAACATGCTTGTATGGCAGATATAGTTTTTTTTGAATTCTTAGAAGAACATATAGCCCAGCTTTTAACCAATGAGGGTGTTACAGAGAAGCAAAAAGAAGTATGTACCCATATTGCTGAAATGAATTGTAAGATTAAGTATGAGGTAGTTAAACTAGATGAAAGGGAAGCAAATTTAAGGCAGATTTTAAATCTAGGTCATACCGTAGGTCGTGCTATAGAAACCTTAAGTGACTATACGCTTTTACATGGTGAGGCTGTTGCTATTGGAATGGCTAGCCAAGTTAGAATAGGACAAAAACTAGGATATATAAGTGAGAAAGAAGCTGATAGGGTTATTGCACTTTATGAAAAAACAGGACTTAGTACTCATATTCCAGCGCATATTACAACTCAGGAACTAGTAAGTAAATTATATACAGATAAAAAGGTAAGAAAAGGGAAAATACGTTTTGTTTTTCAAGAAGGAATAGGTAAGATTAAGCAATATGATGATGAGAACTATTCTATTGCTCTAGAGGAGACATTTATATCTGAAGCTATTGAGGAAATGCGAAATAAATAAGTCCTCCATTTCATTAAACTAAATATGGTACAATAGAGGCATTAAATGTGACGTACATCTGTCATATTTAATGCCTTATATTATAAGTATTAAAAGTAGGACTAAGGAGAATAAAAATGGAATTTATACCAGCAAAGACCATGTTATCCTATGCTAAAGGAGAACATTGGTTTGGAATAGACTATAATATGAATATTTATAAAGGCTGCTGCCATGGATGTATTTATTGTGATAGTCGTAGTAGCTGTTATGGCATAGAAAGCTTTGATGAGGTTAAAGCAAAGAAAGATGCGCTTTTAATACTGCATAATGAACTGAGGCGTAAGGTAAAAACAGGCATTATAGGTACAGGAGCTATGTCAGATCCTTATAATCCATTTGAAAAACAATATGGGCTAACAAGAGGTGCATTGGAACTTATTAATCAATATGGTTTTGGAGTAGCAATTGCTACAAAAAGTCCATTAATTACTAGAGATATAGATATTTTAAAAGCAATCAATAATCATTCACCAGTTATTGCAAAAATAACTATAACTGCTTATAAAGATGATTTGTGTAAAATCATAGAGCCGAGAGTAGCCCTCTCATCTGAAAGATTCAAAGCAATTAAGGCTTTAGCTGAAGCAGGTATTTTTACTGGAGTATTGATGATGCCAGTACTTCCATTTATAGCAGATAATGAAGAAAATATTAAATCAATCGTAGTTAAGGCGGCAGCTTCAGGTGCTAGATTTATCTATCCTGCTATTGGAATGACCTTAAGAGAGAATCAACGAGAATGGTATTTTGAAAAATTAGATCAATATTTCCCGGGAATTAAAGAGGAGTATATTCAGCATTATGGTAATCAATATGAGTGTAGGAGTGTTGATTTTGCTAAGCTTAGAAAGCTATTTGTCAGAGAGTGTGAAAAGTATGGTTTGCTATATAAGATGCCAGATATTATTAAAGCCAGTAGGAAAAATCATGAAGTAGAACAGTTAAGTCTGTTTTAATATAGTATAGAAATAGGCTATAAGATAATACTGATTTATCCAAGTGATGATAGGTATAAAAATAAGCTATAATTGTAAGATTTAAGCCAATGAAGACAAAATATGAAAAGGTAATTTATTTTAAATTATATATAATAAAATCAGTTATAAAAATTAAAACTAAAGGAGAAGGAATATGAATTTTGATAATGACTGTTTTTATTGTGTGAAAGACCATCGTTTAACAGATATTATGATTAAAATCTGTGATCTAGAGGCAAGTACTCTGTATTTATTTAAGGAGCAAACTTATAGAGGTAGATGCTTAGTTGCGTATAAAGAACATAAAAGTGAGCTATTTGATTTAAGTGATGATGAAAGAAATGCCTTTATGAAGGATGTAGCTAGAGTAGCTAAGGCAATGAGTGAAGCTTTTGGTGCTTATAAGATTAACTATGGTGCTTATGCAGATAAGATGACTCATTTACACTATCATATTGTTCCTAAATATGAAGAGGGACCAGGTTTTGGAGGAACTTTTGAAATGATGCCAGAGCCTAAAATACTTTTAAGTGAAGCAGAATATAAAGAACTTATTAGAAGAATTAAAGAAAAACTTTAAGATAGTATAAGGACCTGGTGTACCATGTATTAACTTATGCTATTATAAAGGTGTAACTAAAAGTAGATAGCAATATATGACTTAAGATATTAGCTAAGTATAGTGGAGGACCGCATGAATTATAAGCAAGAAATATTAGCTTATTCACCTGTAAATGCTCAGGAAATGAGCGAGAAGAAAGTGATACTAGAATATATTGAAAGATTCCCTGATACTATATTATTGAGAGAAAATGAATTTGCTCATCTTACAAGTTCAGGCTTTATTATGAATGAGATGCTAGATAAGGTACTTATGGTCCATCATAATATTTATAAGACATGGGCATGGACTGGAGGACATGCTGATGGGGATGAAGATTTATTACATGTAGCACTTAAAGAAGCAACAGAAGAAACAGGGGTAAAGCATATTAAACCACTCATGAATACCATAGCTTCATTAGATATTCTACCTGTATGGGGGCATATTAAAAGAGGATGTTATGTACCGACACATATGCATCTATCAGTTGCCTATATACTTATTGCAGATGAAAAGGAAGCTGTAGAAATAAATAGAGAAGAAAATAGTGGTGTCATGTGGATTCCGATAGAAGAACTTGAAAAGTATTGCAATGAACCAGAAATATTAGTGGTGTATCATAAGTTGATACAACAGGCCAAAAATTGTGTAGCCAATAAAGCATAAATAGGAGCTACATTAAGTATAGTACGAAAAAGGGCTTGAAATATGGCAGTTAAAGTTGTAGTATGAAGGTAAATATGAAATGAAGAAAAGGAGAATGAAATGAGAATGATTTTAGCTTAATGATGAGATTATTTTTACAATTAAAGAGAGAGCATACTCTTTCTTGTTGTGCAAAAATCTATGAAGCTAATCATACTCATAAGTCATTGTCCAAGATTTATATATAGATTAATTGTGTAGCCTTTAGAAAAGCGTATTTTAGGGCTACAGGTCTATAGAAGTAAATAAGGATTATTAAAAGACTGTAAATGAGCATGAGTTCATTTGCAGTCTTTTTAAAATCTAAACTAATAGACAAGAAGATGAGAAATAAAGAGATGGAGATGCATAACAAAAGAGGTGTGCTTTCGTAAAATATGAGGTGAAATGATGACAGCTATTTTACAAGGAAAGCATATTAGTAAAGAGTTTGGTGACAAAGTAATATTAAATGATATTAATTTTGAGATTGAATCAGGAAAAAAGATAGGAATAGTAGGAAGTAATGGGGCAGGTAAAACAACGTTAGCTGATATAATTACCAATACAGTTAAGCCTACAAGTGGTCAGCTCCTTTGGCAATATAGTGGTATGGATATAGGATATATGAAGCAAGCTACAGAGTATTTAGATTTAGAACAAACATTGAGCGGAGGAGAGAGGACAAAGAAACTTTTAACACAACTTCTTTATAGTAAGAAAGATTTTCTAGTGCTAGATGAGCCAACTAATCATTTGGATTATGAGGGGGTAAAATGGCTTATTAAACAAATAAGGGCCTTTAAAGGAGCCGTTGTTATTATATCACATGACCGCTTTTTTCTAGACCAATGTATTGATAGCATTATGGAAATTGATCAAGGGAAAATCATTAATTATAACGGAAATTATTCCTTTTACAGAGAAGAAAAATGGAGACGATATGAGAGTCAGCTCCATTTATTTATGGAACAAGAGAAACTTAAATCACAAATTAGAGGACAAATAGAAGAACTAAAGGGATGGTCTGAAAAAGCTCATAGAGAGTCTCGTAAAAAGGCAATTGCTACAGGAAATAAGTTCGGGGGAAAAGAGTACAATAGAGTAAAAGCTAAAAAAATGGATAAGGCAGTCAAGTCTAGAATTAAAAGGTTAGAAAAAATAGAAGTAGGTGGTTTAATAAAACCCGAAGAAGAGATAAAGGTATTATTTCAGCTAGAAGCTACTAAGAAAGTTGGCGATACTATCTTACAAGCAAAAGATATTCGCAAATTTTATGGGAATAAGTTGATTTTTAGCCAAAGTTCATTTTATGTCAAAAGAGGAGAGAAGATAGGGGTATATGGTGTTAATGGTTGTGGCAAATCAACCTTAGTTAAAGCAATATTAAAACAAGTACCACTTGAAGGAGAAATAAGAATTAGTGAAGAAAGGAAGATTGGCTATATCAGCCAGGATGTTTTAGATATAAAGGAGGAGAAAAGTATCTTGCAGGTGTTTGAAGCCACCAATAAAGAAGAGCGTCAAATACGTATGGCACTTGTACAAATGGGTTTTTCCAATGATCGCTTGTATGATAAAGCCGAGGTTCTTAGTTTAGGAGAGCGTATGAAGCTCAAATTATTGCTTCTTATTCGTCAAGGATGTGAAGTACTTATTCTAGATGAGCCTACTAATCATATAGATCTTCATGTTAGAGAGCAGCTAGAAGAGACACTTAAAGATTACAATGGAACCCTGATTTTGGTAACACATGACAGGTATATGTTAGAGCAGCTGTGTGATAAATTATTAGTTTTTGAAAACCAGATCATTAGACGTTATGAATATGGCATTAGAGAGTACTTAGAAAGAAAAGAACAAAAACAAGTAGCACAAGATGAAGCTTATAGAAAAGAAATGAAGAGCAATAAAGAAGATAAGATGTTATTAGAAAATGAAATAGCATACATCATAGGACAGTTAAGTAGAGAAAAGCAAGGAACACCAATGTATGAGGAGCTAGATAATAAATACCAAGAATTAATAAAAAAAAGAAATGGATTTTGATTAACAGGCTTGAAAAAAGGTATTAAATATGTTAGAGTTTGAAAAGTAAAACAACTTTCTATGTTAAGAATTAAATGCTTTAATGTAGAAGCGAAAGGAGTGTTGTATGATGACTAATAATAAATTAATGGTGGTAAACAACTAAAATCAAATAGTGGCAAAGCAAATGCTAAAGGTGACTCTAGCCCTTTATTTGTGATGCCGTTTTGTGAAACCTTTCGTGAATACTGTGGCCAGTAAAGACACATCACATAGGTGTGTCTTTTTTGCATGCATTTTTGAAAGACAAACGGTATAAAAGTATTTGACACTATTGATTTTAGTAAAAGCGAGCAAGCTAACTAAAACATAAAATAGTGGAGGCAATCATGATAGATTTAAGAAGATTAGGATATAATGAGCAAGTAGTTGATATTGAAGGAGATTACCTATTAGGACGTATTGTTGCAGTTCATAGAGAACTTTATAAGGTGATATGTAATAGTGGAGAAAGAGATGCCGTATTAAAGGCGAGTATTTATCATCATGGAGAAGCAGGAGAGATATTTCCGACAGTAGGAGACTTTGTACTTATTGATTATAATGCAAGTGGTAGTAGCCGTATCGTAAAGACTTTAGAGCGCAAGTCTTACTTTTCTAGAAAGGATCCAGATGTAGGCAGAGGAGAGCAAGTAGTAGCTGCTAACTTTGATTATGTGTTTATACTGATGTCTTTAAACCATGATTTTAATTTAAAACGTTTAGAACGTTACCTAGCAGCAAGTTGGCAAAGTGGGGGCATTCCTGTAGTCGTATTAACAAAAGCAGATTTAACCCCTAACTATGAGGACTTAGTAAAGCAGGTAGCTGATACAGCAATAGGGGTAGAGGTAATTGTCATTAGTTCTAAGACAGGATTTGGTTTAGAAAACCTAAACAAATTTATACAACCTGGTAAAACCATAGTATGTTTAGGTTCATCAGGTGTAGGAAAATCAAGTTTAGTAAATGCTCTCTTAGGAGCAGATTGTATGAAGACTAGTGGCATAAGGGAAGAAGATTCTAAAGGGCATCATACGACTACTCATAGGCAATTATTATTTCTAGAAAATGGGGCTATGCTGATTGATACACCTGGAATGAGAGAATTAGGTATGTGGGATATTACTACAGGCCTAGGAGAGACCTTTGTAGATATAGAAGGTCTAATACAGCAATGTAAATTTTCTGATTGCACACATCATAATGAACCAGGTTGTGCTATTAATGAAGCACTGATAAATGGCGATTTATTACCTACAAGATGGCAAAGCTATTTAAAATTGCAGAAGGAAGCAGCCTATAGTGCTAATAAGGCATTATATTTTCAAAGAGTAAAAGAAAAGGCTAAAAGCAATGCCAAGTTTATTAAACAAAAGAAACAAGCCAGAAATAAGGATCAGTATAATAAGGGGGATTTTTAATATGCAACAATTAGAGACAGAACGATTAGTAATAAGACGCTTTAAAGAAGAGGACTGGAAAGATTTATATGAGTATCTTTCTGATGAGGAAGTGGTGCGTTATGAGCCTTATCAAGCTTTTTCTATAGAAGCAAGTCAAAATGAAGCTAAAAGTAGGGCAGAAAGTCCAGCGTTTTTAGCGGTTTGTTTAAAAGAAAATAATAAGCTCATTGGCAATATTTACTTTGCAAAACAAGAGTTTAAAACATGGGAAATAGGTTATGTGTTTAATCGGTCTTATCAAGGGAGAGGGTATGCTACAGAAGCAGCAAATGCTGTTATAGCTTATGGTTTTAATACTAGGGGAGCAAGAAGAATTGTTGCCATGTGTAATCCGCTTAATACAGCATCTTGGAGATTGTTGGAGCGTTTAGGAATGAGAAGAGAAGGTCATTTAAAACAAAACATCTATTTCAAAAAAGATGAAAAAGGAAATCCCATTTGGAGTGATACCTATGAATATGCCATTCTTAAAGACGAGTATATTAAACAATAGTCATAAAAGTTTAAAAAAATAAGCTTTATTTGTAGAACGATATGCCTAAAATGTATTGAATATGTTGAAAAGAGGGGGAACAGGGTTTATATTTTATATTAAGATACTGTAAATGGGGTGATATATATGAAAGAGCAAAAAGAAGGGACTAAAAAGAGGGAAATAAATATTTATTCTCTAAAGACAAAAATGGTTCTTTTACTACTAATTGTTATCATAATAACTACAGGCATAAATATATGGACCGCTATTCCTCTGGCAAGTGATAGCCTATCAAATGTAAATCAAAATTACTTATATGACTTAGTTGTAGCGTATGGGGATGAAGTTGACAAGATTCTATCCGAAAGTAATGGAGAGTATGTAGAAGCACTAAAAGAACTGGTAGCAGGTATAGGAATAAAGGGGATTGATTCAAGTTATGCTTATATAGTGAAAAAAGATGGAACTATGCTATATCATCCTACGACTGACAAAATAGGTAAACCAGTAGAGAATAAAGTAGTAACAGAGGTGGTAAAACAACTTAATGAAGGAAACGTATCAGAGCCAACTGTTGTTGGTTATGACTTTAAGGGGCTTAAAAAATATGCTGCTTATTATATAACAAAAAATACTAATGACATATTAGTGATTACAGCTGATGAAGCAGATATTCTAAAACCAATAGAGAGAATTATTAGGAGAAGCATATCAGGAGGGGGATTTGCTCTTGGTGTAGCTTTAATTATGGGATATGTTATTACAGGCTATTTAGTACGTCCTATTAAAAAAGCTACAACATTGGTAACAAGAATTGCAGAATTAGATTTTGTTGAGGATGAAGAGCAGAATAAACTTAATAAGCGTAAAGATGAAACAGGAGAAATGAGTAGAGCCATTACAACGTTAAGAGAAAGTTTATTAAAGGTTGTTACTCATATTAAAGAGCAAGGAAATAACTTATTTTCTGCGTCAGAACTTCTTAGCACCAATGCCTCAGAGACAGCTATAACTATAGAACAAGTAGAAAATGCTGTTCATGATATGGCAGCAGGGGCAACTAGTCAAGCAGAGGAAACACAAAAAGCAACAGACCACGTCATTGTTATAGGTGACATGATAGAAGAGACTAATAAAGCTGTAGCAACACTTAATGATCATGCTAAGCAGATAAAGATATCTAGTGAAGCAGCAACGGAGACTTTAAAAGAGTTAGATAATATAAATAAAAAAGCAAGTGATTCTATTGATGTCATTTATAAACAAACGAATACAACCAATGAATCAGCTCTAAAAATTAAAGAAGCAATAGCATTAATTACCTCTATTGCAGATGAAACCAATCTTTTATCCCTCAACGCATCTATTGAAGCAGCAAGAGCAGGAGAACAAGGAAGAGGCTTTGCGGTAGTAGCAACTCAAATTCAGAAACTAGCTGAACAATCTAATGATTCAGCTAGAAAGATAGAGGAAATCATTTCTTCTCTCATTAAAGATTCTACAACAGCTGTTGGCACTATGAAAGAGGTTAAAGAAATAATAGAAAAGCAAAATGAAAATGTAGAAAAAACGAATACCATCTTTGTTGAAGTAAAGAAAGGAATAGATAATTCTATTGAGGGAGTTCAAGCCATTCTAGAACGAACTAAGAAGATGGACGAAGCAAGAGTAAAGGTAGTGGATATTGTACATAGTTTATCAGCTATAGCAGATGAAAATGCGGCTAGTACACAGGAAACATCAGCTTCTGCTACAGAAGTAAGTAGTATTATGGTTAATGTTTCGGAGAATGCTATTCAATTAAAAGAGATTGCTAATAGTTTAGATCAAGGTATGAATGTATTTAAGCTATAAGTTTTGGGAGAAGGTATGAAGACAAAAGAGAAGATAGTTTATGAAGCGTTAACCTTGTTTTCAATGCAAGGATACAATGCTGTTTCGGTAAGGGATATTTCACGGGCAGTAGGGATTAAGGAAAGTTCTTTATACAATCATTTTAAGAACAAGCAAGATATTTTTGATGGAGTAGTTGAAGTTTGTTATGAAAAAGCTACTACTTTTTATGAAGCGATGCAAATCCCTTATACGATAGGAGATAGTAAGGTAGATATGTATCAAGGGATTTCGAATGAACTGCTTATGCAGATTACATTTAAAATATTCGAGTACTATTTTTGTGATGAATATGCAGTTAAGTTTAGAAGGATGCTTATTATTGAGCAATTTAATAATAAAAAGATTCAAGAACTTTATAGAAAGCTTTATATGGAGGATGTAATTCATTTCCAGTCCAGCATATTTAAATATCTTATTTCAAAAGGAGAGTTCAGAAGCGTTGATCCGGAGTATATAGCAATAGCGTTTTATTCGCCAATCTTCTTGATGCTAAATCAATATAATGAGTTTGATGAGGAAGTTAAACAGAAACTAAAAAGGCATGTACTTGAATTTAAGGAAGCTTTTAAGCCAGAATAGAAATGAGCCTGTTAGACAGGGCACAGATGTGCCACTGCTTAACAGGCTTATTATTTATAATAGCTCTTGATTTAAAAAGTCAATAAAACAAGAAGTTGCTTTAGAAAAAGTAGTGTCAGTAGCATAAGCAATATCAATAGAACGTTTACTTGGAGATAGAGTAAAAGGAATTTCTACCAAGGATCCAGTTGCCAACTCTTCTGATACAAAGTCTTTAATAACAGAAGTAATACCAAGTCCGAGTTTTGCACAAGCAATAAGGAAATTCATATCTCCAGCAACAATATCAGGAACAATGGAAATTCCCTGATTAGCAAGGACTGTTTCCAAGTAAAGTCTAGTGACACTATCTTTAGATAAAAACATAAAAGAAGCCTGTTCGCAAAGCTCTGGTAAGGTTAGAGAAGAAATGGATTCATAGTAACTAGGACTACAAACGAAGATATCCTCAATTTTCTTTAAAGGGATGAAACTAAGACCATCATAATAGTTAGATGAACTTACAATAACAATATCAAGTACCCCTTTTTTTGCTAAGTCTAATGTCTTTGTTGTAGAATCATTAATAATTTGTAATTTAATATGAGGGTAACGTTCCATAAAGCTTTTTAGCAGAGGCATGAGAAAATGTGTTCCTAAAGTAGAACTAACTCCTAGATTAATTTGCCCTGCATTTAAGGAATGAAGCTTAAGGAGAAGTTTTTCGCCTTCTTCTAAGGCTTCTAAGGCCGTTTGAACATGTTTATAAAAAAGCTCGCCTTCTGGTGTAAGAGAAATGCCTTTAGAACGCCTAGAAAAAAGGGAGGTTCCTAGAGAAGATTCTAAGGCTTTAATAGATTTACTAACTGCTGGTTGAGAAATATAAAGGGCTTTGGCTGCTTGAGAAAAGCTTTGATACTGAGCCACTGTATAAAAAACATGATATAAATGAAGTTCACTAATCAAGATATAACCTCCAGTTATGAATGATATAAATATTTGATAATTTTATTATAATTTATTATCCGACAAAGTAAATAAAAATTCAGAATATATTTATCGTTACTTGCTAAATTATACAGCTAGTCAGTAAGCTCCATAAATGCTATCATAAACAGATAGAAGTGGAGGAAGAGTAGTGAGTGATTATGAAGTAGTATTAAAAGCAGAACAAGTTTACTTAGATAAAGTAACAGAATTTCTTAATGAACAGATTTCATTAGGGGGAGATGCGGTTGATGAACAAAAGAGAAACCTTATAGCTCTCAGAAGAGAGATGTGGGCAGGGGGAGTACCGGCTGTTGATGATTATGATAGAAATATTGAGCTTACTCAGTATCATACTATGGAGAGAATAGAAACCTCTCAATATGAACATAAACTAGGGAAGTTAGAAAAATATAAACGTGTGTTAGATAAACCATACTTTGGACGTTTTGATTTTATAGAAGAAGGAGAAAGTACAGAAGCTGTATATATTGGATATCAAAATGTTATGAACGATGATACCTATGAGGTAATGGTTTATGACTGGAGAGCGCCTATTGCAAGTATGTTTTATCGTAATGAATTAGGACCTGCTAGCTATGAGGCTCCTTGTGGAGAGATTCGCGGGAAAGTGAGTTTAAAGAGACAATACGAAATTGAAAAGGGAAAGCTAGATTATTTCTTTGATTGCTCCTTAACTATTACAGACGATATGCTAAAGGAAGCCTTAGGTAACAATGCATCAACTTATATGAAAAACATTGTTGAGACCATTCAAAAAGAGCAAGATATAATTATTAGAAATAAAGGTAATGATGTACTTATTGTTCAAGGGGTAGCAGGAAGTGGAAAAACGTCTATTGCGATGCATCGAATTGCCTTTTTATTATATGAACGTATGGCAGAGGGACTTACTAGTGATAACATTATGATTATCTCTCCTAACCACTTATTTGGAGAATATGTAAGTACTGTTTTACCAGAACTAGGGGAAGACAATGTAAAATATAGTACAATGGAGGATTTCTTTGAAGCTTATTTTAAAAACAGTATTCGCATGCGTTCTAGAAGTAGTCAATTAGAATACATGATTACGAATAAAAATAGAAAGGCTATTAGAAATACCATTCGCTTTAAAGGGTCTAGCCAATTTGTACACATGTTAGACCGTTTAATTGATATTTATGAAAAAGAGCTTATTCAGTTTAAAGACGTTTATTATGCCGGAGAGTTTATTGCAGATGCTAAAAGCCTTAAAAAGAATTTCTTAGACAATCCTATTAATATGGCTATTGGTAGACGTTTAGATCGAATTCAAAATAGGCTAGAGAAAAAGCTTAGAGATTTAGAAAAAATAAAACGAAAAGAACTTTTTAAAGCCCTTAAAGGTGAAGGTGGCTATGATGTAGATGAAAAAGTTAATGAAAAGCTAAATACTTATAGAGATCAAGCCCTAAGTACAATAAGAAGTTTTACTAAAGTTAATTGTTTTAGATTATATGAGAAGTTATTTAAAGATGAAAATTTATTTAATCGCGCCGCATCAGGGTTGAATTTACCTAAGTTCAGTGATTCTATTCGTAGTTTTACAGCTAAGAGTCTAAGGCCAGATATAGTAACTTATGAAGATGGGATGGCATTACTTTACTTGAAGTTAAAGTTAGAGAATGAAAGACTTTATCCTCAGATTAAACAAGTACTTATAGATGAAGCTCAAGATTATTATCCATTACAATATAAAATCTTAGGAGAAATCTTTAAAGGTACACAATATACTATCCTAGGTGATATCGGTCAAACCATTGAAAAATCAGAAACAGAAGATTTATATGATGAGGTTATTAGATGTTTAGAGCCTAAAAACGCATTAAAGCTAAGTCTTACTAAAAGTTATCGTTCATCTTATGAAATTAGCTTATTTACCTCTAAGTTGAGAGATGGAGAGGTAGGTGCTATTGCTTTTGAAAGACATGAAGAAGTCCCTGTTATTGCTGAGCATGAAAATGAAGCTCAAGAACTGGAGTGGATAGAAGATCGAGTTAAGACTTATCAAAAAGAAGGCTATGAAACCATAGCAATCATCTGTAAATCTCAAAAACAAGTGAATCATGTGTATAGTAAGCTTTCTAGAAAGCTAGATATTCACCAATTAAATCCAGAAGAAGAAGGTTATCAAAAAGGTATTCACATTATGCCAGTTTATATGGCAAAAGGATTAGAATATGATGCAGTTATTGTCTATGAAGTGAATGAAGTGAATTATGATGAGCCGGAGGATAAACAACTTCTTTATATTGCTTGTACTAGGGCACTTCACCGTTTAGCACTATGTCATACAGGAGAAGTGAGTCACTTTTTAAAGATATAGAGGGATAGTTAAAATAGTAGCCTATAGTTGATAAGACTGGCTACTATTTTTGCAATTTTTTATAATAAGTACTATGATAAAACTTAGTCACATGATAAAAAGCTAGTAATGGAACATAGATAGATGGATATGTAAAGAAATTAAGGGGGAGAAAAATGAATACAAAGAAAAAGGCTCTAAAAGCGGCTATTCCACATACTATTCCGGTTTTGGCAGGATTTATATTTTTAGGTATAGCTTATGGCGTACTAATGGCAAGTAAAGGGTATGGTGCTTTATGGTCATTTTTAATGAGTACCATAGCTTTTTGCGGAAGCATGCAGTTTGTGGCAATTACATTACTAACAAGCACGTTTGCTCCAGTACAAACGTTTATTCTAACTTTATTAGTAAATGCAAGACATTTGTTTTATGGCATATCAATGCTTAAGAAATATAGAGGAGTAGGAAGGTTAAAGCCTTTTCTTATTTTCATGATGTGCGATGAAACCTTTTCGGTTAATTATAGTGTTCAAGTCCCAGAAGGTGTAGATAAGGGATGGTTCTATTTTTTTATTTCATTTCTAAACTATAGCTATTGGGCATTAGGGTCAGTATTAGGCGGATTATTGGGGAACTTTATTACGTTTAATACAGAAGGATTAGATTTTTCATTAACAGCATTATTTGTCGTTATTTTTTTGGACCAATGGAAGGAAAGGAAAAACCGGGTTCCTGCTTTATTAGGGGTAGGCGCTGCTAGTATAAGCTTAGTTATATTTGGACCAAGTGATTTTATTATTCCAGCTATGATTCTTATTTTAGCTAGCTTAACTTTACTTAGAAGAAAATTAGATCCGAAGGTAGAGGGGGATGAGCAGATATGTATTTAACACCCGTACAAACGTTAATTATTATTGGCTGTGTGGCTCTAGGAACTATGACCACTAGATTCTTGCCCTTTATTTTGTTTCCAGACCATAAAGAAGTTCCTGATTATATTGCTTATTTGGGGAAAGTACTTCCTTATGCAGTTATTGGATTATTAGTAATCTATTGTTTAAAGGGTATTTCATTTACTACAATGCCATTTGGATTACCCGAATTAATAGGGATTGCCGGCACTGCTTTACTACACCTATGGAAAAGGAATACTCTCCTGAGCATTGGTGGAGGGACGGTTCTTTATATGATATTAGTACAAGGTATTTTTTAGGACTATAGGCAATGGAAAGCTAAAGAGTTAATAATTTTAGAGCATATAATGAAGGATGTACCTATTTTTTGTAATGTTAATATGCGTTGCTTGTAGCAACAGTTAAGTATAGATTACTATTAAAAATAGCAAAGGAGGGATTACTTGTGTTTAGTGAAAACCTAAAAGCATTAAGGAAAACAAAAGGATTTACACAAGAAGAAATTGCTATTAGATTAAATGTAGTTCGTCAGACGATTTCAAAGTGGGAAAAAGGACTTTCTGTACCTGATGCAGATATATTAATCAAAATTGCGGCACTCTTTGACGTATCAGTAAGTGAGCTACTGGGTTCTAAGTTAGAGGATGAAAAAGATATTAATATTGTAGCAGAGCAATTATCTAGGATAAATGAGCAACTTGCTATAAAAAATCGTCGTGCTCATCTTATTTGGAAAAGTATTATAATTGTTATTACTACCATTGTAGTCATAAATATCATATTGGTTATAGTAGGCATGGTATCATTTAATAGTTTTCAAAATATCAAAACTACGACGGTGGTGACAGAAACAGAAGTCATTATTCCGAAAGAATAGAGGCTGAGGAGAAATATCAACTAAACAAATAGCGGGTTTATTAACTTACAGCACTTCATTATGAAGTGCTTTTTTATTTATCGCTCTTAAAATATATTATAGGTAATTATACATAAATGATAGAATAGTATTGACAATAATGAACTACAGTTGTAGTCTATAAACAACTACAACTGTAGTTGGTGTTGGTATCTATTAGATAAAGAGTGATAGAAGGAGAATAAGCTATAGTCTAAAAAATTAAAGAAATTATTTCTAAAGACTATGCTAATGAGTTTAGTTGTAATGATAAGAATTATTACAGTAGGATTAGCTTGAACATCTAGAGGAAGAAAGGTAATGGAGGTTAGTATGGAAAAGAATATTACAGAAGCAGAATGGAAAATCATGCATGTATTATGGGAGCTGTCCCCATTGAGTTTAAAAGAAATTATAGAGGAGTTAAAAAAAGAAAAAGCTTGGTCTAATACCACAGTACGCACACTTATTGTGAGATTAATGGAGAAAGGCTTTATTGATGCAGATAAAACAACTAGTACTTTTAAGTATTATCCCTTAGTTCAGAAAGAAGAGTGTCAAATAAAAGAAGCTAAGAATTTAATTAATACAGTATTTGAAGGGTCTATGGGGATGTTAGTTACTGCTTTTGCTAAAAGGGGAAAGTTAACAGAAAAAGAGCAGGAAGAATTACGTAAGCTCATTGATAAAATAGAGGAGGAATAGTATGAATGTCATAGGGGAGATTTTAAGTTGGAGTTTAATGGCTAGCGGCATTATTGGAATTATACTGCTATTAAGAGTGTTACTTAAAGGGAAAATACAAAGAAGCCTAATATACGGTTTGTGGATTGTAGTTTTAATTAGGTTAATTGTACCAGTATTACCGAGTAGCAAAATAAGCATTTTTAACTTATTTGATACAGGAATATCAAGTGCTAGGCTGAATACATCAAATGCTTCCAATTTACAGGAAGAGGTGTTATTAGAGGCTGAATTTAGTCCTGAAAAAGATATTATAATTACAACAGCTAATGAAGAGTCTGGACAAGCTATGAAGGCAGAAGCGGATATGTTCAATAATAATAGCCCACTAAGGAACAGCTTACTTAGCGAGACAGTAAGCTTAATACTGCTACTTATATGGCTGTTAGGGAGTATAGTGGTAATTGGTTATTTTGGATACGGATATTGTAAATTAAAGAAAGAATTAAAAGGTGCAGAAAAGGTAACAGATGAAAAAATTCTTATACGTGCACAGCAGATCAAAGAAAAGGTACATATTCATGCTGATATTAGTATGGTTAAAGGGAAGTACCCAATGATCTTTGGCTTTTTAAGGCCAATCATTTGTATACCTGAAGGGTTTAGTATAGAAGAAGTAGAAATGATGTTATATCATGAATTAATTCACTTGAAGTATAGAGATAACAAGGTAACTTATCTTCAAATTTTAGCAGTAGCATTTCATTGGTTTAATCCTCTAGCATGGCTGGCTATGAAATTAATGAAAGAAGATATGGAAATAGCTTGTGATGAGAGAGTAATGGCTTTAGGAGTTAACAGAAAGCAGTATGCTAATACATTATTAAATATAGTTTTTACACCTAAAAACCAGCAATATCTAGTACAGGGAATGGGAGAAAATCCTAATCACATAAAAGAGAGAATTATAAAAATTACAATGTTTAAAAAGCATAAGTTAGGAGTTTCTATTATAGGAGGGCTTCTTTTGGTGGGGGTTATTTTAGTTTGTTTAACTAATGCTATACCAAAGAAAGATGGAGGCGCCATACCTAGTGCTCAGCAAAGTAATAAGGATACTAACGAAACTACTAAGTTACCGGGAGCAAACAATATAGCAGTGTTTGGTCTTGATGCGGATGGTACACGAACAGATACTATTTTTGTAGTGAATTTTAATGATAATCAAGATGAAGTAAGAATTGTTTCTATTCCTAGAGATACAAAGATTGAGTGGGATGAAGAACAAAGTAATTTACTAAAGCCAGAATCTGTTTCTGTAAGTAAAATAGGAGAGATGTATGCCTATAGCCAGGGACAATACATAGAACAATTAGCTGTAAAAGAAATAGAAGAAATGTTAAATATTCAGATTGCAAGCTATGTTATTATAGACTTTACAGCTGTGGAAAAAACAATTGATAGTATAGGCGGATTAGAATTAGATATACCGCAAGATATGTATTATAGGGATAGTGCTCAGGGACTTAACATTAATATTAAAGCAGGGCTTCAAAAATTGAATGGAAGCGATGTATTAGGGGTTTTAAGATATAGAAAAGGTTATATAAACGGTGATGTTGGACGTATTCAAATGCAACAATACGTCATGAGTGCCTTCTTAAGCAAGATATTAAACGATGGAGATATAAGTACTATTACGGCTAGCGCGCTAGAAATCATAAAGGGTGTAAAGACTAATATCAATGTAGACGATATAACTTATTACATAAAGCTAGTAATGGGCATAGATACAAAGAACATACAATTTTACACCATAGCTGGAGAAGCCAATAGCCAGGAAGGTAGAAGTTACTTCTATCCAGATATGGATAAGAACCTAACTATTTTAAATAAGTAGTTCTATAAAAAATAAGAGCTTGGAAACAAGTTACTTATTTTTTATTTTTGTTGTAACAAAGTCTTTAAAAGTGTGACTTATAAAGAGAGAGGAGGGGTTAAGTGTTAGAGATAGAACAGCTGTATCAAATGTATAAGGAAGATGTCTTTAGATATTTAGTAAGTTTAACACATAATCCAGCCCTTTCGGAGGATTTACTTTCAGAGATATTCGTGATTGCCATTAGAAGGATAGGAACATATAGAGGTGATGCCTCTATAAAGACATGGCTATTTGGAATCGCGAGGAATGTATGGTTACAGCAGCTACGAAGGCAAAATAAAGATATAGATAGTAGTGCATTGTTTGAAATTTATGTAACAGATGGAATAGAGCAAGCTTTTATAGATAAGGAAATTATAAAAAGGATTAATGAACTTTTAGGGGAAAAGGATGAGCGAACAAAGCAAATTAGTTATATGAGAGCAGAAGGCTATGCATTCGCTGAAATAGGTAAAAAGTTAGGTATATCGGAAAACTCAGCTAGGGTAATAGAATTTAGAACTAAACGATGGCTAAAGGAGAAGTTATTAGAGGAGGGATTTGGATGAAAAAAATAGAAGACGTAGAGATTAATTGTAATGTTTGCTTAGATTTGATGCCCCTAGTAAAAGACAAAGTAGCCAGTGATGATAGTGAGATGTTAGTTGCTAAGCATATAGAAAACTGTGAAAGCTGCAAAGCATTATTTAGTAGTGAAGAGATAGATAGGGAGTATAAAGTAGATGACCGAAAGGTTATTAGTAATATAAAAAGTAAGATCATTTCCATAGGGCTTATTATATTAATTATAGGTGGGTTATTAGGCATTTACTTATCTAACTCTCAAGGTATGCTTTATAACGTACTTATTATGCCATGTATAGGGATAGCAGGATGTGTCTTACTAAGAAAGAAATACTATTGGGTACCAGTAGGAATCTTTACATTGTCTTATCTAGGTATTATCATTCAAAGCCTTTTAGAGGACATAGAATGGTTAGGCCGTATGCCAGAATTATTTATCATGCCTCTGTTTCTAAGTATTATTTATACGATTTTAGTGGGAATAGGTACGGCTATTGGTGCTTTATTTGGATATGTTTTTGGAAAGGAGTCTAAGCAGACGATGCCATGGATAAAAAGATTTATTGCAGGAGTATTAGGGATTTCTCTTATGGGAATAGTTCTATGGGGTGCTAATGATTTACTTGGTAATCCTATCTCAGCAGCTTTTGCCACTCATAAGGTTGAAGCGTATGTAGCTGAGAAATACCCAAAGTTAGATTTGGAAGTCGGAAAGGCTCGTTATAATTTCAAATTTAATAACTATATGGTCAATGTGAGTTCGAAAACTAGCATAGATACTCATTTCACAATAGAGTATAGAAAAGGGACAATACAGTATGATGGGTATGAGAGTTATGTACATGGCAAGTTTAATACAAGAGATAGACTAGGAGAAACCTGTGCAAAAGAAGTCATTTCACTTTTATCCAGGATACCTCAGTTAGAGGACAATACTACTATGGTAGACTTTGTGGATCCTGAGAGATTAGAGAAGAGTGAGAGAGAATCATTAGAGAAAAGTATTGTATTAGATATGTCCTTTAATAAGGAGTTAACTTCTAATATGTTTATTTCTATTAGAACAGAACTAACTGATACATCGGCTAAAAACCTGGAAGGAATATTAAAAGAGTCTTATGCTATCTTAAAGGAAGAAGGTTATGAGTTTAAAAGCTATGGATTGTTTTCTGAAACCAAAGAAATGTTGGTTATGATTGATAATGTAACTCCTGAAGATATAGCAAATGGTCAATTGCTCATGGCCCTAGAAGAGGCAGAGCAAAATGAGAATAGTGAAATGCCTTCAGGAATGAGCATAGTAATTAGAAAGAGATAGCAGTAAGTGAAGTGGGCTATTTGAATAAATAATATCTAATATAGAGATTATAGCAAGGCATCCTAAGAAAAGGATGCCTTTTTTAGTACAAAAAATAAGCGATAAGCTTTAAAATTGCAGTACAGGAATATATGGTAAAATATGCTTGAATTAATCGTATTATTTTTTTATAAATAGGGAATGAAGTAACTATCGTAGTTGTCTATATAAGTATAAGAGAAAATTAGAGGAGGACAACATGAAGGAAGAAGAAATCATAAAAGGCATACAAAGTGGCGATATGATTTGCTATGAGCAGTTAATAGATGAGTATGGGGCTTATTTAGTACGGGTTATTATGAAAGTTTCATCAGGTATGTTACAAACAACAGAGATAGAAGAACTCTGTGCAGACGTATTTATTAAAGTTTGGCAGAAGCAAAGAACATTAGAGATAGAAGCAGGAAAGCTTAAAGCTTATCTAGGTGCGATGGCTAGAAATCATACTATTAATCTCATGAGAAGTAAAGGAAGAAGGGAGTTCATCCCATTAGAAGAAGACAGTATAGATTATGAAACCCCAGAAGATAGCTTAGTGCAGGAAGAGGACAATAAGCTAGTGTTGGCAGCACTTAATACATTGCCAGAGCCGGATAGAGAAATTTTTATAAGAAGATATTTCTATATGGAAAAAATAATCGACATAGCAGAAATCCTTCATTTAAACGTACAGACAGTAGGAACTAAGCTGTTTAGGGGAAAGAAGAAGCTAGAACGTGCACTGAAAGAAAGGGGTGTGGCATATGAATAAGAAGTTAACTGAGCTTATGGAAGATATACAAGAGGATTTAATGGAAGAGGTTATGGATGAGGCAGAAATAAGGGAAGTACCGCAGGTTTCAATAGATCGCATAAAAGCTTTAGCAACTAGGAATATAGGGAAAATGTCAGAGGATAAGCGCGTACCTGATGAAACATATAAAGAGAACAACAGTATACATTTAGAAACAAATGAGAGAAGTAATGGGGCTAAGCGAAAAGGAGGTAGAGGACAGCTTACAAAGAGAATACTGATTCCGTTAGTAGCAGCAGCTTTAGTTGTAGGAACTGTAGCAGCAGTTAATTATAATCCTACTTTAAAAGATATATTTGGTGAGTTTTTTCCGTTTAAAGATCAAGTACAACCTATTGAAAAAAGTATGAGTGCTGAAGGCTTAACTTTTACTGCTGAAGGAGCTTTAATTGATAAAAAATCCGGATTGTTTATAGCAAGCTTTACTAAAGATGATGGAGGTACCTTCGAAGAGGGTAGTGAAGTAAAACAAATGCAAGTACAAACAGAAAGACTAAGTAGTATGGGCTGGGGAGTACAAAGTAGCTTATCTGAAGATAAAAAGCAGCTGAATTGTATCATAGATTTATCATCTAACCAGCAGTTATATGGTCAAAAGCTAACACTAGAAGCAAGTGGCATAAGAGTATGGAGAAATTTGTCCAAAGTATCTGATATAAAACTAGAGGAGCTAACACCAATAGAAATAAAACAGCCTTGGAAAAGCTATACAAGTGCTTTAGGACTTAATCAAATTCTAGTGGAGGATTTTAAGGAAATAAAACTAGATGCTTTTTATGTTAGCGATACAGGAATAGAACTGATTACAAGTTATTATGATCAAGTGAATATAGAAAATCAAAGTACGTATATAGAAATGATAGATGAAAGAACCGGCCAAAGCTATGAACCTTCTCAGAGTGAGCACTATTGGAGTGAGAAAGAAGCATTAAATAAAGACTACTACGTATTTAATCAGTTTAAAAAAGAGGACTTACCTTATCTTAAATTTAAAGTAGGGAATAATTATTTTGAAAATGTCCTAGATGGTAAGTGGCAAGTAGAGTTTCAACTGGATAAAAATAGTCAGACTAAAACAAGACATATGAGTCAAACCATTAAAAACGAAAAACAAAAGTTAACTATTACAAAAGTAGAAGTATCAGCATTAGGCGCTACTCTAGAAGGCTATAAAGGTTCTAAAAAGATAGAAGCTTTACAAGAAGTTTATTTGAAAATGAAAGACGGTACAAAAATTGATTTAAATAATACGGGGATGAATACAGGCATTATAAAATTTAATATGTATTATAATGTGGTGAGAAATGGAGAAAATAAAGAGGGACAAAATTTAAGTAAAACAGAAGGATTAACCGAAGGGATTATAACACCGACTATAGATAGTGCCAGCGATTTGCTGGTATATGATTTTATCAATATAGAAGAAGTACAAAGTATAGTGCTTGAAGGAGTAGAAATTCCTTTACAATAGTATAAATAAGGACCTAGAACAGCGAGTAAAGGGGAGAGTGGCGTTCTAGGTCTTTATTATTAATCTAGGGAATTTATTATACCGTTATGAATGTAGTATAGCTTTAAAACGTGTTGAGGAAGTGAAGAGTCAATGAAAATAGGATGAAGTTAGACTCAGTACCTACATTAATTGCTCCTAAGGTAATAGTGAAATAGGGAGGATAATCCTTATAATCATATACGGAGATTTATAGTGAGTTTAAAGGCGGTTTTTAGACATACAAAAAAGCAAGAGCACATACAGCATAACGGTGTATGTGCTCTTGCTTTTTTGCTCCAGATCCTTGATGAAAACTTTCATGACTGCCTAAATAGACCTTATACAAGGCATAGAATGGCTCCTCAGCACTACTATGACAAGCATGGTGCCTACTAAGGACAGTTGTGAAAGCTAAACCAATGAGTGAGGAGCTCCTTAAAGTCTTAGCCGGTGCACCCTTTATGATTAGGAAGCTAAGGCATTAGGACTCTGGTTGAAACTTTATTTTTGGTACTGCAATAGATGTAAAAACACACTTCATAACTTATAAGTGGCGCCTCCCTGTCAGCGCACAAGTGAACATTTTCCTTAAGTCCAGAGGTACCTATAACAATAGATTGAGACTTGGCTGACCCGGTCAGTTCCTCAGGTTGATGCTGCGGTGATTATGCCGTGGGAAATTATTTAATTTGTTTTTACACTTCTATATATGTCTCGTACTTGAGAAGTCCCTAGTAAAAAATCAAAAATCTTTTACAAGCTTCTTTGTCGTTTAAGTAGTTGTATATTTAAGAACATGAATATTAAAGAACAACCTAAGAGGATGAGACAGTCTAGCCAAATCCTTTCAAAACCACTACCTTTAAGCATGACTTCTGTTAAAGCATTAGTTGTATAGTGAAGAGGCATCAAGAGTCCGACAATCTCCCAACCATTTGATAAATTAAATAAGCCACATAAAAAGACTTGAGGGAGAATCACAATAGGGATGAATTGAACCATTTGAAATTCATTATTAGCTAAACTAGAGAGTAAAATACCAAGTGTTAGGGCAGTAATAGCGGTTAAAAGGTTAATAAGAAGTACGTACCATATACTACCGACTACTTTTAGACCGAGAACATAAATAACAAAGAAAGTAATCAGGAGCGTTTGAAGCAAGGCTAATAAACTAAAGCCAAATACATAGCCGATGATTATTTCACTCCTTTTGATAGGTGTAGAGAGGAGCTTTTCCAAAGTGCCTGAAGTTCTTTCAGTAAGAAAATTAATGCCAGCAATTAGAAAGACAACGAAGAAGATAATAATCCCAATAAGCCCAGCTCCGAAGTTATCAAAGAAAGAGGTATCCTCTTCACCATAAATATAGTCAGTAGTAAAGTTTGGCTCAGTCATATTAAGCTCAGATAGATCTATTTCTGGAACCTGTAATTTCACTTGAGGCATTTTAGTCTTTAATTGAGTGAGGCTATCTAAGAGAGTGCTAAGCTTTTCTTTAGTATCTTCAGCATTTTGTTTCATATTATTTTGAAGTACTTTTAGAGCGGAACTTTTTACTAATGCTTGGACTTTTTCAGCATCTAAACTGTTTGTACCGTCTAAGTAAATTTTGGCCTCAGTCATACTTGAATTCATATCAATGGCTGCGAGGATTTCTTTATTTTTTATAGCATTTGGGATATCTTTACTTTTAAGATAGGTAAGCTTGATATCCAAATCATCATTATGAGTAAGTTCTTCAATATAAGCATCAGGAGCTGCAACAATACCAAGGTTATAACTGTTACTTTCAGAATTAAGGATGAAATAAACAAGGCTTAAGATAACAAGGGGAGCAATAAGAATAAGAGCAATGGTTCTCTTATCATGGGTGACTTGAGTTAGAATTCTTGTAGTTAAAGCTTTAATTCTCATAGGAAAGGACCTCCTTTGAAGAAATATGAGATTTGCCAAAATAGATAAAGGCATCTTCTATATTAGTAACTTGAGCTTTTTCTAGAATTTGTTCAGGAGTACCCGCAGCAAGGATCGTGCCATTATACATCATAGCTAGCTCATGACATTTAGCAGCTTCATCCATAACATGAGTTGTAATAAGAATAGTTATCTTTTGCTCAGCAAGCTTATATAATTCCTCCCAAATACTATATCTAAGAAGAGGGTCTATTCCTACCGTGGGCTCATCAAGAATGAGAACTTTGGGATTAGCTAAGAGTGAAATAGCTAAAGCTAGTCTTTGCTTCATGCCACCAGAATAGGTGGAAACATATTTAGGTAGATAGTCGGTTAAGTTAACAAGGGTGGATACATATTCAATTCTTTCTTGAAGGAGCTGTTTATTAAAACCATATAAGCTTCCGAAGAACTTTAGATTTTCGTAGCCAGAAAGTGTGGGATAAAGGGCGCTAGACTGAGACATATATCCTATTTGGGACATGAGCATTAGATTTGGCATTTCCTGGCCTAATATATAGACTTTTCCGGAGTCTTGTTTAGAAATACCAGCCATGATTTTAACAGAAGTACTTTTCCCACAACCAGAGGGGCCTAAAAGGCCATATATACAACCTTCAGGAATAGTTAGAGAAATATCAAATAGGATTTGATTTTTGCCAAAGGACTTATTAATATGCTCTAGGCATATAGTAGGGGTGGTTAACATAGACATTAGATCGCCTTCTTTACAATTAATGTTGATTCCAATCTGGAGTTGGTATATGGTTATAATAAATAAGATAGAATAAAAACAAAATAGACAATTGTTAAGAAAATGTTGGATAGGTAGGTAATCTAAGATGGTAAAGGATACACAGATTACAAGAATAAAAATATTAAACGCATTTTTAAAGCTTTATGAAAAAAAAGGGATAGAAAAAATTACAATAGGTGAAATTACAAGGGAAGCTAAAATCTATAGAGGGACCTTTTATTACTATTATCAAGATATTTATGACCTATTAGCCAAAGTACAAGAACAGATTTTTGAAGAAGTAATAGGCATTATATCAAGGATGATAGAAGGTTTTATGAATGGAAACTTAGAAGAAATATCTATAATAATGAATCAATTGTTTGAAAATCATGAGGAGATGATGACACTATTTATTGCAAAAAAGCCAGATGTTACATTACAAAGGAAAATTAAAGAATGTGGTAAACGAGTAGCATTAGATAAGTTAGGAATAGAGGAAAATCAGTTATCTATAGAACAAAGATATTTACTGGAATACATTGCAAGTGCACAACTAGGATTGATAAGATATTGGATAGAAAATAAAAAAGATATACCACCTACTCAATTAGCAAAGGTTGTACAAATGGCTAATCTAAAGGGGCCATTGACCTCTGTCAAACAACTAGCAAGAATTTAAAAACTAATAGTGTATGAAATGAAAGAAAGCTATTGAGATAGATTTATCATAAAAATACATAAAGGGCGATACTAACAAATTAATGCTAGTATCGCCCTTTTGTGTTACTAGTACAATGCATGAATAAGATAATTTAGACAGTGATTAAGTCATACATAGGATCATTTAACACAGATAGCATTGCATCATAAGGGGTCTTACCAATGTTGGCTAAGATTGACTTGAAGACGGATGGAGACTGACCACTAGCCATTTGGACGCCTTTATAGTTTGAAGTAACCTGAAACACATCATTTCTAGAGTTGACATTCCAGAAGATAACATTAGGCATAGCATAGCCATGAGCAGCATAGTTTTTCACCATGCTATCGTAGAAGGTCCAGTTGCCTCTAGCATTTGTTGCAAAGTCAAATTCCATATCAGTAATAATAACCAAAGAAGCTGGAAGTTCATCTGTACTAAGCTTATTTTTTACAGCAACAGTTAAAATAAGATTAAAAGCAGCTTCTAGGTCTGTATTCTCCACAATAGCAGGTATGCATTTAATTTTATCATAGAGAGTATTGCCCTTTACTTTAATTAAAGAAGGCCTACTTGAGAACGTCATAAAAGTATCTTTAAAAGCACCCTTGTTACGTTCAGCAAAGTAAAGTGCTAGACCAATAGAGGAGTGGATAGGACGCCCTCTCATAGAGCCAGAAGTATCAGCCATAACTAGTACATTCTGCTCACCTGTCACATAGTTAGGAAGGCTCTTCCATTGCTCCTCTAACAAAGCATCATAGTGATGAAAAGAGAAGTTTGAGCTACGTTCAGATAGTCCAAGTTGCTCTAAGATATCATAAGGATATAAGGTGCTTGCATTAACTTTAGCTTCACCTTTGATAACAGCGTTTAAGTAATTCGTGAAGCCTTCTTCATCATGAGCTTTAAAGGCCTTGTGATAGATAAACATGGCCCTTGAAGGTACATGTCCATAAGCAATCTCGCTCCAGTTTTGACCAGACATTTTTACTTCTGTTACATCAATATACTTACGAAGTTTAGAGAGTGTTTGCCTATAAGCTTTTTCAGAAAGACCAAGTCTTTTGGCAGTTAACTTACCAAGGCGTGTTGTATCATCAGAGCTAGCATTGACAGACTTTAACCACTTAGCTAATAAGCTAATAGGCTCGTTGGCATGGTAGTTCCCTAGATCTAGAGTGAATTGTTCCTTGAGATAAGTCCACATAGCTTCTTCAACTGGTGTATCTACTAAGGTATAGAAGTCATCATAACGGCCTAATAAAGCAATAGCATCAAAATTCTTAATCACTATTTCAGGTGCTAATGTAGCTAAATATTTAAGAATAACCCTAAAGGTACGACGTTCACCGAGTCCACCACGGATATTACGTGCATAAAAGGCCATTTTAGTAGCAAGTAAAGTATCTTCTGCTAAGGCAGCGCTAAAGAGTCGTTCAATTTCACTTTCATCACATGCTCTAAGACTACCGATAGTACCAAAGAGGTCAAGAAGGCTGCTATTAGTTGTTTTAAGAGCAGTTGTTCCATTTTCTGTATATGTAATATTCGTTTCCTTTTGTAAGAATGATAAAAACTTGTTTTTCATAAAAATCATCTCCTTGATTAAAAAATAAATTCAAGACGCCCTCCACAATTGCATCGGGATTCGAACCCTTAATATTCTCTAAGGAATACTCCTGACGTGGACTTAAAGTTTGGAGCAATAAGGTTGGTTGCTGATAAGGCGTCTTTAGATACAAGGCACTAGTTTGCAGTGCTCTACCAACTGAGCTACTAATAAAGATATTTCCTTACTAGACTAGAATCGAACTAGTGACAACTTAATATATGGCTGCATGTGCCTTTATAGAACAGGTTACTGTTTTTTCACTTAACAGGTGAGAAAAGTTGCTGTAAGTAACCTTGTAGGCTTATAATAAAGCTAGTTGATAGAAAATTCATGAAAAAAAGTTTGCGAGGTGTGAAATGTTGAAGTTTATTGGAATCGGTAGTGCATTTAACACAGACCTAGGGAATACCAGTGCTTATATTAAGAAAGAGGATAGAATGCTTTTGATAGATTGTGGCGGTACAGTGTTTCATGAACTTCAAAAGCAGAAATTATTGGAAGGTGTTAATCAGATCTACATGATTATCACACATACACATCCAGATCATGTAGGAAGCGTAGGCGAGGTTATTTTTTATTTTTATTATTTGCTAGGTAAAAAAGCTACTATTATATACCCTCATAAAGAGCATATAACGAAGTTTTTAGAGTCAGTAGGTGTGAGTGGAGAAATGTATGAGCTCTTAGCTATCAATGATGAGAATCAGGAAATCTATATACAGGATCAGTATTTAGGTGAAATAGGTATTAGGCATATACCAGTGACGCATGTAGACACTATAGAGGCTTATGGATTCATATTGAAGATACAAGGGAAAACACTCTATTATAGCGGAGATGCTAATCAATTATCTACTGAGGTAATACAAGGACTGAAAAATGGACAGATAGATGTTATTTATCATGATACTTGTGGGCTAGATTATGAAAAGAATAGTCATATGTCATTGAAGAAGCTAAAAGAGATGATAGAGGAACCATATAGAAATAAGGTATATTGTATGCATTTGGATAAGCACATTACTAAAGCGGAGATATTAAAGGAAGGTTTTAGAATCGTTGAGAGATATAAGGAGATGGACCAATGAGAGATAATAAATGGACTAATAAAAAAGGAATCGTTCTTACCATAATAGGTTTAGTAGTAATAAGCATCATAAGTATGGTATTTATACTAAATGAGAATGGCAAGGAGTCAGCATCTATTGCCATTATTGGAGGGGCTGATGGCCCTACAGCTATATTTGTAAGTAGCTCAGTGTCTTTAGAGGCAGTAGCCATAACAGTTTGTGGATTGATACTTGTAGTAGGAATGGGAATATTTATTTACAAGAAAATAAAAAAATAGCCTTCAAGGCACTTTTAAAGTAAAGGGAATCGAACCCCTCAAATCCCCAAGAGGAGAAGTGAGCTTAACCAATCTTTTTTGGCTGTCAGTGTCTTTCAGCTATTTTATTATAGTAGTAAACAAGACATTATTATTTATAGCCAGAGCTCCTAATCTTTTGAGCTACCATAATAGTGGTCCTTCTAGAAAAGAGCTATTATAGGTGAGATTTCAACTCACAACCTCTAAACTCCTAAATAAGAACATGGCTGTTCATGTCTTTATACTACCTTTCAAGGTACATTTTTGTTTTCAACCTAGAAAATTTTAAGTGGCTGTAAGTACCTTTAAATATGTTCACAAGGCACGCTTTTAAACTTGTGCGTTTACCAAATTCCGCCACTAATACCATAAGTATTAGGCTGGACTCGAACCAGCAAGATCATATGATCGCAAGATCCTAATGAGTAGCTGCATGTGCCTTTAAATAACAGGTTGCCTTTGCGGTTTCACTTAAAAGGTGAGTGCATGTTTGCTGTAAGCAACCTTATATGTATAGTATATTCAAATGTTTTTAAAATATCATGAAAAAATATTTGCGATAGCTAAGATTGAGTGGATCCTCTAAAAAGTAAGCGCTGGGTATTAATACGTTGTATCAATTTATTTCGAATGCTTGCAGGACTAATAACTTTGATGACAGGGCCGAAGGAAATAAGGATATTAATAAGTTCTTCCTCATCAAAAGGATAATAAAAGAGCTGAACAAAACAGGTATGTGTTTCATCATTAAACTCTGTTATTCTTTCATAATTTGAAAGATGCATAAACACACGGTCAAAGCCTTTTCTAGCATTACTCAGTTCAAAGTAGAGAGGTTCCTCACATTTATAAGCTTGAACAGAAGCTTCAATCTCCTTTGGATTAAAATACGTTTTGAGAGCAGTTATTTCTTGAATTGAGCTAAGGTTAATGAGTAGGATAGGAAGTGTTTGCTATAGTATTTAAGGTGGAAGCAGCTACAAGGCGATCTAGCCTAAAGAACTTGTATTCTCTGGATTTATAAGAATAAGCCATGACATAACGCCTACCTTGGTTTACGTTATCTACTATTTTAAGAGGTAATACAGTACTTAGCTTAGAGCCTGGATGAGTTATTTCTACATGTTTATGATGAGCTATTGCCATTAAAAGTTCATATAAAATGATGTCATCTAAAGTATGGCTAAAGTGAATATCTATAATAGATGAATTAAAGAATGATAGTGCAGAGGTTACTAAAAAGAAATTAATTGAGATGACAGGATATTCTGCTTCGACATTTAGTAAGCAACATGTAAAGGCTTTGTTGAAACTAAATAAGGTATGCCAGTACAAGAAAACAATTAAAGTAAAGCCTGTTAAGGAAGAACCTTCTATAAGATTTGAAAAGAGTTTAGAAAAAGCAAACAGTGAAATTAGTAGACTTAAAGCAGTAATCGTTGCGAAAGAAATTAAAATTAATGAATTGGAAACTTCTCAAAAGGAACTTCAAGAAAAGTATGAAATATTGCTCGGCCAGCTTCATCAAATAACTAAAAAGGCACATTTAAAAGGTGTTGAACTTTGAAGCTCTTAGATTGGATTAAACTATATAAGGATTAGATAGTAAAATCACTTCATGCTACTGTCTATGCACCACATAATACTGATTTATAAAAGTTACCTTAAATTAGTATGGTAAAATTACGCAATTAATTGTATTATTTTTTAAAAAGTTATTCTTGTTTGTATTCAAATGCGACACATTAATAATTTAGTAAAATGATAAATTTATATAGAACCTTAAGGAGAAATAATTTATGAAGGTGAAAGTTTATACATTAAATTCATTTGCAAAATGTATAGAGGGAGGAAATCCTGCTGGAGTTGTATTTAATGCAGAGGCTCTATCAGAAGATGACATGAAAAAGGTTGCTGGTATAATTGGTTTTAGTGAGACTGCCTTTGTCATGAAGTCAAACTTTGCAGACTTTAAGGTAAGATTTTTTACACCTAATAATGAAGTTGATATTTGTGGACATGCTACGATAGCAACATTCAGTACACTATTAAGTCAAGGATGTATAAAACCAGGTAAATACCTTCAAGAAACCAAAGCAGGAGTTTTAAGTGTAGAATTAAAGGAAGATTTATCAATTATGATGAATCAAAATACTCCAAGTTATTATCAAACAATAGGAAAGCAAGAGGTCGCAGATTCGCTAAACATTACAACAGCTGAAATGATTGAAGAGCTACCAATACAAATCGTATCTACTGGTCTTAGAGATATTCTTATACCTATTAAAAATATAGATATGGTAAATGCTATAAAACCCAATATAGAAATGGTATCAAAAATTAGCAGTAAATATAATACAATTGGTTATCATATCTTCACACTTGAGTCACTTAACAGCTCAAATGCCTATTGTAGGAATTTGGCACCACTCTATGGAATTACTGAAGAATCTGCAACTGGCACATCTAATGGTGCCCTTGCATGTTACCTGTTTAAATATGGTAAAATTAAATCTGACCATGCCACTCATATAGTTTTTGAACAAGGTTATTCAATGGGAAAGCCTTCAGAAATAATCGTTGACTTGATAACTAAAGATAAAGAAGTTATTGAAGTTAAAGTCGGTGGAAAAGCATTAAATTTGTCTGAAATAGAGGTTGAAATATAACATCATGCGTAATTATTGTAAGGAAGAAAAAAATCAATCGGTTCACAATGTTTAATCAATTGAACTAATTAATCAAAATCGGCAACAACGAATCCTACTACATTGTATCATTCGATTTGCAAATAGTGAATTGTCTAGGTTAAATTGTAAAGATACTAAATATTATGATGACCATGATAGTATATTATCTATTTCTACAGATAAAATAATGCCTTTATTGTATCCTAATATCATTGCAGATAATCTTTCAAAAGTATTAAATAAATGTTTTATAACGGACAATAAAGACAGATATGACAAAGTTGTAGAATATATCTCACATGAATACATATATCAATCGAAAGCAACTGTGCAATTGTATGATGTGCTAAAATCGCAACAAGATAATTTTGATTCAATAGGTCAGAATGTTTCTAAAGTTAAAAAGCTTATTATACAACACTAGGAAAAGCAAAAAAGATTACTGGCAAAAAACAAGATTTATTAAAATATGAAATGCAAAATATTGTACAAGGTAATTTGGAAAATATGATGAATTACTTTTTGTATGCAAAAGAGCCCATCGATAATTGGTCCAAACGGAAAAGAATTTATTAGCATAGCTGAAATTATTAAGGACTTAGATTTATACATTACTGATGACTTTGGAAATATACCTGTAAAGGTTAATTTAATGAATGCATCAATAGCTAACTTTGATGATTTATATAGAGAACAAGAAGTAAGCTATATTATATTTTTAGATATTTTTAAGGGTGAGATAAGTAAAAGCATAGATGATTTGAGAAAATATGAGGATTATATTGATATTAATACGAGAACATTAGTATTGAGACTAAAAAATTACATAAATGCTCCTATTTTACCTCTGTACCTGTTAGTGTTAAAAACTATTTGAAGTCAAGTAATCAAAAGATTATAATCCATACAGGTAGTGGTCACTTTAGAAAAGAGATAGGTGACTACTTTAATCAGATTGCCAAGGAGCTTAATCAAAGATGGTATAGCTCCGTACCAGAAAGTTATAATCTAGCTTTTTATCTGCTAAAAGTGATGAAGGGCGTTTATATCTAGAGTATATGAACTTGGCTTTAGATTTTGCGGAAGAAAATAGGGAAAAGATATTTGAAGCAGTGATGCAAGAAGTTACAACTCTGCTTAAAAAGCATTGTGATTTAGACGTAACTTATACCAATAAGCTTAACGTTCACCATAATTATGCAGCCATGGAAATTCACTACGGTCGAAATGTTTGGATTCACCGTAAAGGGGCTATTAGGGCAGGATCAGGAGAAAGAGGGATTATCCCTGGTTCCATGGGGTCTTATAGTTACATTGTAGAAGGAAAAGGCAATGCAGAAAGTTTTGAGTCCTGCTCTCATGGCGCTGGAAGGGTATATTCTAGAACAAAAGCAAAAGAGCTTTATTCAGTAGAGAAAGTTATGTGTGACTTAAAAGAGCAAGCAGTTATATTAGGTAAGAATAATAAGAAGGATGTAGCAGAAGAGTGCCGTTTTGCATATAAGAATATTGATGAAGTGATTGAAAATCAGTTAGATTTAATTACACCGATTAAAAAATTGAAAACCATAGGCGTTATTAAAGGATAAGAGAGGTTGCTTAGCAGTCTCTCTTTTTTGTACAAAATAAAGAACAACCTAGATAATGGACAAAATACAAATCCTATGAATTAGAATTTGAAAATTATAAATAATAAAGTATAATAAGAAATATTTATCACGTTTTAGATTTTTAGTGCGAGAGTAACGTAAAGATGCTTTTATGTAGTAGTCATAAAGGAGTTATAGCTCAAGATAATAGACTTATTACATAACAAAAGAAAAATTAGGGGAGAGAAGCTAAGTGAAAAGAACCAAAATAAGTTTGATTTTAGTTATGATACTATTTGGTAGTATTGGGTTATTTGTAAGAGCAATTAATTGTTCTTCTAGTCAGATTGCTTTAGCTAGAGGCGTAATAGGAAGTGTATGCTTGATTTTAGCTAGTTTTATCCTTAAACAACCACTATCTTGGAAGCGTATAAAGCCTAATTTAGGGATTTTAGTTGCTTCAGGCATAGCCATAGGACTCAATTGGATATTCTTGTTTGAGGCATATAAGTATACAACTATTGCAACAGCAACGATTTGTTATTATTTTGCGCCGGTTATAGTCATGTTTTTATCACCTTTGATTTTAAAAGAACGCTTATCAGGTATTAAGATAGTGTGTATTCTAGCGGCTATGTTGGGGATGATATGTATTACTAGTACAGGAGAAAGTGGAGTAGGACAAAATCATTTTCTTGGGATAGCTTATGGCATAGGTGCTGCGGTCTTATATGCCAGTATAATGATTATGAATAAATTCCTTAAAGATGTGACTAGCCTAGAAAGCACAGTTCCGCAGCTTGGTTTTGCAGCGCTAGCTATTTTACCTTATGTATTGTTTAATGGTGGATTTAATATAAGTCAACTGGATAGTAGGTCTATTATTTTACTGATTGTTGTAGGCGTTGTACATACAGGTATTGGTTACTTAATTTATTTTGGAGCTTTTCAAAAGCTAAGTGGACAAACGATAGCAGCTTTTAGTTACATAGATCCTATTTCAGCCATTATTTTATCTAGCCTCTTATTAAGAGAAGAAATGACCTCACTACAAATAGTAGGAGGAATATTAATTTTAGGAAGTACCTATATAAGTGAACTTTATAGAAGTAAAAAAGCAGAAATAAATATAAGTGAATAATTTTTGTCTATTTAAAATGAGGGAGCTGTTAGATTTTAATGTTGATAACGTTTAAAATTTTTCTTTTTTCATTTTTGCAACTGCCAACATTTTTATGTTTGTTGGAAATGCTTGCATTATCTGATTTATAAATCCAGGGATAAATACTGACTTGTTTTTCATTAATTGCCAATAGGCATATTCAGCAACTTCGTTAGCAGACATTGAAGTTTTAGGCAAGTCAGCTCCTTCGCGAGTAAAAAAATTAGTTCGCGTTGCACCCGGACATAGCGTACAAACTCGTACACCATATTTTTTAGCTTCAAAACGTACTGCTTTACTATAACTTAAAACAAATGCCTTGCTTGCAAAGTAGGTAGATGTAAACGGCCCTGGTTGAAATGCTCCGGTTGAAGAAATATTCAGGATACTACCGTGTTGTTTCTCGTACATATGAGGCAAAAATAATTTGCATAACGCTACAGGACTTAACATATTCAAAATCATCATTTTTTCATCATCCTGGAAGTTAATTTGCTCTGTTGCTCCGACCAATCCGTATCCAGCATTATTAACTAATATGTCCACATTAATGTTTTCAGCTTGTATACGGGTATAAAGGTTTTCAGCAGCCTTTAGCTCAGATAAATCCTGTTCAAAAATATTTATTGTTACAGGAAATTCTGATTGAAGTTTTTGTGATGCTATCTTCAAGTTTTCATAATTTGAAGAAACAAGTATAAGGTTATATTTATTTGCCGCAAATATTCTTGCAAGTGCGTAACCAATCCCACTGGTTCCACCCGTAATGAGAACATTCTCCATAAAAAATCACTCCTTCCGATATAGTCAAGTATGACTGGAAGAAGTGATCTTGTAATTCACCTATGTTAATTTTCGTATGATTTTTGCTGTTTCCTTATACGGCTTAGTGAAGCCGCATGCACACCAATGTAGGAAGCTATATATTTTAGAGCAATTCTGTTGTGTAGGTGTGGATAATCATTGCAAAAAGTGAGGTAACGCTCTTCTGCATTTAGCAACATAAGCTTTTTGATTCGATCTTCTTGTTTGCTTACTTCCACTTGAAATAAATGGCTTACCAAATCACCAATGCCTTTATTAGTATTCACAATGCTTTTGAGTAATGCATATGGGAATTGAAAGCATTTGCAGTCTTCCAAACATTCAATAGTGAACGTCGCAGGGGAAGATATTCTAAAGCCCTCTGTTGAAAAGAAATCGTCTTCAGCACAAAAACATTTTGTTATGTCATTGCCCTTACTATCAATGTAATATCCTCTTACAACGCCCTGAATGATATAATATAGATATGATGACGTATCACCCTCCCAGAGCACCGTGTGTCCAGCAGGAAATAATATAACTTTTGTATCTTGGTCAATCATTTTTTCCACGTGTTGGTTTAACGTTACTTGTAATCTTTTTTCCAAATATTCACTTGGTCTCACTATCATCATCTTTCCTCATTTATAATATATGACGAATTATATGTAGCATTTTATCATATTTTCTTCCTATTGTCATTGGAGGCCAAATTCCAAGCTATAAAGTTTTATACATGATGTAGCTGTTGACTGTCTATCTTATTATTGTTAGTGATTCAATAGTTGCTTCCTTATGCACCTTGTCCATTTTGGAAAGTGTTTTCTGCAGATTTTTATTGAGTAAAGGATCTTTGGGAGTAAGTCCGCTGTGTTATATTTAAATACCAACAAATTTATCTATCAGAGCCCAAATTAAAAATAAAAACATTGACAATTTAGAAATATAAGCATAATATAAAAATATACTTCGAGGCACGAAGTAAATGATGAGGTATAATTATGGCAAAAGATGGATTTAATATTGAAGAACTAATCTATGCATATATAGATGAATTTAAGTTTCTATTCTTCCCAGAAGAATGGAATAGTGCTTTTTTGGATTATTCCAAGAATGAAATACTAGCCTTGCTACTTTTATATAGGAAGAAGCAAGTCAATATGACAGAGGTAGCAGATTATATTCATGCACCACTGAACACAGCAACTGGTGTTATTACGAGACTAGAAAAGAAACAAATAGCTCAGCGCCAAAGGGATGTAGAAGATAAGCGAGTAGTATTTATTAGCCTTACGGCAATGGGAGAAGCTTTTGTAAAAAAGGAAATAGAAGAATTGACATATTATTTTAAAGCCCTAAATGCAGAATTAGATGAAGAAGAAAAGCGTGTAATGTATAGTATTTTAAATAAAGCAATAAAAATCTTAAAAAAGGGAAAGCAAGAGACAGAAGAGGTCACTAAATCTAAGCCGGTAAAACGAATAACCATAGAATAACTTAGTTAGCTAAGTTATTTTTTTAAATAGATACTTCGAGTGAAGAACTAATCGTAAATCGAATTAAGGAGAGTGTTATTATGGGAAGAATTATTATTTTTACAGGAAAAGGCGGTGTAGGTAAAACAAGCACTGCAGCCGCTCATGGGGTCAAAGCAGCTAGAGAAGGCATTAAAACCTTAATTGTAAGCACAGATGCCGCACACAATCTCAGTGATTTGTTTGAAAAACCTATAAAAGAAGAGCCAACCGAAGTAATAGAGAATTTATATGCTTTAGAGATAGATCATAATTATGAGATGGAGAAACACTATGGTACCATTTCTAAAGCACTTAGAAATTTAATGAAGGTAGGAGAGAACAAGGAAGCCAGTGAAGCGTTAGAGGATATTATAGTATTCCCAGGTATTGAGGAATTATTTTCACTCATTAAAATACAAGAGCTTTATACAGCAGGGGAATATGAGCTTATTATTGTAGATTGTGCGCCAACGGGAGAGACCTTATCACTTTTAAAATTTCCAGAGCTTTTTGCTTGGTATATGGAGAAACTGTTTCCAATAGAAAAAGTGGCCCTTAAGGTATTAAGGCCTATTTCTAAGGTGGCTTTTAAAGTAGACTTACCAGATCAAACGGCTATGAATGATATAGAGAGATTATATATGACATTAAGTGAATTACAAGCACTTCTAAAGAATAGAGAGATTTGTAGCATTAGAATTGTAACCATTCCAGAAAAGATGGTAGTAGAAGAAACTAAGCGTAGTTATATGTACTTAAATTTATATAACTTTAATGTAGATGCCATATACATTAATCGAATGATACCAAAGGATATAGATAACCCATTTTTTAAACAGTGGCAGACCCTTCAAGAAAAGTATTTAGAAGAAATTCAATTAGCATTCTCACATATGCCTATCTATAGTATGAAATGGTATGAAGTAGATTTGAATGGTGTTGAAGCACTTACGCGTATTACAAGAGACTCACTTCAAGATAAAGAAATTTTCAAGGTACTGAAATGTACTCAAAATGAAACCTTTGAAAAAACAGATAAAGGCTACAAGCTTCAAGTCCTAGTACCATTTTCTACTAAAGCAGATTTTGATTTATTTGAATCAGGGACAGATGTCATTATTAAGATTGGTAATTTCAAAAGGAATATTCCACTACCAAATGTGATGAAGAAATACAGCATTTCTTCAGCTAAATGGGAAGATGGAGCACTAAATATTTATTTCGAATAGAAAGAGGTGTTCATATGAATAAACTAGCGTTAAAAAAATTATTACAAGCTAAACAGCTTGAATATGAAGCAATTAAAGAAATAATGCCAAAGGGAATGAGAGCACATGTAGAGTTAGCAGAAGAGGAAGCATTAAGCTTTATAAAAGAGGTTGCTTGGACAATGTTTTGGAAGGATGATTCTAGAGAGTCTGCAGATGCAGAGGGAGTTAGAAGTAAGGCGAATAATCAAAGTTATAATTCAGAAAAGGAAAAGCAAGACATAACTAATAAAGATATTAAACAAAGTACGAGAGCTAATGGCAGGTCTAAAAAGATAGAAATTGATTTTAGTGAGGAGTGATTTTAATGAGAGTCATATTATATACAGGAAAAGGTGGAGTTGGTAAGACTAGTATTGCTGCATGTACAGCAGCTCATATAGCAGCAAGGGGAAAACGTGTATTAATCGTGAGCACAGATGAAGCCCATAGTTTAAGTGATTCCTTTGATATAAAATTAGGCAATTCAGCTAAAGAAATAGCAGAGAATCTCTATGGAATGGAGATTGATACGGTTATAGAAAATGAAATGGCTTGGGGAAATATCAAGGCTTATTTTAAACAGCTACTAACTTTAAAAGCTAAAGATGGTATAGAAACAGAAGAGTTATTAGTATTTCCGGGATTAGGGGAATTATTGTCTCTTATTAAGATTAAAGAAATATATGATGAAGGCCTATATGATGTACTAATTGTAGACTGTGCACCAACAGGGGAAACTATGTCTCTTCTTAAGTTTCCAGATGTGTTTAGGTGGTGGATGGAGAAATTATTCCCTATGAAAAGAAAAGCTGCTAAGCTTGCAGGCCCAATAGTAGAAAGTACTACTAAAATTCCTATGCCTAAAGATGACGTATTTGTAGAGATGGAAAAGCTCTATACGAAAATTGATGAACTTCATGGCCTTATGATGGATAAAAAAGTAGTAAGCATTAGAATTGTAACAACACCTGAAAAAATAGTTATAAAAGAAGCCAAGAGAAGTTTTTCCTATCTGCATTTATATGACTATAATGTGGATGCCATTATTATTAATAAGATTTTCCCAAAAGATTCTATGGAGGGATATTTTAATGCATGGATAAAACTGCAGGAGCAAAGTCTTAATGATATAGAGGAAAGCTTTAAAGGTCTACCTGTCTTTAAAGTAGGACTCATGGATAAAGAACTTAGGTGCTATTCAATGCTAGAACAAGTAGGTAGTCAGATTTATAAAGAGCATTTGCCGGAGGATATTTTATTTCAAGACAAAATATTTGAAGTACAGAAATTACAAGAAGGGTATAGTTTAAACATTCATATTCCTTTTGTAGATAAAAAGGAGTTGAAGCTTTCTCAGCAAGGGGATGAACTAACTTTAACCATTAAGAATGAAAAGAGAAGCTTTACATTGCCTCAAAAACTTAGACATCACGAAATAAGCACAGCTAAATATGAAGATAATCAGCTTAAAATTTATTATTTACCCCAAAATCAAGATTAAATGCAAAATTGTTTAAAAAATCAAAATAATATATAATGAAGGAGGTGAAAGTATTTAAGGATACAAGAGGTGAGAGGTGTGAAACGTTTATTGTTCTTTTTATTAGGTTTTATTTTATTGGTTATACCACTTTATGCAGATGATGGAGGATATAGTATTGAAGCTTACAAGGTGAAGATTGAAGTAAGCGAAGAAAATATATTTAATATCAGAGAAGATATAGACGTCAATTTTATTGCCCAGAGGCATGGGATTTACCGAAAGATACCTATAAAAAATAGAGTCACACGCATAGATGGTACAGTTTCACAGGTTATTGCAAAGGTATCGGATGTGAAATCTAACACAGTGAGTACTGGCCCAAATACTTTAATACTAATACCAATAGTGACACTGGTTATTGTCCTGATGCTATGTATGGTGTGTGGTAGGAATCCGAGAGAGCAAATAAGAGAATATACTTATCCACCTCAACGGTTTAACAGTGCTGAGGTGGGAATGATTTGGCGTGGTGAGTTGACCAATACAGATGTGATATCACTACTATTTAGCTTAGCTTCAAAGGGATACTTAAGAATTATAGATTTGAATAATCAAGAAAAGTCATTTAACGTAGAGCGAAACCTATACTCAGAAAGGATACTTGGATATAGAATAAAAGAAACTCCTAATTCTTTTGCCCTTGAAAAGATAAAAGATTATGATGGGGAAGATGAAGCTGAAAAGATTTTTTTCCAAGAGTTATTTAAATATAGAAGCAGAGTGGAGGAAAAGAAACTATGGGAGAGGGGAGGCCTTCCACTTAGAAAAATAGGGCAGATAGTAGAAGCTAGAGTGAGACGAGAGTATTTATTTAGGAAAAGTGTAAAGCGAGCAAGGTTAATAGCTGGTATTTTAACTACTTTATCTTATATTACAGTTATTTATAAAAGTTTTACTTATGGAGGAATGCAAGTTTACATATTACCCGCTTGTATTTCTATAACGTTAGGGATTGTGGGATTAGCGCTATTTAGTGAAATAGGATATATATATAGCATGCTTTTACTCATAATTAGTGGGGGTTCAGGTATATATACTTTGTGGCCACTTTTAAGAGATTATCAAGAATTAATTCCAGTAATTACATTAAGTATGGTAGGGTCTGGACTTATGTACAAACTTATTCTAAATATGAGGATAAGGACACCTTATGGACAAAAGTTGTATCTAGAAATCCGGGGATTTAGAAGATATTTAGAGAATGTAAGCCATGAAGGACTTATGAGATTTAAACAGAATCATGAAAACTACTTTGATGAGATGCTAGCTTACATGGTAGCACTAAATATAAGTAAGGAGGAACTGGGAAAATTCAATAGCTTAATAGAAACTCAACCTACTTGGTATGATGGACCACACTTTAATAGCAGTGGATTTACTAATCGTTTACATGAAATCATAGCTTCAGTAGAAAAGTCAATGGTTGCTTATATAGGTGATTAAGGAGAAGAAGAGTTCAGTGATATACGAAGGGGGATTTATGAAACGTTTATTGTTCTTTTTATTAGGTTTTATTTTATTGGTTATACCACTTTATGCAGATGATGGAGGATATAGTATTGAAGCTTACAAAGTGAAGGTTGAAGTAAGCGAAGAAAATATATTTAACATCAGAGAAGATATAGACGTTAATTTTATTGCCCAGAGGCATGGGATTTACCGAAAGATACCTATAAAAAATAGAGTCACACGCATAGATGGGACAGTTTCACAGGTTATTGCAAAGGTATCAGATATGAAATCTAACATAGTGAGTACTTACCATACGGAAGGAAATGATAAGGTTATCAAAATAGGCGATCCCCAGGTAACTGTGACAGGGGATCAGTACTATTTATTAACTTATACTTATGATTTGGGAAAAGATGTGGGGAAAGGCTATGATGAATTTTACTTTAATATTATAGGTAATGAGTGGGATACGAGTATAAGTAATGTGAGTTTTGAAATAGAAATGCCAAAGGCTTTTGATGCTAATCAAATAGACTTTTCAGTAGGGGCTAAAGGGAATACAAGTTATAAAGGTGTTTACTATGAGGTAGAAGGAAACCGTATTATAGGCTATTATGAAGGTTCACTTCAGTCAGGTGAAGCCTTGACGATTCGTATAGAGCTACCAGAAGGGTATTTTACAGCTACTAGGGATAATGTAAGTTGGAGTATTAATTTAAATACTTTAATAATACTTCCCATAGCAACACTGATAGTAGTTCTATTACTTTGGTTAATATTTGCTAGGAATCCAAGGGAGAAGATAGAAGAATGTACGTATCTACCAGAGGGGCTTAGTAGTGCAGAAGTAGGGATGATCTATAAAGGCAAAGCAAGCAATAAAGATGCCATATCTTTACTATTTAGTTTAGCTCAAAAAGGTTATTTAAGAATTATAGATATGAGAGATGAAGATAGTAAATATAAAGCATCTAATTCTTTTGAAATTGAAAAGTTAAAAGCCTATGATGGAGGGGATAAAGCAGAAGCGGTTTTCTTTAAAGGATTATTTAATCGTAGAGATAGAGTTGATGAAGAGAAATTGAGAGATACTTTTTATAAAACAGTTAATAAAGTAAAAAAGCTAGTGAATGAAAAGGATAAACGAGCTCATTTATTTAAAAAAGGTGCAGATAGGGCCAAAGTACTAGCCATTATTTTAGCTATTCTATCCCATGTTAGTGTTACTTATATCAGTTTTGCCTATGGAGGACGATTAGATATAGTGTTCTGGGCTATTATTTGTTTTACTTCAGGTATTATTGTATTAACAACAAGCATAAGTAAAGAAGACCTAGTTCAAAGTATACCATTTATTATATGGGGGATTATATTTATGGGGCTAGGTGGAGTAATACTTCTTTGGCCACTTCTAAGAGACTATGGAGAATTAATACCAGTTACTGTAATGAATCAAGTATGCTTGGTAGTTATGTTCAAAGTTATTCAGAAGATGATAAAAAGAACGCCTTATGGCGAAAAGCTATATCTAGAGCTCAAAGGTTTTAAAAAATACATACAGAATATAGATCATAGAGAACTAAAAAAGCTTAAAGAGGATCATACTAATTATTTTGAAGATATGTTTGCTTATATAATGGCATTAAATATAAGCCAAAAGGATATGGAGAAATTTAATGATTATATAGAAAGCCCTCCTAGTTGGTATGAAGGGAAGTACTCTAATAGTAATGGATTTATTAATCGTTTATATAGAATGATGTGCTCAGTAGAAGTAACAATGAGTTCTAATCCATCAAGCTCTTCAGGAGATTCAGGAGGAGGTTCATCAGGAGGGGGCTCTGGGGGAGGTGGAGGAGGATCTTGGTAAAAATAGTCGCTAAATAAAGATGAGAATAAAGAGATACGATAAAATAGATAGAAATGAATGATAAATAAAAACTAGGTTATCAGAATAGAAGGATAACCTAGTTTTTATTTTAGAAAAATGATAGTGTTGATTATAATAAGCTAATTAGAACGTACCTTTTAAAAACCTCTACTATCACCACCATGACTTCTACCGCTGCTGGAAGTATGCATGGAGGAACCACCACCGCCACCACCTCTGCCAGAATTTGAGGTCTCAATCTTAGTTCTTGTAGTATGAGTTGAAATAAATTGATCCTGCTTTTCAGTATAGTTGACAGATAGTCTGTCTGGCAAAGTAGCAGGAACGGTATGACGTGGATGCTTATAGCGATAACTGATAATAGCTCTGACAATAGAAGCCATTACAAGTGCTGCAAGAAAGGCAATACCTGCATAGACTAAGTAATTTTTTGCAGTCAGAGGAGTACCATAGCTATTGGTAAATGGTTTTTTACCATCTTCGAAAATCAAATGGCTATCAGAAGGAATGCCAGATTTAAAGTAGGTCTCTACACCATTAATAAATGTAATACAGCCTTGATAATAATTGGCATCAGTAAGGTACGGGGCAATAGTATCCATTAGGGTATTAATGCGCCTATCATCTACATATTTAGCACTTAGTCCGCTAGTAGAGATAGCTAACTCTCGGTTATCCATATCAATCAAAAAGAGAATCCCATCCCAATTGTCACCATAGCCATAACCGTTTGTATCATAGAAGTCATCAGCATAAGCTGTGGCAGTTTTTCCTTCAGCATCATTGGTGGTGACTATGACTGTTTCCATTTGGTAAGTCTCACTAAGTATATCAAGCTTTTTCTCTAAACTTTCAATCTCATCAAGGTTAAGTAAATCAGCTAAGTCATTAACTCTAGGCACAGCAGCCATAAGAGAGCTACATAAAGTAAAAAAACATATTAAAGTAAATATTAAAGAACTCATTCTACGTTTCATTAGGCAAGACCTCCTGTATAAGCTAATGCAAAAAAGACAACAGCAAAAGTAATGAGGAATACCCAAAGGAATAGAAAGTTAAGCTTTTTGCTACATATTGGTAAGCTACCAAAAGTCTTACCAGTTTGACCGTTCATAGCAAACATGTAAGTCTGCCCCTTATAAATATAAGTTAACATCCAAACAGGCATCAAAGTATAGTGAAAACGGGTGCGATGAATTTGAACATTTTTACCACCTACAGCAGTTGTGGTGTAGCCATGAATGGAGTTACGAAGCTCTGTTTCAACAGCACGTTCTACCCTAGATTTAATAGTTGGATAAATGGTATCTTTATCTACATCATATTTTTCAGCAATAAACCCTGTTAGATAAGAAAAAGAAAAGGTTTCAAGATCATCATAATTATAAGGACCGATACTCTCCATTACCAGGTCATCAGCTTTTTTGGAAGCATCATGAGGCAAGTAATCAAAAGACATAGAAGCAGCCCTAGATACAGCATAGATATCTGTCTGAGTGTAGCGATAGCTTCCACTAGTCCAAGATTTTATCTTTTTACCAGTTGCTCTCATATAGCCAGAGGTATCACAATCTACTAGCCAATAGGGAATATAGATCCCAGCGATTTTTTCAAGTTGACTAGGAGAGGAGAAATCATCAGGTAAAAAATGTTTTTTCTTTCGCCAAGCAAGAAATGTTTCTAGTGCTTGTTCTTTACTTTTTTTAAAGGGAATTACTTTTGATGGTTTAAATTCATCGGAAAGTTGTTTTGAGAAAACGACAGGATTATGACAATAGCAACAAAGTGTAGCAGAGGTTACTTCATCAGTAACGATTTGAGCACCACAACTAGGACAAGTATAGAGCATGGTGGTGCCTTCTTCAGCAGTAGCATCATTACCATATTCTATAAATTCTTCACCGGGCTCATTATAACTTTTCTCTGTTGTCAAAACTTCTAACTCTTGCTCATTAAAGCTACTAAAGCAGTATTCACACTTGAGTTTTTGAGATTCTGGATCAAAGCCTAAATCTCCCCCACAGTTAGGACATTTGTATGAAACAACGGACAAGACAAACCCTCCCTTATTAAGCCTATAAATAGAGGCTATTATTGAAATCAGTATAGCATATCGAATAAATATTGTGAACAAGCACTCTATATTTACACAAAATATAGAGTGCTTATAAATTCTAATCCGCTAATAATAGTAGTACTAGAAAGACAATCTTTCGAAGAACAGGATTCAAAGAAGGGTTGATTAAAGCATTGTAACTCCTTCAAGATAGTGCAGAAGCTACTATTACAATGATCCCATACATTAACAACCGTAGGACCTATAGTAGAGGAGGGGTCATCAGCAACACCTAAGTAAGTATAAGCACCACGAACTGTTGTTGATAAACAAGGTGCTATAAGATAGGCGCCAAATTCAAAGGCAGGTAAGGTTAATAAGTTGGTATAGCGGGTGATAAGTAAATTAAGAGTAGCTAAGGCATCTACGACGCACTTATTCTGAATACTAAAAACGATGGCTTCGTTTTCTGTTAGATTAGTAGCAGTAAGGCGGCTATTAGAACAAGCAACAGCTTCACTATTAGTAATACCCTCAGCAGAAGCACGGCTAGTATTAGTTGCGTGTCCACAAGAGTCATTACAAAGCAGGCTAACTCCCAGAGATTTATTATTTGCTAAAGAAAGAGAAGTAGAAGATGTTATATTTTTATATTGAGAAGAATTATGACTACTGCCAGAAGTATTTGTGTCTGTACAACTCCTACCATTGGTTTCGGTATTAGAACGTGTAACAGTAGTAGAACCATTCTTATTTAAGCCTTTGGAAGCAGTATGATTACCTTGAGAGAAGCCAGACAAGATATTAAATAGACAAATAAGTTCGTTGAGTATAGATCGTATGTGACAAAGAGACACGGGTGTTGCTAATAAAAAAAGAACAAAGTCCTCATTTCTTCCCATTAAATTATTAAATGAAGTGAGTATGGGTGTTGTGGTACTTGTATTAGGGATAACAGAAATAGTTGCAAGTGAGTTATGTTTACAAGGACTAAAGAGCTGATCAATTAGTTCACAACTTTCCTCAGGTGTTAATTCATGAAGTTGAATACCAGGAAAGGTTTGAATTAGCCCATTTTTTAAAATTTCAAGAGCAACGCAGAAAAATTCATCCCCTTTAATACCAATATAAATAGAAAGTTGTTCATTGCGCACTTGTATAACATAGCCAATGGTTATTTGAAGGCTTTCTAGAGCATTTAAAACAAAGGAAAATGCTTTAAAGGTATCTGTGACAGGAAAGCCTTCAATTTGAATAAAGCCTAAGCAGGCAGGAGGAGTCTCAGAAGGAGATACTGGGAAATGAGTCAGCTCATGTAGACAAGGAGCGTTTACAAGTTCATCAAATCTTGCAAGTGCATCATCTAAAAGGCAAGTATCTCTTGGATCAAACATAAGTAACACTCCTTTATCATAAGGTGTCGTAATAGTTTATGCGGTTTAGGAGTATGAATATGATAAACTATGCGTTCAAAGTGGCAACTAAAATCCATACGAATTGATTCATTTGCTTAAAGCTTACCCGGAAATTAGCCGTTTCAAATGCATGAGCGAGGATTTCGTGAGTGGTATAGAATTCAGTTTTTAAATCCTGAGCAAGATGAGTAAAGCCATAGTTTTCAGCCCAATTTAATACAGCTGAAGCAGCCTCGGGAGATTCGTACATGGTATCTGCAATAATAATTTGACCGCCTTGGCGAAGCTTAGAAGCCATAAAGGCTATAGATTTAGCTTTTTCTTCATCTTGTAAGTGGTGGAAAGCGTAGCTAGAAATAATAGCATCCACGCTTGCATCAGGAATATCTAAAGAGAGAAAAGAACCATTTTGAACAGGAATATGAGGATATTTAGCTGACGCTAATTCTCTCATTTTAGCATTTGGCTCAATGGCAGTTACTTTATAACCTGAATTAGCTGCAACGGCTCCTAGATTACCTGTACCAGAACCAATATCTAAGACTGTAGCAGAAGTAGGTGAATTAATAAAAGAGACAGTTTCTCTTAAAATTTCTTCGTAGTTTTTAAAGACTTCATAATACTCACCCTTTTTTGTGTAAACAGTTTCGTCATAATGAGTAGCCCAACTATCAAATAGGTCATTAAAGCGATAGTCAGAGAGATTCATATCGAAGTTATAAAGATTCTGGCTAAAGTAGCGCTCGCTTCGGTCAGGGAAGATGGCTACAATATTAACCTTACCATTAGCTTTATAAGCTTGCTTAATGGCACCAGCCATAGCTGCACCAGAAGAAGAACCAACCAATACACCCTCTTTTTTGCCTAATAGCTGTACATAGTAATAAGCTTCTTCATCGGAAATTTTCTCTACCTCATCGACATAGGAAGCATCAAATAAAGAAGGAATGAAATGATTACCAATACCTTCAATATGGTAGGTACCTTCTTCCCCACCTCCTAGAATAGAGCCTTTAGGGTCGCTGAGTACAATTTTGATGTTGGGATTTTTCTCTTTTAAATAGGAGGCAATGCCAATAATAGTACCACCGGAGCCTGCTCCTGCTACGAGGATATCTATCTTCCCATCAAGGGCATCATAGATTTCCTTACCTGTTTGACGATGAGCTTCTCTATTAGAGAGATTATCGAACTGTTTAGCCATAAAGCTAGTTGGGATTTGCTTTGCTAATTCTTCTGCTTTTTGAACAGCACCTTCAATACCTTCTTCTGTTGGAGTAACAATTAATTCTGCACCTAAGGCGCGCATTAGTATTTGTTTTTCAATAGCAAACTTAGCAGGAATAACAATTTTAAGTTGATAGCCTTTTTCAAAGGCAGCCATGGCAAGGCCTATACCGGTATTACCAGCAGTAGCTTCGATGATGGTATAGCCAGGTTTAAGTAGCCCATTTTTTTCGGCATCTTCTAAGATCTTTAGGCCAATACGGTCTTTAACACTTCCCCCTGGGTTTAGATATTCTAGTTTACCAAAGATATTAATATCAGGATTAGGAGAAATATGATTGAGTTTTAAGAGTGGGGTATTACCAATAAGTTCACGAATATCATTAATATAGTGCATGAGATGTACCTCCTTCAGAGATAGAAAGATTAAGTGCATGGGTTAAATCAGTTATCAAGTCGTCAGCATCTTCGATGCCTACAGAAAGACGAAGTAAACCATCTGTTATACCTAAGGCCTTTCTTTGTTCTACAGGAATAGAAGCATGCGTCATAGCTGCTGGAAGGCAAATAAGACTTTCTACGCCTCCTAGACTTTCTGCCAGAGCAATGAGTTTAACATTTTCTACGAGCTTTAGAGCGACCTCGGGGTCACTAAGTTCAAAAGAAATCATAGCGCCTAAACCTGGATAATAGATTTTACTTACCTGAGGTAGAGTGTGTAAGAAATCAACAATCGCTTTAGCATTAGCTTGAGCCTTTTCTAATCTAATAGCCAATGTTTTAATACCTCTTATAAGTAAAAAGCTATCTTGGGGACCAAGTATCCCACCTACAGCATTTTGTAAAAAGCCAAGTCGTTCTTTAAGGTCTTCATGAGCAACAACTACAAGCCCAGCAACCACATCACTATGTCCGCCTAAATATTTGGTGCCGCTATGAACAACAATGTCTATGCCGTGTTCTATAGGACGTTGAAGATAAGGGGTTAAAAACGTGTTGTCAACAACCGAAATGAGGTTATGACTTTTGGCAAGTGTACTAATTGCTGATAGGTCTGTGATTTTCATTAATGGATTAGTAGGTGTTTCAATAAAGATGGCTTTAGTAGTAGGCGTGATAGCTTTTTGAACAGCTTCAAGGTCGGAAGTATCTACTAGAGAATAAGAAATGCCAAGATGAACGAATACCTTATCGACTACTCGAAAAGTACCACCGTAGACATTATCAGATAGAAGAATATGGTCTCCTGTTTTAAAAAGCATAAGGACTGTAGAAAGAGCGGCTAAACCAGAAGCAAAAGCAAAACCAGCGATGCCACCTTCTAGATCTTTAATAAGTTCTTCTAAAGCCTGTCTTGTAGGATTACCTGTGCGTGCATATTCAAAGCCTTTATGTTTACCAATCCCTTCTTGTCTAAAAGTAGATGTTTGATAAATAGGAATATTAACTGCGCCTGTAAAGGCATCTTCAGAGATACCACCATGGATAACCTTTGATTCAAATTTCATAAAATAACCTCCTTTAAATTGGTAATAAATTTTACAATATATCAAATTTTTTAAATTAAAGAGAGTATACATCAAATTTAATTCCTAGTAAATATATTTATTTTAAAGGAATTAAAAATGTGACAGTCCAAAAAGAAAAAGTTATTGATAGTCAAAGACTAAAGCAAATAAGAAAATAATAATAAATAAAACTTATCCATTAATGGTTCTATAAAAAAAGAAATTCCTAGTAACTTCAAGGGAAATTAAAAAGAAAATAAAATAAAAAAATATATTAAAAAATAGTTGACAATTTAAAAAAATAAAAATATACTACTAAACATATAAAACAACTAGGAAATAAAACCAAGTGAATAATTTCTTATCCAGAGAGGCAGAGGGACTGGCCCAGTGACGCCCGGCAACCTGAACATGTTATAAAATGCTCAAGGTGCTAATTCCAGCAAACCAGAAGTGGTTTGGAAGATAAGAGTATGTAGCATAGTGAATTTTAAAAGCTGCTTTCTTATCTTAAGAAAGCAGCTTTTATAGTTTGTAAAATATTACTTTTAAATGAAGTAGGCAGAAAAACACGGAAAAATGAAAGAAACTACAAGATCAAGGTTAATTAAAGGGAGGAAACAAGATGAGTAAGTTAAGTCATAGATTAGATGGGTTTGGAGAATCCGTGATTAGGAAGATGACGCGTATTGCTAATCAACATGGGGCTATTAACCTTTCACAAGGTTTTCCTGATTTTGATCCACCTAAGGCATTAATAGAAGAATTACAAAGGGTAGCCATAGAGGGGCCGCACCAATATGCAGTGACTTGGGGAGCACAAAATTTTAGAGAAGCTTTAGCCAAGAAGCAAGAACATTTTATGGGGATTAAATTAAACCCAGATGAAAATATCGTAGTCACTTGTGGTAGTACAGAGGCCATGATGACAGCTATGATGGCTATTTGCGATAGCGGTGACAAAGTTGCTATCTTCTCACCTTTTTATGAGAACTATGTAGCAGATACAGTGCTTTGTGGAGCTGAGCCCATTTACATTCCACTTAAACCACCTGCCTTTAACTTTGATAAAGAGGAACTTGAAGCAGCTTTTAAAGCAGGTGCTAAAGCTTTGATTCTCTGTAATCCATCTAATCCAACTGGAAAGGTATTTACTAAAGAAGAGCTACTAGACATTGCACAGCTTGTTAAAGAGTATGACGCTTATGTCATTACAGATGAAGTTTATGAGCATATCGTTTTTGAACCATATAAACATCATTACTTTGCATCGCTACCTGGCATGTTTGAGAGAACTATTTCTTGTAGTTCACTTTCAAAGACTTATTCCATTACAGGTTGGAGATTAGGTTATGTAATAGCACCGAAGGTTATTATTGATCAATGTAAAAAGATACATGACTTTTTAACAGTAGGAGCAGCAGCCCCTCTTCAGGAAGCTGCAACAGTAGGACTTAAATTAGAAGATGACTACTATAAAGAACTTACAGCGTTATACGGAAAGAAAAGAGAGTTGTTCTTGTCAGGGCTTGATAGCATAGGACTTAAGTACTTTAAGCCAGAAGGTGCTTATTATGTCATGGTTGATATTGAAGAATTTGGTGTTTCATCAGACTACGAATTTGCAAAAAGACTTATTAAAGAAGTAGGCGTAGCAGCTGTACCAGGTTCTAGTTTTTTCAAAGAACCTGTTAATCAATATATACGTTTCCACTTTGCTAAAAAACCAGAAACACTAGAGCTAGCTTTAGAGAGATTAACGCAAATAAAAAAACATTTTTAGGAGGTGCTACAATGATTCGTTTTGAACAAGTAAATGTAAGCTTTAAACAAAAAAATCAAATCGTTAATGCCGTTAGTAATGTATCACTTCATATAGAACCAGGAGAAATCTTTGGAATAGTTGGGGGGAGTGGCGCAGGTAAAAGCACCTTAGTAAGAACCATTAATGGATTACAAAAGCCTACTTCAGGCAGTGTTTTTGTAGAGGGAGAGGATGTAACAAAACTTTCTTCTAGAGAGATTAGGGGATTACGAAAGAAAATCGGCATGATTTTTCAACACTTTAATTTAATCTCAAGAAAAACAGTAGGGGAGAATATAGAGTTTGCTCTTAAAGTCCAGGATTACCCTAAAGCTCAAAGGCAAACTAGAACTAAAGAATTACTTGAGCTAGTGGGCCTAGAAGATAAAGAAAATGTTTATCCAGCTAGTTTAAGTGGTGGGCAAAAACAAAGGGTAGGTATAGCAAGAGCTTTAGCAGCGAATCCAAAGATTTTACTTTGCGATGAAGCAACTTCTGCATTAGATGTGCAAACAACTGAGGAAATTGTGGATATCTTAAAAGGAATTAATGCTAAGTTGGGGATTACTATTGTGTTTATCACGCATCAACTAGAGGTAGCTAAAAGGTTGTTCTCAAAAGTAGCAGTAATGAGTCAAGGTGAAATTGTAGAAGTTAATAGCGCTTACGAGTTATTTGCTAGTCCCCAATCAGCATTAACCAAAAGATTAGTAAAGACTCAGATAAAGGTACCAGAGGAGATTATTAATGCAGCGAAGGGGGAAATCATCAAGCTGACTTATAGGGGTGACAAGAGCCTAGAGCCTATTATTGCTTATACCAACAAGAAGTATGATGTTGTACTTAACATTCTACATGGTCACATTGATTACATTCAAGAAAAGCCAGTGGGTGTCTTGGTAGTTAGTATAGAGGGAGAAGTTAAAGCTATTAATGAGGCACTTAAGTATATAGGAGAAAATATTGAAGAAATAGAATTAATTATTCCAAAGGAGGGTGAAATCGCATGAAAACAGGTGAATTAATAGAAGCTCTATGGCAGGCAACAACAGAAACTGTTTACATGGTAGGGATATCCATGATTATTGCAATCGTTTTGGGGACGGTTCTTGGCTTATTACTTTATATCACAGCTTCTCCTTTGTTACACAAAAATAAAGTGGTTAATGCAATCTCTGGATTTGTGATTAATATTATTCGTTCCATTCCATTTATTATTTTGCTGGTCCTACTTTATCCTTTTACAGATTTTTTATTACACACCACTATAGGAGCAAAGGCAGTAACCGTACCACTTACAGTAGCAGCAGTAGCCTTTTTAGCAAGACTTGTAGAAGGTGCTTTTTCTGAAATAGATAAAGGTGTGATAGAAGCTTCACTGGCTATGGGAGCTAGTGTTAAATATATTATTTTTGACGTGCTATTAGTAGAAGCCTTACCTGGTATTGTAAGAGCTATTACTGTGACATTAATTAGTATCATCGGTTATTCTTCCATGGCGGGAACTGTCGGTGGTGGCGGAATAGGTGACTTAGCTATTCGCTATGGCTATCAACGTTATCAAACAGATATACTCATTATTACCGTTATTTTATTAGTGGTAGTAGTGCAGCTTATTCAAATGGTGGGAGAAAGGATAGCCGTTAATTTAACTAAAAAGTAAGTTGGTTTAAGAAGCTATAAAAATTTAAAAATAAAAATATGGGGAGTGGAATATATGAAAAGAAGATTAGTTTATGGAATAGGTGCAATCATTTTAGGACTTGGAACTTTAGTAGGCTGTGGAAGTGGATCACAAGGAGCAGCAAGTACAGCTGGTGCAAGTAGTGATGTAAGTCAAAGCACACAAGTAGAAAAAACAACTATTAAGTTTGGAACCTGCCCAGGACCTTATGGAGACATGGTGAAATATGCGATTAAACCATCACTTGAAGAGAAGGGCTATAAAGTAGAAATTATTGAGTTTAGTGATTATGTACAGCCTAATTTAGCATTAGGAAAAGGTGAAGTAGATGTTAATGTATTTCAACATAATGTGTACTTTGAGAACTTCAAGAAAGAGCATCAATTAGAGCTTACAAAGCTCATTAATATTCCAACAGCAGGGCTTGGATTTTACTCTAACAAGTATAAAGATGTTAGTGAAGTAGCAGAGGGTGCTACCTTTACAGTTCCTAATGATGTAACAAATCTAAGACGTGCTTTATTAGAAGCACAAAAAGCAGGTTTATTAAAGATTGATGAAACAGTAGAAGTAGCTCAGTTTAGTGAAAAAAATGTACTAGAAAATCCACTTAACCTAAAGATTACACCAGTAGAAGCGGCGCAGCTTCCAAGAACACTTGATAGTGCAGATTTAGCAGCTATTCCAGGTAACTATGCTTTATCCGCAGGCATTGATTTAAATACTGCAATCTACAAAGAAGTCTTAGTAGAGGATATGAAGAACATCATCGCAGTAAGAACAAGTGAGGTAGACAGTAAGTTTGCTAAAGACATTTTAGAGATTGTTGAGTCTGAAGCCTTTAATAAAGTAATCGAAAGTAGTGAATATCAATTTAGTGGTTTCCAAAAACCAGAGTGGTATACCACCAAGTGGGGGAAATAAACCAACAAAGCTTCAACTAAAGTGTTTATAAATATGGTGAAAGAGGGGGGATAAAAATGTTCGAGCAACTGAAAGCATTAATTGAAGATGAAAATAGGGTCATTACAGCAGGCATAGATGAAAAATATTATTCAGACCATCTTGGCCATATTAAAGTAAAACCAGCAGCAGTAGTCATTGTAGCTTCTACAGATGAGGTTAGCAAAGTCTTAGACTTTGCTAACCTACATCATATTCCAGTAGTGCCAAGAGGGGCAGGGACAGGTCTTACAGGAGGGACAGTTCCCACAGAGGACAGTATTGTCATTGATCTGACCAAACTTAATCGTATACAGCATTTAGATAAGGAGACTATGACATTAACAGTTCAGGCAGGTGTCTTACTTGAAGAGGTTCAAGCCTTTGCAGAAAGTAATGGATTATTTTATCCACCAGATCCAGGAGAGAAAGCTTCTACCATAGGTGGTAATATCAGCACCAACGCAGGTGGCATGAGAGCTGTCAAATATGGTGTCACAAGAGACTATGTCAGAAGCATAGAGGTTGTCTTAGCCAATGGTAGCATTGTAGAGCTGGGAAGCAAAAATATAAAAGACAGTACAGGGCTAGACCTTAAAGATTTACTTATAGGTTCAGAAGGAACCCTGGGTATTATTACAGAGGCAAAGCTCAGGCTTATTCCTAAACCACAAATAGCAAGAAGTGTACTTGTGCCCTATCAAACTTTAGAAGAAGGAATAGATACAGTACTAGATATCAAAGCTTCAGGTATAGATGTAGCAGCTATTGAATTTGTCCAAAAAGAAGCCATTAGTTTATCAGAGCAGTATTTAAAGATTGAGTTTCCTACTCATAAAGGTAATGCATATTTGATTTTTACCTTTGATGGAGATACTGCAAGTTATGTAAGGGATAACTATGAAAAGGTAAGAGAGTTATGCTATCAGCATAATGCTCTAGATTTCTTGGTATTAGAGGATGAAGAGAGCTTTAAGAGAACTTGGCAAATCCGAGGTGCCATTGTAAAAGCTGTAGAAAGTGTCTCTGTACAAGAGCCCATTGATATCGTGGTACCCATTAATAAAAGTGCTGAGTTTGTAAAATATACACAAGAAATTTCAAACCGCCATCAAGTAGCTATTCAAAGCTTTGGTCATGCAGGAGATGGTAATGTACATCTATGTATTATTAAAGGGACACTTAAGGAGGAGGAGTGGCAAGAAAAACTACAGCTAGTGCTTGAGGACCTGTACCAAAAAGCAGCTGAATTAGGAGGACTTCCTTCGGGAGAGCATGGCATAGGGTTAACTAAGTTAAAGTACTACTTAGATTATGCTAATGAAGTACAAATCACCTTAATGAGAAATCTAAAAAGAGCATTTGATACCAATCAAATATTAAATCCTAATAAAGCGTTTTGAAAACTAGAAAGTATGCTTATAAATTATACATTTTAACAAAGGGTAGTAGTCCTTTTGTTTAACATAGGAGGGGGAAGAGATATGCCAGAAAGAAAATATGGAAATGAATTTGGAATTCAAACAAGAGCCGTTCATGCGGGAAATGATGTAGATCAAGATACAGGAGCTATTAAAAGACCCATTACTATGGCTAATAGCTATGAATTACCGTACGACCCAACTGACCTTAATTGGAGCTCAGCTGGGAAAGCACTTTATACCAGAAATGGAGGTGCCAATCAGCAGTACCTACAAGAGAAGTTGGCGGTACTTGAAGGTGGAGAAGATTGCGTTGTGTTAGCTTCAGGCGTTGCAGCATTATCAGGGACTTTCTTTGCACTCCTTAACTCAGGAGATCATGTGATTTTTGCCGATGTGACCTATATTGCAGTTTATAGATTGTTTAATGAATTGTTAAATACTAAATATGGTGTAGAAACAACCCTTGTAGATACTAGTGATTTAGCAGCAGTAAAAGCAGCCATTAAGCCTAATACAAAATTGATTCATATTGAAACACCAGGAAACCCAACACTAAAAGTAAGCGATATTAAGGAGCTTGCCAATATTGCACATGAGCATGGGGCCTACCTATCAGTAGATAATACTTTTGCATCCCCATACAATCAGAGACCTATAGAGTTAGGAGCAGACTTAGTGATTGAAAGCTTAACGAAGTATATTAATGGTCATGGCGATGCTATGGGCGGCGCCGTAATTGGGTCTACAAAGCTTATAGAGCAAATCAAAGCCCAATCCATGATTAATTTAGGAGGAACCATTAGTCCATTTAATGCATGGCTTATTATGAGAGGGGCAGTAACCTTACCACTTCGTATGAAACAACATAATGAAAATGCATTAAAGGTAGCTAGGTATTTAGAAAGCCTACCCTTTGTAAGTTTTGTGGCTTATCCAGGCTTAGAAAGCCACAAGGGTCATGAGATTGCTAAGAAGCAAATGATAAATGGCTTTGGAGGCGTATTATCCTTTGGACTTAAAGCAGATCATGATGTTTACAATAAAGTAACCAGCTATTTAAAGGTGATTACCTCAGCAGTTTCATTAGGTCATGATGAGAGTTTAATCGTATTTCTAGGAGAAGAAGATGAAAGACAGTATTTGTACCCAGAAGCTTTTCATAATGGGTTCTATAGACTAAGCGTGGGTATTGAAGATATAGAAGACATCATTGGAGATTTAGAACAGGCTTTTGAAAAAGCAGGGTTAAATGGTTCTGAGATTATTAAGAAATAAGAGAAAGCACCAACTATAAAAATTGGAGGGGTTTATTATGAGCAGAGCATATTGGAATGAAGAGATAGAAACTATTTCAAGGGAAGCATTAGAAGTGTATCAGCTAAAGCAATTAAAGGAGCAGCTTACAGAATCCTATACAAAGTCACCCTACTATAAACAGAGCTTTGATAAAGCAAATGTAAAGCCGGAAGACCTTCAAAGCTTAGAGGATTTAATTAAATTTCCTATTTTAACTAAACATGATGTAAGAGAAAGGCAGGATGTGGCACCTATTATAGGAGATTTATGCGTAAAGGGAGAAGAAGCCGTGGTATTTATTTCTTCTTCTAGTGGTTCCACTGGGGTACCTACAGCTAGTCCTTTTAGCAAAAGAGACTTTGATGAATTTCAAGATGTAGAAAGTAGATTGTTTTGGCAAGCTGGTATGAGACCAACTGACAGGTACATTCATGCTCTTAATTTCTCACTTTTTGTAGGAGGCCCTGATGTAATTGGTGCTCAGAATCTAGGAGCCTTATGTATATGGGCGGGAACACTCCCAGCTGATCGATTATTATTTATTATTCAGCAGTATCAGCCAACTGTGATTTGGACTACACCATCTTATGCATGGTACTTAGGAGAAACAGCTAAGCAAAAGGGCATAAATCCAGCCACTGATCTAGCGATTAATAAAATCATTGTAGCAGGAGAACCAGGAGGTTCTATACCAGCTACAAGAGAAGCCATAGAGGAGCTTTGGGATGCAGAAGTCTTTGATTTCTATGGTATCTCAGATATATTTGGAGCATGTGCAGCAGCATGTGAAGCTCATGATGGATTGCATGTAGCAGAGGATCATATTTTAGTAGAGGTAGTGGATGAGAAAACAGGTTTACCAGTTAAAGAGGGTGAAAGAGGAGAAATGCTTTTAACAACCCTAAGAAAAGAAGTACGCCCAATGATTCGCTTTAGAACAGGCGACATTGTCACTTATACTAACGAAGAATGTAGCTGCGGTAGAACACTTAAGCGCATTAAGGTAGTAGGAAGAATTGATGATATGTTTATTGCAGGGGGAGTAAATGTTTTCCCTAGCGATATCGAACATGTTACTAGAAAGTTTGAGAGCCTCACAGGAGAATATAGAGTCAATGTGATTGAAGAACAGCATATTACTAAATTCACTGTAGAGGTGGAAAAACGATTAAATGATGAAACAGATACCAAAGAGCTAAAAGAAAAAGTAGCTTATGAAATTAAGATGCAATTAGGTGTAAAGCCTAAAGAAATCATTATCTTAGAAGAGGGTACTTTACCAAGGGCTACGCATAAAGCTAAGAGACTACAAGATTTAAGACAAAAAGCATAATGGACTATAAAATGATAAGAAGTAAGGTCAAGAATAAGGCCCTATAGATATCTAGATAACAAAGATTAGGTAGTCATCTAAGATGAAATAGAGATAAAGGAGCGAGAGTGCAGTGATAGATGTTATTTTTTTAGGAAGAGGAGGAGAGGGTGCCTTTACCTCCTCTAGAATACTAGGTATTGCAGCGAGCTTATATGAGAATGAGTATGCCTTGAGTTTTCCTAGCTTTGGACCAGAACGAAGAGGAGCACCTGTTTTTGCTTATACAAAAATAAGTAGTGAACCCATTAGAGATAGAAGCCAAAGTAGTAAAGGTGATTACTTTGTTATATTAAATGAAAGCCTGTATAGTGAGGGGCTTTTAAGCAGATTAAAAGAAAATGGAAAGCTTATTTTAAATACCAGCCATCCTGAAAAGTATGTAGATCCTCGTATTATTCCTTTTGAAGCCACAAGGTTAGCAAACGAGTACCTAGGAAAACCAATAGTGAATACAGCCATGTTAGCAGCTTTAGCTATCCAAAGCAATCTAGTGAGCATGGAGAGTTTAGAGAGAGCTATACAATATGATTTACCACCAAAACTAGCTATAAAAAATAAAAAATTAATTGAAGTAATTAAAGAAATAAGCAAAACTACAGAAAATAAAAGCTTGGAAACGACTTATAAGGAGGTGAGATAGATGGCTAGACCAATAGTAAACAAAGATTTTCAGATAAAAGGCTTACAAGGTTTGCCTTGTGGTACTTATGGGACAGCTATGCTACTCACTGAGACTATGGAAGGGTGGAGAAGTCAGCATCCAGTCATTGAACATGATAAGTGCATCCATTGTAATTGGTGTTATATGGTTTGTCCTGAAGGTGTTATTTATGAAGAAGAAGGCAAGGTAGAAATCGATTATCGTTTTTGCAAGGGCTGTGGCATCTGTCAAAAAGAATGTAAGAAGCAGTGCATTATCATGGAGGAGGAAGGGGGAGTAGAAGATGATAGAAACTAACATAAAAGAAAAAGGAACACAAGATCAATTTATATCAGGGGATGAAGCAGTAGCTATTGGCGTAAAACTAGCAAAGCCAGATGTCATAGCAGCTTATCCCATTACGCCTCAGACCATTGTAGTAGAACGTCTTGCAGAGATGGTAGAAACAGGTGAACTAGAAGCGGAATATATGTATGTTGAATCTGAACACTCTGCCCTTGCTGCTGTTATGGGAGCTAGTGTGATGGGTGTAAGGACGTTTACAGCAACCTCATCTCAAGGCTTATTATATATGGCTGAAGTTTTACATTATGCCAGTGGTGGAAGAGTACCTTTAGTAATGATGAATGCCAATAGAAGCGTGGCTTTGCCATGGAGTATATTTGGGGATCAAAGAGATTCTTTATCTTTACTTGATAGCGGATGGATTCAAATTTATGTGGAAAATGCTCAAGAGAGCCTAGATATGATACTGCAAGCTTATGCCTTAGCAGAGCATCCAGAGGTTCTTACACCTGTTATGGTTAACTTAGATGGCTTTATCCTTACCCATACCTATGAAAAGGTAGAAGTACCAAGTGAGAAGCAGGTTAAGGCATTTTTACCAGTTTTTAAGCTAGAAGGACAAATGGACTTAAAGGCACCTAAAAATCTATTTTTTACTTCCTCTCCAGCGCATAATATGGCATTCAAATACCAACAACATGAAGCAATGCTGAAAGCAAAAAACATTATAAAAAGCATAGATGACGAGTATAGCAAAGTGACAGGAAGGTCTTATGGTGGATTAGTGGAAGCTTATAAGTGCCAAGATGCGGAGGCTATTATTATCACACTAGGTAGCGTGACAGGGCTTGTTAGAAATGTAGTAGATGAATTACGTGAAAAAGGACAGAAGGTAGGAGTGCTCAAAATAAGATATATGAGGCCTTTCCCAGAAGAAGAAATTGTTAAATATACAGCTTCTGCTAAAGCTATTGCTGTATTAGAAAAAGACATATCCTTTGGCTATCAAGGAACCGTATTTACTAATGTAGTAGCAGCGCTGCATGAAAGAAAGGCAAAGCTTTATAACTACATTGCCGGCCTTGGAGGAAAGGATATTAAAGAAACTGAAATAAGAGATATTTATGCCCAGCTTTACGCTAAACTTTTGGAACATAAAAAAACCGCTCAGATTATTGCGGAGCATGCAGATACTACAGGAACTTATCGTAGTGCAAGTGTGAGTCTAGTAGAAGATAGTGAAGCTGATAGACTGGCTAATTTCGAGACGAAGAGGCTAAGTTCAGATGAAAACCAAGTGATTTTTGTTGGATTGGAGGGGAAATAATATGGCAATTAAACTAGACCAAGAAGAATACTTTTATGGACATAAAGGCTGCGGTGGTTGTGGTGGGTCTTTAGCAGTAAGACTAGCTCTTAAAGTTCTAGGAGCTAATACCTTTGTAGTATTGCCGGCAGGCTGTATGTCAGCAGTAGGCTTTGTGTATCCACAGCTTTGCTTTGGTGTAAATGCCCTCATTTCTCCTTTTGCCAGTACTGCGGCCATGTTATCAGGCATTTCAGTAGCAGCCAAGGCTAAGGGGCTTAAAGATGTCAATGTAGTAGGCTTTGCAGGTGATGGGGGAACAGCTGATATAGGTCTTCAAGCACTATCAGGAGCCATAGATAGGGATGATAAAATCATTTATATTTGCTATGACAATGAAGCGTACATGAATACAGGGGTTCAACAAAGTTCTCTTACACCTTATGGGGCTAAAACCACAACTACACCAGCAGGAGATCATATTCATGGAAGTAAAAATATAAAAAAAGATATGTTTGATATTGTAGCAGCTCACCGCATTAAATATGCTGCTACAGCTAGCATGGGTAACATCCCAGATTATATTAAAAAGGTGGAAAAAGCCAGCAAAGTACAAGGAGCTTCTTATATTCATGTAGCAGCACCATGTCCTACAGGATGGGGAATAGAAAGCAGCGACACCATAGCTATTGCTAGAGAAGCCATTGAATGTGGCTTATGGTATTTGGCAGAATATGAAAATGGTGAGTATAAGCTTAATCAATCACCTAAAGCATTTTCTAGTGTAGAAGATTACCTTAAAAAGCAAAGTAGATTTAAGCATTTGAATGAAGAGGACATAGCAAGAATTATAGAAGAACGAGATGTGAAGTGGGAAGAGCTAAAGAAGAAACTTTTATAGAGGGCTAAGTGAAGCTCTCTATTTTTATAGCTATAGGTGAGTATGGATAAAAGCGTTATAATTATGGCGAGTATATAAAGGATTTTATAGTAAATGAAGTTTGTTTAATAATAATATCTAAAATGGTAAACACTAAGAAAAACTAAAGGAGTGTATATTATGGGAGACTATAATGAGCCAGAAGACTTACCATTAGGACTGATGATGCAGTTAGGAACCAATATGAATGCAATGAATACCTTCGCTAATCTATCTATTTCAGAAAAGGAAGAAATCATTAATTACATTAAAGGTGATGGAATGGAGGATGATGTGAAGGAGCGCATTGAGAAAGTCATGAACGCCTTAGAAAATAATCAGAGCTTATTTTGATAAGAAGTATTTATTACTGTATTTAAACAGGCAATGTATAAAAGGTAGTCTACTGTTATAGGTAAGACTACCTTTTATTTTGCAGTGGCTAAAGAAAAGGACATATGAATAGTTTATCTTCAATGAAAGATAATTACACCTTTTATTAATGTGCTATAATAGAATTAAATATCGAACATACTTAGAGAAGAGTTCATACAAAGGATAAAATCATGAGACAAGAAATCAAAATTAGAATAAAAACACCATTTGTAAAAGCCTTAAGACAAGGTTATCCTCTCATCGCGAAAGATGCTATAGTAAATACGGAGGTACTAAAGAAAGAAAATGTTATTATTCATTTAGTAGACGATAAAAATAAGTTTATTGCCAAAGGCTACTATGGTAAGCAAAATAAAGGCTATGGCTGGGTATTAAGCTATAAAGAGAATGAAATAATAGATGAAGCCTTTTTTATAAGCAAATTTAAAGCAGCTATTGCTTACCGTAAGGATTTATATGAAAGTACTGAAACCAATGCCTTCCGTATGTTTAATGGAGAAGGAGATGGCATAGGTGGATTAACCATTGACTACTTTGCTGGGTATTATCTAGTGACTTGGTATAGTGAAGGCATCTACAGTTTCAAGGAAGAAGTCATCAGTGCCCTTTTAAAAAGTACCAAGATAAAAGGCATTTATCAAAAGAAACGATTTGACACGGACGGTAAATATATAGAAGATCAAGATTATGTCGTGGGAGAAGTACCTGATTGGCCTTTAATTGTTAAGGAGAGTGGGCAGCAGTTTGCTATTTATTTAGATGATGGTGCCATGGTGGGCATTTTCTTAGATCAAAGAGAGGTTAGAAAGCGTATTAGAGATCATTATGCCAAAGGTAAAGCAGTGCTTAATACCTTCTCCTATACAGGTGGTTTCTCTGTATTTGCAGCAGCAGGAGGAGCAAGTCAGACCACAAGTGTAGACTTAGCTAATCGTAGCTTAAGTAAGACGAGAGAACAGTTTAGTGTGAATGATATAGACCCAGAAACTCAAATCATTATTGTAGAAGATGTATTTAAGTATTTTAAATATGCAGTAAAAAAAGAACTTAAGTTTGATATGGTTGTTCTAGACCCACCAAGCTTTGCTCGTTCTAAGAAGTTTACTTTTAGTGCTTCTAAGGATTACACCAATTTATTAAAAGAAGCCATTGCCATTACTGAAAAAGAGGGTGTGATTGTAGCCTCAACTAACTGTAGCTCTTTCAATATACAACGCTTTAAAAGCTTCATAGACAGTGCCTTTAGTCAAATGGGAGATAGATATACCATTTTAGAAGAATATACTTTGCCAAAAGATTTTAGAACCATTGATACCTTTAAAGAAGGAAACTACTTAAAGGTAGTATTTATTAAGAAACATTAACAAGAAAACAGCCTTAACAAACACATAACCTAAACGTGAACAAAGACTTTAATACTATAGACCTAATAAGATTAATGTACTATAAAAGATAGTCATGAAATAGAGGGGAAATAATATGAAGTACTATGAACGAAAGGGGAATTTGTGGTTAGGGCTGTTTTTTACTATAGTCGGAATAGGGGTAGGGTGTATATACTGGAACGGTATAGCATCTCAAATGCAGAGCTTAAATAAAGGTATATGTGTGCAAGCAACAATTACGGAAATTGAATTTGTTATGATCGGTGCTAGCTATACATATACAGTCCAAGCAGAATATAAAAGTCCCATAACAGAAACAATAGTTACAAGTATATTGGGGGGATATGAGGAGTGGATGGATGTAGGAGATGTAGTAGACGCTTATTATATAGCCAGTGAAGGGGGATAATTTATAAGCATGCAAAATTACCATTAACCAATTCTTATCTACTCTATACATTAATTTTTGGAGGAATTGGTCTAGGGTTAATTATTCGGAGGATATATAGAAGAATACGTGCATTTAAGTTAATCAAAATGAATCAAAAGATCATGGCAGAAATCATAGAGTTCAACGATCATAAGAATACCATTACCTGTAAGTATGTAAAGGATAAGAAGGAGTGGCTTTTCTATAGAAGTCATATAGATATTAAAAGGTTAAAGAATGGTACTTCATTAGGAATGGCTGTCTCTGTTTATACTAGGGGTGAAAATTATAAGTCATATCATATAGCAATTGAAGAAACAGATAAGCATTAATTTTCACGAAAGTGGACTTGAGATTCATCATTGTGGGGATATAGATTATGAGAACTATTATATTGCAGTGCAAGAAGTAGAAGATGGTCATTAGAAGGGGAGATAAGATGAGATTGAGAAAGTGGATAGCAATAACAATGTTAAGTGGTATGTTAGTACAGTATGTAATGGGGCAACCTATTCAACCCTGTAGAAATTGTATTTTGGACGTGAAGACAGAAATTCAAGGGGAAAGTTTACTGGTAAAGAGTAATGATATAAAAGCTATATTTGATCTTGATGTAACAGTTGACCAAGGAAGAAGTAAGGTTAAAATTGCTGAACTAGGCAATGTATTAGAGCTAACAATAGGAAGTAAGGAAGCTATATTTAATGGAGAAAAGTTACAGATTGCCACTGCACCAATAGTTAAGGGGAAAGAGGTGTATATATCACTTCAGGTAGTTGGTCAGATATTTTGTTATCAGATAGAAAGTATAGGAGATAGGCTTGTAATCAAGCGAAATGTAACACAAGAAACGTTGGATGAGTTAACAAGTTTTAATAAAATGTTTGATGAAGATGAACTTTATAATATAAGGGCAATACTTTATGAAGATGAAATTTGGACAGAGTATGCAGAAAAAGGATTGATTACAGAGGATGGGTATAAGAAATGTGCTGAGAGATTAACTAATAGAATTGATGAATTTATAGGTAAAGTTAAAAAGCAACAAATAGTCCATACCCCATTAGGAAAGATACTATTTAATCAAATGTTTGGTGCTTGTGAACAAGTTAAAGCATATGTTGAGGTCAGCCCTTTTAAAGTTAAAGAAAAGAAGCTAGCATATGAAAGAGCTAATCTTGCCTTTGAAGAGTTCGATCGTACTGGAGAAAAAGTAATGGGTGGGTACTATGGCTATGAGAATAAAGATGTTATAGAAAGTATAGAAGTGAGCTTTAATAAGGCAGAGGGGTATAGTTATATTTTAAATGCTGAAGTGACTCTGGAAGAAAAAGAAGAGGCTAAACTGATACTTAAAGCAAATAAGATGTATCTAGAAAATATTAAAGAAACTCTTAAGGAGGATGAATTGATACAACTTACAAAAGAATGTATAGATATAATAGATAAACAATTAGAGTTAGCAGACTTGTATGAAAAAGCACCTAGTACACAAAAGCAATTACTACTAGAAAGACAGAACACCATTGTTGCAGAACAAGATCATATCAATAGTGAATTTAGGCATAGATTTGGAAGTATAAATGTAACACAGATAGATGATGAAGATTTGACAGGAAAATCTAATGAAGCCATTTGTGTTACAGATAGTAATCTTTTAGCAACGTATAAACGAGAAATATTAGACTTAACAGACAGCATAGATTTATTAGGAGCTAAGTACCTAGCAGATATTAATGTAAAACAGGAATGTAAAGAAGCAACCAAGACCTTGGAAATGCTTTTGAAAAAGTATGAAGAAATACAGCTACAGCTTAAAAGTAAACAAAGTGAACCTTATCTGGAGTTAAAAAGACAAGTCCTAGTAATGAATAAGGAAATACTAGAGGGACTTACAAATAAAAGTATTAATAAGAAAGATTTACTGATTAAGTTAAATGAACTAGAGAAAATGAGTATTAATTTATATCTAAGAGGATATATAGTTTACGAGGAAGGAAATGAAGAAGAAAAGATAATGCAACATATAGGGAGTTAAATGAGGTGAGTCAAATATAATACACTCAATCTTTCATTTACATATCTTAATAAAGAAACGGAACTTATGAAAAATGTAGTGGTAGCGATGCGAGATAATATGTACGACTTTGTAACCTATGCTTATGAGGTGGCAAATAATCAGAAGGAGTATTTTACTGGACCAATGGGAAATGATATTTATCAATTTTCATCAATACCATGGATTAGTTATATTCATATCTCACATACGGATTCAGGGAAAAAAGATCATGTAACACCTATATTTGATTGGGGAAAAATCTTTTGGCGTGAAGGAAAGATGTTTATGCCATTTTCTATTCAGGTCCATCACTCTTTTATAGATGGTATTCATATGGGGAAATTAGCCCAAAGGTTACAACAATATCTAAATGAGTATTAAAATTAGAAGATAAGACGCATTCAATTCACTGGATGTTTTACAAGATAATCAACTAGAACTATTGAAATGGGGAGGAAGACTAAATGGAGATAACTATTAAATTACTAGAAGAGTCAGATGTACAAGCACTTTATGATTTTGAAAGGGGAAATAAAGCATTTTTTGAAAGTGTAGGCTTTGGAAGAAGTGAAAGTTACTATGACGTACATAACTTTAAGGAAATCATTAAAGGATTAGTTGAAGAGCAAAACAAGGATTTAGTTTATATGTATCTCATCAAAGATGCCTATGAAAATATTGTTGGAAGGGTTAATCTAACAGAAGTTATAAGAGGCAATATGAATAAGGCAGAACTGGGTTATAGGATGGGAGTAGCTTATCAAGGTAAAGGTTATGCAACGAAGGCAGTATCTCTAATCTTAGAAAGAGCAGCAGCTGAGCATAAGCTTCACAGAATAGAAGCAGGTACTTCAGCAGATAACATAGGTTCACAGGTGGTTTTAGTAAAGAATGGCTTCCAATTTACAGGACGCTTAAGCCAGTATATCTGCATAAATGGTGAGTGGCAAGATAGTATTACTTTTGAGAAGATTATTAAATAAGATAGTTTATATTCGAATTAAAGTTGATGAAAATGAGTGGGTAGGGGCGTCTGGAGTTGTGACTTGGGAACATTTTTCAGAAGCACTTAGTGAATGTTTTAGATGGGTTTTAGGCAGCTGTTTGAACGCAGTGAGTTCTGCCGTTTATCTAAATAAGTGAACTTAGTGCTTCAAAAAATGCGGACCGGAACAACGGAAGATGCCCCTACCCGCTCATTTTCTCCCAGCATCCTATTTACACCATTCATGCAAGAATAACATCCTTATTTTCATGAACACAAGAGTAGCAATAGCTAGCTATAGGAAAAGAGCATATATAACATGCCTCAAATTCATTGACTTAGTAATCTTATATGTTTACAATGAATTCAATAAATCGAGAAAAATAATAAATATTGGGGCGATTTAAAACAATTCATTAAAGGGGGCCTTTCATATGGCAAATTACAAATTCAACACATTACAAGTACACGGTGGTCAAGAAGTAGATCCAGTAACAAAATCAAGAGCAGTACCTATTTATCAAACAACTTCTTATGTATTCGACAACGCAGAGCATGGTGCAGACTTATTTGCATTAAGACAATCAGGAAATATTTATACAAGATTAATGAATCCAACAACAGATGTATTTGAAAAGCGCATAGCACTACTTGAAGGTGGAAAGGCAGCTTTAGCAGTGGCATCAGGTTCAGCAGCTATTACTTATGCTATTTTAAATATCGCAGGTAGTGGTGATGAGATTGTTTCAGCTAGTACTTTATATGGTGGAACTCATAACCTATTTGCTCATACACTTACTAAATATGGTATCAAAACTCATTTTGTAGACCCAGATAGTCTTGCAGCTTTTGAAGAAAAAATAAATGAAAATACAAAAGCTATTTATATTGAAAGTATTGGTAATCCAGGGACTAATATTATTGATGTTGAAGCAGTAGCCAACCTTGCTCATCAATATAAATTACCACTAATCGTAGATAATACTTTCGGAACACCTTATCTCTTTAGACCTATTGAGTTTGGAGCAGACATCGTTGTACACTCAGCTACTAAATATATAGGTGGACACGGTACTAGTATAGGTGGTGTTATTGTAGATGCAGGTAACTTTGACTGGGCAGGAAGTGGTAGATTTAAAGATTTTACATCTCCAGATCCTAGCTACAACAACATCGTCCCAGCAGAAGCTTTTGGAGAACTTGCATTCATACTAAGAGCTAGAGTTAACTTACTTCGTGATACAGGTGCTGCACTTAGTCCATTTAACTCTTTCTTATTTATTCAAGGACTTGAAACACTTTCTTTAAGAGTAGAAAGACATGTTGAAAATGCTAAGAAGATTGCAGAATACTTATCTAACCATCCAAAAGTAGCTTGGGTTAACTATCCATCATTAAAAGGAAATAAGTATTACGATTTAGCACAAAAATATTTCCCTAAAGGAGCAGGGGCTATCTTTACCTTTGGTGTAAAAGCAGGAGAAGATGCAGCTAGAAAGTTCACTGAAAGTCTAGAAATCTTTTCACTATTAGCTAATGTGGCAGATGCTAAATCACTTGTTATTCACCCTGCAAGTACAACTCATAGTCAACTAAATGATGAAGAATTAAAAGCAGCTGGTGCTACTAGAGATTTAGTACGTTTATCAATTGGAATAGAGGATGTAGAAGACTTAATTGCTGACTTAGAGCAAGCCTTTAATCAAATCTAATACGGGGAAGATTTGAATCTTTAAAAGCTCAATATACTTAGCTGAAAATGGCTAGATATATTGAGCTTTTATTATGTCCTTTTAATGATATAAAATGTGGGGCTGATACTAATATAGTATGTAAATCTTGTACTAGTATGATATGATATAAGGTAGAGTAGTCTTAATTGTGAAGGAGTGTTTATATGAACATTAAATTAGTACATACTATATCCGTAGAAGACTATAATGACCTAAGAAGTGGGGTAGGTTGGGAGACGTTAGAGAATGAACAAGCACAAAGAGGGATTGAAAATACATACTACTTAGTAGCAGCTATAAAGGATGAACGGACTATAGGTCTTACTAGAGTTATTAGTGATGGTGGCTATATTGCCCTCATTGCAGATGTTATAGTTAACCCTGATTATCAAGGACAAGGTATAGGCAAAATGTTGGTAGAAGATGCACTTACTTTTATAGAAACTCATTTAGGCAAGGATGAGTTAATGGTTATGGTGAGTTTAATGGCTGCCAAAGGGAAAGAAAAGTTTTATGAGAAATGTGGATTACGAGTAAGGCCAAATAACGAAGCAGGCGCAGGGATGTGCTTATATTTTAATAAGAAATAAGAATAGGAAAGAGAAAATAAGGAGACTAAACATGAGTATTTATTTAGTAGATTTCGAGAATGTAACATCAGAAGGGTTAAGTGGAGTAAGTAAATTAAGCGAGGAAGACAAAGTTATTCTTTTTTATAGCACAAAAGCTAATAAAATTTCGATGTCAATACATGTGGAAATGAGTAAAAGCTTAGCAAGCTTTGAATATAAAGAAGTGTTAGTGGGAGGAAAGAATGCCTTAGATTATCAGCTTTCTACTTATTTAGGCTATTTAATTGGACAAAAGGAAGATACCAATTATTATATTGTAAGCAAAGATAAGGGATATGAATATTTAAGTGATTTTTGGAAACAAACTTTAGGAGAAACAAAACAGCAAATTAGCATTGAACATATAGGTGCTATAAAAGCTGCTAAATTAGTTAATAAAACAGAAGCTATCCACGAGGAGCAGGAAGAAAAGGAAAATAAGATAGTAGAAGCTATTAGTGTACAAGAAAGTAAACTTGTTCCAGAATCAACTAATAGAGAAACTAAGGAAACAGAGGTAGCATTTAATAAAAAGTTTAATAACCAAAATAAGAGAAATGGTATGAAGAGTACATATCATATTAATAGGAAAAAACCAGTAGTTTCAGAAGCGCAAAATGTTCAAAAAACAAGTGAGTCTAAAAATTCTATCGTCGTTAAAGAAAACGCATTTTCTTATAATGAGAAGATAGTCAAGGGAAATCAGCCCAATATAGAAGTTGAGAAGCAACTTAGACAATTGATAGACAAGGAATTACAAGAAGATCAAGTAAAACGAATTGTTCAGTACTTTAAGCAAGCAAAAAATAAACAAGAACTCCATCGCAAAATAGTAAAAGTACTAGGTCAAGATAGAGGAACAGTAATTTATCATAAAATTAAGAGACTTATTAAAAAATAAAGAAGCCTAGAATAAGTAATGAATGGTTATACTAAGTAGTAAATAGGCGTTAGTTTGAAATAGTAACGGTAATGAAAGTAAGGAGAGTAAAATGGCAAACGAAATAATGGTATATACAGATGGTGGAGCAAGAGGTAATGGAAAAGAAGACTGTGTTTCAGCTTGGGCATATACTTTAAGTTATGGAGAACATTACAAAGAAAATAAAGGCGCAATGTATGGCGCAACTAATAACCAGATGGAGATGACTGCTATTATTGAGGCTTTAAAAGCAATTAAAAATAAGACCATTCCTATCAAGTTACATAGTGATTCTGCCTATTGTATTACTGGTATTACTTCATGGATTCATAACTGGAAGAAAAAAGGTTGGATTAACTCAAAGAAGGAACCTGTGGAGAATAAGGAACTTTGGATTGAAATGGACAAGCTAGTTAGAGAGTGCACATCTATTGAATTTATTAAGGTTAAAGGTCATGCAGATGTACAGGGGAATATAAGAGTAGATGCCTTGGTTAACCTAGCTATGGATGAACTAATTGCAGAAGGAAGATAACAAAAAACACGTTTTCAATTTGGCTTTAACAAGCATTTTGAAGACGTGTTTTTTTATATGAAATTTGCTATTCAGATTTTAGTGCAGTTAGTGCTGATAAGGTTGTAGCACGTTTAGCAGGCATGTAACCAGCTACTAATCCTACAATAGCTGCAAATAGAATAGCTCCTCCGGCTAAATAACTAGGTATAAGAGAAACATAAGTTTCATAAGATCCGCTAGAAGCGCCAACTAGGTCACCAAAGAGACCTACAGCATAATTATTAAGAAGCCAAGAAATAAGATAACAGATACCAATTCCGATAATTCCACCGACTAAGCCTATAATGGAAGCCTCTACTAAAAACATTTGTTTAATATCAGAAATGACAGCACCAATTACTTTCATAACACCGATTTCCTTAGTTCTTTCTGATATAGACATCATCATAGTATTAGTAATACCAATAGCAGATACAATAAGTGAGATTGCACCAATTCCCATTAAAATTAATTGAATGCTAGAAGACATACTTTTCATCTGATCTAGAGTATCTTGAGCGGTAGTTGTTGTAAAGCCTAAAGATTCAATATAGTTTCTAACTGTTTCCACATTATCAGAGCTACTTACCTTAACAGTTACTTTGTCGTAGGTATCGATTGTGGTTTCAGGTGAAGTATTATTTAATTGAGCCTCATAAATAGCTTTTTGTCTGATGAGATTAAGTACATCTTCACGAGGCATGAAAATATAATTATCTGTATCCTCATTGCCACTTTCTAACATACCTACTATTTGGATAGAAGTTGCTTTAGGGGTAGCAATAGTGCTTGTATTAGCAGTGCTTATTCCGGGAAAATTATCTCCGAAGGTTCTAAAACTAAAGGTTTGATAAGTGAGTTTAACGACACTATTAAATACATCAATACTTGCATTATCCTGTGTTTGATCATCAGACATATCATTAGGCATCATACCTCCAGGCATACCTTCAGGTATCATATTACCATTGGGCATATTCATACCACCAGCGCCACCCATATTGCTGCCAGGCGTCCCCCCCATGCCGCTAGGAAAGGACATATTACCTCTATTTCCCCCATTAGCAAAGTTATTGTTGTTGGAGTTACTATTGGAGTTTTTTGAATTACTTGTTTTACTGCCTAACTGTTGTCCTTTTTTTGCAAGTTGGCTTGTAAAATTACCTCCTACTATAGCTACAGACTGCTCTGAAGTTTCATAAAGACGTCCTTCACTTGGTGTATAGTCCAAAGCTTCTAATTCTTCTGTATCAAGACCAATAATGGTTACCTCTCTCATTGAATTATAGTCACCTACAGACACATTCATAGTAGTTGAGATATAGGGCATTACCTTTTCAATATTGGGAAGTCTTTCAAAGATTTCGATAGCAGATTCATCTAAATCTTCTACCTCGACTAAGCTATCCATGCTATCTTCGGGAGTTACTGTAATGAGAGTAAGGGCCCCCCACTCATTGATTTGATTTTCGTAGTTTTGGTTCATGGCTAAAGCAAGTGAAATCATAAGCACAATAGATGTAGTACCAATGACAACACCTAATACAGTTAAAGCAGAACGAAACTTGCGGCGCCATAAGCTTCGGACACTCATAAAGACTAAATCAAATTTATTCATTCATATCAACGTCCTTTTTGCGCTTTTTACTTCTTAAAATGAGTATAGTAACAATAATAGCAACAATGATAACTGTAACTATAGCGATAATAGCAAGGTTATTAGAAGTAGTGGACTTTCCTTCACGTCCAGGCATAGTCCCCATTTGTCCAGGTCCATTTTGTTGTATTTGTCCATCTGTTTCATTACTCATCATTTTCATATTGTTATCAGCAACCTCTACTTGGAATGGATAACGCATTACTTGAGCTTCACCTAAGCTGTCTTCATATTCAATAACAAGATTAACATCATAAGTGCCAGCAGCTAAACCTGTTAAAGTGGGGGCGTAGTATTGAGTAGCTCCGGTGGAAAATGCTGAGAGATAGGATTTGTTATCAGTTACACTAAAGCCAGTATCTAAAGCATCAGACTCTAAATACATCATTACATTAGAAATGGCAGATTTACTTGTATTATAGATTGTAGCAGTTAAGCCTGTAGAACGACCGATGGAAAGGCTACTTAAATCAATTTGGGCAACATCTATATTAGTATCTTGGCTAATAGTAATAGGTATAGTCTCAGAAGAAGTAACTTCACTACCTTTCTCATCTTGATAAGTTAGATTAATATACATCATATAAGTAGCGGCAGTAGCAGAAGAAGATGTTTTAAAGGTGATTTCTTTGTTGCTAGAAGCACCAGAAGCTAGGGAGCCTACAAATAAAGTATTAGTTGCATCAACAGGTGTGAACAAACTAGTAGTTCCTGTTGTACTACTAGAGGAGCTACTAGAAGTACTAGAACCGTTGGTAGAAGAAGAACCAGCATTGGTATTTGAGCTAGAAGCGGAAGAAGTACTTAAATTAGCAGTTAGATTATAAACGGTTTTATTAGGATGCGTATTAAGGAATGTAAGGTTAAGTGTTACATTTTCACCAGCTCTAACAACTTCAGGTGAAGCAGTATATTTACTTAAAATAACTTTAGGATTGGTTTGGTTCGTACCACTAGCAGAGGTATTGACGCTAGCATATTGATTCATAGAGAAAGATTTATCCTGATATTCATATTCTAGAAGAATCTGAATAGGATGTGTACCACTTGTAATAGATTCTGTTGGCTGGAAGGTAACACTATATTCCTTACTTTGCCCTTTAACTAGTTCATTTAAAACAAATACACTTTGAGAGGTAGCTATAATGTTTTGATCTGGGTTAACGCTAATCTTTACATTGTTAGCACCATTTTTACTACCAACTTTAAATTTAACAGTAAAGGATTCACCAGCGGCATAAGTACCAGAAGGAGATTGAATATTGGAGATCACCATATCATTAGTATTAGCAGTAGTATTAGTGTTTAAGAATATGTATTGTGTATCTTTATAAGAAGTACCAGATTCATCCTCATAGCTTAAGTTAACTTGAAGCTGTAAAAGCTTGCTACTAGTTGAACTAGTAAGTTGGATTTTAGTACCATAACTGGTATTACTAGAAGCAGCTAAAGAATTAATATATTTGACATTACTACTACCTACAACTGCCACATCGGATTGATTAACTACTTCCAACTTGATATTTTTAGCATTTTTACCGCCTACATTTGATATCTTGATATTTAAGTCATTTGCCTCTCCTAGTGTAAAGGTTGTATTTCCATCTGTACTTAGTTCAAGGATAGGAGGAGTAATATCGCTATCAATATTAAGGTAAAGCGTTTGTTTCATGCTATTAAGCTCGATAGTTAATGGATAGGTACCTGCCGTAACCTCAGTAGTAGCAGAAACAGTAAAACTAATGGTCTTAGTACTATTAGGAGCCATACTAGAAAGTTCAATATAGTTGCCAGAAGCAACACTTAGCCCTACTGTTGTATTATCAAAATAAATTTTCGCTTTACCATTTTTGATGGTATCAGTAGTTGTATTTTTGATAGTAACAGAGAGTTTTTTGCTTTCGCCAGCGGACATAGAAGCACTTAAATTATTGTTAGAAGAATCCAAGATGAGGGCACCTTTAACATCTTCAGAGGTGATAGTGTTTAAAGAGATAGTTTGACTAACAGAGCCTCCACCATTTCCAGCAGAAAGTGTAAGTTTCACTTCTGAACCAGTACCAGTATAAATAAGGTTACTATACTTAACTGTAGCTAATTGTCCTGTTCCTAAGGTAATAGTGTTTGAGTTGCTTTCTTCACCGCCTGTAATAAAGCTAACAGAGGCAGAAGTAGCATTTACTGCAGAGCCGGTTAAAGAAGGGGATACTGTGATACTATCATTTGAACTAGTAGGGTAGAAGGTGGTAGAAAGACTAAAAGTATCACCTTCAGAAAGTTTATTAGTAGGAACTACCACTTCAGAAATCACAATGCTATCAGTAGCAAATATAGGTACAGAAAAGAAGCAAGTTAAAAAAATACAAAGTAATAGGGAAAGAAAACGATTTTTAGATTGAGTTGTATAATTACGCATGGGAGACAATCCTTTCTTCTGGTTTATTAACCTTAATATTTTCAATTTCTCCATTTTTAATGGTAACAATCTTATTGGCATAATCAGCTATTTCTAAGTCGTGAGATACAATAATAAGCGTTTGATGATAATCTCTTGCTACACTTGTCATAATATCCATAACTTCTAAAGTAGTTGTAGTATCGAGATTCCCAGTGGGTTCATCTGCGAATAAGATAGTGGGTTTATTAACAAAAGCCCTAGCAATACTTACGCGCTGTTGTTGACCACCACTCATTTCACAAGGTTTATGGCGCATACGATGAGATAAGCCAACGGCAGCTAACATTTCAGCAGCTCTAGTTTCTCTGGCTTTTTTAGGAACGCCCTGAAATATGAGAGGCAAGGTAACATTTTCTAAAGCGGTAAGAGAAGGAATCAGGTTATAGGATTGAAAAACGAAGCCTATATATTTTTGACGAAACTTAGCTAGGGCGATTTCGTTCATCTTATGGATGGCTTTTCCTTTGATATAAATAGTTCCTTCAGTAGGCTTTTCTAGTCCGGCTAGCATGTTAAGGAGTGTAGATTTACCTGAGCCAGAGGTGCCATAGAGACAATAAATAGCTTCTGGTTCAATAGCAAGAGAAATGCCGTTTAATGCAGGAATTTCCTCATTGCCCATCTTATAGATTTTTTTTAAATCCTTTACTTGTATAATGGGTTCCATAATCTAGTCCTTTCTTTAATAAATAATCTAAGCTTATTCTAAAAAGAGATTTTAAAAAGAATATCAAAAAAATATGTGAAAAATCACATAAAAAAACCTGCAAGTAATTTGCAGGTTTTTTCTATAATAAAAGGAAGCTATTAAAGAGGAAGTATTATTTTAAAGCAAACACCACCAGTTTCATTAGTAGCAGATATACTGCCTTCATAAAAGTTAATGATTTTTTTTGCAATAGCAAGACCCAGTCCAAAGTTACCTTTAGAATCTTTGTAGAACTCTTCAAATATATGAGGTAATAGCGCTTCATCAATAGGTGCCCCATCGTTGAAGATGTGAATAATAGCTAAGTTATTATCAATTCTTAATACAATTTTGATGAGATGATAAGCATAGCGCATTTGATTGGTTAATATATTTTCGAAGGCGACTTGAAGTCGTTCTATATTACCTGTTATTTGAACAGGAGTAAGTGTACTCTGCCATTTAAGAGAAGAGCTTAGGGGCTGAAAGTGCTCAACAAGTTCTTTTAATAATAGATCTAAGTCTACAGAAGTAATCGTATCTTGATTAATAAGTGCATAATCAAGTGTATTAAAGTAAAGGATTTGTTTTACTCTAGCATCTAGCTTTTCACCCTCAGTTTTTATGATTTCAGCGGTACTTTCTAAGTCATCTATATACATATGGTCTATAATAGCTTGAGCATGAGCAATAATCACCATAATAGGTGTTTTAAGGTCATGAGAAATACTTTGTAAGAATTGCTGTTGTTCTTTATCTGCTATTTGAAGAGCTTGTTGCATATTATTGATGCTATGAATTACGCTGTTTATTTCAGTTATATCTGAAGGTGGCATTGGTGCAATCCAATCTTTACTAGCAATCTTAAGGGTTTGAACCTCTAACTGTTTCAAAGGCTTTGATATATATATAGAAATAGTTTTAGCACCAATAAGAGAAATAATAATAAATAAAATACCTATAAGTATAGTGAAATAAATAAGGCGATTGTCTTTAAGTAAAATAACATAAGAAACAAGATAAGACGGAATCTCATCAGTACTAATAGAACTAATAACAAACAAATATTCTGTTCCCTCAAAAGTATCTTTATAATAGATGGAGGAAGAAGCAGAATCACTTAAATGGTCAAAGAGCCATTTACCCAGAGTATCCACATTGATTCCCTGTTCCTTAAGGCGTGGGTCTAAAGGAAATATCTCTAAGTTAGATGTTGTGGAAGAAGTACATTTAATAAGTAGATGTTGAATATGTCGAAAGTCAGTAGAACCCAGTCTAGGTGGTTTGGAATCTGAAAAAGTAGTATTATTTGTCATGATTTGAGTAATTGTTTCATGACCTATAAGGAGGCTTTGTACTTGGTTAGTCTGGTTTTGTTTATTGATAATAGTTAGAGTGATTAAAGAAATAGCAGAGATAATAACTGTGGTTAATACTATAAAAATAGTCCAAATTCTCATAGTAAGAGAATGAAGGGAAAAAAATTTCATTGACCAGCCCCCCATCTATAGCCATACCCATAAATCGTATCAATACAGAAAAAAGGCATTTTTTTTCGGAGGCGTCTAATTGTATCATCTACCACACGATCTGATCCAAAATAATCATTTCCCCACGCATCTTGTAAGATCTGTTCTCTAGAAAGGACATGATTTTTATTTTGAATAAGGTAATACATGAGATCAAATTCTTTGCCAGTAAGCGCAATGGTAGTATGCCCTAAAGTAACAGTACGGCTACTTAGGTCTATAGAATAAGGCTCAATAATTAAAGTATTATCTGTATATGTTTTGGATAAAGTATTACGTTCTAATAACTTATTAGCTCGAATGACTAATTCCCTGGGCAGAAAAGGTTTGGATAGATAATCATCACTGCCAAGCTCTAAGCCAATAACACGGTCTAACTCTTCATTACGAGCTGACATAAACATAACAGGAAGATTAGGATGAGCAGACTTAATGGCTTTAAGAATTTCATAGCCATCATAACCAGGAAGTGTAATATCAAGTATCCATAGATTAGGCTCATCCTTAATATGTAGCATAGCAGTATTGCCATCTGAAAAGCTAGTAACAGCATAACCTTCGTGGCTTAAGTACTTTTCTAATAATATACTTAAAGTTTTCTCATCTTCAACTAAATAAATTTCTTTCATCCTACACCTCAACGATAGATAGTATGTTCAAAAATATGATACAACGAATTAGGATAAGTTCAAAGATGTGAAGAAGAAAATTCAGATAACCATCACATTTCTAACTTATTTAGAATAAATATTGAAAACGAGATATTTTAAAGTGTAGCCATAGCTACATAAAATAAAAATCGGTTTGGTTATAATAAGCTTAATACAAGACAGAATAATAGGAGGTAGTGATGAGTGCTTTTTTAGGACCGATTCATTATTGGTTATATAATAAAATACAAATGCAACAAGATTTAGTAGAAGAAATAATGCTATTGGCAGAGCAAAAATGGGGACTTAATTTAGCCGAAGAAGCTGATGAATACTATGGAAAAGCAGAAAGAAGACCACTAGAGCAAGTAATTGATGGGACTAATATTCATGGTTGGTTACAAGAACAGGTTTCAAATGCTGAATATAAACTTGCTTTTTGTGTGACTAAACTCATTAAAAATGATAAAAATGCGCTAGAAGTTTTAAGAGTAATTTTTGAAAGTAAAGGTAGGGACAAGGCTAGAACTATAGAAACAAATTTAAAGGCAAATGAACTTTATAAAGTCATTACAGACAGTTGGTTAGATGGCATGCCTTGTGATCATGCCTATCTAGTAATAGAACAAGGTGAAGAAAGTATTACCTTTAGACGAAATAGTTGTGTACATGAATCATACTGGAAAGCAGTAGAGGGGAATATCGACGATTATTATGAGCTTAGAAATGCTTGGATAAAGGGATTATTAGAGGAACAAAAAGCGAAACTAGAGAAGATAGATGAAGTAACCTATAAGTTAGAAAAGGAGGATAAGTATGAATAGTATAGAACTTATGATGGAAGAACATCGTTATATTTCACGTATGTTAAAAGTAGTACGTAAGGCTTGCTTAGGCATATTACAAGGTGAGGCCATTTGTTTCGAGGACTTTTACCAAATTATAGATTTTATTAGAAATTATGCAGATGCGCATCATCATGGAAAAGAAGAAAAGTTCCTATTTAAAGAAATGATAAATCATTTAGGGGAACTGGGTTCAAAATTAATTCGAAATGGTATGTTAGTTGAACATGATTTAGGAAGACTTTATATTAAAGATTTAGTTGAAGCATTAGAAAAAGTAAAGATAGGTAACGAGGAAAGTAAATTAGATGTTATAGCTAATGCCATTAGTTATACGCATCTTTTAGAAAGACATATTGCCAAGGAAGACGAAGTAGTTTATAGCTTTGGCGCACGCCAATTATCTAAAGAAGTGCTTGAAATGGTAGATGAGCAAAGCACAATCTTTGAAGAGGAAGCTAAAAAGCAAGGTATTCAAGACAAATATATAGATTTATTAGAAGCATTAGAGAATAAATATACTGTGGTAAAATAGGATAAGTATAAAGAAAAACACCCATGAAAGATAGTTGATAGGTATCTTTCATAGGTGTTTTTTGTTTTAAGAGGGAATCAAGGATTTTATGAGTCTTAAATTATGATTTCATAAAATCCTCATTAGAAAAGCGAACCTTATGAGTGATTTTATCTGTTAATTTAATTTTAAAGCCACAAATTAATGCAATAACTAGGGCGATAACTGAAACGTGGAAGCAAAGAACAGTAGCAACTAATACAGCTATGAGTGGTGCGTGAATGTAATCATGATCATCTTTGCTTAATACGAAATGAGTTGTTTTAAGTGTGTCTACATAAGTATTAATTTGTTCTTGAGTTGTATTAATATTTGTACGGCGTGTTGCTTTACCTTCCTTTTCAAGAAGTGCTAGGGCTTCTACGATGTCACCATTACTTCTTTCTAAAGCGTCCTTAGCTTCAGTATAAGTGGCATTAGTTCTTTTCATAATTAAATCGATTTGGTCTAGTGAAATTGACATATTGGATCTCCCCTTTTCATTTTTTAATTCATTTTCATTTTTGGATTCATCTTTGTTAAAAGTAATTGCCATTTTTCATAACTCCTTAAGGCGTTCTTTATGATATTAGTATAAGAAGCATGGATGAGAGTGCATTAAATAGAGGATTAAGATTTCATGAGAAAACTATGAAAGAATCTTAATATAGGATTTAATGAATTATGAGAAAAATTTATATGATTTACGCAAATGAGGTTGACTTTATCGCTTTAGCACGCTAAAATATCTAAGTAGTTAGTTAAAAATAATGTTCAAGGGAGAGATATAATATGAGGTTAAGAAGCTTATTAAAACAAGTAGGCGTATTTTCTATAGTAGGTTTACTAGCATTTAGTTTAGTAGGATGTGGTCAAAGTAAAAAAGAAGTATTAGTTGTAGGCTTAGATGATACTTTCGCACCTATGGGATTTAAAGATGAAAATGGCGAAATTGTAGGATTTGATATTGATCTTGCCAAAGCAGTTGGGGAAAAAATGGGTAAGGAAATGAAGTTTCAACCTATAGATTGGAGCATGAAAGAAGCAGAACTTAATGCTGGAAATATTGATTTTATCTGGAATGGCTATAGTATTACTGATGAAAGAAAAGAACAGGTAGCATTTGGTACCCCTTATTTAAAAAATAGACAAATCATTATCACTTTAGCAGATTCACTCATTAATACTAAAGCAGATTTAAAAGATAAAGTAGTAGGTGCTCAAACTGGTTCTACAGCAGTAGATGCTATTGAAGCTGAACCGGAAGTATTAGCTACCTTTAAAGATGGCAAACCTGTTACATATGAATCAAACAATGATGTTTTAATGGACCTTGAAGCTGGACGTTTAGATGCTGCAGTAGCTGATGAAATTATTGTTAAGTACTATATTAGCAAAAAAGGTGCAGAGAAATACAAAATCTTAGATGAAGATTTTGGTGAAGAAGAATATGGTGTAGGTATGAGAAAAGAGGATACAGCTTTAGTAGAAGCTTTCAATAAAGCTTATGCAGAACTTAAACAAGAAGGTAAACTAGCTGAGATTTCAAAGACATGGTTCGGAGATGACATTACACAGTAGCTAGTGAAATAGTTTATAAAATTTTAATGATAGCTTACCTATTAAATTGAGATGTAATTTAATAGGTAAGCTATAAATTATAAATCAACTTAAGTTATTAAAAGTCAAAAATAATGATTTAATTTGTTTTATAATAAAATAAATTGCCTATTGTTTTAAAATTATATATTATAAATGAGATAGGTGTTAATAAGCTTTTATATAGAAACTATATTATAAGACTAACAATAATATTCATAGGAGAGAAATGGGAGGACAATCAATGAATGGATTTTTAGACCAATTAGTGAATATAGCAGAGTATACAAAGATGATGCTGCCTCAGATGATGGAGGGCTTAGGGGTAACTTTACAGGTATTTGCTTTAACATTAATTTTTGCGATTCCTTTGGGGATATTGGTGGCTGTATGTCGTTTATCTCGTTTTAAGGTATTACGCAAGATAATGGAATTTTACATACTCCTTATGAGAGGAACACCTCTTCTATTACAAATTATATTTATATTTTTTGGCTTCCCAATATTAAATATTGCTATTCCTCGTATGCCAGCGGCACTTTTGGCATTTTCTTTAAATTATGCGGCTTATTTTGCTGAGATTTTTAGGGCAGGTATTAGTTCTATTGACCAAGGACAGTATGAAGGAGCAGAAGTGTTAGGGTTATCTAAGCAGGATACCTTCTTTAGAATTATTTTGCCACAAGCTTTCAAGCGGGTATTGCCTCCTATTGCAAATGAAGTTATCACACTAGTAAAGGATACGGCCCTAGTTTATGCTGTAGGCTTTGATGATTTGCTTAAAATAGGTAAAACAGCTACTAATAGAGATGCAAGTCTTCTGCCTCTAGTGCTTGTAGCAGTAATTTACCTCCTACTTATCTTAGTTCTATCTAAGGTATTAGCAGCAGTTGAGAAGAAATATGACTATTATAAATAAAGGAGGCAAATCATATGCTTAAAGTAACTGGGCTCTATAAAAGTTTTGGAAAAGTAGAGGTTTTGAAAGGCGCTTCATTAGAAGTGAAATCAGGAGAAATTGTAGTAGTAGTAGGGGCCTCTGGAGGAGGAAAGACTACTTTATTAAGAAGCATTAATTACCTAGAGAGATGTTCGGCTGGTAGTATAGAGATTGCAGGAGAGTATCTATTAAAGGATGGTGCTTATGCATCTAAAGAAGAAATTAGGTCTATTAGAAGAAATATTGGGCTTGTATTTCAAAACTTTAATCTTTTTCCTCATAAATCTGTACTTGATAATTTAATAGAAGCGCCTACTCGTGTATTAGGGCAGAGTAAAGAAGAAGCTATAAAACAAGCTATAGATATTTTAAGTTTTTTAGAATTGGCAGATAAGGCGAATAGTTATCCTTTTGAACTCTCCGGAGGGCAAAAACAAAGGGTAGCTATAGGTCGTGCATTAGCTTTAAAACCTAAATTGATGTGTTTTGACGAACCAACCTCTGCACTAGACCCTACTTTAACAGGTGAAGTGGCTAAAGTTATTAGGAGCCTTAGTACGGAAGGAATGTCTATGCTTATTATTACACACGATATGGAGTTCGCTAAAATGGTAGCAGACCGTATTGTTTCTATGGAAGACGGACGAGTATTAGAAAAACATATTTATAGTAAAGAAGCGTAAAGATAAGGTGAGAAGGAAAGCAGTTATCCTTCTCTTTTTTCTTTAATAGAAGTTTAGATACTTATTTGGAGGGATAATGAAAAATGAGGAATGGGAGATATTCTAATTAACAATTCTTCATTATTACTTATTTATATGGAAATAGGATATGATATAATGAACATAATAAATGTCAATACTTCTACTAAAGAGGATAGAAAGAGGAAGAAGATGTACAAGGATTATAATGATAAAATCCCAAAAGAAGCAATACAAATTATACAAATGATAGAAGCTGCTGGCTATGAAGCCTACATTGTTGGTGGGTGCGTTAGGGATTTATTGATGAATAGGCAACCTCATGACTGGGATATTACTACCTCGGCTAAGCCAGAAGAGATTAAAAGAATATTTAAGCGTACTTATGATACAGGTATTGAGCATGGAACAGTAACGGTTATTTTAAATACAGAGCATTTTGAAGTAACGACTTATAGAATAGAGGGAGAATACAAAGATTTTAGAAGACCGGATAAGGTGAGTTTTGTAGATGATATTACATTAGATTTATCTAGGCGTGACTTTACCATGAATGCTATTGCCTATCATCCAGATAGAGGGTTCGTAGATCCTTATGAAGGACAAAGAGATATTAAAAGACAGTGTATTCGATCCGTTAGATGCGCAAAGGAACGTTTTACAGAAGATGCCCTTAGAATACTAAGAGCCGTTAGATTTTCAGCTCAATTAGGGTTTCAGATAGAGACAGAAACGCTAAAGGGTATAGAAGCTTGCAGAGCGTTATTAACTCATATTAGTAAAGAGAGAATTAGAGATGAATTCCTTAAAATTTGTGTTTCATCGAGGCCAGGACATATTGATCTTTTATATCAATTAAAACTTTTAGAATATATTTTCCCAGATTTTATTAAAGCTTATGAAATACCTCAAAATCATCCGCATCATACCTATAATGTAGCAAAGCATACCTTAGTGGCAATGGAAAATTCAGAGCCTACAGTAATTGTAAGATTAACAATGCTTTTACATGATATAGGAAAGGTTTATACGAGAACAACCGATAAGCATGGCATAGATCATTTTTACAACCATCCTAAGCGCTCAGAACAAATTGCATCAGAGATACTTAAGGATTTAAGGATGGATAATTATACCATTAAAGCAGTATGTGAGCTAATTCGTTACCATGATTATCATATAGAACATCACATTTCAAAGGTTTATGTAAAGAAGGTGATGATGGTTATAGGAGAAGAACTATTTGATGAACTTCTTAAAGTGCAGTATGCAGATGCTATGGCACAAAATCTAGAAAAATTACAGCCTAAACTAGATGCTATAGAGAAGCAAAGGAATTATAAAAATGAAGTTATAGCAAACCATGAACCCTATCATAAAGGAATGTTGGCTATTACAGGTTCAGATTTGATAGAAATAGGAATTCCAAAAGGCAAAATCATAGGAGATTTATTAGAAGTAGCACTTCAGAAAGTTATTCATGAACCTAATTTTAATCAAAAGGCTCTTTTACTAACGTATTGCATGGAGCATTACAAAGTAAAAGGAAAACAAGTTTAAGTTAAAACAAAAAAGGCGAAGAATGTAAATGCATTCTTCGCCTTTTTTGGCATGAAGTGATAAGAAAGTTAGTATGAGTCCTAACCAAGTCTATCATCCTCTTTATCATGAAGCTCACTATAAAGAATATTAAATTGTGATAGATTAAAATAAGGAATTCCCACAATTTCTGGGCGCCCATTAACTTGGGTATAACAAATATTTTCTTCCTCATTAACATTTCCAATAGTAAGAGATAGAGTCTCGCCAGTTTTTAAATGAATAGTGCATTTAAGTAGGGGCGTATTAAAACCATAGACGCTTAATACATGTTCATTAGCTTCTTCAGTAATAAAGCTTTGAATCTTAGCAGTCTGTAAGAAGTTCATAAACTCATTTGCTAAGCGATCATCTAGCTCCTCACTAGCCAGAGCAATACCATTTTCAGTAATAGTAGGCATTAAAGTTGCTGCATGCCCTTTATAAGTTAAGTTGATTTTTTTCACATTAGTTAATTCAAAGTTAAGTAGTTCCTTGCTTCCCCAATCATTAGAGTTGGTACTAATACTACCAAAAGCAGTATTACTCATTGTATAAACTGTATCTGTTAATGGTGCATAGACATAATCACTTTTTTCATTAAAAGCCTTACCTTTAAGTAACTTATACTCATGATCTGCTTCATTATATAAGGTAATACTTGAAGCCATATCATCTATGCCATAGGTTGTTAAATCAGAAGGAGATACCTCTACTACCTGTTCAAATAAAGGCTCTAAAAAAGGAGTTATAACATTGTATATATATAAGGCATCAGCTTTACGGTTGTTTGAGGTAGATAAACTCCAGTTGTCTTCTTCACGTACAGCTTCAGTAACTTTACCTGCAGCTTCATAAGTAACTTTAACAATATCTGTTGATTTTTCCGACCAAATAATAGGCGGAAGATTAGTGGTATCAGCAAAGGATACAACCTCTTGTTTCTGCTGATAGGAAAAAAGAAAAATAATAGATACTAAAAAAACAACAATAGGAACAAGCCAACCTTTACGTTTCATTTCAATAACCTCACCGATTTTAAATCAAATTTATGTTTAAAAATATTTTTATAATAGACATTTTTTACTAAAAAAAATAAAAGTTTTATGCAACATGAATATTATATCACACCCCGTGTGATAAAAAAGTGAATTTTTAAAGATAAGCTAAAAAATAAATGGAAATTAGATATTTTTTATTCTATCGTATCATATAAATTAAGAGACGAGAGGAGTAAGGGTGGGATACAGAAAGATCGCAGGATAGGAGGAGAAGAAGTGAGACCACTAAGTAGAGAGTTAATTGCTCAATATGATTTAAATATAAAGAAATATCAATATATAAGAAGTAACTATTATCTAGAGACCAATAAAGGTAAATTTGTACTACGTAGGGTTGAAATACCCAAAGAACAAATTTCTTTTAACTACGAGGTGGATACACAGCTTCAAGAGAGAAACTTTAACGGAATTAGTAATATATATGCTACTAAAAAGAAAATACCATATGCACTTTTGGGAGAACAGTATTACTTAATGCAAGCGTATGAGTCTTGTGAAGAGACTGATTTTAAAGAATATGAAGATCTAAAGGGCATTATCACGTCCTTAGCTCTTTTTCATAAAATAGGAGTAGAAATTAATAGTAAAATGAGAAGTGTAGAAGAGATAAAAATTAAGAATATTTATGAGTACTATTTAAGAAGAAGATCAGAAAATACTAAGTTAAAGAAAAACATGATAGCTTTAAAGCAAAAATCCAACTTTGAAATTATGTTTTTAGAAGGCTGTGAAGAATACAGGGAGCTAGAAGAACTAGCATTACAAAGCATTGATTCACAGCTGGTAGAAAGGCTAATCAAAGGAGTAAAACAAACCAAAAGTATAGCGCATAAAGATTTTACTTATCATACTGTTAATAAGACTGAGAGCGGTAAATATATTATTAGTGGATTGGATGTATGTAATTATGATATTCAAGTTCTAGATCTTGCTCAAATTCTAAGTAAAATGATGCAAAAGAATGAATGGAATAATCAAATCTTATATGAGCTTATAGAAGAATATAATAAGGAAAGGCCACTATCTCAAGATGAGTTTAAAATGCTTAAATTTATGATGATTTATCCAGAAAAATTTAATAGTATTTGTTTTAAGTATATTGGCTCGAAAAGAAGATGGAATTATAGTATGTTTGAACAAAAATGGGAAAACATGCTCCATTATAAAGAAAATCAAATTGAAGTCGCTAAACAAATTCATGGTTGGTAATCAAAGCAAGGGAGAATTTTCTTTGTATAATGAAATAAGGAATTATAATGATTAGAGGATGATTAAGGTGGGAGCCGAGATCATCTTTTACATTATCATTCCTTTTTTTGTGTGAATCCTGCTGAATTGACTTTTTAAGCGAAAGAGGTACAATAAAATGAGAAGTCAACAAAGGGGTGAAATAGTGAAAAGAAACAACAAAAAATTCATTATGAATATGATTATTGTTTCAGTGGTAGGACTCATTACATTAATGATTGTAATGTTTATGGTAATTAGTACATATATAAAAGATGAAGCTAAAGGAAACAGCGTTCAAGTAGAAGCTCAAGTAGAAGAAAACAATACAAAAGTAGAATATAGTTCTACGATACTAGTTCTAGTTGAGAAGATTACACAAAGTGATATCATAGGTTTTGACATAGAGAATAAAACTGAAGTGAGTAGAAAGATAAGTGAAGGTACTAAAATTAATGACATGTATGGTAGTGTAATGCCAGCTTCACAGATTAAACCAGGAGATATTGTAGAGGTGGTTTATCAAGAAGATAAAGCTAAGGTACTTTCTATTAGTAAAACTTCTAGGGCAAAATCATGGAAGAAGATAAGTGGAGTCACAGTTGATCAAAGTAATAAGCAGATAAATATCGGGGGTACTGCTTATGAATATGTTGATGATACAATGATTTTCCAAAGCGATGGTAATAAAACTAACATGGCATTTGTAACACCTTTTGATGTTGTCAGTATTCAAAGTGTTAACAATGTTATTTGGAGCATTACTATTGATGAAGTAGCTGGTAGTATTGCTGTTACAGATTTGCCAACTACAAAAGGAAGCTTAGAGATAGACCGCTCTCGTTCCTTTAAATTAGATGAGATTAAAGGAGATATTAGCGTTATTCCAGGACAGCATAAGATTCTTCTACAAATGGAAGGATATGAAATCATTACAGAGAATATTACGATAGAATCGGGCGAAAGCTATGAAATTTCCTTAAAAGATGCTAAAAAGGCATATACAGTAATCAATCCTTTAGTTAATAGTGGTGTAACTAATTACACCATTAAGATAGGGGATAAAACGTATAATAAAGGTGAAGAAATTAAATTGCAACAAGGTACTTATAAAGTAGAAGCAGAAGCGGATGGGTATGAACCTTGGTCAAAAGAGATTGTTTGTGATAAAGAAACTTATAATCTTTATGTATCTTTTATACAAAAGCCAACACCTTCAGAATCGCCTGATGCAACGGGAGAAACAAATACTGTACTCAATAATACCCAAACAATTACTTTAAATACAAATCCAATAGGTGCTAAAGTCTACGTAAATGGTGTTTTTAAAGGAGAAACTCCTTGCACAGTAACATTGATTAATGGCAGCTATGGTGTCATATTTGAAAAAACAGGTTATAGTGCGTATTCTACTACCCTATTATTAGATGGTAGCAATGAACAAACCGGTTACTTATATGACTTAATTGCAAATTAAAAAATAAGAAAAGAAATTGATTAATTAAAAACTATATACATAAAGAAAGAAAGCTAAGAGGAAACTTTTAGCTTTCTTTCTTTATGTACTCAAAAATAAGAATAGAAACGAGCTCTAATTAATAAACATAGTAATAAATGGTCTTTAAAGAAGGTGTTATGGCGATGCTCAATATAGGAGATTATGTAGTAAGGCTGTCCTATAACAAGGATATTTTATTTCGTATAACATATATTTCACCCAATCAAATTGCTAGACTGAAAGGCGTGTCTTACCGCGTTATTGCAGATGCACCTATTTCGGACCTAGAACTCTCGGTAGGGATGCGTTATACCAATGAAGAAAGTAGTATTATGAGTACCATTGAAGCAACGGTAGAAAAAATCATGAAGAAAAGGGCAGAAATTGAAAAAGGGAAAGATCCTAGGTTCCAAAAAACAGGGACGGTTCTGCATGTAGATGGAGATGCTTTTTACTTAAACCTATGTCTTAAATATTATAAAATGCTAGATATACCAGCTATAGGAGAGCATATATCAGAATCAGAACAACCAAAGAGAATTAAGTACCTTTTGGAAAAATATGCTCCAGATATTTTAGTACTCACAGGGCATGATGCACTGAATAAAAACTATAAAACTTTATATGATATCAGCGAATATAGGAACTCACAGTATTTTGTAGAGTCTGTTAAGAGAGCAAGAGCTATTAAACCTAATATGTCGGAGCTGGTAATATTTGCAGGAGCCTGCCAATCTTATTTTGAAGAGATATTAGCAGCTGGAGCTGACTGAATAAAAATGCGACAATTTTTTATAACCAAATTGCCTTGATAAAAGGGCCTTAACGTCTAATGGGGCTTTTTTTTTATGCCTTCAATAATACTTTCAACAGGCTCTATTGCCAATGATCCTGTATCTGAATCCCATACTATGTTTTTAAGAACCATACGGATAAGTTGTTGTTGTTCTTCAAAAGCAAGATTTCTAATATCTGCACATTTATCTAACATAATACCTAACATTGCTATTTCTATTTCTTGGTTATCTAGTGCCTTATTTTCTTCTTGTATAGTTTTTAGTTCTAATTCGCTTGTTGCAATTTCTTCTTTCAAGGTTTTTATTTTAGCTAGTAGTATTTTAGCGATATCATCATCAGTCATAGAGAGCTTATTAACTAAATTAGTGATTTGGTTTTGCTTGGAAGAGATTAAGGTAATTAATTCACCTTTTCTATTACTTCTAGTGATATCTTTTCGCTGAGCTTTGTTAAAATCTATGAAATTATATAGTATTGTATCCTTTTTTATTCCTATGTTTTCAAGGTAACTAACCACAGATTCATCAATGTCACTTACTTTAACATTACCATTATCGCATTGTGATCCTTTAGAACGCTTTTTTAAAGCACAAGAATAATAATAAGTGCAATTACCAGTTTTTGCACTTATATGACCATGGTTAATCCTCATAAATGAACCACATTTACAACGTAATATGCTAGTAAGTAGGGCATTATGCGTTTTACCCATATTAGGATAACCATCCCTATTATCTGCCAGTGTTTTTTGAACATCTAACCACATTTCGGGATCCAATATACCGATGTGTCTGCTTACTGCAGCTACCCATTCAGTAATGTCTCTGGCATCTTTAGTTGTTTTACCTGATACTGTCTTGGTTTTATTATAGATAAGGATTCCGTGTTTGCCATCTGGTGCACCACTTACATTCATTCCAGTTTCACTAAGGTAAGCAATTACATCTTTATTAGCTTTTACATACACAGGATTAGTAAGAATGAATTTAAGTGATGATAAGCTATAGAATCCATTTTTACGTGTTTTATAGTTATGCTGCATTAAATAGGTTTCAACTTTATTTAATGATTTAAGTTCTATATATTTCCTGTAGATTAATTTAACAGCTTCAATTTCAGGCTCATTCTTTTCTAGTTTATACATTTTTCTTTCAGTCATATCATTGTCTAGATAGTCAACTGGAATACTAATGTATCCAAGAGGCGTTGTACCGCCTAACCAATATCCGTTTTTAGCCAATTCAATCATATTATCTCTTACACGTTCAGCAATTGTTTCCCTCTCTAGCTGGGCGAATACACTCGCAATATAGATCATTGCCCTTCCCATTGGAGTACTGGTATCAAATTGCTCCTTGATGCTTACAAATGCCACTGAATTAGCTTCCAATAATTCTAGAGTAGAGGAGAAGTCGGATACATTACGACTTATACGATCCAATCGATAGCACATGAGTACATCAATTTTTTTATTCTTTATGTCATTAATAAGTTCTGTGAATTTAGGACGGTTTGTATTTTTACCACTAAATCCCTCATCCTCATAGATAATAAAATTTGTGTCTTTGTAATCATAGCGCTGAGCATATTCTTTACAAAGTTGAACCTGATTTTCGATACTATCACCAGATGTTGAGAATCTAGATTTTCGTGAGTAGATAGCTATATTCATGGACATCACATACCTTTCATTTACTTTCTATATTTTTTAGGTGTAAATTTGGCCTTACTTAACATTCGTGCTTTTTTAGTCACTTTTTCAAGAGCAATAAATAGTAGATGCTCACTCTCCTTATCTAACACAAGGTATTCTTGATTAGAGAAAAGTATTCCTTTATCATATTTTTCTCTAGTAACACGCATTTCTTTATCAATAATCCTTCTGTCCTTTTTAGTTAATGCGGAATCAATTTCTTCATCAGACATTTTTTTAACTTCATCAAAATTTATATAACTCATAATGTTGCCCCCTTTAAATTCATAATTAATATTTAAATCGAATATATGTTCGATTTACGTGCTAAAAATAAAAAGGCTTTTGCCCATTAAATTTAAGTTTTAACAATTCTGCAGGTAAGTATTCAGCTGCAGCTATTTCATTTATTGATTTTCCTATGTATTCACCTAGCAATTCATCATTTATTAGTAATTCACAAGCAAAGATATTCGCTTCTTTCTCTATCTTTGAACTACATAATAGTGTTTTGTTTTGAATAAAGTAGCAATTTGTAGTTGGATGCAATAGAGCATGGCCTAATTCATGTGCAAGTACAATTTTTCTTTGATGAAAACTAAGTTTCGAATTAAGAAAGATAACTTTCTTTCGTTTAAGAAACCTATAAGAACCAGCTTGATTTCCCAGATCCCATTCTACAATCTTTATATTTAAGAAATCAGCTAGTTTATCTGGATCGCTTGTATTATATTTCTTAATTAATTTAAGTACCTTTTGTCTTATTTGTTGATGCACTCAACATCCCCCCGTAGTTTGTTCTTAAGTTATTTTGAATTAGTATTAATAACACCTAGTTCAACAGCTAATCTGTACATATGTTTACAGGGCCTTTTACGTCTTTTAAAGTCTGTACATGTACAATCTTCAAGTGTTGTCATATATGGAGCTTTTCCAGAACCTTTAAATATGCCGTAGTTTTCTTTTGATTCAATACTTACAGGTTTCACATCTGTACTACACGCTTTTTCAAATCTTTTCTTTTGATCAGCATCAGTATTAATTATTTCTAGATCAAAAAAGTCTGTATTAGCTGATTGAGAGTTATCTCCTCTAAATTCAAACGAACGAAGAGCTTTTAAGTCTACAAGTTTTTTTACATTAATCCTAGCATTATTGTTTAATAAATCAGTTATATTTTGCACGTTATATTTTGAAATAACATTAATTACTAATTCAGCACATACTCTAGCATCATCAGCGGCGCGTTATGATGATCTTTTACATCAATTCCAAAGTGACTAGCTCTTTCAGTTAGTTTAGCCCCTACATTAGAGCAGCAAAGAGATGAAATATTAATACTGCACGCATAGTTAAGAGTCGGAATATCTATATTACATTCTTCTAAGCATCTTCTTAAAACAGACATATCGAAACTAGCATTGTGAGCAATAAGTAAATTGCCTACTATCTTTGGATAAACAATATTCCAAAACTTATCAAAGGTTAGGGCATCTTGTACCATATCAGGGGTAATGCCATTGATTCTAACATTATGCTCATTAAATATAAATGGTATTGGTTTAAGAAGATAATAGTCTGTATCAATAATTTCATTATTTCTAACATAAGTAAGTCCTACAGAGCAAGCACTAGATAAGTTATTATTAGCAGTTTCAAAGTCTATTGCAATAAAATCAAAAAGCATAATAGATTCTCCCCTTTGTAATACAGCTATTTTCGATATTTCTTTGGTGTGTATTTCTCTTTGTTTTCAATCTTAATACTTCTTAAAGCAAATTCTAATGCTTGTTCAAATAGGTCAGCATCTTCTTGATCCATTTCGACTCCATTATAATATGCTGGGCCATCTTCTTTTCTTTTTATCTTAGTCATAATTGAAGCCACATCTTTAGCTATATCTTTTTTATCTTTCTTATTAAGATTTTCATTATCATCTAAAAAATATGAAGGTTTTACTTTTAGAGCATTAGCAATCATAGATATAGTGTTTATATCTGGAGTTCTATATCCTGTAATATAGCCACTTAATGTTGAAGGAGAAATATTTAAGGTAATGGCTAAATCTTTTTGTGTTAATCCTAACTCTTTTAAGCGAGTTTTAATTTTTTCACCAATCATTTTAAAACCTCCTATTCATATACAATAATAATACGCAATATGCGAATAAACAATTGATTACGCAAAATGCGTATAAAAACAAAAATAATGTTTGACAATTCGCGAAAAGCGTACTAATATATAAAATATAAATACGCGTTACGCAAACTTGATAGGAGGTGATAAGGTGAAAAGCATTAAGGATTTGCAGAAAGAATATGGCGTAAGTAATTTAGAAATGGCAGAGCTCTTAGAAATAACACCTTCTGCATATAGTGACAAAAGAAGAGGTAGACGAAAATTTCAACCAAGAGAAATAGTTATACTTTGTGAATATTTTAATGTAAATGTAAACGAAGTAGAAAATTTTTTAGCTAAAGATACGCGAAACGCAAATAATGGTAACTACCTTCTCGCATAGGACAAACATTAATTTACATATCTTATAACAAAGGAGTGAGGCCCATGAAGAAAAGGCAGATAAATATCATATGTGCATATACACCAGATGAACTTAGTGAAGGTTTATCAAATGCTTTATCAAGAATATTATTTGATAAATATTTAAAAGACCGTACATATGAGGAAGTTGAAACAATTATTCATAATTTAAAGCAAAGGCTTCAAACCTCTAATTCAGCATGAGGGTAATAAGTGAGTAGCTATTGGAGGCGTAGCTACATAAGATAATCTAATTATAATATACCAATAAATGGAAAACAATGGACGTGCGGGCCAAGTTTAGTGCATAATTTGGCCAGAAAATACACGAAAGGAGAAAAAATATGAGAACAAAAGAATTTACGAGATTAATCGTAAAGGCTAGAAAAGAACGCAGACTCAGCCAACAGGAAGCATGTGAGCTACTAGGAATATCTGATGCTTCAACATTAAGCAAGTTTGAAAATGGGATAAAAATTCCAGGGGAGGACATTGTGGTTAGGATGGTAGCTGTATATGATGAACCATTTATAGGTTATATGTACCTGAAGGAATGTACAAAGATAGGTGAAATGCTACTACCTAACGTGTTATTAGCTGAGTTAGATAACTTAGCACTTAACTTTCAGAATGAATTTGAAGATGTATCTGCCATCCGAAGGGAAATTCTAGCTATGGCACGAGACAACCTGATAGATGAAGATGAAAAGCCTCAATGGGAAGATGTAATTCAGAAAGAAATATCAGAATTACTAAGTGTACTAATACCACTTAGGATAAGAAATTTCAGTACAAAAAAACAAAAGCCCTCACAAGGCGGCAACCTTGTAAGAGCATGTTACTAAAAACTAAATTGATAACTAAATTATATCACTCGGATGTAATTTAGTCAAAGGGGATAATTAAATTGAAAAGAATATTTGATGCAGTAACTGATGAAGTAATTAATGAAGTTTTAGGTTGTATGGTTACAGTAATGCCACCTATAGCATGTGTGATTTTATGCCTTTATTTTTATTAATTGGAGGGACAACATGGGAATGAGTGTAATTGTAACAGGAAACAGAGAAACGGTAGAACGTAAGATTAGAATACTTAAAACTCAGATTGAACTAGATATAAAGAAAGAAGACAGTAGATCATTAGCTAATCACCAACTTGCATTAGAAGCACATGAAGATAGATTGAACAAATTAAATGCAGAAGGAGTGGTTTAAAATGATGGACAAGCTTTATGTACAACATTATCAGGAGATTAAAAATCTATGCGATAAGGTAACGCATACGATAGAGAGTTTACCTCGTGGTGAGTATGTTCACACAATGGAAGAAGAGCATATTTATAACGCACTTTATAAGCTGAATGATGCACTAGAACATGCGCAAGATGCGATTGAATACTGTAAGAAAGAAACCAAAGAGGGTTATATTAAAGAATCACCTTATACAGAAGGTCGTTATGTACTAGGCAAACATGAATTTACTTGTGGGCAGGCTATTGAAATCTTTATTTGGGGCAAATGGCATAGGGGTAGAGCTGAATATGATGAGGAGTATTACTTCGTGGGATGTGGTAATCCATCCTTTGCAGAGTTAAAGAAAAACAGGGTAAAGGTAAGAATAAGAATTTAGAGGGGGCAAAATAATGGATGAGGCTATTGTATATGCTAAACGTAAGATTAGAAGTTTCCCGGATCTCTACAGAGCATACGCTGAAAACTTGGACTTGTTTAAAATGTTAGTAGAAGATTGCAGGAAACAGTTAGAGGCAGAACAAATGTCTCTAACTTACATAAAATTAATAGGGGGAATGAAGCGTGAGCAAAATATTATTTGATACATCCCCCTTAGTGGTGGATACCATATTAGCAACTCAAATAGGACTGAATGAAGCCATAGTATTACAACAGGTGCATTACTGGATAGAAGTGAATAAGGCTAAAAAGACAAATTATTATGATGGCTACTATTGGACCTATAACTCTATGAAAGAATGGAGCAAAAGCTTTCCATTCTTTGCAGAGAAAACGTTAAAGAGAATATTTAACAACTTAGAGGAAATGGGAATTTTTAAAACGGGAAACTATAACAAAATGCGTATGGATAGAACCAAGTGGTACACAATCGACTACATAAAACTAGAAGAATACATAGATAAACATACTGTCAACGAAGAGGTAGTTGAAGAAGAGGAAGAAGTTACACATGAAGAGTGTTCATCTACTGAAAACACACCTAGACAAATTGACCCAATGCAATATCCCAAACGGGAAAATGCATTAGGACAAAATGACCCAATGCAAGAGGACAAATTGACTCAATGCAAAGGGACAAAATGGCCCAATGCATTAGGTCAAAATGACCCAACCAATACCAGAGATTTCACAGAGACTTCTTCAGAGATTTCTTCAGAGACTTCATCATCATCCATGAAAGACATTGTTGAGTTTTTCCAAAACAACTTCTACTTGCTACAAGCATATGAGGCACAGGTATTAACTGATTGGGTAAATAGATTATCACATGAATTAGTTTTAGCAGCCATGAAGGAATCTCGGAAGAACAATGCAAAGACCTTAAAATACATTGAACGGACATTGCTTAATTGGGAGAGGGATGGCATTAAGACATTGCAGCAAGTGGAAGCATATAACAAGGCGAGGGAGGCGTACAAGAATGGACAAGGCAGGAGAGATAACAAAGCACCTGATGAGTCAAACGAATACAAAGGACTCGGACTTAAAATGTCAGATTTGCAGTAAGTGTGGCGCACCTAAGGAATACATCGTAAAGCTATTTGGTAGCAGCAAGAAGGTACCAATTGCATGCAAGTGTGAATCAGAATCCTATGCCAAGAAAGAAGAAGAGGCTACCAAGCGCGATAAGATGAGAAAGCTTGAATCCTTAAAGCGATACTCATTGATGGATGCATCATTTGAACAGTGCACCTTTGAAAATTGGGAAACCGATGAACATAATCAAATTTGGTACAAGCTAGGACAAAGGTATTGTGATGAATGGCAAAGTATGAAGAGTGAGAATATCGGGATGCTCCTTCATGGGGAGCCAGGGCGAGGAAAGTCCTATTTGAGTTATTGCATAGCCAATCGATTAATTCAGCAGGGAGTACCAGTGATAGCGACTAGCAGTATTAATATAATCAACAAAGTATATGAGTCATACTCAACTGGTGAAGAGGGTGAGGCAGATATACTCAATCAATTCAAGAATGCAAGTCTAGTGGTATTAGATGATTTAGGTGCAGAGCATGAGGGCAAGACAGGTAAAGAAAAGCAAATTATCTACTCACTCATTGATACAAGGATTAGACAACAGCTACCAACGATTATTACCACTAACCTTACCATGGACCAGTTAAAGAATAAGCTAACAGGAACGGATGGTATAGCTAGGACTTATGACCGGATCATAGAGGCTTGCCCAGCAATAGAGATAACTGGAAGGGCATACAGAATTGAAAAGGCTAAAGTAAAACTAAATAGGATTAGGGATTTAGTGAGGTGACAGGATGAATTTAACAGTAATATGCAGAGAACTAGTTGATTCTAAATGGATTTTTCATTTGGAGAGTGATGTAAAGCTAGGCAAGGACGAGTGGATAAGCTTGGTTAAGGCATACATTGAACAGAATGAGCACCAAGCAATATTTGAGAAAATCAAGCAAACAGTACAGCTATGGAACAAACATGATACCAAAGAGGAAATAGCACTTTTAGTATATGCATCAAAGTATTGTAAGCATGTAGAAATAGATAAAGAGATAGAGAGCACCCCATACAGAGAGATAACAGATTGCATGGGGGAAAGGCAATTAAGTTTTTACTAAGAGGTGATAGGCATTGATCAAGTCAAAAGAGCAGCTACGCAGGGAGGCAAAAGGAAAGCTACTACAAGAATTTGGCAGGCTAGAAATAGATATAAATACAGTAGCTGCAGCTCTAAAGGAATTAGAGCATGACATCAAGAATGCTGAAACCATCGAAGTAAATGCAAGAGAGCAAAACATTTTAGCAGGAATGCGAAGAGATATGTTGATGATAAAAGCTGATGTACATCGTATAAGAAAAACATTGCTATAGGGCCAGGAGAGATTATGGAAGATATAAAAGCATTTGAATTAGCAAAGTGGATGAATAAAGTAGTCAATAAGTACAACATCTCAGTGCTAACGATAACAGAAACATTCAAGAAAGAGCTAGATGAACACAAGGACATTGAAATTGCCAAGCTAAGCACAGTGAATAGATTAACGCATAGAGGATGATGCAATGTGAAAATAGTATTAGAGGTGATGAGTCACAGTACGGAACAGGTAAATAAAAGGCAGTTTGAACATTACAAACTTAAGGTATTAGAGGCTGACAAGGTATATGTAACAGAAGGATTTGCACAAGTAGGTGTAAAGATTGCGCCGCGTGATGTTATAGAGCATATGAGCGTAGTAAAAAAGCTTTCATGTTCAGAACTATGTAGAGCATTCTATGAGGCAAAAGTCATTGAAGAAAAGATAAAGAAGAGCAGTCAAGTAATAAAAACCAGTGAGCCAGTAACAAGGACAGCACAAGTAATACAAAAAAAGGTTGAAGTAGTACATAAACAGGAAGTAGAGCAGATGAGTTTGTTTTAACAAAGTTGATTTTTATTAAGGAGATGAAAGTGTGGGGAAAAAAGAAAGATGCCAGTTAATTAACCAACTATTAGAAGTGATCTCTAAGCAAGATAGAGGTTTTTTTGAAACAAAAGGAAATTTAGCTGAATTTGAAATCAGAAACAATAGAGTATATTTCATTGATGATTATACAAGAAAAGCTATATGTGCTTACAGTGAACTTAATAGAAGACATTGGGGATTTTCACATGGTGGCACTCTATGGGCACTTGTAAATGATTTTAGGGAATGGATAGTAACAGGTAAATATAGTGATGGTAATAATGGTTATGGTGGCTTATATGCTACTTGTTGGGGCGTAAGCATTACAACAAAAGATAACATAATTGAAAAGGCAAAAGAAATAGGTTACTTGCCACAAGATGCAATTAGCTATAAAGAGTTTTGCAAAAGGCTAGTAGAAAAAGGGTGTGAATGGCAGCTAGGATATAGCAAAGATGAAATCAAGAAAGAATTAGGAATAGCATAAAACAAAGTTGATTTTTATTAAGGAGGAATAGATAATGCCAAATTGGTGTGAGGGAACATTAAAAGTAAGAGGTAGTAAAGAAGATATTATCAATTTTCTAAAGAATGGTATTAAACCTATGGGACACTTTTCAGATTCAGAAGAAGCCGAGATTAAAGAAGAAGAGTATTTCATGATTGTAAAAACTGGCAAGAGTGGATTTTATCTTAACGACTCAAGGAGAGGGTTTATAGAAGAAGATGAAATATGGTTTGATTATGAGCAAGATGTATTGGCTCTTGAGTATAAGCAAGCATGGGGAATAGAAGCTCATGAACTTGCAAGCATATCTGAAAAATACAATGTAGATTTTAAGATTTATGGATATGAGAGAGGTATGGAATTTAATCAAGATATTGAAATACACAAAGGTACAATCATAAAAAATGAAGAAGTAAAGTTTAAAGATTACACATGGGAATGTACCAATCCCAATATTGGTGGTTAAAACAAAGTGTTGTTGTTTAAGGAGTGAGAATATGGCAGTACCAAAGTGCAAGGAATGTAAACACATGTATGGACCTAAATGCCCTAATCGAACATATAGGAGATGCGAGCATCCAACGGTTACATGTAAACACATAAGAGGAAATGAGCACAAGACAAGTCCTAAGTGGTGCCCACTCAGAGATATATAAAAGTGTTTTTTGTTGATAAGGGGGAATGAACGTGAGTTGCAGATGTGCAAAGCAAACGGATGAATGGCATGGATGGGAGTGTAGCATTACAAATGGACCTTGTATGTTTCTATATCCTGACAGCAAGGCTTGTGCTAAAGAATACGGAGAAGGTCCAGATGCTGAAGCGGATGAGCAAGATAATGAAGATGATCAGGAACAAGAAGAATTAGAAAAAGCAGCAATTATGATTGCAAGGCACTGTAATGAAATACCATGCAGTGAATGCAAGATTAAAGATTTTATTAAGTGTGACACTAAGAGCGATTACATTATGACACCATATGGGTGGGGAAGATAAAATAACTTTTTGTAAAGGGTGATAGTGTGGACTTAGTAGAGCTAATAGCAGAGCTAGAAGATTGTTTGCAGCTATATGGAAATAGAAATGTATATGTTAGAGATCACTTCGGGCAATACGATTTAGTAACAGAAATTATAGAGATAAGTCGCAAAGATGAAGAAAATACAGTAATAGCAATTATTAATTAATCTCTTTGAAAGGGTGAAAGCATGGCAGATATAAGTACAGTAACAATATGGATAATTGATGGAGACACAGAACTTAAAGAGGGAGACGCCGTAGAAGTAGAAACAACAAGTGGGGAAATAGTAAAAGGCGAAGTTTACATTTTATACGACGATAGCATTCACATTGAAAGCGTTCAGCTTGGTGATAGCGTAATAATTAACAAAGACAATATCAAATCAATAATATGTACAAATTAATCTTTTAGGAGGTAATAGCATGGCAATTAATATGATGTGTACTAATGCAGAATGTAGGTTTTATTGGGAAGATTGTTGTCAAAGAAATCTAGAGGAATTAAGGCATGAAATTGGTAGTCGTGGTAAGTGCTTATCATTCTTACCTGGTGTATGCAATTACTATAATGATGCAGATAGATGTATCGAACAAGAAGAAAACCGATGGATAGAGTTAGAAATACCAAAAACTAGAAGAAGCTTAAAAAATAGAAAAAAACAAGAAGTATATTCAGAAGTAGAGAGGGTTATGGTTTATCAAGGATACGGAATACTTAGGCAAGAAAGATATAGTGTAACTATCATATCTGATTGTGAAGGGAAAGGTAAGAAAATAGCAGAGTGCAACACAATTACTGGTGCTTACACATTTATCAAGGTACTTAATACATTCTTCCCACATATAAACGATATGCTTATAGATGGGAAAATGAAGGAATCTTGTAGGCAAGTATGTATGGCGAGAGATGCAACAAGGAAAATACTTGGACTTTGCATAGCATTAGACGGATTAGTTATTTAAAATTGACTTTTGTTTGGGTAAAATAATAGGCTCCCAATAGGGAGCCGATATAGTTAGCTAGATGTGAACCTTATTTCATCACTTTTTCGCGAATCATAAGTAAGTAGTAAATCGTTTGTATCACTGTGAATACAGTGGCCACATCCAACTGTAAAGATATAGTTACCATTTGCATCCTCCTCCCACATAGCAGGGAGTTTACTCTAATTGGTATTGCTATGTATGCAGGTCAAATAGTTTAAGGTTGATTTTACTAGAGTGATACGAAATAGATAACTATATATATAATAGATTAAAATTTCTGAAAAGTAAACAGCATTTTACAAAGGAGGAAGAGTAGCGGCCGCTTAAATCTCTAGAGTACTCCTAAAAAGATATGGAAGTAAGATTACTAGATATAGATGGCAAAATGCCAAACATAGCACTTATGAAAATAGCTGCATACCACAAACAAAAAGGTGATCATGTTGAGTGGTTAAATCCTTTAATGGATATAGAAGCCAATATAGAAAAGGTATATGCTAGTAAGTTATTTAATTTTAGTAACGACTATGACTACTATCCGCCAGAAGCTGAGGTAATACGTGGAGGCACTGGATTTGATATTTCAAGTAAACTACCACGACAAATAGAATCCACAACTAAGTTAGATTACAGTATATATCCACAACATCATTATTCAATGCAGTTTTTCAGTAGAGGGTGTATAAGGAGTTGTCCGTTTTGTGTAGTAAGGGAAAAAGAGGGATATATACATCCAGTAGAGCCATTAGAATTAAATCCAAATGGTAAACACATAGAAGTATTAGATAATAATTTCTTTGCTAATCCAGAATGGAAATTTGCGATAGAAAAACTTTTAGAGTGGAATATTCCTGTTAATCTACATGGTGTAGACGTAAGAATAATGAATGAGGAACAGGCATATTACCTAAACCAACTAAAGCATTATAAGCAAGTACATATAGCATGGGATAATCCAAAACAAAACATATTAGAGCAGCTTAAAGTCATGACTAAATATATTAAACCGTATAAGATTATGTGTTATGTACTTATAGGTTATTGGAGCACACCAGAAGAAGATTTATACAGAATAGAAAAATTAAGAGAGTTAAGACTTGATCCATTCGTAATGCCTTTTAATAAAATGGATGAATACCAAAAGAAGTTTGCAAGATGGGTAAATCATAAAGCTATTTTTAAAACAGTAGCTTGGAAAGATTATAGATAACATAAACAAAATGAATTTTTAAATGAAAATAGCTCCTACGTTTAGGAGCCATTCATGAATTTTTATATGTAGGAAGTTAGGATACTGACAAGTGTATCAACAGTAGCAAAAGAAATTAGTATAAATACAACATAGAGTAATAAAGGTTCATATTTTTTTAAGAGTTCTTTTAGCATATTAACACCCCCTAAAAATAAAACGCTATATAAGTTGATTATACTAAATATTTAGCAAATTTCAAGTAGATTGAAAATATTGCATATATGTTCAAGAAGCTACTAGTTTTATGATGTAAAAGGTCCCAATGAAGGGACCATGGTCGAATAAAAAAGATAGTGAAACATAAACATTACTGCATTGATAATATAACACTAAAGAATGAAATCTATGCATTGATAATAAAAATCTTGAAAAGTAAAAAGCCCCGATAAGGGGCTAAGAGAGAAAGCGATTCGCTTAAATGGCTGCATTTAGTATTTTGTAAATAACATGTATGGTAATTATGAATACAAGATACAAAAATAAAAATTCATGTTTTCTAAAAAGCTTTAATAACATTTAAATCTACTCCTAGCAATAATTTGTATAATCATAATACTATGAATAATTTTTATGTTAAATGTATTTTCTTATAATAATAAGTTATATACCAGCAAAGTGAAAAAATAAGAATTTGGTGAGGAGTGAAACTATATGAAAAGAGACACAGGTTTAACTTGTAAAAACGAAAAGCGTATATATGAAGATGATGAGGTTATGTTTTGTGGTCATAAGGGTTCAATAGTATTTGAATATGGAACATTTGGTATATCAGTAGAAGAGGGTATCAATTATGACGCATTACAGAGATTCATGGATGATCATGAGGATGTATGTTGTGGTAATGAGTTTTCTGGTTGTATGAATGATACTTTTATTTCGTTGTGGGACATTTATTGGAATTTTAATTGTATGGAAAACTACTTATGGATGGTAGAAGTAATTTTGTAAAGCAATTTATTTGCCAAAACAAATCCAAAATTGAAAGGGTGTGAATTTAATGGATGAAAAGGTGAAGCAAATTATTGAAGAGTATTTAAAAAAGAATTTAAAAGTAAATGTATTAGCATATCCCGATTCTGAAGGGAAAGCTGAAAGTGTTCTGGTACAACTTATTTTAAATCGTGAAGTGATAGATGAAACTAGAGGATATTTCTAAATAAAATCAGAGTTCGTTTAGGAAGGTGATTGAAGTATGCAATTTGAGTTGGAAGAATTATTGAATAGCGTAAAAGATATGGCGAGCGAGAAACTTGAAAATTTAATTATTTACATGAGTTTCAGCCCATATAAATACTTAGCGTATAAAGTGGTAGTTGAGGATTTGTGGGATGTGCCTATTATAAAGATACGACACATTGTTTATTGGAGTAAGCCAAGTGAAATACCAGATGGTTATGTATTAACAGACATATCAGAAGAAATATATTAGCTTAATAAAATATAAGTTTGGGGTGGTTAGAGTGAAAAAATGTATCAGATGCGGTGAAGAAGTTAAAGACGAAAGATTTAATGAAGAATTCGGTATGTGTTTAGATTGCTGTGAAGAGATGCACGAAGCATTAGAATCAATAGAGGAATATGAATCTGAGGAATAACAAATCTGATTTTTAAAGCTATACAGATTTAAAGCTTAATTATAACTTTTAAATGACAACATCATTATATTAATTGTTTATACGTTATTTTTCTAAAAGGAGCTGATTAATATGAGTACAGACTTATATTCACAGGAACGTTGGGAAAAAGTTAATGCAGTAAACAAGGAGTTAATGCAGTTATATTTACGAAGTACTAGGATAGATAGGAGAAGGCCTAATACATGTTCAGAGTACACATATGATTTGAGGTTTTTTCTTATTTGGAATCTACTATATAACAATAACATGAATGTTCTTGAATTTAAAAAAAGAAACTTTGAGGACTTTAAATTCTTTATGACAGATGAGAGAGAAGTAAGCAATGCACGTGTTAATAGGCTGCTATGCGTAGTTAGAAGAATGATGGATTACGCAGAAGATGATGACGATTTATATGAGTCTTATGTTAGAAATGTAGCGGCTAAAGTAAAGAGTCTAGAGAAGAAACCAGTTAAAGAGAATACTTTTTTAAAGCAAGAACAGATTGACTTACTAAGAGGATACTTGATTAATAAAAAAATGTATCAACATTTGTGCTTGCTGGATCTATTTTATGACACAGGAGCAAGAATAAATGAAGTACTTCAGGTGGAGAATACAGATACACTTAAAAATGGGTACATAAAGGTGGAATGCAAGGGTGGAGAAAAACAATATATTTTAATTCATGAGCATTCACAACAGAGCATAGAGTTGCACTTAAGTGTAAAGGAAAATGGAGAAGCATTTTGGCAAAGCAAGTATGGACCTGTGAAAAATACAAGTACTTTAAGAGGTTGGGTTAAAGACATGTACAAGATACTTAAGAAATTAGATCATAATACTCCATACTTCACACCTCACAGTTTTAGACATACATTCTTAGAAAACACTACGAATGGAACCCATTATTTATGTAAGCAGATCGGAAGGGCTTTTACCATGGAAGAAGCACAGTTACTTGTACATCATAAGTCGATAGACATGACAAAGAGTTATCTTAAGCCAAAAGATGATGAATTAATTTTTAATATGTTTGGCATCAAAATAGCTTAGCAAATAGAGTTTATGTATGAAATAACTCTTACTTAATAAAATTTGAACGAGAAAACGGAGGAAGATAAATGAGGTATAGATTGTTTAAGTTAGTAGATCAGCTTAGAAAAAAGAACTTTGCACGTTGTAGAAGATGTGGCAGAAAGTTAAAAGCTATAGAGCTATACTACTATGATTGCTTTTGTGAAAGATGTGAGCAAAAAATCAACAAAGAAATGACAATTCACTAAGAGGAGTGGTGGTTAATGACAACCGTATGGACAAAGGAAATGGACGATTTCATAAAGAAGTATTATACAAGAATAGGACCTATAGCTGTAGCAAATCGCTTAAGTATAACTACAGAGGAAGCAAGCAAAAGAGCTGCGTGGTTAGGCGCGACTATGAGAAAAGACAGTAAGGAGCTAAGTGACTTTGACATCTATCAAATGAAGTATAGAAAATTAAAGTCAAAGCTTAAAGTTGGTGATACATTAAGCGTTGCTACAGAGAGACTTGTTAAAGATAGAGTATTAAAGGTACCTGAGAAGAAAAAGATAATAGGGATGTATAGTTCATATATTGTTTTAGATAATGGAAGATACAGAGAGACTATTACATACATAGAATTAGTTGAACAACTTAAAATATCATAAAACAGAATAAAACATTATAAAAGAAGTTAAAGCAAGATAAAAAGAAAATAAAAAAGAATAAAAAGGTTGAGGCTTATGGACAAGTTGGACTTTATGATTCTAAATGTACTAAATGAAAGTGAGGCACGTACATCTATAAGTGCTATTTCACGAAAGGTAATGCTAGGACAGATTGAGACAGGTGCACAAAATCTATTTTTGAGACTAGGTAAGTTAGTTAATAAAGAGTTAGTAAGTTGTGGACTTAAAGAAGGTAGAGAACATACTTATTTCATAACAGATTTAGGTGTGAATAAATTAATGGAGGTACTCAAATGAAAAAGAGGGTAGGATTTATAGCAGTTGGACAAGCAGGCGGAAACATTGGAAGTGCACTTGAGAAAAATGGTTGGAACGTATTATTTTTAAACACATCAACAGAAGACCTAGATACTTTAACTAAAGTGAAGTATAAGTACCACATTAAAGGTGGAGAAGGATGTAATAAAGATAGAAACAAAGCAAAAGAGTTAGTGGTTGAAGATTTTAAACAACTAGCAAGTGAAATAAGTAGTAAGGTACCAGAAGAATTCATATATGTCATATTTAGCAGTGGTGGGGGAACTGGGTCAGGAGCTTCTCCTATGCTTATAGATCTGTTAGTGCAACATATGGATAAGAAAGTTGGAGCTATTACGATTATACCAGGAGAGAATGAACCATTTAAAACACATATTAATTCATATGAGTGCTTTAGAGAACTAGCAGACATTGAGATGGCAAGTACTATTGTTCTAGATAATAATTCATTTAAGAATAAGATGATTATTAATCAAGAGTTTGTAAAAGCTTTTGAAGAAATGATGGATATGCCAACTCATACAGATGTAAGAGGGAATATTGATAAAGCCGAAATGAAAGAGCTAATTGAAACAAGAGGAATGTTAACAATTAATAAAGTGGAAAAAGCAGAAAGTACAGCAGCAAAGCTGGTAGAGAGCTTCAAGAAAAACATCTATGCACCAATCGAAGCAGACAAGGTTATAAAATACATAGGATTACTTTTAGCAAAGCCATTAGAAATAACTGATATAAAAAAAGAAGTAGGGAATTACTTAGATGTTTTTCAAGGACATCATAGTGAATATACTTTATGCGTATTAGCAGGATTAAGCCTACCATTTACAAGGCTACAGGATATAAAAGAGAAAGTAAAAGAAAGTCAGGAGGATATAAAGAAAAACCTAAAGGCAACAAGCGTAAATAAGTTAAATGAAGAAATAGATTTTCTATCAAGCAGTTCATCAGCATCAAACAAGCAATCTAAGAGTAATGCAAATGACATTTTTGCAAAGTATAGAAAGAAGTAGTTGAATAGAGATAAAAGCCCTTATGCCCTTAGTATGGTACATAAGGGTTTTTGCGTGTGTTTAACAAGGGAGGACAAGCATATGATATTAGAAAAGGACATAATTAAAAGAATCGAATATTATTTTTATAACTATGAGCAGGAGTATGAGCAATTAGAGCTAATCAATGAGGATATTATATATGGGGTTCAGGCTGGTTTTGTTGATGGAAGTAAAGGGAATGCGATTAGTAGCAAGACGGAGAACAGCGCATTAGAGTTAATAGACAAGAGAAATGAGGAGAAAGAGTGCTGGCTAAATGTAGTAGAAAGCGTAATAGAAAGGTTCGAAGGGACAGAATACCAAGGTGTTTTTAATTTGACATATAAAGACCAGTATAAATTGCCAAAGATACTAAGGATACTTGCAATGGAAAAATCATGTTACTATGATAAAAGAAACGATATTATAACTTATGCAGCATTAAAGGCTGCCGAAAAGGGATTGATTATGGTTTGATTTAGGGAGTGGAAAAATAGTAGCAGAAAAATAAAAGGGGAAGTTTTTGGCATTTAATAAGTTATAATTATATTGTCCAAAGAATGAATAAAGCCTCCCAATAAAAAGCCGATAGTGTAAAAACTATTGGCTTTTTGCATTGTAAAAGTTATTAAACAGGTGTGTACATAGACTTGACCCTAAAACTGTTTAAGGAGCTGATTACACATGTTAAAACCACCTATATCAAGAATGGGCGGAAAGTCAAAATTGAGGAAGACAATAATAGAAAGAATACCAGAACATACTTGCTATTTAGAACCTTTCTTTGGGGCAGGATGGGTATTCTTTGGTAAAGAACCAAGCAAAGTAGAAGTTATTAATGATGTAGATAAAGAATTAATTAATATGTTTAAGATGATTAAATATCATGCACCAGAGATAGAAAGAATGCTAGAGTATGAGTTTTCAGGAAGAGATATGTTTGAGGAATATAAGCACTGTACGGTTGAATACTTAACAGAGATTCAACGTGCAGTGCGTTTTTTATACCTTATCTCACAAAGTTTCGCCAGTAGGGGTGTGACTTATGGATATGGAACAAATACAAAGCCTTCACCACAAATATTTTATAAAGGTGTGTTAGGTGATATAAAAGAAAGGTTAAGGAATACTTATGTAGAAAACAAGAGCTTTAATGATATCATACACAGATATGATAGAAGTCATAGCTTTTTCTTTTGTGATCCACCTTATTACGAAACAGCAGGTTATGGTAATACATTTGGACATGATGAGCATCTAGTGTTACGCGATACACTATCAAGTATCAATGGCAAATTTTTAGTAACTATAAATGATCACCCAGAAGTAAGAGAGTGGTATAAAGGTTTCAACATAGAAGAAGTTAAAGTCTCATATTCGGTATCTAAAGAGAAATCGGCAAGAAAAGAGTATAACGAACTGATTATTACAAACTATTAAGCAAGGAGGTGGAGACTTGGGGAAAACAACACAGCCAATTAAAGATTTAGATCAGGAACTCACATTGTATGATTATCTATATGATACAGATAAGATGCTATATATTCTTGTCATACTTATTAGATATACAGGATATAGAGTTGGAGATTTGAGGTGTCTAAAGAAAAGAGATGTTATGCAAGAGTACTTGGAGATAACTGAAAATAAAACAAAGTATCTAAAAGACAAGTATGAAAGGCAGGCATATGAAAAAGATATTAGGCCTAAAAAACCTAAGCCTCCACGAAAAGTATTGATACATCCGACATTAAGAAAAGAAATAGATGAGTACACAAAAGATATGAAAACATGGCAAGTATTGTTCCCAAGTTCAAGGGGAAGGAATACACCTATGTCATATCCTCAACTTAATAGAAGAATGAAAAAGGTTGGAGAGATATTAAATATAAAGGACTTTGGATTTCATGCAATAAGGAAGACTTGCTTCTATAACGTCTATAAAGAAAGTGAAAGAATAGAAGAGGTACAACATTTTGCAGGGCATAAGTCACCAGTAACAACAAGTCAATATATAGGTTTAACGCAAGAGGTTAACGACAACTTAGTAAAAGATATGGTTGATCCATTAAAGAAATTTAAACGGTAGCAGCAGGACGAAGAATATCAGATGATTTGTTATGGAACATATATATCATAATAGAAATAAAATAATCATTAAAGATAGATGACTCAAAGGATAGAGAGGTATCAGACAAATGAGAAAGATATAAAAGATAACTCTCATATTTTGAAGGGGACAAAGTCATAGATGAATGACAATGAACCCTTTGATAGTCATAGGTACTTTCAGACTTGAAAAATGGATTGCGGGTACCATGACCCCGGGAATTCTTTAGTTCTAGAAATTTTTAGTTTAAAATTACCGTTTCCTAAGGAGTAAAAATATGATAATAAATTAACAAAGAATAAAAATATAAGTAATATCAAGGGATTGGTGGTGATTGAGATTGTCAAAAACAACTGAAAAAATTGGCTCGATTGAAGGTTTAACAGTATCAGCAACAGTCTTAGGTGAATTATTAAGTGTCACTGATAGAAGAGTTAGGCAGTTAGCTGAAGAAGGGATATTTAAGAGGGTATCAAAAGGTAGATATCTTTTACCAGACAGTATAAAAACATACATTAATATGTTGAAGATGGAAAATGATATTGCAGCATCAGGAGGAAGTAATAATTTAGACTTAGAAACAGAAAAAGCCATTCACGAGAGAATAAAAAGACAGCAATCAGAGATTAAATTGGCCTTGATGAGAGGAGAAGTACATAAATCAGAAGATGTTGAGGAAGTAATGACTGATATGCTGGCTTCTTTTAGGTCAAAAATGATGTCACTACCATCAAAATTAGCACCATTACTACTAAATAAATCAGAAGCAACAACAGTTAGAGAGGTACTAACGAGAGAAATTCTTGAGGTGCTCATGGAACTTAAAGATTATAATCCATATGATTTTTATGGTGAGGAGTACATTGAGTATGATGAAGGTGAAGTAGATAATTATGAAAAAGAAGAAAATCATACGTAAAAATACGTTAGAGATATTTAAAAATACTATAAAAGTACTAGAGCCGCCACCCAATCTTAAGCTAAGTGAGTGGGCAGATGAAAATAGAAGATTATCAGCAGAGGCTTCGGCTGAGCAGGGTAGATGGAATACTGACAGAGCTCCTTATCAAAGAGAAATCATGGATTCTATTAGTGATGATAGGTACCAGAATATTGTTGTTAAAAGCTCAAGTCAAGTTGGTAAAACAGAAATTGTTTTGAATACCATTGGATATATTGTAGACCATGAGCCTAGCCCTATGTTAGTTGTACAACCTACTGAAACAGCAGCTGAAGACTTTAGTAAAGATAGGCTTGCTAATATGATAAGAGATACACCATGTATAAGAGATAAGATTAAGCCATCCAAGAGTAGAGATAGCGAAAACACTATATTAAAAAAGAAGTTTCCAGGCGGTATTTTATCAATAGTAGGAGCTAATTCGCCAGTTGGATTATCGGCTAAACCTATAAGGGTTGTGCTATTTGATGAGGTTGATCGTTATCCAGCTTCTGCAGGTGTAGATGGAGATCCTGTAGATTTAGGTGAGAAGCGTACAAATACATTCTGGAATCGTAAAATAATTAAGGTTTCTACTCCTACAATCAAGGGTATTTCTAGGATTGATCAGGAATATGAGACAAGTTCAAAAGGCGTTTGGAATTTAAGATGTCCTTGTTGTGGCAGATATAATCCTTTGGAATTTAGAAGGTTAAGATTTGAAGATGCAAATATGCAATGTATGCATTGTGATGAATATTTCTCTGAAAGTGAATGGAAAGAGCAGGATGGTAAGTGGATTCATGAATTTAATGACAATAAAATTAGGGGATTTCATTTAAATGAACTTGCCTCACCATGGAAAAGCTGGAGTGAAATAATAGCATCATTTAAAAAAGCTATGAAAAAGAAAAAAGAAACTGGAAGCATAGAGCAGTTAAAAGCTTTCATAAATACTTCTTTAGGTGAAGTATGGGAAGATAGAGCAGATGGTGATCAAGTTGAAGATGAAGATTTATTAAAGAGAAGAGAATATTATTCTTCTGATCTTAAAGATGGAGCTATATTAATTACAGCTGGTGTAGACGTCCAAGATGATAGGTTTGAAGTTGAGGTTGTTGCTTGGGGAAGAGGGTATGAAAGCTGGGGAATTCAATACAAAAAAATAAAAGGTGATTTAGATAAAGATGATGTTTGGAAAGAACTTGAAGAATACTTAGATACAGAATTCTTCTTTGAGGATGGTAGAAGTTTATTAATTGCAGCCACTTGTATAGATACAGGTGGCCATTTTACTGATAAAGCGTATGCATTTATTAAAAGAATGGAGCGAAAGCATAAGCGAATTTATGGAATAAAAGGTCAAGGGGGGATAGGTATCCCACTTGTATATAAACAAACAACAAATACAAAGACAGGTGTAAGAATTTTTATGCTTGGAGTAGATCAAGGCAAAGAGCTTATAATGGCAAGGCTAAAAACAAAAGAAGTAGGGCCTGGATACTGTCACTTTCCTAAAAATATAGAACGTGGATATGATGAAATCTATATGAAAGGCATTAATTCAGAACAAAGGTTAATCAGATTTGTAAAAGGTAGGCCAAGATTAGAGTGGGTTAAAAAGTCTGGGACAAGAAATGAGCCTTTAGACCTTAGAAATTATGCAACAGCAGCAGTGGATATTATAAATCCTAATTGGGATTCTTTAGAGTCAAAGGTGTTAAAGGGAATAAATTACATGAAGAGTCAACCAAAGAGCAAAAGAAGTAGGCCAAGTGGAGTAGTAAATAGAGGAGTTGAAGTATAATGAGCACACGTTTAGAGTTAGCCAAACAACGTTTAGAAGCATATTATCAGGCAGAGATGGCCATTCTTACAAATCAATCGTATTCGATTGGTAGTAGATCGTTTACTCGTGCCAATTTAGCTGAGGTAAGAAATGCAATTAAAGAATTAGAGGCACAGGTGGCACAATTAGAAAACAAGACAAAGAAAGTAAGACGAATCATACCAATGGATGTATAGGAGGTGTAAGTTTGTGAATGCATTAGACAAGATATGTGAATTTATTAGTCCGAGTCTTGGGTTAAAACGTGAAGCAGCAAGAATGAGACTGGATATGGTAAGAAGCATACAGAATAGTGGGTATGATGAAGGTGGTGCCAGCCAAAGAAAAAATTCTATGAAAGGCTGGAATGCAGAAAGTTTAAGTCCGCAGGAAGATATTGACCTTAATTTAAACATTCTTAGGCAACGTACTAAAAGTCTGTTTATGACTTCTCCGTTAGCAGCTAGCGCAATAAAAACCAATAGGACAAATGTTGTAGGCGCAGGACTTAGGCTCAAAAGCAGAATAGATTTCAAGGCGCTCGGAATATCTCATCAAGAAGCAGATGAATTAGAAAAGCAAATAGAAAGAGAGTTTAATTTGTGGGCAGAGTCTAAAAGGTGTGACAACTTAGGATTAAATGATTTCTATGAACTACAACAAATTGCTATTATGTCATGGTTAATAAATGGGGATGGGTTTGCACTTGTAAAACATACAAATACTACCCCATATATGCCATACGGTCTTAGAATTCATTTAATTGAAGGTGATAGAGTATCTACTCCAAATTCAAAGGGTGACTATGTAAATTTAAGGTACAAACTTGAAAATGGAAATAGGATATATAGTGGTGTTGAAATTGACAAAGAGGGTTCAGTAGTAGCGTATCATGTTTGTAATTCATATCCTAATTCTGTGCTAGAGCTAAATAAAAAATGGGAAAGAGTAGAAGCATTTGGAGCTGAGACAGGACTTCCTAATGTACTCCAAATTATGGAGGCAGAGCGCCCAGATCAATATAGGGGTGTTCCCTATTTAGCAACAGTTGTAGAGAGTTTAAAGCAATTAACGAGATATACAGAAGCTGAACTGATGGCAGCTGTTATAAATGCTTTTTTTACTGTATTTGTTAAGACGGATTCGCCAGATGATTCGGCTAATGATTTTTCTGGAGTAACTGAAAATGAAACATCTATTGATTCGCCTGATTATAAACTAGGTCCAGGGATGGTAAATATTTTAAGAGAAGGTGAGAGTATAGAGATTGCAGATGCGAAAAGACCAAATGTAAATTTTGATGGTTTTGTATCTTCAATGACAAAATATATCGGAGCTGCTCTTGAAATACCATATGAACTATTAACAAAGTCTTTCACAGCTAGTTATTCAGCCAGTCGTGCTGCATTACTAGAAGCGTGGAAGGCTTTTAAAATGCGCAGAACTTGGTTTGCAAATGATTTCTGCCAGCCAGTCTATGAGATATGGCTCTGTGAAGCTGTTGCTAGAGGGAGAATTGATGCCCCTGGCTTTTTTAATGACCCATCAATTAGAAAAGCTTATTCAAGAGCAGATTGGAATGGGCCAGCTCCTGGGCAACTAGATCCAGTCAAAGAAGTTGATGCAGCAACTAAGCGAGTAGAAAATGGATTTTCAACACGTGAAAGAGAGACTATAGAGATAAATGGAGGTGATTTTGATAGAAATATTGAACAGTTAATTATAGAAAATGAAAAAATGAAAGCCATTAAGACAAAGGAAGGTGAGTAAAGATGCCAAGAATTATTAATGTAAAGGGGTTCATTATCCCACAAGAGTATGAATGGGCATATGCATGGATGGGATACCCATATACAACAGCAGCAATGGTAACTAAAGCACTACAGCAAGCAAATGGCGAAGACGTTGAGGTTCATATTAATTCATACGGTGGTTCTACATATGTAGGTAGTGAGATTTATACAGCCATAAAAGATTATAAGGGTAAGGTATTAAATAAAATCGTAGGATTAGCTGCTAGTGCTGCAAGCATTGTTGCAATGGCAGCAGAATGTTTGATTAGTCCCACTGGTGAAATGATGATACATTGTGCATCAACAGGAAATGAAGGCAACTATCGAAGCATGGATGATACAAGCCAGATGTTACAAGTTACTGACAGAACTTTAGTAAATGCTTATGTTCTTAAAACAGGGAAATCAGCAGAGGAGATTAAAAGCTTAATGGATGCTGAAACATGGCTAACCCCACAACAAGCATTAGAACTAAAGCTGGTGGATAAAATCATGTTCGTTGAAGATGGACAGTTAGATAGTACTGTTCAATTACAACCTGTAGCAGCATTACATGAAGGATTCATAGTTCCAAATACTGATATAGTAAATGAACTTATTAAATGTGGTAATGTAGATGCATTTAAAGAAAAGTTTATGAAAGGGTTTAATGGTCAATACGTGCCGGTGGCTACGTTAGACATAGATGAAAATGAGAAAGGAGTACAGAAAATGACTGTAAATGAGTTTAAAGAAAAGCATCCAGAGTTATTTAATCAGATCACTAATGAGGCAAAAGAGCAAGGGGCTAATGAAGAACGCTCACGTATTCAAGCTATTGAATCAATAGCTGCAAGTATCCCTAGAAATTTAATAGAGGATGCAAAGTATAATAATCCAATTGATGCAAAAGAGCTAGCATTTGTAGCTGCGCAAGATGCTGCTAAAAAAGGCCAGCAATTCCTTGACAATCTTAAATCTGATTCAACTTCATCTAATGTAGAAAAGGTTGATGCTGAAGCAGAATTATCAAAAGAAGAGTCAGAAGCAGAGGAAGCTAATGCACTAGCAGCAGCAATGAATAAGGATTCAAGGAGGGTAAGATAATGAATTACGTTAAAGATGGAGAAGCATGTGTTTATGATGGATTATTTGCAAGCACAAAGATTCCTACAAAGACAAAAGGTATTAGCCTGAATGGTGCGCAAGGAACTCTAGAGAGGGGAAGTGTTATTTCACTAGATACTAATAAAAAAGGAAATCTATGCGATAAAGCAAAAGCAGGAGATACGGTCTATGGAATCTTAACTGATACTATTACTACAGGCGTAGAAGCCACTGATTATGTTATTACAGAAGTTTATCTTACAGGAGACTTTAATGCTGCCAGATTAGTTTTTGCAGAGGGAACTAGTCTATCAGACTTTGAAACACAACTTAGAGAATTAGGCATCTTTACTGATGCTGTAATGGAGGGATAAGAATATGCCAATTACTACAAGAGCAATGTTACAAGCTTTAGATTTAAGAAAACCCATGAGAAGTTTCTTTACTGGTTTTTTCCCAAATTCACAGGTTCATATTGAAGAACTATTAGAAATTGAAACTAAAAAAGGCAAAAGACTTATGGCCCCATTTGTTTCAAAGAGAAAAGGTGGAAAGCTAATTACTAGAGCAGGATATTCTAGCAAACTAATTAAGGCTCCTAAAATTGCACCAGAAAGAATGACTACTGCAGATGATATCTCTCAAAAAACACTAGGGGAGAATATTTATAGTGGTAAAACACCAGCTCAGCGTAGCAGGGAAATCTTAGCCAGTGATCTTAGCGAACTCGAAGAGTACATATTGAGAAGAAAAGAATGGATGTGTAGAGAAATCATCTTAAATGGTAAGATTGACATCCAAGATGAAGATGAAGGCTTAGATATTCAAATCGATTATCAATTTGATAATAAAGAAACCTTGTCAGGTGAGGCTAAGTGGAGCACATCAACAGCTAAAATCTTAGAAGACTTAACTAGATGGAGAAGAGCAGTTATTAAAAAGACAGGGAAGGCTCCAAGAGTACTTTTAATGGCTTCAGATGTTTATCAGTTATTTAAACAAAACAGTGGAGTTCAAAAAGAATTAAACATCTTGAACTTAAAAACAGCTGATATTACACCTAGAGTAATTGATCCAGCTCTTACGTTCTTAGGACGTATTATAGAGTTAGATTTAGATGTGTATTGCTATGATGAATGGTTTGTTGATGATGATGGTGAAGAACAACCAATGCTTCCAGAAGGTCATGTATTATTATTACCAGAAGTAGTAGGGTCTATAGAATATAGTGCGGTATCACAGATAGAAGGGGAGGATTTTGTGACATATGATTACGAAATGGTTCCTAAGTTCTGGGTTGATAATGAGAATGAACGAAAGATGCTTAGGATGACTTCTAGACCAGTACCACGTCCATATGATGTAGATGGTTGGTATGTTGCAGTTGTTAAGTAGGGGAGGGAACAGAGATGATTATTAAAGCTTTAGCAAAGATATCAATTCGCCAAAATGGAGAAATTGTTACATATGTTAATGGCCAAGAACTTGAGGTTTCAGAAGAGGATGCAAAAAGATTAATAGTATTAAAAGTAGCTGAAAATCTAGATGAAGCTAATCATAATGGACAGGATAACAACAATGGCTATCAAGATGGTGATGGATATCTTTCAGTAAAAGAACTTGAGAAGATGAAGAAACAAGATTTAGTTGATTATGCTAATACGATAGGCTTGGAGTTGGATTTTGCAACTAAACAACCAGACCTAGTGCATGCAATTACTGACTACATTGAGGAACTAAATGATGGTCAGCTTTAAAGAAATTCAAAAATCAGATATGAAAGCATTTTTTAACACTGATGAATTCGCAGAGATTCACAATATAGGGGGACAAGATGTCCCCTTAATTATTGATGAGGACGAGCTAAAGAAGAGGCAACTTAAAGCAGCCGAAGGAGTTTATTTAGGAGAACTCCTTATCATGGTTGAAGAATGCAACCTAAAAAGTAGGCCAGAAGAAGGAAAGACGATAAAGCTTGATGGTAAAACATACTTTGTTATTTCATGTGCGCTAATTTCTAGTATGTATGAAATAGCGTTAGGAGCGAATGCATCATGGTAGAGATTGAAGTAGATAGAAGAGCAATGGCTAGAGTAGAGAGAGTACTTAGAGGAGTTCCTAATGGATCTAAAAGAGCGATTTCTAATGCTACTAATCGAGCAATAATTAAAGGTAGAACTATTATTAGTAGGGGTATAACTAAAAAGTTTACTATAAAATCAGCTGTAGTTAAGAATACACTCTCATTAGAAAAATCTACTATAAGCAGACTGGGTGGTAGTGTAACCTCTGCAGCTCCAGTAACTACTCTGATAAGTTTCAAAACAAATCCTAATAAGGTTACTAGCAAAAGACCTAATATGCTTAAGGTAAGTGTTAAAAAAGGTAGTGCAAAGCCAATTCCAGGAGCGTTTATTGCAAAAACAAAATCAGGGCATGTTGGTGTATTTAAGAGAAGCAATGGAACAAGGTTGCCAATTGCACAGTTAATGGGGCCTTCTATCCCATATATGGCAAAACCACAAGATATCTCAGATGATGTAAAAGCTGAAATGATTAATATGTTTAATACTAGACTAAATCATGAGATAAATCGCCTACTAAACAAATAGCAAGGAGGCAATTATGACAGTATATCAAGTAATGGACAACTTAAAGAGTTTTATACTAGATGCTGTTAAAGAGGCACACTTAACCACTAAGAATAATGAAGGCAAGATACCAAGTGTTATTCTTGGGTATTTAGATCCATTAGATAGTGAAAAAGATGAAAAGGAAGATTTTCCATACATTATTATTCGTTATATGGATGACCAGAGTGAAGGTGATAGCTCTAATTTAAAATTAAAGCTTATATTTGGCGTATATAGTGAGGATTTTTTAGGATGGGTTGATGTTTTGCACCTCTTTGAACTTGTCAAAATAGCAATATTAAAGAGGCCTGTATTTGACTTTTATACCATAGATAAGCCAATCAAGTCATCAATACCAGAGGAACAACCATATCCTTATTTTTATGGTTTTATGGATTTAAACCTTACAATACCACAAATACAAGTGGAAGGAGTATAAAGATGGCAGTCAAAGTAAAAAAAGAAGAAAAAGTTGACAAACAGCCTGAGCAGATGGTTTATTGTGGCCCTAATATACCAGGATTAACACAATTTACTATACTTATAGGCCTACCCAATTACATTAAAATTCAGATCGATATGTGTGAAAGCATAGGAAAATTAATTGTTCCAATAGCTCAGTTAAATGATATGCGACTAAAGTTATGTGTAAAGGGCAGCTATGAACAAAGGCTGTATCAAAAAGTAAAAGAATATTCACAGGGAGGTAATAAGTAATGTACAAACATGGAGTATACACGAGTGAGATTCCAACAAGTATAGTTCCACCAGTAGAAGCTTTAGTTGGATTACCTGTAGTAATAGGTACAGCTCCTATTAATTTAGCTAGTGATCCCAAAACAAATGAGCCAGTTCTTTGTTATACCTATGCAGAAGCAGTTCAGTATTTAGGGTATATTAATGATTTTGAAAATTACACATTGTGTGAGTTTATGAAATCACACTTTACCCTATTCAGTGTGGCACCTGTTGTGTTTATTAATGTACTTGATAAAACAAAACATAAGGCAGCTGTAGCTGAAGCAGCCATTAGCATCGTAAATAATGAAGCAATCATTAAAGTACAGGGTGTTATTTTAGATACTCTAGTAGTTAAAAACGCATCTAGTGAAGCTGTTCCAGATATAGATTATGATGCAGGCTTCAATGATGCAGGGGAGTGTGTAATTACCATCTTAAATAAGTCTATATCTGGTGAAATCAAAGTATCATATGACAAAATAGATCCATCACTTGTCATAAGTGCTGATGTAATAGGTGGAGTAAGTAGTGAAGGTATTTCAACGGGGCTAGAGCTTATAAATCAAGTATTACCTAAATTCGGGATTGTTCCAGGTCAGCTAGTAGCTCCTAAGTATAGTTGTGATCCAAGTGTTGCTGCAGTAATGTCAAGTAAAGCTGGGAACATAAACGGATTTTTCAAATGCATTTCCTTAGTGGATATACCAGTATCTGAAGCAGGGAAGTATTCAGATGTTGTGGAATGGAAGAATTCCAATAATTATATTTATGAAAATCAAATTGCTTTGTGGCCAAAGGTAAGACTTGGTGATGATATATATCATATGAGCACACAAGTAGCAGGACTAATTTGCAAAACAGATTCACAAAATGGTGGAGTTCCATATGTATCACCATCCAATCATTCATTACAGATGAATGGACTAGTAGGAAATAATAATGATGAGGTTGTAATTGGAATAGATCAAGCGAATTATTTAAATGGTCAGGGTGTTGTAACAGCTATTAATTTTAGTGGAGGATGGAAGTTATGGGGAAATAGAACAGCTTGTTATCCTTCTGTAACTGACCCAAAAGACAGTTTTATTCCAGTAAAGAGAATGTTTTATTACATAGCTCAAACCATTATTCAAAGCTTTTGGCAAAAGGTAGATGCTCCTATAACCGTAAGGCTGATTGATACAATTGTAGATAGCTTAAATATTTGGCTAAATGGAATGACTTCGGCTGGCTATATATTAGGTGGTAGAGTTGTATTTTTAGAAAGTGAGAATCCATCAACTTCGATTATGGATGGTAAAATCAAGTTCCATGTGTATGTAACACCACCTAGTCCAGCCAGAGAAATTAGCTTTGACTTAGAATATGATGTGGACTACTTAAAAACATTATTTAGTTAGGAGGATAACAAATGAATATACCAGATAAGCTTATTGCATATAGGGCCTATAAAGATGGTAAGGACATGATCGGCATTGCAGATGTAGAGTTGCCAGAAATAGAATCTATGACAGAGTCTATTAAAGGAGCAGGTATTGCAGGAGAAGTGGAGCTTCCAACTTTAGGTCATATTGGAGCTATGAGTATGACTATTAATTGGAGAACCATTACAGGTGATTTACTTGCTTTATCTGCCCCAGTAACTCATGCGCTTGACTTTAGAGCATCACAGCAGGTGTATGATAGTGCAAGTGGTAAACTAAAAACTTCATCTGTAAAGCATGTAGTAAGGGCAATACCTAAGAAAATCACTCCAGGTAAAATGGAGACAGGTGCAAGCACAGAAAGTGGAAATGAGTTCAGTGTTTTATATTATAAGATGCTGGTTGATGGGAAAGTGGCAGCAGAAATTGATCCATTAAACTATATTTATATTATAGATGGAGTCGATTATTTAGCGGATGTTAGAAAGGACTTAGGCTTAGCATAAGCTTAGGTCTTTTACTTTATAAAAGAGAGGAAAATAGAAAATGATTATTACATTAAAAAAATCTATTAAATATGATGGACAAGAAGTGAAGGAGTTAGAATTAGACTTAGAAGCGTTAACAGCTCAAGATATACTAGATGCAGAGGCAGAATTAGCAGCAGAAAGGAAAACACCACCTATTAAAGAATTTGATAAGTCTTATCTAGCAATCGTGGGAGCAAAAGCAGCAAAGGTACCAACAGATATGGTTAAGCTTTTAGGTGCGAAAGATTTTACAAATCTTACTATGCAGGTACAGAATTTTTTAATAGCAGAGGCGTAACTCGTGATACGCCATTTAGAGAAATTTCTATACGTCTAGCCATGGCTACATTCAGCCCCGCAGTTACATTTTTAAAGATGACACTTGATGAGATGGATAGTTGGATTGAAGCCGCAAGTAAGGTAGGTGCGAAGAATGGCCGATAAAGGAAGAAACTATAGTATAGCATTTGCAATAGCAGCTAAATTAGCTTCTAATTTTGGTAATACATTTGGTAATGCAACAAAAGCTGTAAATGGACTAGCAAATTCTATGTTAGCAGTAGCTGGGATAGATATGAGTTTAGATGGATTCCAAGATATAGTAGGTAAGTATGCCGAATTTGAACAAGCAATGGTAAATCTTCGGACTCAAAGTGGAATGACAGAAAAAGAATTGTCTAGCGTAAGTGAAAGTGCAAAAAATTTATTTGCTAATAATTATGGAACTGATATAAATGATATTGCACAATCAATGGCCAATATTAAGCAGCAGACAAAGTTAACAGGTAAGGAACTAGAGGATTTCACGAAGAATTCTATTGTATTTAGAGATACCTTTGAGTTTGCGACAGAAGAAAGTACACGTGCTGTTAATCAAATGGTAAAAGCTTTAGGAACATCAAGTGAAGAAGCATTTAATTTACTTGCACAAGGAGCACAAAACGGGTTAAATGCTAATGGAGATTTAATGGACTGGGTAAATGAATACTCAGTCCATTTTTCACAAATGGGATTTTCCGCCGAAGAAATGTTTAATATGGTTGCTAATGGTGCTGACTCAGGTGTTTTTCAAGTTGAAAAGCTGGGAGATGCAATTAAAGAGTTTGGAATTAGATCCAAAGATAGTAGTAATGGAACAATGGAAGCATTTAAATCATTAGGGCTAAATGCAAATAAAATCACTTCAGACTTTGCAATGGGAGGACAAACAGCAAAACTAGCGTTCGAACAAGTAACTAATAAGCTATTTGCTATGTCAGACCAAGTAGCTCAAGATCAAGTAGGCGTTGCACTCTTCGGAACTATGTGGGAAGACTTAGGAAAGAATGGTATTAAGGCACTTAGCAATATAAATGGTGAGTTTGATGCTACTAAAAAAACCATGAGTGAAATTGATGGTATAAAATACTCTACTTTACAGGGGGTATGGGATGGGCTTTTAAGAAAAATAGACATGATAAAGATACAATTAGGAGAGATGATAGGCCCAGAAATTAAAAGCTTTTTAGAAGTAGTATCTAACAATATTCCAATTGCCTTTGAAAAAGTATGTAGCGTGGCCACTAATTTTAAAAATATTGTAGTGAATACATTCAATAATCTTAGGGATAGAGTAATGGAAAATCAACCATTATTAGATGCATTATCAGGCCTTGTAAATGATATAAAGGATAGGTTTAATTATTTAAAACAAGCATTTGCAGATGCTTTTGGAAGCCCAAAAGAAATACTTGATAATTTAAGTACAAATATTTTGCCTGCAGTAGCAGATGGGATTATGTTTGTAGTTCAAAAAGCTATCGAGTTATACAATTTTATTAGTTCTAATTGGAACACAATAGAACCTATTGTATTAGGTATAGCAACTGCATTTGCTACATACAAATTATCAATCATGGCGGTTCAAGCTAAAACTATTATTTGCACTAATGCTACAAAATATATGGCTTTAGCCCAGGCAAAGTTGAATGCAGTTATGAATCTTAATCCATATGCTAAGGTAGCTTTGATAATAGGTGCAGTTGTTGCAGCTGGAGTATATTTGTATAAAAATTGGGATACAATTAAAGCAAAGGCTATTGAGGTTTGGAATAGTATAAAAGGGGTATTTGGGGGAATTGGTGTATGGTTTCAAGAGAAGTGGAACTCAGTTTTACAAACTACTCAAAATATCTGGAACAATGTAGCTGGATTTCTTGGATCATTCCCCATAGGGCAAGCACTTTTACAGAACATAACCAAGATGATTGAAGCAGCGAAGCAGATATTTGGTGGCATAATTGATTTTGTGAAAAATGTATTTACAGGCAACTGGCAAGGTGCATGGCAAGCGGTAATTGATATTTTTAAAGGAATGTTTGATATGCTTGTAGGTTTCGCTAAGGCTCCTATTAATGCAATTGTAGGTATAATAAACACTGTAATACAATCTATTAATAAGGTAGGATTTACAATACCAGATTGGGTTCCTGTAGTTGGAGGAAAAGATTTTAAGATTAACATACCTGAAATGCCAATGTTCTATAAAGGCTCTACAGGATTTAATACTCCAGACACATTTTTGGCTGGCGAAAGAGGCCCTGAAATTGTAACTAATGCAAAGGGGTATAGAGTATTTAACAACAGAGATACTAATGGAATGATTGGTAAAAGGTTTGGAAGTGGAATATCTGAAGTGAGTGGCCCTATGAATAATGTTGAGGTAATATTTAATCCTCAGATATCTATTTCAGAGGCATCTAATGTATCAGCGCAAGATATATTAGATGAGCTTATAAAATATGAGCCTCTACTTATTAAGAAGATAATCCAAGCTATTCAATCCAAGTCTAATAATGATAGGAGGTTAAGTTATGGCTCAAATTAATTACATAACCGTTCAAGGAGATACATGGGATTTTATTAGCTTTAAAGTTTATGACAATGAGCATTATATAGATATACTTATAAGCGCAAATCCGTCGTATATGAATATTACTATATTCCCAGCTAATATTGAGCTTGTTATTCCAGAAATTGAGCTAGAAAGAGTAGATACTTTACCTCCATGGAAGAAGGTGATTACTAAGTGAGATATGAGGAGTTGTTTGCTAGAAGTGTTCATTTAATTGTTGAGTATCAAAGGGTAGATATTTCAAAAGACATTAGAAAGTATATTTTAGGTATGGCTTATACAGATAATGCAACTGGGGCAGCGGATGACTTAGACATTACATTAGAAGATAAGGAAGGATTATGGCATGGTTCATGGTTACCTCAAAAAGGTGATGTGATAAATGCCTCTTTTTATATTGAAAACTGGAATGGCAAGAAGGAAAAGCAATTTTTACCATGCGGAACATTTGAAATAGATGATATTTCTCTTAGTGGCCCTCCAGATACAGTTTCGATAAAAGGCCAAAGCGTACCAGTAAGTGAAGGTATTAAACGTACAGATAAAACAAAGTCTTGGAAGAAAATAAAGCTTTCAAAGATAGCCAAAGAAGTAGCTAGTAATGCAAAATTGAAGTGCTTATTTGAGAGTCAAGAAGATGCAGAGTATGACAGTATAGATCAGGTGAAGGAGCCTGATCTAATATTTTTACAAAGATTATGCAATGAGGCAGGACTGTCTCTAAAGGTAACAGCAGGTCAGGTAGTGATATTTGATGAGTATGCATATGAGTGTAAGAAACCAATTTTAACACTGACAAAAGGAAAATCTAACATTATTTCCTATGGTTTTTCAAATAAAACAAGTGATACGGGTTATAAGGCTTGTCACGTAAGATATGCCGATGCACAGACTAACAAAGTTATTGAAGCTACATTCACCGACAAAAGTAAAAAATACGGACCTATATTAGAAGTAAATGAGCAAGTAAAAACTTATGCAGAGGCAATGAAATTGGCTAAAAGTAAATTACGAGAGAAGAATAAGCAAGAGTGCACTGGTAGTTTATCTGTATTAGGAGATGTAAATCTAGTTGCAGGTGTAACAGTATTAATCAAGGGATGGTTATCGTTTGATGGTAAGTACATAGTCAATAAAGCAACTCATAATATTGTAGGTGGTTATACAACTGATATTGAAATCACAAAATGTTTGGAGGGGTATTGATGAAACAAACAAATATCTTGCGTATTGGTAAGGTATCAAGCACAAATCCAAAAGCAGCCACAGTCAAGGTTGTTTTTAGTGATATGGACAATATGGTATCTCATGATCTTCCGTTGCTCTTTCCACAAGGACTTAAAAATAAGGCCTATGCTATGCCTGATGTTGGAGAAAATGTTGTATGCCTATTTATAGAGCAAGGTGTAGGAGATGGCTTTTGTATAGGGAGTTTTTATACCTTATCTGATACACCACCGGTTACAAATCAAGACAAGGTTCATTATTCCTTTGAGGATGGCAGCCATGTAGAGTATGACAGAAGTAAGTGTAAACTTACTGTGCATGCAGTTGGAGATGTTCAGATAGAAGGAAGGAATATTACTCTGAGTGGTGGGACGATACAAATTAATGGAGATATTACATTGAATGGAAGCACAACACTATCTGGAAATGTTTCGTTAAGTGGTAGTGTAAGTTGCCCAGGATACTGCAAATGTTAGGAGGTACGAGATGATAGGTGCATTAGGTGATATTATTTTTAAAGTATCAGCACAAGATGTAAATACTTTTCAAGGACTAACAAGAAGTAGCTCAGGACGTTGGGCCTATCATGAAATCCATATGCAAAAACCAAAAAGTGAGTTTTTAGGACCTGATCTTGATACTATTTCATTCACTATGGAATTTGATATACGTTTGGGACGTAATCCACGTTATGACATGGAAAAGCTCATGATTATGACACGAGAAGGAGAGGCGTTTCCTCTTGTAATAGGTGGTGATGCTATGGGGTATTATCGTTGGACAGTGGAGTCGACAGAGCAGCAGTACATAAGTACAGATAATAAAGGTAAAATCTTAAGAGGAGCAATTGCTGTAACACTCAAGGAATACATAAAGTAGGAGGGATGATTATTGTATGAAGTAACTGGTGATATTCAAGAATTGAACATAGGAGCAACAGGCGTAGATGAAATTTTACAAAATATTAGTATGATTCTTAGAACTCCTAAGTACAGTGTTCCATTTGATAGAAATTTTGGTATAGATGCAAGTATGGTAGATCTGCCGATAGAGGTAGCAGAAAATCTCCTCACGGTGAGGATTATTGAAGCGATACAAGAATATGAGCCTAGGGCTACTGTACAAAAAGTGTCTTATACAAAGAATAATTCGACAGGAACGCTAAAACCGAAAGTGCAGGTGATTATCAATGGCATTAAGTGAGCTGAGCAATATTGATTTTTGTGATACATCTACAACTACAATAGAGGCAGATATTATCAATGTGTATGAAAGTTTATCAGGTAAGAAACTATATCCAGCAGACCCAGTAAGGATCTTCTTGGTGAGTCTTGCACAAATCATTATTCAGCAAAGAGTTATTATAGATTTTTCAGCAAAACAAAATTTATTACGTTATGCTACAGGTGAATACTTAGATCAGGTTGTAGCTTTAGTAGGAGTAAAAAGACTTAAACCTTCTCCAGCAAGATGTACTCTTAAATTTACATTGTCAGATGCAAGACCTAGTGTTGTGTCAATACCAAAAGGTACACGTATTAAAGCAGGCGAGGTTTACTTTTTAACTATAGATTATGCTCAAGTGGCTGCAGGAGAATTGCACTGTGAAGTAGGCGCAGAATGTATGAATAGTGGTACTATTGGAAATGATTTATTGCCAGGACAGATAAGTGAATTGGTAGATGTATTTCCCTACTTTGGAAGTGTAACAAATATAACTACATCATCAGGTGGAACAGAAGAAGAGTCGGACGATGCGTTAAGAGAAAGAGCTTTTAGTGCACCAGCTAGTTATAGCACTGCAGGCAGTGATGAGGCATATGCTTTCTGGGCAAAGTCTGTTTCACCAGAAGTATCAGATGTTAATGTAATATCAGATGTGGCAGGAGAGGTTCAAATTATACCAATAGGTAGCAACGGTTCTTTGTTATCTCAAGAGCTCTTGAATGAAATATTAGAATCATGCAGTGCTAAAAATGTTAAACCTCTAACTGATAAAGTAAGTGTGGTACAACCTGAAGAAGTCGAATATAACATTGAGGCAACATATTACATATCTAAGGATAATGTAACAATGTCCACATCTATTGAACAGTTAGTAGATTTGGCTATACAAGATTATATAGCATGGCAACATAGTAAGCTGGGTCGTGATATTAATCCATCAGAACTTATGTACCACATGATGAAATCAGGGATCAAAAGATTGGAAGTAACAAGCCCTACTTTTCAAGCTCTAACAAGTAGACAAGTTGCAAAACTGGGGACAGTTCAACTGGTATATGGAGGCCTAGAAGATGAATAACATTAACCAAACCTCTATTATGGATTTATTACCACCTAGTATAGCAAGCGATTCAAAGATTATTAATGCAGCTAAAGCTTTAGATAAAGAAATAGCAAAGGTTAATGAGTTGATGGAAAAGACAATCATACTGCCTTATATAGATAAGTTAGGCTTGGAATTAGTGGATATACTTGCGGAACAGTTTAAGGCACCATTTTATGATAGTTCTTTATCTATAGAAAAGAAGAGGGAATTAGTAAAAAAATCTATTGCATGGCACAAAAGGAAAGGTACTGTTGGTGCACTAGAAGAAGTAGTAACGACTATCTTTGGCGAGAGTGAAGTAAGTGAGTGGTATGAATATGGGGGAGAGCCACATCATTTTAGAATAACCACTACTAATTTAGAAGTTGATAATGAACTTATACAACAATTTAAAGAAACCGCGGAGCATATTAAAAGAAAAAGCTCAAAGCTAGATGAGGTAATTGTAAATATAGCAAGTCAACTTGATATATTTACAGGATTTGCAATACATCAAGTTGACAAAATAATAGTACGTCAGGAGGGGTAAGGTGAGTATTTCAAATGTATTTTTAACTAATCAAGGAAGGATATTACAAGCAAAATGCATGTTAGGTAAAACTATTACTTTCACAAAAATTATATTAGGAGATGGAGAACTTCAAGGTAAGATAGTACAGGAATTAACAGCTGTTATTTCTCCTAAAATGAATGTTCCAATCACTAAGTTTCTTAAATTAGATGATGGGAAAGTAAAGATAGGTGGCAAGTTTAACAATACTGGACTAAATACAGGATTTTACTATAGAGAGTTAGGATTAATAGCGACAGATCCAGATACAAATAACGAGGTATTATATTGTTATGGAAATGCTGGAGTATTAGCAGAATATATTTCTGGGCAAGGCAGTGAGATTATAGAAAAGCAAATAGATATAATTGCACTAGTTGGAAACAAAGCAGATGTAACAGCTACTATAGAAGATAGCTTATTAGGTGTTTCGCCTGAAGATTTAGAAGCACACAATGAAAGTGAAACAGCACATCCTGCAATTAGAGCGTTAGTACAAAACTTATTTAGCGGTTTGAAACTTACATGGGATAATATTACAGGGAAGCCTAATACATTTCCACCACCAGTAGCCAGTTCTACAGTTTTAGGAGGAGTAAAGCAAGGTAATAATATTACTATTGAAGCTGATGGGACTATAAGTGGTGCCGCACCATATACCCATCCCAATACACATCCTGCAAGCATGATTACTGGGTTACCTACATCATTGCCTGCAAACGGTGGGAATGCAGATACTGTAGATGGTACGCATGCATGGTATATGCAAACATTAAGTGCATCTGGCACAACACACGGTGCTTCTGAGTGGTTAGCAAAAATACAACATAACGTAGATAGTGACAGTTATTTTAAGCTTGTTTGTGGAGATGGTGGTATTGGTGTTAAGGTTGATAATACTAATCTTGTTAAGGGAAGAGATTTAAGTGCAGAACTTGATAGTTTAAAATCTACTGTCGTTAGTGGGAAACAAAGTGTTGCCAACGCCATTAACGGCAAATTAGGTACAGCGTTGAGCAACCAAACTCCATTTGATGATATGGCATATTATATAGCAAATGGTCTCATTTCTTCACCCACTTCTGCTACTTGTGGAAGTTTTACTCTAACATTTGGTAATAACTTTTCAACTAGAAGTTGTTATATTGTTAGGTCTTCGTACAAGGTTTATTGCTATAGCCTCTATGGTGTTGCTGTTTCTTATCAAGTATATAAGAAACCAAGTGGTGGTAGCCTTAGTTTGCTATATTCAGGAACCATTTCAACAGCTTCTCCTAGCTATACCCAATTAACAGATGGAGATAATACTGCTGTTTACTTCATATTCTTTGGAACAAGTGGGGTTACTCTTCACGCAACCAACACTAATGGTAGCGGAAATGCTACTTTTGATTACTGTATATAGTGTATAGTTTTATAAATATGAAAGGAGTTATTCATAATGGAAAGATTATTGATATGTAAAGATGTAGAACAAAACACAATTTTAATTCAGCAACAACTAGATGAGACAGAGAATATAACCTATAGTATTATAGATAATCCACCAGTAATAGAGCTGGTAGAAGGAAAGATAGGAAAATATTCACTAGATACGGAGGGAAATATTATCGTTGTTTACGAGGATGTTCCTAAATCAGAAGTTGAGTTACTTAAAGAGGATAATGAGGCACTTAAGCAAGCGGTAACAGAGCTATCAATGATTGTATCTACACTCATGTCATAGGTATGATAAAAATTATTTAGTGAGGAGTGATTCTGATGAAATTCACAAGAGATTCAGGATTAGTAAAAGTATGGGTAGGAAATGTTCAGGCAAGTCTTTATACTAAAGAACAGGTTCCTAAGATTTTTAACCTGCAAGAAGTAGTTTGGGAAGTATTAGAAGAAAGCACAAAATAATTTAATAGATAAGTATAAGAGAGCAGCTTAATAGGCTGTATTTTTTATGCCTAAAAGGAGGGTGCTATGCCACAGGACACACAAGATGTACTACAAGCAATTATGGAGAAATTAGGAAGCATAAAAGCTGCAGTAGAGAGTATAATGCCAACTGTAGACTTAAAGATTGAAAACCTTGAAAACATGCTTAAAGTAGCAAACCACAGGATATTGGATTTAGAAGAACAGAATAAATGGCTGTGGAGATGTATTGTGGGAGCAATAATTGCAGGAGTTATTGCAATGTATTTTAAATAGGAGGCTCACATGGGATTTAAAATTGTAAAAGTAGACAAACCAAAAAGACAGTATACAAAGTTTTTACTTAACCTGGTAATATTCTTAACCACAGTTACTACTCTGGCATCATGCTACATTAATCTAAAAAATGGTATGGGGTTAGATGGAGTTGTGGCCAGTTGCTGGGATGGACTTAAATACATAGTACCAAGTTATTGTGCTAAGAGCTTCTTTGAGACCAAAGAAGAAAAGAAAAGTGAAGTTAATAATAGAGAGGATGATATAGAATGTTAGAGTTTTTATGGACAGCCTTAGTGGTAGTAGTGTTATTGTTTTTAAGTATGGTGGTTATTCCAGTTATCAAGAAGTATTCCAATTTAGAGTATTGGGTTAAAGCAGCTATTGCTTATGCAGAGACACAAATCACAGGTAATAAAGTAGGGGAAGATAGGCGAGAGTACGTTTATAATTTTCTTAGGAAACGCTTTAAATGGTTTGATGAGAAAGCACTTAGATTGCTTATACAGGGGACGTTCGATATTATGAATCGAGAGGGACTGGTGAACAGTGAGAGGTGATAATTATGGATGTAACCACAGCATGTAGAGATATGAATCAACTATCAGCGCAAGCTCAAAAGGCATGTGCTCTTTTTTTAGAAGAATGTAAGAAGCAAGGCTTAAATGTACTTATTACAGAAACATACCGTTCTCAAGAACGCCAGAACTGGCTATATGAACAGGGAAGAAGTAGAGGTGGAAAGGTAGTTACCTGGACAAAGAACAGTCGTCATACATCACGTAGAGCTTGGGATATTTGTAAGAATGTTAAGGGCCAAGAATATAGCGATAAGACATTCTTCAAGAAGTGTGCAGAAGTTGCAGCTCTCCTAGGAATTACGTGGGGAGGAGATTGGAATAGTACTCCTGACACTCCACACTTTGAAATAGACCAAGCTTGGAAAGTACCCGAAGTTATCTCAGTTACAGATAATGAACTATTCAATGCGGTAAGTAGTATTATCAAGAATGGTGTACAGCTCACGTTTAATGCATGGAAACGCTTAGACTTAATTAACCTTAACAATGTACCAGCTTTAGTTTGTAGGCTTGTAGGCATTAAAATAGATGGTTCTGTAAGCGATTTACAGTACAAGCAGGCTATAGATAAGTTAGTGCTCTTAGGAACTATATCTCAGCGCGTTATCTGGGATGAAAAAAGATACACAGTTAATAACATTAGATCATTACTAATTAAGTTTAGCAAATTGGGGTAGGGCCAAAAGCCTTACCCTTTATTTTTATTCCTAAAACATAGAATTTATAGAAGTAATATTTTGTATTATTTTTATTTATTGAATATTGTGTACAAATAGGCTATAATTTAATTAAGGAGGTATTTATTATGAAAAAAATACTACTAATATTGTTAGGGGTAGGAATAATTACAATTTTAGCTTTTAATAATTACACAAATGAACCTCAAATATTATTGCATTCAGATTATATCAACTCAAGTAACAAGGACTTAATTGGTAAAGAGACAATAATAAAACATTCTGATAATACACAAGAAAAAAGAGAAAAAGGCATATCTAAAAGCAATATTGTAAAAAGTAGTGATGAATATATGCAAGATGAAACAGAAGTAAGTGAGTTTATTGTTTCTAACAACAAGGATGATTATATTACACCAGAAATTATATTAATTAATGGCTCAATAGGAATTTTTACAAAATCAGATGGTTCAGGATGGAATTTAGAAAAGGAAGACCAATTGATATTAAATTTTAATAAGTATCAATCAGAAGTAGTGCAAGAACAAGCATTAATAGTTGGGTATATAAAAGATGGTCATCTTACATCTGGTGAAATATTCAAATCAATAGAGGGTAGCTATAAATATGTAGTAAATGAGCCAGGAGAATACTATATATATGTACTAAATGCAAGTTCAGATAATTTAGCACTTAAGGAAGGAACAATTATATCAACTAAATAATTTAAAAGAAAAGGTGAATAGTATGAAAAAAACAATGAAATTCTTGAGTATTTTTATGGTAATGATAATTTTAACAACTACATCAGTTTTTGCAACAGACATATCGCAAGAAAGTTATGATTGGAAATATATAATTTATGACAAAGATGGTCAAATAAAAGAGAGTGGAATATTAAATAAAGATGATAGTTCTCCTAAACCCAGATATACATGGTCTAGCTCTCAGGTGCTAAATAATGGAGAAGCTATAATGTTTTTTCCACTACATAATGACAATGGACTTTATTGTGCAGCAGGAGCTAGAATGAAAATAGAGTATACACTTAATAGATATGCATACCATTATGTGAATGTAATACAAAATGGAGGACCTGTTGTGTATGATAGAGCATGGGAAGTAAAAAGTGTATCTAATGCCTATATTAATATTTCGGAATCAGGCTATTATTTTGGAATGATTCGCAATCTGTCTTCTGACCCTATACAGGTAACATCATTTAGTCTTACTTTTTAATATTAGTGGATCTATTGTAATAAGTTTGGTAGGCAGCAGGTAATTTTAAAAAGCAGTATGGAAAAAATTTATGGAGATAAAGAATGTAAAAGAATATCAAGAGAAAGCTAGGACTTAGGTTCTAGCTTCTTTTTTGCCTAAAACGTAGATTTTATTTGTGCATAAATTGCACCTTTGGAATTTATTTCGACAAAAATATTGCAGTAAGAAATGATATACTATAGTAGAAAATAGTAATTAAATAATAAAATAGGGGGGTAACATGTCTAATATTATAGCAATTGTATGGGATTTTGATAAAACACTTATTAATGGGTATATGCAAGACCCTATATTCAAAAGATTTGGAGTAGATAGTAAAGAATTTTGGGCAGAAGTTAATAGTCTACCAGCAAGATACTTACAAGATCAGGGGGTAAGAGTTAACCCAGATACTGTATATTTAAATCAATTCATAAAATATGCTAAAAATGGACCATTTAAAGGGCTAAACAATGAGATGTTGAGAGCATTCGGGAAAGAACAAAATTTTTATCCTGGAGTACCAGAAATATTTTTAAAAACAAAAGAATTGATAGAAAAAGATGAAATATTCAAAGAATACGACATAAAGGTAGAGCATTACATAGTAAGCACTGGAATGAGTGAAGTTATAAAAGGCTCTAAAGTTAGCGAATATACAGATGGAATATGGGGGTGTGAATTAATAGAGGATGAAGATTCACAAGGAAATAGAGTTATAAGTGAAGTTGGTTATACAATTGATAATACAAGTAAGACGAGAGCACTATTTGAAATAAATAAAGGAATAGGAAAAAAAGATGGAATAGATGTAAATACAAAATTACCACAAGAGCACAGAAGAGTACATTTTATAAATATGATTTATGTTGCGGACGGTCCAAGTGATATACCAGCCTTTTCAGTAGTAAACAAAAATAGCGGGGCTACTTTTGCAATTTATCCAAAAGGTGACATGAAAGCTATGAAGCAAGTAGAACAGATGAGAAATGACGGTAGGATTAATATGTATGCAGAAGCTGATTATACAGAGGGAACAACTGCATACATGTGGATATGCAATAAGATAAGAGAATTTGCTGAAAACATAAGAAATAGTGAGAGAGAAAAGATATTAAAATTTGCTGCAGCTGGAACACCTAAACATTTGGTCGAGTAAAGTGATAGACTTTACTAAAGACCAGAATTATAAATTTTGAGAATGTAGATATATTAAAATAGTAGTTTTAATAAGGCTAGGCTACGGCTTAACCTTGCTCTTTAAAAAATAATAGGAGGAAGTATGTTAGAAGATAATTATCCAGGATATAAATTACATAGAGGTTTTGAGGCAAGAGGTAAGAAATTTGTGTTTAAATTAACGAAATATGATTGTTATAGAATTGCTAAAAGAAAATGCAGCGTTGTAGGTGTATATGATGAAATTACTGAGAATGCTATTCGATCAGAATGTGATTTAGAGTATTGTCAAGCATTGTTACAATCATTAAAACGAGAAGGCGTTGTAAATAAAAATTATCCTATAAGAATCATAAAGAACTCATGTGGGCATTATTCAATTGAAGATGGTCAACATCGCTTATGTTCAGCAGCCACAGCAGGATTAGATGTCGATGTGTATATCCAAGAAAGTCCATATAAATGCTATATTTGTGAAAATAGAAAACATGTATTTAGTAGAAAAATTTGGAATGATACTTTTTTAAGAAAACTATAAAAGAATAGTTTTAGATAAGATTAGGTAGCAATGCCTAGTCTTATTTTTGTATAATAGAGAAAATAGATATTTTATAGAATTATAAATTTGAATTTGAAAGGAGTTCAAAAATGGCAAATTTAGAAGTAAACGTGGAATATATAGAGCAACAGACGATATACGGACTATGGCAGAAATCAAACGATAAAACAATTTCTAAAGACATAAAATCTCTTTCCCAAAAATACCATATGGCGGTTTCAGTACCAGAGGGAGAGGTACTTCCCTATTTTGTTCTATCCAGAAACTACGATGAACAAAGTAACAATTTTGAAATGTTTATAGGTAGTACTTTTGATAAAGACGGCTTGGAAACCTTTATACTCCCTGCCAGTGAGTATGCTAAAATTACAGTAAAGCCTAAACTGGGCTTTTTGTGGGGTGCTTCCATTGGAGAAGCAAAACGATATTTTTACACAAAATGGCTACCTAAAAATTCTTATGAAGCTTTGAATATGGAATATGAATATCACACAGAAAAAAGCACTGGAAATCAGCCAACGATTGATATTATTTTTGCTATTCAAAGAAAGTCCTAAATTCCAGTTTATCATAATAAATAGCTATTAAATTAGCAATTAAAAAGATAGTTTTAGAGAGGGTCAGGTGAAAATGCCTGATCCTATTTTGTTTCATAAAATTACAAAATACTCTTTACAAAATCGAACATTTGTTCTATAATGAGCATGTATTCAAGCAAATATCCCCCCAAGGAATTTATCTATTGCCTTCCCCAGGCAATAGACCTAGGAGTCTATTTTTCTTTAGATCATGGTAACATGGTCTATTTTTTGTAAAAAAAGATAGTCGTAGAGATGGAGTAATCGATCTCATTTTGTACAAGAAAAAAAAGTAGCTATTTAGCTACCTTTTCTTGAAAACTATGCAGATTACTACAGAACATACTGCCCAATAAGTTTGTTAAACGATCTAATATCAAAATTACCTTTAATCTCAAATCTTACATTGCCTAGTCCACTAAACCATAAATCTATTTCACAATCTAAGTCTAATAAACCAGCTGTTTCGACAGAGAATGCTTGCACCTTGCTATAAGGCAAAGAAGTAAAATCTTTTTTTGATCCTGTAATACCTTGTACATTAACAGCAATTACGCGCTTGTTTGTAAAGACAACCGTATCTCGTACGGTTTTAAATGCTGCAAAGATTTCTTCACTGTCTATAAGCATAGGTTGTACTAAACTTAGGCCTTCATTTGGATTAACTGGCTTAAGTTTAAGGAAGCTTGAGTTTTTAAAGTCAATCATTATGAAATCCTCCTTGTTTTTAATTTAGTATATCATAACTATCTAATAAATCAGAATATAAATTTATCTGTATGTCTATAGTATGTGACTATCTTTTAATTTATAAAATAATTTAAATGATAATATTAGCTTTTTTGAAATAATACGCTTTATTGTAGACTCACTTATTCCTAATAATGTCCCAAGTTGTTTATAGCTTAATTTATTTTTATTCTTGTATACTAATATTTTTTTCACATAGGCTCCTTCTTTTACTGCACCATAATACTCATGAAAATATTCAGCTTGTACATTAAAAAGCGTGCACATTTTTTCTATATTATATATCTTAGGTGGAACATTGTCCTTTTCCCAACCTTCTACGGTATCAATATGGCAGTCAACAAGCTTAGATAGGTCGTTACGTTCTAAGTGATGGATAGCTCTTTGTTTGCGTATTTTTTCGCCTATAGTGGTTTCAGGCATATTCTTGTACAGCTCATTATATATATTATAATGAAGCTTCTCAAAAATCGTACTTTCATTCAGTGAGCAGGAGCTGATTTTGCAGCTTCTCCTGATAGAGTTTTAATCCATGCATTAGATCCAGTTTTTATAGTAGAGAAAATAGCCGAATGTCCTTTCTATAAAGTGCTTCCTATTGAAGAAGCACTTGAAAATACGATTACTCAGTTTAATGGTCTAGGAGGATATGAAATATTAGGAAAGTGTAGGAGAGGTGGTCCAGTAGTCACAGATAAGCAGAAAAACGAAGCTAAAGAAAACAGGGAGCAAGAAGAGCATGTTACATTAGATCCCGCTCATATGACGAAAGAAGATATAGAAAGAGAACTAGCTAGGCCGCTTTTTAAGGATACGAGACAAGAGTTTGAAAGTAAGATTAAGCAGTATATTAATAAGCATCCATCTCTTTAAAAAATCCGATAACTTGCATATGAAAATCTGGAATAATATACAAATGATAAGAATATATATAAGACTAGAGAAAGTTAGTCCAAATTTATAGCAAAGTATTTATCATGTATACATATATTTGTATATAAGCCATAGGAGGGGGAAATATGTCAGTAGAACTGATAAAAAAGCCAATCACATTAGATGAGATGACTAAGAAAGAAAGTGTTCAAGTCATTAAAGAGCGTGACCTTATAGTACCCGATGGAAAACCGGATATGCAGTCTGTAGTGCAGATTGATGGAAGAATTAATATGGATCAAATTGATGTAACACAAGACCGTGTCATGTATAGGGGTAAAGTTGATTTATGTATTCTATATAGGGCGGTTAATAATTCTAAATGCATCTATACCATGAAAGGATCTATTCCTATTGAAGATTTTGTCATTATGGATGGGGTAAACAGAGACCAGAGGGTAGATTTTGATTACGAAATAGAACATATCAGTAACAGCATTCTTAATGAGCGTAAACTGAATGTTAAAGTCATTATGCAAGTTGATGTAGGAGCTACAGGTTCTAAGGATACAACTGTTATTACAGAGGTAAGAGCAGATGGTCCTATTCAAACAAGGGAAGAGCCAATTGAAATTGTCAGCTTGGGTCATGAAAAAGAGGAAAAGGTCATAGTTAAAGAAGATTTAACCATTGCTCAGAATAAACCTTGCATTGGTGAAATTCTTAAATCTAATATGCAAATTAAAGAAGATCAAGTTAAGCGCACAGATAACGAAATTAAGTTTAATGGTATGATTGAAGTAACAACCATGTATAGGGTAGCAGAAAGTGATGAGGGAATAGAAATAGTAACGCATCGTGTTCCCTTTGAAGGTAGTATTGAAAATATGAAGGGTGAAAATGAAGTGTTTTGGGACTGCTCTCTCAGTGTAACACCCTCCTATATGCAAGTGGCACCAGATTATGATGGAGAAGACCGCATCATAGAATGTGAATGTATGGTAACGGCAAACTATAATACTTATAACAAATGTAGTTACGATACAGTTTCTGATATCTACTGTCCAGGTAAAAATGTAAAGACTAAGGAGAAATCCTTGGATTACATGAATCTAGTAGATCGGATAGAGATAACAATGCCTAAAAAAGAGTCTATGGCTATTGAAGATAAGCCAGAAGATACAATGGAAGTTTTCAGCATAAATGTTAAACCTATAGTAGAGGAGAAATCTTTGGTTAATGACAAGCTAACACTTCGAGGAATCCTTGAAATCACAACTGTTTTCCTTGTTAAATCAGAGGAGAACAATACTATTGATACAGCAGTTAATATCGTTCCATTTATACAAGAAATGGATGTTAAAAAGGTACCAGATAAAGCTTATATTGCTCCTGTTGTAAGAGCTAAAGATGTAAATATTTATGCCCAAACTAAGAGAGAATTGGTAATTGAATATTTACTAGACTGTATGGCAGAAATCTATGGTCAAGATAGGCTGAATGTATTAGAAGAAATTGATATTGATGATATGACCAAAGAACAGATAGACAATTATCCAAGCATGACAGTATATCAAGTAAAAAAAGGTGATACACTTTGGAGTTTAGCTAAACGTTTTAATACCACAGTTAAAGATATTCAGGACATTAATGACATTGATATACCAGAAAACTTACGTGAAGGACAAAAAATAATTATCCTTAAAAAGGTTAAATTTTAAGGTTAAAATAAATAGAAGGTTTAGCAAAGGCAACTCCTGTAAGCATTGTAGGAGTTGCCTTTTACATTTATTATTAAACAAATTTTAAAATTTTATAAAAATAATTTAGAAAATGGATATTGTATACAGGGAATACATTCTCATTGACTTTGTATTTTAAGTGAGTTTATAATAAAACAAACACAAGTTATTTTTATTAAGGGAGCATATTATGAACTCAATTATATTAAAAGGAAGAGCTAAAATTAATTTGACGCTTGATGTAGTTGGGAAGAGAGAAAATGGCTATCATGATTTGCAAATGATTATGCAGACGATTAATTTATATGATACGATTTTTATTCGTAAGGCAAAGACACCTGGAATTAGATTAACAGCTAATTTCTCATGGCTTCCGACTAACGAGAAAAACATTGCTTATCGCGCAGCTCAGTTATTTTTTGAAGAAGCAGGCATAGAAGAATACGGAGTATCCATTGAAATTACTAAACGCATTCCAGTAGCAGCAGGACTTGCTGGTGGAAGCACAGATGCAGCAGCGACCCTTGTAGGCTTAAATAGATTATATGAAACCTTCTATAAAAGAGAGAAGCTTATGGAAATGGGACTTAAGTTAGGGGCAGATGTACCATTTTGTATTGCGAGAGGAACAATGCTTGCAGAAGGGATAGGAGAAGTGTTAACACCACTTAAACCTGTTCCAAGTATGCATGTGGTATTGGTTAAACCACCTATTAGCGTTTCTACAGCTTCAGTATATAAGGGGCTAGATATAAACCATATCAAGTTACACCCAGATACACCAAAGATGATACAAGCTATAGAAGCACAAAGCCCATATGAAATTGCTACTCACATGGCCAATGTGCTAGAAGAAGTCACTATTCCTATGCACCCGATTATAGGAACGATTAGAAGAGAATTAGTTCAGCATGGTGCTATGGGGGCTATGATGAGCGGCAGTGGCAGTGCAGTATTCGGATTATTTGACAGCAAGGAAAAAGCTAATAAGGCAGCTCAATATTTTAAAATAGAACGTAGTATAAGAGAAGTATATGTTACCACTACCTATTCACCTATAGAGAAAAAGAAGGATAAAAATGGAGTAAAATATGGAATAAAAAGAAGAGGTGTGAAAGGATGCTAGAAGATACTTACAACATGAAGATTAATGAATATCTCCCTTTAAGAGATATTGTTTTTCAGACACTTAGAAATGCAATTATTACTGGGGAATTACAACCAGGCGAAAGATTAATGGAAACTCAGTTAGGAGAAAAGCTAGGAGTAAGCCGTACACCTATTAGAGAAGCTATTAGAAAACTTGAGCTAGAAGGGCTTGTAGTAATGGTACCACGTAAAGGTGCACAAGTGGCACAATTTACAGAGAAAGATATTCAAGATGTTCTAGAAGTGAGAGCAGCCCTAGAAGCATTGGCAGCTAGACTTGCTTGTAGGCGAATGGATGATCGTGCGTTCCTTAAACTTCAACTTGCTATTGCAGAATATAGCTATGCCGCAAAAAGTAGAGATTTAGAAACAATGATTGAAAAAGATGTAGAGTTCCATGATATCATTTGTAGTGCAACACAAAATGATAAACTTATTCAGCTTTTTAACAATCTTAAAGAGCAAGTTAACCGTTATCGTATTACCTACCTTAAAAACGTGGAAGACAGTGAGACAGTTGAGGCAGAACACATTGCTATTTTAGAAGCACTTAAAAATAAGGAAGAAGATGTGGCTAGCAAGCTAGCAACAAAGCATATTAATAAACAATGTGCCTCTATCACTGACTTTGTTAAGCAAAAATATAAATAATAAGTAAAAGGGTTATAAATCTTGGTTAGTAGCAAAGATTTATAGCCCTTTTTTGTGCTCATGATTGGCAGCTAATATCCTTAAAAGCAAGAGATAGAATTGAAGCTTTGAGGTGCATCAATTAATACTAAGAGCGTCTTGAATAGATGATAGAGGAGTATGATAAAAAATAGACGAAAGAGTTTTGTAATTAAGTAAATAAATGTAAGATAAATAATTATTAATATAAATAAATTTAGATAAATAGTTATATTATGCAAACCACACTATGCACAAGGTTTATAGCAAATATCAACTAAAATATAATGTGACTATACTGAATATTATATAAAAAAATATAGTAGCAATACATAAAGATAAATGTTAAAATATAGGCATTGAAAATGTCATAGTATGGAGCTGAGGAGGAAAGAGATGAATTACAAGCAAAGTTATGAAATGTGGCTAGAAAGTGATGTTATTGACATAATTACAAAAGAAGAATTAAAAGCACTTAATAATGAAAAAGAGATAGAAGACCGTTTTTATAAAAATTTAGAATTTGGTACAGGTGGACTTCGAGGAAAAATCGCTGCTGGTACTAATAGAATGAATATATATACAGTAGGAAAAGCAACACAAGGTCTTGCAAAATATTTAGTTACAAATTTTACAAATCCTAGTATTGCTATTGCTTATGATTCAAGAAATATGTCAGATGTATTTGCAGAAACAGCAGCTAAGGTATTAGCGGCTAATGGTGTAAAAGTATATTTATATGAAAGTTTACGTCCTACGCCAATGCTTTCTTTTGCTGTAAGACATCTAGGAGCAGAAGCTGGTATTGTTCTTACTGCTTCACACAATCCAAAAGAATATAATGGCTATAAAGTATATGGTAGTGATGGTGGACAATTAACAGATAATGCAGCTAATGAAGTATTAGGTTATATCAATGAAATTGACTTATTTACAGGGATTAAGACAATGAATACAGAAGATGCTGTAAAAGCTGGTTTACTTGTATACATTGGAGAAGATGTAGATAATGCGTACTATGAAAAAGTAGAAACAGTAGTTGTTAACAAAGAGCTTGTTAAAGAAAGAGCAAGTGAGCTTAACATCATCTATACACCTATTCATGGTAGTGGAAATATACCTGTTAGAGCAATGCTTAAGAGACTTGGATACACCAATGTCCATATTGTAAAAGAGCAAGAGCTTCCAGATGGTAATTTCCCAACAGCACCATACCCAAATCCTGAAAATCCACAAGTTTTTGAACTTGCTATCGAGATGGCAAAAGAAGTAGGTCCAGATCTTATTTTCGGAACCGACCCAGATTGTGATAGAATTGGTGTTATTGTTAAAGAAGACAGCGGAGAATATAAAGTATTAACAGGGAATCAAGTAGGGGTATTACTTTCTGAATATATGCTTAATGCAAGAAAAGAAACTGGTGTACTTAGTACAAAAGATACCTTAATCAAAACAATCGTAACGACAGAAATGGCTACTAGAGTAGCAGAAGCTTATGATGCTCAAATAATGAGCGTACTTACTGGTTTCAAATACATTGGAGAAAAAATTGAAGAATTTGAACAAACAGGTTCAAATAACTTTGTACTTGGCTTTGAAGAAAGTTATGGCTATTTATCTGGTGGTTTTGTAAGAGATAAAGATGCTGTTATTGCTGCTACACTTATTGCAGAAATGGCACTCTATTATAAAACAAAAGGTAAAAACCTTGCACAAGCCCTCCATGATTTATTTGAGAAATATGGATATTATAAAGAAGAGTTAGTTTCTATCACAATGGAAGGTAAAGATGGCCAAGAGCAAATTGCAGCCATGATTACAGCTCTTAGAGAAAATACACCAACAGAAGTAAACGGTGTTAAAATTGCTACAGTAGAAGACTATAAGTTATCTACACGTACAAATGTACTTGAAGGAACAAAAGAAGAAATCAAACTTCCAAAATCAAATGTACTTAAATTTGTACTTGAAGATAGAAGTTGGTTCGTTATTAGACCATCTGGTACAGAGCCAAAAGTAAAGATTTATGCATCTGTAGTTGGGAAAGATGATGTAGATGCAGCGAAAAAGAGTAACGCGTTTGTAGCTAATATTAAACAAATACTTAATGTTAAATAAACCATAGACATTTATAAAGCCGAGTTTAAATCCCATAAGGGTATTAAACTCGGCTTTTCTATGTATTAAATAATATACTGTAACTCAACATGCCCATAGTTATGTTCTGTAGTAATAGAATCTATTTCTACAGATAAAATAGTATCAAAGCCACAGCTTTGCCAAAAAGCTAAATCTTTCCAAGTTTTAAGAGCAGTATAAACACTTACTGTTTTATAATTCTGCTTTCCGAAGGCTTCTATAAGGTATGCTAATACATCTTCACCATAAGCCTTGTTTTTATAGGTGTCTGTAATATAGAAGAATGGAATATAGATATTATCAGAAGTAGGAAAGCCTAGATATACTTCTATATAACCAATCATATGCCCCTTTAGGTAAATGCAGTATATATAGCTACTATTTGCTATATGATTTGAAGGTAATGCTCCTTTACGCAAAATGACTTCTGGAGATGTAATTTCATAGCCGGAGTCAAAAGAATAGCACAGGGTAGCCTCAGCATAAATTTTCTTTAAGACCATTAAATCCTCAGAGGTTGCTAGGCTTAATTGTAAATGCTCAGTAGAAATAGTAGTGTTTAACATGTTAGTGGCCCCCTTTTTAATAAAAAGTGCATATGTAGGATAATTTATAATTAAATAATATTAAGTTTATATGAAAAAGTCAAACAGAATTCGAGTAAAAGCAACAAAAATTTTTGATTAATAGATAATAAATTTAATTAATATATAAAATTTTATGTGTTGAAAAAATTAAGAATAAAAAGTATAATTATACTGATAATACAAAGCGTAGAAAAGAAGAAGTAGAATAAGCTAGGCTAACAGAGAGTTCCCGGTAGGTGAGAGGGGCAAGAAGATGCTTATTTGAATACATCTTGGAGTGTTGCTTCAAACAAGTATAAGCTTAAGTAGAAGCAAACGGTAGTGCACCCGTTATCGTGCTAGAGTATAATTAGCTTTGTGGCTAACGTACTTGAAGAGGTTATTATCGTGAGATAATAGCAAAAAAAGGTGGTAACGCGGGATATCAGCTCTCGTCCTTTACATAGTTAAAGGATGAGGGCTTTTTTGCTGCCTTTTAGGTAAAATCCTTTGTATTAGAAATATTAAAAAAGGAGATGAAGGTATGAGCGTGTATAGTGTCAAAGTGTTATGTGTGCTGGTTTTTATCTTAACTATGGTGGGTGTAGGGGTATACAGTAAGGCAAAAGTAAAAAACTCTAGTGACTTCTTATTAGGGGGAAGAAATATGGGGGGATGGGTAAGTGCTTTTGCCTATGGAACTTCTTATTTCTCCGCAGTTATTTTTATAGGTTATGCCGGAGCTCAAGGTTGGGAATTTGGCATACCTATTATATGGATTGGTATAGGAAACGCTGTGTTTGGTTGTTACTTAGCTTGGAAGGTTTTAGCTAAAAGAACTAGAGAGATGACACATAGGTTAGATGTAAAAACTATGCCAGAGTTTTTTGAAAAACGTTATAATAGTAATAATATGAAATTAATAGCAGCAGTGATTATGTTTATCTTTTTAGTTCCATATACGGCTTCTGTATATAAAGGCCTAGGATATATCTTAGAAAGCTCTTTTAATATTGATTTTAATTTAGCAATCTTTTTTATGGCGTTACTTACAGCTATTTACCTCGTATTAGGTGGGTATGTGGCTACAGCTATTAATGACCTGATACAAGGTGTTGTTATGTTGGTAGGTTGTGTTCTAATGGTAGGCTATGTCTTATATCATCCTAATGTAGGAGGATTACAAGCGGGACTTGAGGCATTAAATAAACTAGATCCTGCGCTTACTGCTCCGTTAGCAACAGGAGATAAAGCACTACCTCTATTAGGATTAGTTTTTATGACTAGTTTTGGAGTATGGGGTTTACCACAAATGATTCATAAATATTATGCAGTTAAAGATAATGCAGCCATTAAAAAAGGAACCATTATTTCTACAGTATTTGCATTAGTGATAGGTGTATCTGCTTATTTTACTGGTTCTTTAGGAAGATTGTTTTTTATTGATCCAAGTTCAGGAGTAGCAGTTATGCCAACTACAGCAGCAGGAGTACCTAATCCTGATATGATAGTTCCTACTATGTTAGAAGGAGCATTACCTGCTATGCTTATGGGTATTATTATTGTATTGGTTTTATCAGCATCCATGTCTACATTAGCTGCATTAGTACTTGTATCAAGCTCTACTATTTCTATTGACTTCATTAAAGGCTTTTTAGCACCTAAACTCTCAGATAAAGCAATCATGGTTATGATGCGTGTGAGCTGCATTGTATTTGTAGGGGTGTCATATCTTTTAGCAGTTATTCAATCTAGTACAATTGTTAATCTGATGTCTTTATCTTGGGGTGTTATTTCAGGAATGTTCCTAGGACCCTATTTATTTGGGCTTTGGTGGAAGAAAACTACTAAAGCAGGAGCATGGGCAGGCTTTATTGGTGGTGGATTAACTATTACCATTGGAACTATCCTTATCAACCAAAAGCTGCTTCCAGCAGGAGTAACATCACCTGTTATTGCTAGTCTAGCAATGATTGTATCGTGTATAGCCGTGCCGGTTGTAAGTGTACTAAGTACCCAGATGAGCGAAGCACACTTAAATCAAGTGTTTGGAGAAGCAAGAGAACTGTAAATCAGCAAATATTTTAATGGTAAGAGTCAATTAATTCATTTAAATCTTCCTATTAAATAGAGTTTATCGAATCAATGCATAAATAAATACAATCTATTTAGTATGACCTATAGTCTTCTAGAATTAAATGATATGTTCTAGAGGTTATAGGTCTATTTATAATGTGTATGATAATATTAGGTTTTTGCTATAAAAATGTACAAATTAATATGAAAAAAATACATATTTATATTTGACTAATAATAAACTCTAGTATATCATTTAAAGAATAAAAAGAATAAAATTTAAAAATATGAATAAAAACAGCATAATCGATGAAGAAAGGGATGTTAAAATGAAGAAGTTAACAAAGGTCTTAAGTTTAATGATGGTAACAACACTTTCACTTATGGGTGTAGGTTGTCAAAGCACTGCTACAGACAGTGGACAAACTGCTTCAACAGGGGATGCACAAAACTATAAAATAGGTGTTATTCAACTTGTAGAACATGCAGCTCTTGATGCTGCTTATAAAGGATTTGTAGATGGGTTAAAAGAAGCAGGATTTGAGGATGGCAAAAATATTACTATTGATTATCAAAATGCTCAAGGTGATCAATCTAACTGCCAGACAATCGCTAATAAGCTTATCAATGATCAAAACAATCTTATTTTAGCCATTGCTACACCAGCAGCACAAGCGGTAGCTAATACAACAAAGGATATTCCTATTTTAGTAACAGCAGTAACTGACCCAGCAGCAGCAAAGCTAGTTGCTTCTAATGAAGCACCTGGTGGTAATGTTTCTGGTACATCTGATTTAACACCAGTTAAAGAACAAATTGGCCTTATTACACAGCTAGTTCCAAATGTAAAAAAGGTTGGTCTTTTATATTGTTCAAGTGAAGCTAATTCAAAATTCCAAATCGAAATTGCTAAGAAAGAATTAGAAGCATTAGGGCTCGAAGGGGTAGAAGCCACTGTTTCTAACTCAAATGAAATTCAACAAGTAACACAATCTCTAGTAGGTAAAGTAGAAGCTATTTACATTCCAACAGACAATATGCTTGCAGCAGGTATGGCTACAGTAGCTCAAGTAACTACACCATCTAAGCTTCCAGTTGTTGTTGGTGAAGAAGGTATGGTTACAAATGGTGGAACAGCAACCTATGGAATTAACTACTACAATTTAGGAAAATTAACAGCAGCTCAAGCAGTTGCTATACTCAAAGATGGTAAAAAAACAGCAGAAATGCCTATTGAATACGCTAGTGAATGTACACTTGTAGTAAATGAAGAAGCACTAAAAGCAATGGGCATAGAATTACCTCAAGAATTAAGTGATCAGCTAGTAAAATAGGAGGTTTATATGAACATATTATTGGCTATAGTAGGGGCCATTTCTCAAGGTGTATTATGGGGACTTATGACTTTAGGTGTGTATATCACCTTTAAGATATTAGACTTTCCAGATATGACTGTTGATGGGAGCTTCGCTTTAGGTGGTGCGGTAAGTGCTATTTTAGTTGTAAAAGGAGTTAACCCATGGCTAGCAATATTACCTGCTATGTGTGCAGGAATGATAGCCGGAGCTGTTACAGGCCTACTACATACAAAAGTAAAAATCCCAGGTATTCTAGCAGGTATATTAACAATGCTTGCTTTATATTCTATTAATGTACGTATTCAAGGACAGGCAAATATCCCTCTTTTAGGAGAAAGAACAGTTATTTCAACCTTAGGTGAAGTAATTCAGACTTCTACAAACAATTTAGCTTTAATCATTGGATTAATTGTTTCTGTAGGTATTGTTGCCGTTTTATACTGGTTCTTTGGAACAGAACTTGGAAGTTCTATTAGAGCAACAGGAAATAATGAATATATGGTACGTGCCTTAGGTGTAAACACAGATAAAATGAAGATTATTGGTCTTATGCTTAGTAATGCCTTAGTTGCCTTATCTGGAGCCTTTGTTTCACAAAGCCAAGGTTTTGCAGATGTAGGTATGGGTCAAGGAGCTATTGTTATAGGGCTTGCTTCTATTATTATAGGAGAAGTTATTTTTGGCAATCGCTTTAACTTTGCTTATAAGTTAGCATCTATCATTGGTGGCTCTATTATTTATCGTATTATTATAGCGGTTGTACTTCAATTAGGAATGCAGTCTACAGACCTTAAATTACTAACAGCAGTTATCGTAGCTATTGCATTAGGTATTCCAGTAATGAAGAAAAAGCTAGATCAGCAGGCTAAGAGAAGGGAGGCATAACATGTTAAAGATAGAAAATCTATATAAGACATTTAATCCAGATACCATTAATGAGAAGAAAGCTTTAAATGGTATTGACCTTCATTTAAAACAAGGAGATTTCGTGACCGTTATTGGTGGTAATGGTGCAGGTAAATCTACCTTATTAAATATGATTGCTGGTGTTTATTTAAGTGATAAGGGCTCTATTGTTTTATCAGGAGAGAATATTACTTATCAATCAGAACATAAACGTGCTAGGCTATTAGGTCGTGTATTTCAAGATCCTATGAGGGGCACAGCAGCTGCAATGGAGATAGAGGAAAATCTAGCTATGGCTTATCGTAGAGGTAAGAAAAGAGGTTTAAGTTGGGGCATTACAAAGGAAGAGAAAAGCCTTTATGTAGAAAAGTTAAAGATGTTAGATTTAGGCTTAGAAAATCGTCTAACTTCTAAGGTGGGGCTTCTTTCAGGAGGACAACGTCAGGCATTGACCTTGCTTATGGCTACACTTCAAAAACCACAGCTATTGCTGTTAGATGAACATACGGCGGCCCTTGACCCTAAGACAGCACATAAAGTGTTAAGCCTTACTGAACAAGTGATTGCAGAAGGTCAACTTACAGCGCTTATGGTAACACACAATATGAAGGATGCTATTAGATTAGGTAATCGCCTCATTATGATGCATGAAGGCCGCATTATCTTTGATATTGAAGGCGAAGAAAAGAAAAACCTAAAAGTAGCTGATCTACTAAAGATGTTCGAAGAAGCAAGTTCAGGTGAATTTGCTAATGATAGAATGTTATTAGCGTAATAATAAGGATAAACTAAAGTAAAAAGTAGAATTATAGTTAAGACTAGAGAATTAAGTTAAAGACTTACTCTCTAGTCTTTTTTTGAAATTTATGGGTATTTGGGTTGTTATAGGATTAGTGGACTATGATATAGTGATAATATGATCTAGTAGAAACTACGAATATAAGGGGAATATTAGAAGATAGGAGCTTTGTTAATAAATATGATATAATAAGGAAAAAAGTCTTTGGGGTGAGTTGATGGATATAAAAATAATTGAGAAGTTAAACCCTATTTACGAAATTCTTGGGTTACTTTATATGAGCAATGATTATGGCAATTTCGAGAAAATGGCTATTGAACAGTTAAGTAATGAAGGGATAAATGGAGAGATTTTCATAAAGAAAAATTTAAGAGTGATAGAAAAATATGTAAAAGCATTTGATAAATATAAAGTTATTAATGATAATGAAATTTTATTTTTAGGTGATAACGAACTTGAAGTTTTCCTGATTCTTGCAAGCGTATTAATTAATAATAATAACATAATTGAAAATATTAATGGGATGACTAATGAGGAATTAAAGAAATTAATCATAGATGTATACAATGACCAGGCAGAAGGAAATGAAAGTGTTGAATCTATAGGGGATTTAAGGGGGATCATAGATTTTTTAAAGGAAGCAGACATCAGTGAAAGTAGTAAATGGAAGATGATTGCTGTATTGGATGCTCCTAAAGATTATTATATTAGATTAATCAGAGTAATAAATGATAATATGAAGGCCTATGAGGAAGCATACAAGGCTATAGGTAATCATATAAATAAGCTTCTCTCAGATTTAATAAAATATATTAACTCAGGGAAATGTGAAATTCTGAATAATATTATTGAAATGCCAAATCAAGAGAATGTTATAATACCTACTTTAGCATTTGGTGCAACGTTCATTAATATCAATAACACGTATTTTGTAGGTTTATTAGTTGAGTTAGTTTATAAAGAAAAATTAAAAGTAATGGGAAATAAGGGAGAGTTAGTGCTAAAGCTAAAGGCACTAAGTGATAAAAGTAAATTAGAAATAATAACTTTGCTTAAGAGTGGACATAAATACAATTTAGAAATAGCAGAAGCTTTGGGGTTAAGCCCAGCAACGGTTTCTTATCACATGGGATCATTACTAGAATACGGAATGGTAACAATAGAGAAGAAGCAAGGTAAAGTCTATTATTTTCTAAATGAACCTGGATTAAAAAATTTTATGAATGAACTTAGTAACGTATTATTTTAATAGAGCTACTTAGATAGATTAAGGAGATTAATCTTACCTAAGTAGCTCTATTTTTTGAAAATAGTTAGATGATTTTAAAAATTATTTGACATATATCTAATGAAGAATTAATATAAAAATATAATTTGATAATAATTAAATATATTAGACAAACATCTAATATACTAAATGAGGGGGATGTAGGGTGAAAGAATGTATTAAAAAAAGTAAGTTTTTATTAGCGTTGACGTTGTTACTTAGTTCATTATCATCAATATCAATTGTATACTTGTCCGTATTTGTACAAAAAACTATCGATTATGTCACAATAGGAGATAGTAATAATTTTCGTAATATCCTTATTTATACTATTAGCTATTCAATAACATTGGGATTAGTCTATTTTGCCTATGATATTTGTAGTAAGAAATTCATTAGAAACGTTCTAAAGATGCTAAGAAGTAAGGTTTTTAGAGGAATAATGAGAGCTAATCACAAAGATTTTACCAATAATAACACAGCAGATTATATTTCTGCATTAACTAATGATATGAAACTTATTGAAGAGAATTATATTATTCCACTACTGCAAATCTTACAATATACAGTTATGTTTATAGCGACAGTTATTCGTCTAATCATTTTAAGTCCAATAGTTACATTAGCATTATTTATTAGTATGCTACTACTATTTATTGTGCCTAGTATTTTTGGGAAAGCCTTAGAAAGTAAGCAGCTTGAAATATCTAATAGCTTATCAATATTTACTTGTAAGCTAAAGGATATGTTTTCTGGATATGATGTTATTCGATCCTTTAACTTAAAAGAGAAGATAGATGATGAATTTGAAGAGAATAATGAAAATATAGCGCGGATAAAATTTAATGCAGATAGACTGTTTGCTATTAATGAATCGGTGTCTCAAATACTAGGACTTGGAACTCAGCTTGTAGCCATTTTTTTATCAGGGTATTTTGTGCTGAGGGGTGATCTTTCAATGGGTATACTAATTGCTGTATTCCAGCTTTCAGGAACACTTGTGCAACCTGTAATAATAATCATGAGCAATATACCTAAAATCGGCAGTATGAAAGCGGTTCTTGAAAGATTAGAAACATTTTCAGAGTATGCCGACCATGGATTAATAGGCACGGATGAACCTACTTTTAATAAAAGCATAGAAGTTTCTAATTTACAGTTTAGTTATGATGAAGATAAGACTGTTATAAAAGGAATAGATTTAGAACTGAAGCAAGGGAAGAAATATGCAATTGTAGGAGGCAACGGTTGTGGTAAATCCACATTAATTAAGCTTATATCAGGATATTACTCAAATTTTACTGGTAATATTAGTTATGATGGAAAGAGCATTGAAAATTTAAGTATTGAAAAAGTTAATACAATGATGGCTATGATCCATCAAAATGTATACATGTTTGATAAAAGTATTAAGGATAATATATGCCTATTTAAGGACTTCACAGAAGCAGATATTAATGCTGCGTTAGAGTCAAGTGGAGCAGATAAATTTATAGGTAATATGAAAGATGGATTAGATTATTTAGTGGGTGAAAATGGAAGTAACCTGTCAGGAGGTCAAAGACAAAGGGTAGCTATAGCTAGAGCATTGATTCAAAAAACACCAATCCTTATATTAGATGAGGGTACATCAGCTATAGATATGCAAACAGCTTATGATATAGAAAGTAAACTTTTAAGTATAGATGATTTAACATTAATAACGATTACTCATAAAATGAGTGAAGAATTATTAGGCTTATATGATGAAATAATTTATATGGAAAACGGACTGATAATGGAAAACGGAACCTTTAAAGAGTTAATCAATAAGGAGGAAAAGTTCCTTGATTTTTATAGTTTAGCAAAAATGAGCTAGAGGAGATATTTTATTTCTTTCAATAAAACTTTTACACAATAGAGAAATAGATAAATTTGATAAATGAATACATTAAAAAATGCAGAGGCTATAGATAAGAAATGACGGCTCCTGCATTTTTAGTTAGTACATTGTAATTAGAATCTTTTGATATATAATAAAGATAAAAGTAAGGAGAAAGGAAAGTCGTATGTGTATGATAGTCATTGATTTAAGCAAATTACTCTGTACAAGATCTAATAAGAGGACGATCCTTGTATAGAGTAGTAGTTTAGTCGTCCCAATTAGATTTTGTACTTTTAGTTAAATACATTATTAACTAAAAAGGAGAAATCTAATGAAAGATTATAAATGGAATACATATATTATATTTTGGCTTACACAAATAATTTCACAGCTAGGAAGCTCTATGACTAGTTTTGCACTTATATTATGGGCATATAGTAAGACGCAGTCAGCGATGTCTATGTCACTGATGTCATTTTGCAATTATTTACCTTATATAGTAGTCAGCTTATTCGCAGGGGCATTTATTGATAGGCATAGAAAAAAGATGATTATACTAGGAGCAGATATGATTGCTGCTCTAAATACATTAGTAATACTGTTATTGCTAATGATTGGGAAGTTAGAGCTTTATCATATTTACATGGTAAATGCAGTCACAGGTGTAATGAATGCTTTTCAGGGGCCAGCTACTTCAGTGGCTATAGGAATTATTGTACCTGAAGGGCAATATGAAAAAGCTAGTGGAATGAATTCTTTTTCAAGTTCTGTATTAACAGTAGTTACACCAATGCTTGCCACTTTTATTTATGGAATTCTAGGATTAAAGAGCGTTATTTTGGTTGACTTATTAAGCTTTATAATAGCTTTTGTGGTACTTGCTGGTTTTACTCATATACCTGAAGGGCTTATAAGTAAAGAATGCAAAAAACAAACATTACTAGAGGGTTGCAAAGAAGGGTGGATGTACTTAAAAGAGCATAAAGGAATTTGGTACTTAGTATTAAGTATGACAGTAGCCAATTTGTTTTCACGTATAGGCTATGAAAATATTTTACCAGCATTAGTTTTAACTAGAAGTGGTGGAGATGAAGGCATATTAGCTTTAGTTACAGGATTTATAGGTTTTGGTGGCATTATAGGGGGCATAGCAGTTACCTTCATCAAATTCCCTAGTGCAAGAATAAAGGTGATTTATTTCTCTACAGCATCTTCATTCTTAGTAGGAGATATATTAATGGGAATGAGCAGGAATGCATGGATGTGGTGTTTCTCTGCTATAGCAACTAGTGTACTGATTCCTTTTATTAATGCAGGTATCAATGGCATTATGTATGAGAAGGTTCCTAAAGAGATGCAAGGAAGGGTGTTTTCAGTGAGAAATGCACTGCAAAATGGGACTATTCCTGTTGGGATATTACTAGGTGGTTATTTGGCTGATTATGTGTTTGAACCTTTTATGAAAGCCGATAACCAAATTGTTAGGTTCTTAGAACGAATAGTAGGAACAGGAAAAGGAATAGGTATGGCTGTTATGTTTTTATGTACAGGTATTTTAGGTGCGTTGTTTAGCGTGATATGGTATAGGCATAAAGATATTAGGAAGTTAGATTAAAATAGAATAAAAAAATCCTAGGACATAGGTGTATACAGAAGTAGCTTATGTTCTAGGATTTTTTATTTAAGGAGAAAAGTAGATTTCCTTAGTGGTTATATTTAAGATTATAGCTCTCATAATATGTTGCTCCTTTGTACATGATGTGGGTATATAGCTACTATAAGTGAGTTATAGATAAAAGGATTATAATAGGGGATAGTATCACAAAAATAAGGTTAGAAAAGCATGAGTGTGTTAAAATAGAGAGAGAATGATACTAAGATAAAATAAGGAGTCCTTTAATGAAAATAGAATTAATCTGCGTTGGTAAACTTAAAGAAAAATACTTGGTGCAAGCTATTGATGAATATAGTAAAAGATTAAGCAGATATTGTAAGCTCAATATGATTGAACTAGCCGATGAAAAAACACCGGATAATGCCTCAGAAAAAGAAGAACTTATGATTAAAGATAAAGAAGGAGAGAAAATTCTTTCTAAAATAAGTGATACAGCTTACGTAGTAGCTTTAGATTTGCAAGGCAAAATGTTATCTTCAGAAGAACTAGCAAGCTTTATAGAAGATTGTGGTGTAAGGGGAAATAGTCATCTTGTTTTTGTCATAGGAGGGTCATTAGGGTTATCAGATGCTGTGAGAGCACGAGCTAATTATAAATTATGTTTTTCAAAAATGACATTTCCTCATCAGCTATTTAGAGTCATGCTATTAGAACAGATTTATAGAGGGTTTAGGATTAATAATAATGAACCATACCATAAGTAAGTGATAGAAATAATGAAGCTATAAAAGGCAATACTTTGATATATACTATAATAATGAAGTAAATTTATATAAATACTTATTAGTCTAGCGGTGTAAATGTATAACAAGAGTATTCAGAATTAATAAAATTTGATATAATCTTATTAGGGACAGATTTATTTTGTCATGAATAGATAGGGGGAGTCTTATGGAAAGGCCTAATGAGTTTATAGAGAAATATGGTAAGGGGAAAAAATTGATTGTTGCTATTATAGTAGGGCGTATTATTTTAGAATGTCTTAGTATTGCAGCTGCTATTTCTCGTGAGTCTGGAGGGGGAGCAGCCGCAATAGGATGTATCATTTGGGCAATATTATTAGTGAAATTGTATTCAGGTAGTATATGGGTACCTTATGTTATTGCCACACTACAGGGCATAAGTACACTGATTGGAATTAGGTTACTATTAAGTGTGCTACCAGTATTGACCACTGGATACGGAAACATTTCACTAATGATAGTGACGTTGGTAGTGGTATCCTATTTAATAATTTCAGCGATTATTTTATTTAAAAATGAGAATATCAAGATCTTTCTAGAATATCAAGCTTAGGAAAATTAAATCTCTATTTTCTTAAAGGATAAGGGAAAATAGTAATTAGTAATAGTTAAAGCTAACGGATAATCTAATAAAATTTATTAATCAATCGATAGAAGTATCTAATAAAGATGCTTCTGTTTTTGCATTATGGGAGAATTTTAGCTGTATCAATTTAGACATGAGGTTATTACTTGGTAATGGAACGGTGAGTCATACCATAAATAAGAATCAAATCTTGCAAAACTAATGCGTATGAATTACATACTTTGTGACCATTTAACTCATAATAAATTTGTACGTATTTTAAGTAGCATAATATGAGGAGGATGGTTTGATGCCAAAGATAAGTTGTAGCGTAGTTTCTTGTTCTTATAATCAAGGAAACATATGTAGTGCCAGTATTTTGAATATTGTAGGGGCTAAGGCGAATATTACTGAGGAAACAAGTTGTAGTACCTATATCAATAAAGAGAAAGTTAGTAATGCCGTAGATGATAAGGTTAAAACAGGAGAGACAGAAGCAGTACTTTGTGAAGTGGAAACATGTATCTATCATGTCAGAAGACACTGTTCTCTAGCAGATGGTATTGAGGTAAGCAATCTAGGAGAAGCAGAAACTTATAGGGATACAGACTGTTTAAGCTTTGAGCGTAGATCGGAATAAAATGTAGTTAGATAAAGGGAGCTGTTGTATTAAGCAACGGCTCCTATATTTTTCTTTTACATAATAGATTAAAGGATAATTTGCAAAATGATTCACTCAGAAATTTCCAAATGCATACAATACAGTAAAATGATTTTTTGGAGGGAATATGATAAGCGATCAAAGATATGTAATTTTATCACTTGAATTACATTTATTTTTCTCAAGAATTATGAAGGAACATGCACTTTTTTTAGAAGCAGGGTTTATGCCTAAAGACTCAAAGCTTGCTAGTGAGGCAGAGCATTACAAGAGAGAATTTGAAAGGTTACTGTCACAGGTGGTGAGTCTCAGTAATGGCGTAGTAAGACCAAGCGTTTTAAATTCTGGCGAGGTGGTAACTGACTATACATTAGGAACAGAAAGAAAGACTCAAAATTTCACAGGGATAAAGATAGATCAAAATATAACGATGCAGGAATCACAACTATATAGTGGAAATAACCCGCAGATTGGACCTAATACAGTAAATCGTGTAAGGCAACTTAACGCTAATGCAAGGAATCTTATTAATGGGCTGATTAATTTTAAGCAGAGACTATTAAACGGTGTTCTATCTTGTGATTTATTTACAGCTAATTATCCATTACTAATCGAACATATATTGCGGGAGGCAAGGCTATATTTGTCATTAGTAGGCGACTTAGAAAATAGGGTGGATATTGATTCTAAAGATGCTAGAGAAACGGAGTTGTTTTGGGATCAAATTATGATGGAGCATGCATTGTTTATAAGAGGATTACTTGACCCTTCTGAAGATGAATTAATTACCACCTCAAATGAATTTGCTAATGAATTTAAGAATTTAATTCAAGAGGCACAAACCATGACAAATGTAACAATAAACAGTGTTACTAATGAAACTTTAAATCAAACTATTCAATTGAAGAATTTTAAACAAGCGGGAACAGAAGGGATTGCTAGTTGTAAAATAAGATCTATAATACTGCCACTTCTAGCCGATCATGTACTAAGAGAAGCTAATCATTACATTAGATTATTAGAGACTTATGAAGGGATGTAATGACAGAACTGAGTAGCTATGTTATGACGATATGAAGGTAATTTATTAGAAGAATAATAGCAACTAAGAAAACGATATTAACCTTGTAAATACTAGGTTAATATCGTTTTTGATTTATATATAGTTGTAGATATTTTTGCCAGTAAAATGGCTGGTTACGAAGTATGGGAAGAAGAAAATGTAGCATATGCTTTATCCCTTTACTTCTTGGCCTAATGCCTTGTGCTTTTTTACCTCAAATATAATATATCCTATCATAAAAAGTAAACTCCCTAGATCTAAATATAAATCTTTTAGATCAAAAATAAACCAATTCCTAAATTTTATATAATCTAAACTTGTTCCCCATAGTATTTTGTCCAAAACTGAGGCTAATACACCCGAAATAAACGTAGAGTATCCTGCTACAGCAAGTGTTTGCTCTTGATATTCCATATAATGTATCTTGGCTTGATAAAGAGCGAATATCAATACAGCTATGGTCAATAATGTGATTATCCCCAAACCCATATTTAAATCATACTTAGCATTAAACCAAGATATATCTTCATTGAAGTGTGGAGTAAAAGAAATAAAATTCTCAATGATAGGGAAAGTATGAGCCATATAATTATGATATATGATTAGTTTAATAAGTTGATCCGCACATGTTAAAAATAGGATAAAAGTTACCCACCGCGCTATACCCTTCTTCTTTATTGCCATACTTAATCACCTCTTAATGATATGATGTACTTCTTAATTCTATAAAACGGTCATTAAATAAATATAAATCTTCTGTGTATTATCAAAATACAACCTACTATTATCACAGATACTTAAATCATAAAATAGAGGGTATGGATACACCCTCTATTTTATGATTTAAATTGATATGTATCCTAATTACTTATTATCATGTTCTTCACTACAGCCTTTTGCAACTCCTGCGGCAACTATAAACCCTACAGTGGCCTTAACTGCTGTTACAACCGCTTTTTTTGCGATAACTACAACTAATAAAGGAACTGCGCCACCTTCTACCTCGTGTAGTTCACTAGAACTTAATTCTTTAAACATAACCTTCCTCCTTTCTTAGTATCCAAACCAACATTTTGGACAACCTATAAAATCGTGAGCTGCTGCCCCTAGATCCTTACTAACCTCGTATACAAACTTAACAGCCTCTGTTGTTGCTCTTATTACATCCCCTACATCAATAATAGTAGTAGTGGGTTTGTCAGAGCCTCCAGTAATTTGTTCCATTTCTAAATTGGTCATTTCATTCCACATAAGCTGTTCCTCCTTTTTGAATATTTATATCTATGTATAATCCCGTACGCAGATATAGAAATGATATCTCAAACTTTTGTTATACTTATATACTATTGTTTGAATTAATAATACTCTATAGTTGGTCTATGAAATGTACTTATATGGTCATATAATGCTACAATATCTTTAGAGGTATAGACATTTCCTAAAGGAGATTCAGCTAATTTGTAATAAAATACGCATTATTTATAAGAGGATTACTTGACCCTTCTGAAGATGAATTAATTACTACCTCAAATGAATTTGCTAATGAATTTAAGAATTTAATTCAAGAGGTACAAACCATGACAAATGTAACAATAAACAGTGTTACTAATGAAACTTTAAATCAAACTATTCAATTGAAGAATTTTAAACAAGCGGGAACAGAAGGGATTGCTAGTTGTAAAATAAGATCTATAATACTGCCACTTCTGGCTGATCATGTACTAAGAGAAGCTAATCATTACATTAGATTATTAGAGACTTATGAAGGGATGTAATGATAGAACTGAGTAGCTATGTTGTGGTGATATGAAAGTAACTTATTAGAAGAATGATAGAAACTAAGGAAACGATATTAACCTTGTAATTATTAGGTTAATATCGTTTTTTGATTGAGAGTATTATAGTTGCAAGATGGAGGTATGACTTATGAGAGAGGCCTTATAAGAGCAAAAATAGGTATAGTTAGGATCTAAAGACGCAAGCTACAAGTGGTTTGGGACAAGACGAATAATTTTATCGTCAGAGATATTAGCATCTCCTCGACCATCCCTATTACTAGTACTAAGATAGATTGAACCATCTGGGCCTTGAATAACTTCGCGTAAACGCCCGTATTCATTTGGAAACCATGATTCAATGTTCTCTACCAGAGTTCCTGATTCATTTAAAGAAATAACAAGTAGCCTCTTTCCGTATAAAGTGGCAACAAGCAGCTTGCCTTGCAATGGCCCTTGATTCACAAAAGTAATACCAGAAGGCGCCCATGTCTCATCACCGCTGTTTATAAGGGGTCGTTGTAACATCATACCTGGCAAATCTTCATCTCCTTGAACAAGTGGCCAACCATAGTTTGCCCCAGGATAGATGATATTAATTTCGTCATGGGCAGATTGACCATGTTCCGATGCATATAAAATATTTTGCAAGCTCCATGCTAGCCCTTGTGGATTTCGATGGCCAAAGCTATATATAGGAGAATTAGGGATTGGATTATCAGTAGGAATATTACCATCTAATGTTAGACGGAGGATTTTTCCAGCTGTGCTTGTGAGGTCTTGTGCTAAAAGGGGGTTGGTTGCATCTCCTGTTGAGATATATAACATTTGGTCAGGTCCTATCTTTAGTCTTCCACCATTATGAAACCGCCCACCTGGAATTTTATCTATCAGAATGCGGTCAATAGATGCACGATTATTGTTTTCTGTTAATCTAATAACACGGTTATAGATTTGCCCATCTTCAGTGTAGGTATGCATAACATAAATATAGTGATTTTGTGAAAAGTTAGGATCCAGAACAAGTCCCATTAAGCCTCCCTCATCTTGACTAATAAAAGGAGATGTAAATGTAATAAGTGGATCTGGAAGAAGTATGCCATCTTGAATAACTCTAATGGAACCAGAGCGTTCCGTAAAATACAATTTGCCGTTACTACTGATATCTATAGCCCAAGGAACATATAAATTTTCCGCAATAACTTCAACATTGTAAGGAAGTTGTCTTGAACGGACCAATCTTGAGGCGATGTGGAGAGGATTAGACCTTAAAACAAGTATAGCACATAAAAAGTTTAATATTAATTTCTCCATTTTAATATCCTTATGATTAATGTGTCATTATTATATTATTGGGTTATCAAAATAATGGTGCATTCAGGTCAGTAAGAAAAATAAAAAGTACGCTCAATAACTATAAAAATAATAAATGTAAAAAAATTAAAAAATATGATTTTTCTGTATAATTAGATGTGATATAATAAGATAGCCTAATTAATATGGCAATAAAAGGGATTTGATGGTGAAAATATGTTTAACTCGGTTTATTTTCTGATTATTATGATCTTTTCCTGTTTAATATGTTTGTTTTTTGTCATTTTTAATTTGTATTATAATGAGAGGTATTTAAGTTGTATATGTGCCAGTAATATTTGTGTTGTATTAAGTATTTTGCTACTTGTTCTTTACAAGGCAGCAAATGAACATTGGATTTTAAAAGGAATAACTTCAGTTGTTTTTTGTTGTGGCATACTTTTAAGTACTAGCGCAATATTAGTGCTTATGAAGGTTAAATTAAAACCTTCTTACTTTTTGGTGATTTTAGGTTTTTTAATAGTAGACTTTTTTTGTTATCCATTTTGTATAGGAATTAGTGTGTTTTTACATAAAATTATTCTAGTACTAGTATCACTAATCGTTGCTATTATGTTTTTTCACTCTAGAAGTAAGAGTGTATTAGCAAAGCTATTACTATGTAATAATATTATTTTAGCCATAATACAGTGGATATTTGCAGGAATATTTTATTCTAAAGGACCAACCTATTTCTTTTGGGATAATGTGGCCTATATTATACATAATTTTATTACTTCTACAATATTTGTATGTATTACTATTCAAGAATCTAAAGCATATTATGCACAGAGAGTAGATGAACTAAAGGGGGAAATTGTCCTAGGACAAAAGCAATTACAAGAGAGCTACGAAAAGAATGAACTGCGAAGTAGTATTTTTGCTGATTTATCTCATGAATTAAAGACGCCTATTAATGTGATTTATAGCAATATTCAATTGTTTGAAAAGTGTATGTCGGAAGATTCTACTGGAATAGCAGAATCCGATAAGTATCTAAAAAGCATGCAAAAGAATTGCTATCGTCTTATTAAATTAGTTAATAATATCATTGATATGAACAAGATTGAATCAGGCTATATGAAGTTAGAAGTGAAAAATTATAATATTATTCCTTTTATAGAAGACATGGTTATGTCAATTAACGCTTTTGCCATGCAAAAGCAAATTAACGTTATATTTGATACAGAAATAGAAGAGCTTATTATAGCTTGTGATATGGATAAGGTTGAAAAGATTGTTTTTAATCTACTTTCTAATGCTATTAAATATACTCCTGAGGGGGGAGAGGTTTTAGTTTATATAAGTTATGATACGAATGATATATGTATTATGGTGCAAGATACAGGAGAGGGAATTCCAGAAGAACTACATGAAGCTATCTTTGGCCGTTTTATACAAAATAAAGGTGAACTTCATCAGAAATATAACAGTAGTGGTATTGGTCTGGCACTTGTTAAATCTCTTGCAGAGTTACAACAAGGTAGAATCTGGATTGACAAGGAATATAAAAAAGGGTGTAAAATGATTTTTTCCTTGCCACGTATTGTATTAGATCATATGGAGCCTATATTATATAACAATATGGGTTACAGTGAGTATAATATAGAATTTATATAAAGAAAGAACTATCACCTTGTGGTGATAGTTCTTTCTTTATATAGGATTAGCGAATAAAGTTGATAAATATTGTTATAATAGCTGAGTTAACAAAGTCAATAAACAAACAACCTACAATTGGAACAACAAAGTAAGGTGTAGGAACAAAGCCATATCTATTTGTAAGCTCATCCATATTAGCAATAGCATTTGGAGTAGCACCCATTCCAAAGCCACAGATTGCAGAAGCAAATACAGCCGCCTCGTAATTTTTCCCCATGACTCTATAGGTTATAATATAAGCAAATAAGCCTACTAAAATAACTTGGGCGATAAGCATAATGAAAAGTGGCAGTGCTAAATCGAATAGTTGCCAGAGTTTAAGTCCCATTAATGCCATTGTTAAGAAAAAGGATAAGCTTAATCCTCCTAGTGTCTCAATTTCCTTTTCCACAATAGGTTCTTTTCTAAAATCATATATATTTCTTATAAGGGCAGCAACTAACATAGCTCCAATATAAGAAGGAAAAGTTAAGCCAGATGCTTGGATTAACTTAGAAACGAGAGAACCGAGTCCCATTGCAATAAACAAGAAGCATGCACCTGTCATTAATCTTTTGAAAGATAAGATATTATGATTTTCTTCATTGTAATCGCCTACTTCCTCTGGTGGGGTAAGGTCATTCTCATCATGGACTGTGTGCAGTTTATAACGAAGAATCAAGTTTCTAGCAACTAAACCACCAATGATACTACCCATAATGAGACCAAAGGTTGCGGAAGCGACAGAAACTGTAGTGGCACCAGTAATTCCCATATCTTCAAGGATGGGACCAAAGGAGCCAGCAGTACCGTGTCCACCTACCATAGGAATAGAAGCGGTGCAAAGTCCCATTAAAGGGGATAAGCTAAATAATGAAGCTAATGTTACGCCAACTGTATTTTGTAAGATAACAAGTAACACTGCGAGCGAGAGAAAGGTAATTACTTTAATGCCACCTTGTTTTAGTATTTTGACACTGGCAGTAAACCCGATGCTAGTAAAAAAGGCTGTCATAAATATGTTTTGAAGTGTTGTATCTAAATTAATAGTTGCAATATTAGTTTGATTGAGTAGAAGTATTAATAGAGCAAAGATAAAGCCACCTACAACTGATGGCGGAATGCAATACTTAGAGAGTATAGAAAATTTAGTTCTCATATACTTACCCATGTAAAATACAAGAGAAACTAAGGCCATAGTCTCATAGATATCTAAATTAAATGTCATACATTATCTAGTCCTTTCTAGTACTTATTTGCGCATAGTATATAGCATAAGAAAATTAAAGTATAGCCTAATTAACCTAATTATGTAAAGGCGGAAGCAGCTAACAAAGTCAGACATTTGCATAAATTAGGAGGAATGAAGTGATTAGAAATGATAGTTTAATAAGCTTAGTATGGTTATATTAGCAAGTATTCATTCAAAAAGCATAATAGAAATTTTTAAAGTGGAGGTGAAAATTTGCTAGGAAACTTAAGTAAGAAGATAACTATTAATATCAAATGCATGGCTAGAATATGCTATAATGATATCAACTAATCTTAGAACATAAAAGGTGAAACACGCACTATTATGTTCTAAGATTTTTTGCTTTTATAAAATAGTTCGTTTGATTGTTAATAAAAATAGAGGTAAGAGGATTAAGAGATGAATAAATATATAGAGATTAAAAATGCACATATCCATAATCTTAAAGGAATCGATGTGAAAATCCCTAGAAATAAGCTGACTGTTATTACAGGTGTTTCAGGAAGTGGAAAGTCAAGTCTAGCTTTTGATACGCTCTATGAAGAAGGAAAACACAGATACTTAATGTTTTCGAATTCTGGCTTTATGGTGGAGGGAGAATCAGCATTTGATCAAATGACGGGACTTTCACCAACTGTTGCAGTGGAACAGCGCATTATTAGGCAGTCTAATCCTAGAAGTACAGTAGGAACTAAAACCAAAATAAGTAATATGTTAGCGATACTTTTTGCAACCTATGGGGAACGTGAAAATAAGTGCGAAGGTGACAGACCTTTAACTATGGAGATGTTCCAGAAGAATTCAGCTAAAGGAATGTGCGTGAAATGTCTAGGGAAAGGCATTGTTAAGAAAATAGATGAGGAGAAGCTTTTTGGGGACGGTTCTCAAAAAATCGAGGATGTTTGTTTAGGAGTAGGAAAAAGAGGAAGCACTAAAAAGATGTTAGAGAGCTTTTATAAATACTATAAAGTTACAGGGGATACACCTCTTAATAACTTAACAAGCGACGAACTTTTTGTTTTGAAGTATGGGGATTATGGGAAATCCTCATTTATAGGTTTTATACCATGGATTACGGAGGTTACCAATGGGGCGTTTTCTGCTACTGGCAGATTAGAACAGATGCTAACTGAGGCAGGTTATATGGAAAAGGGAAAATGTCCTAAATGTCAAGGAATGGGTTTAGGAGAAGAAGCTATTCATACGTCTATTGGTGGGAAGACCATCTCTGAAATGGAGCAAATGTATATAAAGGATTTATATGAGTTTTTAAGTAAGCTAAGTACAAAGAATAGATTGATTCAAGAAATCCTTACGAAACTAGAATGCATGATTGATGTAGGGTTATACCACTTAGCTTTATCACGTTCACTTCCCACTCTTTCAGGAGGTGAGATTCAAAGATTATTTCTTGCCTCTTATATTATTGCAGATATGGATGCTATCATTTTCATTTTTGATGAACCTACTATTGGACTACATGAAATAGAAAAGGCAAAATTAATTGATATTATAAAAAAGCTTGTAGGTAAAGGAAATACAGTGGTTGCCGTTGAACACGATGAGGGCTTTATAAGGCAGGCAGATTATATTATTGACTTGGGACCGGATGCAGGAGTTTTAGGAGGTGCTAAGATTTACGAGGGTGATTTTAGCACCTTTTTATCCTGTGATGATTCTAGAACAGCACCTTATTTATCGGGAAAAAGACCTTTTGTACACAAAGAAGATTACCGAAGATTTAATGAAACAAAGCTGCTTACATTAAAAAACGCTTCCTTGCATAATTTAAAGAATATTACTGTAGATATTCCTCTAGGTGTAATGGTAGGCGTGGTAGGTGTTTCAGGCAGTGGAAAGTCTAGCTTGATTTCAGAAACCTTAGTGCCTAAGTTAAAAGCATTACTTAAATCAAAGTGTATTATGGAAGATGAAGTAGAGGAAGCAATAGAATTAGGACAAGTAGAACTATTAGGCGTAAGTCAAATTAAGAAGTGCTACGTTATTGATCAAAAACCTATAGGCAGAACTAGGACCTCTTGCCTTGCAACTTATACAGGGACTATGGACCGTATTCGTCAGTTGTTTGCTAAGGCAAGTGACCTTCCTCCAGGCTTTTTCTCTGTTAATGCTCAGGGTGGTTGTCCCAAATGCAAGGGTGAAGGAGAAGTACACTATCATGTAGGCTATGGCAATTTTATTCATGTGAAGTGTGAAGCTTGTGAGGGTATAGGATTTATACCAGAGTCAGCAGAAGTGACACTTGAAGGAAAGAATATAAAGGATGTATTAGAGATGAGTGTAGATGAAGCAATAACATTTTTTAATGATAAAGATGAGCCAATTACCAATATGTTAGAGACCTTAAAACGTGTAGGCATGGGATATATTAAGTTAGGTCAGAAAACACCGACTATATCTGGAGGTGAAAGTCAGCGCATCAAACTCGCTAAGGAACTCTCAAAGGGACAAGCAGCTAAAGATTCTTTATACATTTTAGATGAGCCTACAACAGGGTTATCCTTTTATGATAGTGAAAAGCTTATGGTGTTATTACAAGAGTTAGTGGATAAAGGAAATACGGTTATCATTATTGAACATGATTCGCATGTTTTATCCAGCTGTGATTACTTGATAGAAATGGGTGCTGGTGGTGGGAAAGATGGGGGAGAAGTGATTGCAACAGGTACACCTAGGGAGTTAAAGGAAAATCCTCATTCTATTATTGGGAGGTATTTATGTTAGAGAAAGTAAAGGCTAAAGATAATGAACTTGGGCAAATGATAGACGACTATATTAAGCAAAAAAGATATCCACAAGTTAATAGTGTTTTGCTTTATCAAAATGGACAGATAATCGTAGAACGCTATTATAATAAGTTTACTAAGGAAAGTCGTAATCCTATTAAATCCATATGGAAAAGCATTATTTCTATTGGCATTGGTATCTGTTTAGATAAAGGATCTATCGAAAGTTTAGATGAACCTATTTGTAGGTACCTAGAAGCCTTTAACCAAAACAATCATCCTTATCATAAACTTATTACAATAAAACATTTGCTTACTATGACATCCGGGATTTATTGGAATGGGGGTAAACACTATCATTGTCCTATGTTAGAGCAGCTTAGAAGAACACAAGATTGGTTAGCACATTTAGCAGATATTCAAATGGAAGAGGTACCTGGAAGAAAGCATGTTTATAAAGAATGGGATGTGATTTTGCTAAGTGCCATTATAAGTCAAGTTACAGGAATGAATACATTTGATTTTTGCAATAGCTACTTATTTACCCCACTTGATATCAAAAGCGAGAAATGGTGGACAAGCCCTTGTGGTATCACCTATAACATAGGGAATAAACCCTTAGATGAAGCAACATCTCATTTATGCGCAAGAGATTTAGCTAAGATAGGAAATTTATTTTTGAATAGTGGCAAATACAATGGAAAGCAAATTATCTCGGAAAGTTATGTAAAAGAAGCAACTACGCCAACAGAGCAAAATAGTAACTATGGTTTTTTATGGTGGCTAGGAGATGGTTGGTACGGTTGTCGTGGTTTTGGAGGACAGGAGATTAGAGTGATGCCTGAGCAAAATAGAGTTGGTATTATTCAGGCAACCCCAACGTCATTAGGCAAATCTTATGAGGATGTATTTGCATTATGCAATCAAGCTTCACCGATTTTAGAATAAATAACACTAAAGTAAGAATGAAATAAAATCTTAAATTTAGGGGCTTAATAATGACGAAAAATTACTGTAGTTTTTGTAAAATTTAATGTATTTTTAAGATTCAAATCTTATAGTAAAATGACATAAGCTTATGTTTTAAACTAATAAGCAGAGGGGGAGCGTAGTTGGGAGGAAAACATCAATCAAATAAAGAAATGTCTGTGTGGCAAAGTATGGGGTATACTATAAAAACCATTTGGCACGCAGATAAAGGATGCATTATATATACTTTCTATAAGAACTGTACAGAAGAAGTATTTAATGCTTTTTTCTTTGCTTATATGACAAAGGCTATTTATGCATGTATCAACGATAGGGCACCTTATAGTGAACTTGTAAAGCTCATTGTATTTTTCTGCTCTCTACATATTATTATTCATTTAGCGTCTGCAGGTCATGCCTACTATATTAGACTAAAAACACCCAAGGTATATCGCTACATATTTGACAAGGTTATTACAAAGGCAACAGCTATTGAGCTTACTAGATATGAAGAACCTGATTTTTATAATAAGTTTTCAAGAGCTTTAGATGAATGTCTTAATAAGGCGATGGATGGCTTAGCTAATCTGGCGCAATCTTTAGGGCTTATTCTAGCTGTATTTTGTGCCATAGGTATTATTGCAACTGTGGACCCTTGGCTGATTCTTTTTATTTTTCCACCAGTTATTGGTTCTTTAATTTGTGGAGATAAAGAAAACAAAATGCACTTCGAACTTAGAAAAATGGAAACACCAGATAGACGAGTTACAGACTATGTCAAACGTGTTTTTTATGAAAAGAAGTACGCGGGAGAGATTCGTCTATATGATATTAGGAATATCTTATTTAAAAAGCATATTGAGAGCTACAAGAATAGATATGCTATCAATGTGAAATATCGTAAGAAAATAGCGCTATATCAATTTTTAAATGCAGTTGTCTTTTTTGGACTTACGTATTTTAGCTCATATATGTATATTACTTTTGTTATTAAAGCTACAGGTACTAGTAGGATAGGAGCTTATGTGGCTATGTTATCAGCAATAGGTTTTGTATCCTGGCAGGTTAAAGAAGCAGTACAAAAGAGCATTGAGGCGGGTAAATACTGCCTTTATATGAATAACTTAAAGGATTTTCTGGAATATGAATCTGCCAAGGCCTATAAAGGGAATAAAAAAATAGAGGGAGTTCTTGGAGATATCGAATTTAGCCATGTTAGTTTTACTTATGAGGGAGCTAAGGCCCCTGTTATTAAAGACCTATCTCTCTTTATTAAGAGAGGCGAACGTATTGCATTAGTTGGGGAAAATGGAGCAGGTAAGACTACTTTGATTAAACTATTAATGGGCTTATATCCGGTTACAGAGGGAGAGATTAAAGCTAATGGATGCAACATTAATGAGTTTGAACCAGAGAACTATCATGAGCACTTTGGAACAGTATTCCAAGACCTTCAGATATTTGCCTTGCCTTTAAGTGAGAATGTACTTATGCGGGCGCCAGAGACAGAGGAAGAAAGAGAGTTAGTAGTAGATGCACTTATAAAGGCACAGTTTGGAGATAAGTTAGCTACCTTAGAAAAAGGTATAGATACTATGGTGACAAAAGAGTTTGATGATCAAGGTTTTGTGTGTTCAGGAGGACAGGCACAGAAAATAGCTATTGCGAGAGTATTTGCTAAGAATCCAGATATTGTTATCCTGGATGAACCTTCTAGCGCGCTAGATCCTATTGCAGAGTACAATATGTATAACAATATGCTACAAGTATCAGAAGGAAAAACCGTATTCTTCATCTCTCATAGACTATCTTCAGCACGAATTGCAGATAAAATTTACTTTTTAGAACATGGGCAGATTAAAGAAAGTGGTACACATGATGAACTTATGGCTTTAGATGGTAGCTATGCAGCTATGTTTAGACTTCAAGCTAAGAATTATCAGGAGAATGGAAGAGGGGAGGTAGTCCTTCATGCCTAAAAATAAAGAGAAAGCAAGTAATCCTAACACAAGCAAGAAACAAAAAGAAATAAAGCATGATGATAAGGATAAGAAGCAAGACAAATTAACCATGAGACGCCTTATTAGCAATGTATTTTATGTTGTAAAGTGTGCATTAAGAATAGATAAAGCATTGGTGTTTTTAGTAATAGGTGCTTTTGTCACTTGTGGTATTATTTATGCACTATTTGATACCTTGTTCCTTAAAATCTTTATAGATATGCTTTCGGATAAGGCTATAGATCTAAAGGCTACACTCGTTTTTATCATGGTAGGAATCTTAGTCATGGGAATAGGGCAAGCCATAGAAGTACTAGTTGAGAATTGGGCGAGAGCTAAATTTGTAAAAATGACAGGAAAGATTCAAGAAGATTTTATACGCAAGGTGGCAGATATTGACCTTATATGCTATGACCATAAAGATTATTTTGATGACTTTGTTATTGCAGCAGCTCAGTCTGAAGAAATGATTACTACTGGTGTTCTAAGTATGGCTTGGATTCTAGGGAATATAACGACTATTTTAACCTTAGGTGGACTTATTATGGCTATTAATCCTATCATTGCCATCTTTCCTATTCTAGGTTTTCTTATTAATATGGTGACGCGCTTTAGCATTACTAAAATCGAGTACAACTATGAAATGGAAAGAAAGAGAGTTATGAGAAAAGCTGACTATTCTAAGCGTATTTTTTATCAACCAGAATATGCTAAGGAGATTAAGCTTTCAAAGATAGAGATTCCTCTTCGTAAACAGTTTGAAGAAGCCATAGAAGATATTATGTCAGAAGCTAAAACAGCAGGGGTTAAGATTGCTATTCTTTCTTTAATAAACTGGATATTTGTGTTTACTTTTTTATCTCATTTCTGTGTACCTATGTATTTAGGGTACTTAGCGCTAGTTAAGCTTAGTATAGGTCTAGGTGATGTAGCGGCCATGAATAATGCACAAGGTACAGTAAGAAATCGTTTAGATTCACTTAATTATGCTATGGTGGAATTTCAAAAGGTAGGACAGTTTGCAGAACGCTTTAGGCGTTTTATAGAATATGATATTAATATTGAGGGATATAAGGGAAGTAAAGAGGTACCAGTAGAAAAGAGTGTACTTGAAATTAAAGATATGAGCTTTCGTTATGAGGGAGCTAGTGAAGATACCCTTAAGCATATTCAGATGACTGTTAGGCCGGGAGAAAAAATAGCCATAGTAGGCGAAAATGGTGCAGGGAAGACAACATTTGTAAAGCTTTTAATGCGTTTATATGATGTAACAGAAGGTTCTATTTGCTATGGAGGAGAGGATATCCGCAGCTTTTCAACTAAAGCTTATAGAGATATTTTTGGAGCAGTATTCCAAGATTATCAGCTTTATGGTGCCACTCTAGAAGAAAATGTTTGGATGGATGATACTGCTATAGATGAAGATCATATTAGGAAGGCTTTAAACCTTGCTGATTTTGGAGCTAAGCTAGAAAGATTGCCCAAAGGACTCAAGACAGAAATGACAAGAGAGTTCTCTGATGAAGGAACAATGCTATCAGGTGGCGAGGCGCAAAAAGTAGCTATAGCTAGAATGTTTGCTAAAACAGGAAAACTTGCCATAGCTATCTTAGATGAACCTTCTAGTGCCCTGGATCCTTTTGCAGAATATAAGCTCAATCGCAATATGATGAAAGCAGCAAAAGATGCTACCATTATCTTTATTTCTCACAGACTTTCAACTACCAGAGAAGCAGACCGCATATATATGTTTGAACATGGTGAGATTATAGAACAAGGTACTCATGATGAACTAATGGCATTAAAGGGAGAATATGCTAAGATGTTTGAAAAACAGGCTTATTATTATCAAGAAGAAATAAGTAGTTAAGAGATAGCTGAATTTTTATTAGGGATTCGGTTTCTTGAGTACATATACATAAGTGTAAAAACAAAATAAATAAACAAAGTTTAAAACCAGAGTCTTAAGGTCTTAGCTTCCTAGCATAGGGTGCACCGGCCAAGACTTTAGGAGCTCCTCACTCATTGGTTTAGCTTTCATAACTAGTCTTAGTAGGCACTAAGTTATAACGCATACGTGCTGAGGAGCCATCTTGCGCCTTGATTAAGGTCTATTTAGCTAGCCACGAAAGTTAATTTCAAGAGTCTGGAGTAAAAAATAGTGCCCCAAGTATTCTATATACTTGGGGCACTATTTTTTTATTCAGCTTTTCTTTTTCTTAAAAACACTTCATGAGAGTAACTTTACTAGCTATTTGAAGTGTCCCTTTAATAGTCAGACTGATTCAATAATGGAAGTGTGCCATTCATCTTGGACTTTATTATAAAGTATTTTAAAGCATAGGAAGTGTACCATTAAAGTAATGCCCCAAGATATGGGATAGGAAATATATAAGGTAGTTAGTGTTGGCATCAGTTTAAATACAGTAAAAATCCAAAGAATACGTAAGCCACAAGCACCTAGTAGGGAAACAATCATAGGTATGACAGAATACCCAAGGCCTCTAATACTTCCAACTAATACATCCATGATACCACATAAGAAGTAGGTGGAGAAGATAACTTTCATTCGAACAACACCATAAGCAATCACCTCTGAATCAGAGGAATAGAGGCGAAGTAAAGGAAACCTAAATATAAAGAATAATAAGCTCATAGCACTGCCGACTACAAAGACACTGATTAAGCAAACACGTAATATAGGTTTAATGCGATCATATTTTTTACCACCTATATTTTGCCCAGTAAAGCTAAGGGCTGTTTGATGAAAGGCATTCATAGAAGTATAGACAAAGCCTTCAAGGTTAGCAGTTGCTGCATTTCCTGCCATAGCAATAGCACCAAAAGAATTAACCGAGGACTGAATAAGTACATTGGAGATAGAGAAAATAGCCCCTTGGAAGCCTGCAGGTAAACCGATGCGCATAATTTTAAGCAATACAGTTTTATTGATATGTAGCTTTGAAAGTATTAATTGGCAGCCACCAGAAGTACGCATTAAACAGAGTGTAATTAAAAAAGCAGAAATACACTGTGCAATAACAGTAGCAAGTGCTACACCAGCAACACTCATTTTAAAACCAATTACAAACACTAAGTTAAGAAGAGCATTAATGACCCCAGCTATAAGTAAAAAGTAAAGAGGTCTTTTGGTGTCTCCCGTAGCACGTAAAATAGAACTACCAAAGTTGTATAAAAGCATGGCGGGCATACCAACAAAATAAATTTTCATATATAAAGTAGCCAGTTCTATAACTTCATCGGGTGTTCCCATTAATAGGAGCAGAGGTTTAGCTAAGAGGATTCCAATAAAGCTTAGGAAAAAGCCACAGATTATACTTAGCAAAATAGAAGTATGTAAAGTCTCATGAAGATCTTGGTCATGATGTGCACCATAAGCTTGTGCAATAAGGACATTAGCACCAATAGATAGACCGATAAAAACATTGACGAGTAAATTAATAAGTGAGGCTGTTGAGCCAACAGCTGCCAATGCTTCCTTACCCGAGTATTGTCCAACAACAATCATATCAATGGCATTAAAGAGTAATTGCAAGATGCCAGAACACATGAGAGGGATGGAGAAAATTAAAATTTTTTTAGTTAATGGACCATTACACATATCTATTTCATAAGAATTTTTAGTCATAATAAACACCTGAGTTTCTTTTTAGTAATAAGCGTTCTATTGTGTAAACAATATGCTAATTATAATATTATATATTTATTTTATTATAACAGAAAAGTAGGTTAAGTTAGATAAATTTGTTGATATTTAAATAGAGTAAGAGGTCCCCTTTGGAAAGTCTCTTTAATTTACTTTACAAAGGCTAATCTGTGATTTTAAAGCAGATCCAGTTGACACCACAGAAGATGTGTGATAAAATTCAGAAAATTAAAAATACGAAATATATGCGTATAAGAGAATGTAAGAATGCTACAAGATATTAAAATTCTAAATGGCAAAGGAAAAGTATAGTGAATAAGTGCAAAAAGTTTTTTCATCTCTATTCTCTTAGTTAAGATAATAAGTATATGGAGAAAACGGTTTTAGGTTTAGCATTGCTTTATATAACACAAAAAGAATAAGTTTGGGGGAGAAGAAATATGATAAAAAGAAAAGATGAGAAAACTATTTCCAGCATCAATAAGCAGCCTAGAGTATTGGTTATAACCGGTGTAAATATTATTAATGTGTTAGAGAAAGCTATTCATGAGAACAGTACGATTATTTGCAGTTGTGGAAAGATCGATAAAATCGGGTCCGCTGAAACCATATCTATTCCTGAAGATGCAGAAGTCTTAGACCTTTCAGGACGGTATATTCTGCCGGGATTGATTGATGCCCACGTGCATCTGGCTCATCCGGGCGTTGACGATTATGGAAGAATCAATACAGAAACCATGACAAAGAAGCTTCTACGACACTCCCACTTAACGCTAAAATCAGGTGTCACAACAATAAGAAATATGCCTGGTTCATTTGGGTACAATATCCTAAAATTTAGGGACGAAATTAACGAGGGAAAATACATAGGTCCTAGGATTTTAGCAAGCGGCCCTGCTTTATCAGTGCCATATGGTTATTTTAGTATAAAGAGATTTATTCCAGCTCCTCCAGTTTTATTATCATTTTTAAGCCTTATTTTTGGTGTTAAAGGATTATCAGTTGACATTGATGAGCCGCAAGAAGTGTTAGAAATCATTAAAAAGCTGAAGAAGGCCGGTGTGGATTTTATTAAAACCAGCACACCAGGAACATCTTTGTCATTCATTGAAAATGATTCTGAGAGTCGGGAGTTTTATATAAAAAGAAAGGTAGATCCGCGCCTACTGGATGCAAGTATGACTCCGGAGATATTGAAAGCCATTACAGAATCAGCTCATAAAGAAGGATTGAAGGTATCTGCACATTCAATTTGCTTACCTGAAGGTATTAAGCAGGCAGTTGAAGTAGGAGTAGACAGTATAGAGCATACGCCACTGGGGCTGATAGATGAGGCAACATTCAAGCGAATGAAAGAAAATGGAGTATGTTGGGTTCCTACTGCATATTGTTTTATACACTGGTCAGATTTAATAGATAACCCTGACTTATTTAGTAGACAGGAAGTGAAGGAGGCCGTACCAGAACCCTATCATTCCATGGGTAAAAAGGCTATAGAAAAGCAAAGGGAAGTCATAAAATCCGGAACAGATCCGATTTGGGTAAAGTTTTATGATGAGATGCCTAATTATAGGCAAACATATCTTCCTGTTAATCTTGAAAATGCTATTAAAGCTGGAGTGAGAATTGTAGCAGGAGTAGATGCGGGGATGGGAGGTGCAGGATATGTTCCCCATGGGTTCCTGTACAAGGAACTTGAGTTATTTGTGAAGCATGGAATGGATGAATATGAAGCTATTCGAACTGCTACAGTAAATGCTGCCGAACTCTTGGGTGTGGCTGATGAGCTTGGAAGTATAGACCTGGGTAAAAAGGCTGATTTAGTTATCCTGAGTGCAAATCCACTAAAGAATATATCTGACTTAAATCAAGTTGAGTTTGTCATAAAAGACGGTAAAATTGTTTACAGTGTTCATGCTGAGTGAACCAATTTTCTTAGTTTAGAAATTTATAATCGGGTTATTGTTCTTTACATACAAAGTAGGAAATTTATGTGCCTATGCATCTTATATAGTTCTTGCCCATCAATAACCCTAAGGGGAGTTTCCAATTGTATCTTATGTTTATTTAAGTATAGTCATATAGAGTATATATAACAAGAAAGTAATAGTTTAGTAAGAAGTATTTTTAAATAAACTGTGCATAAAAAAAAGCGATTACGTAGTTTAATTCACGTAATCGCTTTTTTTTATGCACAATAAAATGAATCAATTCTTCGTAGATCCATACCAAAATATCGCCAACGCCATCCCATTCGTCTCCAACCTGCAAGAGAGCGGGGGCCTACAAAAGTAACAAAAGCCCAAAAACCAGGGCCATTAGTTGGCCATATATAAACAAATCGATTAATACAAGGGGATATGGCACCTGTATCAATTGCAAGTGGTTGAATACCGCCACCAAATGCTTGAGGAGATCCAGGAGGACCGGGGGGGCCAGGAGGACCAGGGGGTCCAGGAGGCCTAGGAGGCCCTAGTTTTGTACCTTGATTTTTATTCGGAGTAAAGTTTGGAGGTGAACTTGTGGGTGGTTGCACTCTATGAATGCCTAAACGCTCAAATATATCAGACATTTTTCATAAACTCCCTGCACTTTTCTACTAATAGTTTATTAGAGAAAAAGTAATATTATGACTGCAAATTGAGCGTATTTATATTGAAAAATAAAAATTGAATTTTCGAGCATTTATTGGTTTTGATGTAAAAAGTATAAATGTCTCAAAAATACATAGTCTAATATAGGAAATCTTGAATCTACTTGAATAGGATGGGATGAAGATGAACACTTTTGAAATAAAAACAAAAGTAAAATTTGGACAAGGTTCACTTGCGTACCTTGAAACATTAAGAAAGAATCGTGTATTTATTGTGACAGACCCTTTCATGGTTAAGTCTGGAATGATTAATAAAATTACCGAATACTTATCACCTAATCAGTATGAAGTATTTAGTGAAATCGTACCAGATCCACCTATGGAGCTTGTTGTAAAAGGAGTTGAGGCCGTAACTTCTTACAAGCCTGAAGTAATCATTGCTTTAGGTGGTGGGTCAGCCATTGATGCAGCAAAAGCTATTATGGATTTCTCAAGGAAACTTGGAGAGTTAAAGGAAATGCAGTTTATAGCAGTTCCTACAACTAGTGGAACAGGCTCAGAGGTAACCTCTTTTTCTGTTATCACAGACGAGATTAAACATATCAAGTATCCTTTAGTATCAGATGAGTTCTTGCCAGATGTAGCTATTTTAGAACCAGAGCTTGTGAAAAGTGTTCCGAGTAGTATTGTAGCTGATACAGGTATGGATGTTTTGACTCATGCCATAGAAGCGTATGTATCCACAGCAGCAACAGATTTCTCTGATGCACTAGCTGAGAAAGCAGTAGAGTTAGTTTTTGAGTATTTATTAAGGTCTTATAGAAGCAGTGAGGATATAGAGGCAAAGGAAAAAATGCATAATGCATCTTGCCTTGCAGGACTTGCCTTTAATCTAGCTTCATTAGGAATTAATCATGCGATTGCCCATAATATTGGAGGTAAGCTTCATATTCCACATGGTAGAACTAATGCCATACTGCTGCCTTATGTTATAGAGTTTAATAGTGAAATTGAAGGGTTTAATCCTAATAAATATTCTATAGCAGCTAAAAAATATGCGCAGTTAGCAAAGTTAGTGGGCATAGAAGGAAGCACAACTAGAATGTTAGTTAAGAATTTTATTCATGCCATTACGAAACTTCAACATGAAATGAAGATGCCTACGCGTCTTCAAGAATGTAAGGTCTCTCTAGAGGACATTAACAAGCTTAAACAAGAGATTGCAAAAGGTGCTTTAGAGGACGCATGTATTGTAACCAATCCACGTACTGCCACAGCAGGAGACATTTTAGAGATTATTTATAAGGTAAGCTAAATAACAATCTAGAAGAGAAAAGGATGAATGGAGAAAATGAGGTAAAGTATGGCTATTCATATAGAGGATAAACAACGCATTATTCAGGAATTTGTACCTGGAAAACAAATTACACTAGCTCATATTATTGCTAACCCTACCCAAGATATCTACAAGAAACTAGGCCTTATTACTGAGAAAATCAGTGCTATTGGGATTTTAACTATTACACCTAGTGAAGGCGCTATTATTGCAGCAGATGTAGCCACTAAGGCATCAGACATTGCTATTGGTTTTATAGACCGCTTTAGCGGGGCACTTATTATAAGTGGTGATATTAGTGCGGTAGAAGCTGCACTTAAAGATATTGTAGATGTGCTTAGTAATAATCTAGGATTTACACCTACAGCTATTACGAGGACTTAGGATATGAGCAGAGTTATTTTTATGGGTAGAACAGGCTGTGGAAAGACAACACTATGTCAAAAGCTTGATGAACTAGAACTTAAGTACAAAAAGACACAATCTGTGGAGTTATACAATCATGCCATTGATACACCAGGAGAATATCTAGAAAACAGAAATTATTATAGTGCTCTTATTATGACGGCAGTAGATGCAGAGATTATTGCTTTAATAGGAGATCCTACAGCAGAAGATAACTTTATTCCTCCTGCTTTTGCATGTTCATTTGCGAAAGAGCTTATCGGTATTATAACTAAGATTAACTTAGTAGAAGATGAGTCACAAATTCAGAAGGTAGAAGAAAGTCTTAAAGCAGCCGGAGTAAGTAAAATTTTTAAGGTAGATACAGTAGATGACATAGGAATAGAAGAATTATTTACTTATCTAGAAAAATTTTTAAGCCTTAAGGAATAGTAAGAGGTGTGTAGACCTAAATGGTTTAGGAGATTTAGGGGATAAAGATTATTAATGGAGGAAGTGAGGGAATGAGAGAAGAACTTCTAAGTGTAGGGATTGATATTGGAACCAGTACAACACAGCTTATATTTTCAAAGCTCATTATCGAAAATATGGCTTCTAGCTATACGGTACCGAGAATTGTCATTGTAGATAAAGAAATTATTTATAAAAGCCCCATTTACTTTACACCCTTGGTTTCTTTAAAAGAAATTGATGGACCTAAAGTGAGAGAAATCATTGAAAAGGAATATAAGAACGCAGGTGTAGATAAAAAAGACATTGATACAGGGGCCGTTATTATTACAGGAGAAACAGCCAGAAAAGAAAATGCAGAAGAAGTATTAACGACCTTAAGTGGGTTTGCTGGGGACTTTGTAGTGGCTACAGCAGGACCAGACCTAGAAAGTATTATATCAGGTAAGGGTGCAGGTGCTCATATCTATTCAAAAGAACATAATACAGCAGTTGTTAATATCGATATTGGCGGGGGAACCAGTAACCTCGCTGTCTTTAGAAGGGGAGATGTAAAAGACACTGGTTGTTTAGATATAGGCGGCAGATTAATAAAAGTTGATGTTATTTCTAAAAGAATAACATATATTGCGCCTAAATTAGAAACACTAGTGAAGAAATACCATTTAGGGTTAGAAATAGGAACTATAGCTACAAAAGATAATCTTAGACCCATTATAGACATAATGGTAAAGGTATTAATGCAAAGTGTTGGATTAGTACCTATAGATGAAGACTTTAAACTTATGGTGACTAATAAAAGTATTCTTTTAGATAATCCTATGGAATGTATATCTTTTTCAGGAGGTGTGGCAGATTATATTTACTACGATGAGAAAGAGCGAGGACCTATAAGAGACTATTTTGAGTATGGGGATATAGGCATCCTGTTAGGAGAGTCTATTAGACGGTCTGAGTTATGCAGCAAATTAAAGGTTATAAAAAGTACAGAGACTATAAGAGCAACTGTAGTTGGTGCAGGAACACATACTACAGAAATAAGTGGCAGTACTATTACCTACACAAAAAATGCTTTTCCTATTAAGAATTTGCCTATTCTAAAAATGGCTTATGAGGATGAAAGTAGTGGCTCTATTGTGTTAGCAGAGGCCGTTAAGAAGAAATTAGAATGGTTTAAATTAGAAGGAGACTTGCAAAGGGTAGCCATTGCTATAGAAGGAAAAGAAAATCCTAGTTTCAAGGAAGTACAAGCATATGCAGAAGGGTTAGTAGAAGGTATGCAGGAACTTATTGAAAGGGAATTACCCCTCATTTTAATTGTAGAAAAGGATATGGCAAAGGTATTAGGACAGACTATGTACAACAAACTAAGTTTCAAGAAAGATGTAATCTGTCTAGATAGTGTAAAGCTAGATAATGGTGATTACATTGATATAGGCAATCCTATTGCAGAAGGAACAGTGCTTCCTGTAGTTGTTAAAACATTAGTATTTAATTGAAAGGAGTACCTTTATGATTTTAAAGACTCAATTATTTGGACATACCTACGAGTTCAAATCACTTAAAGAGGTAATGGCAAAAGCCAATGAAGAAAAGTCAGGAGATAAATTAGCAGGTCTAGCAGCAAGCAGTGCAGAAGAAAGAGTAGCTGCAAAAGTCGTATTAGCTAATGTTACTTTAGAAGACCTTAGAAATAATCCAGCAGTACCTTATGAACTTGATGAGGTGACTCGTATTATCCAAGATGATGTTAATGAAAAGATCTATAACGAATTTAAGCATATGACAGTAGCAGAATTTAGAGAATGGATTCTTGATGAAAAAACCACAGGTGCTGATATTCGCAGAGCATCTAGAGGGATTACTTCAGAAATAGTAGCTGCTGTAGCTAAACTCATGTCTAATATGGACCTTATTTATGGAGCAAGCAAAATTCGCATAACTGCTCACTGTAATACAACTATTGGAGAACCAGGAACACTTTCTTCCAGGCTTCAACCAAACCATCCAACAGATGACCCTGATGGTATTATGGCTTCTTTATTAGAAGGTTTAACCTATGGGGCTGGAGATGCACTACTTGGGCTTAATCCAGTAGATGATTCTACAGAAAGTGTTGTGCGTGTACTCAAACGTTTTGAGGAAATCAAACAAAAGTTTAAAATTCCAACTCAAACCTGTGTACTTGCCCATGTTACCACTCAAATGGATGCTATTCGCAAAGGCGCACCAACAGACCTGATTTTCCAATCTATTGCTGGTTCAGAAAAGGGAAATGAAGCTTTTGGGTTTAATGCAGCAACCATAGAAGAAGCAAGACAGCTTGCTTTATCTGAAGGAACTGCAGAAGGACCTAACGTGATGTATTTTGAAACTGGACAAGGCTCAGAACTTTCCTCAGAAGCACATCATGATACAGACCAAGTAACGATGGAAGCAAGATGCTACGGCTTTGCTAAACGCTTTCAACCTTTCATTGTTAATACTGTAGTAGGTTTTATCGGGCCAGAATATCTATATGATGGTCGCCAAGTAAGCCGTGCAGGACTTGAAGACCACTTTATGGGAAAACTAACAGGCGTATCTATGGGTTGTGATGCATGTTATACCAACCATATGAAAGCCGACCAAAACTCTATTGAAGATTTATCTGTTTTATTAACAACAGCAGGTTGTAACTATTTCATGGGTATTCCTCATGGTGATGATGTTATGCTTAACTATCAAACTACAGGTTTCCATGAAACAGCAGCACTTAGAGAAATGTTCGGACTCACAGCTATTAAGCCTTTCCATGAATGGCTAGTTAAGATGGGCTTTGTAGATGAAAAAGGCCGTTTAACTGAAAGAGCCGGAGACGCATCAATATTATTCTAGGATAAGGAGGCAAAATGATGAACGAACAAGATTTAAGAAAAATGGTAGAACAACTAGTAGAACAAATGGTTGGTAAAGATACTAATGCAGTAGGTAGCAGTGTTACCATTCCAACGACGCCAGCTGCATCCATTGTACAAGCAGCAAGTAATGAAACAAAGACAACTACTATTGATCCTAATGGATGTATCCCTGATATTACTAAGATTGATATTAAAAAACAGTTTTTAGTAGACCATGCAAAAGATAAAGAAGGCTATTTAGCAATGAAAGCTAAAACACCAGCTAGATTAGGTGTAGGTAAAGCAGGTGCACGTTATAAAACAATTACAATGCTTCGTGTAAGAGCGGACCATGCTGCTGCGCAAGATGCAGTTTTTAATGATGTATCAGAAGACTTTGTTAAAAAGAATAAACTCGTTTTCGTCAAAACCCTATGTAAGGATAAAGATGAATATTTAACTAGACCCGATTTAGGAAGAAGATTTGGTCCAGAGGAGTTAGAGATTATTAAGAAGACCTGTGGCAATAATCCTAAAGTATTAATTGTGGTAGGTGATGGCCTATCTTCTTCAGCTATTGAAGCAAACGTAGAAGATGCTATCCCAGCTATTAAACAAGGCTTACAGATGTATGGTATTACTGTACCAGAGATCTTATTTATAAAATATGCCAGAGTTGGAGCTATGGATGCTATTGGCGAGGTAACTGGAGCAGATGTTATTTGTATGTTAGTTGGTGAAAGACCTGGTCTTGTAACTGCAGAATCTATGTCAGCTTATATAGCCTACAAGCCTAAACATGGTTTGCCAGAAGCTAAGAGAACGGTTATTTCTAATATACACAAAGGTGGTACCACAGCAGTAGAAGCAGGAGCTCATGCGGCTGAATTAATTAAAACTATGTTAGATAAAAAAGCATCTGGTATCGACTTAAAGTAGAAGGAGGCAGTCATAATGAAAAACGATAAAATGCGAGCTAATGTACTTGGTGTACGTGTCATTTCCAATGTCAGTGCAGAGCTTGCAGCAAAATTAGAATTAGGACCAAATCATAAAAGTATAGGAATCATTACTGCCGACAGTGATGATGTGACGTATACTGCATTAGATGAAGCAACTAAGGATGCAGATGTTGAAGTCGTTTATGCACGTTCTATGTATGCAGGAGCAGGTAATGCTTCTACAAAATTAGCTGGTGAAGTCATTGGTATTATTGGTGGACCAAGCCCCGCAGAGGTAAGAAGTGGTCTTAAGGCGGTTTTAGACTTCTTTGGGTCAGATGCTTGTTTTATAAGTGCCAATGAAGATGATTCTATTGTCTATTATGCGCATACAGTATCTCGTACAGGTTCATATCTATCTAAAGTGGCAGGTATTGAAGAAGGAGAGCCACTTGCTTATCTAATTGCTCCTCCAATGGAAGCAATATATGGACTTGATGCTGCTATGAAAGCTGCAGATGTTAAACTAGTTGAATTCTTTGGGCCACCTTCAGAAACAAACTTTGGTGGAGGGCTTCTTACAGGTACTCAATCTGCATGTCATGCCGCATGTGCTGCATTTGCTGAAGCCATAAAAGCTGTAGCAGATAACCCAAGGGATTATTAAGATGATGCAAGCATTAGGCCTCATAGAAGTAATTGGTTATCCTGCTGCAATAGAAGCAGCGGATGCCGCATTAAAAGCTTCTAATGTTCAACTAAGTGGTGTGTCAAAAGTTGGCAGCGGCATTATGACAGTACAACTTTTTGGAGATGTAGGAGCTATCACAGCAGCGGTGCAGGCAGGTGGTCAAGCAGCTGAAAGGATTGGTAAGGTTAGGGCAACTCATGTTATCCCTAGAGTAGATGAAAGCTTGATTGGAAAGGTAATACAATCAAGAGCAATGGAAACCAAAACTAACAAGGAAAGTACGCCTGAATTTAGTATGTATCAGCAAGAAGAGATACAGCCTGTGAAAACGGCACAACAAGCTCAAAGTATAGAAGGCAATGCCTCGATCCCAGAATCAGATATATTAAATGATGATACGGAGACTGGAGTAGGGCAGACTACTAATGAAGACATAGTAAGTGCTGAGGACCTTAGTAAAAAAAGTAATACTGAGCTGAGAGCACTTATTAAGGCTTTGGGGATCAATGTGCCTATCAAGCAATTAAAAGAAGCTAAAAAGTCAGAGCTGATTAAGATGATAACTGAGGCTAGAAAATAAACAAACTATAGATGACAACTAAGTAAGGAGGCCCCAATGGAACTAATAGATAAAGACTTACAATCCATTCAAGAGGTTAGAAACCTTTTAATAGAAGCACAAAAAGCGCAAGAGGTATTATCTACCTTTAGTCAATGTCAAATCGATAAGATTGTAAAAGCTATTGCAGATGCAGGAGCTGCCAATGCTGAAAAGTTAGCAAAGATGGCAAATGAAGAAACAGGTTTTGGACGTTGGCAAGATAAAGTAATTAAGAATATCTTTGGATCAAAAGGTATTTATGAAGCTATCAAAGATCAAAAGACAATTGGTATTTTAAGAGATAACAAAGAAGAAAAAATCTTAGATATAGGTGTACCTGTAGGGGTTATTGCAGGGATTGTACCATCTACTAACCCTACTTCTACAATTATGTACAAAACACTTATTTCCATTAAAGCAGGTAGCTGTATTGTTTTTTCTCCGCACCCAAGTGCGAGAAACTGTATTAAAGAAACAGTAGATATATTAACAAGAGCAGCAGAAGCTGCAGGTTGTCCAAAAGGAGCAATCTCCACTATTACGCTTCCAACTTTACATGCAACACAAGAACTTATGAAACATCCTAATACGAAACTCATTTTAGCAACTGGTGGACCAGGTATGGTGAAATCTGCTTATTCTTCAGGAACACCAGCTATTGGAGTAGGTGCAGGAAACGGGCCAGCTTTTATTGATAAAAGTGCAGATGTTAAACTAGCTGTTAAACGCATTATAGATTCCAAGACATTTGATAATGGTACCATTTGTGCTTCAGAACAATCTGTTATCGTTGAAAGATGTATGGAAGAAAAAGTAATTGCTGAGTTTAAAGCTCAGGGAGGCTATTTCTTAGATGAACAAGAGAATAAACAACTTGCTAAATTTATTTTAAGAGCAAATGGTACAATGAACCCTCAAATTGTAGGAAAGAGTGTAGAACACATTGCCAAACTAGCAGGACTTACCAAAGTGCCAAGTGCAGCTCGTGTACTGATTGGAAGGGAAATAAATGTTGGTCATGAATATCCTTATTCAAGAGAAAAGTTAGCACCTATCCTTGCCTTTTATGTAGAAGAAAATGTAGATGCTGTGCTTAAAAAGTCACAAGAAATCCTTCATTTAGAAGGGAAAGGGCATACTTTCTGTATGCATGCTAATGATGAGGAGCTAGTAAAACATTTTTCACTCCATATTCCAGCATCACGTATTTTAGTCAATACCATGGGTTCATTAGGTGGTGTTGGTGGTACAACTAACTTATTCCCAGCACTTACCTTAGGTTGTGGGGCAGTAGGTGGTAGTTCCTCTTCTAATAACATTGGTCCTATGGATCTTATTAATATTAGACGTGTAGCCTATGGAATAAAGGAAATAGAAACACTAAGACAAGAAGCCGGAGTTGGTTGTTCTTCGTCAAATATTGGTAATAGCTGTTGTGAGAAGAGTTTAGTAGATGAAATCGTAAGAAGGATTATGAAAGAGTTAATATAATTAGCGAAAAGTAGAATACTAAGGATGTAGTGTAATAGATGACACTATACTTTATAGGAGGAAAATAAAATGGCAAATACAAATGCATTAGGAATGATTGAAACAAAAGGTTTAGTTGGCGCAATTGAAGCAGCTGATGCCATGGTAAAGGCGGCCAATGTTGCTTTAGTTGGTAAAGAGCAAATTGGAGGTGGCCTCGTGACTGTAATGGTAAGAGGAGATGTAGGTGCTGTGAAAGCAGCTACAGATGCAGGGGCAGCAGCAGCAGAAAGAGTAGGAGAACTAATCTCTGTGCATGTTATTCCAAGACCTCATTCAGAAGTTGACGTTATCTTGCCACATAGTCATGCACAAGCATAAGATGCTCCTATAGGAAAAGCCCTTTAAGGGTAAGAAGAGGATACCTAGAGTTATATCTAGGTAACCTCTTTCTATAACAAGGTAGCAGACTATATTATAGGGCAAGAAGGTGAGTAAGTGTCCGTATTAACAGAAAATGATGTAAGACAAATGCTTGCAAGTGGACAGCTAAAAGAAAAAGGTCAAATAGTTGTTCCACGTAATAAAATCATTACACCTTCAGCTAGAACTTATTTATTAGAAAAAGGCATTGAAATGAAGATGGAAGATAATCCCGTAGGAGAGGTGACGAAGGTGAGTGAAGAGTATATAGCAGCAGATGAAACAGAAGTCTATGAGACTATCTTTGGTGCTAAATTAAACGAGAAACCTGAGCATATGACACACCTTAGAGGCAACCTATTGGTATTTAAAGATCATCCTCGCATTGCTTTTAGAGGTGCGATAGATAGCTTAGAGGCAGAAATAGTCATGACACAGATATCTGCAGAAAAGCAGCACTTGCCTCAGATGATAAAAGACCTTGAAGAAATTATTAAGTTCATTAGAAGGTTATTAAGAAATGAAGTGTGTGGTGAACCAATAGGTGAATTTACATTGCAAGGCTTAGATGCTAAAGAGCTTAGAGAACACTCCCATCATCCAAGTAAATATTATGGTATAAGTCATTTTTTACCTAATTATAAGCAAGGTGAAATGGTAGCTTATCTTAATAAACTAAGAACCTTAACACGTGAAACAGAGCTTATTGCCTACAAAGCTTTTAAAGATGAGTATGGGCAAGTTAGTAGAGAAGATATTATTAAGTCTTTAAACCGTTTATCCTCATTATTCTGGGTTATGATGTTTAAATATTTAGCAGGTAAATATAAAACTAACGCATAAGTTTTATAAGTTTATAAAATCAATGAAATGAATTCAGTATAGAGAAGGGAGATTATATGTCAGCATCAGTAGACCAATTAGTAGACACCATAGTAGAAGCCTTAAAAAAGCAATTGTTTATTGAAGTAGAAGCCTCTGGTAGACATGTGCATCTTTCAAGACAAGATGTAGATACATTATTCGGCGTAGGCTATAAGCTTACACCCGTAAAGGAATTATCTCAGCCAGGACAATATGCTTGTAGTGAACGTGTTACCGTTTCCGGACCAAAAGGAAGTTTAAAGAATGTAGTTGTATTAGGTCCAGAAAGAAAAGCCTCTCAGGTGGAGATTTCCTTAACAGATGCCTTAGTCCTAGGAATTAAAGCACCTATTAGGCAAAGTGGAGATATTACAGGAACACCTGAGATTACAGTGAGTAATGGAGATAGACAGGTAAAGCTTTCACAAGGACTCATTGTAGCTAAAAGGCATATGCATATTACACCAGAGGATGCAAACAGATTCCATGTAACAGATGGTGAGATTGTAAAAGTAAAAGTTTTTGGAGCAAGACCACTTATTTTTGATGATTTAGTAGTGCGTGTAAGTAAGGATTTTAGAACATATATCCATATTGACTATGATGAAGCAAATGCATGTGGTTTTACTAAAGGTACCTTAGGTATGATTATTAAATAAAATGAGAAGGGGTGGGAGCGTGTACAATCAAACCTTGATAGATGAAATTTTGAATGAAGTTTATAAAAGGCTAGAGGATAAATGTAATGAACAAACTTCATTAAAGAAGCTGATATTTATTGGCCCCATGCCCGATGTAGGTTTAAAGTATTTAAAGCAAGCTTATAAGTGTAGTGTTTATAAGAATAGCGAGGAAAGCTATGAAGGGATAGTAATTACTAAGCTTACTATAGAGATGCTAGGCCATTTAGCTACTAGCTCGCCTGTTACAGAAGAGGAAAGTCTTATATTAAAAGCTCTTTTAAATGAGAAACAGGTTTATATGCTAGAAGAAGGTATAGAATACAGGCGTTACAAAGAAAATGCGCATAAAGCTCTATACACACTTTTAATGGATTACGAAGATAAGATTAAAAACTATGGTATTCAGTGTATTAGTCATTTAGATGAATTACTTAATAGTGCAAAGTCTAGAGATAATCACAAAGCACCAAAACCCATTACAGGTAATGTTAACTTTGATATGACTTATAAAAAGTTACTTTTAGAGGCAGACCTTATTAAGAAACATCTTGAAGGAATTTGTATTGTTACTATTTCAAAAGGCTGCATTATTACCCCGCTAGCAGATGATTATATACGAAAGCATCATATTGAGATTAAAAGAGTATAGGAGATGCAGAAGCTATGGAAATAGGCAGGGTTATAGGGCGTGTATGGGCCACTAAGAAGGATGAACAGTTAAATGGTCAGAAATTCCTTGTTCTTAAGATACTTCTAGAACAAGGAAAGGAAAAACCAGAGCTTATTGTAGCAGCAGATATTATTGGTGCAGGAGTAGGTGATTTGGTGTTAGTGGTAAGAGGTGGTTCTGCACGTTATGCAGTAGGTAATCCGGATTGTCCTATTGATTCAGCCGTTGTTGGTATAGTGGATTCTATAGAGGTAGAGGAAAATGAATAGAAGCATAGGTGCACTTGAATTTAGGAGTATTAGTAAAGGAATTGAGATTTCTGACCAAATAGTAAAAAAGGCAAATGTTGAAATTATTTATTGTAGAACCATTTGCCCTGGTAAATTTTTAATTATTGTAACAGGAGATGAGGGCGCGGTAGATGAGGCTATTGATCATGGAAAGAGCCAAGTTGCTAGAATTTTAGTAGATAGTTTTAAACTACATGCAGTATCTCCTGTTATTATAGATGCTTTTAAAAATAAGTATGTAACTAAGGAAATAATAGATGCAATAGGTGTTGTAGAAACTAATAAGGTTTGTACGGGAATTGTAGCATTGGACCGCGTTTTAAAAGCTAGTGATGTTAGACTTATTAAAATGCAATTAGCACAATGTATTAGTGGCAGATTAGTTTTTACTATAACAGGTCCTGTTAGTAGTATTGAATATGGTTTCTTGGAAATTAAGAACATATTAAGTGAGAATGAGTATTCCAATACAGCTATTATTCCATCTCCCAGTAAGGAGATTAAAAAATACTTAATCTGAAAGTATCTAATGATAATCCAAATAAATGGAGGCGTTTTTTATGAGTATAAACGAAATCATTGTTTATATCATGGTGATTTTTGCAGTGCTTGGAGCTATAGATAAAATTATAGGTAATCGGTTCGGGTTAGGAGAGAAGTTTGAAGAAGGGATCATGGCTATAGGAACACTAGCCATATCTATGGTTGGTATTATAGCATTAGCACCTGTTATTGCAGAGCTACTTAAGCCAGTTATTGTTCCTTTATTCGGATTTTTAGGGGCTGACCCAGCTATGTTTGCAGGTTCTATTTTGGCAAATGATATGGGAGGAGCACCTCTTGCTGAAGCTTTAGCTATAGATCCTAATGCAGGACTATTTGGAGGCCTTATCGTAGGTGCTATGCTTGGGCCAACAATTGTATTTACTATTCCAGTAGGGCTAGGCATTATTGAAGAGTCAGATCGTAAATATTTGGCAACAGGAGTCCTAGCAGGAGTTATTACAATTCCTATAGGGGCCTTTGTGGGAGGACTTGTAGCAGGTTTTCCAATCATGATGGTTATTATGAATCTTATTCCAATCATTATTTTTGCAGTGCTTATCGCTTTGGGACTATTCTTTTTTGAAAATGGTATGATTAAAGGTTTTACTTACTTCGGAAAGTTCGTAGTAGCTGTTATTATCTTTGGTCTTGCGTTAGGTATTATTGAGCAGCTTACAGGTATTGTTATTATTCCTGGTATGACACCTATTTCGGAAGGTTTTACTATTGTAGCAGACATTGCGATTGTATTAGCTGGTGCATTTCCATTAGTGTATGTCATTACGAAAGTCTTTAAGACACCTCTAATGAAATTAGGAAAGGTATTAGGAATGAATGATGTGGGAGCAGCTGGCCTTGTAGCGAGTTTAGCTAATAGTATTCCTATGTTTGGCATGATGAAGGATATGGATGCAAGAGGGAAGATTCTAAATGTTGCATTTGCAGTATCTGCAGCTTTTGTATTTGGAGATCACCTAGGTTTTACCGCTGGCTTTAATCCAGAAATGATATTCCCTATGATAGTAGGAAAGTTAGTAGGGGGTATTACAGCTATTATTGTAGCTATGTTTATTGCCAATAAAACACTTGGAAAGGAAAAGGCATAGATGGATATAGATCGCTCAACTTTAGAGACACTTATTAAACAAATCATTGTAGAAAAACTAGGAGCAGGAAGTTGCAATCATGTGGACTTTTCAAGACAAGTAACCTCTTCTGGTGTAATGTCTGTTAAGGTGCCAACTGTAAAAGTAGACGAAAGTAACCGCCTTGATACAGGCGTGGCTGCTGATATAGTTTATACAAAAGATTTATTTACTTTACAAGAAAGCCCAAGGCTAGGCTGTGGTGTGATGGAAATGAAATCAACTACCTTTGATTGGACATTAAACTATGATGAAATAGACTATGTCATTGAAGGCAGTTTAAGTATTATCATTAATGGAGAAACAGTAACTGCCAATGCAGGAGAATTAATTCTTATACCAAAAGGTTCTAGTATTAAATTCTCTGTGCCTCATTATGCCAGATTTATATATGCGACTTACCCAGCCGACTGGGCAGGACAAGCTTAAAATATGGGAAATAGCAAAGGAGGATGCTTAAGGGCATCCTCTTTTGCTATTTTAGAACAGCTTTAAAGGGAAAATTGAGCTATAATATAAATAAGGAATAAACTTAGGATGTAAATATAAGAAATACAAATAGAAATTTGCCTTGGCGTTTATGAGGAATGCTGCTGGGCGGAAATGAGAGGAGAGGGCTATCTTCCAGTGTTCCGGTTCAGGTTTTTAGAGGCACTAGGCTCCTTTATTTGGATGAACGTGCGAAAACTCCCGTTGGTCAAACACTCGCACTAAAAACCATCCAAAACACTCGCCAAGTGCCTCTAAAAAACTTTCCCAAGTCACCCTTCCAGATAGCTCTCTCCTCTCATTTCTTACAAGCATTATTGACCTTATAAATACCACCGACATTAAGAGAGCCTGGAAAGAAGGCGTAACGACAGAGCATGTTAATTAATAGCAGTTAGAGAACGTAAAAAAGCACATCTCCAAGTACTGTATATACTTGAAGATGTGTTTCCTTGGTCCAGACTCTGGTAATTAACTTTCGTGGCTAGCTAAATAGGCTCTAATCAAAGCGCAATATGGCTCCTCAGCACGTATGCGTTATAGCTTAGTGCCTACTAAGACTAGCTATGAAAGCTAAATCAATGAGTGAGGAGCTCCTTAAAGTCTTGGCCGGTGCACCCTATGCTAGGAAGCTAAGACCTTAAGACTCTGGTTTAAAACTTTGTTTGGTAATGCTAAGTATAAAAACCTTTAAAACAACTTATAAGTGGCGCCTTCCTTGCAGCGCACCAGTGAACATTTTCCTTAGAGCCAGAGGTACCTATAACGATAGATTGAGACTTACGAGGCCCGGTCAGTTCCTCAGGTTGAAGCTGTGGTAATTATGCCGAGGGAAGTTATTGATTTTGTTTTTACACTTATATATATGTAGCCAAGAAGCCGAATCCCTAATAAAAATGGATAAATTATTATTATTTCTCTTTTGCATTTCTCATTAGGGTATTGAACGCTCATTTTAATTCAAAAGTAGTTGTTAGTAAGGAATCTTTCTTCTCTTTGGCAAACACTTAAGGAGAGTGTCTCTACGCGTTATTGTTGGTAGAAGTGAGAGAGGGTGGCTGCCTGACGGGGTGACTTCGGAGTATTTTCAGTAGGCACTTAGCGAACGTTTTGGATGGTACTTAGTCCACGTGTTTGAGGGAACCGAGTTTGTGGGCGTTCATCCAAAAAAGTGAGCTTAGTGCCTACTGAAAATACGGAGCGGAACCACGGCAGGTAGCCACCCTCTCTCACTTCCGCCCAAATAGCCCGTAAAGTCCAAGGCAAATTTCTATTTATAAGAGCAATTGTATAATTACGTTATATCTATAATGAAGGATAAGATCAAATAAAAATACATAATTATATCGACTACAAAGGAGGATTGGCATTGAAGTTAATTATTTCTTACATACGTAGACATTTAATGGGATTTTGTCTAGCAATTTTATTTTTGGTCATTGAATCTTTTTGTGATTTAATGCAGCCCATGATGATGTCTAAAATAGTAGATGATGCAGTAGCTAGTGGTAATGCTACATTGGTGTTAAAGCTAGGAATGATGATGTTAGGAATTGCACTTATAGGTGCGGCAGGAGCAGTAGGACGGAATTACTTTGCGGGGCATATTTCGCAGACTATAGGAAAAGAAATGCGCTCGGAACTTTACCGTAAAATTCAAAGTTTTTCTTTTGAAAATATAGACCACTTAGAAACAGCTTCGCTTATTACACGTATTACTAATGATGTGGCTCAAATTCAAAATTTTATTAATGGCTGTATGCGAATACTAGTAAAGGCGCCGATTATTTGTATAGGAGCCATAGGATTTATTATTATCCAGACACCTGCACAAATACCAGTAGTCGTTTGTATTTTAGTCATAGCTACGGTGCTTATTATTGGCAATATGAAATTAGGGTATCCTAGATTTAGAAAAGTACAGATTAAACTGGATGCCTTAAATGATGTAAGCCGTTCGTATCTTAATCTGGTGCGTGTTGTAAAAGCTTTTGGGCAAGAAGAACAAGAAAAGGAGAGGTTTGGAGAGGTGGCAGATGAATTAGCAGTAGCTAATCAAAGTGCTATGAGAGTCAATGCAGTATTTAATCCACTGATTAGCCTAGTCGTTAACCTTGGTATTGTAGTTTTACTTTGGACAGCAGGTTATGAGGGGAGAGATATAGAAATAGGAAAACTCATGGCCAGTGTTAACTATATGACCCAGGTATTATTTGCGTTGGGAATGGTATCTAATATTTTAAATAATATGATACGTGCTAATGCTTCTGCTAGCCGTGTAAAAGAAGTATTAGAGGAAGTGCCTGCCATGATAGAGACCACCAAGGACAAAGAAATAGATTTAGCTGAAGGTATTTCTTTTGAGGACGTAAGCTTTCATTATCCTTCTACCAAAGAATATACCTTAGAGCATATCACTTTTCACATTCCTAGAGGAAAGACCTGTGGTATTATTGGTTCTACAGGTTCAGGGAAAACCACATTGATTCAACTATTACTTCGTTTTTATGATACAACTGGCGGCAAGATAAAAGTAGGTAAGCAGGATGTCAAAGAAGTAAAGCTAAAAGCTCTACGTGAAAAGATGGCTTTAGTTTCTCAAAAGGCTCTTTTATTTAGTGGAACGATTGAAAGTAACTTAAGATGGGGACAGCCAGGAGTTTCAGAAGAAAAGTTAAAGGAAGCGATCCGCATTTCTCAGTGTGAGGGATTTATAGCAGATTTAGATCAAGGATTACAAACTGTCTTGGGGCAAGGAGGTATTAATCTTTCAGGTGGGCAAAAGCAAAGACTTTCGTTAGCTAGAGCGTTAGTTAAAGATCCAGAAATCTTAATATTAGACGATTGTACCAGTGCACTAGATGCTACTACTGAAGCCAAGGTGCTTCAAGGGATTAGCACTTATGCAAAAGGTATGACAACCTTCTTAATTACCCAGAGGATTTCAACGGTTATGAAAGCAGATTATATTCTATGCTTGGAAAATGGAAAGTTAGTAGGAAAAGGAACTCATGATGAATTGATGGAGCAGTGTTCTATTTATCATGAGATTTATGAGTCACAGATAGGAGGTGAATAGGTTGGCTGATATGCAAAAGAATCCTATGGGGGCCAACACTGGTTCAACTTGGAAAAGAAGTTTAGGTACCGTTGTAAAACCTAAGAATTTCAAGGGAACATTAAAAAGATTATGGGAACTTACAAAGGGACAAAGGCAAGGGCTAGGGTTAATTTTTATGTTATCAGGCTTTGCAGCTATTATTGTAATGGTAACACCTTATTTAATAGGTAAGGTAGTGGATTCAATAGAAGGAAGAAACCCTAGTCTTATATTATTAATAGTATTAGCTGCTTTTTATGTAGGGGATTATCTCATTAAATTCATTCAGGGCTATGCTATGGCAGCTGTTTCACAAAGAATGATTAAGTACATTCGTAAAGTATTGTTTATTCACTTTAATCATTTGCCCCTTGCCTTTTTTGACAAAAGGCAAAATGGAGATCTTATGAGTAGGTTAACCAATGATATCGATAATATTAGTACAACTATATCAGACTCACTGACCCAGCTGATGCAATTAGTATTCACCATAGTTGGTGTATTTTTAGTGATGCTTTCTTTAAATATTCCATTAACAGGAGTAACCTTGGTGGCAGGCCCACTTATTTATCTTTTAACCAAGAGTATCACTAAAAGAACGAGAATACTTTTTAGGAAACAGCAAGAGGCATTAGGACGCCTTAATGGCCATATCGAAGAAAGTATCTCAGGTACTATGATTGTTAAGGCTTATGGTAGGGAAGAAGCCTTGATAGAAGAGTTTGAAGAGGTAAATGATAAGCTAGCAGCAGTAGCTATTAAAGCGCAGATATGGTCAGGATTTTTAATGCCACTTATGAATGTTATCAATAACCTATGTTTTATATTTATAGCAGTAGTAGGAGGCTTGATGGCTACAAAGGGTGTTATTACAGTAGGGATTATCTCAAGCTTTTTACTTTATGCAAAGCAGTTTACACGTCCACTCAATGAAGTTGCCAACATTTATAATATTTTACAAACAGCTGTGGCTGGTGCAGAGCGTATCTTTGAAATTTTTGATGAAGAAGTAGAGCTAGAAGATGTACAAGGAGCCAAAGCTCTGGCAAAGCCAAGAGGAGAGATTAGCTTTGAGGATGTATGCTTTGGTTATGAAGAAGGGCAGCCTATTCTTAAGTCTATCAATCTAAATATAGAGCCAGGTACAAGAGTGGCCATTGTTGGTTCTACGGGAGCAGGTAAAACAACGATTATTAGTTTGCTTACTAGATTTTATGATGTAAGTTCCGGCAGAATTCTTTTAGATGGAGAAGATATAAGGAATTATCGAAGAAAAGACCTTAGGGATTGCTTTGGCGTCGTACTTCAAGATGCAGCTCTTTTCCCTATGAGCATTCTAGAAAATATTAGGTATGGCAAACCAAGTGCTACAGATGAAGAAGTCATAGCAGCTGCCAAAAGTGCTAATGCCCATGACTTTATTCAAAGGCTTCCTAATCAATATCATACCATCATAGGGTCAGAAGCCAACTCCTTAAGTCAAGGAGAGAAACAGCTAATCACCATTGCAAGGGCTATTCTAGCCAATGCACCGATTATGATTTTAGATGAAGCTACTAGCTCAGTTGATACACGTACTGAACGAAAGATTAAAGAAGCCATCAAGACACTTACAACAGGAAGAACTTCTATCTTTATTGCCCATCGCTTATCGACTATTAGAGACTGCTATATTATCGTTCTTGAAAAAGGTGAGATTGCAGAGATGGGATATCATGAGGAACTTTTAGAAAAGCAAGGGATATACAATAGGATGTATCAGACGCAAATTGGAGCATAGTACTAGTAACTATTTGGTGTAACAGATTGATATAACAGAACAAAAATAAAGCGTGAGACCATTGCCATGATCTCACGCTGGAAAATGATATGTATCATATAGTATATAATGCTATTTTTATCCTATCCTCATAGGAGATTTCGCATGATATACATATAGACTTTTCTGACTGCTATTTAAATCAAATAAGGATTTAAATTATACTTGAGTATTTATTTTATCATAGCTAATATTTCTGCCTCAGGAGTTGAAGAATCACAACGCACTTCTACTTGTCCATTATGACTGACAATAAAGCCTGGTACAGTTAGAATATTATATTTTTCTCTAAATGAGTTAATTTCCTTATCTAGAGCATTATCACTTTCTATATAATAAATAGCCTGGTTAATTTCATTAGTCAATCCACTTAATTTTCTAGCAAACTTACGACAGAATGGGCATGTTGCACGACCAATATAAACAATAGCTAATTCTTCTTTAGACAGTAATTGATCTGCTTCTGTAGAAAATATTTTCTTAAATGATTTCACATCTTCTTCGTATGTAGCTTGTTCAAACATTTTGGTCCTCCTAGGTTTTTAGCATATTATATCAAAACTAAATGATGTCATCAAACATTTGTATTCTCATCTGAGTGCTTTGCCGCGAAGAATATATAATGTATGATACCCATTATGATATAAATCATACATAATAATGAATGAAAATATATTAATTAAGGGGTAAAATGAAGAGATAGTAACTATGTTTAAAAAGAAGAGATTAGACTTATAACTTAAAAAAGAGTATCGCTATTTTGTTGGAGAAATAGTTTGAGCTCTTAATCTATAGGTAATCAAATACAAGAGGATAGTGATAAAGCTGGCACTATCAAAAGATATAAAGGGAGAGAAATATGAAAAATATAGTATTATTAGTAGTTGATGTTCAAACAGCACTTGTTGAAGCAGGTCCATATAATAAAGAAAGGGTCATAGGTAACATAGCTTACCTTCTTCAGCTCTGCAGAGCAAATGGAGTAGAGGTGGTCTATGTGCGTCATGATGATGGAGAGGGGAGTAACCTTGAACAAGGGACTCCAGGATGGCAGATTTATAATGAAATTAAGCCCATGAAAGAAGAACGTATTTTTGAAAAGCAGTATAATAGTGCTTTTTTACATACAGGGTTAAAAGCGTATCTTGATAGCAAGCAAGTAAAAAACATTATTTTAGTAGGCATGCAGACAGAATACTGTATTGATACAACTTGTAAAGCTGCTTTTGAACATGGCTATCAACTTATTATTCCAGAGGAAACGAATATGACCTTTGATAATGAGTATTTACCTGGTAAAAAGCTATATGAGTTTTACAACTATAAAGTTTGGAATAAACGTTTTGCTACAGTACAATCAATAGAAGAATTAGAAGAAGAGTTAAAGAAGTAATTCTTATTAGATGAAATTATTAATAGAATAGATATTTACAATAAAACAATGCTCTTTAAAGCCTTAAGCTTTAAAGAGCATTGTCCATTTATCGATAGATTCAAATCCGAGACGGTGATAAATTTTACCTGCTTCTGGATTATCATAGAATAATCAAAGTGATTTACCTTCATTTTCAATAAGATCTCTACAAAGTTTAGAAAGTGAGTCAGACATGAGCCCTTGATTACGATAAGCTTTACGTGTAGCAACACCTATGATCATAGCAGACATAGAGTTTTCAGCTGTAGTTTGTACCACATTTTTAAGAATACCATCTTCTGTTTCTGTATAATAAACACGACCGGCACCAGAACGAATAATACGTTCTAATGATTCTGGCTTAGAAGGAGATTCACTAAATTCTTCAATCTCATTTAATAGTTCACAGATACGAGAAGCATCCTCAGGAATGGCAACTTTTATAGGGAGGCTAACAACTTTGAGCTTATCAGCTGTTTTAAGTTCACAAAAGTAAGTACTCTTGTAGTGATAGGTATTAAAATAAGGTTTAAACAAGTTAAGAACACTTTCTTTTCCGGAAATACCCACATGGTTTGCATCTGATTTAATAATTTCTACAAATGGTAATGGATTAAAGTCAAGAGCTTTATAGTAAGGAATATAAAATTGATTATAACGAACAAGTACACCATCTAGTTCACCTAAATCATTAAAATCTCCCCAAAACTCTTGAAAGTCTTTATCAAACCCATCTTGTTCAATATCACCAATCATAAAAAGATTAATAGCAGGCTCTGCGCTAAGAAAAGCTAAAGTCTGTGCACGGTCTGCTTCTACTAATTTACGAATCATAGATATCCCCCCGTTTTTGAGTAATTTCATCTATACTATCACTAACATAAATGGTTGTCAAACATATAACTACAATTATAAATAAATAAAAATATATTGACTCTAACCTTACAGGAATATGTAAAGTAGGTTTAGTTACAAAGTTATACAACTGTGAAAGGAGAGGTTAAGCTGTGTTTGCGCAGTACCTGAATATTGCTTTAATATGTATCATGTTGGGGATATAGAGAGGAAAATATAGATGTAGAGGTTTGTGAAGCTGTTACTGAAATGAAAGAAGATTCAGAGAAAGACCATTGAAAAAGTAGAAATGGCTGTATGTACTTTGCACAAGGGGCCTTATGAAGACTTTCTAAAAGCCTATGGAGCTATTTTAAGATGGACGGTGGAGGCTCTATTTACCACAATGCCCCTGAAGTAGATACTACACTTAAAGCTTATTATGAAACATTACAACTATCTTTTAATGAAGGAAAGATGCCAGAACTTATAGATACTCAGAATGTGGCACTTAGGTATACCATTAAAGACTTTGAATTTATATAAGATGCAAGCCTTGCTCAATTTTACGAGTTACCAGTAAGTACCTATGTAGGTTATATCTCAGAGTTTAACTTAGATATAGATGTCTTTCATTTAGATAGAGTAGAATGGATCACAAGTGAGCAAGTAGAAGAAATGAAGGAACTAGGATTAAGTGAGGAGGATATGCTTCAAATCTCCATAAATTTAATAATATTGACTGACAGCTAAAGGTGAGGGTGTTTTATCTATAAAGAGTTCTAAATTTCAGAGGATATAAAAAGACTAACTGAAAGTTAGAACTCTATTTATATAGAGTGATTTAATATGAATTCAAGGTGTTAGATAAATAGGCTTATAATAGAAAATCTTTTTAATAAAATGATAGATACATTATAAATCACATAATATAATGAAGTAGAGTAAATGTAATGAATGAAAGTGAGGCTAAAGAGCTGTATGAGTAGGAAGAGAAATCTAACTATGAAGAAGGTTGGAATGGAACATCTTAAGCAGTACAATCAGCTACTTCGATATGTCTTTCAAGTAACTGACCAACAATTACAACAAGTGGGCTGGGAAGAAAAAGAGATTATTCGTGCGAAGGCACCAACTTTAGAGCAGGCAGATGTACTAGGTTGGTTTGATGGGGATAACCTTATTTCTCAAGTGGCAGTTTATCCTATGAAGGTATGTATATTTAGTGAGGTCTATGATATGGGCGGACTTACAGGAGTAGGAACTTACCCTGAATATGCTAATCAAGGGTTAATGCATAAGTTGTTAGAACAAGCTTTGAAGAATATGAAAGACCGTCAGCAAAGCATATGCTATTTGTATCCATACTCTGTCCCCTATTACCGCAGAAAAGGTTGGGAGATTATATCTGATAGAATTACTTATGAGATTAGTGATTATCAATTGCCTAAAAATAAGCAAGTACCAGGAGAGGTACAAAGGGTAGAGGTGGAAAGTGACGAGGTTAAAAACACCTATGAAAGGTTTGCCCTTCAAACTCATGGAGCACTGCTAAGGGACGATTTAGCTTGGAATGAATACTTACTATGGGATACAGATGATCTAATGGCAGCAGTTTATTATAATGAGCAAGGAGATCCAGATGGATATGTCTTGTATGATATTAGAGATGAAATTTTCCATATCAAGGACATGATATTTGTGAATGAAGAAGCACGTAGTGGGCTTTGGAATTTTATTAGTGCTCATTTTTCAATGATTACAAAAGTAATAGGCAATACATATACAGATGAACCTTTAGCATTTTTATTAGAAGATGCAGATATTAGAGAGACAATCTCACCCTACTTTATGGCACGGATTGTGGATTTAGAGGCATTCATTAAACAATACCCTTTTAAACCAGATAATGTAAAGAGAGAATGGACTTTTACCATGGATGATCCCATACTCACATGTAATCAAGGGGTTTTTACACTCACTATTTCAGAATCTGGGCAAGGAAAAATAAAGCGTACCACAGAAAAAACTAATGATAGAATTAATATACAAACTATGACAACAATGTTATTAGGGTATAAAAGGCCGGATTATCTTTATAAAATAGGAAGGCTAGTATGTAATAGCGAAACATTAGATATGTTAGAAGATGCTATAGAGCAACAGACACCTTATTTCTCTGATTATTTTTAGAGGATGTAGAAAAAAGGAGGGGATTTAAGCCGAATATGTAGGCTTAAATCCCCTCCTTTTACATCTAAAACTAAATGATAGCTGGTCACTAGCTTAATTATCCGAAAAGGGGATGGAAATATCCGAGTCTCTCCCCAAATTAAAACTGGCGAGTATAATGTGGTAGTATTATTGGATTGTAGTACCATGGAGAGCCAAATCATTCAAGGGATGCAGTGGGGAAGTGTAGCCTTTATTATTTTAGAAGGCTTAGTTATTTGAATAGAATATTTGATTTATAAAAAGTATCTTACATGGGAGTACGCCACAAATAGACTAACGGTTATCAAGTATTATGTGGTAATAGCCAATTTAATGACAATGACCATAGGAGCGCTTATTCAGATATAAATAAGGAGTTTATTGATTATATTAAGGTAGCAGTGACAGTGGATAGGGTAGGTTCTGTACTTGAAAGTGTTACAGATTTTAGAGTCACTAGAGGCAGATTTCTAAGGGCGTGGGTAAGACTGTTACTAAATATAGAGATGATTTTGGAAAACAAGGAATATATGTTGAGCATCCAGGAATCAAAGGTTATTAGATGCACAGTATATTGTAGGGACAATTAAGTGTTCTAAGTGTAAACAAATCATTAAGCTAGTCATTAAAGATGTAGGCTAAATAAAAAGGAGCATAGAGCCATAAAGAACCGAAAGCAGAGTTATCCAGAGAGCCTAGGACACTATTTCTAAGAGACTAGAGGTAGTTGTAGCTAGGCTTATTTTATTGGCTCCATTAACTTAAGAGGGAATCAGCAGAAATTCTCCATTCTTCATTACCTTTCAAAAAGGTATTGACTCTCCCCTTACAGGAGTATGTAAAGTAAATTTAGTTACTAAGTCATATAAGTGTGAAAGGAGAGCAAATGAATACAGTTATTGAAGTGAATGGACTAAGAAAACAGTATGGCAGCAAGGTTGCAGTAGATGGCTTATCTTTTCAGGTAAGCAGAGGTGAAGTCTTTGGGCTTCTAGGACATAATGGTGCAGGAAAATCTACAACGATTAATTGCATTCTAGGGCTTAAAAGCTTTGAAGGAGGGAGTGCTACTGTGTTGGGTATGAAAGCAGCCAATTCTAGAAAAGAGCTTTTTGAGAGAGTGGGTGTTCAATTACAACAATCTTGTTATCAAGACCGCATTAAGGTAGAAGAGCTTTGCCAGGAGACAGCTACCCTTTATAAAGACCCTGCAGATTATGGAGAGTTACTAGAAGCTTTTTCATTAAGTGGATTCAAAAAACAATATGTTTCTACTTTATCTGGAGGAGAAAAGCAAAAGCTATCAGTATTACTAGCCCTTATCCCAAAGCCAGAGGTTATTTTTCTAGATGAGTTAACTACAGGTTTAGATACAGCAGCTAGAAGAGAAGTGTGGAAGAAATTACGTGAACTGAAGGAAAAAGGAGTGACTATTTTTCTCACTTCTCATTATATGGATGAGGTAGAAGCACTCTGTGATAGGATTTGCATTTTACAAGAGGGGAAGGAAATAGTGAGTGGTGCTGTAAAGGAACTCATAGGAAATAGTCCCTATGAACGATTAGAAGAAGCTTATCTTTGGTATATGGGGGAGGAAATAGAATCATGAAAAGGTTTCTAACATTACTAAAAGTAGAAGGACGCGTGGCTCTTAGGGGAATAGATGGTATTTTCTTTGGGGTATTAATGCCAGTAGGGATTGCCCTTTTAATAGGGATGATTTGTGGAGATAAACCAGCTTTTGAGGGAGCTGAGTATACTTTTGTGCAAGGCTCCTTTGCGGCTCTCATTACTGTGGGGATTTGTGCTACAGCTTTTATGGGAATTCCTCTTACAGTAGCAGATTATAGAGACAAAAAAATATTAAAGCATTACTGTGTGACACCTATTAGTCCAGCTGTGATATTATTAATACAAGTAGTTATTAATATGATAACGGCTTTAGTTTCCTCAGTAGCAGTTTACCTAATGATGAAGTTTGGATTTGGGTATCAACTTCAAGGCTCTATCTTAGGATTTATGGGTAGTTATTTACTAGTGATGGTGGCTATGTATGGGCTAGGCATGCTTATGGCAAGTTTATGTACAACAATAAAAACAGCTAATCTAGTGTGCACTTTAGTTTACTTTCCAATGCTCTTTTTATCTGGGGCAACGATTCCTTATGAGGTATTACCTAACCCTCTTCAAGCTACAGCTAATGTATTACCTTTAACTCAGGGCATTAAACTACTTAAAGGCTATTCTCTAGGAACACCTGTAAGTGACTTAGCATTTCCCATCCTTTTAATGCTAGGCATTGCCCTCATAAGTAGTGTCATTGCAGTGAAAAAATTTAGATGGGAATAGGAGGAGAGAAGATGGAAGAGAAGAATCAATGTGAAAAAGTAGAGCCAACTCTATATAAAATCGGCTTATTTTCTCAAATGAATCATGTCACTATTAAGACCTTGAGGCATTATGATGATATAGGTCTTTTACATCCAGAACATATTGATGAGGAGAATGGATATAGATATTATACCTCTAAGCAATTACCTATTTTACATGAGATATTAGCACTTCGTCAGATGGGCTTTTCCTTGGAGGAAATAAAGAAGGTTCAAGAGGGGATGTCTGTAGAGGAGCTTCTCCTTCATAAAAAAGCCGAGTTAATTAAAAGAATTGCAGAGGAAAATATGAAGCTTTCTCAGGTGGAATACTATCTTATTCATAAGGGAGGGGACAGGTCTTACAATGTCATTCTTAAGGAATTGCCAGAGGTCATTGTAGCTTCTATGAGAACGATTATTCCTAATTACAATGTCCTTTTTAATATTGTGCCTCCTATGGGACGTGAAATGGAGAGGTTAGGTTGCATTTGCGCAGTGCCTGAATATTGTTTTAATATTTATCATGATGGTGAATATAGAGAGGAAAATATAGATGTAGAGGTTTGTGAAGCTGTTACTGAGATGAAAGAAGACTCAGAGATGATTACCTTTAAAACCATTGAAAAAGTAGAAATGGCTGCATGTGCCTTGCATAAAGGACCCTATGAAGACTTTCCAAAAGCTTATGGAGCTATTTTAGCATGGATGGAGGAGAATGGATTTGAAATAGCAGGCTATCCAAGAGAGTCTTATATTGATGGTATTTGGAATAAAGACACACCGGAAGAGTGGTTAACTGAAATACAGTTTCCTGTAAAAAAGATTCAGAAGTGATACAAAAAGGCAGAAAGCTATAGGGTAAAATATATTTACAAAACAAAATACAAATACTATTTGATAATTATTTAGGCTGTTTGAGGAAAAGTCTACTATAGGGATAGAAAAGATATTTCAAGGAATGAGCTCAGGGCAAATAGAAGACTCCTTAAATGGTATTCGCTCAGCCAGCAGTGTCGGCCTTAATGTAATTATGGTATCAGATTTAATTGAGCCAACAAAGGAGATTCTATTTCTAATGCAAACTTAACTATGAAAAAATATGAGGATGTACCCTATTTTGATGAAGCAAGATTAACACTAATATGTAAAAAGCTGTATGCACAAGAATTAAAAGAAGAATGTTTTATTGAAAAGGATATTATAGATGAGGGGAATCCAGGGAGGAATCCCCTCTGTCGTATTAAGGAGAGTGCTCAGCTGACACGCTCTTTGTCAGCGCCGAAGGGAACCTAGGGTTCCCTAGCAGAAGAAATGTGGACGCTAGTCCACTTTTTTATTTTGTTCAATTTGATTTTACGACCAAATGATTAAATTTTCAGAATAAAATGTGACCCTTATGAAACTTAATGTGTCTAAAAAGTAGAAAAGGAGGAGAATAATCAATGACAGAGTATGAGTTAGAGCAGATGATGAATCAATATGGTGATTACATTGCACGTACATGCTATATCTATTTAAAGGATTGGGCATTAGCCGAAGATGCTGTGCAAGAGGTATTTATTAAGGCGTATAGATACATAAGTGAATTTAGGAAAGAGTCCAGTGAGAAAACTTGGCTCACTAGCATTGCTATTAATATTTGCAAAAATTATGTGAGGACAAGTTGGTTTAGAAAAGTACAAATTGGAATTGAAAAGATTGAAACGCGTAATACGTTAGAGGACGAATTGATTAATCAAATTAACCAAAGTGAGTTACTCAAACAAGTAATGGATTTACCTATTAAATATCGTGAAGTTATTCTCCTATATTACTATCAAGACTTTAAAATAAATGAAATTGCAGAGATACTTGGCATAAGTGAAAGTAGTATAAAAATGAGACTGAACCGAGCAAGAAAAAAGCTCAAAGATGATTTTGAGGAGGAATGTATATATGGATGAGAGATTGTTTAAAAAAGAAGTAGATACATATTTAGAACCAGTAAGATTATCGGACCAAGCGAAAAGAAATATTCGATTAGCATGCAGTGAAGATAAGCAGGAAAGCAAGTATTTATCCAGGCGTTATATAAAGTATAAAAAGGTTTCAGTAGCTATGTTAATGCTTTTAATTTGTTCAAGTACGATTCTGGCCATGGATTATACATTAGGATTAGGTTTGTTTTTTGAGCAGGAAGAAATGAAAAAGGTAATAGATGAAGTACAATATGTAAAAGCTTATGATGAAAATCAAAAGGTTAAAATGGAAGTAAAAGAAGTCCTTAATCAAGGACATGGAGCAGTTGCTACTGTTCAGTTTACAAATCTGGGAGATAAACCATGGACGAAGGATGTAGTATGTCAAAGAATTAGCTTTGTAATGGGAAGACGTAAATTTGGGCATCCATCATCTAAAGGGGTACTCTCTTCAGATGGTAGACAGCTTACTTATTGCATTGAGACATTTAACAACCCTGATTTAGTTAGTGATTCACCTATTAAAATTAAAGCAGAAAACCTTATGAAAAAACAAAGTATAGAAAAAGAAATAAAAATTCCTCTTAAGCCTTTTAAAGTTACAGAAATAGGCAGTACAGTAGAAAAAAATATAGAAAAAGAGGTCCAAGATAAAGGAGGATTAGCTATGGAGCTAAGGGAACTCTTAAATCGAAGAACCGAAGGTGGAAAAACAGCTGTAATCGATGAGGAGTATCCTTCAGTTTTATTAAAAGGTATTGCTGTTATTAATATTAAAGGTGATGAAAGATATAAAGAGAATCAAAATATTCAGGGGATTGTGATTCATATAACAGGTGACAAACCTTATATACAATCTGGGGACTCTAGAGAGATAAGGTCACAAAAATTAAATATGAAGTACGTAGAACCATATACAGAGGGCGAAATTACAGAGCTTGTAGATACAAGAACAGGACAAGTCTATAAGGCAGAAGAATTTGATTATTATGGTGTAAATGAAATTGTATACGGAGAGGTATTAAGCTATTTTCCTAATATAACCCCAGAACAAATCCCCTATTTGGAAGCCACCAAAATTGTTTATGATAAACAAGATGTATTAGTAGATAGCACATGGGAAGCTGAGTTTAAAATAGATCTGGGCAATGTTAAGAAATGGGAAACCAATATCCAAATGGATAAGACAGATTATAAGGTTATGGTGGATGAGGTGTATTTAACAAATACAGGTATTCAAGTAAAAGAACGTACAATTTATAAGAAAACTAATAGGTTTGCTGGTTATTTTAATAGTTACTGGCTAGATATTACACTGATTGATAATCAAGATAAAGAGATTAAGCTAAAGAATGTTGGTCTAATTTTAGGAGAAGATGACAGTAGTAAATCAGAGTACTATATATTAACTTATGAAAATTGTGATGAAAAACAAGAATTTATTGATGTTAATAATATTAAAAAAATCATTATCAATGACAATGAAATCAATTGTCAGGAATAAGAAAAATTAATTATACAATTATTTCTTTAAGTTTAGCGGATAACTACTTTGAATTAGGTTACTTACTGTCTTTGCACCTTCCATAACGATAGAAATACCGTTACCTGGATGAATAGATGTACCAGTAAAATAGAGATTTGTAACAAAAGGACAAATAGGCTGTGGACGTAGCCATGCACTTTGTAATATTGAAGGAGCAAGGCCAAAGGCAGCACCTTGATAGCAATTAAATTTTTGTTGTAAATCTCTGGGGGTACTCATTGATTCGTGGATAATATAAGGAGCGATACTATTTATTTCTAACAAATCAGCTAAATGTTTGAGACAGATACAGCGCATCCGTTCAATGGTTAAAGGAGACCAGTAGGAAGCATTAAAAGAAAGATTAGGCACACGCACCATGATATTTAAAGTGGTGGACCCATTTACATTAAAAGTATCATCGATATAAGAAGGGTAATAAATATACATAGGAAATTTCAAAGGCATAGTGCCACTCCCAACGGCTGAAAAAGTATTTTCCGTATCTTGTACGAGATAGATATTATGGGTAGAAAGCATGGGTAGGCTGATTGAAAGTGTAAGTCTTAGCATAAAAACAGAGCAGGTCATCTGAAAAGACAGAAGAGGTTTATGCAATCTAGCAGAACGATTTAGTAATTTCGTAATCGTAAAGTGATAATCAGCATTAGAAATCACAATATCTGCTTTTTTCATTTGCCCTGACGTGGTTAGGATACCATAAGCCTTATCATGATCAGTTAGAATGCGCTCAATAGGTGCATTGCAATAAAGTTGACCTTTGCAGTCTATGAAGGCTTTTTGAAGCGCCTTTACATAAGCACCCATACCACCCTTGATATGAGTTAAACCTAGTGCCTGAGTACAGGCTGGTATAGTGGCATAAAGCTGAGAAATCTGTGAAGTTGGATAGCCCATATAGTAACTTTGAAATAGCAAGAAATCCCTAAGCTTAGGACTAGTAAAACGACGTTTAATAGCACAAGAAGCAGAAGTTAGGGGATTAAGTTTAATCAAAGCAGATAACTTATGAGGAGTCATCATATCTTTAATATGAGTTAAAGGCTGAGAAAGTATAAGTGCATAAGCAGTAAGATACTTTTGATAAAACTGATTGATAAAGGTATTATAATCACTAAAGGATTCATTATAAAAAGCCTCAAAATCATATTTATAGGAAATCCCATTTTTTTAAATGTAAAGGAAGACCCATCTTCATAAAACACACGGTATAATTCATCTAAGTGAATTTCAGAGAAATAATCTTGCCAGTGTAATCCAATATCAGTGAAAATTTGACGATAAGCATAAGGATGAATACCAATGGAGGCAAAGCTATCATAATCAGCATAGCCTGGTGCACTAGGAATGGATTGAATAGCGCCACCTACCTGAGGGCATTTTTCATAAAGTGAGACCTGATAACCTGCATGAAGTAGGTGGAGGCCACAACATAGACCGCCTATACCTCCGCCAATGATAATAATATGACACCCAGCCATGGTAATACCTCCCTAATCAGATGAATAATGCAACTAGTTATCTTATGCATTAATTTTATATGGAACTAGTTATTACCCAATTGATATGAATTTAAACTAAAAAAGGTATTAACTGCCATCCGAATCAAGTCATAGATAGACTATGCATTGAAATATAATTTTACAATCTAATTCTATATATATAGGAAATTCTGATTAAATCTATTGACCTCCCTGACTAATGGTATTAGACTAAATATAGTCTAATACCATTAGTCAGGGAGGTGTTTTAATGGAAAACTATAAATTAGGGGAAATGGAACAAAAGTTTGCTGATTTAATATGGAATAACGAACCCATCAGCTCTCGTGAGTTAACTCAGTTATGTGAGAAAGCCTTTATGTGGAAGAGAACTACTACTTATACTATGCTAAAGCGTTTGTGTGAACGTAAAATATTTGAAAATAGTCATGGAACGGTAAGGGCATTGATGAAAAGGGAAGAGTTTTTAGGTGCCCAAGGAGAACAGTTTGTAGAAGAATCTTTTGGTGGTTCTCTGCCACAATTTTTAGCGGCCTTCACAAGGCGAAAGAAGCTTAGTGAAAAAGAAATAGAGGAAATAAGAACGCTCATTGATGCACAGGAGGAGGGATAAAAATGCTAGAAAGGTTATTTTTAGAAATCCTTAATATGAGTTTTACAGCAAGCTTTGTTATTTGCTTTGTAATGATTACTAGACTTTTACTTAAAAGAGTACCTAAAATTTTCACCTATGTTATTTGGAGTATTGTGCTATTTCGTCTGATTTGTCCTTTCTCTATTGAAAGTATTATGAGTCTCATGCCTGCAAACACAAAGCCTATCTCACAGGAGATTTTGTATACGCAGACACCTACTATCCATACTGGGCTTAATAATATGGATCAACTCGTTAATAATGCTTTACCTGTAGCTACTATAGAAGCTAGTGTTAACCCTATGCAGATATGGACTTTTATTGGGTTAATTGTCTGGGGAGTAGGCGTGGTAATCTTATTAGCGTATGGAATATTCTCTCTTATTAAATTAAAGAGGAAGCTAGAAACAAGTCGACATGAAGAAAACAATATTTATATAACAGCGCAGCTAGAGGTTCCTTTTGTGTTAGGTATCGTTCATCCTAAGATTTATTTGCCAGAGGGACTTTTGCCTGATGAAAAGCATTATATTCTTTTGCATGAACAAATACACATTAAAAGATATGATCATATTATCAGGCTCATTAGTTTTATAGTGGTGTGTATCCATTGGTTTAATCCACTTGTATGGGCAGCTTTTTTTATGGCAGGGAAAGATATGGAGATGTCTTGTGATGAGGCAGTCATTAAGTCTCTAGGAAATGATGTCAAAAAGGCATATTCTTCCTCATTACTATCCTTTGCAGTAGGGAAAAGGCATACTGGACTTATACCTCTTGCCTTTGGGGAAGGCAGTACCAAAAGCCGTGTTAAAAATGTATTAAGTTATAAGAAACCTAGTTTTTGGGTAGTAAGTATCATCTTAATAGGAATATTCCTATTAAGTGTGGGACTTTTGACTAATCCGATTACTTTCTCCACGGCGTTAGTTGCAAAAGAGGTGGATTTAACAAAGTTTGAAAGTAGTATCATAGGTTCAGAAATGCCTAGGATACTCTATGCGGATAGAAATAAGGTGATTTTTGAAGCTAGTGGCGTTTATGTGTATGATCTTAAAAAGGAAGAGCTTGTATGCTCCTATGCGTTTGAAAGCTTTGATACCCAGCTTCTTAAGAATAATAAAGTTTTTGTATTTTCACTAGCAGATGGAAAGCAGATCATATGGGGATTTGAAGATACAGCAGGCAATGACGTAAAGGCTTATAGCTGCATTACAGGGGAGAAAAACTTAATGGAGGTTAGCAAAGAGCTAATGGCTACCTATCAAAAAAATAGTTTTTCGTGCTATTATCCTAATGAAAATGATGAACGTTACAATCAGTCGTTTGGGGCCATTACTATGCTACCAGGTACCCAGGATGAAGTGATTTATTTAACTTTTACTAGCGTAGAAGTCGCTACCATTAAAATTGTTTATGAAAGTAGCTTAGAGCATAAGGAGTATCAAGTGTTTGGGAAGCAACAGGAGGTCACAAATAAGCAAGAAGTAGAAGAGATGAGGCCAACACCACAAATGGAGGCATCCCCTATCCAAGAATATGCAGAGCAGTATGTAGCTGAAATGTTTGAAAGCTATTCTAAGTATACGACATTTAAGCTTGTAGATAGCAAAATAACAGCATTAAATAAAATAGCTACCTTTACCCATTTAACGAATGCCCCTATTGAACTATGGGCTATTGAGTATCGCTTGCTTCCAGATAATATTGGTAATGTCTTACTGGCAGGAGGTATGAATACTATAGATGGTTGGATTACTGAAAATGGAGATATGGGAAAGCCTATTTTAGTTTTTAGTATTGAAAATGGAGGACCAGAGTATTTAGGAGTACTAAGGTCTGGATATCTAGGAAACACATTATCAGGGCAAGAAGTAGCTCTTAGACAATTCCTTGAGAAAAGTGGAAAGCTTCCTAAGGAAACCTATTCAAGGGAACATATCTTAGTAAAATTTCCTCTTTCTACAGGAGAAACCTGTAAACTCTTATTATCTCAACCAGCCCAAAAAGGAAGTGGTGGCATATGGTGCGTAGAAAGGTGGATGGATGGTAATGGTAGCATTTACTATGATGATCCACAAGTAGATACTATCCTTATGGAGTATTATGAGGGTATGCAGGAGGCATATGATAAGGGTGAAATGCCTTGGCTTGTAGATACGAAGAATGTGGCACTGAAATACACCAATAAGGTGCTTGGTCAGATGCTTACCTATAAGGATATTGAACTCATAGAAAATGCATCCCTTAGTGACTTTCAGCAGTTACCAGTCAGTATCTATTTTGGATATATATCAGATTTTCAGCTAGATACAGAGCTATTTCATTTTGATAGAGCAGAGTGGGTTACAAGTAGTCAGGAAGAACGAATGAACGAACTGAATTTAAGTGATGCGGATATGCCAAATGGCTTTTATATTTACAATCCTAAGCATTACTTGGATACATTTATAGTCAATGAATATACCCAGTATCATTTTATGAAAAAAGCTAAAGAGTCTGATGAGTTAAATGAATATACCACTACAGATAAAAATGAGTTTTATAACTACCTCAGTGGGTATGAAGAAGGAAGTACTCCTCCGTTTTGGGTGCAAACACAGGGTGGTTATGTAACCAACATTCGTGAACAGTACCTCCCATAAGCAGATTTATAAATCTACAGAATTAGTTATAGAAATGAAACAAAAAGATACCAGAAAAAGAGATGAAAGTTCTCTTTTCTGGTATCTTTTTTAGTGAGTGGTTAGCAGATGTTTAATGGCCATAATAGGATGATAAAGAAGCATCCAAGGGCCGCTAAAGCGCATAACTTCTTTAATTTTGTCTTTGTGTTGTGGCGCATAACAATGGGTTTTGCAGGCGCTACAGAAGCTTTTGTTTTCACCATATTTGCAGCAGCTTAACCTCTTCCTGGCATAAGCATTAAGTACTTCACAGTCTGGACATAGGGTTCTAGATTTGTGTTTTTTACGGCAGTAAACACCAATCATAGCTGTTACGACTTGCTTTTCTTGTTCAATACGAGACATTTAAGATGCTCTTCCTTCCTGCATGTAATAGATACGGTCAGCGATGCTCATGGTAGAGGCTCTATGACTAACTAAGATAATGGTTTTATCCTCACTATGTGCTTTTAAGACATTTAGGATAATGCTTTCATTTAAGCTATCTAAGTTACTGGTTGGTTCATCTAGAAGGATGATTGGGCTGTCATGTAAGAAAGCTCTAGCAATTCCTAATCGTTGACGTTCTCCACCAGAGAGGCTATCGCCTAGTTCACCTACTTTACTTTTAAACCCATTTGGTAAAGAAAGAATGAAGTCATAGAGATTAGCTTTTTTACAAGCTTCAATAAGCTCTTCCATTGTAGCATCACGTTTGGCAATGCGAAGATTTTCCTCAAGAGTTGAATCAAAGAGATAAGTATCTTGTGTAACATAAGCTATATTTTGACGGAGGCTAGAAGTCATCACTTGATTCACATTATGACGCCCTATTGAAATCTGACCTTCCCTAGTCTCATGGAAATGCATAATAAGCTTAAGGAGAGTTGATTTACCACAGCCACTTTTGCCAGATATGCCAATGATTTCACCTTTTTTAAAGGAAATAGAAAGGTCTTTTAAAATAGGAGTACTTTGGTAGGCAAAGGAGACATTTTCTACTTCGATACCTGTATCTGTAACTTCATGGCCAACAGTAATTTCTGGGGTATCTGGTATTTCTTCCAAGAGTGATAGGACACGCTCACCACTAGCTAAAGTTTGAAGAAGATTATTAGATAGATTACTTAAAGCTACAACTGGCCCATAGGAGCTCATAAGGCAAACTAAAGCAATAAGGAAGCCGCCAAAGGAAAGTGAACCATTTTGGCAAATTAAGATACCTACTAATAGCATCAGGGCTGAAAAACCTAAAAGTGCTGTTTCTGTAATGGCTTTGGTAATACCTTCATGAGCCTTGATTTTCTTAGTGCTTTCATCGGCTTTAATACTTTTTGCTTGAATAGCTTCATGACGAGCAACACCTTGATCAAAGAGGATGATTTCTCTCATGCCTCGTAAGGATTCAAGGAAGTATTGATTAAGTTCCCCTACATTTTCACGATAAACCCTACCATCTTCACGAGCACTTTTTGCTGTAAAATAAGGGATGATTGCCCCAATAGTAATATAAGCAAAGAAAGCAACAAGTGCCATGAGAGGTGAGTAGTAACCAATAATACCTAGCATAATAAGGCAAGTAATGATGGCAATGGCAATAGGCGCAATAGTATGAGCATAGAATACCTCTAACAGCTCAATATCTGAAGTAATAAGGGCAATGAGCTGTCCGTTATCTTTATGATCTAATTTACTTGGAGCTAATCTTCTAAGGGATTTAAATACTTTATCTCTTATAAATGCTAGGAGTTTAAAGGCAATGTAGTGGCCACTCGATTGCTCCATATATCTTAAAACACCACGCATAATAGCAAAGATAGCTAAACTAATATAGATTGCTTTCATTTCAGTAAAGAATGGAAGAAGTGGTATATCGAGAGGCGCTAAAATACCAAATGCTCCCAAAACAGTAATCCCAATAGCAGCTAAAAAGCCGAGCACACCCATGGTGATGGTAATTATCATAATAAGAGTAAAGGGAGAAATTAACTTAAGGAGTTTGCGCATGATAGTAAGGCCGCTTTTAGGCATTTAGATGTCCTCCTTCAAATATATTTTCTAAATTTTGTTGACTCATATAGAGGTTAGAATAAGTTTTGCCATGAGCTAAGAGCTCTTCATGAGTTCCTTGTTCTACGAGTTTTCCTTTGTCTAAGACAAAGATGGTATCACTTTCTACAACATTAGCAAGGCGATGAGAAATTAAAATAACAGTTTTAGTTTTAGCTAATGTTTTAATGATGTTATAAATAATGCCTTCACTTTCAACATCGATATTTGAAGTTGCTTCGTCAAAGATATAAATAGAAGCATCATGGAGTAAAGCACGGGCTAAAGCTAATCGTTGTGCTTGTCCACCTGAAAGATTAGAAGCCCCTTCAGTTAGCATAAAGTCAAGACCGCCTTCTGACATAACAAAGTCATAGAGGTTCACTTGTTTTAAGGCTTCTAATAACGCTTCATCTGTTGCATTTTTATTTCCCATGAGGAGATTGTGTCTAATGCTACCTTTAAAAAGGTAGTTTTGATGCTTAACAATACATACATTCTCCATAAATGATTTTGAATCAATGCTACCCAGTGGCACCCCGTCAATGCTTATGTGGCCCTCAAAGCGTTTATTAAATCCCATAAGAAGAGAAACAATAGTAGATTTACCACAGCCTGATTCTCCTACAATAGATACAAAGCTGTTTTGCCTAATAGACATAGAGATGTCTTTTAAAATCTGACGGTCTTCATCATAGCTAAAGTTAACATTTGAGATTTGAATATCTCCATTTTTAAACGCCTGAGTAGTAGCTATTTCATCTTTAGATTCAATATCAATAAGAGCGAATATATTTTTAGCAGCTGCCATTCCGTTCATTGCTACGTGGAAGAAAGAACCTAATAGACGAAGTGGAATGAAGAATTCACTTGTTAAAAGTAAGAAGACAATGGTTTCACTTAAGCTAATGCTTCCATTTCCAAAAGCAATTAAGCTGCAGATAATACCAATGGCTGCACCGCCATAGGCAATAAGGTCCATCAGTGTGATGGAATTAAGCTGCATGGTGAGTACTTTCATAGTGATTTTTCTAAAGTGTTCAGCATCCGTATTCATCACTTCATTGTAGTACTCATCAGCTTCATAGACTTTAAGCGTTGTAAGACCTTCTAAGTTATCTAAGAAATGATCTCCTAGTCCAGTATAAGAAGCCCAGTATTTATGAAAGAGTTTTTTAGCAAACTTGTTAACTGCAATAATTGATATAGGAATCAGTGGTACACACACTAATAAAATAAAAGCTACCTTGATATTAAGGAAGGAGAGGATAATAAATAAGGTAATAGGTGCTAATAAGCTATAAAAAAGCTGAGGTAAATAACGACCAAAGTAAATATCGATTTGTTCTACACCTTCACTAGCCATCTGAACCACCTTTGAAGTTGAAACTTCTTCGTTATAGTGGATACCTAGTTCTAACAGTTTGTTATAAATGAGAGAACGAAGCTTGTTTTTTACTTCACTACTTGCGTAGTAAGAAGCGCGGGTAGCTTTAATATTTGTAATAAAGCGAACTACAATAGCCAGAATAATAAACCCAAAGGCAATGAGTATTGCATGTGTAGTAAGCTTGTCAAAAAATAAACCTTCTATTAAGAAGGCAGTTGAAAAAGTAGCAAGTATATTAAAAAGTAAACCCATCCACTGATAAAGCACAGTGTGAATAATAAAGTGGATACTGTTGGGGACTAATTTAATAAGTCGTGGATTAAACATAAATTTCTAAAACTCCTTGTGTATAAATTTCTAGTATTAAAACAATGAAAATAAAATTAGGAATGGAATAGCTAACTTAGACTGTTTTAATTCTAAAGATAAAGTAATAGTACTTAATGATATACAGTGCAATAATAAATAGCCTAAAAGCTAATACATCCACAAAGATGAGAGGGAAGAGCAACATGATTGAGGCAAAAGCAAGTATGCATATTTTAGTTTTAAGCGTCATGGCTCTCTCGTTTACGAAGCTCTCTAAGTTATTTTTATAAATTTTGGTTTCAGTGAACCAACGGTGAAAGCGATCGGAACCTTTAGCAAAGCAAAAAGAAGTCGCCAATAAAAAAGGCGTAGTAGGGAGAACTGGGAATACAACCCCTAATAAGCCAAGAGCTAAAAAAATGAAACCTATAGTGAGATAAATAAATCGGTGCATAGAACCTCCATTACGGACTCATTGAAGTCTTTATAGTCATTATATGAATATCTTAATATAAAAAGAAGTTCATGTAAACAAAAAATGAAAATAATTATCAATATCGTAAAGAGGGCATATGTAAGGGCTAAACCCAATATAAATGTTTCGGTAATTCTAAATAAAGGGTATAGACAAAATTATCTGAAAACAGTAGAATGATGAAAAATAGTACAGGGGCAAATTAATTTTTTAGATGAAGTACAACTACGAACTATTTATATTAAGAGAAGGAATGGTGCGATATGATGTTTGTTGAGAAAAATAGTACAGAGATAATAGTAATTGATAGGGAAATTAAAGTTGTTGGGCTAAGTTTACAAAAATCAGGTTTACCAGTTTCATTTGCCAGCCTTGGAAAGCTGTGGGATATTTATGGTGAAACATATAGAGGCAGTGTTAAAAATGCGGAAACACCCGTTGTTGAATATGCCGTTTGTTTAAATAAAACACCTGATTATATTGCAGGATGCGGAGTAACAGAGATAGACAAGGTTGAAAAGGATTGTCTCTCATTTATAATTCCTTTAGGTAAGTACATTAAAGATACATTTAATGCCGAGACATTTGAACAACTAACGGGTGAGGTAATGGGCAAAAGAAATGTAAAAGCTTGGGCCAAAAAGAACAAGGTTAATATAAATGGACAGTTTACCATTGAAGTTTATCCAAGAGAGGATTTTGAAAAAGGCAATTTCCAAATGTATACGTTAACTCCTGTAAAAGAATAGTATATATTTCTTCTTTAAAACGGTTATGGCTATATTTTTCTCCATTTAAGTTCTAACTTTGTAAGTAATTTATCATGAGTTAAATCTATTATTGTATGAAGGGTCGTTAAGTGACCCTTCTCATTTTCTATAACATCACTACAAACGTGTAAAGAAGCTTCATCTAGGGCTTCTTTTTTATATAGTACTTTAATATTTGAGATTTCAGACGTATTTAAAATAGTTCTAGGTAAAGTATCAACTGCCATTTCAAGATACTTAACATTATTTACATGTTGATTGATATCAATATCACTATGTCGTGCGCGATAATCCTTTGAATATTTATAGCCTTCAAGTTGTATAAAATCGTCTAAGGGAATGTTTTCTTCTAATTCCTTTTCTATTCCATAGAGCTTACATTGTTCAGGGGAGATTCTTACAGGGCGTCTTTTATTAATGTCAATAAGCACAGCAGTGGAAATACCAGAAGCAAGGAGAGTACCTTCTGAAGTTTTAATTTTAAAACTTCGATAGCCATATAATTTTTTTATGCCTACAATATCCGTTTCAACAGTGATAGTGTCGCGAAATTTGGGATATTCGATAATGGTTAAGTCATATTTGAGTAGAACCCAAGCGCAATTATTAATAAGACCATTATCTGTTTCTCCTAAAGAATCACTTTGTGAAACAACTACATCCCATAAATAATTCATTAGAGATGAGTATTTACATCTATAATTTGAATCAACATCATAAATTTCTATCGTATATTTTTTACTGAATGTATTATCCATTTTTAATAGCCCCTTCGTATGGAATCTCTTTGTGACTAATTATATCTAAAGCAATCTAATGAATCAATTGTATTCTTGCCGTATACCTTGGCTTGTAAACAAAATGAAAGGTATATATGACCCAAAAGGTACGATAATTAAAAAATAAGGCTTTTTAAACTTATATAAGTTGGGTTATACTAAGCCCAAAGATAGGTCTTATAAAATAATAATATCTATACAGAGCAAATTTTAATGATATCAAATCCAAAAGAAGGCCATTAGTGTATAGCTTTCTTTTTGTATATTTATTAAAGGTGTAGATATCTAAATATTGAGGGGAAGAGGGGAATAAATGAAAATCTTAGTTGTAGAAGATGATTTATCCATTGCAATGGGAATAGAGTATTCACTGGGACAAGAAGGTTATGAGGTTAAAGTATGCGGCAATGTGGCAGAGGGGAAAACTTATATAGAAAACGAAGTAGTAGATTTGTGCCTTTTAGACCTTACTCTTCCTGATGGTTCTGGTTATGAGCTTTGTAAGGTGGCGAAAGAGAATAGAGATATTCCAGTCATTTTTTTAACAGCTTGTGATGATGAAGTTAATGTAGTTATGGGACTGGATATGGGCGCAGATGATTATGTAACTAAACCTTTTAGAATTCGAGAATTTATTTCTAGGATTAAGTCAGTATTGCGCCGTCATAATAAAACAGACAGTACAAAAGCTATTTTTAATTATAATAATATTAGAATAAACACCTTGGAAGCCAAGGTTTATAAGAATAATAAAGAGGTGCAATTGACAGCTTTAGAATACAGACTGCTGCTTACTTTCATTACGCATGAGGGGCAGGCTTTATCTAGAAATCAGCTGTTAGAAGGCATATGGGATATTGCAGGAGACTTTGTAAATGATAATACTGTAACAGTTTATATTAAACGTTTAAGAGATAAATTAGAAGATGACCCTGGGAATCCAACATTTATTACGACGATTAGAGGAATTGGTTATAAGGTGGGAAGATAGATGATTCGGAATAAAGAATATAGAGTACTGCTTGTTGGCATGTTGATAGTAGCACTTATTAATATAATAGGTGCTTTTATTTTAAATACTAGTGCGGGATTTTTAGCTTTAGGAACAAGTATTCTGTTACTCATTTTAATATGGTTTTTTAATAGAAGGCGCTATAAAAAATTAGATGAGTTATCATCTTATTTGCACCGCATTTGTTCGGGAGAATACTCATTAGATATTAGAGATAATCAAGAAGGCGAGTTAAGTATATTAAAAAATGAAATTTATAAAGTTACTTTAAGGCTATCAGAGCAGTCTGAGTTATTAAAGAGGGATAAGGTTTATTTAGCAGATGCTATATCAGACATATCACACCAATTAAAAACACCTCTTACCTCTATGATTATGATGACAGAGCTACTAGCAAGCCCTGACTTAGCAGATGATAAAAGGTTAGAGTTTACAAGAAGGATTAGACTGCAGCTAGAGAGAATTGAATGGCTAGTAAGTTCACTTCTAAAACTCTCCAAGATAGATGCAGGAACAATTAAGTTCAAGAAAGAACCTGTAGAGGTAAAAGCCTTAATTAATAAAGCCGTTCAGCCACTTTTGATACCTATGGAGCTAAAAGAACAAAGCTTAGTAGTAGAGGGAGATAAAGTATACTTCGTAGGTGATTTTAATTGGAGTGCTGAAGCTGTTGTTAATATTATTAAGAATTGCATGGAACATACACCTGTAGGTGGGGAAATTCATGTGTACACTGTGGAAAACCCGCTGTATACAGAAGTAGTGATTGTGGATAATGGAGAGGGTATAGATTCAGAAGATATACCGAATATTTTTAAGCGATTTTATAGAGGGAAGAATGCTAGCAGTGAAAGTGTGGGCATTGGACTAGCCATGGCACGTAGTATTGTACTTGGACAAAATGGAGATATTACTGTGAAAAGTGAAAAAGGTAAGGGAACAAGCTTTAGAATTAGATTTTACAAGAAAGTTGTATAAAGAAAATTGAGCTATTCTGCTGTAGAGGTTTAAAGATTCATTCTTCATTCTTAATTCTTCATTAGTTATGTAATGGTGACAAAACTGTCATAATACAATCACAAGGATGTAATCCAGAGAGAATAATATAGGAGTATAACCTAAGAGGAGGATGAAAATGGAGATCTTACGAATAGAAAACCTATCAAAAGTATATGGCAGTGGCGAGACAGCAGTAAAGGCCCTTGATAATATATCATTTTCAGTAGAGACAGGAGAGTTTGTAGCTATCATCGGTGCTTCAGGTTCGGGAAAGTCTACTTTACTACATCTTTTAGGAGGTGTAGATAGACCAACAAGTGGTAAGGTATTTGTGGATGGAACAGATATTTACCAGTTAGATGAAAACAAATTAGCTATTTTTAGAAGAAGGCAATTAGGCCTAATTTATCAGTTTTATAATTTAATTCCTGTACTTAATGTAGAGGAGAATATGACACTTCCTTTACTGTTAGATCAGCAAAAAGTGGATCAAAGACATTTAAATGATCTTTTAAACACGCTTAATTTAATTGAAAGAGTGAATCATTTACCTAATCAGCTTTCTGGAGGACAACAACAAAGGGTGTCCATCGGACGAGCGCTAATTAATAACCCGGCTTTGATTTTAGCAGATGAGCCAACGGGTAATTTAGATAGTAAAAATGGAATGGAAATTGTAGAACTCTTAAAGATGTTTAACAAGGAGTATAATCAGACACTTATTATGATTACTCATGACGAACGTATTGCTCTTCAAGCAGACCGAATTATATCCATTGAAGATGGTAAGCTAGCTAAAGACGAGGTGATTCGTCGATGAATATTGTAAATAAGCTAACGCTTAGACAGTTAAAGATGAATAAAAGAAGAACTTTAGTAACTATTATAGGAGCCATTATCTCCGTAGCAATGGTTACAGCGGTAACAGTTTCTGTGAGTTCTGCTATGGATTTGATGAAACGAGTCGCTATAAGCTCTGATGGTAACTGGCATATGCGTTATCATGATATGAAAGCAAAGGATATAGCAATTCTTCAAGAAGATGAAAATGTAGACAAAGTAGTAGTGAGCTATCCAGTAGGTTACTCTATCTTAGAAGCTACCAAGAATAGTGATAAACCTTATTTATTTGTAAAAGGTTATAATCAAGAAGGCTTTGAGTTAATGCCGGTCAACCTAATAGAAGGGCGTTTACCTAAGGCTAGTAATGAAATAGTCATTCCAGAACACTTAGAATCTAGTACAGGCTTATCTTATAAAGTTGGAGATAAGATAAAACTAGATTTAGGACAAAGATATGCTATCAATGAGGAAACAGGTGAAAAGGAAGAAGGAACCCTAAATCAAGGATATAGTTTTGTGAGAAATGCTGAAGGGGAAAGTATGGAGACTTTTGCAGCTCAGCAAACACAGGAATATACGATTGTAGGTGTAACCAAGAAGTCAAAAGAAGAATATAGTTGGTCCCCTGCGTATGAGCTTATGACTTATATTAGCCCAGATGAAATACCGAGTGAGGCTACTGTTACAGTATCCGTTTTACTAAAAAATTTAAATGTGGGTATCTATGAACATAATGCAGCCCTGGGTATAAAAGTTGGCATAGAAGTTGTGGAACCCAATAGTGAGCTATTAGCTTGCTATGGTGTAAATAGCAATAGTAGTTTAATTTTTGCATTATTTGGTGTAGTCAGCATTGTTTTAATCATTATTATGGCAGGTTCCGTTTCCCTTATCTATAATGCTTTTGCTATTTCAGTAGCAGAGCGTTCTCAGTATTTAGGTATGCTGGCAAGTGTAGGGGCAACTAAGAAACAAAAGAGAGATTCTGTATTCTTTGAAGGTGCTGTTATTGGAGGAATTAGTATTCCGCTAGGTCTTTTGGCAGGGTTTTTAGGAATGAGTATTACTTTTGGTGCTATTAATGGTATGTTTAAAAATATTATGAGTATAGAAGAAAACTTACATTTGGTAGTATCACCCATAGCTGTTATAAGTACAGTGCTTATTTCTATTTTAACTATTTTTATTTCAACTTATATACCAGCTAGAAGAGCTTCTAAGATATCGGCAATTGAAGCCATTAGGCAAACAACGGATATTAAAATGAATAAGAAAAAAATTAAAACCTCAAAGTTTACAAGAAGACTATTTGGTTTTGAAGGAGAACTGGCCTTAAAGAATTTAAAAAGGAATGGGCGCCGTTATCGTGCAACACTTTTCTCATTAATCATTAGTATTATACTCTTTTTGACAACAGCTACTTTTTCGGCTTACATGAATCGTTCACTGGAAATGATGGTACAAAATACAAACTATGATATACGTGTATCAGTTAACTATAGAAATGATGTAGAAAGGAAAGTAGAGCTAGAGAAGCTAAAAAGTCTTGATAAGGTGGAAAAGTATAGCTTATTAGAAACGGTATACTTCGAAGCCAATTTACCTAATGAAATGACACCAAGTCATATAAAAGAATTTTTGGGTGGGATAGAAGAAAGAGGCTATTTTTACAATGTTAATCTTATAGCATTAGAAAATGAAGCCTTAAAAGCATATGCACAGTCAGTAGGAACAGATATCAATTTATTAAATAATCCTCAAACACCAGCAGCTATTGTATTAAATCGTGCTAAATTTAAGGATAAAGAAACGCAAAATTATAGAGATGAGGAAGTAATCCGAGCCTCTATAAATGATAAGCTTACATTAAGCAGGCGAGAATGGGATGAAGCTAGTAACGAAGAAAAGATATTAGATGGTGAAGAAATAGCTTTTGCTGGATTTGCTAAAGAGCCTCCAATGGGAATGGGAATTCAAGAAAATGATAATACCCTTAATTTAATTGTATCTGAAGATGTGCTTAATACACTTATGAAAAATAGTAATGAACATATGGGGTATGAAATATCTAGCTATCCAACAATGTATTTAACTTCAAAGGATCCTTTTGGATTACAAAAAGATATTCAAGCACTGCAAGAAAATAGTGGAAATCCAATCTATAGTATTTATAATATTTATGAAGAAAAACAGACTTCGGAGCAAATACAAACTGTCATAAAAGTATTTATCTATGGCTTTATTGTCCTCATTACCCTTGTAAGTGTGGCTAATATATTTAATACTATTTCTACTAGCATTGCACTTAGGAAAAGAGAATTTTCTATGTTAAGGTCAGTAGGAATGACACCAAAAGGCTTCAATAAAATGATCAACTTTGAAAGTATATTCTATGGTCTTAAAGCATTGCTTTATGGATTACCTATAAGTTTTATGATTATGGTGGTTATATATAAGCAGCTTAGTAATAGCTTTGATTTTGATTTCTTCGTTCCAGTAGGTAGCATAATAACAGTTATTATTTCGGTGTTCGTGATTATAGGGGCTTCCATGTTTTATTCTGGGGCTAAGGTCAAAGGACAGAACATTATTGAAGGATTGAAAGATACGAATTTATAAGCTCGCTAGTAAGCTAAGCACAATGAGAGCAAAAAGTATAAGTGATTAAGGTGTAATAAATAGAGATATAAAAGTAAGGTAATAAATAACAAAGAGATAAGACAAATAAGCAATAAAGGAAATAAGATGTGGTTAAGTGGATAGTTTGGGGATTATTTTACTCCTTAAAGAAAGTTATGGGGATACTTTCGGAGAAAAATAATAGCCAACTATCCATTTTTGTGATTGAATAAAGTAATAGAGCTTAAGCTATACTAGAAATTGTGAGCCAATTAGAAAAGCATAAATTAAGAGGGATAGCTAAATCACTAGTAAATAGTGATTCGGCTATTTGAATGAATAGTATTAGGAAGGGAAAAAGAAATGATAAAAGCAGTTGTTTTTGATATGGATGGTGTTCTTTTTGATACAGAGCGTCTTGTTTCTGTGGCCTGGAGTCAAGTGGCAAAAGAAGAAGCTATGGAAGGAATTGATATGGTATTAAAGGATTGTATCGGTAGAAGCTATGAAGATACCAGGTTAGTTTTTCTTAAACACTATGGTGAGACGTTTGATTTTGAAGGCTTTAGAACAAAAGCAGGTAAATTGTTCTTTAAAGATATAGAAGATAATGGGTTACCTATCAAATTAGGTGTTCATGAACTATTAGCTTACTTAAAAGAAAAAGGCTATAAAATAGGCCTGGCTTCTTCTACTAAAAAACAAGGTGTACTTTCTCATTTAAGAGAAGCAAAGATAGAAGAGTATTTTGAAGTAATAGTAGGAGGAGATATGGTAAAGCACAGTAAGCCAAACCCTGAAATCTATCAAATGGCTTGTAGGCTTCTCGGGGTAGAACCTAGTGAAGCAATTTGTATAGAAGACTCCTTAAATGGAATTCGCTCAGCAAGTAGTGCAGGCCTTAATGTTATTATGGTACCGGATTTAATTGAACCAACAGAGGATATTCTACCTTTGCTACATAAGCAGTTTGCATCTTTATTAGAGGTAAAGGCGTATTTAGAACAAATGTAAAGGCAAAGGTGCTATAATTAATTAAACAACATATTAAATGGAGGGACATATTATGAAGGAGATATCACATGACCATTTTAATGAAAACTCTTTTAACATGATAGGGAAGGATTGGCTATTAATTACTGCAGAAAAGGACGGAAGAGTAAATACAATGACTGCTTCATGGGGCGGATTAGGTATAATGTGGAATAAAAAAGTAGCTTATATCTTTATTAGGCCACAACGTTATACAAGAGAGTTTGTAGATTCAGCAGATAGACTTTCGATTTCAGTTTTACCTAATAGTTACAGAAAAGAACTAGGATATTTAGGAAGAGTTTCAGGTAGAGATGAGGATAAAATTTCTAAGGCAAACTTAACTGTGAAACAATATGAGGATGTACCCTATTTTGATGAAGCTAGATTAACATTAATATGCAAAAAGCTGTATGCACAAGCATTAAAAGAAGAATGTTTTATTGATAAGGGTATTATAGATGAGTGGTATCCAGAAAGAGATTATCATATAATGTATGTAGTAGAAATCGAGAAAATATTAGAAAAATAATAGGATCTAAGCAAAGAGGCTGAAATTGCTATTTGACCAGGGATTTTATTACTGGAATTTCATTTGAATTATTTTTATACGCTACTGTAAGATATATTAGGATAACTGCGAGGGCTAATAAGCCCTCTTTTTTCGTGGGCAATTTATTAAGTTAAATATTTATATGGTTTGGAAATTTTGAACTAAGAAGATAGATATAAAGAATTTTGAGAAGAATTATGAGGTTTTTCATAAATGATATTGAATATCAATATCTAATAATGTATACTGAACAAAGTGATTAAAATACTTAATATGTTAAATACCATTAATTTGAAAAATAATTAAAGAAGAGGAAGTTATGAGATACATTTTTATTAATCCTGTTATAGACAAGATGTATATGAAAGAACAATTAGATAAGGCATTACTTCAGAAGGGTTATCAGAGAATAGAAGTAAAGGTAGATTGGCATAAGCTAGTAAAAGAAAAGTATAACGAGATGCTTAAGCAAACAAAGTTAACTATCGTAGATAAACGCTGTCCAAAAGCTATTGAGACAATGAGCCCATATTTAGATAATAGAAAACTATTAGTACCTTCAATTGACCCAATCTTGATACACTGTGGAATAGAGCTAGCAGGCAGAGAAGAGCTAAAAGGCCATGAGAAGATTATTACAACACCATGCGAGAGTTTGGCAAGCTATGGAAATAAGCTGAAACTAAAAGATACGGAGTTTATAAGCTGGAAAGAATTCTTAAAGCATTTAGATCCAGATAGAGAAATTCAAATCAAATCACTGGATGAAAGTCCAATTCCACCAGGGTATTTTGAAAATTTAGAGGTTAAAATAAGTAGCATTTCTGGAGAAGAGAATATAGAAAATTATTTTAAGATGAATTTATATGAGAAAGATGAATTAGTCGAAATGCTGTATTGTCATAATGGTTGCCATAATGGAGATGGAGTATTAATCAATGAACAGAAGTAAAGTAATTAAAACCACCATTTCAGTAGTTATTCTGATTTCAATATGGGCACTTGTAACAAAGATGGGGATAGTGAGTTCTTATATATTACCATCACCATCTAAGGTTCTAAATAGCTTCTTTAAGATGCTTCAAACAGGTGAAATTTTTGAAGATATCTATATTAGTTATATCAGGGTTTTAAAAGGTTTTTTAATAGCAACACTAGTAGCATTTCTGCTTGCAATGGTGAGGATTATTTTGCCTCGATGTAATGACTACTATGAAAGCATTGTTCAGTTTTTAAAAAATGTGCCACCATTAAGTCTAATATCACTATTAATTTTATGGTTTGGTATAGGTGAGACAACAAAAGTTGGTATTATCGTATTAACTGCATTTTTTCCAATCTATTTAAACACAGTCAAAGGCTTTGTAAGCTGTGATAAGAAGTTGCTAGAAGTTGGAGAAATTTATGGCTACTCCGAGGTAGATAGTTTCTTTAAGATTAGATTGCCATATGCCATGTCGGATATATTAGTAGGTATGCGCATAGGCCTGGGTTATAGCTGGCGAGCTATTATTAGTGCAGAGATGATTGCTGCATCAGCTGGACTAGGTCACATGATTTTATTTGCTCAACAAATGTCCAGGACAGATAAGGTGATTGTTGGGATTTTAGTAATCGGTGTAGTGGGGTATATCACTGACAGGTTATTTGCGCTGATAATTGATAAGACTTTGAAAGGGTCAGAGAAAAATGGATGGGATTAAATTAGTAAATGTAAGTAAGTTTTATGCAGTGGAGAAAGACCAGGTTAAAGTTCTAGATGGTATTGATTTAACTATACCAACTAATAAAATTACGATTATTTTAGGACGAAGTGGATGTGGGAAAACTACACTATTAAGGCTTGTATCAGGTTTAGAAGGATTTGAGCAAGGAGCCATTCAAGGTATCGATTTAAAAAGAAAGGCATATGTTTTTCAAGAAGACCGATTAATGCCATGGTTAGATGTCAAAAAGAATATAACCTTTGGCCTTAAAAATAAAGAAGTCAATTATGAAAAAATAGATGAGATCATTGAAATGGTAGGTCTAAAGAAATTTTGTAGTGCTTACCCAAGTCAGTTATCAGGTGGTATGAAGCAAAGAGTATCTATTGCAAGGGCAATAGCTTATAATCCAGATTTTATCATGATGGATGAGCCTTTTTCAGCATTAGACTTTTTCACAAGAGAACAAATGCAAAAAGAGTTATTAAAGATTCATCATAAGACAAGATGTTCTATTTTATTTGTTACACATAGCATAGATGAAGCACTGATTCTCGGAGATAAAATAGTGATTTTAGAAAAAGGAATCATTAAGTCTCAATATGAAATTGAGGAAGAAAATCATGTAAGAGACTTATTAGATGATAAATTTGTAGGATTAAAAAAACAAATTATTGATGATTTAAAAATTGTTTAATAAAAAGACACAAACAAAGGAGAAAAGTAATGAAATTAGCAAAGAAAGTATTAACATCAGCATTAGTAATGGGGGTAATGATGACATCTATGGTAGGATGTGCATCAAATAGTAATTCATCAGCTGGTAGCAATGACACTACAACAACAGAACCTACACCTACAGAGGCAGTTGATACAGGAGCTATAGATTTATCACAATCAACATTAGATGAATTAACAATTACTCATGTAACATCACCACTTAATGTGCCAAGTATTATCCAAAAAAATCAAAATGCATTTGTTGATGAATTTAGCAAAAATGGTAAAACAATTGAAGTTAAGTATGCAGAGATTACATCAGGAGCTGATCAAACTCAAGCATTAGCATCAGGAGATGTAGATATCTTATATGCTGTTGGAGGTACTTCTGTTGTTCTAGCAGCAGCAAATGGTGCGGACATTAAAATCTTAAATATGTACAGTAGATCTCCAGAAGCATTTTGCTTATATTCAGGTGATGAAACAATTAAATCAGCAGAAGATTTAAGAGGTAAAACAGTTGCAGGCCCAGTTGGAACTAATTTACACCAATTACTAGTAGCCTATCTTAAAGAAGCGAATATGACCATTGATGATATTAACTATGTAAACATGTCTATTCCAGATGCAAAAGCAGCATTAGACGGTGGTAGCATTGATGCTGCACTTGTTGCAGGGCCTACTGCTTACAAATCAAAACAACAAGGATATAACTTAGTAACAGATGGTAAAGGGTTAACAGATGCAGTTATTGCAGTAGCAGTTAGAGAAGACTTCTATAATGAATACAAAGAAGAATTAGAAGTATTTATGAATGCACAAGCTAGCATCATTGAATATATCAATACAAACCATGAAGAAACTATGGAAATTGTTGCAACAGAACTAGATTTAGATAAAGCAGCTGTTGAGGAAATGTTTGCTCAATATGACTTTAATATTGAAGTAACAGAAGAAGACTATAAAGCATTTCAAAATGTAGCAGACTTTATGTATGAAACAGAAATGATTGAACAACCAATTAACACAGATGAACTTTTCATCAAATAAATAGGAGTAAATAGTAATGGTAGAAAAAATTAAAGTAAAAGACCATAATGATATTATTGAAATCACTTATGAAGATTTATTAAAATACCATGGGAAGCAAATGTTAGGTGGAGCAGCACTTGCATTTAAGATCATGCTTATGACGTTTCCTAAACTTTGTGATGAAGTGCCAGAGAGAGGAAACTTTAGCTTTTATAGTGGTATAGGATGCAATGGTAAAGGTATTATTGATGCAGCTGAAATGGTTATGCGTGTAAAAACATATGATAGATTAAGACTAGACCTTGAGTATGCTGAGGATAAGTTAGGGCAGCTAGCTCCAGGTGGTGGCAGATACTATTTTGAAATAGGATATAATGAAAAGCTTATTAAGCTATATTTAAAAGAAGGTATTATTCCAGATGAATTCATTACTTATTCAAAGCTAGCACATAAGTGCAAGGCAGAGAATGTACCTATGAAGGAAGAAGATCAAGAAAGACTATTAGTATTAAGGAAAGAATTAGCTAAAAGTATTATGGAAGCTAGGCCGAAAGACTTATTTGTCATAATGGCCTAAAATATAATGGATATAGATATTTTACCTTTCCCTTAACTAGGTAAGGTGAACCGTATCATAAACAAAAAATATGGTTTTATTTAAAATAAAATCAATAAAAAAGTATGCTTGAAAAAAGTAAAATGTTTATTTATAATAACAAGTAAATGAATATTGGCGCGTATAATTGTTCAGCGTGAGACTATGTATAATGGTCTCACGCTTTATTTTTGCTCCAGTACTAAGTTAAAAGAAAAGAGGAAGACAAAAATGGAATTTTATATGAAGCTACCACGTAACAAAAAGGAATTTGCTTTGTTTTTAGCTACTATATCTATTATATCAGTAAATATAATTGCACCATTAATTACTTGTTTTGAATTTGGATTTAATATGTATGTATGGGCTGATACATTAAGAGTCATACCATTTGTTTGGATAAGTGTTATTGCTTTAGTTTTATTGACACATAAACCAGCTGAGTGGATGACTTCAAAAATTATTGCAAAAGAAGATAGTTTTAATGCACATATCATTATAAACACATTATGTACAGTTCTTTTAATGTCAATATTCTTAACAGTAATAGGAACATGGATTGGTGTAGGGAAAATAAGTATGGAGCCAATTCATACATTCTTCTATAAATGGCCAAGAAACTTTGCTATAGCTTTTGCTGTAGAAACTTTTGTGGCACAGCCTATAGCAAGAATGACTATGTTAAATATTCATAAAATAAAAGATAAGAAAAATGATACAGCAGAAATCTTAAATTAAAAGAGACAAGTGATAGTGATAAAAATTAAGTAGGTATAAAAATAAGAAGTGTAGATCTAGTACAGATTAGACTACACTTCTTATTTTTATGAATTTATTTATTTTGTATGCTTCTTGCTTTGTTTTTTTATACTAAGGAGTCCGACTCCTGATATAAGGATAATTATTAAAAAGACGGTTGTTGAATGATTTTCGCCGGTCTTAGGAGAGGCATTATCCTGTGTGTTTGAGTTCGCTTGACCATCAAGAGTAGCATTGGCACCCAATAAATAAGAATTAGTATCACCAGAAGAAGTGCTATTAGAGGTGTCATTAGGGCCAGAAGCAGGACCAGAAGTAGGAACAGAAGTAGGACCAGAAGTAGGTTCAGGGCCAGAAGTAGGACCAGAAGTAGGTTCAGGGCCAGAAGTAGGAACAGAAGTAGGTTCAGGGCCAGGAGTAGGACTAGAAGTAGGAACAGAAGTAGGTTCAGGGCCAGAAGTAGGAACAGAAGTAGGTTCAGGGCCAGGAGTAGGACTAGAAGTAGGTTCAGGGCTAGAAGTAGGACTAGGGCTAGAAGTAGGACTAGGGCTAGAAGTAGGACTAGGGCTAGAAGTAGGACTAGGACTAGAAGTAGGCTCAGGGCTAGGAGTAGGAGTAGGAGTAGGACTAGGACTAGAAGTAGGCTCAGGGCTAGAAGTAGGTTCAGGGCTAGAGGTAGGACTAGGGCTAGGCTCAGGAGTTACTCCAGGTTTATAAAAAGGATAGAAATGGCCTTCTGCATCGGATTTTTTAACATTCTTAGCAATAATGCCTCCTTCAAAGTTGCCACCCTCTAATGAAACATCAGCTTGTGGTGCCACTAGGTGTCCAGAAAGTCCTTGGGCCGTTAGGTTTCCAGTTGCATCTGGAAAATTCCAAACCAATTTCATTCCTTCAAGGTTTATTTGTGCGCCATTGGTTCCGCCTTGAAGGTCTTTTAATGCTTGGCTAAAAGATTTACCATTCATGTTAATGTTATAAAATGAAAGTGTAAAATCAGTACTTTCTACTCCTGTAATAGAAATGATATATCTATAGTCTACAAAATCTTGAACAGATGAAAGGCCTTCAATAACAATACTACTTGCAGTGGTAATAGCATTATATGGAATAGTTATATAGGTATCCTTTGCAGGAGCTAATGTAAGGGTTAATGTCCCACTATTTATTGAATAAGCAGAGGTCCCTGATGTACTCCATGCAACTGATTGATCTTCGAGCTCTGTAAAGGCTTTATCAAAGTCAATATACCCTGGAGAATGTGTAAATTTTTCAGTAAGCCAACCTGGTAAGCTGGAATCTAGGGTATCATAATAAAAGTCAGTTACTTTATATGAACTATAGGGTGAATTATCAAGCCATTTTCCTTGTTCGAAATTAGATAGCCTTTTTACGTGTTTAACATAAGAAGCAACTACTTGAGCATCACCTACCGTGTTTGGTGTATCTAATATGCCTCCTACTGCAATGGCGCTAACACAATGGCCTGAATTAGTGGCTGTTAAATCCTCTCGTATAAAGTATTCATAATCACTTAAAACATTTTCGATTGTATAGGCTTTGTTGTATGTTGGTTGTGCATATGTAGTGTAGTTTAAGCAAGTAAATGAAATAAGAGTTAATGCAAGTATTGATGCAACTTTGAATCTAAATTTGCGTTTTTGTTTCATTAATAGAATCCGTCCTTTCAGTTTGAACAAGATAACATATAAAATATATGTGCCTGAATTAAATTTTATTAATAATCCGATAAGGGGACTATTCAGTAATAGGGAATAAGTGTAATGTATCTAATATCTATATAAAACTAATTAATAAATAGTATTGTCTTATAGTTTTTGAGCTATTATTAGAAGTCTTTTAGCAGAATTAGTTTTTAAACAGGTTGATAAAATAAGTAATTGGGAAGTTGAATTAACATCTAGATCTTTGGTTAGGACTTTTTGAGATTCATTTAAGATATTTTTTAGAAATAGAGTTTTACCCCCCTCATTTAGGAAATCAAACTGCTTTAAAATATGACTATTATCATATTCTGTTACTAAGACTATTTCATATTTAAAAGCTTGTTGTGGTGTATAAATAGAGATACAATAATTCTCATTTAAGAAGTTAGCATCCTCATATTTATGCAATGAGCCAAACATAGTTCCGTTGTTCATATTGTGGCCGTATATTACAGTAACTGGATCTGAGAAATCTATTTTGTTATAGCTCTCCGAATAGATACAGCCAGGATAGCCCCTTTGACCATCTATGTTGTGATTTAAATAGTAATTATCATCTTCTGGATGCTGGAGTATTGGATAATTGATTTCTGTACCAGGAATATATATCCAAGCGTAAATGTCATTATTAAGTTTTTTTAACTCATTAAAGTCAATACTTAAATAGGAGCTTTCGAAGAGAGTCTCTTGGTTCGAGGAAGATGGCTGAGTTGTTTTAAAAAATTCTTTTGTCTTAGTTTGAATGGCTTTGGTTTGAAGTCCCTTATATAAGGTTTCATTTTTATATTGTAGGTAATAATAGTTTGAAAGGTAAATAATGCTTACTATAATGCTAAAAGAAAATATAAAAAAGAGGACTTTGGGTTTTCGATTTTTTTTATTCATTGTATATCATATTAAGTACCTTTCTAGAGAATACATATAAAAATGGATGTAACTAGTTAATTATTAATGGGAGAGCATTTAATAAAAAATATTTAATAATACTATTTATTGATTATATGCTAGTTTTTAAATTAAATCTACTATTTGAAGAATTAATTTTTTTAATTTTTTAAATATTAAAATGGGATTAACTAAGATATAGATTAAGCAAGCTCACATAGATTTTATTTATTGGATATGGAACCATTTTTTTACAAATTAATATTATAGTATATGAAGGAGTTGATAAAATGCAATCAGAAGCAAATAATAGTTCAAACTTACAGAATTTATTTAATGAGTGTAAAGAAATGATGAATTATCATGTTATTATAAGAATGCAAGATGGTCGAGAATTTGATGGTGTTATTGAAAGCGTTGAGCCAGATGGTGTTAATGTTCTTATGGGAGAAGATGTAATCATTCGAGATGATGAAGATAATAGACAGATGCAATTTAGGAATCCTAGGAGATTTAGAAGGTTTAGACGTATGAGATTTCCACTTGCTACTATACTAGCACTATCATTATTACCTTATCCATATTATGCTCCACCATTTCCTTATGCTCAGCCATATCCTTTCTTTCCTTATTAAAGTGTCAAGTTGAAAGGTAAAACTAGAAAATGATATTTTTATAAGGTGGTTATAATAGCAGAGGTCTAATTAAGAGGACTTGACTAAATTAGAAAATATAAATGAAAAGGATATTTTCAATGAATTGGTTGAAAATATCCTTTTTTGCTATGGAACAACTTTGTTTGCAAGCTAATTTTTTCTTTTGGTTGTCTCATTATTTGATTAAATGGTACAATGAATTAAAGTATAATAAATAAGGGTGAATTGTATGAAAATATCTGTCTTTTATCATCATATAGTAGAAGCAGCAAAGCAGGTAGGGTGTACAGAGGAGAAAATCCTAAAAAAAATAAAGGAAGTAGGCATTACTGCTGTTGAGCTGGATAGAGATGATATCTTGAATCCAGATAAGCTTTTGGAACTTCTTAAAAGAAATGAGTTTTCTGTCTCTAGTATTTATGGATTTTATGATTTTTCCGAGACTGAGGATTTAGAGAACTGCAAGAAGCATATAAAGCTAGCAATGGCTATGGAAGCAGATAAAATAATGATTGTTCCAGGCTTTTATAGTAAAACAGATGAAAGTGCTAGAAAAAGAGAACTAGAACAAATGATTGAAGGAACAAGAAAACTTTGCAAGATGGCTGAGGCAAATGGAATGAGAGTAACGATAGAAGATTTTGATGATGAGAAAAGCCCCTTATGCTCAATAAGCGGAATGGGTACTTTTCTGGATGAAATTCCGTCGCTTTATGTTACTTTAGATACAGGGAATTTTATTATTAGTGGTGAGGACGAGCTTGAAGCTTTTGAGACGCTAAAAAATAAAGTCATTCACGTGCACTGTAAGGATAGGGCCTATGATGAAAACGGCAATATATGTCCGATATCTGTGGGTAAAGGGTTTATTAAAATGTCTGAGGTTTTAGAAGAGCTATCTAAAATGCATTATGATGGATGTTTAGCCATTGAACATTTTGGAGCAGAAAACTATCTTGAATTTATGATAGAATCCGCAAAGTGGATAAGAAGAAAAGTGGAGGTCTAGTCTTATGATAAGAGTTACTGTATGGAATGAATTTGTGCATGAAAGAGAATATGAAGCAATCAAAGCCATTTATCCAGAAGGTATACATAGCTGCATAGCAGAATTCTTAGGAAAAGAAGAAGCCATCACTGTAAGGTGCGCAACCTTAGATATGGAGGAACATGGGCTTACAGAAGAAGTGCTAAATCATACAGATGTACTCATCTGGTGGAGTCATGCAAAGCAGGAAGAAGTAAGTGATGAGGTTGTTCAAAGAGTAAGAAATCATGTTCTTGCGGGGATGGGACTTATTGCACTACACTCAGCACACTATAGTAAAATCATGAAAGTCCTTCTAGGAACTTCTATGAGTTTAAAATGGCGAGAGGGTTCAAGAGAACGCCTTTGGGTTACTGCGCCATATCATCCTATTGCAGTAGGAGTTCCAGAAACTATAGATATTCCAGAGGAAGAAATGTATGGAGAATTCTTTGATATACCTAAGCCAGATGAAGTCGTTTTTACAGGATGGTTTGCAAGTGGAGAGGTATTTAGAAGTGGCTGTACTTTTACAAGGGGCTATGGAAGAATTTTTTATTTCCAACCAGGACATGAGGAATATCCGATTTATCATATGAAAGAGATACAGAGAATTGTCATTAATGCTGTGAGATGGTGCCATTCTGAGATTAAAAGGACATTACCTATAGAATGTGAGAACACAGCTCCTTATGAAGCAATTTGATCTTTTGCATAAAAATCGTGATGTTGCAGGACTTTTCCTAATTCGAAGATAAGTCGAATACAACTTGGATTAACACCAATAGTCAGGCTTTTCTATGCCTAGCTATTGGTGTTATATAGAAAGAGGAGCTGGGCACTAATTTTTTAGCGCTCAGCTCCTTTTTTATGAAATAAGTTTTACGATTTCGTCTATTTTTTTAGCACCAAAGTATACTTTTTCATTGTTGATAATAACGGCAGGTACACTCATGACCTTATACTGGTCTTTTAATTCTTTAAAGAGAGAAATATCAATCATTTCTGTTTCTACATTTTTATTTTCCATGGCAATTCTCTGAGCAGCTACAACGACATCTGGACAGAGGTGACATGAGAGGGAAACACAAACTTTAATATTAGTATTTTGATTTAAATCTTTAATGTCTGTTAGGACTTGTTCGTTAATGGCTTGACCAGGTCCAGCTAGATTATAAATAGCTAATATGAAAGAATTGAGCTCATGACCACCTGGTACGCCATAGAATTTAACACCGCTATATGTTTTAGCATGATCTAAAAGGAATACTACAGGGTAACGTTCTACATTAAACTGAGCTTCAAGGTCTTTGTTTTGTCCCTTGGTATAAACTTCAAGATTAATTTTTTCACCTAAATCAGCAATGTCTAACAATAAATCTCTTAATTCAATAGACTTTGCATTCTGCTCATCTACAATAGTAATAAGTGTCACTTCTTTTTCCATTCTACTTAAAACACCTTGTAGTTGTGTTCTTAGGCCATCGTTTAAAAGAGAACTACGTCCAGCTGTTAGTATATTTTCTGAACTAGAACTAATAGGAGCAACTTTTTCTACTTTTTTAGGTGGAATATATTCGTCCTTAATACCTAATCTGTCTTTAAGTTCAATAACGTATCTTTCAGCTGCTGTAGCAGCAATAGCACCATCTGAAACAGCCGTTACAATTTGTCTTAGAGCCTTTGGTCTTAAATCGCCAGCTACATAAACACCTGGAATATTAGTTTCCATATTTTCATTAGTAATGATATATCCAGCAGGGTCCATTTCTAATACTTCTCGAAATAGCTCACTTTGAGGTGCATAGCCTACAAAAACAAAGACACCAAATGAGCCATCTTCCTCTTTGGCGTGATATTCAAAGCTTTCTCCTGTTTGGTTGTTAGTAAATTTAGCGTAGTTGACCATATCATCTCCGCTAGCTTCAATGATTTCTGTATTAAATTTGACTTCGATTTTAGGATGTGACAATACCTTATCTGCAATAGACTTGGCACAAGTAAACTCTGGTTCTCTAGCAATCACAGTTACTTTAGTCGCATATTTGGTAAGGAATATGGCTTCTTCTGCCGCAGCAAAGCCAGCACCAATAACAAATACCTCGAGACCTTCAAAGAATTGTCCATCACAAGTAGAACAGTATGCAACACCTCTTCCAGTAAACTCTTTTTCACCTTTAAAGCCTAGTTGTCTTGGAGAAGCACCAGTTGCAATGATTACAGATCTTCCTTTGACATCACCTTTATCTGTTTGAAGAATTTTAGTATCACCATTTAATGAGACACCTAAAACAGTTGCTGATAAAAAGTTTACATTAAAATCATCTGCTTGGGCTCTCATATCAGACATGAGTTTTGGACCATTGCTATCTCTAGCACCTGGGTAGTTGGAAACTTCATAGGTCTTATTTACCTGTCCTCCTAACTCATCTTTTTCGATAATGAGGGTATTTAATTTGGCTCTTCCAGCATAAATCCCGGCAGAAAGTCCAGCTGGACCGCCACCAATGATTACTAAGTCATAAATTTTTTCCATTATTAATCCTCCTTTTCATTTTTTAATTGAATATGAAGTTAGTCATTCATCTGTAATATCAATTCTGTCTTAACTAAATCAAAACATTGTTAAATAATCAAATGAAAGGTTAATTCTTTAAAAATATCTTTATTTAATAAGAGGAAGCTGCAAAGTAGCAGCTTCCTCTAACTTCATTTTATTAAAGTTTTCCAATTAAATCTAAGCTTGGTGTTAAAGTATCTTCACCTGGTTGCCATTTAGCTGGGCAAACTTGATCACCATGTTCTGCAACGAATTGAGCTGCTTGAACTTTTCTTAGTAATTCTTCTGCATTTCTTCCGATACCATTATCATGAATTTCGTAAGCTTTGATTTCACCTTCTGGGTTAATAACGAATGAACCTCTTAGAGCTAAGCCCTCATCTTCAATCATAACTTCGAAATCTCTAGCGAGTTTACCAGTTGGGTCTGCTAGCATTGGGTATTTGATTTTACCGATTGTATCTGAAGTATCAGCCCATGCTTTGTGAACAAAGTGAGTATCTGTAGATACTGAGTATACTTCACAACCAATTTCTTGGAATTTTGCATAGTTATCTGCAAGCTCACCTAGTTCTGTTGGGCAAACGAAAGTGAAGTCTGCTGGATAGAATACAAAGACTGACCAATGTCCTTTTAATGAATCTAGTGTTACCTCTTTAAAATCACCGTTTTGGTATGCTTGAACTTTAAAATCTGAAACTTTTTTATTAATTAATGACATAATTTATTCCTCCTATATTTTCACTATCAAATGATAATCTATATCATTTATCTATATAACTAATAATAATTATTATTTACTAATTTGTCAAGCTTTATCCTAAAATTTTATTTATGAAATTAAATCCCAATAAATTAAGGTAACTAAAAAGCACGTCTTTAGTTGTGTAATCAACTTTTAAGACGTGCTTAAATGTTTTTGTAGCCTTTTATATGTTAAGAGTATCATACTCAATAGCATCACATTCTGTTATTCTTGTGTAGCGCCTAAGAGGATAGTCTCCATCATGAGCATCCATACAAGTAATGTCAGACATTTTGCCAAGTTCCTTTACCCTAACTATACCAGCCCTCAGAAGTAAATTGGAGAGAACAGGATAGTCTTTGGCAAGACAGAGTAAACCAGCTGTTTGAAGGTAAGGCTTACTTTGACGAAGGACTTCTAATAACTGATGACGAGATAAGGGTTTAACAAGGCAGTTACCAAACATAAAAGAAAGTTCTAGCGTATGATCTGATTTGGCAATTAAACTTGCACCTTCACCTTTATAAGTACGGTTGGTAGAAAAAAGACTTTCTAGTTCAGCATTATAAACTTGTAAGCTAGACTGAGCAATAGCGCCTATATCATTAATAGGATACTTAATAGCAGCTTGTTCCATAAAAGGAAGGAACATTTCACAGAAGCTATAGATTTCATCTATATTTTCGGTATCAATATAAATGGTTTGACAAGAACTACATAAAAGTTGTTTGGTCCTAAAAATATGCAGAGCTAAAGCAGTAAGAGCAGAATCCTTTATGGCATTAGGGACTATATAAGCAAAGCCCAATTTATGGCCCCATTCAATAAGTTTGGTACCTGGATTAACCATTTTTCTAACAGCAGCTACAGCTAAATCACCACCCCAAACGACAACACCATCAGAGAGCTGAGCCATATATTTCATAGCTTCAAGATCAGTTGAAGGTGTATCAAAAACATAAATATATTCCTTGAGTCTAGGGTCTATAGTAATAAGCTCAGCAAGTAAAGTGATAGACAGATCTTTATCTGCTTGTGGGAGCTTTAAGATATTAATATTACCAGCTAATAAGCCTTCAACGATGCTACAAGCAGGAAGGCCATCAGCATTGCCTGCGGCAATATGAAATAAAACACCTAGAGGATAAGTATGTTTGATAATAGCTCTCTCCTCAAAAGGAGGGAGAATGATTTCAGGTTCAAAAGGTTTAGAGCCTAATTCTGTATGTAATTTACAAAGTAAACTTTCTCTTTTGAGCATATGGATAACAGTATGTAATTCCTCCTTTACTAAGGTTTGGTCTATAGGAAGTCTAGAAATAAAATGATTATAATCACCATTTGCTAGTTTTTTAGAAAGCCGATCACAAGCTTCTATTACCCAATAAGGATTAAGCATACTAGTAGCTAAAGTTTGACTCAGCATAGAGGGGAGGTCTTCTAGAATTTTATTTTGCATATGAGAGGGGATAATATCACCATTTATTAAAATCATAGCTTCATCTCCTTTAATAAGTCTGCCGCACCAGCAGCACAGGTTTTGATATCTTGAAGTCCGACTCTACCTATGATTTCTAGGTAAGGAGAAGTAATACCACAGCCACAAGACACCCCATCATGTAATATACCTAGATCGTCAGTCATTACACTGAGTAGAGGAACGCTTTTGACCATTGGAGTAATAAGATTGATAAGACCTATTTGGCCATTTTTAACAGGTTCTAATGTATGAACATCTCTTATAATAACCCTACTATAAATAGGAATATGAAAATGATGGTTAGGACAATCACAGTATAAAATAGGGTGCTCAACAGCACCGAAAAATTCTACAACATGAGATTCTGGAATGCCTAAAGTGTTTTCAATTAATTGATAAAGTTCTTTTTTATCAACTTGGCTAGTAAAGAATTGCTTCCAGCCACCCCCTAATAAGACCTTAGAGCCTTTTTTGAGCTTGAAATTTAGTTCCTTTTCCTTTAATTTTTCCAGTAGGAAATAAGTATAAGAAGGAAAACCCATGAAGCGAATAGGAAAAGGTTGATGGCTATACTTTTCAAGAGCAGTAATAAGGCCTTCTAAGTCTACTTTATAACCATCAGACGTATACTTCATAGCATAAGCACGATGTAAGGGAGGAGCAAATAAAGTAGCTCCAAAAGCTGTTTTAGTGACAGCTGTTTGATTACTTTTATGAGGTTCATAACCGAGGAGAATATAATTAGTGGGTTTAATGGAAAAGAGTTGATGAATTTTTCCTAGACGAAGAACCATACGAAGGCCACAATAAAGGCCTAGATTATCAAAGCCAATATGACTTTTCTTACCTTTAGTACCAGAGGAGGTTGCTTTAATAAGAAGTTTTTCAGGTGGCATGGTGAAAAGCTGGTGTGATTTAAAGAATAGAGTTGGAATAAAAGGTAACTTGGCTAAATCATTGATTGTATTTAATGAGGAAAAAGAGAAGTGGTTGCTATCAAGTATTGTTGCATATTCAGGGCAATGCTCATATTGGAATTGTCCATTTTGCTTAATGGCCTTTATAAAAAGACCATCTGTTCCAGCTAAATCATAGGGGTTCTTATGGGTAAAAAGTTTATTTCGGTAATCCATAGGTAGCCTCCTGTTTTTATTTTGAATCATTCCTCAGTCATTTCTCTTAGTGGCTGCATGATGTCTAGAAAACAGATATTTCTTACTATTATAGAGCAAATGGTAAGGAAGGACAATTCGTATGCTATAATGAAGATGAATTTTTAGAAGCTAGGGTTTTTACTATGTCAGAGGAAAGAAGGCGATGAGTTTGGAAATACTCATTATGGGTGGAACTGAGTTTGTAAGTGAAGCATTAGCTAAGTATATGATTGAAAAAGGACATCAAGTATCTATTTTTACAAGGGGAGTAAGGCCTGTGAAATACAGTGGGTTTACGGCTCATTATAAGGGGGATCGTAAATGTATTTCAGAAATAGCTTTCAATATAGAAGGAAAAGCTTTTGATTATGTTTTTGATATCTCAGCCTATACTTTAGAAGATGTAACAAACCTTTTTAAGGTCCTAGATACTTCGCAGCTAAAACGTTATATTTTCTGTAGCTCAGGGGCAGTGTACATACCTTCTGAAGAGATTATGGATGAAACCTTTTCAAAAGGAGAAAATAAGAATTGGGGTAAATATGGTTTAGATAAATTGGCCATAGAAGATTACTTATTTGAATTGTATCAGGCAAAAGGAATACCTGTTACTATGTTGAGGCCAACTTACATTTACGGACCTGGCAATAATCTATATCGTGAAAGCTACTTGTTCCATCAAATTTCAAAGAATCAACCTGTTTTAGTACCAGAGGGGGATACGAGAGTACAATTTCTTTATATTGAAGATCTAGTAAAGCTATTTGAAGCTGCTATGTATGAAGAAAAAGCTATAGGACAAGTTTACAATGTGACTCATAAAGAGCAGGTGACTTATGAAGAATGGGTAGAGACAGCAGCTGAGGTAATGGGTAAGCAAGCACAAATAATTAAGTTGAAAACACCAGAGGGTATGGTTTCTAGAATGTATTTTCCTTTTAGAGAGTGTACTTACTTATTAGATACTTCAAAGTGTGATAGGGAGCTTCTAGTAGCAAAAACACCTCTAATAGCAGGACTCAAAAAAGCTTATGAGTGGTATGTGGAAGAAAAGCCACAAGTCATAGATGAACGTATGCTAGAAGGTATAAAATTACTACTTGAGGGATTAGCCTTAGAGTAGTTTCATTGAGTTATAAAAGCAAATCGATTTACGAGATAAGGAGATATAAAGTGGAAAAGCAATTTCAAGTCATTACTCAAGATAAGTTATTACAATACGCTGAGCTTTTTGTGAAAGTGTTTAATGAAGAACCTTGGTATGACCATTGGACTATACAAACAGCCACTAAAAGGCTAGAAGAAATGATGGATAATCCTCATACGAGAGGGCTTGCTTGTTATATTGATGATGAATTAGTGGGTGTCATTCTAGGTCGTAAGGAACAGTATTATGATGGTGTTCATTTTCAAATTCAAGAGTTTTACATTAGCAATAATACGCAGGGGCTGGGAATTGGAACAGCTTTATTAGATACATTTAAAGCTGAATTGAGTAAAGAAGGAATTACTCAAATTTATTTAGTTACTTTAAAAGGGGAAAGAACAGAAGGATTTTATAATAAAAAAGGATTTAAGACAGATGAGCTGTCTATCCTTATGAATATGAAGCTATAGTAGGCTTAAGTAAATAATAAAAAGCTCTCACTAAGTATTTAGGTACATGGTGAGAGCTTTTTGGCTCCAGATTCTGGTTTGAAACTTTATTTAGTTGGTGCAAGATGTAAAATGTTAAATATAATAAAGATAATAATTTAATGTTTATCATTAAAAAATTATTGACAAAATATAAACTTAAACATATTATATATTTATAAATATTCTGAATGATAAGGTGGGGTTAGGATGAGTCGTAAGGTGAATGTAGATAGGGTTAAAAAATTTGCAAAAGCACTAAAAATAATGATGAATGTAATGATTGTTATAATGATTATTGGTTTAGTTGGGGGGATTATTATTGGAGGGATAATGGTTTTTATTCCTAATAGTAGTTTTGCACATGTTGGTTTGCAATTAAATATAGGAAGACATCTTAATATTCACCTAAGAGACAATAAATTATTAGAAGTGGCTCAAGTTAGAACACTCATTTTAGCTATAGCTAGTTCAATGATTCCTATAATCATTACGACTATTGTCATTGTTAAGATGATTAGAGACTTATTAATAACAGTGGAGGGTGGTAAACCTTTCGATGAAAAGAATTCTAAAAGATTGATGATAATAGGAATTACTGTAATAATAGGCAGCCTTTTTGAATCACTAAGTTATATTATAATTTATAATCTTGTAATTCCTATGATAAATTCGTTAGGACTAGAAAACATTAATTTTACCATTAATGCTTTAGATGGAAGTACTATATTATTAGGTGTTATTATTATCTTGATTTCTGGAATTTTTAAATATGGCTGTTACTTGCAAAACGAATATGATGAAACCGTATAGGAAGGAAGGACAACATGGCTATTATTGTACGTTTGGATAGAATGTTAGCAGATAGAAAGATGCAGCTTAGTGAACTCTCGCAGCAAGTAGGGATATCTATTGTTAATCTTTCTAATTTAAAGACAGGTAAAGTAAAGGCGGTACGTTTTTCTACTATCAATGCTATTTGTAGAGTATTGGAGTGTCAACCAGGAGACTTATTAGAATATAAATATATTGAAGGTGAGGAGTTGGAAGAGGAATAAAAAACACCATCATAGTCTTTTGCAGGCTATGATGGTGTTTTTTAGAGTCCATAACCATGTTTCAATAAAAATATATCGAAAAACGATAAAAATATATTGCTTTACATTTTGCGTTGTACTATAATACATTTTGAGGTGAGGAATTATGAGAAAATTAAAAACAGATATCTTAAGTCAATTATTATACTGGGTCGTAATGGGTGGACTTGCACTAGCAACAGCTAGTCTTGCAGCATTACCTTGGTTAATGGATTTTATTTTTGAGGGGAGTACCTTCTACAATTTAGTAGAACACTATAAAATTCTAGTTCTACTTTATATTACAGGAGTACCAGCTTGGATTGTATTATGGATGACTAGAAAACTAGCCAAAAATATTATTGATCGTGAGCCTTTCTCAGGTAGCAGTAGTCAGAGTTTAAAAGTCATTAGTATTTGTGCTTTGTTTATTTTCCTTTGTTACTTATTTACCTGTATTTTCATGCAGGCTACCTTTGGTATTATTGTTATTACAGCCGGAGCTTTTATGGTAGCTTTAATTGCAGCTATTTTATATCGACTTGTAGAACTAGCCATTGAAATTAAAGAGGAAAATGAATTAACGATTTAAGGAATAGCGAAAAATTGTAAAAGAAGATGAGGTGAAGAAAGATGCCTATTATCGTTAATTTAGATGTAATGCTTGCTAAACGCAAAATGAGTATGAATGAGCTTTCTGAGAAGGTAGGAATTACCTTGGCGAATTTATCTGTTCTTAAAAATAATAAAGGAAAGGCAGTTCGTTTTTCTACATTAGAGGCCTTATGTGAGGTACTAGAATGCCAACCCGGAGAATTACTAGAGTATGTTAAAGAGGAAGAGTTAAAAAAGTGAGTTAAGTGAGGTAAAGAGAGGGGGCTTTTGGGATGGAGAGAGCTGAAAAATGGATGTTGGGGGGAACCCTTGTTTTGGCTATTATCGTCATGGAGACTATTTTATTCGGGGGACTTGGATTAGGGGTAGTAGCTGGAGTGATAGCATACTTTGTATGTTTGGGCTTGTTTTCAAAACTGTATAATAGGGCAATGAGCAAGCTAGCTAAGTGGCTTATGATACCTATTGTATTATCTACCTTATGTTTTGTGATATTTGGAAATACAGTATTAAGAGGATTTAACATCATATTTCTAGCCATTTTGATTTTATTACATGCCCTTGAGGTATTTGGAAAATGTGAACAAGCAGCTTTTTTACCTGCTTGGGTAGGAGAAGTTCTGAGTTTAGGAATTACATTACCTTTTGCGTCTATTAATAAACCTGTTGTATTAGTTAAGGATGAACTTGGAACAGGGCAAAAAAGGAATATGAAAGTAATAGGTAAGGTGCTTTTAGGAGTAGTTATTGCAACACCTATACTGCTAGTGGTTGTTGGCTTGTTAGCCAGTGCAGATGCTGCTTTTGAGGGAATAATCAATTTTGCATTCCAAAACCTTACCTTTAATTTTGATAAACTGGGTGCTAAGTCATTCTTTGTAGTTGTTTTATTCTTTATGTTCTTTAGTTATTTTTATGGCTTATCACATAAGGAAGTTAGAGAAGTAAGAGAAAATTATATTGATCCTCAGAGGGCAAGAGATTCTTTGCTAATGGAGGATGAATCAGAGAGGATTTTAAATGAGGAACATGACCTCATTAATCAAGAAGATAGTGTGGTTAATCAGCCAGGGATCTATCTAGATTTTGTAGTAGTGAGTACCATAGGAACATTGCTCTGCTTAGTTTATTTGATCTTTTGCTGTTCTCAGCTGGCCTATTTTGTATCGGCTTTTAAGGGTGTATTGCCTGCAGATTTTTCATCTTCTGAATATGCGAGAAGAGGCTTTTTTGAGACATTACCAATAGTAGGGTTTAATTTGCTCACTATTATGTTTTTAAGCTATGTTACTAAGCGGGAAAAAGGAAAGAAAAATACATACATCAAAGTGATGATTAGTTTTATTACAGGATTTACAGCTTTTATGGTGACTTGTGCTCTTTCTAAGATGTTCATGTATATGGAGAGATATGGCCTAAGCTTATGGAGAGTTTATGTAGCTTGGTTTTTAGTATTAAGCTTGATGGTGGTTATATTAGTATTTGCTAAAGTGTTCTGGCAGAAACTGAGGCTGATTAAGATAGTATTTATTGTGTTTACAGTCATGTACTTAGGATTAAATTATAGTAATGTAGATTACCTAGTAGCTCGCCAAAATGTAAATTTGTATAAGCAAGGCAAAACAAGTGATTTAAGTGGCTGTTATAATTTAAGTAGTAGTGCCTTAGGGCCTATTAAGGAATTGGTAGCTTCACATCCAGAAGTACTTGAATATCAAGAGGATATGTATTACGACACTGCAACTTATATTCTTTCAAGGTTGGAGTATAATCTTCAAAATGAAAAGTGGCAAGCCTTCAACCTAGCAGATTATAGAGGAAGAGCCTATCTAGAAAAAATTAAAGAAGCGGGCTATGAAAGTATTGAAGGTGCTGTGAGGCCTTTAGTATTTCTAAGATAACAAAAAATAGCTCTTCAAGTAGTATCACTACTTGAAGAGCTATTTTTTGTTCCAGACTCTTGAAATGAACTTTCACAACTAGCTAAGTAGGCCTTAATCAAGGCGCAAAATGACTCCTCAGCACGTATGCGTTATAGCTTAGTGCCTACTAAGAACTAGTTATGAAAGTCAAACCAATGAGTGAGGAGCTCCTAAAAGTCTTGGCCGGTGCACCCTATGCTAGGAAGCTAAGACCTTAAGACTCTGGTTTAAAACTTTATTTGATAATGTGACGTATAAAAACATTTAAAACAACTTATATATGGCGTCTTCCTTGCAGCGCATCAGTGAACATCTTCCTTAAGTCCAGAGGTACCTATAACAATAGATTGAGACTTGGCTGACCCGGTCAGTTCCTCAGATTGAAGCTGTGGTAATTATGCCGTGGGAAGCTATTTATTTGTTTTATACTTATATATATGTAGCCAAGTAACCGAATCCCTAATAAAGAATAAAATAAGTAACTACAAATCTCTATTTACTATAATCACTCAATAAGAAAAAATAATATTATAAAAATATTAAGATTATTTAATTCGTCCTAAGAGTGATACAATGTAATGAGTTAAAGCGAATTAGGAGGGATTTAAGTGTTTTTAATAAATAGAAAAAAGGCTTGGCTATTGTCAGCAATAGTAGCTTTGGGTAGTGTAGGGACCTGTTTTGCTAGTGATACTATGGATAAAAGGACAGCTATTTTTATAGAACAAGTCAATGTAGAAAGGTCTTTAGGCTTTATTAATCATTTATCAGGCACTATAGGTTCTAGACCAGCAGCTACTGATAAAGAATACGAAGCAGCTTGTTATATTGCTGATGAATTAGAAAAGTTAGGTATGACAGTAGAAGTGCAGAAGTTTCAATATAGTAAGTTCTTTAAAAAATGTACTTCTTGGAATGTAGAAGCAATTAGAAAACCTAGTGGTGAAGATCCTCAAGATACGGATGATATTGTTTATGTAACCGCACATTTTGATAGTGTGAGTGCAGGACCAGGAGCTAATGACAATGCATCTGGAACAGGTGCTATGCTAGAGATTGCAAATGCCATGAAGGATTTAGATATTGATAAAGAAATAAGATTTGTTGCTTTTGGTGGAGAAGAGGAGGGACTTCTAGGTTCAAAGGTTTATACAAAATTCTTATCGCAAGATGAAAAAGCAAGAAGTATAGCTTGTTTTAATTTGGATATGGTGGCAACAGATTATGAAACTGTGACAGAACTGGGTATTTATACAGCTGATGGAAAAGAGAATTTAGTAACAGAAGTGGCTTCAAGAGTGGGAAAAGAACTTACGAGCTTTTCAAGTAAGACTACAAGTTATGAGGCTGAAGCAGAGAGGGATAAGTCAGGTGAATTAATAACTAGCAGTGCTTCTGACCACGATTCTTTTACCAGGGTAGGTATACCAGCTGCAGTATTTATCAATATAGACCCTAATAAAAGGGCAAGTATCTATGGTTCCCTCGAACCCTATTATCATACAGCTAAAGATCAAATAGAGCATATTAGTAGTGAAAGATTAGAAAGGAGTATTAAATTAGCTGGAAGTGCTATATATAATACAGTAGAAACTGAGCACTAAGCTAGTGGTGAAGTTCAAAATGAAAGGTTCCCGTAATGATGATAAGTCAGTATGAGAGCCTTTTTAGTCATTTTAAAATAGTGGGGGAGAGCGTTTGATGAAACAAAGAATAAGAGTTGCAGCCATATTAGTGAAAGAAGGTAAAGTCTTATTAGTAAAACATGTACATCCTAAGACAAAGTATCAATGGTGGATGCCACCAGGAGGTGGTTTGGAAGCTACCGATGCCAGTATTTATGAATGTGTGATTAGGGAAGCATGGGAGGAAACAGGTTATCAGATAAAAGTAGAGGATATTTTATATATAAGAGAATTTAAAGATGATGAACGAGATATTTTAAATCTAGAATTATTTATGAGAGGGCATGTAGTAGATGGATATCTTACTGTAGAAAATATTTATGGCAAAGGAGAAGATGATGCATATATAAAAGAAGCACAGTGGCTGAGTCAGAAAGAACTAATGGCTTTAAATGTTTTTCCAGAAATAATAAAGGAGAATATCTTTTGGGAGGAGATTAAAAAGGATAGTATAAAAACGAGATACCTAGGAAGAAGTAACTAGTAGCAAAACAGATAAACATAAGAAGATGAATAAGTAAGGGTATTTATAGTATAAGAATTAAATTTTAGAAAAAAGAGGTAGAGGGGGATAAAAGTGAAAGCAATACCAAATATCATCTCAGTAGGAAGAATCGTTCTGAGCATTGCTTTACTTAAAGTGGAACCACTAAGTGGTGTGTTTTGGATTTTATATATAGGTTGTGGGTTAAGCGATATGGCAGATGGTTATATTGCTAGAAAAACCAGTAATACCAGCGAATTAGGTGCTAAACTTGATTCTATTGCAGACTTTGTTATGATTGTTGTGGCCGTCATTATATTTTATCCTTTAGTAAAGCCTAATTATCTCATATTATTTTGGGTTCTAGGAATTGCAGCTGTTAGGCTACTAGCAGTATTAATTGCGTACATTAAATTTAGTACCTTTGCTATGCTCCACACTTATGCTAATAAGTTAACGGGACTTTTATTATTTATATTTCCTTTTGGAATGACTATCTTACCAGCAAATATTACTATGGGTATAGTTTGCTTAGTAGCAACCATATCAGCTTTAGAGGAATTTGTGATACAAGTAAGGTCGAAAAACCTAGATTTAAATAGAAAAAGTATTTATGTACCAAACAATGAAGGGCAGATAGAAAATCTAAATTAAGCGAGGGAAGTTTAAGTGAAGGAAATAGAAAGAATTCGGTGTGGGAATAGTAACTGTTTTTTAATAAAGCAAAATAATAGGGCAATCCTAGTAGATACCAGTAGAACAAAATATAGAGATAAAATACTAGAAAGCTGTAGGCAAGTAGATGTTAAACTTATTGTATTAACGCATGGGCATGTAGATCATATACAAAATGCTGCTTATCTTTCTAAAGAGTTAGGAGCTCCTATTGCTATGCATAAAGCAGATTGTGAACTCATTAAAAATAACATGCTAGAGCCTATGTTTGCAGACAAAGTGATGGGAAAACTCGTTTTGGCACTTTCTCTAGAAAGTTTTAAGCATGATATTGTAGAAGCTTTTGAACCAACTCTATTTTTAAATGAAGGAGATTCTCTAGAAAACTACGGTATAGAAGCAAGTGTAATAGAATTACCAGGACATACTAGAGGATCTATAGGATTAAAGGTATGGGAAGCAGATTTAATAGTAGGGGATGCTTTAATGAATCTGTTTTATCCAACAGTATCCATGCTTTATGGAGATAAGCAGATTATGCTAGCAAGTGCCACTAAAATTACTGAGCAGGGAGAAGCTATTATTCATTTTGGTCATGGAAAATCTGTAGCCAATAAGCAGTGGGCTAAAAATTAGTTATACCACTTCTCAAATAATGAGAGTAGAATAAGAGTGTAAAGATAAAAACACAGTTCCGGTTGGTAGTCCGGACGTAGCAAGTGCTATCAGTAACCTGCCTCCTTTGGTTGTCCCTTCTTTACTAAGTAAATTAAAAGGAGGAATGATGATGGAGAGTATGAGGTCAAGCTTTACTATACTTTTTGAGGGACCTTTTTGGATAGGTGTTTATGAGGCACAAGAAGGTAGTCATTATGAGGTTTGTAAGATAACCTTTGGACCAGAACCTAAGGATTGTGAAGTATATGAACTGATTTTAAAGAAGTGGAGCCAGTTAGAAAGGCGCCATTATGAGGAAGTTCCATCAAAACTTGTAAAACCTATGAATCCAAAAAAAATGCAAAGGGCTATAAAAAGAGAACTGCAAAATACAGGCATGGGTACAAAAGCACAACAAGCATTAAAAGAGCAACAAGAACAAAATAAAATAGAGCGAAAATCACGCTCAAGATTGCAAAAAGAAGCAGAAAAGCAGTATAAATTTGACTTAAAACAAGAGAAACGCAAAGAAAAGCACAGAGGTCACTAGTTCGGAAGTGATAGGGAGAGTTTAGATTTAGTTTAAAGCCATAATGAAATACAAAAAGCACGGGAGATTTCCTGTGCTTTTTGTATCTTTAAAGAGTAGTTGAACACTTGTGTAGCAGCCTTTTTACTGTTAAGCCTCCTAGATAACTGATCTTACTTATCTCAAGAAATTGGTGCTTATCAAAACGATGCAGCTGATAGTAATTGATTTCATTATTGATGGCTTGGGATTTATTGAAAGTAGGTTCCTATAATCAATAGAGCATTTTTATGATTCTTCTTCTGTAGTACTTAGTCGGTTAACTTTACAGAAGTATCGATAGAAATCAGAAGCAGTTTCTCGCTGCAATGGATCGGTGATAACTTTTTGCATATCATTTAAGATACGTTTCATTTGCAGGTTAGAAAAATATTTCATTTCCATTCTGCCCCATCTTGGAGAACGTGTAGTTGATGAAAAGTAATCCCAAAAGAGGAGTTCACCATCTTTATCGTTAAGTAAAATTCTATGAGTCTCATGACTTGGAATGATTCCGTCTTCACAGTACTTACCTTCAAAATCATCCTTAACCATAAATGCACCGATAATACGGCGTTCTTCTTCGAGGCATCCAGCTGGACATTCCGTGAGTAAGCAAGCAGAATTTAATTTGAGTCTGGTTGGTACCTTAGGGGTTCCTTTAGAGTATCCACTTAAATAATTACCTGCAAAAACTGACCATGACTTTAAAACGGTGTTACGGCTATTTTCCATAAAACCAAATGCTGCTTGTGATTCAGGGGCTACTTTCAAGAAGAGCATTCTTTGTAAACGTTCTTGTTCAAGTTGCTCTGCATTTTTAATCTTTGATATATCGTCTAAAATCTTGCCTACATAGGCTTGTCCTTCTTCGTCCGTTATAGAAATAAAACGAGAGAAGGCATCTGGAAATAGAAATTTCTTATGATTACCTGCAAAATCAACCGTAAGAATATTGTCAGTCCTATTTGTTATAACTCCTCTTCCAAATGTAACATGTTTGATTGCTTTTCCTACCAATTCCATCTCTGATCGCTCCTTTCGATAAAAAAATAAGAAGGACTTTTTATATCCATGCACTTAGCACAATACGAAAAGCCCTTCTTATACAAGACGGTTCTTTAGTTTATTATTTTATTAAATTTAGTTTATTTTGATTATTTCATTCATCATACCATAGATTGGAAAATAAAGCAAGGTGACGACATAAAATTAAAAACTATTGAAAAATATTTTGACAAATTTAAAATGTAGGAGTATACTAACAACAAATTAATAAAAGTAAACCGTTGATAGGGAGATAAAACTGTATAGCGCACTTAAAGAGAGTCAGGGAAGGTGAGAGCCTGATAGAAAGCGAATCAGACAAATGGACCCTAGAGGGTGAGGTGAAAAGGTGATTAGCCTTAGTATCCTAGACGCAAGACCAGCGTTATCACAGGTCAAGAATGTATTAGCATTCTAGCGAGGTGGGCATATTTTGTATGTCAATTAAGGTGGTACCGCAGATGAACGCATCTGTCCTTTGTATAAGGATAGGTGCTTTTTTAGTTGTCAAAAATAGTGAAAAAATGGGAGGAATTAATATGAAAAAGAGTGTAGCAAAAATAGTAGCATTAGGTTTATTAATGGGGCTTACAGCAGGTTGTGGTAATAGTAGTACGGCTAGTAGTGGTGAAGTAGCAGCAGCACCAAGTACTGAAGCTAAAGAAGGAATGAAAAAGGTAGCCATCGTTCAATACGTAGAGCATCCAAGTCTTGATACTATTAGAGAAAGCACGATAAAGGCTCTTGCAGAGCAAGGTTTTGTAGAGGGTCAAAATATTACAATCGATTACCAAAATGCACAAGCAGATCAATCTAACTTAAATTCTATCGCTAGTAAATTCGTTGGAGATAAAGCAGATATTATTATAGCAATTGCTACACCAGCAGCTCAATCAGTAGCTTCAGCAACTACAGATATACCTATTATTTTCTCAGCAGTAACAGATCCACTTGGAGCAAAATTAGTAGAGAATATGGAAGCACCAACAAGCAATGTAACAGGGACTTCAGATGCTATCCCAGTAGATCAAGTATTTGAACTTTGCAAAGAGCTTACACCAGATGTTAAAACAATTGGTTTCCTTTACACAGCAAGCGAAACCAATTCACAATCTGTTATTGAACAAGCAAAAGCACTTGCTGACAAGTACGGCTTTACATATGAAGAAAGTACTATTACTAACACATCAGAGCTTCAACAAGCAGCAGAAATCTTAGCAGGTAAAGTAGATGCTATTTATACACCTATCGATAACGGTATTGCTTCAGCTATGCCAGTTTTAGCAGAAGTAGGTAAAACAGCAGGCATTCCAGTTTACGTAGGAGCAGATTCAATGGTAGCTGATGGTGGATATGCAACAGTAGGTATCAACTATGAAGACCTTGGAAAGAAAACAGGTGAAATGGCAGCACAAGTATTAAATGGTACATCTATTTCAGAAATCCCAGTAGCTACTCTTGATAATTTCTATAAAGTAATTAATAAAACAACAGCTACTGCAATCGGTGCACCAGCGGATTCAGAAGGTGCAACTATCGTAGAATAACTTGTTAAGTAAGAATTAGAATAGTTAGTATAATAAAAATTGATTATGATCAAAAGATGAATTAAACTTGAGTTATAAGCTTAATTCATCTTTTGGTATATAAAATATAAAAGGATGAATAACAATATTATAAAAGGAGACTAGATGATGAATATGATAGCTATTACTTCAGCAGTGGAGCTGGGGTTACTGTATACGCTGATGACTTTGGGACTATTTATTTCCTATAGAATATTGGATATTCCGGATCTAACAGTAGATGGTAGTTTTACTTTAGGGGCTGCTGTGTCTGCTATTTGTGTTGTAGCAGGACATCCTATTTTAGGGATTTTACTTGCCATGGGAGCAGGTGTTTTAGCTGGAATGGTAACAGCTACGCTGCAAACTAAATTGAAGGTACAACCAATACTTGCAGGTATTTTAACCATGACAGGTTTATACTCCATTAATATTATGGTTATGAAGGAAAAGTCTAATGTTCCTCTTCTAGGTTCAGATACTATTTTCACCTATGCCAAAGCCCTATTTGGGAATCAAGGTGTTATGATTGTAGGACTTGTGGTAGTAGCAGTGGTTTGTATTATTTTAGGACTATTTTTATTTACTAAGCTAGGCCTTTCCATTAGGGCTACAGGCGATAATGAGGCAATGGTAAGAGCTTCATCTATTAATGTAGACTTAATGAAGATTATTGGACTTGCTCTTGCTAATGCACTAGTAGCAACTTCAGGAGCACTTATTGCTCAAAAGCAATCCTTTGCGGATGCAGGGATGGGAACAGGTATGGTTGTTATAGGGATAGCATCCTTAATTATAGGAGAGGTGATTGTAGATATCTTTGTAAAGAGAAGATCTATTCCAGTTAATATATTTGCTGCTGTTTTAGGCTCTATTATTTATAGAATTATTATTGCTGCAGCATTAGCAGTTAATATTACAGCATCTAGTATGAAACTTATTTCTGCTATTATAGTAGGTATTGCTATTTCTTATCCTGTTATACAAAAGTACATACAAGTAAGTGTAAGTAAATCCAAGAGAATCAGAGGGAGGAAGGACACCGAATGCTAAAAATTAATAACTTAAGTAAGACCTTCAATAAAGGAACCGTCAATGAGAAGATAGCTATGAATGATGTAAGCTTACACTTAGAACCAGGCGATTTCGTAACGATGATTGGTTCCAATGGTGCTGGTAAATCTACTTTATTCAATTTGATTGCGGGAGACTTTCTTTCTGATGAAGGAGAAATCATTTTAGATGGGAAGTATATTACCTTTGAAAAGGAATACAAAAGAGCTAGAAATATAGGAAGGCTTTTTCAAGACCCACTTAAAGGAACAGCTCCTTCTATGACTATTGAAGAAAATCTGCTTTTATCATACTCACGTAGCACGAGTAAGAGATTTAGCTTTGGAATGAGTAGTAAAGAAAAAGCACTTTTTAGAGAAAGGTTAGCAGAATTAGATCTAGGACTTGAAGACAGGATGAAGACTAAAATGGGACTTCTCTCTGGTGGGCAAAGACAAGCAGTGACCTTGCTGATGAGTACCCTAGTAACACCAAAACTTTTACTTTTAGATGAACATACAGCAGCCCTAGACCCTGGTACAGCTGATAAGGTACTTAAGATTACAAAGGAAATCGTTAAGGAGCATCAGATTACAACGATGATGATTACCCATAACATTCAATCTGCTTTAGATTTGGGAAATAGAACCATTATGATGGATAGTGGCAGTATTGTACTAGATATTAAAGGGGAACAAAGAGCTAATATGACAGTACCAGATGTATTAGCTTTATTTAAAAAGGAAAGTCATAAAGAATTAGATAATGATAGAATTTTATTAGCATAAGATAGAAGCCTTATATTTTCCCAGACTTGGAGGGAAATATAAGGCTTTTTATACGCTAGTTTGTAAAGGCATCTCTTTTATTTGAATCATAATACGTGTTACAAAATCATCGGGTTTACAAGAGGCAATATCATCTATTAAATAATCCTCATAAAAGAATTCACCGACTTCAAGATGGTGCCTTTGAATAAATTCTAGAATTTTCTTATATGTTTCATGTGTCGTTTCATAGCTTCCATGATGATAAGTAACAGCATATAAGCCTCTAGGTTTAATGATAATGGATGGAATAGTGGTATCGTGAGTTTTGGCATAGAGGCTTGTAAAACAATCCTGAAGGCCACTTGCTATATCTTCAAATTTAATAAGTGTCCCGAGTGAATCATGAGTCGTTAAGGCATACTTTTTACAAAATTGAATGTATTCTAGCATATAAGTTGAGAATTCCTTGTGTGTAGCAGAGCTTAAATTAGAACTAACAATAAGATATTCTTCTTCTTGTTCTACCAAAACTGTTTGAGCGTGCCTTGTGTTAAGTGCTAACACCGTATGGTGGGTAGCAGTAGTAAGACGGTTTTTTATTTCAGTGAGGTCAGCTATAGCAGAATCTACTTCAGATAGCTTTTCTTCTAGAAGCTGTATATAGTTTTCGGGCGTACGTGTATCAAGATAGGTCTTAATATCCTTTAAAGGCATGTGAAGGTTCTTAAGTGTAAGAATCATTGTAAAAGTGTAAAGTTGACGATACGAATAGTAGCGATAGCCATTTTCTTTAACAAGAGTAGGAGAGAATAAGCCGATTTCATCATAATGAAATAAGGTTTGTTTTTTTACACCACAAAGCTTAGCAAACTCACCTGTTGTGAAGTAAATTTCTAATTTTTTGTCCATATAAATAATCTCCTCTTGACTGTATGGTTACTGTATAGTTTAACATACAATAATGATGAAAACTATTAAAAAAGCAAGTCAAATATAAAAGGAGGTATAACAATATGAGACTCATTTTAAGCTATTTAAAAAATTATAAGCTTCTTGTGTGCTTAAATATTATTTCAGTTTTTGGTTTCGCACTTGTAGAGCTTGGCATACCAACCATTATGGCTAAGATTATTGATAATGGGATTGCTGTGGGTAACATACCCTACATTTATCAAATGGGCACTGTTATGGCTATTATCTCAGTTATTGGTGTACTAGGCACTATACTGCTTGGCTACTGTTCATCTAAAATATCAACCAATATTACTCGTGATATACGAAATGATATTTTTAAAAAAGCACAAGAATTTTCTCATAGCGAGTATGATGCTTTCGGTGTTTCTTCAATGATTACAAGAACCACCAATGATGCATTTCAAATTTTACAATTTACAAATACTTTACTCAGAATGGCACTTTTAACGCCCATTATGTTCCTAGTAAGTGTTGTGATGATTGTACGGACAAATTTAGCTTTATCAGGGGTTTTAGCCGCTACTATTCCCTTTATCATATTAGGAGTAGTGATTATTGCGAAGCTATCAGGCCCACTTTCAGAGAACCAACAAAATAAACTAGATAGACTTAATCGTATTTCAAGGGAAAATTTAACAGGTATCAGGGTGATTCGTGCCTTTGGAAATGATGACCATGAAAATGAACGCTTTTCAGATACCAATGAAGACTATGCAAAGGTATCTAAAAAATTATTTAAGCTCATGGCTATTTCACAGCCTACTTTCTTCTTGATGCTTAATATAGCTATTATTGCAATTTTTTGGATATCCAGTCAGATGATCAGCTTAGGGGCACTTCAAGTAGGTGAATTAGTAGCTTTTATTGACTATTTATTCCATGCTATGTTCTCTATTATGCTTTTCTCAATGGTATTTATTATGTATCCTAAAGCGCAAGTGTCTGCAAATCGTATTCAGGAACTATTAGAATGTAAGCCTATCATTGTAAGCCCAGAAAATGGTGTAACCGAAACGAAAGAGCAAGGTTTAGTAGAGTTTGAGCATGTTACCTTTACTTATCCAGATGGAGAAGAACCTGTACTACGTAATATTAGTTTTACTGCTAAAAAAGGAGAAATGGTTGCCTTTATTGGAAGTACAGGAAGTGGTAAAAGTACACTGATTAATTTAATTCCGAGATTTTATGATGTAACAGAAGGATCTGTAAAGGTAAATGGTGTAGATGTAAGGGAATATGATCTTAAAGCGCTACGAAATAAAATAGGTTTTATACCACAGAAGACAAGATTATTTACAGGTACCATTGCAAATAACATTCGATTTGGTAAGAAGGATGCAACAAGCAAAGAGGTAGAGCACTCTACAAAGGTTGCACAAGCTTATTCCTTTATTAAGCGTAAAGCAAAGCGGTTCGAGGAGCCTATTAGTGAAGGTGGCGCGAATATGTCAGGGGGGCAAAAGCAGAGATTATCTATTGCTAGGGCCATTGTAAGGAAACCAGAAATATATATTTTTGATGATAGTTTCTCTGCGTTAGATTTTAAAACAGATGCCACCCTACGTGCAAAACTTAAAGAAGAGACAACAGATGCTGTTGTATTAGTAGTGGCACAAAGAATCGGTTCTATTATAGAAGCAGACCAAATTATTGTACTCAATGAGGGAGAAGTAGTAGGTAGTGGTAAACATGAGGATCTACTAAGAAATTGTGAAATTTATAAAGAAATTGCTTTATCACAGCTATCAAAGGAGGAGTTAATGCTATGAAAAACTTTAAAGAAACAATCCAAAAACTCATTCCTTTTCTAAAACCTTATTTGATTCCTTTTTTAGGAGCCATTTTATTTATTATCGGTGCTGCAGTCATTAATGCCATTACGCCAAGAACAGAGGGGCTCATTATCACGCAGCTCACAGAGGATGTATTAGCTATTAGTAAAGGACTAGAGAATGCAGGTATTCATTTTGATTATATTATTAAAGTCCTCATTCTATTAGGGGTACTTTACGTATTAAGTACGTTATTTACGTATGTAGCAAGTTTCTTATTAACCAATGCGATTCAAAATACGGTGAGAGATTTAAGAAATGCCGTGCAGAACAAGATAAGAAAATTACCTATTAATTATTTTGATCAAAATAGTTTTGGAGAGGTACTCAGTCGTATTACTAATGATATTGATACAATCTCTAATGCAATGCAACAAAGCTTTAGTCAAATTATCAATTCAGTGCTATCCCTTACACTTGCCCTTGGCATGATGTATGTTATTAATATTCAAATGGCCCTGGTAGCTACGCTTATTGTACCATTAAGCTACCTAGTATCTAAATTTATTGTAGGTAAATCTCAGCAATTATTTTATAATCAACAACAAGCACTAGGAAAATTAAATGGTGCTGTACAGGAGATGTATACGGGATTTAACGAACTTAAATTATATGGTAAGCAAGAAGATGCCATAGAAGAATTTGTAGGCATTAATGAAGAACTTTGTCAGGAAGGGTTTAAGGCACAGTTTATTTCAAGTATCATGTCACCTTTAGTATCGCTTGTAAGTTATTTAGGAATTGCTGTTATAGGGGCTATGGGTGGTATATTAACCATCCGAGGGGCTCTAACTGTAGGGAATTTACAAGCTTTTATCCGTTATATTTGGCAGATTAACCAGCCACTTACACAAGTTACACAGCTTTCTTCAGCGATTCAATCGGCTTTTGTAGCAGCAGAGCGTGTTTTTGAGTTTTTAGAAGAAGAGGAAGAAGTAAGTGATGCACAGAATACTGCTAAATTAACAGATGTTAAGGGAAATGTAACTTTTGAACATGTGAAGTTTGGTTATAAAGAAGGGGCTACCCTAATTGAAGATTTAAATGTAGAAGTGAAAAGTGGTCAGATGGTAGCTATTGTAGGGCCAACAGGTGCAGGAAAAACAACACTCATTAATTTGCTTATGCGTTTTTATGATGTAAGTGGTGGTTCTATTAAGATAGATGGGATTGATATTCGTGACATGAAGAGAGAAGACCTCAGAAGTCTTTTTGGAATGGTACTACAAGACACTTGGTTGTATAGAGGTACCATTGCTGAAAATATCGAGTATGGAAGATTTGGCGCTACGAGGGAAGAGATTATAGAGGCTGCCAAGGTTGCTAATGTCCATCACTTTATTAAAACCTTACCAGATGGATATGATATGGTGCTAAATGAAGAAGCATCTAATATTTCACAAGGTGAGAAGCAGCTGTTAACCATTGCTAGAGCGATATTAGCAGATCCAGCTATTTTAATTTTAGATGAAGCGACAAGCTCAGTAGATACAAGAATTGAATTGATCCTTCAAAAGGCAATGAGAAACATTATGAAGGGTAGAACAAGCTTTGTCATTGCGCATAGACTTTCAACTATTAGGAGTGCGGACTTAATTCTAGTTATGAAAGACGGAAATATTATAGAAAAAGGAACACATGAAGAACTGATGGCACAAGGTGGTTTCTATGAATCACTTTACAATAGTCAATTTGCAGAATCTTCTCCAGTAACATCTAATAGTTAATGATGGAAGCTAGAATGATAAGCATTCTATTTTACCTAAGAACTTTAGGGTATAAAATCCTAACAAAGAGGAAAAAGCAGGCTTAGATAGCCTGTTTTTTTATATCTATCATGTAGATTTGGAAGCGATTACTTATAAATTAAAGGTGAATCGTATGAGTGGTAGCTAGAGTTTTTAGATGCTATAATGTTTGAATATAAAGACTATTATGATATAATAATACTTAATTTGCAATACAGCATACCAAGGTGTTTATAGCGAGTGAATGAAGTAAATCAGAAGTTGTGGAGAAGATTACATATGGGGAAGCTAAAAATTAGCTTGGGCTCAATATAAGAATAGAGAGGATGAACATGATGGATAGTTCCATATTTCAAAATGTAGATTGTGTATCTTTTTATGTTGATGACCTTGATAATGGTATTTCATTTTATTCAAATGCCCTTGGACTCAAATTGTTATGGAGGGCAGATTATTCATGCGGACTTGGCATGTGCGATGCTATAACCGAAGTTGTACTTGTTAATGAACACAATCCGCAAGTTAATTTTAAAGTCGAATCAGTAAAAAGTGCGTTAGAGGTTTTTCTAGATGCAGGTGGAAAACTTGAGTATGGCCCTTTTGATATCGATATTGGAAAATGTGCTGTTGTAGTTGATAAGTGGGGAAATAGGTTTTGCATGCTTGATATGAGTAAAGGACAGTATACGGTTGATGCCAATGGGAATGTTACAGGGGTTAAGTAAAATGAGATATATTGGAATTAAGGGTAGGGGAGTACAGTGATTAAGCATATTGTCGCATGGAATTTTAAAGAAGAAATATCACAGGAAGAAAACTGTAATAATGCTAAAAAAGTTAAAGAAGAGTTAGAGGGATTAAAGGCTAAAATTAAAGAAATAAGGACTATAGAAGTAATCATAGAAGCATTAAAAAGTGGGAGTTTTGATGTTATTTTAGTGAGTGAGTTTGATTCTATAGAAACACTACAAGCTTATCAAATTCACGAAGAACATTTAAGAGTAAGTAGCTTTGCGGGCTCTGTTTTAAGGAATAGAAAGTGCATAGATTATGAAATTTAAAAAATAAGGTGAAAGAGACTCAACCTTGGGGGGATTGGCAATGTATAATTTAGAGCTGAGAAAGTTTAAAAGTTGTGATATTGGGTTATTTAAAAAATGGGTGTATGAGGACTATGTTGCTAAATGGTATGAACAACCACTAGATTGGATTTATGAACTAGAGCATGATCAAGATGAGTTCTCTTGGGTGGAACATTTTATAGTAGTTTGTGATGGAAAGGATATTGGTTTTTGCCAGTGCTATGAGTATAAATTAAGTGGAGAAGACTGGCATGGCGATATTGAGCTAGAAGGGACATATAGCATAGATTATATGATTGGCGAGAGGGACTACTTGAAAAAGGGAATAGGGACAAAAATTATTAACTTATTAGTGAAACATTTATTTGAAACAACAAGCGCCAAGAGAATTATTGTACAGCCTGATGAGGATAATAAGGCCTCCTGTAATACGTTGCTATCAGCAGGATTTACCTATGATGAGGAAAATGAACTTTATATTTTATAGCAGTACTATTTATTTTCTGTAATATCTATAGGTGTTATTGTAACATGACTATTAGCATAAATAAAAAAGAGCAGTAGATGTATCGTACATTTACTGCTTTTATATTATAGGAAGTGAAGTGCGTATGAACTACGCGGTTACTGCTGAGGCACTGTCATTGGTGCCTTTGGTAAAATACGCCTTGTAAGGGTGCCTTGAAGTGGATTTTTCTTATATTCATTCTTTTCCTCCTTCTTTAGTTGTGATTGGTTTTTCAACCTTTTGAATATTCATTTACAATAGTTGTTTTATTATTTAAAATAATCTAAAGTAGATGAATATTTATAAGATGATTATAGGGGATATGGGGGAAAGAAAAAATGGGTAAAAAAGCTACGAAAGCAGCGGATAACGTGTATTGTATTGCACGTTATAAAGCAGCAGAGGAAGAAAGCAAATTTGATAGTAGAGAAAGCACAGCAGAACTTATAGGAATGGATCGCACAAGGTTAGCAAGAATTGAACTTGGCACAGTGAATCCTTATCCAGAAGAAGTATTACAGTTAGCTAAAGCTTATGGCTCACCGGAGCTCTGCAATGTGTATTGTTCCAAACAATGTCCTATTGGAGAAAAGACTGTTAGGACAATAGAGATAGAGGAGTTTGATCGTATTGCCCTAAAGGCATTAGGCTCATTACAAAATGCTGATGAACTGAGAGAAAAATTAATTCAAATTGCAGCAGATGGTGTGATTTCTGAAGATGAGCATGAGGACTTTAATCATATATTAGAAGAACTTCAGAGGATATCTATGAATGCACAAGCTCTGCAGCTTTGGGCGGATAAGCATATTGAACTAATCCATAATAGAGAGGAAAATCAGAATGAAAGAAAATAGATGGTATATCTATCAAAAGGAAAGATTCCCGTTAGCTATGTACATACCTATGATTTTGGCATTTAGCTTCAGTGCTATTAGTTATTCAGCAGCAACACTTGATGGAAGGATTACAATTAAAGCTTTAGCAGTTTCCTTTTATGTATCGATTTCCTTTTTTATGCTACTTCGTATTGCGGATGAATATAAGGATTTTGAAGAAGACTCAAAATATAGACCTTATAGACCTGTCCCCAGAGGACTTGTAAAGCGAGAAGAGTTAGGAAAAATAGGCTTTGTATTAGGAGTAGGTCAGTTTATTATTTGTGGTTTGTACGAACCAAGGTTACTGATTTTATTGGTGGTGCTATGGATTTATTATGGCTGTATGTGTAAGGAGTTTTTTATAAGTAGTTGGCTGAGAAAACATATGGGCTGGTATATGTTTAGTCATATGCTCATTATGCCTCAGCTAGATTTCTTTGCTACTGCCTGTGAGTTTTTGCCTAGGCCAGGAGTTCAAATAGGAAGTGCTTTAGTCTGGTTCATTATTTCTAGTTTCTTTGATGGCATGGTCATAGAGGTCGGTCGTAAAATCAGAGCAGAGGAAGATGAGGAAGAAGGGGTTGAAACTTATTCAAAGTTATGGGGAAAAAAGGCCAGTGTTGGTATATGGCTAGGGGCGATGATCATTTCCTTTGCTTCTACTTTCTTTGCATTATATGAATTAGGAGGAGCAGCCCTAGGTAGCGTTACCTTAGGAATTGCTATTGCCATCTGTATACTAGGAGGCATACGTTATTTAAAAAATCCTCATGGTAAAAATGGTTCAAGGTTAGAATTATTATCGGGCGTATGGACCTTAGTAGATTATTTGTCACTAGGAATTATACCATTACTGCTATAATTTTTGATTTATATATGCAGTTCAAGGAAGGAATATTTACATAGAGGAGACTTAGATAAAATTGACATAGAACAACATGCAGGGTTTAAAAATAGAAAGTATACATATGATTGGAGGAAGTGTATGGAAAAGCAATATATAGTAACAGAGCGGGCTCATTTCATGTGTCCTAATATGCATTTTGGCATTCTACTAGAATTAGATGCACCCTATGAAGAAAAAAGAGTAAAAGCTTCATTAGATACCTTGGCGCAGGCACATCCCTTTTTAAGATGTACAGTCCAGTATGAAGAAGGAACAGAGAAGCTTTATTATGCAGTAAAAGAACAATCAATGATTTACTTTGAAGAGAAAACCAACATACACCATATGTGGGAAGACTATAAGCGTATTGCAGCGGAGAAATGGGATCTATTTGAAGAAGGGTTACTTAAAGTATATGTGTATCCATTAAAGGATGGAATGAAGGTTCTCTTTGTTGCCCATCATTTATTAGCAGATGGACGTAGTCTATTAGAACTATCTCAGGAGTTTGCTAATCATTATGTATCCGGGATTAGCCCTAAATATATAGAAGAAAAACTGATTAAGAGTATACAAGACCTACCATCTAAGAGTGAATTATCTGGTATTAGTAAGCTGCTCATTAAACGTACCAATAAACAATGGAAAAAGGAACAACACCAGGTAACTTATAAACAATACCAAGAATTTACTAAGGAGTATGTTAAAAATCATACGGTTAGCTATAAGTCTTACCAACTTTACGGAGACAAGTTAGAAGAAATGAAAACCTCTTGTAAAGAAAATGGAATTTCTATGAATGATTTACTAATGGCACACATGTATTTAAAAACGGGTACGAATAAGATTATTATAGCTGTAGATATTCGGGAGAAGATTAAGTGTTATCAAACGGGAGCACTTGGAAATTATGCTACAGCAATTGGCGTACGATGTAAGACTAAAACAACTGATGTAATAGAGAAGGCCAAAGAGGTTCATAAATGCGTAAAAGCTCATATACAAGATAATCGTAAATTAATGCTAGTACTTGCGTGCTACTTAGAGATAGAACCAACACTTTTAGATGCAGCAGCAATAACTGCGCTTGGTGGTTTTAAGAGCAAGGCAGGAGAATTTGTTGGAGGCAGTATGTTTGGGTTTAGAAAGCCTAGTAGCTATAGTATTACTAATTTGGGGAAAATCAATAATGTTAATATAAAGGAAGCAATGTTTATTCCACCAGCCTCTCCTGCAGCAAAAATGACTGTAGGTGTACTGACTGTTAATGAAAAAATGCAATTATGTAGTAGTGTCTATGAGAAAATGTAATTTTGAAGTTAATAGGATAAATATGTAGATGATGATACATCAGTTGCTCAGAATGGAAGGTTATATGTTTTAAAGTGTATTTACTAAAAAGTGATGATTTTGCTTGGATAACAAATATATGGGATGAAATTGATAAAATCAGAATTAATAATATATGAGAAAGCATTTAAACTAAAAGTTACGAGGGCGGTGGAATGAAGTATAAAATACATTTAAAACAAATTATTGCAGGTTGTGTTATCTTAGGCCTAATATTTATGCTATTTTTAATAGGCAAGGATATTTGGAAAAATAATTCATATCGTTTAATAGGACAGAAGCATTTGTCTCTATCTGATGGGAAAAAAGAGTTGTTTTGGTTTGATACTATACATTCAAATAATCCAAAGGATATTATGTTTAGATATCTTGAAGAAGCATTTAATAAATTTGAACCAGACCTTGTTTTAGTAGAGGGTGGTTATGATAGTTTTGTTGGAAGTAGAGAAGAAGCAATTTTAAATGGAGAAAGTAGCTTTGCTACTTATTTGGCCAAAGAATCTAATATAATAGTCGAAGATATTGAACCCCCACTTTCGGCACAGTTAGCATATCTTCAGACAAAGTATGACGCAAAGCAGATTCTTGCTATGTATGCATTAAGACAGATCGGGTCCTATGAATTATTATCTAACAGTAACCAAATAAATTTTGAAGAGGAGGTTGTTAACTTACTTGATGAACTAAAAGAGAATGGACTTGATTATGGAGGAACAAATGTAGCAGATGTATTACGTGCGGTTAATCTATATCTACCTCAAAAGATGACAACAGAAAATTGGAGAGACTTAAAAGTTTATCGTATATATGCCAGAGAAGATAATGAAATAGGAAGTATATATAATGATGTAGTGAATTATAGAAATATCTATTTAACATCATTAATAGAGAAGAAAAAGGGTAGTTATAATCGTATTTTTATTGTAATGGGTAATGCACATAAAGAAGCAACAGAAAATAAGCTACGTAGTATCTATAATAATTAAAAATAAGTCGGAAAGCGGGGAAATTATAATATGAACTCAGAAGTTAAAAATTACATTGAAAAATACAGTGTGGAGATACAGGAAATGTTTATTGCATTAAGAAGAGTGATCAAACAAAGCATTGCCAATGAAATTGAAGAGAAACTGTGGGCGAAGTTACCCAGCTATTATATAGGCGATAGATTTATTCGTCTTATTCCGTTTAAAGACCATATAAATATTGAAGCAGTAGCTATTATGGAATATAAAAAAGAGCTAGAGGGGTTTAAGATTACACCCAAGGGAATGTTACAAGTTTATCCAAACCAGAACATACCATGTGATATTTTACAAATTATATTCAAAACAACACTTTTAGGATGGATGTAATAGAAACTATCGAAGATTTGTCTTAAAAGAACACTTACAAAATTGGTTTATGAGGTTGGTCTTAAGATAGTTGGTTTAAGAATAGAGCTTTTTGATAAATGGGGGGATAAGATGAAGTACATAAAGCATGGGTCAGAGTTAACGAAGGAAGAACGAAAACAAATAGGCGGTAAGGCATCGGCCCTTTTAGATTTGGCTCAAGGTAGTTTTAATATTCCTGAATGGGTAGTAGTATTGCCTTCTGCATTTGAGGCAACGAAGAATCTAGAGCAAAGGGAATTGTTTGAGCAAGAGGTAAGAGAAACTATCAGTGCATTAGGGGGAGATGATAGGTATGCAGTAAGATCCTCTGCTTTGAGTGAAGATGGCATAGCTACATCATTTGCAGGTCAGTTTGAAACTTACTTGTGCGTGGACGCAAAAGACGTAGTAGCTGCTGTTTATAAGGTGTGGGAATCAGGCTTTAGTGAACGTGTAAAAGCATATAAGGAGCAAAGAATGTTAGGTGGGGAGGCGGAGGTTCCTGCCGTTATCATTCAAAGGATGGTATGTTCTAGTACTGCAGGTGTAGCTTTTGCTGTCAATCCTACTAATGGGGATATTAAGACCGCTATTGTTTCGGCTGTTTTTGGATTAGGTTCGGCCTTGGTAGATGGGGCTTGTGATGCAGATGTTTATGAAGTAGACCAGAAGGGACAGGTATTAAGCAAGGTACTTGGAGAAAAAGAAATGAAGCATGGCATAGAAGAAGGAGAACTTAAGACTATTGAAACCCCAAATCAAAAAGATAAGGTGGTCCTTCAAGATAGTGAAATCCAAGCAGTAGCTTCGCTAGCAAGAAAAGCAAGCCGACATTTTAATAAATATCAGGATATTGAGTGGGCTTTCGAAGATGGGCAGCTTTATTTATTACAGTCACGTCCAATTACGACTTTGGGCTTAACGCTAGAAGAGCAAGGTACTGTAGGTGTATTTGATAATAGCAATATTGCAGAAAGTTACATTGGCACCACCATGCCTCTTACCTTTTCCTTTATTAGAAAGGCTTATGCAGAGGTTTATCGTCAGTTCTGTAGAAATTTTGGTGTAAGTGAAACGATTATTCAAAAAGAAACTCAGATTTTTGATAATATGCTAGGCTTTGTAGATCATAGAGTTTACTACAATTTGGTTTCTTGGTATAAGCTACTTGCTATCTTACCAGGCTATCAGTTTAATAAGAAGTTTATGGAGCAAATGATGGGAGTTAAAGGGGAGCTACCTGAGGCTTTCTTAAAAAGTATTGAAACGCCTGAAGCCAAAGGCTTAGATAGAACGAAAGACTTATTGAGACTTATAAAAACAGGTTTTAAGATGTTAGGGGAGTATAGAAGATTAGAAAAAAGCATTAGGAAGTTTTACATAAGGTTAGACGAAAGCCTGGAAAAAGTAGATGTACAAAATATGAGGCTTGATGAGCTATATAGTTATTATAAGCTGTTAGAAAAGAAGCTTATGACGAAATGGGATGCGCCTTTAGCTAATGACTTCTTCTGTATGATTGGTCATGGTTTACTTCGCAGTTTGTCAAAGAAATGGCTGGAGGATGAAAGCCTTGCTAATCAGTTTCTGATTGGCCAAGGAGATATTATTAGCGCCAAACCAGCAGAGATGATAGGACAGATGGGGGCATATGTAAGAGAAAAGGCTTTGGGAAAACTATTTTTAGAAGGAAGCCTTCAAACCATTGAAATAGAGATTGAAAGGTTGCCTGAGTTAAGAAAGCAAATCAATGAGTATTTAACAACTTTTAGCGATAGGTGTTTAGATGAACTTAAACTAGAATCTAAGACTGTGGCAGATGACCCGCTTGTATTATACCGTGCTATTGGTGCTAATAGTATGAATGTGCGCAGAGTAGAAAGTTATAACCTTAATCAAATGATAGAGGAAAAGGTTAATAGTAAACTCAAAGGGCCTAAACGAAGAGGATATATAAAGGTGCTCAAAGCGGCGAGAAGATTAGTACGTAATAGAGAAAATCTAAGGTTTGAAAGGACCAGACTTTTTGGCAGGGTGAGACAAATCTTTTTGGAAATAGGAATGAGATGGGCCTCTACAGGACTCATTGAAAATCAAGAAGATATTTTTTATCTAGAGGTCTCAGAAATACTAGGTGTCATTGACCATACAGCAACAAGCTATAACTTAAAAGAACTAGTTGCTGTTAGAAAACTAGATTATGAAAGAGACACCTTAAAGGAAGACCCACCAAGACGTTTTATGGTGAAAGGCTGTTTTGGAAGCAGTAAGCGCATAGATGATTTTAATGAAGCTATGCAAAATGAGCTATGCAAAAAGATGAAAAGTGGAGAGATAGAAAGTGGAGAAAGGCAAGAAAGTAAGCAAGATAGCACAGAGCATTCGAGTATCTTAACTGGACTAGGCTGTTCTGCAGGTATAGTAGAAGGATATGCAAGAGTAGTCCTTAATCCTAAAGAGTCAGGGTTACAGTTTGGAGAAATTTTAATAGCTAGGCAAACTGATCCAGGTTGGATTCTACTTTTTAATATGGCAGCAGGAGTTGTAGTGGAAAGAGGTAGCTTGCTTTCACATGCAGCTATTGTATCAAGAGAGTTAGGACTTCCAGCAGTAGTCTCAGTAGAACAAGTGACAAAGAGAATACAAGATGGTGACTATATTAGGTTAGATGGAGCTAAAGGGACTGTGGAGATTTTAAAGAGAAATGAAGAATTGATAATTAATAGCTAATTATAGAGAGGTATTAAATAAAATAGCACTTTACATAAGGAATTGTTGAGACGTTCTATAGAAGATGGTTTGTATATTGGAAGAGGTGTGATTAGGTGAATTATAATGAAATATTAGATCGAATATCCTGTGAGTACAATAGAATACTTTCAGATAATCTTGTGGGGATATATGTTCACGGTTCTATCGCATTTGCTTGCTTTAATTGGGACAAAAGTGATATTGATTTTTTAGTTGTAACTAAAGAAATACCCTCATTAGAGGAAAAGAAAGAACTTATCAAAGTTTTGATGGAATTAGACAAGATATGTCCACTCAAAGGCTTGGAAATGAGCCTAGTTCTTGAAAAAGTCTGCTCAAAATTTGTTTATCCTACCCCTTTTGAACTTCACTTTTCAAATGCGCACAAAGAAAAGTGCAAGAGTAATATAGAAGAGTATGTTAAAGCAATGAATGGTGTAGATAAGGATCTAGCGGCACATTTTACAGTAATTAGGTCTGTTGGTATTGTTCTTTGCGGCAAGGATATTGCAACACTATTTGGAGAAATACCAAAAGCTAATTACATCGATAGTATAAAATGTGATGTTGAATGTGCGGAAGATGAAATTGTGGAGAATCCTATTTATATCGTTTTAAGCCTTTGCCGCGTGCTTGCGTATATGAGAGAGAATCTTATTATTTCCAAAGAACAAGGTGGGTTATGGGGGATCAAAAAATTGCCTTCCGTGTATGTGCCTGTTATAAAAGAAGCGGTAAAATGTTATCAATCTAATGAATGTTTTTCAATGGATTTTAAACTAGCAAAAGAGTTTTCACACTATATGGTTAAGCAGATATTCGTTGATAATTAAAATAGCTTTTTAAAGATAAATTTGAAGTAGTAGATGGGAGGAGCAAGTTATGAAAAAAAGTTTAATTGCATTATTAGTAATAACGGTGTTGGCAGTTTCACTAGGGGGATGCTCAAAGGAAGAAGCACTAGAACTTCCTATTGGAACTTATGAAATGAAAGATACCTCACAAATATTTCCTCCCTATATTAATTTAAAGGATGGCAATGAGTTTATTTTTGTATTTTCTGCATTAAGCAGTCAGTTACCTATTGGTACATATAGCATAGTGAAGGATGAATTAGTGTTAACTATCGATGATGAAGAAAAGATCACGTATGTTTTTAAGATTGATAATGGAGATCTAGCTTTCCAAGCAGATAAATCTGCCAGTATTCCTAAATTTGAAAAAGAAGATTCGATAGTAGATGGTGATATCTTTGTCTACAAACAAAATAACTAAATACTAACTTATTGGGTTGAACAGTTACAACAATTTTATGGTATAAGAAAGGACGAATATAATGAAACTTAAGGTCATTAATGAAACATTTTCAGTATGCAAAATTGAAGATATTAATAAGGTCAATTTTGAGGATTCATTTTGTTTTGTAGGTAAGACAGATGAGGAGTTATCTTTAGTATGTGCTACAAAATTTGCGCCAAGTGAAACCATAGAAAGAGAAGATGGTTGGAGAGGTTTTCGTATTGAAGGTGTTTTAGATTTCTCTCTTATAGGCATTTTATCAAAGCTTTCTACTATTTTAGCTGAGGAGCAGATAGGCATATTTGCTATATCTACTTTTAATACAGATTACCTTCTTACTAAAGAAGAAAACTTTGAAAAGGCACTAAAAGCTTTAGAAGCTAGGGGATATGAAGTAGTGAGATAGTACTTCGTATGAAGGAGGATGAAAAGTGCGCCATCTTATTAGATTAAGTGACTATACAAAGGAAGAAGTAAGGGAGATCTTTAGTATTGCAGACCGAGTAAAGCACGGGAGATATAAAGGTTTTTTAGAAGGGAAAACAATTGTGATGTTTTTTCCAACTAGTAGTATTAGAACAAGGGTTACTTTTGAAAAGGGGATACATCTTTTGGGTGGTCAGTCTATTTTATTTCCTCCAGAAGCACTCGATAAGAAAGAAGCAATAGAGGATGTTATAGGGTATTTAAATAACTGGGCAGATGCAGTTGTTGTTAGGCATCAAAACATTGAACTTTTAGAATCGCTGAGAGAAAATGCAAGTATTCCCATTATTAATGGGATGACGGATACTAATCATCCTTGTGAGATGTTGGCAGATATGTATGCTCTTTCAAATCTTAGAGAGGATTTTTGTGAGAGTCAATTTTTGTTTGTAGGACCAAAGGGGAATATTGGATTAGCTTGGAAGGAAGCAGCGGAGCTGATGGGATTTCATTTAAAACAAAGTGCACCATATGGTTATGAAATAGAAGATGTTGATGTTATTTATGATTTAGAAGAAGCCATAAAAGGTATAGATGTTGTATGTACAGATTCCCTTAGTGAAAGACAACTAAATGAGTTTAAGAATTATCAGATAAGCTTGGAACTAATGGAGAAAGCCAATAAAAATGTTTTACTTAATCCATGTCCACCATTTTTTAGAGGAGAAGAAGTCTCAAGGCAAGTGATTGATAGTTCTTATTTTGTAGGGTATGAATTTAAGAAGTGTTTGCTTGAAATCCAGCAAGCTATACTGATTTTTAGCTTGATGGAACAGTAGAACGTTAGCGAATTTAAAGGGGAGAATAGTATGAGTGAATAGAAATATGGCAATCAAAGTAAACATGAGTAGTAAACCGAAGAGGGGGAGAGAAAGAGATGAAAAGTGAGATTGAAAACTATGCTGATTTTTCCATCATACGTTATGCGCAGTGTTGGGAAGATACGAGCATTTTGTTAAAGGGACTAGGCCTTGCTGAAGGAGGTACGTATATATCTATTGCTTCTGGAGGAGATAATAGCTTAGCTATGTTAACGAAACCAGTAAATAAGGTAGTTGCCCTTGATCTTAATCCAGTGCAGCTCCACTGCGTGTATCTTAAAAAAGCTGCTTTTAAGAAATTGGATTACGAGGCTGTATTAGCTTTTCTAGGTATTACAGCATGTGACAAACGATTAGCTTTATATGAAGAGTTAAAAGAGGAATTGCCAGAGGGAACACAGTTTTATTGGGACAGTCACCAAGAACTTTTAGAAGCAGGTATCATTCATGTAGGTAAGTTTGAAAATTACTTTAAACTATTTAGAACAAAGGTATTATCTTTAGTACATAGCAAAAAAACAATAAAAGAGTTAATAAGACCCAAAACAAAAGCCGAACGTCTACGTTTTTATGATGAAAAGTGGGCTAACAGAAGGTGGCAATTACTTTTTAGATTCTTTTTTTCTAGAAGGATGATGGGGAAATTAGGGAGAGATGCAGCCTTTTTTAAATATGTAGAAGGTCACGTAGCTGAAAATATTTTAAAACGTGTACGCTATGCGCTGACAGAGATAGATTGTTCTAAGAATCCTTATTTAGAGTATATATTGTTTGGGCATTATGAAAGGAACCTGCCATATTATTTAAGACCAGAACATTTTGAAGCGATTAAAGCCAACATCGATAGGCTAGAGATTCATCAAAATAGTATAGAAGGTTTTTTAGAAACTTATGAGGGCGAAGGCATAGATGGATATAACCTTAGCGACATTTTTGAGTATATGGAAGAAGGCGAAATGCTGAAGATTTATAAGTCCCTGATAAAGTATGCTAAAAAAGGTGCTAGAGTGGTGTACTGGAATATGCTTGTTCCAAGAAAGTGTCCAGAGGTATTAAAAGAACAGGTGGAGACTTTAGAAAAGCTTTCAGAGCAGTTGTTTTTAGAAGATGAAGCTTTCTTTTATAGTAGATTTTTAGTGGAACAAATTAAGTAAAATGGACATAAGGAGTATGGAGGAAAGGAGGATTTAGTGATATATGGATTGCATCAAGAGATCACTAAGACAAGAAAATGATACAAGAAATAATCCATTTTTGGATAAGCGTTGTGGTACTAAGTGGTTGTTTGGCTCTAGCTAAGGTGATTCAAAAACGATTTAATCCCCCCCCTGAGGTTGCTAGAAAATTGGTCCATATTTTTATTGGGACAGTATCCTTGTTTTTTCCTTATTTATTTCATGAAAGGCTAACAGTACTTATTTTATCCTTTGTAATGTTTGCAGTGGTGTTTACCTTAAGACTTAGGCATTATAAGAAAAAGGAAGTAGGGAGTTATCTTTATAGCGTGGAGCGTTCAGCAAGGTCTTTAGGGGAGTTAGTATTTCCTATCGCCATTGGTTCAACCTTTTGGATGGCTAAGAGAGACCCTATTTTATACTTTATTCCAATCTTGATTTTGACTTATGCTGATACAGTAGCTGCTATAGTGGGAACGCGCTATAAAAAAGGTAAATTATCAGCAGAAAGAGAAGATGAAAAGTCGTTAGTAGGAAGTATAGCTTTTGCTATAACAGCTTTTATTTGCACCTTTGGAATTTTAGCTAGTTATAGTGATATGGCTTTGCCACGAATACTATGCCTAGCCCTCATTATTGGTGGACTGACTGCTTTAGTAGAAGCAACGGCATCCTTTGGGCTAGATAATTTGCTTATTCCTCTTTTGTGCTATGCTTTTCTTTTTAATCAATTGCCATTACCAGAGATTTATTTAATTTTAAATTTAATACTTATTATTGTCTTTTTTGTAGTAGTCTACAAGTATAGACATGTTGTTGATTTAAGTAAGCTGGCTATTATGGAAAGTGTATTAGCAGTATATATTACTTTCCTGATTGGTGGCATTAGATGGGGACTGGCACCTATTACAGTTTTAGTAATTTATCCAATGTTTCCAAGGAGAACACCTGAGCAGAGGAAATTAGTTTTTAATAAACATGTTATAGAATCCAATTTAGTGGTAGGGATTATTCTGCTCTTTTATGCTACCATTTGGGAACAAAGAGCTGAGCTGTTTATGGTGTTTTACTTGGTTTTTGGCTTACATATTGCACTTAATAATTATGGTAGCCTTAGGGGGTATCACAGTGCCGGTAAAAAGAAAGCTTATTTAGTGGGACTTGTAAAAGGAAGTTTTTTAATTGTCATGGGGGCAGTAGCTAATTATCTTGAGTTTGGGAAAGGCACAAATTTATGGCAAATGGGGATATGCTTAGTGTTACTAATGACTATACTGGGTATAGCAGCTAAATACCTAGATAAACCTAGCGAATATAATAGGTTATCGTTGGCAATGGCATGGAAACAAGCAGGGTTAGTAGCTGGAGGAACTTTAATAAGTGTGGTGGTGAGTTTGATTATTCTATGATGCCAAAACTTAGATTAAGAGCAGGGCAAGTCAAGGCGACCAAGAAGATTGTTAAACCTGTTATGGGGAGATTTCGTTTTATATTATGAAAGGGGAAAATAAATGAAAAAAACACTTATTTTATATATGGTAGGTATATTATCCCTAACAGCATGTTCTTTTAATACAATGAATGCTTTGTATGGAGATAATAAAAAAATTGCGAGTATTAGTAATACCTATAACCTTAATAGTAATGAACAAGAAATTAACCAGCAGACTTTTACTGGAAACATAGAATTTGAAGGGATGGAGACAATATGGGAGTATGAAGCTAAAGAGGATGCACAGCTGGAGATAGAGTACTTACTGTCATTAACTCAAGGTACAGCAAAGTTAGTATTAATTTCACCTGATGGTACAGTAACACCTATTGTAGAGAATACAAATCAATCAGAGGTAAAGGAATTAGCTCGTAGTCCATTAGGGATTAAAAAAGGCAACAATAGAATAAAGCTAGTTGCTAAAAATAAAGCTAACATTAGATTTGAAGTACATATTGAACAGGGAGAGTTTTTTGAACTAGGTATGTAGCTAGGAAGATTGTAGCATTTATTATGCTTGAAAAAGTATTCAGTTTATTAGAAGTGAATATATTAGATTGTCGACAAATGTAATAATTATGAGGATATGAAGAGGTCAAATAGGATAAATATCATTAGGAAGATTAAGATGAAAGAGTGCCACCAAACTATAAAATAGTTTTGTGGCACTCTTTCGCTGTGTTTATTTTTGGAAATATGAAAGGATATATACGGTAGTCCCTTTTTACTTTGGCAGTGCTGTAGAATTTTATATTAATATTAGCAAAAATTATTCCTGGTGAGGAAGTAACTAAAGTTTAAGGGCAATCTTATATAGTGTAGAAAGATAGTAATTATTTCATGAAAAAGCATAATATTGTAAGGTTACCTTATAGAATTGAATATTTTATGATAAGTAAGAGAAGGTTTAAATATAACTAGACATAATTATCGGAGGGGGAGTGGAATTATGAGTAAAAATAAGACAAATAAATCCAGACCTAGTAAGCAAAATCTACAAGGAAGTAAAGCAATCTCTTTATCTTTATCAAAGCAACTTTCAATTTTTATGGTATCTATATTTATTATTTTCATAGGTGTATTCATTTTTAATAATAGACAGATGAATAAAATGGTACAAGCTTATAAACAGTATGCAAGCTCACAAGAAATTGTAACGATAACTAAAAATATTTATACCCAAGCCATGCGTGGATTTAATAATTTGCAATCGGCTCTTTTATTTTATGGAGAAGAGTTTACACACTATGAGGATGAATATAACAAAGATAGTGAAGTCATACAATCAGAATTAGCGAAACTAGAGAGTATGAAAGAAACATTAATGGAAATTGATCCTGTACTGATAGAACAAGTAGAAAAACTAAAGGAAGTACTTGAAGCGAATAATGCATCTAGTAAAGAAGCCTTGGATGCTAAACGTTTTAATAAAGCATATGTATTCATGATAGAAGCCGGACAAGAGAATATGGCACAAATCCAAGAAATATTTAAAGAGATAGATACGCGTAATACAGAGAAAGCTAATAAGCAGGTACAAACTACAGTTCAATCACTAACTACAATTAGTCGAATGAGTATAGTAATTATTGTTATATTTAGTATTATGGCATCTATAATATTTATTGCTTATATTAATAGCTTAAAGAAAGCTTTAAAAAATATTACTAGTAAGGTAAATAGAATATCTAGGCTTGAAATTAATAATAAAGTGCAAGAAAAGAAGAAATTTGAGAAAAGGCTGTTTGTGGATGAGGTTTCTGAAATTGATGATAGTATACAAACGATGAGTTATGAATTACTTGATATGATACAAGTGCTTAGAGACTCTATTAAAGAATTACAAAATGTAGATTCACACCTAGATAGCAAAGCAGTAAATACTAAAAGTGCTTTTGACGTTATCAATCACAACTTAGACGGTGTAGTAAAAGAAATGAATGTTTGGAAGGAAGAAGTAGGAATTGTTGCGAATGTAACGGAAGAACTTACCGGTAATAGTGAAGAAACGAGTGCAACCTCAGAAAATATTACAAATACCACAGTAGAAGTGATAGGAGAAGCTGTTAATGGTATTGATATGTTACATAAAATCATGGAGCAGATGAAGCATATCAGGGAATTTATTGAAGAAGTAGTAGGGGTTATAGAAGCCTTAAAGAAGGAATCAGCTATAGTCAACAAGTCTACTGATATTATTAATCAAATTAGTGAACAAACTAATTTATTAGCTTTAAATGCATCGATTGAAGCTGCAAGAGCAGGTGAAAGTGGCAGAGGTTTTGCCGTTGTAGCACAGGAGATTAAGAATTTAGCAGATGTAAGTAGAAATTCTACTGTGGAAATTAAAAATTGTATAGATAAAATGGGTCACTTAATTGAACATACAAGTCAGTTGGTAGGCGATACTAATGAGGTGGCAAGTCAAGGTGAACGATTTGCTGAGCATACACTTGATAAATTTAATGTAATAGATGAGAACTTAAAAAGTACCATTGTTAGACTTGAAGGAATGAATGTTGCAGTAATTGAGTCTAGCAAAGGGATAGAAAGTATTTTAACAAGTATTAATGCAATTAACGCATTAGGAAATAGTGTGAGTGAAAAGACAAATGGTATTACAGAGGAAATGAGTGAACAGGTAGAACTTATTAATGATTTAGGAAATGCGGCTAATAAGTTATCTACTATAGTTAATATCCTAGACCGTATGATTAATAAATTTATTATAGACTAAAAAGTGAGGGGAAAATGTATGTTAAAGAATGTATTAGCTAGAGAAACACTAAACGAATCAACAAAAATACTTAAAAGTTATTTTAAAGAGTATATTGATGAGAACTTAGTATATGATAGTCAGTTTATGGATATTAGTAATACGCATATTATTGCTATTGGTGGATTCACCTTTAAGGTTCCAGCTTTAAAAGAGCTATGCAAGGATGAAAAATTAAGTTCCTATTTTGATAGTTTAACTCATTCAGGATCTCATTTGTTTTGTATAGAAGACTCTGGTAAAGTGAAGTATTTTTGCTATATGAATGGAAGTATTGTAGAGACACCCATAGATTCAGTCAACGAAAGTCATATGCTAGCCGTTTGTGAAGACTACAAAAAATGGGCAGGTTATATCAATATGAAAGGTGAACATGTTATAGACTTAAAAAAACCAGTGCCAGGCCCACATTTTTATACCAATATGCTTTTAGGAGATCGTATGAATTTTGAGCTAGCACTTCAGTCTACACCTAAAAGTGTAGTAGACCGCTTTGGGGGAGGAAGTTTTAGAGCACATGCAGCTACTCAAGTATTAGCTACTAGGTGGGATATGCTTCCAGAAGAAAATGGCTTCCCTGCTAATAGACAGTTTTATCTTGTAGAAGAAGGAAAACAAATTTTTTATTCAGCAGATGTATTAGATTCTAATATTAAAACAGCAGAATGTAGACATGGGCAAAATTATACAGAGATTGAATACGAAACAAAGTGTGGACTTCATATTTTAAGAACCATTTTTTTAGTACCACAGTATGAAGGTTTACCAATTGCTACAGAAGTTCAAAGAATTACAATTACGAATAAAACTTCAGCGACTAGAGATTTAAAGATAGTGGCTACAGGGATGTTAGCTACTGCAGCGCCAGGAGCACTTATGGAAGATGTGGTTTATTCTACTGTTATCATGCAGTCACAGCTTATTAAAGATGAGGAAAATCATCTCATAGGTTATGTCCCTTACTATTATCCAGAATCAGCAAGCAGAGATATTCGTTATACCACAATGGTAGCTTATGAAAAGGATGCTAGAAAATATCCAACAGAGATATGTACGCATTACGGTGAGTTTATAGGCAGTGGTAGCTTATATAAACCACAAGGTGTACGTAAGCTTTCTAATAGATTAAATACTAAAGGGCCAGGCTTCTTTGCGTTAGGTTGCCCTATAAGCATAGAGCCTAATGAAAATGTTACAGTAGATCATTTTGTAGGATTAATTTCTGAACTAGGAGAAACAAGAGTACCAGATGAAGTGGTTCATACACAGCTTACCAATCTACATCATCAATTTGCTATAAGGGGCAGTATCATCAATAGCTTAAATGAGCAGAAAGAAAGCTACAGAAAGTATAGTACCTATTTAGAAGTTAACACTGGTGATCAAGCCTTTGATAGTTATATCAATAAGAATTTACCTTTTCAAGTGCTTTATCAAACCTTTGTTTCTCGTTCCTTTGATTTAACTCAAAAAGGCTATAGAGAAATTGGCTTTAGAGAGATTCAAGATATTTTTGTATCACAATATTATCTTATTTCTATGGGTGAAATAGCTTATACAAAATCCTTGCTTAGGGAATGGATTGAAAAAGTATTTGAATACGGCTATTGCTATCATAATTTCTTCTGGAAAGGCAAAGAAGCAGGTAAGTGGTCTGATGATGGTCTATGGCTACTTCAAGCAGTTTATCGTTATGTCAACTATAGTGGTGATACAGGTTTCTTAAATGAAGAATATATTATTGCGGAAGCTGGTGGTAAGAAAAGAAGTGTTTATGAAACATTGAAAGCTATTATTACATATTCGGCAGAAATATCTGTGGGAGAGCATGGTTTGCCACTCATTGATTTTGCCGATTGGAATGATTGCTTGAAGGTAGATGATAGCTACTTATCAGGACCAGAAAAAGAAAAACGAGAGAAACCATTTAAAGGCTACTCAGAAAGTGTTATGAATGCTTTCTTATTAAAATTAGCCCTACAACACATAGAGGGATTTGCAGTTATTAATAAAGATACTGAGTATGAAGAGCATGTAAAAGAGTTAACTAAAAAGCTCGATGAACATATTCAAAAGGATGCTTGGAAGGAAAACTTCTTTGCTAGAGTACTTTTTAATAGATTTGGGGATGAGATCACTTTCTTGGGGGCAAAGAATGATGGCTTTTCTTCAGATGCAAACATTGATGGTACCTATTTCCTAAATTCATTCAGTTGGTCAATTCTTTCTTCAAGTGCTAATGAAGACCAGATTGCAATCATGTTAGATCAAATTGAAGCATACTTAAAAACACCATATGGTTTAAAACTAATGAGTCCAACTGATTTATCAAAAGTAGCTACTAGTACAGCGACTGGTGAGTATTTTCCAGGGGATAGAGAAAATGGAGGAATCTTTAAACATGCAACAATGATGGCAACTACGGCTATGCTTCAAGCAGCTAAGAAAGTAGTAAATAGAGAGCTTGCAAGTAGATTAAGTCAGTTAGCTTATTGGATGGTGGGACTTGTATTACCATATAAAGCCCTAGAGAATCCATTTGAAGTATGTGGTAATCCTCGTTGGTGTACGCAGTATAATAATAGCCAAACAGGGGAAAATATAGGGCCTACATTAAGTGGTACATCTACCTGGCTTGCTATTACATTATTTGAGATGTTAGGAATTAAATATGAAAAGAACTCACTTGTCATTGAACCATTATTAAGTGAGGAAATGACACAAATGAGTTATACATTAAGACATCTAACTTCAGAGTATATCATTGAGATTAAGAAGCCAGAAGGTTTAGTGAGAATAGTGGATAATAGTTACAGTATTATTTTAGATGGCAAGGTACTTGAAGATAATAAGATTACATTAGTGGATGATGGTTGTAAACATAAAGTAGAACTCATCTTTAGCGTATAAAAGTAGTCAGAGAAAAGGTGGTTTAAAAGTATGAAGAAATATACATATATAGACAACAAAGGCACGTTTAAACTCACAAATCCAGAGAGAAATAGCTATAGCTATTTCCCACTGGCTAATGAAGCTGGTGTGATGTCCAGCATTACGCCTCTTTTAAACGGAGACTGCAAAATGGGACAGAATACATTTTTATTAACACCAGTAAGCAGTGAAGACCTTCACAATAATAAGTCATCAAGAAATTTTTGGGCTTATATTGAAGGAAAAGGAGCTTGGTCAGCTACTGGCGCTTCGGCTATGTCTGCAGCGCAACTTTTTACTGAAGAAAAAGAGGCTACAGAACTAGAGGCGGGTACGATGTGGCATAAAATGACAAGAGTTTCTAATGCCTTAGGGATTAAGTCAGAAATTATTTCTTTTGTACCAGCTTGTCAAGATACCGTGGAATTAATGAAAATCACCATTACTAATATAAGTGACAAACAAATGGTGATTTCCCCAACAGCGGCAATACCTTTATATGCACGTTCTGCTGATAATTTAAGAGATCATAGGCATGTAACTTCCTTATTACATAGAATAAAAACAACAGATTATAGCGTCCTTATCAATCCTACTTTGACCTTTGATGAGAGAGGGCATAAGAAAAATACGATGATTTATGGGGTTGGAGGGGCAGAAGCTAATGGAGAAAAGCCAATAGGCTACTTCCCTATTGTAGAAGAGTATATTGGAGAAGGAGGTTCTTTTGAAGCCCCAGAGGCAATTATGTATCAAAAACAACCTCAAGTTCTGGCGGGAGCGAGTTTAGAAGGATATGAAGCCTTAGGAGGTGTTGTATTTGAGAAAGCAATCTTAGGCCCAATGGAAGCAAAAAGTTATTTAGTAGTTATGGGATTTAGTGATAATGAAGCTAAATTTGAGGAAATGGCTAAAAAGTACTTAAGTGAAAGTGATTTTGACCAAAAACTAGAGGAAACCAAGCTTTATTGGGATAAGAAAATTAATATTTCTTATACAACTAGTGATAAGCAATTTGATAACTGGATGTACTGGGTGAATTTTCAACCAATACTTAGACGGATTTATGGATGTTCCTTTTTACCACACCATGACTACGGAAAAGGTGGGCGAGGCTGGAGAGATTTGTGGCAAGATTGTCTAGCACTTTTAGCCATGGACCCAAGTGGTGTAAGAGGCATGTTATTAGATAATTTTGGAGGCGTACGTTTTGATGGTACAAATGCTACGATTATTGGGACCAAACAAGGCGAGTTTATAGCAGATAGAAATAATATTACACGTGTGTGGATGGATCATGGAGCATGGCCTTTCTTAACGACTAACCTTTATATTCAGCAAAGCGGAGATATTAAATTCTTATTGGAAAAACAAAGTTATTTTAAGGATTTACAGGTAGAAAGAGGAGCAGCTAAAGATGAATTATGGTCACTTAGTGAGGGCAACTATTTACAAGAAAAAAATAAGGTAGCTTACCGAGGCACAATAATAGAACATCTTTTAGTACAACACCTTACAGCTTTCTATGACGTAGGAGAACACAACAACTTAAAGCTACACGGAGCGGATTGGAATGATGGGCTAGATATGGCAGATGAAAGAGGTGAAAGTGTGGCATTTTCAGCTCTTTACGCGGGTAATATGCTAGAAATTGCTCAATTATTACGTGTACTAAAAGAAAAAGAACACCAAGATAAAATCATGTTAGCTGAAGAATTACAGCTATTAATAAAAGGTGATGCCGTACTTTATGAAGCTATAGATAAGAAGCGTGCTATTTTAGATACCTATTGTAAAAAGGTGAGACATACTGTAACGGGTAAACAAGTTGAAGTGACAATTGACACATTAATAAAGGATCTAGAAGAAAAAGCAAATTGGATGATTAAACATATAAGAAGTCAAGAATGGATTACCAACAAAGCAGGGTATAGTTGGTATAATGGCTATTATGATAATCACGGCCAAAGAGTAGAAGGTGATCATAAAGAAGGGACACGTATGATGCTAACAGGTCAAGTGTTTACTATTATGAATCAAATAGCGACTAATGAGCAAGTAGCTGAGATTATTAAGGCGGCTGATCACTATTTATATGATGAGGCAGTAGGAGGCTATAAGCTCAATACGAATTTTAATGAAGTGAAAACAGACTTAGGTAGGATGTTTGGTTTTGCTTATGGACATAAGGAAAATGGCGCAGTATTTTGTCATATGGCGACTATGTATGCTAATGCACTTTATCAAAGAGGTTTTGTTAAAGAAGGCTTTAAAGTAATTGATACACTTTATAAGCATTGTAGCTCTTTTGAAAAAAGCAGGATTTATCCAGGTGTTCCAGAGTATATCAATGATAAAGGACGCGGGATGTATCACTATTTAACAGGAACAGCTAGTTGGTTAATGCTGACTGTTATTACTGAGATGTTTGGAGTAAAAGGAAGTCTAGGAGACTTACACTTTGAACCTCAATTATTATTAGAGCAATTTGATAAGGAAGATCAAGCTTCTATTCAATTAACCTTTGCAGATAGAAAGCTTCAGGTAACTTATCATAATCAAAATAAGAAGCAAGCTGATGAATATGTAGTAGCCAAAATCGTTATTGACAATAAACCATATGGCAAGAATCATACCACTATTAAAAGAGAGGATATCCAGGTTCTTGATGCTTCTATACAGCATATAATCGATATTATTTTAGAATAAAAAAGATAGAATAGGTGTTTATTAAAGGGATTAGTTATATAAAGATAGATAAAAAGCAAGAGATAAAAAGAGTTGAATGATAAAATTCGACTCTTTTTTTGAAATAATATAAACTTAGTTAATTTAGATAGTATAATAATTATATATAAAATAATATAAAAAGAGAACACTCATTGTTGACAAGGAGGATGCTTATGTATGCTGTACAACTAGTAGATGACGAACCTATTGTAAAAAGAGGATTGAAAAAACTTATAAACTGGGAAGAATTAGGTTTTATAATAGCATGTGAAGCAGAAAATGGTGAGGAAGCATTAGAACAGCTTACTAATCAGCATATAGATTTAATTATTACTGATATAGGAATGCCTATTATGAATGGAATAGACTTTATGGCACAAGCAAGAAAACAAGAGTATTCAGGAGAAATAGTGGTTTTAACAGCATATGGAGAATTTGAATATGCTAAAAGTGCCATTAAATATGGAGTGACAGATTACATTTTAAAACCTATAGAAGAAGAGCAAATTATAGCAACCCTGAAAGATATCAAGAAGAAACTCCAAGAAAAGTTAGACAATGAAAATAGATATAAGTTATATAGTGCAAACATGGGTAAAGAGAGAACTTTTTCAAGAGAGAATGATAAGTTGCTTATTAAATATGCCATGACCATCAATCCAAAGGCATTAGAGGTGCTAGAAGAGATTATCAAAGAAGAAAAGAGTTTTGGTGAAGGAGATGTTGCTAGTATGTGTGTGAGGTTTTCATACATATTAGAGGAGCTAGTTACGAAAGTAAAAGAAAAGTTTGCTTATCTAGGTAAACTCAAAAACATAGAAGAATACCTTCATTATGGAGAGCAAGAGGAGAATACAAAAGATGATCTCATCAGTCAGTTCTCTAAAAATGTAAGAGAGATTATTGAGATTTTTGAAGAGAGTAGGGTTATTTATAAAGATAATGTAGTGATGCAGGCCTGCCAATATGTAATAGAACATATAGATGAAGAAATTAGTTTGGTAACGATCAGTGAAACTTTATCAATAAGTAAAAATTATTTTTGTAGCCTTTTTAAAAAGGAAACGGGAGAGAATTTCCTTAGTTTTGTTACACGTATGAAGATGAGACGCGCCCAATTCTTGTTAAGAGAAGAGAACCTTAGAGTATATGAAGTCTGTGATTTATTAGGTTATACAGATACTACCTATTTTACAAGATTGTTTAAGAAGTATAGCAATATGACACCTAATGAATATAAAAAGGTGGTGAATGAGCAATATGAGTAGTTCCTATAAAAATATGACAGAACAAAAGCGTATCAAGAGTGTAAGCTGGGTTCTAGTAAAAAGCTATCTTATTACTATGGGAATTTCCCTTTTTTTCGGGATGTTTTTATTTCAAGCTATATTACAAAGAGAGGTTAACTATAAGCTTCAAAGGGGAGATCAAGAAGCTTTAAATACAGTATCTTATTTTATTACTAGGCACATGCAGGAGAGCGAAAGAATATCATCAGATTTGGCTACCAATTTATTATTTCAGAATGCATTATCTAGGAAAGATGAAACCGATATTAGATTGGTTAATAGACTTTTAAGAGATAGCCTTGTTGGTAGAAATAATATAAGGTCTATTCACATTATTACTAGGGAAGGAAATGTTATTTCAGAGTTTAAGGAACCCAGTTACTTAAAAAACGATGAAGAATTCTTACAACAATTTGATTTACAGGCGATAGATAAAGAAAAAGGAAGTGCCTATTGGGGAATAGGCACCAATGTATTAGAACCAAAAGTGGGAAATACCTTGTATCTGGCTAGAGTCATACGATCAAAGGCTAGACTAGAACCATTAGGATACCTTGTTGTGTATTTAGATCCTGTAGATTTTAATAAGGATTGCGATGATATTTTAAGAAACATTAGTATGCAAGTAATTATTAAAGATAGCTCAGGGGCAACTTTAAAAATACCAGATAATTTAGAATTAGATAATCTAGAAGAGGTTATTAAATGGAAAAGTAAGGAATATCATTACATCAAAGAAGGTAGTAAAAAATACTATTATACAGTACAGGAGATGTCGATATTAAATGGCATGATTATGGGACTTAATATCCAAGCTAGAACTAATGATAATATGAATACTATACTTCTCTTTGCAGTGATTATGAATATTATTTTTCTTAGTGGGGCTTCACTAATTATAAAGAGAAAAGTTGTTTCGCCGCTTAAGAATATTGCAGATAAAGCAAGAGTAATAGGAAAGCAAGGTAAACTAGATACAAGATTCACAATAGATACAGGCTACACAGAAGTGTATGATATTACGTGTGCACTAGATGAGATGATGGAAGAAATAAAGGACCTTGTAAGTGAAGTAAAAGAAAAAGAAAAGTTACAAAAGCGATTAGAGCTCTCCATTATTAATCATCAGGTCAAACCACACTTTTTATATAATACGCTAAATGCAGCAAGTATACTAGTTGCCATAGAAGAGAAAGAGTCGGCCAATGAGCTAATAAAAACCCTAGCAAAATATTATAGAGCTTGCTTAAGCACTGGAGAAGATACAATTACTATTGAAGAAGAGTTACAAATTGTAAAAGAGTATGTAAAGATTGCTATTATTAGAAATCCTAATATTGTAGATATAACATATGATGTTGATGAAGAAGCATTAAAGAATAAAATACCTAAGATTACACTACAATCTTTAGTAGAAAATAGTATCAAGTATGGTATAAGGAAGCTAGGAGAACCTGTAAATATACATATTGATATTAAACTGGATAAGCCTAAAAATATAATGAATATTAGTATAGAAGATGATGGCGTAGGCATAAGTGAAGAAATGATAGATAAAATTATGAAAGGTGAGAAGCTAGAAGTCAAATCAGGATTTGGCCTTAAGGCAATAATAGCTAGAATTTTACTTTGTTATGATTTAAAAGATACAAATGAGGTAATAGAAATCACTTCTAAATGTGGAGAATATACAAAAATATTATTAAAAATACCCTATTAAATGGGAAATATCATAAAAAAACACACACAAAGTTAATTTTTTTATGTATTATCGTAATTTTGTTAAGTTAAAAAAATATTACCCTAGGTTTATAATTTGATTATCAAATATATAACAAAAGGGTGAGATAAATGAAGAAAAAACTATTACTTAGTCTTTTAGCAACAACAGTAGCAGCAACTTCTTTGATAGGTTGTGGAGGAAATAAACCAGCTAATTCAACACCAGGAGATAAACCAGAAGCAACTGTATCAGCTAGTCCAGAAGGAGATAAACCAACAGATACAGAATCAGGAGAGAAAACAATAGTTACTATGTGGATTATGCCAAATAGTGGTGAGCCAGATAAAGATTTAATGGAAATATTAAAACCATTCCATGAAGCCAACCCTGATATTGAAGTACAACCAACAGTATTAGACTGGGGTTCAGCTTGGACAAAATTAACTACAGCAGCAACAAGTGGTGAAGGCCCAGATATTACCCAACTTGGAACAACACAAATTGCAGCAATTGCAGCAATGGATGCTTTAGAAGATTTAACACCTGTGTATGATAGATTTGGTGGGGAAGCTGCTTTCGTAGAAGCTACACTTCCAACAACACAAATTCTTGGAGCTGGTGCAGAAAGATATGCGGCACCATGGTTTATTGATACAAGAGCATTATTCTATAGAAAAGATATTTGTGAAGCAGCAGGTGTTGATCCTACAAAAGATTTTGAAACATGGGATAGCTTTAAAGCAGCACTTGCTAAAATGAAAGATGTAGAGATTGATGGTGTTAAAGTACCAGCTCTTGGTATGCCAGGTAAGAATGACTGGAACGTTATTCATAACTATGCACCATGGATTTGGGGTGCAGGCGGAGACTTCATCGCTGAAGACAATAAGACAAGTATTATCAATTCAGACCAAGCGTTTGCTGGTGTTAAATTCTACTCAGAGCTCGCATCAGAGGGACTTATGAGTATGCCAGCTTTAGAGAAAAACTCAGCAGAGATTGAAGCATTATTCAATGCAGGTGAATTTGCTACAATATTCTCAGGTGCATATGAAATTGCTACTTTAAGAAGAGAACAACCAGAACTTGCTGAAAAAATTGGTACAGCTTCATTCCCAGCAGGTCCAGAAGGAAAATATGCTTTCTTTGGTGGTAGTGCATTATCTGTGTTTAAATCTTCAAAAAATAAAGAAGCAGCTTATAAAGTTATTGAATTCTTAATGACAACAGATGCACAAGTTGCTTACCAAGAAAAATGTGGAAACTTACCAACAGTTAATGCGGCTTATGAAACAGATTTCGTAGCAAATGAAGAAATGCGTGCAGCATTTAAAGAACAATTACAATATGGTAAGGCGTACCCTTCAGTTGCAGGATGGGGTCCATCAGAAACACTTCTTCAAAAAGGATTAAGCAATGTATGGGATAATATTATGGGTGTATTTGGAACATATGATCCAGCTAAAACAAAAGAATTCTTAGATCAAACAGCAAATGAATGTACAACAATCTATAGTCAGCAATAAATAACAGTATAGGATTGTATTATCTGCTCTATGAATATCATAGAGCAGATATATTATGACAGGAGGAGACGATATGGCTAAGATTCAAAAGGCTTCTAATAACAATAAAGTCCCTAAAAAGGGATTAATATATCAAATCAAGAGAAATAAGTTAGCCTATGGGCTGATTACACCAGCATTAATTGCCATGATTATTATTCATGTAATTCCTATTGTATCAGGAATTATGATGTCATTTCTCAATTTAAACCAGTTTACACTTAAAAAGTTCTTAAAAGCGCCATTTATTGGACTAGGTAACTATAAAACAGTGTTGTTAGATCCTAATAGTACATTGCGTTCAGGTTTCTTTGATGCGTTTAGGAATACAGCAATTTTTGCAATTATATGTAGTATCCTTGTAATTAGTATAGGGCTATTACTTGCAGTATTATTAAATAGGAAATTTAGATTTCAAGGACTGGCTAGAACATTATTAATGACACCTTGGGTAGTACCTTCCTTCGTAGTAGGTCTATTATGGGGCTTCATGTGGCAACAAGATGGCGTTATCAATAAAATCATAGTAGATATTTTACACATATTTCCAGAGGGGACTTATTGGCTGACAGGCCCTAAGGTTTTAGTAGCCATTATGATTCCAACTATATGGCGAACAGTTCCGTTTGTTATGTTAATGCTTTTAGCAGGACTTCAGCAGATACCAGACGACTATTATGAAGCAGCTGAAATTGATGGTGCTAATACATGGCAAAAATTTAGACATATTACACTACCACTTTTAAGATCTGTTTTATCTGTTCAGATTCTTAACGGTATTATCAACTATGTATATTCATTTAATATTGTAGCAATGATGTTTGGTCATGGTGCAGGCTTCCCAGGAAAATATGGAGATTTATTAATGACTAATATTAACCGTAACTCTTTCCAAATTTGGCAATTCGGTCCTGGTGCTGCAGCAACAGTTATTGTCATGATTTGTGTACTATCATTAGTAGGTGTATGGTACAAAGTATTCCAAAATGATTTGGTGGTGAATGACTAATGAAAACACAAAGACTATCTCAGAAAAAACGAACGAAAGACATAATGGATACTATAGGGACCATTGTTGTATGGATATTTGTTATACTTGCTTTATTCCCAATAGTATGGATGGCAATTACTTCTTTAATGACACAAGGGGATATTGCTACAGGTAAATTTGGTATTCCTAATAATTTTGGAAACTATAAAGAAATGTGGGAGAGCGTAGACTTTTTCAATTACTTTAAAAATAGTGTTATCGTGTGTGGTATTACAACTGCAATTGCTTTATTAATAGCTACCTTTGCAGGCTATGCTACAGCAAGATTTAAGTTTCCAGGCTCCAATATATTTGGTGCAGCAGTACTAGCTACTCAGATGGTGCCTGGAATTATGTTCCTATTACCACTGTATCTTGTATTCATCAAGATCCAAGATGCTACAGGTATTAGGATTATCAATACTTATGGAGGCCTTATCTTAGTATATTCGGCTTTTTATATTCCTTTTAGTATTTGGATTTTAAGGGGCTTCTTTGCAAGTATTCCCACAGAACTAGAGGAAGCAGCGATTATAGATGGTTGTAGTAAGTTTGGGGCTTTTATAAAGATTATATTACCTATTGCTAGAATTGGATTAATTGCTACAGGAATTTATATCTTCCTCATGGCATGGGATGAATTATTATTTGCATGGGTACTTACCACTTCTTCAGATGTGGCAACTATTCCAGTAGGTATAAGGTTATATGTAGGTAACTATCAAAATAGATATGACTTACTTATGGCGGCTGGTTGTGTAACAACCTTACCACCACTTATTATATTCTTTGGTTTACAAAAACAATTTATAAGAGGTATGACTGCTGGTTCAGTTAAAGCATAAGATTCTCAGAAAAGAAGCAGCCTTATTATAGTATAAGGTTGCTTTTGATGTTATAATTTACATAATATATAATTATCTGATTTTTATGCTAAAGGAGTGACAAATATGGGGGATGATAAATTCGTAAATAGAGTTATCATTAGTATTATATTAGTTTTAACAGCTGTTTTAGGAATACTACTATGTGTCATTTATTCAGATGTAAAAAATGCAGAAAATATAAATACTAAGAACGTACCGATAAAAGTAATAAAAATATGGACTATTCATGGAGGTATTGAAACAATTCTGAATGAAGTAGCTAGAGCATATGAAAGTGAACATGAAGGAATCAAAATTGAAATTACTACTTTTAAAAATGAAGTTTATCAATCAACCATTCAAAATGCTGCTATTACTAATGAGCTTCCAGATATTTATTTTTTCTGGGGGTATGAAAAACTTAAAAAATATGTAGATTTAGATTTGGTTTGGAATATTGGCGATGCAATGAAAAAATATTATGATGGTGAGAAACCTTTACCTGGAGCAATGGATGGCGTAACATATGATGGTGAAATATATGGGATGCCTATCAATGGTTGGTGCTCTAGTTTATTCTGCAATAGCGACTTGTTTAAAAAGTATGGTGTGGCATATCCTACTACCTATAACGAGTTTATTGAGGCTATAGAAAAGTTTAAAGAAAAAGGGGTAACGCCTATTAGTGGTAGTGCTAAAGAAATGTGGATGAATTCTTTATATTATATGGATTTAGTATTAGAAGAAGGTAGTGTTGAGAGCGTCTATGCTGCTAGTAAAGATCCTAGGCTGTTTAAAACAGAGCAATTTCATAGAGCTGCAAGAAAAATGGAAAAGCTTATAGCGACACAGCCTTGGGAGGATAATTATTTAGAAAGTGATGCATATGATGCAGCATATTTATTTTCACAAGGACAATCAGCTATGTTATTGTCTGGAAGTTGGACTGCTTCTAGTATTGAAGGAGAAGAGTCTAAAGTTATAGATAAAATAGATGTTATTTCTTTTCCAGGACTGCCAGATTCAATAGGAGTAGGTGGCTATTCAGATGCATTGGTGGTTAGTAAACAAAGTCCAATTGTAGAAGATGAAGAATTACAAAAAGTATACTTTGATATTATCAAAGAGGTTTCTACAAAGGCTATAGAAACTGCTGGCATTGGATTACCAGCATATGAAAATCAGGTGATTAATCAAGATAAGTTTCCAACCCTATATAAGTGTGCACAAGTAGCTCCAACTAAAGCTATACATCCAGCATATGACCAGATTTTTGATGAAGTCTTGAGTGATACATACTACGATTTACTAGCACAACTGATGAGTAGAAAAATAAATGCAGATGAGTTTATTGAAGGACTATCCAAATAGAAAAGCTCTTGTTTACTAGAAATAAATAGTAAACAAGAGCTTTTTTGATTCCAAATATCTTTGATAATTTTACCTAGGTTAATCGTAACTTTATCAACTTTTTGATAATAGTTAAATTCTCTATACTAAATAGTAAGATAGTTTATTGAAGGGAGACGTATAGAGATGAAAAGAGGCCTTGTAATATTATTAAGTGCCAGCCTATTTCTTTGTGGATGTAGTACTAGAAATCAAGATTATGTGGGGGGGGATGTTGCGCAAAAAGGAATGAAAAATTTAGAAGGGACAGTAGCGTTAGAATTAGAGTTTGATAAGCCAGAAGATGAGCTGATGCAAAAAGCAGATGCTTATTCAAATGGAAGTATGTTTGATTGTACGTGGAGAGGTGCGAATTTAACCTTTGAAAACGATACTATGCATCTAAAAATTGATCAGGAGGAAGAAGGCGCAACACCAAAATGGTCAGGAGCAGAATATAGAACAAGGAGTATGTATCACTATGGTATGTATGAGGTGCGTATGAAACCTATTAAAAATGAGGGTGTTGTATCTTCATTCTTTACTTATACAGGTCCTAGTGATAATAACCCTTGGGATGAAATTGATATTGAATTTTTAGGTAAAGATACAACAAAAGTTCAGTTTAATTATTTTACAAATGGTGTTGGTCTACATGAATATGTGTATGATTTAGGGTTTGATGCATCTGAAGATTTTCATGAATATGCCTTCGAATGGCGAAAGGATTCTATTACCTGGTATGTAGATGGAGTAGAGGTATATAAAGCAGTAGACAATATTCCTCAAACACCATCAAAAGTAATGATGAATGTATGGCCAGGTACAGGTGTAGATAGTTGGCTAAATGCTTTTGATGGAACAGTTCCACTTACAGCTGAGTATGATTGGATGAGAGTTACAGCGTATGATGAAAAATAAGGAGAAAGAATAAATGAAAAAATACCGAGATACTAAAATAATCTTTAATAACATGCAGAAATTAGGTATCTTAGTAGCAGTTGTTTTAATAATTGCCATTTTTATATGTATAGGTATTTTGATGTGATAGTAAATTAAAAGGGCACTTTTAGTATCTAGCAAGTTCTTGTCATACAACTGCTACTTTAAATATAGAAGAAACTTGAATGTATAGAAAGATTTCTATTAGATACTTTATAAGAAAGGACCAGACGCATTTAAAGTTAAATTGAATTAAAATACAGCATATGAGGAGGAAGTTATGATAAAAATTAGCACTAGAAAAAAAAGATTAAGTAGCTTATTAGTGACGGCAATGGTCTTATCACAAATACAAGTTAATGGTATAGCAGCACCAGTTACAACAGATAGATTCTTTAATGATGTTAAAGAAAATGTTTGGTATAGTGAGGCCGTTAATAAATGGGGCCAAAGTAATATTATAGCAGGCTATGAGGATGGTAGCTTTAGACCTCAGAAAGAAGTTACAAGAGCAGAACTTGCGGCTGTGATTGACCGTATATTTGCATTAGAAGACACTACAAATTCTAAAAGTTATAAAGATGTGGACCAAGCTAAATGGTATCAAGCAGCTATTGACCATATCAGCTCCGCAGGCATAATGAATGATGCTGGTGAAAACTTTAATCCTAATGAACCTGCTACTCGTGAAGAGTTAGCCTATGCTTTTTCTAAAGCTTATAAATTATCAGGTACTAATAACAAAGAATTTAAAGACCAAGAAGCTATATCTGACTGGGCAACAGAAGCAGTAAATGCTTTGATAGGAAACGGATATATGGTAGGTATGCCTGATGGCAACTTTGCACCAAAGGCGCATTTAACTAGAGCAGAAATGATAGTAGTCATTGACCGCTTAACATCTACTATTATAAAAGAAGCGGGTACTTATAAAGAAAGCATAGATGGCAACTTAGTTGTAAATACAAAGGATGTTATCCTTAAAGACATGACCATATCAGGGAACTTATATTTAGCAGAAGGTATAGGCACAGGAGATATAACTCTAGACAATATTACAGTAAAAGGGACTATATTTGTTGAAGGAGGAGGAGAAAACTCTGTTAAGCTTAACAATGTAAGTTTAGCTCATGCTATGGATATAGAAGTTATAAAACCAGTTAGAATAGTTAATAAGGGTAAAAAGATATCTGTTAAGTTAAGAAATCACTCAAAAGTGATTTTAGAAGGAGACTTTTCAGAGATTACGGTACCATATAATGTAATATTAAAATTAAATAGTTCACTAATAGCAGATAAGCTAATAACCTTACCTAATACGACACAAGACAAAAATGCCGATATGGCTACTATTGAAATGGTAAAAGGCTCTGTAATTCAGTTACTAGTAGCTGATGGTGCTGTGAAAATATTAGGACAAGGTGAAATCAAACAATTAAATGAAAATGTAACAGGTGTAAAAACAGAAGTAACGCCTATCAAAGTAGTGACAGCGTCAGGAGTTCAATCCAGTATTCATACAAATACTTCTAGTGGAAGTAGTTCTTCAGGTGATAGTTCATCAGGAGAAAATGAGCCAGATACAGGAGATACTGTAGATCAAACAAAATGGAAGCTAGCTTGGAGTGATGAATTTAATGGCAATCAAGTAGACACTACTAAATGGACTTATAACAATGGTTTTTTAAATTTAAATGAAGAAAAGCAAGTTTATCAATCAGAGAATGCAACTGTAGGCAATGGCAAGCTTACTATAACAGCTAAAAAAGAAGATACAATAATTGATGGTGTGACTCATAAGTATACATCAGCTCGTATGGTTTCAAAAGGACGATATGCTCAAAAGTATGGGAAAGTAGAAGTGAGGGCAAAGTTGCCACTAGGAAAATCATTATGGCCAGCTATTTGGATGCTCCCTGAAAATGATGAATACACAGGATGGCCTAGCTCAGGTGAAATTGACATTATGGAAAGTAGAGGTAGTGTTCCTAATCAAGTTTGGGGAACCTTACATTATGGAGAAAAGAAACCAGATAACTCTCAATCAGGGAGTAGTTATACCTTCCCAGAAGGCGAAAGCATTAATGGTTTCCATACCTATGGCATAGAATGGCAACCAGGTGAAATAAGATGGTATGTAGATGGTAAACTTTATCAAACCCAAGATAACTGGTTTACAACAGATCCAGAAACAGGAGAAAGATATGCTTTCCCAGCACCATTTGATAAAGAATTCCATATGATTCTAAACTTAGCATTAGGTGGCTGGTATGATGGTGTAGGCACTAATCTAGAAGTAGACGACTCTATTTTTGATGGTGGTAAAGAATATGCTATGGAAGTAGATTATGTACGTTTCTATGAAAGTATAGATGGAAAATATCCAGAAGCCGTAGACCCTGACTCTAAAATACCTGATCTTCCAGGAGATGCAAGAAAGCCACTTACAGATGGTAATTTGATTTATGACAATACTTACACAGCGTATGGTATACAAGATAATCAAGAAGGAAATTTGGATTTTGGGGAAGGTTGGAACCTGCTTTATAAGGATAGTTTTGGAGGAGATGCAGTAGCAGCAGTTGAACCAGTAAATGGTATGCCATTTGCAAAGATTACAGTTAAAGATCCAGGTAATCAAGATTATTCTATTCAAATGATTCAACATACAACACTAGGCAGAGGTAGAACTTATAAATTATCTTTTGATGCAAAGGCGGAAAGTAATAGAGATATTCATTTTAAAGTCGGTGGTGGAGAAGCAAGAGGCTATGCTGTATACTCTGACAGTTATTCTGAAACTTTAAGTACTGAGGTAAAACACATAGAAAAAACATTTACTATGAAAAATAATACTGATATTGCAGCACGTTTTGAATTTAATCTTGGACTTGATGCGAATGATGTATGGATTGGTAATGTTAAGCTAGAAGAAGTTGAAAGTGAACCAGCTGTAGAAGACTTTAATCAACCTAAAGTGCCGCTTAAAAATGGTAGCCTTATTTATAATGGTACATTCGATAAAGGTAAACTAGATAGGCTTACCTACTGGAATTTAGAAGTTAAAAATGGTGGAGCTGCAACCATGAGTGTTCCAGAATCTACACGTGATTTACATATCAAAATTAACCAGGGAGGCTCTGATTTAAGTAATATTACCCTTGATCAAAGAGGGTTAAAACTTGGTGAAAATGCTAGCTATACGGTAGTTTTTAAAGGAAAGGCACAAACACCACAATCCTTAAAAGTAAAACTTCTAGGAGAAGATGGGCAAACGATTTACGCAGAGAAGATAGTGGACTTAACAACTGAAAAGCAGAAATATGAATTTGTATTACAAGGACAAGGTGCTAGTACTAATACAGGTAGATTAGTATTTGAAATGGGTGGTGTGGATCAGACGAATATTGTATTAGATGAGATTAGTATCGTAGAAACTAGACAAGATTTTTCAAATGTTAATATATTCCCATTAAAAAATGGTGACTTTTCAAATGGGTTAGCAAACTGGAATGGACTTTTCATAGAAGGTGGAAAAGGAGAAGTTACTTTTGATGGTGAGGCAAAATTCTCAATTACTGATTTAGGAGCTAATCCATGGAGCGTTATGCTTGCACAAAACAATGTACCATTTTCAGCTGGTGTTAAATATGTAATTTCCTTTGAAGCATCATCAGAACTTCCAAGAGATATGGTAGTTAAAACAGAAGAAGAAGGTACTTGGAGAGCGTTCTTTGAAAAGAATGTAACTTTAACTCCAGAAAAGCAGAAATATAGCTTTGAATATACTATGCCGGCAGATGGAGATAAGGACCTAGGTCTTAAATTTTTAATAGGAACTACACCAGGTGCACCAGAAGGAGAACATATAGTTACTATTGATAATATCGTATGTGAAGTAAAAGATGGTTTGCAGCTAAAATCAGAGATAAAAAATGGGCAATTCAACAATGAATTAAACAACTGGAGTACTTATATTGCTAGTGATGCAGGTGCAAAGGCTGATATAACAGTAGTAGATAAAGCTTTACAAGTGGATATTAGTGACTTAGGTCAAAATCCCTGGGAAATACAAATTTCTCAAAAAGGCATTAAGCTTGAGAAAGGAAAGACTTATCAAATAGGTTTTAAAGCTAAAAGTGAAGCTGCAACAAAGTTAAAAGTAAGTGTAGGACATGAAGCAGAAGATTATTCATATACGAATTATTTATCAAGTGATCAGTTCTTTGATATGACAGAAACAGAGAATCAATATGCCTTTAAATTTACAATGACTAATGAGACAGATGCAAATGCAAAAATATCATTAGATGCAGGAAAACAAGAGGGAGCAGTCCCTACTACTATTAACCTAGATGATATTTACTTAACAGAAGTTCCTGGAGAGGAAAATGAAGAAGAAGGTGGGGAAGATACACCAACATCAATCATTAACCTTTTACAAAATGGGGATTTTGAGAACCAAGAAGATTTCAAATGGAATAACTGGAAAGCAGGAACTGCTGAAGCTACGTTTATTCATAACGGAGGTGTCCAAGTAGATATTGATAATAGTGGTGCAGATACATGGCAGATTACTTTAGAACAATCAGGTATTTCAGTTAAAAAAGGAAAGGCCTATGGTGTAAAATTTGATGCTAATGTTACTACAGCATCTAGTTTGCGTATTGCTCTTCAAGATACATCAAGTAGTGAATATATAGGAGAATATGCTCCAACTATTAATTTACAAGAAGGTAATAACACCTATGAATATGAATTTACTGTAACAAAAGAAGATGCATCTAATCTAAGCTTTAAATTCCAAATGGGCTATGACCAGTGGACTGCAGCATATCATAATGGCAAAAATCAAATCACACTTGATAATGTTATACTTTACGAAAAACCAGCAGAAGAAAGTGGTGAGTTAGTAGTGACATTGGATGACCTTATATTAGTAGAAAAAGGTACTACTACTAATATCCTTCAAGATGGAGACTTTAGTTCACAAGGTGATTGGGTGACAGGGGGACCGAATGTAACATTTGATTTTGCTATAGGTGCAGCTGAAGCAACGATTACCAATGAGGGGACAAATCCTTGGGATGTTATTATTTTCCAACCTGACATTGCTTTAGAAAAGGGTAAGGCTTATTCCCTTTCTTTTAAAGGAAAGGCTAATCGAGATAAGAAGATTAGAATGTTGACATCTAATGCTAGTTATGCAGAGTATTTTTTTAATGATTTTGAATTAACAAACGATTTTAAAGATTTTACTTATGAATTCGTAGTAGGATTAGATACAAGCTCGGCGTTAGAATTCAAGATTTTTATGGGTGGAGGTATTAGCTAGAAGTTAGGCAGAAGAAAGAATAGAAGATAATAGTTAATTCAAATGGAACGAATTGAAAAGGTTTATTCCTACTTAAAAGATGACTTCTATATCGTTTAGAAGTCATCTTTTATATCATGTAATATAGAATTAGAGAGTATAAACTTCTAACATGATTGGTACTTTAAAGTAATTAGAATAAAATATAAGGAGTTAAAGATATGTTTGATCACATGAATAGATTTATCATAGAAGATTACACCAATAGCCCTTCTTTTGCTAGCTTTTTGCCAGGAATTAGCGGCATTATGGGAATACCTATTTGGTGTTTTTACGTTAATAGAGGTCAAGGAATCTCAAGCTTTGGGGTGAGGGATAAAAATCACTCTATTATGGAGTTTCATGCTGCTCAACAAGCTTATCAAAATGTAAGTACAGTCGGGTTTAGAACTTTTCTTAAAGTAGATGGGAAATACTATGAACCATTTTATAATGAATATACCAAAGAAGAAGGCGTAGAGAGAGTCATGTATATTGGCTCTAATGAGATGGAAGTAGATGAAAAGAACCCTATGGAAGGTATTCAAATTAATGCTCTGTATTATACTCTACCAAATGAAGACATTGGAGGCTTAGTACGTCAAGTAACTCTTAAAAATATTAGTAAAAAAACCCTTCAAGTAGAATTCTTAGATGGTATGCCACAAGTAATTCCATATGGTGTAGATTTAAGCTCCATGAAGATGATGGGACAAACTGTTAAAGCATGGATGCAAGTTCAAAATGTAGAAGAAAAAGTTCCATTTTACTCAGTACGCGCAAGTCTGGAAGACTCTGCTGTTGTTAAGGAGGTTAAAGGAGGACATTTCTACTTCACAATGACTGAAAAAGGTGAGTTATTACCAGCAATAGTGGATAGTGAAGTAGTCTTTATGCAAAACACTTCTCTTACTAGACCACTAGGCTTTATCACAAAAGATAGAGCAGCTTTTCTTAGCGAAAAACAAATTTGTCAAAATGCACTTCCATGTGGTTTCTTTAGTGGCAGGATGACGTTGAAGCCAGGAGAAACATATACTTTCTATAGTTTAATAGGGCAAGTAGAAAATAAGATGCAGCTTAAAAAGTTCCAAAGTAAGGTAACCGGAAGCAGTTACTTTGAAAACAAATACCAAGAAGCTAAAGCTCTTACAGAAGAGATTTGCAAGGTGATAGAGACTAAGACAGCTTCACAAGTATTTGATGCTTATTGTAAACAAACTTATCTGGATAATGTTCTTCGTGGTGGTATGCCTTTAAAATTAGGCGAAGAAAATATTTATCACGTTTATTCTCGTAAGCATGGCGATACAGAAAGAGATTACAACTTCTTTAGCATGAGTCCGGAGTTCTACTCACAAGGCAATGCTAACTTTAGAGATGTGAATCAAAATAGACGCTGTGACATTTATTTTGCAGACTTTGTAAAAGACTATAACATTAAGACATTCTATAACCTGATTCAATTAGATGGTTATAACCCGCTAAATGTACAAGGAGTTAACTATACATTAACTGAAGAAAATCAAATAAATATTTTAAAAGTATTAGGAGAAAATGAGCTGCTTAAAGAGCTTCTTTCAAAAGCTTTTACACCAGGTAGCGTACTAAAAGCCCTTACAGATAACAATATAACATTACAAGTTTCAAGAGAGCTATTTATCTCAGAACTTATGAAGGTATCAGAGCCTCATATCCAAGCAGTATTCGGTGAGGGTTACTGGACTGATCACTGGACTTATAATCTAGATCTAATTGAAAGCTATTTAGGCATTTATCCAGAAGCAGAAAAAGCCTTGCTTTTTGAAGACCACACCTATACATACTTTGAAAGTGCTGCAACAGTAAGGCCAAGAAGTGAGCGCTACGTCCTAACAGAAAATGGGGTTAGACAGTACAATGCTATAGATCATCATGTGAAAGCAGGTGTTACGCATCAGACAGCCAGAGAAAAGAATGGCAAAGGTGACACTTATACTTCAAACTTGTTTGAGAAAATGATGATCCTAGCCACTAATAAATTTGCTACGCTAGATCCTTATGGCATGGGGATTGAGATGGAAGGTGGCAAACCAGGTTGGTATGATGCTTTAAATGGTCTCCCAGGTATCTTTGGTTCCTCCATGGCAGAAACCTATGAACTTTATCGTATGATAGAATTTATGAAAAAAGCGATTAAAGCTTATCCTGAAAAGGTGACTTTACCAGTAGAAATGACTACTTTTATTAAAGGAATTCAAGAAGCACTTGTCAGTTATAAAGGTGAAAAAATTACAGAACTTGAATACTGGGATCAAGTAAATCAAGTGAAAGAAACTTATAGAGCAGCTATTTTATGGGGAATTGAAGGAGAAAAACAAACACTAAGTTCCACTGAGATAGAAGCTATTCTAACATCATGGCTGGAAAAATTACAAGAAGGCACCCAAAAAGCCATGGCTTATGGAGAAGGCCTATGTCCAACGTACTTTAGTTATGAAGTAAAAGCGTATGACAAGGAAGGAGATGTGATTATACCACGTCAGTTCCAAGTTATTTGTATGCCTTACTTTTTAGAAGGGCCTGTAAGATACCTCAAAGTAGAAGAAGGTAAAAAGGTAGCTAAAGCACTACATGAAAAAGTAAAAGCAAGTGAATTTTATGATGCAAAGCTTAAGATGTATAAAGTGAATGCACCATTAAAAGAAGCTTCTTTTGAAGTGGGACGTGCCAAAGCCTTTACACCAGGTTGGTTAGAAAATGAATCTATCTGGCTACACATGGAATATAAGTACTTACTCGAACTGCTTAGAGCCGGTTTATATGAAGCCTATTTTGAGTCACTTCGACATACACTAGTACCATTTCTTGATCCAAAGGTATATGGTAGAAGCATTTTAGAGAATTCATCCTTCATTGCAAGTAGTGCCAACCCTAATGAAAAAATTCATGGTAGAGGTTTTGTAGCTAGATTAAGTGGGTCTACAGCAGAGTTTCTTCATATGTGGCAAATCATGATGTTGGGTGAAGAACCCTTTAAAATGGAAAAAGGTGAGTTAACATTAAGCTTTACACCATCACTGCCAGCTTATTTGATAGGAGAAGATAAAATAGTTAAATGTCAGTTCTTAGGTGATATAGAAGTGGTTTATCATTTAACACAAAAGAAAGATGTCATACCAGGTAAAGCTCAAGTGATGCATATCACTCTTACTTACAAAGATGGTAGCAAGAAAGTAGCCAAAAGTAAGGTGATAGGTAGAATGGCTGAAGACGTAAGAAATCATCAAGTGAGTAGTATACATATAGAATTAAGCGTATAAAAAATAAAGATACAATAAAGTAATAGCTTTAATAGACGTATTAAAGGTATCAATCAATTATTGAAACAAACGGCGAAACATGATAAAAAAACTCCCCTTGTTATAAGCGCATTGAGTATTTAAACGCTTACTATAAGGGGAGTTTTTACTTGCTTATGCTTAAAAGATAAACATTATTTTTTAGTAAAAAGCCATTTTTGATCTTCACCATTTTGGAAAGGCCAAATATGTGCTAGAGCACCTTGAGAAGTACTTCCAGACTGAATAGAGAGGGCTTTACCAGATGCTTTATTCAATATTTTGCAGTAGCTTCCCTCAGTATAATAAATTTCCCATAGTTGATCAGGTGTATTATTATCTGAGCGTTGTTCAACAAGTGCACCATCATAAGTAGCAGAACTGCGGACAGAGAGTAACCTGCCACTTGCAACATTTTTGATTTTATAGGTATTAGAACCTGTACTAATTAATTGCCACTGTTGATTAGTACCATTCCCAAGTCCCCACTGTTGGACATTAGCATTTTGATAAGTACCAGCACCATCTAAAGCCATTTGACTTCTTTTATTTGCTATAGTGTAGGTACCATTAGAAAAGATGTTTGAAGTAGGAGGAGTACTGTTACTAGGAGTGAATTTAACCCAGTCATAATAAGCATTAAGATTAGTTGCACCGTTATAAGCACCTAACCAGTCATTAACCTGTGAAGTACCAGGCCAAATATTCATCATGATTTTTCCTGGAGTTGAAGGAATATTAGTAGTAGCAGTATACACTGCTCTACCATCTACATACCAGGTAATGGAATTAGGTTTCCAGTCAAAAGCATAAGTATGAAAACTAGTAGAAGCATCAAAACCTAAAGAATATACATACTCATGATTACCTACGCCGTTCGTATAATAATTAAATTGAACGATATTTGTATTTTTTCCTAGGAACTCTATATCAATTTCATCCCACTGTGTGCCATATGAAGGCCCAGTATATGTAAAGAAAGATGAAACAATACCAGAATTTTTAGCTGGTTTCATACGCACTTCATAGAGTCCATAGCCATACTTTTGAGATGTAGATATTTCCCCACCGGCATAACCACCATTAGAATCTGATAAAATAGATAACTGAGCAAAACCGTTTTGACTACGTACAGCATTGGAGCGCCAAGTACAATTAAACATGCCACCATTACTCCAACCATTGGATACTTGAAACTGATTAAGGGAATTAAAGTCATCAAAGAAACTGGAAGCTGCAAAAAGAGGTTTAGGTATTAAGAAGGCTAGAAGAAAAGAAAAAATAATTACTACAAATAATAAAGACTTACTAAATGTTTTTTGCATAAAATCACCTCTATAATTTATTATACAATCTATTATAGAGGTGATTTTGACTAAACATAGTGGAAAAAAGTATGATTTTATATAAAAATATTACTATTTTATAAAAATTCTGCATATTATTATAAACATTTTGTATAAATGGCAAGATTGATAGGAAAAAATAGTAATCATCTAATGACCAGCTGCTTCTAAAAGTCTATTTTTAATAAACAATCCAGATTCAGATAAATCGTCATCAGTCCAATTTCCTCTTGAAGTCGTAAGTGGTTTTAAAAGAGAGGCAGTTTCTTTTTTATCACAAAGACTCCAGTTTACCCAGCTTACATTATGTTCATTGAGTAGGTCCATCCAGATGTTAGATTGCTCTTCATTGAAGCCAGTATTACCAGAGGCATCACAGGTACCAAATTCAGATACGAATATGGGTAGCTTATATTTAGTAATACAATCCACTAAGCGCTGACGTAATGAGTCACGATGTGTATCAGCATAGAAGTGGAGTGCATACATAATATTTTCACCCTCCAATGGATTTTGGGCAGCTAAATGAATATCTTGGCTCCAAGTAGGTGTACCAGCAATGATAATACCTTGCTTATCAATGGCACGAATAGTTGCAATAAGTGTCTCGCAGTAAGGTTTAACTTCATTGTCCCATGTTACATCTGCACCATTTGGTTCATTACAGAGCTCATAAATAATATTAGGATAATTTTGATATTCAGCTGAAATCTCGCTAAAAAATCTAATAGCTTCATCCTTATGTGCATTAGGATTACCATCGCTTAAGCAGTGCCAATCTACAATGACATAGAGGCCGGCTTTAGTAGCAAGGTCAATGCCTTCTCGCATTAAGGTTTCTAAGCCATTCATATTTCCTAAGTAGCCAGAATCACTATCAGTATACATTGCCAGACGAATAACATTTGCTTTCCAGTCATCACGTAGCGTATTAAAACAACCTTCATTTACAAAAGCAGGAAACCATTGTAGGCCATGAGTGCTGACACCACGAAGTTGAAAAGGTTCTTGATTTTCATCTACTATGTAAGTTTCCTTTACATTAAGTCTTCCATGCATACCTACAGGTGTATTAGGATCAAAGGTAGGAGCAGGTTTAGGTTCGGGAAGAGAGATGCTAGGGGTGGATACTGGGGTAGGAGAATTAGAAGCCTCTTCAGTGGTTGGATCAACTATCTCTAATGCAGTTGAGGGAGTTGAACTAGAAGGCGTAGAAGCTATTTCATTATTTGTGGACATTGAACAGCTGACCATAAATGGGCAAAGTATAAGTAATACAAAAAGATATTTTTTAAAATCCTTTAACATAAATAATCACATCCTCTATTATAAATGATTTAAAATTTATAATTATATGATAACATTTTCGGCCAAATTAGTGTAAATTTAATTAAATGTGATAATTATTTATATTTAAATAGTAATTTTGTCATATATATAATAAAATTCAGTTAAAAGCATTAGGGGGGATAGTATGATCAAGATTATAAATAAGGAAGCGTTGGATGAATTATCAGAGGTATTAGGAAAAGGAATTTATGAGGGTTATACCGTAGAAAGAATACAGAGGGAAGCACCAGATTTTCACTTTTATTTAAAGGAAAATCATGAAGTGCTGGCCTGCTGTTCCATTTGGATACATACAAACATGATAGATGAAAAAGGAGTAAGGGCAGGAGCTATTGGTCACTTTGAGGCGTGTAATGAAGACTCGGCTAAAATAGTTTTAATGGAAGCCTGCAATAAGCTTAAGGAAGTAGGAGAAGCCTATGTAATTGGCCCTATTGATGGAAGTACATGGAATAGTTATCGATTAGTGACACATAGTGATGGTTCAATGCCCTTTTTAATGGAACCTAAATATAAACCAGGCTATAGTCAGTGGTTAGAAAACGTAGGGTTCAAGCCTACCTATCAATATTTTTCTACTAAAGAAACTATAAAAAGCATAGTCAAAGACACTAAAAAAGACAGTCAAAATGAAATAACTGAAAGCAAGCTAGAGCAAAGTGAAATAGAATCAATTGAGTTAGATCAAAGTATAAATGGAAATCAAGAGCTACTTGAAATCAAACCCATTAAGTTAGCCCAGTTAGAAGAAGCTTTAGATAAAATCTATGAAATTAGCATCCAAAGTTTTAAGAGTAACTTATTTTATAAGCCTATAGAAAGAGAAGCTTTTAAAGCTATGTATCGAGGCTATCAGCAATTTTTAGTAGAGGAACTGGTTTTAATTGCAGAAAAGGCTGGTAGACCAGTGGGCTTTATTTTTGCAGTACCTAACTACTTTGATCAGACAAGAAGGTCTGTCATCATTAAAACCATTGCTGTACTTCCTGAATATCAACAAGAAGGCATAGGGAAGAAGCTTTATCAGGAAATTACTAATAAAGCTTTAAATTTAGGATTTACAGAGTTTATTACAGCACTCATTTATAAAGGGAATCACTCACAAAAACTTTGTGAAAGCGCAAAGATGATGAGAGAGTATACTTTGTTTAGAAAGGAACTAAAGGTATAACTCCTACTATATATATAAGAAGGGTAAATTTATTATGATTCATCCCAAAAAGGAAATTATTAATATTAACAAATAGTATTAAAATGAAAAAAAGTATTGACTAGCCCTTTACAATAAAATAAAATTTCTTTATATTCAAAAAACATAAATTAGGGGGTTAAGATGGATAAGAAGTATTTTTGGAAGGAGATTGTACCTAAAAAAATTAAGAATCATATAAATACAGGGGGAGGCATGGGGATTTTTTCTTGTATAGTAACAGCAATTATGGCTATTGTTATAGAACCTTATATGATGGTTGATGCTATTTTAGTACTGGTACTGGCATTAGGAATTTTAATAGGAAAAAGTAGAGTATGTGCTATTGTTATTTTAATCTATTATATCTTTGGTCAAGTTACACTATTGCTGGAGGGAATGGTGAAAATGCCTAATGTAGCAATGATTGTAGTTTTTGTTATGGCATATATAAGTGCTATTAGAGGTACCTTTGCTTACCATAAACTAAAAAAGCAATATATTGAAAATCCTGAATCTATAAATGTTAACTAAGATAGAATAATTCAATTAAAATAAGTGGCTCTAGCACGTTTCTATGTTAGGGCCATTTAATTTAATATAGTAAAAAGAAAAGTTAATATAAGAGTATATCTCTAGTTTATAGTAAAGGCCATAGGCATAAATAAAGTAAAAGGATATACTCTATTTATAAAGGGGGGAAATAATGAATTTAGTAAAAATTCTTGAGCAAACAGCGTTAGATAGAGGCGCTTGTCCTGCCTTCATCGAGAAGAAAGAAATGCTAGATTACAACACTTTTTTAGAACGAGCTGGAAAAGTAGCCACAGTTTTAAAGTCAGAGGGTATTCAAAAAGGTGATCAGATTTTACTTCTAGAGCCAATTTCTACGAGGCTGTATCTTTTTCTAGTGGCGCTTTGGAGCCTTGGAGCAACAGTAGTTATTTTTGATCCATCAGCAGGTAGAGCTCACATAGAAAAGTGCTTAACAAGAGTAGAGTTAAAAGCTTTTATTGGTATGAGGAAAGCTATGCTTTTAAAATGCATCCTTCCTAGCCTAAGAAGGATCCCCAAAACTTTAACGGTAGACCGTCTATTAAAACAAAGTGAGAAAGTAGAAGCTGAAGGCTATGTAGAACCTTTGGAGGATGAGGCTCCAGCACTAATTACTTTTACAAGTGGTAGTACCAATATTCCGAAAGCTATTATAAGAACGCATTACTTTTTAATAAAACAGTATGAAGTTCTAAATCAAACTATGGATTATCAAGAAGACGACATAGACCTTGCTACCATGCCGGTATTTACCTTAGCTAATCTAGCAAAGGGTATTACAACAGTTATTCCAGACGATAGCTTTAGTGACATTTCAAAGCTAAATGCCAGACGCTTAATACAACAGATCAAGAAGCAGCATATTACTAGATTATCTTCCTCACCAACAGTAGCTCTTTTACTAGCAGAAGCAGCGAAGGAAACAGATGATTTAGCATCTATTAGAAGATTAAATATAGGGGGAGGTCCCATTTTTCCCAATATGTTACCAGTTCTAAAACAGGGCTTTAAAGCAGCTGCTATTACTATTGTTTATGGTTCTTCAGAAGCAGAACCTATTAGTGAACTTGATAGCACTCAGCTAACAGAAGATATACTTAATCAAATGAAACAAGGAAAGGGTCTATTTGTAGGCAAGCCAGTAAATGCAGTTACTTGTCAGTTAGTAAAGGGAAGTAAGCTTAAGTCGCAAATGACAGAAGAAGAACTAACGGCTACCTTTTGTAAAATCAATGAACCAGGGGAAATTATCGTCACCGGTGAGCATGTTTTAAAGACTTATTTACATGGTATAGGGGATGAGGAGAATAAGATAAAAACACCTAGGGCAATATGGCATAGAACAGGAGACTTAGGGTGTTTAGATGAGAGTGGCAATCTATGGTTACTTGGAAGAGCTATGGCAACTACTAAGAGAGAAGCACATACGCTATATCCTTTTGCTATTGAATGCGAAGTTTGTGTCCACTATAACGTTCCAAGAGCAGCTTATTTGTTTCATAAGGGAAAACATTTGTTAATTATAGAAGAGCCACAAGAAGGAGCAGGATTGAAAGTAGAAGATAAAGCATATATCAAAGAAAAATATCAATTAGATGAGGTAATAACATTAAAGCAAATTCCCTTAGATACGAGACATCGAGCAAAAGTAGAGTACGGAAAGCTTATTAAGTTAATAGAAAAAATTGGCTAACTGAAGAGAATAGGATAGAGGAAGAGCAAGAGCAATTTTATAGGTGTGTTAATGATAAAGTAACCTTGATTAGTATTAAGAAATAGTAAGTCAAATACAATTGAAGGAGATAGTTTAGTGGAAAAACAAAAAAAGAAAAAGCTAAAATTAATAGATATCCTACCGATATTAATTGGTGCCATTATTGGCTATACAATAGGTTTTGATAGTGTAAAACTCTTTCCTAAAGAATTTATAAAATCATTAAATTTAGTAGCTGTTCTTATTATCTTTATAACTATTTACTATAGTTCCATCTTACTTCATGAATTAGGACATTTTTGCGCTTTTAAAGCAATGGGTGTAAATATAAGGATGATTAAAGTATCTATAGTAGGAGTTATATTTAATAAGAATAAGACAAGTCTAAAGATTAATCCTAGTGGACTTGGCTTAGGGGGAATTGTTGTACCTCATATAGGAATTATTTCAGATGAAGCTAAGTTTAAAGAGATACAGAAAATTTATGCAAAAGCTATGATAGCAGCACCTATGGTTACCCTTAGCCTTGTTATTTTAGGAGGCATTAGTATAGTAATAAGTAGTGTAATGGGAATAATGAATACCCCTTATTTAATGATAACTGGTATATTCCTTTGCCTATTTAATATATTGTTGTGTATTGGATGCTTTATTAAAACAGAAAATGTATATGGAGATTTTAGGGCCTACTCTTGCTTCAAAAAGGATAATTTTTTTGCAGCATTAATGATGTATCAGTATATTATGCTGGCTGAGGATTTTGTGGAAGAAAGAGCAGGCAATACTTATTTAAGGCAAGTATTAATTGAAGGATTTAAAAATAGAGCAGCTGAAAAGGAAGTAGATATGTTGACCATATCTTGTAGTGCCACCTTTCTTATAGAATATCTTGTAGGAGAGATGGAAAAGCTACCTGAGTCCATTGCCGAGTATATAGATTACTGCTACTTAAACCAGACGCTCTTAACCAATCAAAAGGCATTAGAAATACATAAGAGCTTTTTGGTATATATGGCTTATTATTTTGAAAAAACAGGTGAACATAGCAAAGCTAAGCAAATTTATGAAGAGTTTATTACAAAGCTACCTAAAAACCAAGTATTTGATTATTGGAAGATACAGGCCCAGCAGATTATTTTAAAGAAAGATCATACCCAGCACCTATTGGATGTAAAGAATATTAAACCTAATAGCTTCTATAAAATATTGGGGGTATTTAATGGCTTTTATTGGGATGAACTTATACTTAATCAGATGGATAAGGACGAACTTATGGTATAGTTCCGACAATAATACATAAGAAAAGAGAGACAAAAGATATGACAGCTACATTGACTAAAGGAAATGAGACTAAAGCACTTCTTTTATTTAGCATACCTATGATTTTAGGTAATATGTTGCAACAGCTTTACAACGTAGTAGATACTTTAATTGTAGGTAGAACTTTAGGGCCTAATGCACTTGCAGCAGTTGGAGCCTCCTATGCGTTGATGGTACTATTAACTTCTATTATTCTTGGATTATGTATGGGTAGTGGTGTAGTCTTTGCACAGTTATTTGGTGCTGGAAGAATAGAAGAATTAAAAATAAGTATTGTTAATGCTTTTGTATTAATTTGTGTATTAACCTTGATAATAGATTTAGTAGCGTTTTTATTACTAGATCAATTGGTAGTATGGTTAAATGTGCCGGTAGAAGCTATGTCTTACATGATAGATTACTTGAGGATTATTTTTCTAGGTATGGGCTTTGTTTTTATTTATAATTTTTTTGCTGCGGTACTTAGAAGTATTGGCAATACTATGGTTCCATTATTATTTCTAGGAATATCAGCAATCATTAATGTTGTTTTAGATATTGTCCTTATTGTTAATTTTGGTATGGGAATTGAAGGCGCCGCTGTTGCTACAGTGGTAGCACAGGGCGTGTCAGCTGTCCTTATTGCCATATACTTTTTCAAAAAGGCAGAAAGCATTTGTCCTCGAAGAAGCCATATGAGATATGATAAAAAGCTACTAGGCTTAGTAATTAACAACTCTATTTTAACCAGCATTCAGCAATCTATTATGAACTTTGGTATTTTAATGATTCAAGGGCTTGTAAATAGCTTTGGCGTAACAGTAACAGCAGCGTTTGCTATTGTAGTGAAAATAGATGCCTTCGCTTATATGCCAGCACAGGATTTTGGGAATGCCTTTGCTACCTTTGTAGCTCAAAATGCGGGAGCTAAAGAGCATAAGCGTATTTATAAAGGAACCTTGGCAGCAGCTAAACTGTCCATAGCCTTTTGTGCTATAGCATCACTACTAGTATGCTATTTTGCTAAGCCGCTGATGTTGTTATTTGTTGAACCAAAAGAAATGGAGATTATTAGGTTGGGCATGCAGTATTTACATATTGAAGGTGCGTGCTATATAGGGATAGGTATTTTATTCTTGCTCTATGGCTTTTATAGAGGTTTGGGTAAATCACAAATGTCCATCATATTAACTGTTTTTTCATTAGGGACAAGAGTGATATTAGCATACTTATTAGCTCCCATTCCAGAAGTAGGCCTATTAGGTATATGGTGGGCCATTCCAATAGGGTGGGTTATAGCAGATATAATAGGTATTTTATATGGGGTAGTAAAAAAGGAAGAGTTATTAGTTATAGAACATTTAGAAGAATACATGTAAAATAGAATTGAGTTTAAAAGGAGTGCAGTCAAACTATTTACTAGGTTTGATTGCACTCCTTTTTCATATTACTTAAAGTTTTTTGGCAAGTATTTTCTTGTATTGTTTAACATTTCTTCAAATAGTGCTTCAGCTTCAGCATAAGGAAGTGTAACTAATGGGTCATTTATAAAAGCAGAAAAAGCAAGTTTTTTATTACCTGATAGGCCAGCTTCCACAATAGTTTCTTGATTGCTGACATGAGTAGCTACCATACCATAGATAGGATTTGGTATATTCCCAGCCATAATAGGTTCTACTCTATCTTTTCTAAATAAAGCATTAGTTTCTACGATAGTTCCTAGTGGTAAGTTAGGGATTTGACCTGTATTAGGAATATTAACATTAGTCACTAAGTCTGTCAGGCCTAAGAGTGCTTTGATTTGAAGAACACCTTCTTCTCCTGTTTCTTTAAGTTCAAAAGCTTCTTCGCCATTTGCCAGACGCGTACTACGTTCTAAACGGCTATTTAAGTCATTAATACGCCAATCTACAGTAGTAAGGCCAAACTTCCATTCAGCAACAGTCTCAGGATCTTTAAGATACCATTTGCCATTTACAGCTTCAGCCAGATGACGATCTCCAGCTGCAGCGATAACGCCAAAGCGTTTAAATAAGTCAAATTTAACACGCTGAGCAGATTCAAAGGAGTTGTTCATCCAGTGGTCTTTATCATCTTCTTCAAAACCTGTTTCATAGAACTGATTCACGAAGCTTTCATACATAGGAAATAGGTCTTTACCTTTATAAGTAGCTTCGGTAATCCAAGTAAAATGGTTAATGCCTAATACATTAATCTTGATATCCTGCCTGGATACATTTGGCGTTCCAGTTACTTCTTTAATCATGCTGGCTAAAAGCTTTTGAGTACCAAATACTTCATGGCAACATCCAAAGGCTTTGATCTCTGGAAATACTTTATAAAGCGTTTTAACACAAATAGACATAGGATTGGTATAGTTAATAACCCATGCAGCAGGAGAATAAGCTTTAATAGCAAGGGCAATTTCTTCATACATAGGGATAGTTCTTAAGGCTCTAATATAGCCACCTGGTCCTACTGTGTCACCAACAGCTTGATAGATACCGTATTTTTCTGGGGTATGTACATCGGAATACATTTCTTTAAAAGTACCAGGTAGGATGGAAATGACTACAAAATCAGCGCCAGTTAATGCTTCTTTTAAAGAAGAAACAGCTTTATAGTTCCAATGAGCTTGAATATCTTTTAGCTCATTAAGTTTATTACCGATAATTTCATTTGTTTGAGCAGCATGCATGTCAATATCATAAAGTCTTACAGTTCCACTTAAGCTAGGTTCAGAAGCCAGGTCACTCATAAGTCCCCAAGCCCATCCTCTAGAGCCTCCTCCAATATAAGCAATTTGTACATCTTCTACTTTATTTTCTATATAGTTCATTAGCTTCACCTCATAGTAGGAATTTATAGAATCTTAGGTGTATTATAAGACAAAATAGTATGATATGATTATGATATATTGCGTTAAAACATTAATAAACAACATATTTTGCGTATGAGGAGAAAAGAGAGGATGAGTAAGTATAATTTAGACCTATTATGGAATGAACGACTGTTTAATATTGAATATAAGAAGTATACAAATAAAGATAGTATGGTCGAAACACACTATCATCTACATTATGAAATATATTATCAATTATCTGGAGATCGCTATTATTTTATTAAAGATAGAACCTATCATATTAAAGAAGGTACCTTAGTTTGGTTAAATAGTGAAGATATTCATAAGACCCTCTCAGCCAATCAATCAGTAGGAGAACGTATTCTTATTAACTTCAAGAGGTCATTTTTATCAGAAATTAGTAATCTGCAAGTAGAACGTTTACTTAAAACCTTTAATGAAAATCGATGTGTATTGCAGTTAACACCAGCTCAAAAAAGCGAAGTGGAACAATTATTAGAAAAAATGATGATAGAAAATAAAAGAGAAAAAGATGCTTTTTATAATCAACTACTGTTTTGTGAACTATTAAGTTTACAGCAACGTTATATGAATGAGGCCTCAAAGGAAGAGATTACGCCTATGAGTACATCTCCTAAGCATGAAAGAGTGGCAGAGGTAGCTCAGTACTTAAATGAAAATTACAGTAAGAAGATTACATTAGAAGACGTGGCTAAAGCGTTTTATATTAGCCCATACTATTTAAGTAGGACTTTTAAAGAAGGAACAGGTTTTAATCTTATTAATTATCTTAACTACATTAGAATAAAAAATGCAAAGATTTTATTAGAGACTACAGATAAAATGGTGATAGATATTTCACATGAAGTGGGCTTTGAAAGCACAACTCATTTTGATAGGGTATTTAAAGACCTAGAAGGTATGACGCCATTGAAGTACAGGAAACAAAAAATAATAATATAGAATAAGCTATTATAGTAGAAGAGTTAAATAAGAAAATAGGAGTGCTAAAAACACTCCTATTTTGAGGATAAGGAAAAGAGATTAATTGATATGATCACTCTTGAAACCTTCTCGTTTGATAGAATGTTTTTTTGCATTTGGATTATGATTTTGGTTTTCTGCCGTTAGTGGTGTTTGATAGTTACACTTTCTCATACGTGCTTCTTTGTTATCGATTTGGCTGTCTTTTGCCATAGCTTATCACTCCTTTAAGTTGGGTTAAGATTAGTTTGTGATTTTTTTGTGTTTGATATAAGTTTAAATTTTTGCCATATGCATGCTAAGTATAAGAAAGCCGTAAAATGAGTAGTTGGTGAGGTAATCATTTATTAAGCAGTACTGTCTTTATAAAATCTACTTTTATGAGCGTGCAGAGTATGATAAAGTGGAGAATGGATAGGAAAATAATAGAAAAATAGACATGATTAAATTTGAGTTAAATAAAATAGATTACATAGAAAATGAGGGGAAAGTATGGAAACAAAACAGAATATATTAAAAGGGGCTATGATTTTAAGCATTGGTGTCATGCTCAGCAAAATTATTGGCCTAGTATATAGGATTCCATTAACTAATATTATTGGAGATGAAGGAAACGGACTGTATTCCTCAGCTTATCAGGTATATATCATTATTTTAACGTTAACAGCTACAGCTATACCAGCGGGACTTTCCAAACTTATTGCAGAGCGAGAGGCAATAGGAGAGCATAAGGAAGCAGAACATATTTTTAAGGTTACTTTAAGAGCAGGTTTTATTTGTTCTTTGATATTAGCAGTCATAGTTGTCTTAGGGGCAGATGTGATTGCAGATTTGTTTTTTAATGGAGAAAATGTTGGGCAACCTATTAGAGTACTTGTTCCAACCATTTTAATCATGACAGTGGTAGCCAGCTTAAGGGGCTATTTTCAAGGCCTGGGTAATATGGTCCCAACAGCTTCCTCACAAGTAATAGAGCAGATTTTTCATGTTGTTTTTACAGTAATACTAGCATACTATCTGATTGAAAAATCTCTTTTAAGTGCAGTAACAGGTGCAACTTTAGGCACTTCTATAGGTGCTTTAGCTGCGCTTTTAGCATTAATAGTAACCTATTTGAAGATAAAAAAGGAAAGAAAGCCTGTTTTAGAAGCTCAAAAAAACTATCATCAGGAAAGTAATAAGGTCATTTTAAAACAAGTACTTGCGATTATGCTACCTATTATTATTAGTACGTGTGTATTTTCTATTATGACTTTTATTGATCTAAGTATGATTACAAATCTGCTACCTGAAAGTCTAAGTCAGCTGAAAGCAAGTGGACTTATTGAGGCAGTGCCAGTAGCAGACGTAGCTCATTTAGAAATCGGAAAGATAGCAACTAGTTTAAAAGGCCAGTATGGTTTTCAATATAACACATTCATTAATATTCCTATCTCTATTATTGTTCAAATAGCAGCAGCTTCTATACCAGCTATTGCAGCTAGTGCGGTTATCAATAAAAGAAAAGATATTAATGAAAAGATTAAAATGATTTTTAAGTTGGGGATGATTATTGCAGCACCCACAGCTGTAGCCTTCTTCTTATTTGGAGAGCCTATTATTGGACTTGTTTTAAGAAAAGCAACAGGGGGAGAACTCTTGTCAGCAGGTGCTGTTAGTTTAATCTTTATTACTATTGCCCAGCTTAGTGCGGCTGTATTACAAGCTATGGGAAAACCTAAAGAGGCTTCTGTTCATGCTATTTTAGCTTGCATTGTTAAGGTTGTTATTAACTATATATTAATACGTATACCACAGTGTCATATTTTTGGTGTCATTTACAGTACAACTATTTGCTATGCTATCTATGGCAGCTTAAATCTCATTTACTTATACCGCCACTTTGCAATAAAACTAGAGTGGAAACAAGTGGTTGTAAAGCCAATTATATGTGCTGTTATTATGGGTGCTATTTCGTACGGTTTATATGTAGTGATGAATCTATTAATGGGAAGAGAAAAGCTTAGCATGTTATTGGTGATACCAGTTGCCATAGTAGTATACTTCGTTGTAGCTATATGGACTCGCACCATTAACAAAACAGATTTAGAAGGGCTACCAGGTGGGAAGAAATTACAGCGTTTTATAAGAATATGAGTTAGTATGGGGATTTTATGATATCAAGAACCTGGCATGGAATAGTGCCACTAGAACATAAACAGAGATTCAAGGATTACTTAAATAAAACAGGAGTAAGCGATACAATGGCTATTCAAGGGAATAGAAGTGCCTATGTGAAAATAGTAGAGCAAAATGAATGGGCACATTTTTTCCTTTGTACTATATGGGAGACAATGGATAGTGTTGTTGAGTATGCTGGGAGTAATCCTGAAATTGCAGTTACATATCCAGAAGATGAACAATATGGATTGATTTCAGATCCCATAGTGATTCATCAGGAAGTTTCAAGTTCCCAAAATCCGTTTATATAAAATAGGCTTACTGGCCTGTGGTAGTAAAGCCAGAACAAGGCTTCTAATAAAAAAGCGTCATGCCAAATGAACTGACCCAATAAGTTAGACCTAAAAATCTAACTTATTGGGGTCACATCATGTGAGGGCATGACGCTTTTTTCTATAAGGTAAGATGAATTGAGAAAATTTAAAAAATATCTTGAATGTGACGTAACGTAATGAATTATAATGTAAACAGGAGGTTATAAATATGGAAAAATACAAAGCGACACCGGAAGGATATATGACAGTTGGTGAGGCTGCAAAGAAAATGGGCGTTACCGTCCGCACCTTGCAATACTATGATAAAGAAGGAGTACTTTCGCCATCTTCAGAAAGTGGAGGAGGCCGCAGGCTTTATACGGATAAGGATGTGATTAAACTTTATCAAATTCTGTCGCTAAAACATCTGGGGTTTTCATTGGATGATATAAAAAATCGCCTCATCTCTCTTGATACTCCCACAGATGTTGCGAATGCACTTACAAAACAAGCTGCCGCTATACGTGAAAAGATAGAAAACCTATCAGCATCTCTAAAAGAGATAGAAACGTTGCAAGAAGAAGTGTTGCAAATACAATCAGTGGATTTCAAGAAGTACGCTGATATTATTGTAAATCTGCAAATGAAGAATGAATTCTACTGGGTTATCAAGCATTTAGATGATAAGACTCTTGACCATTTTCGGTGCCACTTCGATAAGGATAGTAGCTTAGCAATGATGGAGACTTTCACACGCTTAATCGATGAAGTGATAGGGCTTCAAAAAGATGGCGTACTGCCTGAAAGTGAGAAGGGTCAAAACCTTGCCAAAGAGTTTTGGAAAATGCTTATGGAATTTACGGGTGGGGATATAAGTATGCTACCAGTACTTATGGAGACAAAAAAACTTAATGGTCCGGACAATGAATGGAAACAAAAACAAGCAATTGTCAACATTTTTATAGAACCGGCTTTAGAAGCCTATTTTACAACATTGGGTTATAATCCGGTAGAGGAGGGAGTAAAATGAGCTACGCCATACAGATTGATAGGCTAAAGAAAAGTTATGGGAATCATACTGTACTGAAGGGCTTGAGTTTCAATGTGATGAAAGGTGAAATTTTTGCATTGCTTGGCGTAAACGGTGCAGGCAAAACTACAGCCCTTGAATGTATCGAGAGCTTACGAAAGTATGATAGTGGCAGTATCGTGGTGAATGGCAAGAGGGGTATTCAGTTGCAGTCGGCGTCTCTCCCTGACCATATCAAACCCATGGAAGCTGTAAGGTTATTTGCAAAATGGAATAAAACAAAAGTAGACTATTCTATGCTTGCTGCTCTGGGGATTAACGAGCTGGCAAAAAAGCTATACACAGATATGTCAACAGGGCAAAAGCGGCGTTTGCACCTTGCCCTCGCCTTGATCAGTGATCCGGATATTGTGTTCCTGGATGAGCCCACTGCCGGACTTGATGTTGAAGGTAGAATATCACTTCATGACCAAATTCGAAAACTGAAGGCACAGGGAAAGACCATCATTTTAGCTAGCCACGATATGGCAGAGGTTGAAAGCCTGTGTGACCGCATTGCTATTCTGAATGATGGCAATATTGCCTTTTTGGGTACTGTTGCAGAATTGACCTCAAAAATTGGCAAGCGCTATACCCTTCATATCAAGACCGAGCAAGGTGATGAAGAATTTGAATCTGACAATATCGGGGATACCATGCTGACTTTGCTTGAAGATTTCAAGCAGCGGGGAATTAGCGTGTTGGACATTAAAATAGACAGGGGAACGCTAGAACAGCATTTTATTGACATAGCAAGGAGGAATGGCGAATGAGTGCATTTTTATACGGAGTGGCATTGCAATGGAAACTGGATATACGGAGCAAATCACTACTTATTACTTGTTATGTGGTTCCTCTTTTATTCTTTGCTGTTATGGGGGGGATGTTCACATCCATAAACCCCCAGGCTAAGTATACGCTTATACAATCCATGACTGTGCTAGGTGTATCAACTGGCGCACTGATAGGTTTGCCACCTTCCCTTGTAGAGATATACGGAAGCGATATAAAGAAAGTGTACAAAGCCAATGGTGTGCCGTTGTATCTTGGCATGGTTTCTATGTTTTTGTCAGCGTTTATTCATCTACTGATTATGTGCGCGATAATATGCATCATCGCCCCCATTGCTTTTGATGCGACGCTACCAGCAAGTCTGCCGTTGTATTTTAGCTCACTTGCAGTTTTTATTGCAGTATCATTAAGTATTGGGAGTGTCTTAGGGCTATGGGTAAAAAACCAAGCAAAACTTACCATGATTTCACAAGTGATATTTCTGCCATCCATTATGCTATCGGGGATTATGTTTTCTACTAGTTTACTTCCTAGATTTTTTGAGATTGTAGGGAAAATATTACCTGCAACTTGGGGGTATCAATTGATTGTGGACGAAGGTTTTTATTTTGGCAACCTGTGGCCTTTATTAGCTATTCTCTTAGGCGCGGTTATACTATGTGTTTTTTTGCTAAGAAGGCTGAAATCAGAATAATGAGCTATTGAGAGGAAGAGGTTTCCGTGTGAAAGACATGGGAACCTCTTCCTCTTGGTGTAAGGCTTCGGCTTATGTCAATACATACGTTGGGAGAAAAAGATTTACAGTGAAAAATTTAGTTGATATAAGCATAAGTTTGACTGTACTTAAATTTAGGAAGCTGTGATGATTGATTTGAGAGAATGATGCATAAGAAATTAGCTTAGTTGTCATCATAATACTAGAGGGAGAGGAGGAATAGGAGGGGGTAGAAGGCAGTTATAAAAAATATAAAATCCTAAAAAATCAACATTAATCATAATATGCTTAAAATGTGATGAATATGACGGAATAATGATGAATAATGATTATAAGTGATGTATACAAGATGAAGTTAAGATGGAAATAGATTACAATGAGATGAATATAAAAAAGGTCCAACAAAATGTAAATATATGGTATTGATAAAGAGATAAAATATCTCTTATAATAAAAAGAAACAGTAATTATATTGAAGATAAGAGGCAAATGATGGAGAAGACAATTACAATACAACAAGCAGCAGCCCAGCTTTTAGCTGAGTACAAAAAACCTCTTAAATCTAAAGATTTAGCAAAATTGGCACAAGAAAGAAGGCTAGTTGCTCCAAGTACAGCTAAAGACCCTATTCAATCCTTATCACAGACACTAGAGCGTAATATTAGATTAGATAAAGGAAATAAGCCAAGATTAGTATTTGTAGAAATAGAAGAAGGCCGTGCCATAGGCTTACCAGAGTGGTATGAAGAAAAGAAAATAGAGAAAAAGATAGCATGTGAAAAAATTGAGATTCCTTTACCTGCTGATCTCTTAAATAAGATAAAGATATACCAGACGAGTTTTAATTTCTCTAGTATTGAGGAGGCAATTATTCAATTAACTAAAAAAGGATTAGGTGCAGCGTCGCAAGAATTGATTGATAGACTCAAGATAGAACTTGATGAATTAAATTAAGATCAACATAAATGATAGAAAGCCCATGAATTTCTAATGATTCCAACAGAAATTTATGGGCAATTTTTATATATGAGTGATAAAAAAACAGAATCAAATAATAGAGAAAATCATGAATAGAAAGGAATATCTTTCTACGCGTACCTACAATATAAACAAGGATTGGAAATTTGATATCATATGTGTTAAGCAAAAATTCAAAATTAATTTATTGACCGAGTGGTTTGTTTTTGTTATACTCTAAAAATAGACCATATGGTCAATAATGCTTATAGGAGAAAAGTAAATGAAGCAAAATGAAAAAAAACAATTAAGCCAAGATAAAATTTTAAACGCTGCCATTATAGAATTTGGAACAAAAAGTTACGAAAATGCTTCATTAAACAATATATGTAGTGACAATAAAATCTCTAAAGGACTTATTTATCATTACTTCAAAAATAAGGATGAGCTTTATTTATGCTGTGTTAAGATTTGTTTTGATGAACTTACAAGATTTCTTGACAGTAAAAAATATGTTTTCACTGATTTTCAAAAAGACATCAATCATTATCTTGCTTTGAGATACCGTTTTTTTCATGAAAATCCAAATTACAGTAATATCTTTTTTAACACGGTGCTGCAGCCTCCAATGCATTTAAAAGAACAAATCAAAGAGATTAGAAAAGACTTTGATGCACAGGGGCTTCAGTATTATAAGAATGCACTTAAAAATATTGTTTTGCGAGAAGACATTACTGAGGAAGAAGCAATAGGATATTTCTTTATTTTCCAAGAAATGTTTAATGGATACTTTCAAAGCAAGGCATATGAGAGCTCCGATTTTAATTCTTTAATTGAAGCACATGAAATGAAATTGTCTAAATTCTTAAATATTATGCTTTATGGCATGGCAAAAGAGAGGAGAGAATAATGTTACTTTTAATACTGAGACTTTTGATGGCAATTGGTATTGCATTTTTTGCTGGAAAACTGGTTTCAAAGATTAAGCTACCAGCAATTTTGGGGTGGTTACTTACAGGAATGATTCTAGGTCCCCATGCATTAGGACTTGTAAATGACGCTATTTTAGATGCCCAGTGGTATCATATCATTGTAAATATTTTAGAATGTGCAGTCGGTCTTTTGATTGGGACAGAACTTGTTTGGAAAAAAATTAAAACAACAGGAAAACAAATCATAATTACAACTCTAACCCAATCTCTAGGGACATTTTTTGTGGTAACCTTGCTATTTGGCGTTGTTTTCTACTTTACGAGTATACCTCTTTATCTAGCAGTTATCTTCGGGGGGATCGCACTTGCAACTGCACCTGCACCTGCGCTTTCTATTGTACGTGAATTTAATACGGATGGTCCTGTGACAAAAACATTGATACCCATGGCAGCCCTTGACGATATGGTGGCAGTTATTGTATTTTTCACAACCATTTCAATTATATCTGCCAATATTTCTGAGCAAAAACTACCTTTTTATATGATTCTAGTAGTAGTGTTACTGCCAGTTGTTATTGGTATTGTAACAGGGCTAATTGCAGGCTGGGTGCTAAAAAAAGAACGAACTGCATCTATTACTCTAGTACTGCTCATAATCACTTTACTTATTTCTTCAGGCGTTGGGTTTATATTCAACTATTGGGTAATGCCAAAGCCAGTCCTTAACTTTATGATAATTGGTATGGCCTTTTCTGCAACCTTTGCCAATATGATTTCAGAGGAACGCTTAAATCAAATCATGCATGATTTTAATCCTATCCTAGGTGTTTCTATGATTGTTGTTATTTTAAATCTGGGAACACCTCTTGACTATCATTTGATTCTAGGTGCAGGTGTGTTCACGGCAGTTTATATTATTGCAAGGGCAGCAGGTAAATACGGCGGCGCATTTCTAGGGGCAAGTATAACGCACTCACCTGAAACTGTTAGGAAATATTTAGGTCTTACCTTATTACCACATTCTGGTGTTTCGCTTGTATTTACAGGCATTGCAGTTTCTGTTTTAACCATCCCGGCGCCTGAATGTGCAAAGATTATCCAAGGTACCATTGCGGCAGCAGCAGTTATAAATGAAATAATTGCTGTAATCGTATCTAAAAAGGCATTTGAATGGGCTGGAGAATTTAATAAGAGACAGGATTTAAGCAATGAATCAAATAACCTATAGAGAAATTCAAAAATGACATTGAGCCGCGTACACTCAATGTTATTTTTTTATAGCGTTATTTCAAAAATTAATTCCTTTGTATTTACATCAGCATGTAGATAGTATTATTTTTATATAAGCAAAATTGTTTTCCAACTGATGCGATAGATATGAGATAGTTAAAATATTTGAGAAAAACATGGGGAATAAGTGTTATAATAAAAGAGATAAGTATTAAGGAATTAGAAATATGAAAAGGCATTCAAAATATTTTTTTAGAGATAGAAAAACAAATGTATGTCAAATAAAAACAATTATGCACACAAATGAATGGAATAAAATGTAATATTGCATTTTAATAAAAATATATTGACAATTATGGTGTAAGTTGATATTATTATGAATAATTAATAGGAGGTAGTTGCGTGACGAAAGGACAGTTAGAAGCTAAGATTAGCGAGGCAGTTAGCAGGTTTGAAGTTGAATATATGGGAAGAGGCCCTAAAGCCATTCGAACACATATAGTTAACGACATGATCATTGTGAGACTCATGGGTTTTCTTAGTCCTTCAGAACAAAAACTCACTGATAATCCTCAGGGTATCGAATTATTTAAAAAGATGCGCACTTCACTTTTTGAAGGTGGGAGAGAATACTTGGAAACATTAATTAATGACATTATTGATGTAGCCGTGATTAGCACCCATTCCGATATTAGTACTAAAACTGGGGAGAAAATCATTATTATTACCACTGATACTAATTTAGAGGAATTAGTCTCTAAAAAATAGATAATAAATGCGGAAGACAATGCAAAATAGCCTAGCTAAGTTGTAAGTAAGCCGATATCCAAGGATTATTCTGAGGGTATCGGCTTTTTTATTTTATTATCACACAAGAAAGGGTGTTTTTATGAGTAAGAAAGTTGCCATTATCATGGGTAGTGACAGTGATTTGCCCATAGTAAAAGGTGCAATTACCACCTTAAAAGGATTTGGCATTACCATAGAAGTTCATGTGATGAGTGCTCACCGCACACCAGAGCAAGTAAGTGCATTTGCAAGTACGGCTAGAAGTAATGACTTCGGTGTTATTATTGCTGCAGCAGGAAAAGCGGCACATTTAGCAGGCGTGATAGCAGCCCATACGACTTTACCTGTAATAGGAATACCGTGTGCATCTACTAGCTTAGAAGGTCTTGACGCTTTATTATCTACAGTTCAAATGCCAAAAGGAATACCTGTTGCAACAGTTGCTATTGATGGAGCTGATAATGCAGGGATTTTAGCAGCACAGATATTAAGTATTTCAGATGAAAAAGTAGCTGAAAAACTAGAAAAAATGAAGAATAACATGGTTAAAGAAATACTAGAAAAAGATGAGCGTCTGCAAACCGAAATATGGTGGAAGATGTAAAGGGCAATGAAGAATGAAAAGTGAAGAATTAATAATGAATGATGAAGAAATAAGAATTAAAAATAAAGAATAAAGAATTAGGGATTAAAGATCCAGGATGAGAAGTTAGAAATAGAGAATAAAACTTTAAGTGTTAATGAGTAATCATACAGAATTAAGACAAGAAGTTAACTAATAAAATAAGGAAGGGACGATAGCATGAAAGCATTAATAAACAAATTAAATTTACCAGATTACGTTGTAGATATTTTGGAGGGGAGTCCTCATATTGTATTTCCAAAATCGAAGGAGGAGTTGGTTAACTTATCTTTTGGTGATACAACAGGAGATGTATTTAATGTAACCTATGAAACAGAGGGGCATGGTATGGTTACTGAAGCAACAGTAACACGTTGCAAAAACGGCGTAGTTGTCAATTATCCAGATGATTATATGAGAAGACGTGATCCAGATTGTTTATTAGTCGCTGACCAGAATGATACAGATAAACCAAAATATGATGATGTATATAGTGAGAACTTTGATGGTCTAAGAAATGAAACTTTTGAATGGCTCAAGAGACAAAATCTTATTGTAGTACCTTTTAAAGCGGGTGGAGATGAATATGGCTATGATGCTCTTTTAATAGCACCAGCTAATGCAGGTTTCTTTGCTTGTGGGCTTGCAGATTTACAAAGCTTCTTAAATATTGATGAGCTTGAGCCAGCATTCTCACCTAAAGCTATTATCTTCCTTGCACCACCTTTTAGACATACGCATTTTGGCGGAAAACAAATGGTTATTCATAATAGACTTGAAAAAGTTCATGAGCTATTCTCTTATAATTTATATCCAGGTCCAAGTGCAAAGAAAGGTATCTATGGTGTTCTCCTAAACATTGGAGAAAATGAAGGTTGGGTAACAGTTCATGCTTCTACAGTTAAAGTGGTTACACCTTATGATAATGAGATTGTGATTATGCATGAGGGAGCTTCTGGTGGCGGTAAAAGTGAGATGCTAGAAGGCATTCATAAGCAATTAGACGGGCGTATTGTGTTAGCAGAGAATACGCAAACAGGAGAAAAAACTTATATCAAGATGGATGAAAACTGTGCCCTTTATCCTATAACAGATGATATGGCTATTTGTCATCCTGATATGCAAAATGACAGTAAAAAACTGGTAGTAAAGGATGCAGAAGCAGGTTGGTTTTTAAGACTAGATCATATTACAGGCTATGGTACTTCACCACAACATGAAAAAATATTTACTCAACCAGAAGAACCTATCGTATTTTTTAATATTGATGCAGTCCCAGGGTCTACTTGCCTCGTTTGGGAACACATTAAGGATTCTGATGGCAAACCTTGTCCTAATCCTAGAGCCATTTTACCACGCAGATTAGTACCTGATGTTATTGATGAACCAGTAGAAATCGATGTAAGAAGCTTTGGTGTAAGAACACCAGCTTGTACCAGAGATAATCCTACTTACGGTATACTAGGTATGTTTCATATTTTGCCACCAGCTCTTGCTTGGGTATGGAGATTAGTAGCACCAAGAGGACATAATAATCCAAGTATTACTGCATCTACAGGACTAGTAAGTGAAGGAGTAGGTTCTTACTGGCCGTTTGCAACAGGAAAAATGGTAGAGCAAGCTAATTTATTATTACAACAAGTAACAGCTAATAGTAATACACGTTATATCTTAATACCAAATCAACATATTGGTGTTTATAAGGTAGGGTTCATGCCTCAATGGATTGCTAGAGAATATATTGCAAGACGTGGAAGTGCTAAATTTAAGCAAGAACATTTAGTAGAAACACGTTGTTCATTACTAGGATATTCTTTAGATTCCATTAAGGTAGATGGACAATATGTAAGAAAAGCCTTCTTGTATCCTGAAAGACAAGGAGAGATGGGCGTAGAAGCTTATGATAAAGGAGCAGCTATGCTTAACGATTTCTTCAAGAAAGAACTAGAGAAGTTTAACACACCAGAACTCGATCCTTTAGGAGCTAAAATCATAGAATTAGTACTAAGTGATGCAAAGGTACAAGATTACGTAGATCTTATACCTATGAAATATTAAGGAAGAAGGCGAAATGAGGAAAATACGAGGCTACTTTAAGGGTAGTGACTTTATACCTGCTTTATCAGGATTAATAGGTAAAATCTCGCTCATTTCTTCCTTTGCAGTAGTTTGGGCTCAGGAGCTAGGAATAACAAATCCCCATTTTGTATTTGATAATGTGCGGCTAGAAATATTTGTGGGAGGAATAATCGCTTTAATAAGCACTTTGATTTTTCCAGAAATAGCAGTTGCAGGAACACTTGCACCATTGGTTGTACTCATTCCTTCTATGGTAAAGTTTGGCGTGCATCCACTGGTTTTAAGTGTATTGGTGGGGATTATTGGGCTCATTTTTGTTAAGGCAGGCTTGTTGTCAAGACTTATTCTTATGTCAAAGCACGTTAGTAAAACAAGTTTGACTTTAGTTTTTGGTATATCAGGAGTGATATTATGTATCCAAAAGCTCACTGCCTTCTTTAATAAGACTTATTGGATTCTAGCAGTACTGCTAATTGTATTAACTGTCTGCTACATTTATTTGTTGAAAAAAGAAAAGGCCTGGCTGATGATTCCTATTTCTGCAATCGTCTCACTTGTGTTACCTCTTTTAGGTGGAATAAAAATTAATCTATTAGAGCCAATGAATAACTTAGTTTTAAATCCTGGATATTGGTGGGAAGGAGTTTGGGGAATTGGTTTAGGTCTAAACTTGCCAACCATTTTAAAAACCTTACCCTTTGCCATATTTGTCATGTTACTCTGGGCAATGGATACAGTTGCTATCACCACTTTGTTAGATGAACAAAGTAAGGAGGAGCAAAAGAGGGAAGAGATAAACTTAAATCAATCATTTATGATGGTAGCCATAAGAAATATCATAGGAGGAATCTTTGGTGGAGCGCAAACAAGTTCTTTGTGGCGTAGCTTTTTAATACCACTTTTTATGATTAAAAGGCCTATGAGAGGGGCAACTATCTTATTAAGTGTGCTATGCATTACTGTAGGTCTATTGGGCATGCCGATTAAAATATTAGCTTTTCCACCCCTTGTATGGACTGTGCTACTTTTTGGTATATTTATGCCTCTATCACTTACAGGATTCAATAAATGGAGAAGAGGGAAACAGCTAGTACAAAAAATAGGGATTATTATATTAGCAGCTATTGGGATTGGCTATAGTCCAATCATTACTTGGCTAGGAGCAGTAGTACTTGAAAAGTTAAGTAAAAATAATGACATATAGATTTAGATGATAAAAAGGAGTATGATGAAACTATAAACATAGTTTTATAAATGAGGTCAGAGACTACAAAAATTTAATGGACATATAAATAATGACCTAAGAATGGAGGGATAATAATGTTTGGAGTATTGAAAGACTCAGATAAGAGATTTAAAAATTTATTAAACGGAGACTGGGTAGGTAGTGAGAGTAATCAATTTATAGATATCTACTCACCACTTGACCAAAGCTTATTAGGTAGTGTGCCTGCTATGACTAAGAATGAGGTAGATATCACTATGGCAACTGCTAAAAGAGCACAAAAACAATGGAAGCTTAAAACAGTAAATGAACGTGCAGATATTTTATATAAAGCAGCAGATCTTTTACTAGAGCATATTGAGGAACTTGCACATTTAATGATGCTGGAGATTGGAAAAGATATGAAGAGTTCACGCTCAGAGGTATCAAGAACAGCAGATTTTATTAGATTTACAGCAGATAGTGGCAAAAATGTCTCAGGAGAAAGTATTCCTGGAGATAGTTTCCCAGGATTTAAAAATAATAAAGTATCCGTTGTAAAAAGGGAACCGCTAGGTGTTGTACTTGCTATTTCACCTTTTAACTATCCAGTTAACTTAGCCGCTTCTAAGATTGCACCTGCGCTTATTATTGGAAATTCAGTTGTATTAAAACCAGCGACACAAGGCAGTTTAAGTGGTTTATATTTAGCGCGTATCTTTCAGTTGGCGGGGGTACCATTAGGGGTACTTAATACTGTGACAGGAAAAGGTAGTGAAATAGGAGACTACATTACAACTCATAAAGACGTTGATTTTATTAACTTTACAGGAAGTACAGAAGTAGGTAGAAGAATATCTAAGTTGACATCAATGGTACCTCTTCTTATGGAACTAGGTGGTAAGGATGCTGCTATTGTTCTTGAAGATGCAGATTTAGAAATGACAGCTAGCCAGATTGTAGCAGGAGCCTTTTCTTATTCCGGACAAAGATGTACAGCTGTAAAAAGAATTATTGTAATGGAAAGTGTTGCAGATGAACTTGTTCAAAGACTAGAAGAGAAAATAGGTCAGTTGAAGGTGGGAAATCCACTTGAACATGAAAGCTTAGATGTCGTACCGCTTATTAGTACAAAGGCAGCAGATTTTGTTTCTGAGTTAATGGAAGATGCTGTAGAAAAAGGAGCAGAGTTAGTTACTGGAGGACACCGTACAGGCAATTTAATTGAGCCTACACTTTTTGACTATGTAACAACTCATATGCGATTAGCTTGGGAAGAGCCATTTGGCCCAGTTGTACCTGTTATTAGAGTGAAGAGTAAAGAAGAGGCAATAGAAATTGCTAATGAATCAGAATACGGACTTCAAAGCTCTGTATTTACTCAAAATATTGAAGATGCATTTTATATTGCAGATCAGTTAGAAGTAGGAACTGTTCAAGTGAATAATAAAACTGAAAGAGGGCCTGACCATTTCCCATTCCTAGGTGTTAAATCTTCAGGTATGGGAACTCAAGGCATTAGATATTCTATTGAATCTATGTCTAGGCCAAAAGCAACGATTATTAATTTGCATAGATAAGTCTTGATTTAATAACCGATTTTAGTATGCAAGAGGAATTTTTTCAGAGGTAATAGGCACAAGCTACAAGCTTGTGCCTATTTGCTTTGTCCAAAACTGGCTTACACCAATATAATTTCTTTCATATCTTCCCCAAATATATTTTTAGAGAACTATTTTATATATTAGACTGAATAGTTGTGAAAATTTTAGTGGTATTACTAATATTGATGATATAATAGGGTGAGATTAATCGGTTCTTTATTGTTTTAAGAGGTGGAGGTGTATAATGGGGCATATTAAAGCCGTATGTTTTGATTTAGATGATACACTTATAAAAGATATTCATTCAGTAATGTATCTAAGTATACTTAATGACAAGCTAGATGAACTTATAGAAATCGAACGTGAGGAGCAGGAAAGAAAGTATGATTGGATTGAAGCGGATTATCTAAAAGCAGAATTAGCTAGAGGCGTACCTGTAACAAGAATAAAAGAACAGTTTGATACTATTCTAAAACCCATTAAAAATGTCAATGAAGTAATGAGTATGCTACATGAACAGCATATAAGAACTATACTTATTACAGCAGGACCTATTCAAGTTGCCAAGGTTGCTAGTGAGTTATGGGGAATGGATGCTTATGATGGCAGTTTATATGAATGTGAAAATGATTTGTTCACTGGCAGAATCTTGAGTCATTTAGGGGACAGGGGTAAGGTGAGTGTTTTAGAGAAATTTTGCTTAAAAGAGGGCATACAGCCTGATGAATGCATGGCTATTGGAGATGGTGCAACAGATATTCCTCTTTTCAGATATTGTGGTACTTCTTTAGGTATTAATTGCGGGGAAGAGGTAGCCAAAGAAGCAAATAGTGTTATTGTAACAGAGGACTTAATGGATATATTACAATACATAGAAAACTAAGTAGCATAAGTCTATGCCTATAAATAAACAGGAAAAGGGGAAATAAATATGAACTTTGGAATGCCAACACTTATTGAATTAGAGGGTTTAGAAGCTAATATAAGCCTATGCAATGAACTTGGACTTGATTTTATAGAGATTAATATGAACTTACCAGCTTTTCAAGCAGAATGTCTAGACGCAGAAGTACTTAATGAATTAAAGACAAAGCATAAGATGTATTTTACCTTCCATTTACCAGAGGATTTAGATGTAGGGCATTTCAATAAAAGAATACGGGAAGCGAATTTAAAAGTTGTAGAAGACACCATACAACTTGCAAGCAGAATTGATGCCCCTCTTATTAATATGCATATGAATAACGGTATTTACTTTACTTTGCCGAATAGGAAAGTTGAACTTTATGAGAAATTTGAAGAAGAGTACTTAAGAAATATTCTAGCGTCTTCCAACCATATTAATCAGATGTTAAAGGGAACAGGTGTTAAGCTTGCTATTGAGAATACAGGGATTTATCATAAGCCTTTTATTAGAAAAGCGGTAGAGATGTTCTTAGAAGAAACAGATTGCTATTTAACCTGGGATATTGGGCATGATTATTCAAGCGGTAAAAAAGACGAGGCCTTTATGCTTATTCATAAAGAAAGAATGAAACATATGCATCTTCATGATGCTATAGGAGAAAGAAATCACCTTAAGCTATTTACTGGTGAGATTGATTTGCCTTATTTCTTTGACTTAGCAAAGGAGAATAATTGTAGTTGTGTAGTAGAAACTAAAACGATTGAGGCTTTAAAAAATTCTACAATACGTTTGCTGGATAGAGATAAGGGTTTTTCGTTAACATAGGAAAAGACAGAGAAAAGAGACAAGATGAATAACAAGATTGAATTAATAGACCAGCTTTTTAAACATATAAAGATTGATTGTAGTAAATGCTTTGGACTTTGTTGTGTAGCCCTTTATTTTTCTAAATTAGATGGTTTCCCAGCAGATAAGGTAGCAGGGTGCCCTTGCAAGCATTTACAGTCAGACTTTGGATGCGATATCCATAGTGAGTTAAGAAATAAAGGCCTCAAAGGCTGCACATCCTATGATTGTTTTGGTGCAGGACAAAAGATAGCTCAGATAACTTATCGAGGGAAAAGCTGGATATCATCACCGAAGCTAGCAAAGCAAATGTATGAGGCGTTTTTAGTAATGAGACAGCTTCATGAGATGTTATGGTATTTGACAGAAGCAGTGACTTTAGAAAACATTGTATCTATCAAAGAAAGTTTACAAAGCATGATTGAAGAAATAAAACAGATGACTTTATTAAAGCCTAAGGCAATCCTTGAAATAGATATAGAAAGTCATAGAACACAAGTCAATATACTGCTAAAAGAAGCTTATAAATTAAATAGACAGGACAAGAAGTCTATTCAAAAAACTAGTTTTGAAAAGATGTTAATTGGCAAAGACCTTAGAAAAGCTAATCTGAAGGAAGCCGATTTAAGTGGGGCTATGATGATTGCCGCAAATTTAAAAGAGTGCGATTTATCAGGTGCTTTATTAATTGGTGTAGATATGAGAGATGCAGATATAAGAGGCGCAAATCTCAGTAAGAGTATATTTTTAACTCAGGCTCAAATAAATACGGCTAAAGGGAATCAATTTACAAAGTTACCAAGTAGGCTAGATAGGCCTTCTTACTGGGAGAAGTAAGTAAAGGATATAAATAGGATATTTAATGAGTAAGTATAACTTTAAGGGAGGTTCATATGAAAACAATTGGTATGATCGGTGGTATGAGTTGGGAGAGTACGGTCACCTATTATCAAATGGTTAATCAAGTAGTCAAAGAACGGTTAGGAGGCTTTCATTCCGCTAAATGTATATTATATAGTGTTGATTTTGATGAGATTGAAGCCTGTCAGGCAAAAGGTGAATGGGAAAAGAGTGGTGAAATATTAGCAGATGCAGCTGTAAATCTGGAAAGAAGCGGTGCAGATTTTATTATCATCTGTACTAATACCATGCATAAGGTAGCAGATCAGATTCAAGCAAAGGTTAATATACCTATTTTACATATTGCAGAAGTAACAGCTGGCAGATTAAAAGAGAATACAATAGAAAAAGTAGCCTTACTAGGCACTAAATATACGATGCAACAAGATTTTTACAAATCTAAGCTTATAGAACAAGGCATAGAGGTACTTATTCCTAATGAAGCAGATATAGAGGTTATTAATCATACGATTTATAATGAATTATGCCTAGGTAGCGTATTAGAAACCTCTAAAAAAGAATTTATTAGAATCATAGAAGAATTAGCTGATAAAGGAGCAGAGGGTGTTATCTTAGGTTGCACAGAAATTGGCTTATTGATTAAACAAGAAGATGTGAGTATTCCTGTATTTGATACGACTATTATTCATGCAACAAAGGCAGCACTTTATGCTATAGAGTAAAGACGACTTGTATTCAAATAGGGAGGAGAATAGATCATGCAGATTGTTTATACAACAAGCAGTGACCCACATTTTATTAAGCTTTGTGCAGCTTTAGATGAAGACTTAAATCATACAATAGGTAGCCAAAAACAAGCTGATCAGTATAGCCAATATAATACGTTAGAAAGTATAAAAGAAGTGGTATTAGCATTGGAGGATGGAGAGCCTATTGGTTGTGGAGCTTTTAAACATTATGAAAAAGGCATAGCAGAGATTAAGCGAGTATTTGTAAGGCCTGATCATAGAGGCAAAGGTATTTCTAAGCAAATAATAAATGCACTTGAAGAGAAAGCTAGAATGCAGGGATATCAGAAACTTATATTAGAAACAGGTAAGCGACTAGTAGTAGCTGCTAAGCTCTATAAGCAAATGGGGTTTGTAATAATAGATAATTACGGCCCATATAAGAATTTAAAAGAGTCAATTTGTATGGAAAAGCAATTGTAACAAGGCAGTTATTCAGCTATGCAAATTAAAATTTGTCTTGGCGTTTATGAGAAGTACGTCTGAGAGAAAATGAGTGGGTATGGGTGCCTTCCGTTGTTCCGGTTCACATTTTTTGAAGCACTAAGTTCACTTATTTAGATGAACGGCAGAACTCACTTCGTTCAAACAGCTGCCTAAAACCCATCTAAAACGTTCACTAAGTGCTTCTAAAAAATGCTCCCAAGTCACTACTCCAGGCACCCATACCCACTCATTTTCACAAACGTTGTTGACCTTATAAACATCCAAGACAGTGAAGCAGCGTGGAAAGAAGGCGTAACGACAGTTAAAAAATACTCGAAGCCGGGGGCAGGCGCCCAAGGCAATAACGTATAAAGCTTCCCATAAGTCTATTTTGTCAAGAAGTAGCTCTGTAAGGAAGCTAGGGAGCCTTACAAGCATTATTGATCTCTTAAGTGTTCAAACCCCTAAGTGAAAAGTGCAGAAAAAAGATAATAACAAGTTTTATTTTTTCTTGAAAACACTTAATGGAGGCGACTTTACGCATTATTGTTGGTAGCCACCCTCTCTCAGTTCCGCCCAAATAGCCCGTAAAGTTACCGACAAATTTCTGTTTGTATTGAAGTTTCTTTAAACAATTAAATGGTAACCTTGAAGCGTTAAAGAGATATTGATAGTATGTAAGTATATTAATCATTAAGAAGTAGGTAAAGAAGATATGGATATTGTACTTAGATTAGAAGAAGCAAAAGACTATGAAGTGGTTGAAAACCTAACAAGAGAAGCTTTTTGGGATGTTTATAAACCAGGTTGTGATGAGCATCTTATATTAAGGCAGTTGCGTGAATCAGAAGGGTTTGTAAAGGAATTAGATTATTTAGCTATTGATGGAGATAAAATTGTTGGAAACATTGCTTATACAAAAGTAACTGTAGAAAATAATAGCGCTGATAATGAGGTTTTATGTATGGGACCAATTGGGGTGTTACCTGAGTATAAAGGAAAGGGCATTGGTAGTATGTTGATGAGACATACTATAGAGTTAGCTAGAAAAATGGGATTTAAAGGCATTGTCCTTTATGGAGATCCTAAATTTTATCACCGTTTTGGTTTTGTAAATGCGGAGCAATATGGGCTTCAAACCTCCTGGGGGGCTAATTTTGAGGAATTTATGGCGCTTGAATTATCAGAAGGAAGCTTAAGTGGTATGAGTGGTAAATGCTTTGAAGATAAGGCTTTTGTAGTAAATGAAATAGCTTTAACGGAATTTGAAAAAAATTTTCCAACTAAAGAAAGTCACTTTGAAGAAAGACCCTCCAAGCATAAATAATAAGGTGTTATAACTCTGTGCTGAGTAGAATGAATTTTGTTTAGAAAATAGAATTGTGGTATTTATAAATAGCAATAAAAAATAATAATAGCATTGGAAACTCAGAAATAGTTCCAATGCTATTATTATTTTTTTAGATTAGGCATTAACCTAGTGCAAATCAAAGGGCTTTTTCAAGTTCAATGGTTACATAGTTTTCATTGATATGAACACTAGCTTTATCTACCATCATCCCTATTAGTAGTAGTTGGCTGGTTTCACCTGGCTCGCCTAAGCCAACTAATTCCCAGTATACATCTTCAACACTATCATTTTTTTCTCTATTTAGGAAATCCTCCATTGCATCTAACTTATGTGCAAGAGCTAAATCGTAGTTAGAAGTGAATGTAATAATAGCAGTATCATTATTTTCTTGTATTCTAGAGCTGATATCATTACCTCCAATACCAAAAAAGAATATCGTTAATTCTTCTACTATTTTAGCTAATTTTTTTTCTTCATATATCATAGTTTATCTCCTAAGATTTCCTTTTCTTGAATGATTCTTAAAACTCTCCAGTAATGGTACCATGATAATAGCAACAAAGCCAGCTGAAAAGCCATTATTATATAGATTAAGGCCTGAATACATATCACTTGTACACATCACAATAGAAGTGTGTAGCATGCCGGCTAATATACCTGCTATTGGTCCAAATTGTCCGGCAATAGGTGCTATGCCTGCACTAAATAGTGCAGCAAGCTGAATGCTAGGCATAGTAGGTGTAAAGATTTTTAAATAAGTTGATAAATAGACTCCTAACATACATGGAATAAAGTTTTTGACATGGACACCAAATGCACCAAAGCCAAATACAGTTAATATACCACCTATAACAGGGCCAGATAAGTCTCCTTTTACAAGTAAGATATAGGTGAGGCTAACACTTCCTACAACGGACATATTCATTAAAGTTGCACCAAGTCCATCCATTAGGATAAAATCTGCAACTGCCCGTCCTGGATGTCGCAAGATTTTAAATAAAGGTTTTAGTTGCCCTTGATTAACCCATAAACCATAGAAAAAGGTAGCTATAAAATAGCCATATAAGCCAAGTACTAGCCAAATAGGCCTACCTTCCTGCCATATTAAAACAGGAGTACTTTCTAATCCAGTGGCCTCTAGAATACTCACAATACCGAAGCCTAATATACCAGCAGCAAAACCCACATTGAATAAATTGTAACCCATATGCATAGAAGCTGTATGCATCGCTAATGTAGGTAAAGTAAACCCAATTAAAATTCCGATAAGTAGTGCAAGGATTAAGTTAATAGGTTGCTGAAATGGTAATAAATAAACGACTTCAGTAACCAATGGTGATAGGCATGTACCAAACAATGCTGTATAGATATAACGATTCATCTTAGCATCGTGTACACGTGCATAGATATAAGTTCCTAATAATATAGGAAGTATATTGATTGGGTTTTTGCCAAAAAGAGCAAACCCAGCATTAATAAAAATAGCAGCTAAGGTTAGCCCTGTAAAAGAAGCTCTTAGCTTGATAATTAATATAAGCACAATGCTTAAAATAATACCACAATTAAAAAATGCAACACCATAACCTGCTAGTGCAAAGTAATCCGTTATCAGTGCATCTCTAGAAAGAATAATAACTTTCATACCATAGAATAGCTCCAAGGGTGTAGCCAGTATAAAGGATATTATAAAAAGCAAAGAAATAGTAGCAAAACAAAAAAACTTAATCTGAACCTGTTGTGTATTTTCATTACCTTTGGTTTGAATCATCAAAGACCCCTTTCTCTAGTTATTCATTTTGAAATAATGAATAGTGTATATTTAGGTATACTAATTTTATTAGTATACCTAATATTTTAATTAACATAATACACATTGTGCAAGCATAAATTTCTAGTTGGCTTATTTAGGCAGATTTTACAAACAAATCTACAATGCTTATTGTTGCATACGCAACAAAAATGTGTTAAACTTTGTTTCGTTGCATATGCAACAATATTGAACAAGGGAGAAGATAATATGGCAACACAGCAACAGACAAGTGATTTAGGCACAGACAGTATTGGCAGATTACTTATCAAGTTTTCCATTCCAGCTATTATAGGTATGGTCGTTAATATGCTTTATAACGTAGTGGATAGAATTTATATAGGAAATATACCAGATGTAGGAGGCTTAGCTATTACTGGTGTAGGAATTACTATGCCTATTACTCAAATTATCACAGGTATTGGCATGTTAATAGGGATAGGTACTTCAGCAAGTATTTCTATAGCTTTTGGTCAGAAGAAGAGAAAAGAAGCACAAAAATATTTGGGAAATGGATTCACCAGTATTATTATGGTGAGTATTGCTATTGCTCTTTTGGGGAATTTGTTTGTTAATCCCATTTTAAGAGTTTTTGGAGCAAGTGATGCCACGGTTCCATATGCAGCGGCATATATGAGACCGCTTTTTATAGGAACCATTTGTAACTTGTGTGCATTTGGATTGAATCATTCCATTAGTTCAGATTCTAATCCTAAAGTAAGTATGTACACTATGATGATTGGTGCTGCGATTAACATTATTTTAGATCCAATCTTTATCTTTGGTTTAAGAATGGGTATAGCAGGGGCAGCTTATGCCACAGTTATTTCACAATTTGCTGCCAGCTGTTGGGTTATTAATTATTTTACAAGAAGCAAGAAGTCAACTATTAAACTTACACTAGCTGATATGAAAATAGACCTAAGGATAATAAAAAATATTGTAATGATTGGCTTAGCACCTTTTTGTATGCAGGTTGCAAGCAGTATTGTAACAGTTATTTCGAATAGAGCTTTAATGACTCATGGTGGAGATTTAGCAATTGGAGCTATGGCTATAATAACTTCAATAAGTACTATCTTTATTATGCCTATCTTCGGTCTTAATCAAGGAGCACAACCTATTATGGGTTATAATTTTGGGGCAAAGCAATATACGAGGGTGAGACAAACCTATCTGTACTCTTTAGCCATATGTACGGCTATATTAGTTGTTAGCTTTTTATTCATTCAATTATTTCCGCACATAGCGGTAGGCATGTTTAATAATGATCCAGAGCTTACTGATATTACTGTATCAGGTATACGTATTTTCTTATTATCTATGCCATTAATAGGGATTCAAATGACAGCTTCTAACTATTATCAAGCAGTAGGAAAAGTGAAAAAAGCTATGATTATTAGTTTAACAAGGCAGGTTATCTTTTTAATTCCATCATTTATTATATTACCCAAGTTTTTTGGACTAAAAGGGGTATGGTATGCAGGACCAATAGCCGATTTATTAGCAGTAACCTTATCAGGCATTATTATTTTTAAAGAGATGAAGCATCTAAAACAATTAGAAAGTAAAGCTAGACCCATTGGATATGAGGGATATGAGGAGAATGTGGCTTAAAGAGATAGGTTATGATAAGATGATAGCAAGTATAACGATAAAGAAAAGAGTTGTAGACCATTATGAAACAGTATGAAACAGAAGGAATAGGAAGGTATATTAGCTATTTACATCGACTAGGTGCAAATTTCTTATCAAAAGAATATGATCAATATGAAATTGGATTTGGGCAATATCAGTTTCTTCTTAGACTTTATTTAGAAGATGGTGTTAGTCATGATGAATTAACAGAGCAAGTATGTGTAGATAAAGCAACGACTACAAGAGCCATTAAGAAGTTAGAGGAAAAGGGATATGTAAGGTTAGCTCCTAATGAAAAAGATAAGAGAAAATATCACATTTATCTTACAGAAAAGGCTTTGGCACAAAAAGAAGAGATATTAGAGATTTCAAGAAGGTGGGAAAGACAATTAATAGATGGTCTGGAGCAAGAAGAATTAAATCAGTTATTTTATTTGCTTCGAAAAATAACGAGATATAATTCAGGCCATTTATTTGAAGAAGAATGATAAAAGAGCATTGGAATACTGAGTTTCCAGTGCTCTTTTATTGTATAAATAGGAGAAATGATTTATGACCTAAGCAATTTTGCTATTTTAAAGAAGCATTTGTAATAGTCACATTAGATGAGCCACTACCCATGCCACACCCAAAAGTATAACTAGCACCAGCAGCTAGATTAGGCTGCCATGATGGGCTTGAAATAGTATAGGTATTACCATTACTACTTACGAGTTCTGCATTCCAAACAGAAGAAATAGGCCTATCTGTTGTAAAAGTGCATGTCCAGCCATTTAAGTCTTTACCTGTGGTATTAGTAATTATAATATTAGCAGTTGCGCCATCTGACCAATCTGAAAGGATTTTAATGCTTATAGGAGCATTTGTTGAAGGTGAATCAGGAGTAGGTGTAGGAGTTGGAGTAGGTACAGTACTTTCTGGTGCACTGCAAGGCTCAAGTACCCACATCTGACAACTGTTTTTGTAATAAGTCCACTCACATACATTAGAACCATCAGTAGTTCCGAAGTTATAAACATCTAGAGACTTAGTGTCTACTGAACTCTTAGTTAAAATGCCGTAAACATTACTAGTCCCAGTTGGAACAAGCTTAAACTTTTGAGCATCCATACCATTAGCTGAGTAAATTTGGATATTAGTTCCATCTACATTAGCACCATTAGCAACATCTAACATATAGTCTAAGCCATTTTTAAAAGTAACATAGCCATTACCAGTATTTGTAAGGTACCACTTTTGACCATTAGCACCTGTACCAGTACCTATTTCAACATTCTGGCCATTTGCTCCGATATTATCTTTTACCTGAAGATATTTTTGAGCGTTAGTATTTTTAAGATAATACCAGCCATCGCTAAGCGTAGCGTAATTCTTTACAGTCGTATCTGTTTCAGTAGGTTGATCAGAGTAAGTTGCTGCCTTCCAATAATCTAGCTCCATATTCCCACTAAATACAAAGTATAAATCTTTGACACCAGAGATATTAGAAAGAGCTGAACTCACCTCTACAAAAGCGCCAGATGTATTAGGCACTTCAATATAGCCAAGTGCTGTGCCTGAAGGACTATTCGTACATACTTTAATAACACCACCAGTAGATGATTTAGCAGAAACAGTTATTTTAGATAAACCGTCTGAGAAATCAACGCCTTTAACACCAATCCAATCACCAGCATGAATATCTGTTAAAAGGGTGTTGCCACTACCACTTACATTGACACCTGCTTGAATAGCCATAGTTTCTGCTTCAACTCTTTCGTAAGGATTGAGATAAGAAACTTGAGATGCACCCGCCATTGTACCTTTTACTTCTGAAAGAACGCCATTATTTACAGATAGCTTGTCAAGGTGTGTAGAGCGATAGCCAAGGTTTTTACCAAATTGAGCGAGTTCTAATGTTCTTGTATGATAAGCTAAATAGTAGCTACCTTTAAATTCAAAGATAGAGTGATGATTATTACCGCCAGAACCATTAAAGTAAACACCTGGGTTTTTAAAGACTTCACCAGTAAAGGTAAAAGGACCAGTAGGGCTATTACTTACCATGTATTCTATTGCCCCACCATTTATTCCTGAACCGGCAGTATTAAAGTTAGAACAGTAAGAGTAGTAGTATTTATTTCCTATTTTATTAATACCAGAGTCTTCGAATAAATAAGGCGCATCAATAGTGATAGGGGTACCAGCTAAACTTGTCATATCACTACCTAATTTAACAACACGTGCTGTTTTGGGATGTGCATTTTGACCTGTAGGAATACCGCCACCAAAATAAAGATAACCAGTACCATCACTATCTACAAACACAGCTGGATCAAAGCACCATACAACATCAGAGCAGTTAGGAGTCGAACGACTGATTAAAGCTTTTCCAATAGGGTCTGTCCAAGGACCTGTTGGACTATCAGCAACAAGTACACCTATACCATTGGCATTATTAGCAAAGTAAAGGAAGAATTTATCCTTGCCATTAATTTTTTTATAGGTTGCACAAGGAGCCCATGAATTACCTGCCCATTTGGCAACGCCTCTACTTCCAGCAACTTGGATAGTACCATGGTCTGTCCAATTTACTAAATCTTTGGAAGACATACAATTAAGGGTTTGTATAGTGCTATAGGAGTTTTCCTTTATACTACCATTTGAGTATTCATAAGAATCATTTGTAGCATAAAGATAAACAGTATCATTATAGACCATAACACTAGGGTCTGCTGCATATCTTTGAGTGATAATAGGGTTGCTTTCGTTTTGCTTTTTGTAGGCAGATGTTAGATTCAAGTTATTAAAAGTGGAAGAAAGGTCTGCAGCAGAGGCTGGGATGCCTGGCTGAGTAACTAGGCCTACCATAAGGAGTCCTGTTAATGCCAATTTTTTAATGTGTTTAATACTTTTTAGATACGCTTTCATATAATATCCCCTCATATCTTATAGATTATTTTAAAGATACATTAGTAATGGTTACATCAGATGAACCACTACCCATAGTGCAGCCAAAAGTATAGCTGCTTCCAGCAGTTAGAAGAGGTTGCCATGATGGATTAGAAATAGTGTAGGTATTACCATTGCTATTTACGAGTTGAGCATTCCAAAGAGCACTAATAGGTCTGCTAGTTGTAAAAGTACATGTCCAGCCACTTAAGTCTTTACCTGTGTTATTGGTAATCGTTATTTCAGCAGTTGCACCCTCTGACCAGTCTGAGATAATCTTAATGTTCATAGAAGCAGGTATTGAAGGCGTCTCAGGAGTAGGGGTTGGAGTAGTACTTTCTGGTGCACTGCAAGGCTCAAGTACCCACATCTGACAACTGTTTTTATAATAAGTCCATTCGCATACATTAGAACCATCAGCAGTTCCAAAGTTATAAACATCTAGAGACTTAGTGTCTACTGAACTCTTAGTTAAAATGCCGTAAACATTACTAGTCCCAGTTGGAACAAGCTTAAACTTTTGAGCATCCATACCATTAACTGAGTAAATTTGGATATTAGTTCCATCTACATTAGCACCATTAGCAACATCTAACATATAGTCTAAGCCATTTTTAAAAGTAACATAGCCATTACTCATATTGGTTAAGTACCATTTTTGACCATTAACCCCTGTACCAGTACCTATTTCAACATTCTGGCCATTTGCTCCTGTATTATCTTTTACTTGAAGATACTTTTGGGCATTTGTATTTTTTATATAATACCAGCCATCCTTTAGCACAGCATAATCCTTTACTGTCGTATCAGTATCAGTAGGAGTAGGAGTAGGAGTGGGTGAAGGTGTAGGCTCTATAGGGCTTGAGGATCCTAAGGTGCAAACGAATGTAGACACACTATTAGCAGGTAGGTTAGCCCAGAAGCTACTATTGCTAGTATCTATATTAGCTGTTTTGGCTAGATTTTCATTAGCAGAAGTTCTATAACGATCTACACTTTTTATGCTACCATTATTGATAACGAAATTTTGATTAATAGCTGAGGAACCCTTATTAATTGCAACAATAACGGCTTTATTATCACCTTTATAAGCAGATACATAAACATTTGTATTAGGATTACTGGTAGCAGCAACTTTTACGTAACCAGGACGTACAAACTTAGAGTATTGAGCCATACAATAACCTCTTTTACTGATTGTACCGTCCTCTTTCATAGGACCATATTGCCTACGAATATACCACCATACATAGGATTGAAAGCCATTTTCTAAAGCATTATGCATGTTATATGAAACTTCAATTGCCTCTGGCCAGCGATCTGCTGAATTATTATCACTATTAGGAACGTAAACCTCTGTCATCCAAAGATCTTTTCCTGCACCTTTTTGTTTAAAAAGTGGATAAGACATATTGCTGATACTAGTACCATAAAAGTGAGCACCAAGAATATCCATATTAGCAAGTGCTTGTGAATCATTTAAGATAGGATCTGACATATTTTTTAGATACTGAAATGACTCAGGAGCAATAACCCTGCAATTGATTGAGCCAGCATAGTTTTTCATAAAGTTAAGCATTTCTTGTGGTGTCCACCATGTCCAATCGTGTGCATAATCAGGTTCATTTTGAACAGAAATAGCATATAAATTGACATTGTTATTCTTCATATAGGTAACAAAATCATTGAGATGCTGCGCATATGCAGCATATTTATCGTATTTAAGGCGCTTTTGATTTGCAACACCATTACGAGTAAAGGTTTCAATCATATCACTTGGGGGATTCCAGGGTGAAGCAAAAACAATTGCTCCTTTAGCTACTGCAGCTTTTGCAGTTTCTAATTCTCTTGCCCAGTTATTCTTATTTTCATCCACATGAATTCTTAAAATAGAAAAGCCTAATTGATTATCTCCATTGCCAAAAGCGGTTTCTCTTTGAACGGATGTTAAATCTCCAGCCCAAGCTGGATGATTCATTCCTCCAAAGCCACGAATTGTTTGATATTCTGATGATAAATTAATGATTGCATCACTTGCGGCTAAAGCTTCATTAGGTGGCAATATTGTTATAACCAAAGCTAATGCAAGTACGTAAGATGATAATTGGGTGAATATTTTTTTTATACAGGTAATCATTTTTACATCTCCTTTGTATTCTTATTCTCCATAAATGTGCAAATTGAGATTAGATGATTTAAGTTATGTAAGTTGTTAGATAAATGATTAATCTTTTAGACTGAAATAAAGAGGTATTTTTATATGCTTTAGCATTTGAGAGTCTATTTCTGCTGTTAGAGTCATATTATTCTAGCGTCTCAGATGGTATCGTTTTGCACCTCCTTTATATAGTTCTTTTACTTTTATTATGAGTTTTACTTGGATGTAAATAACACTAAGATGACTTATGCATAGATTAGTTTTTTTATTGAGCGATTAATTGTTATCATTAGTAGACATGAAAAGCACTAAAAGTATAATGACTCAATTGTTTGTAGTTGATTATAGTGTAAGTTGTTTTATTTTGTGCTAAAAACACACAAGATGTAAAGAAATGCGTGATTTAATGTAATTAAAATAATTTTTTAATTATAAATTTTAAATATTTTGTTCAGAGTGTGTACTAAAATGTTAAATTAAAACCATATAAAGCATATATGCAGTAATGAAAATAGGTGGAATGACTTGCTTTAAATATATTAATAAGATGGATAGGGCTATAAAGAATTTAGAGAGTATGAACGATTTTATAGTAATAGAATAGGACAGATGAATGATTGACAAAATAAAGAAAGAGTTATAATATTAAATAACACCCCCTAGGGGGGGGTAAAATATAAATGGAAGAAAGGAAGTAAACTATGACAGATAAATCCTTTAAAATAGATGGCATGACCTGTTCAGCTTGTGCCAATCGGGTTGAGAGAGTTGTTAAAAAGTTAGAGGGCGTAGAAACAGCCAATGTGAATTTTGCTACAGAAACCTTAACTCTAAAATATGATGATGCTAAGCTGCAACCTAAAGAGGTTGAAGCAGCGGTAGTAAAAGCTGGTTATAAAGTACACAAAAATGAAGCTGCTTATACCTTTAAAGTAGAAGGTATGACCTGTTCAGCTTGTGCTAATCGTATAGAAAAAGTGGTGAAGAAGTTAGAGGGTGTGGAAAGTAGTAATGTTAACTTTGCCAGTGAAAAGCTTACGGTTAAAGTAGATGAAGATCTTGTAAAAACAAGCCAAATCAAAGCTGCTGTAGAAAAAGCAGGCTATAAACTTATTACAGAAGAGGAAAAAAGCACGGAGAAGAAGAAATATACAGAAGAACAGCTTTTATTTGGGCGTCTTATTGCATCACTCATATTTACTGCTCCACTTTTAATCATTACCATGGGACATATGGTAGGTATGCCACTTCCTAGTGTGCTTGATCCAATGATGAATCCGCTCAACCTTGCAATGATTCAGTTAATTCTTACCTTGCCAGTTATGTTTATCGGCTTCAAATTCTATAAGGTTGGGCTTAAGAACTTAGTTAAACTTAGTCCTAATATGGACTCTTTAATTGCAGTAGGAACACTAGCTGCTATTATTTATAGCTTATATGGCACTTATAAAATTATCACACATCCAGAGGGCGGTATGGAGCATGCCATGCATCTGTATTATGAATCAGCAGCCACTATCTTAGCGCTCATTACATTAGGTAAATACTTAGAAGCTAGATCAAAAGGTAAAACTTCTGAAGCCATTAAAAAGCTTATGGGCTTAGCACCAAAGACAGCAACAGTTATTAGGAATAATGTAGAGGTAACAGTGCCTCTTGAAGAAGTGGTAGTAGGAGACGTAATCCTTGTTAAGCCAGGTGAAAAGTTGCCGGTAGATGGAGAAGTTATTGAAGGCAGTACTGCTATTGATGAAGCCATGCTTACAGGAGAAAGTATTCCAGTAGAAAAAACGGTAGGAAGTAAAGTTATAGGAGCAAGTATTAATAAAACTGGATTTATTAAGTATCGAGCTACTAAGGTTGGTAAGGATACAGCGCTTGCCCAAATTATAAAATTAGTAGAAGATGCTCAAGGGACTAAAGCACCAATTGCTAAAATGGCTGATGTAATCTCTTCTTACTTTGTACCAACAGTTATTATATTAGCAATTATCGCTGCTGTAGGTTGGTTAATAGCTGGAGAGTCTGCAACCTTTGCCCTTACTATTTTTATTGCGGTACTTGTTATTGCTTGTCCATGTGCCTTAGGTCTTGCTACCCCAACAGCGATTATGGTAGGAACAGGAAAAGGTGCAGAAAATGGTGTACTTATTAAAGGTGGAGAAGCCTTAGAAACAACTTATAAAATAGATACCATTGTCTTTGATAAAACGGGAACATTAACCGAAGGTAAACCAAAGGTAACAGATATCTTAACAGCTACTGCAGGTGAAGATGAATTACTTGTTTTAGCAGCTAGTGCAGAAAAAGGCTCTGAGCATCCATTAGGCGAAGCTATTGTAAGAGCAGCAGAAGAAAGAGGCTTAGCTTTTAAAGAGATACAAAACTTTAATGCCATCCCAGGTCATGGTATTGCTGTAGATATTGATAGTAGGCATGTGCTCTTAGGAAATAAGAAATTAATGGTAGAAGAAAATATTGATATTAGTACATTAACTACTCAGTCAGATAGACTGGCAGAAGAGGGTAAAACCCCGATGTATATTGCAATAGATGATAAATTAGCAGGTATTATAGCAGTAGCAGATACAGTTAAACCAAGTAGTAAAGAAGCTATACAAACACTTCATCAAATGGGTATTAAGGTAGCTATGATTACAGGGGATAACAAGAAGACTGCAGCAGCTATTGCTAAACAAGTAGGGATTGACATTGTACTTGCAGAAGTCTTACCAGAAGATAAAGCCAATGAAGTGCAAAAGCTTCAAAATGAAGGTAAAAAAGTAGCCATGGTAGGAGATGGTATTAATGATGCCCCTGCTTTAGCTAGAGCTGATATAGGTATTGCTATTGGTTCAGGAACAGATGTAGCTATTGAATCAGCTGACATTGTTCTTATGAGAAGCGACCTTAAAGACGTGCCAACAGCTATTAAACTTAGCAAGGCAACCATTAGAAATATCAAGCAAAATCTATTTTGGGCATTTGGTTACAATGTATTAGGTATACCAGTAGCTATGGGATTTCTTCATATCTTTGGAGGGCCATTATTAAATCCTATGATTGCAGCAGCGGCCATGAGCTTAAGTTCTGTTTCAGTACTTCTTAATGCCTTAAGACTTAAAAATTTTAGAGGATAAATTGGTGAATCATTTACTAAAGTCTTTATGATCTTTGGAGTAAAGTAATAATAGTAAGTTAGAATGAAAATAATAATATTTTCATAGTTAGCTTTTAAAAATAAAATGATAAGATAAAATAGTAATAAAAGGAGAGATGAAGATGAAAAAGAAAGTAATGATTGATGGTATGAGTTGTGGTCACTGCGTGGCACATGTAAAAGAAGCTTTAGGAGGTTTTGCTAAAGGAGAAGTAGAGGTAAGTTTAGAAGGTAAGTATGCAGTATTAGATACTGACAAGGCCAATGAAGTACTTACTGAGGCAATTGATGAAGCTGGTTACGATGTAACAGCTATAGAAGAGGTATAATACTCAGTAAGAATTAAGTTAATAAAATACAAGAGCCCTATAATAGCATGCCATTTGCTCGTGCTATTATAGGGCTTTTTTTATGGGGAAATTTAAATAATGGGGTAAAAATGATAAATCACATATTTATCCCACAAATCTCCCATACCTAAGCAGTAATTTTTATTTATGATAAGTCTATAGAATAGCTTATCTAGACATTTGTACAGCAGCAATTTATAAAAATATGACTATTAAAAGTAGGATAGGAGAAGGAATATGAATTTAGAAAAAGAAAATAAAAAAGAAAATCCTATGAACCAGAAAAAAGGTTTGCTAAAAGGAATAGGCATGATGGGGGCCTGTTGTTTGTTGCCTATTATTATCGTAGCCATAGTACCGCTTATAAGTAGTAGCCTTGGAGTAACAGGAACAAAGATAGCTTATACTCTGTCATCTCTTATATGCCCAATTATGATGATTGGAATGATGCTTGTAATGGCAAAAGGAAGTAGTTGTTGTTCAAAGGATAAAGAAAATAAGTCGGAAAAATAATGAGTGGTTGTGGATATGAAGATGCAAAGACAATACACAAAAGAGATTATTAAGATTGATGGAATGACTTGTGTAAGCTGTGAGAGGAGAATAGGCAGTAAATTAAAACAAACAAAAGGGGTCATTAGCGCTAAAGTAAGCTACACTCAGAATCACGCTGAATGTTTGTATGATGAGGAACTTATTTCCTTCGAAGACATAGCACAGGTTATTGAGAAACAAGGTTACAAGGTTATAAGGAAGGAAAATGCGGATGCAAAAATAGACCGCATAACTAAAATAATAGGAGTAATGATTATTATCTTTGCCCTTTATCATGTGCTGAAGTATTTTGGCTTTACAAATTTCTTTTATATTTTTCCAGAAGCCAAAGAAAACATGAGTTATGGCATGCTATTTATAATAGGATTACTGACTTCAGTTCATTGTATTGCCATGTGTGGTGGTATTAATTTATCACAGTGTATACAACCTGTTACTAAGACCGAATCTAAGAAGCATAGGTGGGCAGCACTAAGACCTAGTTTTTTATACAACTTAGGGCGAGTGATTTCTTATACAGTAATGGGTGGGATTGTTGGTGCATTAGGATCGGTTATAAGTTTTTCAGAAGGAGCAAAGGGAAGTATTCAGATTATTGCTGGCCTGTTTATGATGATTATGGGGCTGAATATGTTAAATGTTTTTCCAGGGCTTCGCAAACTAAATATAAGTATGCCAAAAGCTTTTTCTAGAAAATTATATAGCAAATTAGGGAGTAATAGTCCCTTATATGTAGGCTTAATAAATGGCCTAATGCCATGTGGTCCACTACAAGCTATGCAATTATACAGTCTTTCAACAGGAAGTATGTTTAAGGGCGCATTGGCTATGTTTTTATTCAGCTTGGGGACAGTACCTTTAATGTTTGGGATAGGGGCCTTGTCTTCATTACTTAGTAAGAGGTTTACACATAAGCTTATATCTATAGGGGCTGTTTTAGTTGTGATTTTAGGTGGAGGTATGCTCAGTAGCGGACTGAGTTTATCAGGAATAATGGTTCCTGGTAGTGTAAGTGCTAATAATAATAGTGTAGTACGTATAGAGAATGGTGTTCAAATAGTAGAAAGCAAATTAGCTTCAGGTGAATACCCTGTTATTGAAGTACAAGCAGGCATGCCTGTACAATGGGTGATAACAGCTGAAAAAGGCTCTATTAATGGGTGTAACAATAGAATCTTTATTCCAGAGTATGAGAAAGAAGTAAAATTCAAACTCGGAGAGAATGTAATAGAGTTTACCCCTACAGAAGAAGGGGAGTTTGTATATAGTTGTTGGATGGGAATGATTAGAAGTAGCATTAAAGTAATTAAGAAATAAATAATGAATAATAAAGAGTTAAGAATTAATGGAGAATGCAAATTAATAGTGAAGAATAATCAACAAATGGTGAATAGAGAGGAATTAAAGATGGGTAATCATAAGAATAAAAAGAGTAACAACTCTAAAAGTATGGTTTATGTGGTGATAGGAGCAGCGCTCGTAGCAGTAATAGCAGGGAGTTTATTTTTTAAAAAGGAAGGTAATAAAAATGAAGGTAAAGCAAAAGAAAATGTGGTAGTATTAGAAGGGAAAGACTTAGTTATACCTATTAATGAAATCACAAATGAGGCAAGCTATTATCCAGTAGAAGTAGATGGAGTGGGCCTAGAAGTACTAGCTATTAAAGCCACAGATGGAACCATTCGTACAGCCTTTAATACTTGTCAAATTTGTTATAGTTCAGGAAGAGGATACTATGAGCAAGATGGAGATGTCCTAGTTTGTCAAAACTGCAAGAACAGATTTTCTCCAGATGAAGTAGAGGTAACTAGAGGTGGATGTAATCCAGTTCCTATTTTTTCAGAGGATAAAACAGTAGATGATACTAACATTACTATTTCCAATGCATTCTTAAAAGAGGCAACAGGTATTTTCGAGAATTGGAAAGAAGCTTATTAAGAATAGAAGGACAAATTAAAAAACTATCTGCGCAAGTAGATGGTTTTTTATGCATAAGGGGATTTATGATAATGAAGCAAAAAATGAAGCTTAATCAGCAACTTGCAATAACATTGATGGTACTGATATTAGGAAGTATAATGGCCTTTGGTGTTATACTCCCTATAAGTATTAAATATTTTATAGACCACAAGAACTTTAATACACTTATCAGTGAGCAAAATGAGTATATTAAACTAGGAAAATACTATAATACTTCACAAGGTAAGAAAAATGGGGTATATCATCTTCAATTTGATAGCAATAATAATCTTGTTATAGATCAAACAGATGATGATCTCATTCATCACCAGTTAATGTATCCTGAGTTTTTTTCGGAGATAAAAGAGCAATGTAGAGAACAAAAAAAACAAGTGGAAATGCGTAAATTTATTGATGGTCAGGAAACTCTTTATTATCTTATTAATAATAAAGATTCAGGTGAAAAAGTTATTTCATACAGCATAGATACTGGTAATCAATATTTATCTCATCAATTATTTATGACGACATTAATTATCATTATAGTTGCTTTAACCATCATTTTAGTAAGCTTCTTTAAATGGAATAATAGATTTATTAATAATTTAAAGCAGATTCAACACGAGCTAGACCTTATAGGGGATGGTCAGCTAGAAGAAAGTATTCGTATTAATGAAAGCACTTTGGAGTTTCAAGAAGTTATGGATTCCTTAGAACATATGAGGAGAAAACTTTATAATAATGAGCAGACTAAGAAGAGGATGATTCATAATATATCTCATGATTTAAAAACACCTATTGCAGTCATTAAGAATTATTCAGAGGGTATCATAGATGGTGTTTATCCTTATGGTGATGTAGAGCAAACTGCTCATGTTATCTATAGCCAAGCAGAAAGACTAGAAAAGAGAGTACAAGGCTTATTGTATTTAAATAGATTAGAGTATATCAGAAGCCAAAATGAAAGCTATAGAGAATTTGCAATAGATGAGCTGCTTGAAGAAGTAATAAGCTATATGTTTGACCAAGATCAGCTCATCAATGTGCGATTGGATATAGTCCCTCAGAGGTTTATAGGTGATAAAGAAAAATGGCGTATTGTATTAGAAAATTTATTTGATAATGCTAAGAGATATGCAAAAAATGAGATTAGTATTAAGTTAACAGACCAGAAGTTATCAATCTTTAATGATGGAGATAATATAGAAGAAGATCTAGCAGAAAGTCTATTTGAGCCCTTTGAAATAGGGAAAGATGGAATGTCAGGTTTAGGACTTGCCATTGTAAAAAGAACAGTCAATATGTATGGGTATGATATTAGATATGAAAACGCCGAAACAAAGGGAGTAACTTTTATCATTTATAAGGATGGGAAAGCTAATGAGTAGTATTGTTGCATTAATTGAAGATGAAAAAAACTTAAGAGATATTATAAAAAGTTATCTGGAAAAAGAAAGCTACAAGGTACTAGCTTATGAGAGTGTGGAAGCAGTAGGGGATTTAAATGAAGAGGTTCATTTATGGATTTTAGATATCATGCTACCAGGTAAAAGTGGCTTTGAAATGATGGAGAGAATAAGGAAGGAAGACGCAAAGGTACCTATTATATTAATTTCAGCAAGAGACCAAGATTTTGATAAGATTATGGGATTAGAGAAAGGTGCTGATGATTACATTGCCAAGCCGTTTTCACCAAAAGAATTAGTCCTTAGAGTAAAGAAGCTATTGGATAGATGTTATCAAAAGGAAGAAAGCGTTACTTTAGCTGGCTATACTATCGAATTAAAGACCCGTAAAGTATATGATAAAGGGGAATTGGTTGACTTATCTAATAGAGAATATATGTTGCTTTTGTTTTTGTATAAGAATAAAGAGCATCCACTTACTAGAAATGAGATACTAGATCATGTGTGGGAAAGAGATTACTTTGGTAATGATAGAGTAGTAGATGATTTAATGCGTCGCATGAGAAAGAAAATGCCTAGACTTCAAGTTGAGACTATCTATGGGTATGGTTACCGTTTAGAAGTAGACTAATAGATCTCAAGCTTATGCCATATTTATGCTGGAGGGTTACTATCTATCTACTTTTGCTATTCGTAACCTTAATGAGTGAGATTAGTGATATAGGTTTGTGCGTAATAACAGACGCTGCTGATATAAGAAAGATAGTTTTAACGAATTATAATTATCGTAAAGCGGAATTTAAGAAACATATTAAGTCATTAGTTAATTGGGATGGGGTTTTGTTCATATCATTCTCAATCCAGCTTAGCAGCATATTGTTAAGGCCACCTAATGCAAATGCATTAGCATAAAATAGTGCATCTGAATGACAAATCTCAGTATCCGTTCGTTCAAGGTTTTTGCAAATGTCCGGAAATTCTGCTTGCAATTGAATAAAAATTCTAGGTAGTAGTTGGCTTTTTTTGAGGAGTTTTAGCAACTCCTTATTTTTGTGCCAAAATTCAAAATAGGCAGAGGACATATTTAGAAAACCAATAGGTTCAGAATATGGAAGCATGCTTAAAAATTCTTCTAGTAATGAAAGGAAATTTTCAGCTAAAATATCATCTTTGGAAGTAAAATGACGATAAAAGGTCTTTCTTGATAAGTCTGATTTTCTACATATTTGGCTAATGGTAATGGTGCTATAGTCATGAGATTGCATAAGTTCAAATAGTGCGTTAGTAATCCATACCTTTGATTGTAGGGCGATTTTACAATTGGTTTGATTCATAGGATCTCCTTAGGGGTTACAGAATATAAGTTATTATAGCACTTTAAGCAAAATGATTGATATGCACTTTTTAAAATTGTAATATATTATAAAAATTATATCAATGTTTAAAGTGTAATATAAAATAAGTATACAAGGAGGTAAATATGAAATTATTAGAAAAGCTAATTGATGAGGCAACTATTAGGAAGACACTTTTGGTGACAGGCTTATTTATAATTGTTTTTTATATTATTAATTATAGTAGCATAGGTGTGAAAGGTTTGCTTGAAATCACAAATGGAGCTAATATTTTAGATTTTGAGTATGGATATAATGTAGAACAGGCCTATAATATGCTGGCACAACTGGGGGAGGAAGGAAGAACATTTTATAAAAACAAGATATTACCTGCTGACTATATATTTCCTATTAGCTATATGTTGTTATATGTAGGGTGGATGAGCTTTTCATTAAAAAGATTTAAGGGCGTAAAAACTTATTTTAAAGGTCTACTACTTATACCAATTATTGCAATGACTGCAGATTGGATTGAAAATATATGTATAACCATAATGCTACAGTATTATCCGGCACCATTGGATGGCATCTGCAAAATTTCAAGTGTGAGTACAGTGATAAAATTTATAGCAATTAATTTAAGTATAGGTTGTACTGGGATTTTGGTTATGATTTCACTACTTGTATATTTAATTGCTAAAAGGCGTTAAGTGGAATTAAGTAGTTAAAGATAACTTAGCTATTGTCTATTAATAGGGTGTCAAATAACAGATTGCTTTGGTCTATAGATACCATCTGCATATTAGTCAACATCTACACCAATGCTTTATACATTCTCATTTAGAGAGGACTGTAGCAATACAGCTCTTTTAATATATTAATATTTTGTTTTTTATAGTACAATAGTTGGAAGGTTTAGTAAGACTTAAATAGCTACAATTATATACGCTAGATTTAAAATGACTTTAATCAAAGGGGAGAATATGATGACTAAAAAAGCAAAATTATTTATTCCTTGCTACTACTCGTTTTTAGCTAACGGTATGATGGCCTTAGTAATAGGTGCTGTTATGCCTTATCTCATAGAAGAAGCAGGGATCAATTATAGTGTGGCAGGAGGTTTACTATCTACTTTTGCTATAGGAAACTTTTTGGCGAGCTTTGTGAATCCACCAGTAGTAAAACTATTAGGGAGAAAAATAACAAGTGTGATATTATCAGCACTTATTCCTATTAGTTTATTAATGATTACTTTATTACCACCTGTTCCTGTACTTTATATAGCCTGTATCTTATTAGGAATTGGAAGGGGAACTGTAAGTATTACCAACAACATGGTTGTAAATGATTATGATGGTACACCAGCAGCACTTAATTTATTACATACTGTATTTGCCATTGGGGCTTTCTTAGCACCATTCTTAACTGGAGTATTTATTAATAATGGTTTTAACTGGCGCTTTATTATTTATACGATTATTGTTTTAAGTGCCATTTCAAGTATAGGCTATGGCTGGATGCCACTTGATGAAGATAAAAAAGATAAAGCAGAGAAGAAAGAAAAAGTGAAGAATCTAACTGCCAAAACAGAAGCTCATGATTCAAAAGCTTTCTTAAAAAACATAGATTTCTATATTATCGGTTTCCTTTTATTCTTTTATCTAGGAGCAGAGAACTGTGTTAATGGCTGGTTTGTAACCTATTTTAAAAGCACAGGTATTATGAGTGATACGTATGCTACTAATCTGGTGTCTATTACATGGCTAGTCATTATGTTAGGCCGTTTAGTCACAGCTTATCTTTCAAGTAAAGTAAATAAGCAGAAGTTAATCTTAATTAACTGTATAGGCACAACTATTTTCTTCTTATTACTGATTTCTACCACTAACCTTGCCCTTATTACTCTAGCAGTAGCAGGCATGGGATTCTTCTTTGCTGGTATTTATCCAACTTGTATATCTAATGGTGGTATGTATATCAAAGGCTCTACTACAGGAATGTCAGTACTGTTAGCAATTGCAGCCTTAGGCGGTATTATAGCACCACAGGTCATAGGTATTGTTGCAGACCAAATAGGTATGGTAGGAGCTGTTACCATTTTGACTATTAACGTAGTGTGTATGGTGATTCTGGCGATTATTAATTATATGAGAAATAAGAAGTAGTAAGTCTAGTTTAACCAAGCATTAGTGAACAAAAAGAGATATTTAAGTGACTTGGTATAGAATATAAGGGTATATTAAAGCTCTTGATAGAGGCATTAAATGATGTCTGTATCAAGAGCTTATTTTATGCTGTGGGTATCTTTGACAGGTGTTTGTTGTGTATATAATAATATGATAATTATTGATTAAATGTTTTGAAAATAAATAATTTACAAAAATAATTAATGTGTGATAATCTGTTAGAGATGATAAATGTATAAGCTTTAGTCATGATAAAGTATTAAAATGTGGAATAGGCTAAAAGCAAAACAACCCAACTTTAATGAAAAGAGGTGGTTTGATGAATAATAGTATTTTAAAAGCAGAGAAATTAAGCAAGGTATATAGGGATATTCCAGTTGTAGATCAAATTGATTTAGAGATATCGGCAGGAAGGCTTTATGGGCTAATAGGAAAAAATGGTGCAGGTAAGACTACCTTTATTCGTATGGTTGCAGGTCTTACTAGGCCCACATCAGGTAAATTAGCATTGTATGGAGAGGAAGACCCTGATAAGTGGTATCTACAACGTAAGAAGATGAGCTTTATAGTTGAAACACCTTATATACAGCCACAATTCAGTGCTTATGATAATCTTAAACTACAATGTTTACAAAAAGGCATAAAGGATGAAAAAAGAATATACGATGTTTTGGAGATAGTTGACTTAAAGGATACCAAAAAGAAAAAAGCAGGAGAATTTTCTTTGGGGATGAAGCAAAGGTTAGGCATTGCTATTTCCATGCTGTCAACGCCAGAATTTCTACTATTAGATGAACCACTCAATGGATTAGATCCTGAAGGCATGTTAGATATGAGAAAGCTATTACTGCAGTTAAAGGAAACCTTCAATACAACCATTTTAATATCAAGTCATTTATTAAGTGAGCTACATCAAATCGCTACAGATTATATTATTATGGATAAGGGAAAGATTGTGGAGCAGATTGATTGTGAGGTATTAGATGCAAGATGTAGTGACTACCTACTTGTTGGTGTAAGTGATAAAGTAGAGGCATTAAAGACATTAAAGCAAGTATTGCATATTGAACATTGTGAGGTAGAAGATAAAGATTATATACGCGTTTATGATAAGAACATCGATGTTGAGGAAATAGCTGCTACTCTAGTCTCCAAACAATTGAGATTACATCACTTAGCATATAATAAGAATAGTCTTGAACAATATTTTATAAGTAAGATAGGAGGAAAACTAGATGCGTGATATTATGGCAGCATCCTTTTATCGTTTTAAGAAAAGTAGGGATTTATTTTATGCAATACTAGTTGCAATTCTTATAGGTACATCCTTGGGATTTAGTACATATGTGCAGAATGAAGAAATTAGGTTATCTGTTATAGGAAGTATTGATACTTGGATGTTTATGAGTTTTTTGATTATCATGATTTTTATCACAGCCTATTTAGCGGGGGATTTTAGAAATAAAACGATTTACTATGAGATAATGAGTGGGCATAGTAGTAGCGAAATAGTTATCGGTAGGATGATCCCAATAGTTATTTTTTCAATCATTATACTATCTGTAGAATTAATAGGTACTTATAGTTTCGGTATAATATGGGGGGGATGGGGAACTGTAATAGGCTCGTTTAGAGAGGGAGTAATACGTTGGTTTTTATTAATGTGTAATGCCTTACCTTTTATAGTTTTATGTATGTTTAGTATCTATTTAACAAAAACAGTAGTAGGAGGTTTAGTGCTTGATTGGCTTATGTGGATTATTATACAGATTCCTTTGTTTCTAGTAACAGTTGTCCAGTGGAATATCAGTAACTTCTCATTAGTGATTAATATGCGAAGGATTATGGAAACACCTTTAGATTATTTGTTTTGCTTGAGCATCATAGGAATAAGTATGATTAAGGTTTTATTTATTGTTGTTATAAGCATTTGGGTATTAAAAAGAAGTGATTTGAAATGAGAGATTTATTCTAAATGAGAGAATTGTGACTTATTAGATTTGATTTCTTAGGAAAGAAGTTTATGAGCCTTGCCTTTCTTTATCATTTATGATATGGTTAATAAAACTAATAAATAAAAAAGAACCGTCTATAAGAAGGGCTTTTGGTATTGCACCGTATGGTGTTGTATGAAAAGTCCTTCTTTTTTACAATAGGAGATGGGAATAGCAATGCGGGCTCTTAGTAGTCGTACAAAAGAATTGAATAATAAAAGAACCGTCTATAAGAAGGGCTTTTAAATATTTTTACTGTAAGGTAATGGTATGAAAAAAGTACCTTCTATTTTTATATACAGAAATAGCCACATCTGAAAATGTTAACACTAACTATAAGTAAAAGAGAATTGTGATGAGGCATATCTGTATTTAATTAATGAGAATGTAAGTTTTTACATTAATATATAATTAGGAGGAATAAAAAATGGATATTATTACAGTAGAGAAGAGAAGTGTGTTAAAAAAGGCCAAGCAACTGAGGCGAAATGGTATTATACCTAGTGTTATTTATGGTGGTTCCTTGCCGGAATCACTTTTGGTTCAAATTGATAAGAATGCTGCTAAAAAATTACTCCGGTGTAAGCGTGAAGGTAGCAAGATGGAAATTGAGCTTGACAGTAAGCTCATTCCAGTACAAATTAAAGATATCGATAGCAATATTGTAAACAATGAAATCCTTCATATTAGTTTTCAGGCATTAGAAGCTGATAAAAGGGTCAATAGCAAGGCTCAGATTATCTTAGAAAATACAGATAAGGTAGTGGGTGTTTTGGAACAGCTGTTATTTGAAGTGCCTTATTCGGCTTTACCTTCCGATATGATTGATACAGTAGTTGTTGATTTGGAAGGATTAGCGGTAGGAAAGGTTCTAACACTAGAAGATATTCCTGTCTTTAAAAACGAAAACATCGATTTACAAGTAAGTGCAGATAGCATGATCTTGAAAATTACTGATAGAAAATCCTCATAACCACAGGTTGCTGTAATGAGCTTACTTTGTAGGATTACTCTAATAAGTCAGCTGTCATTTTTTCAGTTAGTTTTTTATAAACGCATAATTTATTATTACGGTCACAGGTTGCTAAAAAGACTTCAGAAATATCAGAGATATCGTGTATACGAAGCTGTTTGGTAAGCCATTTTTCATTATTACCTATATGCTTTAAGTTCTGTAACATTATTTTGCCATCAATAATAACGTTAGCTACTAAGTAATTTTGAGAGGGAGAAATGTTTAAGTCTTCTCCTGTAATGGGACGCTTATTGGAGACTGGAAGAAAGCTGATTTTGCCGTTAGGTTCCAGGAGAGCTGTTTGAATATCAGTAAGGTCGAAGTAGCCATTCACACGGCATTGTACAAGGAATTCACCTAAATCCATTTTGGCTTTTGCAAAAGTTTTATAATAGAGTTGTCCATTATCATATAAAATACTAGGTTTACCTGTTGCAAGGCGACGAATTTTAATTGATTTATTAGTGAGAAGGGATAATAAGATATTAAATAAAGCAAAAACAATCATAGCAGTAAAGGGCTTTAGAAGATCTGTAAACTCACAGGTAGCCATCTCAGCTGCAATCGAACCAATAGTAATACTATTGATATAGTCAAACATACTTAGTTGTGACATTTCACGATTTCCCATTAACTTGCTTAAAGTAAATAAAGCTACAGCTGAACCTAACGCAGTTATAATAGCTTGAATAACTTCCATTATATACACTCCTATTTCATAAAACGATTTAGAAATAGTATGCCTAAATTAAAAAAGGATATAACTACAAAATATATTAATTTTTAGCCCTTGGCTATAGCTTTGACTTTATAAAGAAGTCATGATAGAGTGGAGGCAAAAATACTATAGAAAGTACTATAAGACAAGAAATTAAGGACAGCTTTGAAAAAAAGAAGTATTAAAATCTCAATAATGAAGATTTTAATACTTCTTTTGTATGTTTAGTGAAGTTGCTAGCTATTTAGATGCCTGACTTTCCTCATAAAAAGTACTACTTAGTAGTACGATATCAATTCGTCTATTTTTAGCGCGTCCTTCAGGCGTATCATTGGAAGCAATAGGTCTATATTCACCGTAAGAAATAGCTGAAAGTTTAGAAGCTGGGAGCTTACCTTCATCAATAAAAAGATGAACGACGTTAATAGCTCTTATGGATGCCAGTTCCCAGTTAGAACTAAACTGAGAGGTATGAATAGGAAGATTATCCGTATGTCCTTCAACCACTACATCATTAGTGAAGGTTTTAAGTATATCACAAATTTCTAGTAGATTCTTCTTATAAGCAGATTGTATATCTGCTTTACCACTATCAAATAAAATATTATCATCAAAGCTAAGGGTGAGGCCCTGAGGTTCAACATGAAGACTGACTTGTTCGGTTAAATCATGAGTTTCTAAGTAGTCCTTTAGCTTAGTTTGAATTTCCTGAGAAGCACTTATGGTTTGGTGAAAAGGAATGGAGGAGTCTATACCAGCAGCATTGGCATTTGACATGCCCGCACCCCCTTGTAAAATACCAAGTGAGTTGTTAAGAGAACCAGCAAGTTCCTCGTACTTTTTACTATCTACATTACTCATGCTATACATAACAACGAAGAAAATCATAAGCAGTGTAATAAGGTCAGAATAGGTGAGAAGCCAACGCTCACTATTTTCTTTTTTAGGTTTTTTCTTAGCCATTAGTCATCACCTAGCTTTAACTCTTTTAATACCTTTTCACGTTCTTCTTGTGTTAGGAAAGCAGACATATCATCTATAACAAGTTTTGGATGCTTTCCTTGTTGCAGGGCAACAAGTGCATTAATAACCATTTGATTACTTAGAGACTCTTTTTCACTAATATTTTTCAAACGTGTAGCAATAGGGAGCCATAGTAAGTTAGCTGTACCAACACCATATAAAGTAGCAATGAAGGCAACAGCAATTTTAGGCCCTAAGGTACTTGGAACACTTAGGTTTCCTAAAACGTGAACGAGTCCCATAACTGTTCCGATGATACCCATAGTTGGAGAGTAACCGCCAGCAGACTCAAATATAGCAAAGCCAGCTTCATGTCTAGCATCTATATTTTCAGCATCTGTTACTAGAGATTTATATATATGATTAGTATCTACACCATCTACAATTAAGCGAAGTCCTTTGGTAATAAGAGGGTGCTTAATACCGTTTCTGCCAGCTGCATCTTCAAGGGCAAGTATACCTTCGGCTCTAGCAATAGTAGTGAGTTCATAAAATTGTTTGGTGATTTTATAATTATCAATAGGCTTATAATTAAATAAAACACCGATGATTCTAGGAAGTCTTTTAATCTCTTCCATAGGGAAAGATAAACCTACTGCGCCGATGGTGCCGCCGAAAACAATGATTGCAGCTGTTCCAATAAACAAGGCTAATAGATGTCCACCCTCTAAAATAAAACCAAGAAATAACGCGCCAAAACTAAAGACTAAAAATACAATAATAGAGAGATCCATAGGCATACTCCTTTATTTACAATAAATTACAATGATTAATTATGTATCTAATTATATTTCTTCTAAAAAAAATATCAATAAAATAAGAATACTCTAGGAAATGTTTAACGTAATCTTTATGTAAAAAAATCCCAAGGACTTTAGTGTGTAAAGTTCTTGGGATTTTAAATGGGTGAGATTTATTTAATATAGGTATTGCTTACTAGAATATCTTGAATCGTATCAGTTGGGATTTCAAATTCTTGAATACCCATAGAGCCAGGTCCTACAATATATTTATCAAAGGAGATAACAAGTTTACCTTGATCTGTAATATAGAATGGTTGGGCAGCTAAAATGCGATCAAAGCCATCAATAGCATCAGGTTCACCGGCAATCCAGTACATTAAGTTTGAATCAGCAGCTCTTTTGGTTCTCATTTGCTCTTTAATATTTTCACTGATGATTTCTATATAACTATCATCTTTAAATAAACTTGGAAGTGTAATAATTATCTCGTTTTGCTTATCAATAGTATCATAGGTCATAGTTGTGGAAGAAGAACCAACAGTATTCACGACGTAGCGAGCGATAGATAGAATTTGATCATTATTAGTTTTAATTTCAAAACCAGAATCTACGCCTAAGTGGCCACCTTCTTCAAAAGATTTCATGTCAGCAACGTCTTTTTCAAATTGTTCATAGAGTTTTTTGTTTTCTTCTAGGTATTTTTGATTTAAAGTAGCTTCTAGTTTTTCATTAGTTAAGCCTTCTAATACAGGTGTATCTATAGTAGCTTCATAGGTATCTTCATGATAATCAAATTGTCTAAAACTAACAACTTTAACTAAAGTATTAAGAACTGGAATATCACTTAAAGACTTAGCAAAAGTAGGACTTAAGTTAGCAGCTCCTACAAAACCAACAATGATTGCAGCTGCAGTGGCAGCGCTATTTCTAATCCATTTTTTCATAATAATCATCCTTTTTGTTTTTTTACCTTTTTCAATAGCGACATTTACTAGGCTATCTAGTTCTTTAGGAATTTCAATAGTATTCATGTGTTCTAAAAGTTGATTGGTTAGTTGTTCATTATGTGTTTCGTCTGCTTTATACTTGTTCATGGGCTTCACCTCGATAATCATTTTCTAATAAAGGTTTTAATTTTTTTAATGCACGATATAAGGTGGACTTAACAGTGCTAAGATTTTGATCCATAATATGGGCTATTTCTTTAAGTTCTAGGCTATTGTAATACCTTAAAAGAACAATGGTTTTTTCATTATAGGATAAGTGGTCTAGAGCTTCTTCTAGTTCAAAAGGTTTGTAATGGTCGTAGGTGGGTTCACCATAACTTTCTAAAGCTTCATCCTGGGTGTCTATGTAACGGTTTTTCTTTTGTAAATATGTTTTACAGGTATTAATGATAATCTTACAGAACCAAGTATTAAGGTAGTTCACATCCTTTAAGGTATGCTGATATCGAAGAGCTTTGACAATGGCATCTTGAACGATATCAAGAGCATCTTCCTTATTTTTCACATAGCTATAGGCTATGCGATAGTATTTTTCTTTATTTTCAATGAGATAGTTAATGATTTTATTTTCCATATGCTTACCTTCTATGATCATAGTAGTTTCTAATGGGTTATTACATCTATTAGACTAGTTAAGGCTAGTAGAAGTTTCAAGTGAGTAAAATATTCTTTTATTGAAGTTAAGTAAATTGAAATTTGTCTTGGCGTTTATGAGAAGTACGTCTGAGAGAAAATGAGTGGGTATGGGTGCCTTCCGTTGTTCCGGTTCACATTTTTTGAAGCACTAAGTTCACTTATTTAGATGAACGGCAGAACTCACTTCGTTCAAACAGCTGCCTAAAACCCATCTAAAATGTTCACTAAGTGCTTCTAAAAAATGCTCCCAAGTCACTACTCCAGGCACCCATACCCACTCATTTTCACAAACGTTGTTGACCTCATAAACATCCAAGACAGTGAAGCAGCGTGGAAAGAAGGCATAACGACAGTTAAAAAATACTCGAAGCCGGGGGCAGACGCCCAGAGCAATAACGTATCAAGCTTCCCATAAGCCTGTTTTGCCAAGAAGTAGCTCTGTAAGGACGCTAGGGAGCCTTACAAGCATTATTGACCTTATAAACGTTCAAGCCCTTAAGTGAGAAGTGCTGAAAAGAGATAATAACAAGTTTTATTTTCTCTTAAAAACACTTAATGGAGGTGGCTTTATGCGTTATTGTTGGTAGAACTGAGAGAGGGTGGCTGTCCTAGCGGGGTGACTTCGGAGTATTTTCAGTAGGCACTTAGCGAACGTTTTGGATGGTACTTAGCCCACGTGTTCGAGGGAACCGAGTTTGTGGGCGTTCATCCAAAAAAGTGAGCTTAGTGCCTACTGAAAATGCGGAGCCAAGCCACGCAGGATAGTCACCCTCTCTCAGTTTCGCCCAAATAGCCTAGTAAATTCCCCGACAAATTTCAATTTGGAGAGTAATTCTAAAGTTAAAATCTGAATATTGACTATCGTGAAAAAATAATATACTATGTTAGTAACAAAAAGATAATAACAGAATACAACTAACAGTAGATTTATGAGATGACAATGGAAAAGAATACCCATAAGTATAAATGGATAAGCGTACTTATAGATAGCACGGGTTGAGAGAAGGAGAAGGATAGCATGGAAGAGATTAATCATAAGAAAGTCAGTGAAGCTGAATATTTGTCCACATATTCTAGTAGTGAGTTTGAAAGGCCTTCAGTAGCTACAGATATGGTGATTTTTACTGTGGCCGAATCAGAGAAAGAGAATTATCGTAAGCTGCCAGAGAAGGAGCTCCAGCTTCTATTAATCAAAAGAGGAAAGCATCCTTTTTTAGGTCAGTGGGCACTGCCAGGTGGATTTGTAAGGCCTACAGAAACAACGGAGCAAGCTGCTCAAAGAGAGCTTTGTGAAGAAACTGGGGTGCAAGAAGTATACCTAGAGCAGTTGTATACCTTTAGTGAGCTAGGGAGAGATCCAAGAACTTGGGTAATGAGCTGTGCTTATATGGCACTAGTTGATCAAAGTCTTGTTAAACTAAAAGCAGGAGATGATGCTGATGAGGCAAAATGGTTTAAGCTTATTTATAAGAAAATAGAAGAAACAGAAGAAACAAAAGAGGGGGGGCTTATTAAATATGAAAGGTATCAGCTTAGTCTAGAAGCTAGAGAAGAACAAAACCATAGGGTAGATAGGAAGGAAAAGAAAGAAAAAATTCAGTTACAAGCAGAGATAGAAAAGAAAATAGTAATAAATGATAATGGGAGAACGAGTGAATTATTCATTACAAAGAATTCCGGTATAGTCTTTGACCATGCCAAAATCATTGCTTATGCTGTAGAACGCCTAAGGGGAAAAATAGAATACACAGATATAGCCTTGCATCTGATGCCAAGACAATTTACTTTAACAGCGCTTCAACAAGTCTATGAAGTGATTCTAGATAAACCTTTATTAAAGGCTGCTTTTAGAAGAAAGATAGTGGATTTAGTAAAAGAAACAGAGAACTATACAGATAAAGTAGGACATAGGCCATCTAGATTATATGAAAAAAATTGGATGGATTAGATAGTTACATTGTATGAGTAGAGTAAGGTTTATTAATAGATTAGGAAAACCAAAATAAGGAGAACAATAAAAGAAATGGGGAGAGAAAAATGAAACAAATAGGAAAATGGAATGCTTATGAATTACTTTGGTTAGGCCTATTTTGCGCTGTGGCTATAGGAATTACGATTGCTACAAAGGATAGTTTCTTTGGCTTTACTGTGTTTTTAACGGGGGTGTTGTGTGTCGTATTAACGGCTAAAGGAAATATTACAAGCTATATTTTTGGTATGTATAATACCTTTGGTTATGCGTGGCTTGCTTATCAAAATGGTTTATTTGGAGAAGTAGCATTAAATCTGCTATTCTTTGTACCTATGAATATAGTGGGATTTATTATGTGGAAAAAGCACTTAGATGAAGGCGTTGTAGAAATGAAACGTATGAATTTAAAGGGGGTTTTTATAACAGGAGTTATATGTGTGATAGGCATTATTGCATTAGGTTATGGTCTGTCGCTCATACAAGGTCAAAACTCACCTTTTATAGATGCGACGACAAATCTCCTATCTATTGTAGCAACTATATTAATGGTAAAGAGATACCGTGAGCAATGGATGGTTTATATCGTTCTTAATATTTTTACTATCATTATGTGGGGCATTAGAACAGTAGCAGGAAGTCCGGATGGTATTATTATGGTTGTTATGTGGAGTGCTTATTTAATCAATTCATTTTATGGTCTATATACTTGGAGTAAGGGGGCAAGTAAACAAAGTGAGGAGGTGGCGGCATGAGCAAGGTAGGACTTACACTCGGGAAGTATGCACCTTTTCATAAAGGTCATCAATATGTTATCGAAACAGCCCTTGAGGAAAATGATGAAGTTATTGTAGTGATTTATGATACGGACGTGATACCAATACCTCTTTATGTAAGAGCTAATTGGATAAGAACCTTGTATCCTCAGGTAACAGTCATAGAAGCTTGGGATGGACCGGTAGGGTATTCTCATGAAAGAGAGTATGAGATGAGAGAAGAGCAATATATTTTAGGATTACTGAATGGTAAGAAAGTAGATGCCTTTTATTGCAGCGAATACTATGGAGAACATATGGCTAAGGCCTTAGGCGCCATAGATAGAAGAATAGATGAAGCGAGAGAAGTAGTACCTATATCTGCAACTATGATTCGCTCCAATCCTTATCAGTATAAAGAATTCCTAAGCGATGTTGTTTATAGAGACCTTATTATTAAAGTTGTTTTCGTAGGTGCCATGTCTACTGGTAAATCTACTATAACAGAAGCTTTAGCGAAAAAGTATCATACGACTTTTGCTAGTGAGTATGGTAGGGATTATTGGAGTGAACATCAAGTAGATCGCAGGATAAGCTTTGAGGCCTTTGATGAAATTGCCGTAGGACATATTGAAAGGGAAGAAAAGGCATTTTTAGAAGCTGATAAATATTGTTTTGTTGATACTAATGCTATTACCACTTATATGTTTGCGCTAGATTATCATGGTAAAGCACCAGATTTACTTACCAGATTAGCATTAGAGAATAGTAGTCGGTATGATTTATTCTTCTTATGCGAAGATGACATTCCTTATGATGATACTTGGGATAGAAGTGGTGATCAAAAGAGACATGTATTTCATAAGCAGATTATTGCTGACTTAAAACAAAGAAGAATTCCTTATATTACTTTAGAAGGAAGCCTAGAAGAAAGAATTAAAAAGGTAGAGAGGGTATTAGAAAGCTTTGAGCCTTATAATAACTTCTTTGGAAAGGAGCTTTAATATGGTTTTTGACTTAGAAAGCTTGCAAAAGGAGTATCAATTAGGAAAGACTTATAAATATGTATTCTTTTGGGGACATACACCCAATAAAGTAGATACTATAGATACCAGCTGTTTTAGTCAATGGTGGCCTTGTAAGTTTCAAGTAGATGAAATTTGGTATAGCTGCGCGGAACAATATATGATGGCTGAAAAAGCTAGGTTATTTGAAGATGAGGAAGTAGCAGAAAAGATTCTAAAGGTTACTCATCCTAAACAAATGAAAGAATTAGGTCGTCTTGTCAAAGATTTTAAACAAGAAGTATGGGAAGAACATTGTTATGAAATTGTTAAACGAGGAAATATGGAAAAGTTCTCTCAAAATCCAGAATTACTAAATTATCTTTTAAACACTAAAGGAAGCATTTTAGTAGAAGCTAGTCCAGTGGATAAGATTTGGGGAATTGGTATGGATAAAAGAAATGAAGCTGTAGAAAATCCTATGAAATGGGAAGGTAAAAACTTATTAGGTTTTGCCCTTACAGAAGTAAGAGAGGCAATCCTTAAGAGAAAAGGGTGATGAAAGTGGGAAGAAAAGAAATAGCAGAGGAAACTGTTGCATATTATAAGCAAGGCTATTACGAAGTTAATGGTAATAAAATAGATATTAGTCAATTACAGAAGCAATCAGAGGAAGGTAGTAAGCTATATACACCAGAGCAAGGTCTAGAATTAATAAAGATAATTAAGCAAAAGAAAGGCCAGAGGGCCATCACAAGTATATGTGATAAAAGTACCGTGGAGAAGATCTTTGAGTGGAATAGAGAAGGTAAGACTCAAATAGGTATCTTGAATTTTGCAAGTGCTAAGAATCCGGGAGGTGGATTTTTAAATGGAGCAATGGCACAAGAAGAGAGTCTAGCAGCATCTAGTGGATTATATGGAACACAACTCAAACATCCAAGGTACTATGAAGCTAACCGGGGGGTTAAGTCCATGATGTATACCCATCATGGAATCTATTCGCCTGAGGTGGTGTTTTTTAGAGATAAAAACTTTCAATTAGTTGAGGAGCCAGTGACAGCATCTGTATTAACCCTGCCAGCAGTTAACATGGGGCAAGTTATACAAAAAAGAGAATCCATAGATTTAGCCAAAGCCGCTATGAAAGAACGTATGAGAATCGCCTTAGCCATATTTATTAATGAGGGAGCTAGATACCTGATATTAGGGGCATATGGTTGTGGGGTGTTTAGAAATGATCCTTTAGAGATTGCTCAGTGGTGGAAGGAACTAATAGTAGAAGAAAACTATGGAGTTTATTTTGATGAGATCTGCTTCGCAATTTTAGATATCTCTAAAGATAAAAAATGTTTAAGAGCATTTCAAAGGATTTGGAGTTGAAAGTAGAGAGAGACTATGACATGAGAAGTGATAGTCTCTTTATGTCTATATTTCCTTTATTATTTTGTTAAATTACCAGTAGCAACTATATTTAGAAAGAACATCATTGGTATACCCTTTTCTAAAATATTATTCAAATACAAAGCTAGTTAATAACTTATGCAGTGGGAGCAATGGTCACGATTGAAATAGAGCCAAGTACTCCAACAGAAGAAGTCATAGGGCTACTAAACTTAAAAGATAAAGTTGCAGCACAGGTGCTAGCAGCAATAGTTATGAACGTTCCTGATGCAGTACCATTACCATTGCTAGCGGTATTAGTAACAGCAGTTGCAGCATAAGCGCCTTGGAATAACGAATTAATATAGGGGACAATCTGAAAAGAACTATTTACACCAGGAGTACCTAGTACTATATAACTAATTTGATAGGTATAGCCTGCTTTTAATTGTATTGTTGTGGCATTTAAAAGTTTAGTTGTTCTACCAACATCAAAGGCTTGGAATAAAGATATATCATTTAAAGAAGTGACAAAGTCATTAAAGGTATATTGAGCATAATTATTAATGAGTATTCCTGCAGGCCCAGTAGGACCGGTAGGACCTTGAATGCCTTGGTTACCTAGAGGTCCGGTAGGCCCAGTAGGTCCAGTAGGACCAGTGGGTCCAGTAATACCTTGTATACCAGTAAGACCTTGAGGTCCAGTAGGGCCAATAGGGCCTTGAACACCTTGGATACCTTGGACACCTTGGGGACCAGTAGAACCAATAGGGCCTTGAATGCCTTGGATACCTTGGCGACCAGTAGGACCTTGAGGACCACGGGGACCAGTAGGCCCAGTAGGTCCAGTAAAACCTTGAGGACCGCGGGAACCAGTAGGCCCAGTAGGACCTTGAAAACCACGAGGCCCAGTAGGCCCAGTAGGTCCAGTAGGACCTTGAGGACCACGAGGTCCAGTGGGACCAGTACATTCAAAGCACAGAGGACTAGGACAATGTTCATCGCAGCATGAATTAGAAGAGCAACTCTCACAGCAATTACAATGACAATGAGAGGAACATTCGGTATGATGTTCATGATGGGTCTGTTTCATAGTTTAACTCCTTATATAATATGGTGTTATTTTAATAATATGAATTTGACGGGCCGAATGTCACATTAATGCATAGCAATAATTTACTAAAAAGGAACCGGTTAGTATACAAAGAGCAGTAAAGAAAAATTGGTTAAAATTCATAAAAATAAGTCTGGACGATAATTTATAATGTAAAAAAACACAATAGATACTTGACATATATATCAAATTCGTATATTATGTAAATATAATCAATTAAATAAAATAGTTGGATTGTTACTGGTAATGCAGGCTATACCATTTTGTGAATGAATAGGTTTTATTTATTGTTCTATTCACGGAGGTGGTATAGCCTTTTTTGGATAAAATAGGGAGGTACCACGGATTATGAAAGTTGTTAAAGTCATTAATAATAACCTCATCAAATCCTTTGATGATAAGAATAATGAAGTATTGGTTATGGGATGTGGACTAGGATTTAAAAAGGTCCCAGGAGACGAGATTAATGAAAGCTTAATTGAAAAGATTTATACAGTAAATGATAAAACTAACTCTTCTCAGCTTATTCAACTTCTCGAAAAGATACCTCTTGAACAAATCCAAACTACTAACGAAATTATTAGCTTTGCTAAGGCTTCGTTAGGTAAAAAGTTAAACCAAAACATTTATATTACCTTAGTAGATCACATTAATTTTGCACTAGAACGTCAGAAAAATGGCGTGGTCATTAGAAATGCACTACTTTGGGAGATAAAAAAGCTTTATAATCACGAGTTTTTAGTAGGAAAAGAAGCACTTAATATTATTTCACGTAGACTAGGTGTGAGTTTACCAGAGGATGAAGCTGGTTTTATTGCCCTTCATTTTGTAAATGCTCTTATGGATGATTTATCTATGGAAAAAACCACAGATATGACAAAGATGATTCAAAGAATACTAAGCATCATCAAATACCATTTCAAACTGGAACTTGATGAATACTCTATTCATTATGAACGCTTTATCACACACCTTAAATTTTTCGCTCAGCGTATTTTCACTGGGGTAAAAATAGAGGATCAGGACTCGCAGTTTATCGAAGTTTTAAAGTTTAAATATAAGAAAGAGTATGAATGTACTTTAAAGGTAAGAGATTATATTAAGCAAGAATTTAATTGTGACCTTACTGAAGATGAAATGATTTATTTAACCATTCACATTAATCGTATTACTACAACTATATAAACAGATTATTATATAAAATAGGATTGTTACTTTAAGTAGGCTATACCTAAATAAAAATGAATTAGTTTTCGGCTAATTGATTCTTATTTAGGTATTTTTTTATTCCATTTTTAAAGAATAAGGGAGGATGACACGATGAATTACAAAAGTTTAGCAGAAGAAATTCTTCGCCTAGTTGGTGGGGAAAGCAATATCGCATCACTTGTACATTGTGCAACAAGATTACGTTTTACCTTAAAAGACGAAAAGAAAGCCAATACAGCAAAACTTAAACAAACTAAAGGTGTTATGGGTGTTGTAAGTAGCGGTGGTCAATATCAAGTTATTATTGGTAGTGATGTATCACATGTTTTCAAAGAGATTATGGGCATGACAAAATTAGAAAATAGTAATGCTGGAGAAGAAAAAGATAATCGTAAGATAGCGGATAAAGTAATTGATACGATTTCGGGTATTTTCACACCAGTCTTACCAGCTATTACAGCAGCAGGTATGCTTAAAGCAGTATTAGCCATTCTTATTACCACCAAACTGATTACTAATGATTCACAAACCTATCAAGTATTAAACTTTATGGCAGATGCAGGTTTTTACTTCTTGCCAATCTTACTTGCGAATTCAGCAGCTAAAAAGTTCAAAGTTAATCCATATATGGCCATGATGATTGGTGGAATGCTACTTCATCCAACATTTACAGGCATGATTACTGCTGCTAAAGAAGCAGGTACAGGTATCGCAGTATTCGGTATGAATATTCCATTAGCCAGCTATGGGTCAAGCGTAATTCCTATTATCTTATCAGTATGGTTAATGTCTTATGTAGAACCATTTGCTGATAAAGTATCACCAAAAGCAGTTAAGTTCTTTTTAAAACCATTAATTACAGCAATGGTAGTAGGTATTGCGACATTAGTTGTTGTTGGACCACTTGGTTACATTATTAGCGATAAAGTTGCAGTTGGTATTGGTGCAATTGAAGCACGTGCAAGCTGGTTAGTACCAACAATCATAGGGGCGTTATCACCACTTTTAGTTATGACAGGAACACATTATGGTATTATTCCAATTGGAATCAACAACATTATGACACTCGGTTATGATACATTTGTAGGACCAGGAATGATGGTTTCTAATGTGGCTCAAGGTGGAGCTGCATTAGCTATTTCTTTAAAAACAAAAGACTCAGAGTTCAAACAATTAGCAAGTACTGCAGGTATTACAGGTTTATGTGGGATTACAGAGCCAGCATTATACGGTGTAAACTTAAAAACTAAGATAGGTCTTTATGCATCTATCATTGGTGGAGGTATTGGTGGTCTATTCTTCGGTATATTTGGAGTTGCTAGATATGCAACAGGTTCTCCAGGACTATTAACATTACCAGTTTATATCGGTGGAGATTCAATGTCTAACTTCTACTATGCATGTATAGGTGTAGTAATCAGTATTGTGGTAGCATTTATTATTGCATTTGCACTTTATAAAGATTCAGTAGATGAAACAGTAGAAGAGAAAAAAGAAGAAGTAAAAAAAGCACTAGTTAAAGAGGGAATGGTAACTGTTTGTGCACCTCTTACTGGAGAAGCAGTAGCATTAAGAGAAGTAAATGACTTGACTTTTGCAGAAGAAATTATGGGACCAGGGATGGCTATTATCCCAACAGAAGGTAAAGTGGTTTCACCAGTAAATGGAACAGTAGCAATGATTTTTGAAACAAAACATGCTATTGCCTTAGTAGATGATAATGGAACAGAATTATTAATCCATGTAGGTCTTGATACAGTTAAATTAGGTGGTAAGTACTTTACAGCTCATGTTAAAGCAGGAGATAAAGTAAAAGTAGGCTCACCACTTGTAGATTTTGATTTAAATGGTATTAAAGGCGAAGGCTATGATATCATTACACCAGTGATCGTAACTAACAGTGCTGAATATAGCAGTGTCTTACCAATTACTGATAGAGCTGTAAAAATGGGTGAAGAAGTTATTAAAGTAGTAAAATAATAAAGTATATAAACAAGGGGGATGTACTAATGGGAGACTATTTGGTAGCATCCCCTTTTGGGAAAGAGGGACAGAAGATGAGTGGACTTAGAAAAGACTTTTTATGGGGCGGCGCAACAGCTGCTAATCAATGTGAAGGTGGTTATCTATCAGGAGGCAAAGGCCTTGGAACAGTAGATGTCATTCCTCATGGAGAATATAGAAAAGCTATTATGAAAGGTGAAATGCACTATAAAGATTTACCAGAGGATGCATACTACCCTTCTCATGAAGCTATTGATATGTATGGCAACTATAAAGAAGATATTGCTTTATTTGCAGAAATGGGCTTTAAATGCTATCGTTTTTCTTTTGTGTGGTCACGTATCTTTCCAACTGGTAAAGAATTAGAGCCAAATGAAGAGGGACTTAAATTCTATGAAGATTTCATTGATGAATTATTAAAATACAATATTGAGCCAGTTGTTACAATTTGTCACTTTGATTTACCACTTACACTTGTAGAAGAGTATGGTTCATGGAGAAGTCGTCAAGTAATCGATGCTTATGTAAGATATTGTGAAGCGATTTTCAAAAGATTTAATGGTAAAGTTAAATACTGGATGACATTTAACGAAATCAATATGCTCATGCACTTACCATTTATGGGTGCAGGGATTATGTTCGAAGAAGGAGACAACAAACTTCAAGTACAATACCAAGCAGCTCATAATGAACTAGTAGCATCAGCTTTAGCAACTAAGCTTGCTCACGACATTAATCCAGAAAACAAAGTAGGTTGTATGCTTGCAGCAGGAGATTACTATCCATATAGCTGTAAACCAGAAGATGTATTTGCAGCATTAGGTAAAGATAGAGAAAATTACTTCTTTATTGATGTTCAATCAAGAGGAGAATATCCAAACTATGCTAAGAAATTCTTAGAACATAACAATATTCAAATTGAGATGGGTCAAGAAGATGAAAAGATCTTAAGAGAAAACACAGTAGATTTCATTGCATTTAGTTATTACTCATCAAGAGTGGTAAGTGCAGATCCAACAGTAGGTGAGCCAAAGTTAGGGAATGCCTTTGCTGGTATCAAAAACCCACACTTACCTGAAAGTGAATGGGGATGGCAAATTGACCCACTTGGTCTTAGAATTACAATGAATACTTTATATGATCGTTATCAAAAACCACTTTTCATCGTAGAAAATGGTTTAGGTGCAGTAGATACTTTAAAAGAAGATGGCACAGTAGATGATGATTACAGAATTGCTTATTTAGAAGCACACATTAAGGCAATGATTGAAGCAGTAGAAGAAGATGGTGTAGACTTATTAGGTTATACACCTTGGGGATGTATCGATCTTGTAAGTGCCTCAACAGGTGAGATGAAAAAACGCTATGGTTTTATTTACGTAGATAAAGATAATGCCGGTAATGGTACATTAAAAAGATATAAAAAGAAATCATTTGATTGGTATAAAGAAATTATTGAGAATAATGGACTATAATTCATAAGAAAGATATAGTAACTAAGAATGGTGTTATCCATATTATTGATAAAGTGATGATGCCTCCTAATAATGAGTAAGTAGTATAAAAGGTCAAAAGGCCATACATTATGTATAAGCCTTTTGACCTTTTATACTACAGTGGAAGTCTATCAATAGTTGAAATTGCTTCAGCAAAAGTTAATATGCGATTTGGATTAAAAAGAAAATTTGAAGGAAGCATTAAGTCACGGTCTATCATATAGGAGATGGCAGCTTTAGTGTCGTCAGAAAGATGAGTCACATCACTAGGGAGAGGTTTGGTAGTCGTAATAGCTAGAGTAAGCTGCCATTTCTTTGCGGCAAAGGTCATGATTTCAGCAAAGCTACTTCGTGTTATCAAATCTCCTTTTTTTAGCCCAACTAAGTCATAGACTTCTTGCATGGTTATGCCATTATAGCTTGCTCCGACTTTTTTCAGCATTGCCACTAAATCTTCGGTATAAATGGTATCATTATAGTTAGTAGCATTATTTGCCCAGCCTTTTTCTACAGCTCTAGTAATACTAGGTTCTGACCAAGGGGTAATGGTTTTATTTTTAAGGGTGTAGATATCACTTTTTTGCTCTACACCATAATAGGTTTTAGCATAGTCAAAAAGTTTATTCACATCTATGTATTGATTAGGTGTTTTTTCATACATGACTACAGCAATAAGCTCCATATCACCATAAACAGCTTTTGCTACTAAGGTTTGGCCTGCATCAGAATGGTAACCTGTTTTACAAGCCACTACTGCTGGATTATAGTAAGGGGTTTCGCTTTTTAGCAATCTAGAAGTATTTTTTATAGGAATATATTTATTTTTATTATTCACATAGAAATTAAACTGAGCTGTGCCAGCAATTTTCTGAACAGTAGGGTTAGCAAAGGCACCTTTAGCAATCTGCGCCATATCATAAGGGGTTGTATAATGATTAGGATCATGATAACCATGAGGATTAGTGAAGTGAGTATTCATAGCACCAAGAGCCTTGGCTTTCGTATTCATTAACTCTGCAAATTTACCTATAGTACCAGAATGAGCTAAGGCTAAGTCATGAGCAATAAAATTATCTGAACCTAATAATAAACCATAAAGACCGTTGATTTTGTTATAACTATCGCCTACCTTTAAGCCGATTTCACTACTATCTTTAGGAATTGTATTAACGCTATTTTGACTTTTAGTGATGATATGATTTTCAGAGAGTTGTTCCTCTATAATGAGAGCCGTTAAAAGTTTAGTAATGCTCGCTGGATAAAATTTAGAATAAGCATTCTTTTCATAGAGAATGGTATTGGTTTTAGCCTCAATTAATATAGCGCCTCTAGCTTCAACTGTAGGCTTAGCTAAGAATGAAGGACTAATACATAGAATGAATAAAAACGTTAATACATAAACTGACTTTTTCATTACCTTGGGCCTCCTAAAATGGCGCTTTATTTGTAAAAATACTTAAAATAGAATAAATATAAATACAAGTAATTTTAGCATAAAGTTTACATACATAGAATAGAAAATACATAAAAAAGATATAAATAATACGTCAATAATAATAAAAATATTGAGTTTTCTGTAAAAATTCAGTAGTATATATATAAATAATTGAAGAGGTGGTTATGATTAATCAGGTATTAAAAAAAACGTTATTATGCTCAGTAATAGGATTGACAATAGCACTTAATTTTTTTGCAATACATAATATTTTTAAAGTGCATAATGTTGATGAAGTATCTAATGTTAGTGCAGTATCTCAAGAAAATACTAAAACTATTCTAGTAAAAAAACAAGAAATCCATGTTGTATATAGCACATGGGATGAATGTATTAAAGCAGGTAATAGTGTTAAAGCAAAAGATGTATTAGATGCTAAAGAGCTTGAAAATGTATATTTAGATAGGGAATATGAGTTTGTTGATGCCGTAAGGATAGGAAAAGCAGGAGGATTTTTAGTCACCTATAAAGTGATTAAAGATAATTAAAAACAAAGGATGTGATGGTATGGGTAAGAGAGTAAAGAAGCTAGTTTTATTAATAGCATTGATGGGAGCATTAATGGTTCCTGGGCAAATGGCTTTTGCAAGCGAGTTAAGTAATGCAGATGTCATTAATGATGCAGATTCATCTACAGAAATACCCAAGGCAGTCGTATCTAAGCTTAAGGAAAATGTAGTAATAACCTATGATACGCTTGAGGAGGTGGCAGAGAGTTATTACTATACCGAATTTTCAGGTGGATTATGGTGGTCAGGGACCTTATATTTAATTTCAACTAAAAAGACTAGTGCTGGATACATGGCATTTTACTCAGGTACACTTTTCGCAAATACTTGATTCGGCTTTAAAACATATAACGAAGTTAATAACAAATGCAAGTAATCCTTTTGCTTACCAATATATGAATAAGACTTAATAAGCTTTATCAAGCTAAGGTGCTGCCTACGGGTAGTGCCTTTTCTACTAAATGAATATAAATGTTTTAGCTTCGTTGAGAAATGCTATAATATAAATAAAATCAGCAGTTAATAGCAATAGATGAAAATATTGTGATAGGGAATGGTGGCAAAATGGAGGTTTACTATAGTGCTTCCTTATGGGAAGGACCCAGAGGAAAAACAGGGACGAAACAAGTATTAAACTGGAGCTTTAATCATTTGGGAAGAAAACGTATTATTCCTTGTGCGTATAGATTCAGTAAAGGTATCGTATTTGATATTATAACACTTATAGAGAAAGAAGAGCTAGAAGCCTTTGCTAAGAAATGTGAAGGAATAAATGAAAAAGAGCTTAGTCAAAATCAGAGAAGACAGTTAGAGCAAGAGCACCCTTATAAAGAAGTAAGCCTAGCAGAAATTTGGATTAATGGGAAAAGGGTAGAGAGAGGTTATAGTAGTACTGGAAGTATACAAATGCCATTCTTACATGACAGTGATGAGTTAAAGCCTATTAAAAGTGCTTATAAAAGAAATCTAAAGCATACCAGCTGTTTTGCCTGTCAAAGATTTTGTGTGCCTTATCCTAAAGAAGCAAAGGCTAGGATGCGTATTAGAAGACAAGAAAGGGGAGATGTCATTAATACTCTAAAGCTTGTTACTTATGAAGAACAGATATTTTATCCTATAGGACAGCGGTTTCAGCTATCAGATTTAGACAAGACCAAAGAAATAAAATTCAAGCATCCGACTACGGAGATAGAGCATACTTTATATTTTCAAATAGAAGAATCCGTTGAATTACCAGAACAGGCCATGCTAGGAGAGAAATTCTATGTTACTTCAGCAACATATGAAATAGTACCAGCTCTTAATGAAAAGGAACGTTTAGAATTTGATTCTACTATATCTTATAAGAGAAAAGCGACTCATACGTATGAACCAGAGAGTGCTAGTAGTATTGGTATTATAGGTGGCGCTAGTGGGCCAACAAGTATATTTTTAGCAGAGAAAGGGGAAGAATTACCCAAAGGACCTCATGGCGTAACATTACATACTTGCTTCTCAAAAATAAGTACAGATAAGGGAGAAAGTGCTCAATTCATTTTGCAAGGCATTCATATCACCAATCATCCTAAAGAATCTTATGAGTATAAAAGGAAAAGTCTGTGAGGATAAACATGCAACGCAAATGGTATAGAAATAAATATTGAAAGAAGGGAAAAGAGAATGGGAGAACTAAGTAAACTACCTAATATTGGGAAGGTGGTAGAAGCACAGCTTAACGAAGTAGGCATTACCACCACTGAACAATTAAAGAATTTAGGGAGCAAAAAAGCATGGTTAAAGATTAAAGAAATTGATGATTCGGCATGTATTAATCGCTTATGCGGTCTAGAGGGAGCCGTACAGGGAATCAGATGGCATGATTTAGACAATCAAACAAAGCAAGACTTAAAACATTTTTATGAGGAACACAAGTAATTTAATAGGTGGGCGTAATGAGTATTAATTAATATAAGAGGGGTGAAAAATGGGGAGCAAAAAGCAAACAAAGCTATATAATTTGATTTTTCCAATCTGGTTATTATGGTTATTTCCTTTAACTTGGATTGTGATATTTCCGGCTAATTTCTTAATTGATTTAACAGTAGTAGTGGTTACCTTAAAGGTATTAAAAGTCAATCAGATAAAAGAGATTGCTAAGAAAGTGATTTTCAAAGTATGGATTTTCGGTTTTATATCTGACTTTATTGGGACATTAGCTATGTTTAGTGTTAATTTTGTTGATATGGCTATAGAGAATAAGTCACCTTTAGGTGAGTGGTGGTACAAATACTTAACTAATGCAGTTACATACAATCCTTTTGAGAATATTTATGCTGTATTATGGGTAAGTGTTTGTATTCTGATAGCAGGCTGTTTTATCTATTTGTTTAACTACAAAGTGAGTTTTAAAAAAGTAGATTTAGATGAAGCTATTAAGAAGAAGTTAGCCCTATCATTAGCAGTGTTTACTGCACCTTATTTATTTTATTTACCTACGTCTTTATTTTTCTGAAGTTTTTATGTCTTAGCTAGTGACGAAAAATATTAATCTGGTATTGTATAGAAGATAGGGATAGAGCATGATAGGATACAAGAAATAAGCGAAATAAAAAAGCCGCTAAACCCTTGATGTGACTCCGATAAGTTAGACCTAAAAATCTAGTTTATTGGGGTCAGTTCACTTTAGGGTTTGGTGGCTTTTGTCTTGAAAAAATAAATTAGTGATAGGTTTTAATGCATTTAGCTAAAATATCAGTTCCTTTTTGAATATCAGAAATACTACAAGCTGCAAAGCTGAGTCTAATATAGCGGTCTTTAGAAGGATCTAAATGAGGAAAGAAAATAGGGGAAGGGAAAATGAGTAGTCCCTTCTCATAACATTTTTCATAAAGATGCTGAGCAGACATCCCTTTAGGTAAACGAAGCCAAAAACAAACGCCACCTTGTGGTTTATAAAGCTCTACCTCATCATTTTCAAGTTCCATGAGTTTACTAAGCATACACTCATAGCGGTCTTTATATATTTTTTTCATGTAATGAATGTGCTCTTCCCACTTATTATTCTTAAAATAAAGCTCTAATGCGCGTTGCATCAGACCAGAAGAAGAAATATCTGTGGTTTGCTTGGTACGGGTAAAGGCTTCAACTAAAGCCTTAGGCATGATAATAAAACCTATACGAAGACCAGGCATAAGGAGCTTGGAAAAACTTTTAAGATAAATAACCCTATCTTCTGTATCAAGTGATTTGAGAGATAGAGACCCCCTGGTACCATAAGTTAGCTCCCACATGGAATCTTCTTCTAATAGATAAAAATCATAGGTATGAGCTAGTTTAAGTAAGGCTAGAAGAGTAGCCTTGTTATAGCAAATAGTTGTAGGGTTTTGAAAGTTAGGCATGATATAAACAAGCTTGGGCTTACAAATCTTAACCTTCTTTTCAAATTCAACTAAGTCAAGTCCTTGTGGGGTAAGCGAAACAGGGACAATGCGGCAACCTCTAGATTTAAAAACATCTACAGCACCGTTATAGGTAGGATTTTCCGTAATCACACTATCGCCAGAATATAAAAGACTCTTAGCGATAATATCTAAACCTTGTTGAGCACCTGATACCATTTGAATGAGTTCAGCTTTGGTTTCAATATCATAAGTTTGTTTTAAAAACTGTGCCAATACTTCTCTAAGCTTCATATAACCATTAACTTCCTGATAGCCAAAGGCATAGCCTTTATCACGCTCCATAACCTCTACGATATACTCCTTGAAAGTTTCAGTAGGGAAAATGCCAGGGTCAGGAGAAGCACTAGAAAAGTTAATAAGTTCCTGTTGATAAAGTGGCTTGGGTGTAAAAACAGAGGCTTCCTCAGTAAGACGCTTAGAAACATAGTAACCACTTCCTTGTTTAGAAGTCACATAACCAGTATGCTCTAGTTGCTTATAAGCATTAATAACTGTAATATTATTGACTTCTAACGCTTTAGCAAAGCTTCTAATAGCAGGTAATTTATCTCCAAAAGCTAAGTCCCCCTTAATAATAAGATCTTTTAAATAATGAAAAAGCTGAGCATAAAGGGGTTCAGTTGAATTCAAATCAAATTGTAACGGTACAATGTTTATATTCATAAAAAAGCTCCTTGTCTTGTATTGACCATAATAGGGAATTGTGTGAAAATACATATATTAATTTACAAGAAATACTAAATTGTATCGATACAATTAGTTTATAAAAAAACAGAAGAGTTGTAAAGCATTAAATAACAAAGATACTTTCTTAAGGAGGCCCCTATGAAAAAGGCAGCAGTTATTAATGATCTATCGGGTATAGGCAGATGCTCTTTAACAGTGGCACTCACCTTGTTAAATACATTACAGGTGCAGGCGTGTCCATTGCCAACGGCTATTTTATCAAACCAAACGGGGTTTGATTCATTTTCCTTTTTAGATTTTACCCCTTATATGGGACAGTTTTTTCAGCATTGGAAAGCTATTGGATATCGTTTTGATAGTATTTATTCTGGCTTTTTAGGATCTAAGGAGCAGATTAAAATTGTGTTAGAATTCATTCAGCTTTTTAAAGAAAATAAAACGCTGGTTTTAATAGATCCAGTTATGGGGGATAATGGTGAGCTTTATAGTATTTATGATGAAGCGTATCCTACTCATATGAAGGAGTTAGTAGCTAAAGCAGATATTATTACACCTAACATAACAGAGTTTTCACTATTAACAGGCTATGACCTAGCTTGGGGCATTAACCAGGAGAAGATTAAAAGCTATGCCAAAGAATTAGCTAAGTTAGGGCCTAAACAGATTGTTATTACCGGGGTTTGTGATGAAGCACATCCTGAGCGATTAATGAATATAGGGCTAGACTTTAATAAGGCTATCTACTTTATGAAAGAAGTAGCTTATAATGGTAAGTCCTATAGTGGAACAGGAGATATTTTTGCTTCTGTGCTATGTGGATATTTAACCCATGGTTATAGCCTAGAAGAAGCAGTTGATATAGCAAGTACATTTATAAGTCAGGCTATTACATATACATCGGACTTTAATTTGAGCACAAAAGAGGGAATTATGTATGAGCCATTTCTAAAGGAGCTGAGTATAAAATGAATCAATCAGAAAAAACAAGAACATTAGTTATGACGGCTTTATTTGCAGCGATTATTTTTGTAGTGACACGTATTAATATTCCAACGGGAATAGGGGTACACGTTATTCATGTGGGAGATAGTATGATTTATTTAGCGGCTTGCATACTGCCAGTGCCTTATGCTATGGCAGCAGGTGCTATTGGTGCTGCTTTATCAGATGCCATTACACCCGGAGGTATGGTGTGGGTGATTCCAACAATGCTTATTAAGCCATTATTAGTCATCTATTTTACAAGTGGTAAAGGCAAGTTCATTTGCGTAAGAAATGTAGCAGCAGTAGTATTAGCAGGTTTAACAGGTGTATTTGGGTATTTTCTTGCCGATGCCATTATGACAGGTAACTTTATGGCTGGTCTTGCAGCTGTATTACCAGGTTTATTACAACCACTAGGTAGCGCTATTGTATTTTTAGCTATGGGTTATGCTTTTGATATGATGGGAGTAAAAAATAAATTAAAAAGACAACTAAGGGGAAATGTATAATGACGATTATTTACCAAATAGAAAACAGTTTATATGTCAACTTAACAAACAAATGTCCTTGTTCCTGTACCTTCTGTGTAAGAATCGACCATGATACTGTAGGGCAAAATGATAACTTGTGGTTACCTCATGATCCAAGTCTAGAGGAAATTTTAGATGATCTAAAGAATTATAATTTAGATAGCTATGACCAAATCGTCTTTTGTGGTTATGGGGAGCCTCTTAACAGAATTGAAACAGTTATAGAAGTATGCAAATATATTAGAGAGAAGAGTAAAATTAAAATTCGTGTAAATACCAATGGTTTAGCGGATCTTATTCATAATAAGCCAACGGCAGAGCTCTTAGAGGGATATGTAGATGCTATTTCTATTAGCTTAAATGCACCAACTAAAGATGAGTACTTAAAAGTAGCAAGACCTCGTTTTGGTATAGAATCGTTTGATGCCCTTCTTAAATTTGCCATGGATTGTAAAAAGTATATTGGAAGCGTGACTTTTTCTGTAGTAGATAAGGTAATATCAAAAGAACAAATTGAAGCTAGTAGAAAACTTGCAGAAGAAATGGGAATTGACTTACGTGTAAGAGAATATATTGAATAGAAAGTATAGAATATAATAATAGCGTAGTTGATACTAAGGAATACAACTACACTATTATTATAAGGTGGTTTAAATATTTTATGTTGTTATATTGGGAGTTTTATCTTCGTAATTCTTATAAAGGCATTATCTTAAATATACTAATGATTATAGTGAGAAAAAGGTACATAATAATATAATAAAATATGAAATATATAAAAAATATTGACAATCTATTAAGAATTGCATATCATAAATAGTAATTAAATCGGAATTAAATTCTAGGAACAAAAAGAGTACTTATAATTAAGTGCCTCAGCGAGCTGGCGATTGGTGAAAGGTCCAGTGCAGGAGATTATAAGGAATGGGTTTGGGAGATGCCTGGTGAACTAAGAGTAGTCAGAGCCGTAAGTTCTACGTTACAGGAACAGGATATCGCATCATAAATGCCGTATCTGTTAAAGAGATATCTTTTTAGGGGATTAACCTTGCAAAGATATAATTTGGGTGGCACCACGAGTTCTATCGTCCCATGGATGATAGGGCTCTTTTTGTTTGCAAGCATAAGGTGTAAATCCAAAAAGCTAGTCCCTAGGGTTCTAGAAAATTCCTCATTTGATTGAAATCATAGTAACTATTCATAGAAATGAGTTACTAATAAAACTTATTGGAGGGATTGATTATGTTAAAAGATGTATTTGGAAGTTTTGGTGGCGCTTATGTGCCAGAAGCACAACTTAAAGCACTTAAAGAGTTAGAAGAAGTTTTCTTAAAGTATCGTGATGACGAAGATTTTAATGCAGAGCTTAACTATTATTTAAAAGACTATGTAGGTCGTCAGTCACCACTTTATTATGCAGATAACTTAACGAAAGTTTGTGGCGGGGCTAAAATTTACTTAAAAAGAGAAGACCTTAATCATACAGGAGCCCACAAGATTAACAACGTACTAGGGCAAGTATTACTTGCAAAACGTATGGGTAAAAAGAAAGTAATTGCTGAAACAGGAGCTGGTCAACATGGTGTTGCAACAGCAACAGTAGCAGCACTTATGGGTATGGAATGCACTGTTTATATGGGCAAAGAAGATATGAAAAGGCAAGCACTTAATGTATTTCGTATGGAAATGCTAGGGGCAAAGGTAGTAGCAGCTACTTCAGGTACTCAGACCTTAAAAGAAGCCGTTGATGAAGCTATTGATGCATGGGTAAATGCTTCTGATGATACCTTTTATGTACTTGGCTCAGCAGTAGGACCACATCCTTATCCAACTATTGTAAAGCACTTCCAAAAAGTCATTAGTGAAGAATCTAAAGCACAAATTTTAGAAAAAGAAGGTAAGCTCCCTAAAGCAATTATTGCTTGTGTAGGTGGTGGTAGCAATGCTATAGGTTCTTTTGCGGCCTATATAGAGGATTCAGAAGTTGAACTAATCGGTGTAGAAGCAGCAGGAAAAGGTATCGATACACCAATGCATGCAGCTACTATAGCTATGGGTGAGCCAACAGTATTACATGGAATGAAGACGCTTTGTGTATTAGATGAAAATAAAGAAGTTGCGCCTGTCTATTCTATTTCACCAGGGCTTGATTACCCAGGGATAGGGCCAGAGCATGCTTATCTTAATGAAATAGGTAGGGGTAAATATGTCTCTATTACAGATGATGAAGCTGTTGAAGCACTCATAACGCTTTGTAAAACGGAAGGAATTTTGCCAGCTATCGAGAGTTCTCATGCTTTAGCTTATGCTATGAAGTATGCTTCTACTTGTAAGCCGGAGGAAACCATTATTGTTACGGTTTCAGGTCGTGGGGATAAAGATGTTGAGGCAATAGCTGATTATTTGAAAGAAAATCAATAGAAGTTAAAAAGAAAAATCTATTTACTATAGGAAATAAAGTAGTGAGAGATAAAAGAGAGTTGTTTAAGCAATAAAGGCTATGATGGTAGCTGAGCTGAAACAACTCTTTTTCTATGTCATCTGTATAGCCACTTTATTTGTACTAAATAAAAAGCCATTTACATATGATAGGATATTGAAATTGGAGTAAATGGGGAATATAAAATGAAATGGAATGATAAGCTAAGTAGTATTAAAGGAAAAGTGCGAGGTACTAAGATATTACAGACAGTAGGCACTATAAGTAGAAAGATAAAGGGTAGTCTTAAAAGGCTGATCAAAAATAAGAAGCTTTTCATAGGAATCAAGATTGCCATAGGAGGTTTAAGCATCCTTTATATAGTAGGAGTTGTTTATTTTACTAGCCATTTTTATTGGGGAACTCAAATTAATGGCATAAAAGTAGGTGGAAGCAGTCTAGAGAAAGCAATAATCAAGGTGGAAGCCATGAGTAATCATTATATATTAGAGTTGAGGGAAAGACATGGTCAGTTAGAGTTAATTAAAGGCAGTGATATAGACCTGGTTTATCAGATGTCAAATGGTATTACAGAAGTTAAGGAAAATCAAAGTTCATGGAGTTGGCCCTGGCACATATTTGAAGCTACAAATTTAAAAGTGACTAAGGAGATAAGTTATAATCCACAATTACTTCAAGATAAAGTAAATACATTAACATGTTTAACAAATCAATATATTAGGAAACCAGTAGATGCAAGTATCAAGTACATAGACGGTTCCTACCAGATTATAGAAGGTGATAAGGGCAATACAGTAGATTCAATTGCGCTCAATATGGCTATAAGTAAGGCGATTAAAGCAGAAGATAAAATCCTAGATTTAGATAAGGAATCATGCTATAAAAAGGCGCTATATAATAAGGAGTCTAAAAAGTTAATAGATCTGAAAGATGAACTTAATTATTATTTAAAGGCACAGATTACTTATGATTTTGGAGATAAACAAGAAGTGATAGATCAAACACAAATCAGTTCATGGTTAAGTGTTAATGAACAAATGCAGGTTGTAGTAGATGAAGAAGCCATTGCAGATTATATAATAGGTCTTGCATATAGTTATGATACTTTAGGGCAAGAAAGATATTTTACTACTAGCACAGGTAAAAGAGTAAAGGTAACAGGGGGAGATTATGGCTGGAAACTCAATGTACAGGATGAAATAGGTGAAGTCATTGAGCTGATAAAGCAAGGAAATCCAGTGAAAAGGGTGCCAATCTATACTCAAAGTGCGCTTAAACCAGGAAAGAACGATATTGGTTCAACTTATGTAGAGATTAATTTATCTAGGCAATATATTTGGTTTTATAAAGAAGGTAAGCTTGTTGTAAAGAGTGATGTAGTAACAGGCAATCTAAAAAAGCATTATGATACACCAGAAGGAACCTATACACTAGATTACAAGAGTGCCAATGTGGTATTAAGAGGCCCAGGCTATGCAGTGCCTGTTAAGTATTGGATGCCTTTTAATGGGGGAATAGGTCTTCACGATGCAAGTTGGAGAAACACTTTTGGTAGTGAGATATATCGTACCAATGGTTCTCATGGTTGCGTTAATCTACCAACTAAAGTAGCAGAAGATATTTTTGCTAATATAGAATCGGGTATACCTGTAATATGTTATTTTGAAGATTAGGGTAAAATGGGCAAAATATTCTAAAAATATAGCAATATTTATCAAATATATTGCAAAAAGAGTAAAAATAGTTCATTTTAAATTTTTAGAAAATATAATATAATAAAAATATACAACAAAATAATACAGGGAGATACTGTGTTATTTAAGATTATTTATAGGAGGGGTAAAATGAAAAAGATAAAAAGAAGAGTAGTAGGCATCTTATTATCTATCATGATGGCATTACAGTTATGCAACGTATTTGCAGTAGAGTTAGTAGACGGAATTCCTAGTGAGGTTAAAAAAGCGGATGGGGGTTACAAACAGGTTCCAGTATATTTTAATGGAGCAGAGGTGACAGAGTTTAATGTATTCTTGCGCAAATATAATGATACAGCTCAAAATGCTAATGAACGTTTCGATATTAGTGGAACAGCAACTTTTAGAGTAAGAAGTTACGCTTATAAAACAGGTAGCGATGTAAAAGTTGGTACTTATATTGAGTGCTTAGGTACAGACGGAGAATGGTTTGAGATGAACTGGCGTGATAGAGAAGATCAAATTAGCAGTGGAGATGCAGATGCTTATTTAAAAGGTGAGAGAGATTTAAGTGTAACGATTAAAGATATTCAATTTACCATGCCAAATCAAAATGATGCAGACTTAAGAGTTACATTTTACATGAAAACTTCAACAGGTGGGGAATTTTCTAGGCCAACAGAAAAGAATATACAATTTAGTACAATAGGTAAAGTAGGTATTACTAGAACAGTAACAGAAGTAAAAGATGAGAAAAATGTTTGGGAAGTAGCAGTTAAGCTAGAAGGACAAGTAAAACCACAAGTACCATCTACAGATGTTGTACTTGTACTAGATAGATCAGGAAGTATGAATGATAAAGCAAAACAGTTAAAGTGTACGAAACAAGAACACACTCATGCAGATACATGTTACACAACCAACAGTACACCTCTTTGCGGATATAGTAGTAGTAGGTGGCACAAACACACAGATAGTTGTTATCAAAAACTTGTTTGTTCTGTAAGTGCACATACACATGGTGATACATGCTATACAACTACAAATATGACAAGAGCGAGTTTAGTTAATGATGCAAGTCAAAGCTTGGTGACTTCTTTAGTTGAGCAGCCTAATGTAAGAGTCTCTGTTGTATCTTTTGGTGGTACAGAAACTAAACCAAGTGGTAATGGTTATGAACATTTTGATGATAATTGGAATTCAATTTATCAAAAATTAGCTAATGGTGGTTGGTATTCAAACTTTAAAGTTGAGTCGAATTTCACTAATGATGCGTCTACACTTGAGTCAGCTGTTTCAGCTGCAATGAATAATATCAATGGTGGCACACCAATGTCTATTGGTATTATTAAAGCTGGTTTAATGTTAAAAGAGAGCGAGGCAGATAATCAGGTTATTATTCTATTATCTGATGGAGACCCAACCTATATGAGGAATGGTGATGGGTCAGGTAATCGTAGTGATAGCAGCTGGAACACTAAAATCGATAAGGATACAGTCAGTGCTGCTAATGAAGCAAAATCAAAAGTTGAGAATTTAACAGTATTTACAATTGCAGCAGGTAGTGGCATTAGTCAAGATGGAAAGAATGTTTTAGAACAATGTGCAACGAATGCAGCTGAATATGCTTATCAAGCAGATGATTCAGAAGTTGCACTAAAAGGTGTAATGGATAAAATTGCAGCAGCAGTAAAGAAGGATGTAGCGAGTAGTACTACGTTATCAGAGACTTTAGCTGATAATATTGAATTACAATTACCAACAACAGATATTAGCAAGGCGGTGACAAAAGTTGGTTTTAAAGATGCATCAAAAGGCATTACTAATGATGTCGATTGGAGTAAGACAGGAATTGCTATTACTCAAGGCGATATGAAAAAATTAGAAGATGGTAGTATGGTATGGGACATTGGTGAATTAACAACAGATGCACCAGCTATTATTAAATATCGCATTTATTTAGCGTCAGGCTTGCTTGGAGAAAAATACAATATTAGTAAAGAAGCCTCTTTTAACTATGTAGATACAAATGGTAAAACAATTACAAATGCTATTCCAAATACAAGCATTAAGTTTTCGTGGGCTAAAATTAACGTAAGCACATATGATTATAGCGTCATGAAAGTCGTTCCAGGCAGTCAATTTACTATTTGGAGTGAAGTCCCAGATGACTTTAAAGTGGGAGATATTGTTTTCAACTATAATATGAGATTTAATACAAGTAACTCAGAAGTGAGTGAGATAGGAAATAAGACGGTAGAAGAAAATATTTTAGTACCAACTGGATCAGATGGTCTACCAGCAACGATTGTGGGGGTTTTAGTTGATGGCAAAATGTATAGCGTTGAAGAAATGAGAGGTATTATTGATACACCAGATACAGCATCAACACCAGATACAGCATCAACACCAGATACAGCATCAACACCAGATACAGCATCAACACCAGATACAGTATCAACGCCAGATACAGCATCAACGTCAGATACAACACCAACACTAGATATAACACGAACACTAGGTACGAGTACAGCATTAGGTGCAGCATTAAAACAAAGTCCAACAGATTCTAAGAATTTAACTAACCAACCTAATGTAAGTTCAGTTACTAATGTAAACAATAACTTCATCCAACCACAAGGTGTAAGTAATATTTCAGCTAATGTTAAATTTAATGTGAAGTCAAAGGATGTATCTTATACGGTTGATATCAGTAAATTGTTAGATGCACAACTTGGCGGTGCTACATTAATGAACTACGACTTGAGTAAGCTAAGTGTACAAGTAAATAAGGTAAATGAATCAAATAAAGTATTAGTAAAAGGAACCGACTATACAGTAGAGAGACCTAGTGGTAGTGAAATCAAAGTCAATTTTAAAGATGTTATTAATGAGAATGATGAATACAAGATAGCATTCTATATACCAAGTACTATGAATACTGCCGTTGTATATGGGGGGGCCGGTGAACAAACTTATTTAAATCTATATAATAAGAAAACAGTACAAATAGACAATGTTATTGTTGCAACGCCTAAAGTTGAGGATATTCTACTTGAAAGTGGTGTAATTAACGAAGTATATGGAGCACCAATACCTACAAGTTCAGTGATTAAACCAGAGAATAAAATCACATTAACTTATATAGAAATCGCCAAAATTAACTAAGGCTAATAAATGAAGCAAAAAGATTGAGCAAAATCTATGAGATTAAGCTCAATCTTTTTTTGTAGTATAGGAAGATAGATATCTTTCTATAAAATAGGGAATGTTAATTCACTCTTTTTGGAAGTAACGTGAAATTGACATATAGTACAAAAAGGTTTATGATAAAATTAAATATAAGAAAGAAAGGTGATGTTTTTGTTAAGTGTGTTTAAAAAAGGAGATCAAGCATTAATCTAATAGTGAATCACTAACTAAGTTGGCGTTTTAGACCGTATATAGGTATGGTCTGTTTGCGTATGCCACTTAAGTGGAGTGATAATATCTTCTGCCTTTTTAGAACGCTTAATAAAGCATAATCTTTTACGGAAATCATGTAAACTTTAAGGAGATAGGCTATCTATTCCCTTTTGTATTAATAACTATAAATAACAGCTCCATCTATAGATAACATTTCTAGGTTAAAGAGGTGTTAAAACATCATCTATAATTTAGAAACCTGTTTATACTTGCTAATTTTTTGGAGAACTATGGCAATAGTGTATAAATAGTAATTTGCTTATAGATGAGTAATTTTATAGTGTATAGCCGAGAAGTTTATTAAGCCCCTAAGTACTTGTCCTTTATAAAAGGCAGAAGTAATTAGGGGCTATTTTAATTTTAGTAATTTGATCTCCTATGTCCAATATAAGTAATGATGAAAATCAATCATTAAAAACAAGGAGAAAGAAAATGAAACAAACCATAGAAATATTAGAATTTAACAAGATTTTAAAACTGCTCAGCGAAATGGCTGTATCTGATAAAGCAAAACAAAAATTATTAGGCTTAGAGATGATTTTGGATGAGAAAATTTGTCAGCTTAAGATGAGGGAGACTACCGAGGCCAGAAGAATCTTAGATAGTTTAGGAACACCACCCATTAGTTCTATGCAGTACATGGAAAGCATGCTAGAGAGGGTGAGCATAGGTACCTTACTAATGCCAGAAGAATTGATGTTAGTGGCTTCCTTTATTAAAGGATGCAACAATATGAGACGTTATCTATCACGAGCAGAATTCCTAGATTGCAATCTGGCTACCTATGGCAGAGGCTTTTGTGACTTAGATGTCCTTAAGGAACTTATTGAATTAAGTATTCGTAATAACCAAGTAGATAGTGAAGCGTCTACAGCACTCAAAGGAATTAGGCGTGATATAGAAATCAAAAGAGAGCAAGTCAAACAACGTCTTGAAAAAATCATGCGTGGAAAGAAAGATTATCTGGCTGATTTTTATATTATCGAGCGTGGAGGCCGTTATGCCTTGGCTGTTAAAAGAGAGTACAAAAGTCAGGTGGAGGGAGCAGTACTAGATACCTCTAGGACAGGAAGCACTGTCTTTATTGAACCATCAGCAGTAGGTAAGCTTCAAGAGGAACTAAGAGTTCTAGAAATTGAAGAAGATAACGAAGTGAGAAAGGTACTTTATAGTCTGACAAATGAGGTGGAAAATTATATTTCAGATATGCGTCTTAATATGGAGATGATGGAGGTTCTAGATGTAGCCTTTGCCAAAGCTAAGCTTTCACAACAGCTCCAAGCAAGAGCGGTAAAGGTGAGTGTAACAGGAAAGTTAGAGATCAAAGAGGGTAGACATCCACTATTAAATAAAGAAAAGTGTGTGCCACTAGACTTTTACATGAAGGATGGTATTAGAGGCATTATTGTGACAGGGCCTAATACAGGAGGGAAAACAGTAGCTCTTAAAACAGTAGGACTTTTATCTATGATGGCTCAGTGCGGTCTGCATGTGCCTGTGGCAGAGGGAAGCACTTTTAAAATGTTTAATCAGATTTTATGTGATATAGGTGATGGCCAAAGTATAGAAGAAAGCTTATCTACTTTTTCTTCTCATATTGTGAACATTATTGACATCTTAAAACAAACCACTAAAGACAGCTTAGTTTTATTAGATGAATTAGGTTCAGGAACAGACCCAGCAGAAGGAATGGGGATTGCCATCGCTATTTTAGAAGCACTTCGCCAAAAGGAATGCCTATTAGTAGCAACAACTCACTATCCAGAAGTGAAGGACTATGCCACTGAGGCGGAAGGTTATCAAAATGCCAGAATGTGCTTTGATAAAGAAAGCCTTAAGCCGCTTTATAAATTAGAAATTGGAGAAGCTGGAGAGAGCTGTGCCTTTTATATTGCAGAAAAGCTAGGCTTTCCAAAATCACTGATTCAGCTTGCAAGTAGCTACACCTATAAAGAGCAAGTGATGTCACAAGATGATTATATGAATAAAGTAATTGATAAAAGGACAAAAGCTCAAGCTTTAGAAAACGGTGATAGCAATACAATAGGTAATGAAAAACCACAGACTCAGGCATCAGGAAACCATGATTCAAGTAGAGTAGAAGGTACAAGAGGGAAGGAAGAAGTTAATACAAACAAGGAGATTCCTACTAAACATATAGTCAATAAGAAGACCAATAATAGTGAGGCTATAGAGAAAGCGCAAGGACTAATCAAAGCACTAGATAGTGAATTGGGAAAAGTAGCAGCTACTCCTCAGCTTAAAGGTCAATCCGAACGTAAAGAGAAGGCATCAGCAAAAGCAAAAAGCTTTCATGTAGGAGATAGTGTTCTTGTTTTCCCCAATAAAGAAAAAGGCCTTGTTTTTCATACGGTCAATGAAGAAGGCAAGATAGGGGTGCAAATCAAAGGCTCAAAAAGATGGGTGGCAGTTAAAAGGCTTAAGCTTCTAGTAGCTGCTAGTGAGCTTTATCCAGCTGATTATGATTTCTCTATTGTTTTTGATAGTGTTGCTAATCGCAAAGCAAAGAAGAAAATGACTAAGGGTTATCAAGAGGGGATGAGTGCTACTTACGAAAGTGAAGAAGAAGCAAGTTGGCAATCGTACCAATAAAAAAGATGCGAAGATGAATTGGGGAGGAATTAAGGTGGCTATTATTTCAGTAAAGCATTGAACTAAACAGTATAAAAGATATAAGAAAGAAGAGGGGATGAAAGGCAGTATTAGAAGTTTATTTAAAAGTGAATATATCTATAAAACTGTTGTTTCAGATTTAACTTTAGAAATAGAGCAGGGAGAAATGGTAGGGCTTATAGGTCCAAATGGTGCGGGTAAAACCACTCTTATTAAAATGTGAACCGGAACAACGGAAGGCACCCATACCCTCTCATTTTCTCTCAGACGTATTTCTCATAAACGCCAAGACAAATTTTTATTTGTAGTAATAGCCGTGTGATTATAAAGAATTTATTAAAAAACAAAAGTATGTTGACACTCGATATATGTCGTGATACGATACAAGTATAATATATATCGTATCACGACATATTGATTGGCGACATATACTGGGTCAGATACAAAATATATGAATGAGATAAAGAAGAGAGGAGTTATGCACATGCTTAAAGCTAAGAATGAACCTTTAACAGAAAGCTACTATTACATTCTCCTTTGCCTTTACAATAAACCTAATCATGGTTATGGCATTATGCAAGATACCATAATCCTATCAGAAGGTAATGTGAAAATAGGCTCAGGAACTATGTATGGTGCTACAAGTAATATGATGAAAAAAGGTTGGATTAGAGAAACAGAAAGTGAAAACCCAGAAGATAAAAGGAAAAGATTATACGAACTAACACCGCTAGGGAAAGAAATATTAGAGCAAGAGGTTACAAGGTTAAAACGATTAGTTAAAGGATCTGAAATGATATTGGGGGGAAAATAAAATGAAGGATAAGGTTAAGAGTTATAAATGGTATGCAGCTTGGGAATATGAAAAAGAGGAGAAGGCCTTAAATGAAGCTTCAAAGAAGGGGTTACAACTCACTAAGGGAGGATGTTTTCATAGTGAATTTAAAAGGGATAATAGTGTAAGATATATCTATCAATTAGATTATAACACAGATATAAAAGACTTTATAAGATACAAAGACATTTTTGAAGAACAGGGATGGGAGTATATTAATTCTACTTTTAACGGTTGGCATTATTTTAGAAAGCTATACCAAGAGGGAATGGAAGAAGATGAAGCTAAAATATACACAGATAGAGAGTCTTTGTATGAAATGCAAAATAGGTGGCTTAGATTACTTACAATATTTACAGGGATTTATGCAGTAATGGCAATTGCTTATTTTGCAATGGGTATAGTAAACCATCAAAGTCTAATAGTTGTAGAAGGACTTGTCTTTGTTATACTAGGCCTAACTATGGGGTTAGGACTTATATCTACAAAACTAAGAAGATCGGGTAAGAAAGAAATATTCTATATCCCATTTCAATGGACCTTTCCAGCAGCAATTATTTTATTAGTTGCAAGCATGTTTTTTTACTCTAGTAGTTCTGATACAGTTTTTAATGAAAATTTTAATTATATTGAGATGCCCCAAGAAAAGCTACCTCGAAGTAGTAGTGATATTGAAATTAAAAAGAGTGGCACCTATTATCTTGATTTAGATTTTAGGGCAGAAAAAGGGACAATGATGGTTTCTATGCAAGATCAGAACGGCAAAGAGGTCTATAAAAATGTAGCTAATGAGTGTACAGTGAATGATTGGATGTTAGATTTAACAGCAGGTACTTATAAGGCATACTATAGTTATCAGTTTGATTCTACTCAAGCGGCAAGCACGAGTGTGCGAGTAGATCTTAAAATTGTTAAATGATTTTAAAGTAAAGATGATAAAAATAAGAGACTGTGGCGAAATAATACTTCAATATAAGATGTAGCTCAGCAATTGATTTGCTTACATACAATCTTGTGTTTGAGGTGAGTTCGTAGCAGTCTCTTCATTTTTCATGAAAGGAAATGCTTTATATCAGCTACCTTGTAGAAGTTTGTAAGGAAATAGTTTTACGTAGCCTATAGCCATAGTGTTTTCTAGGCTATGAAAAGTGATGAGATACGTAACTAAATGGTAGGCGTATAGTCTCTGGCAATAAGTCCATAGAGGGCTACGTCACAAATACCGGAATTATTTCTATCAGCCATAAGCCTTGTCCCTTCATATTTTAGGCCACAGCTCATCATTACTTTTCCGGAGTTAGGGTTATTGCTATCGTGTTTAGCTTCAATACGATTAACACCTACTTGATTAAATAAGAAAGCTATAATTGCTGTTAAGGCCTCAGAGGTAATACCTTGGTGCCAGTAAGCCTTACCAATGCAGTATCCAATATCGGCAGAAGAAATTTCTTCTGACAGGTGAACAACGCTAATGGCACCAATAGCTTCGTGAGTTTGCCTTAGTTCAATGCACCACTGATAGCATTTTTCACTAGTATATTCATTAATCCACATAGAGATAATTTCACGGGTAGTTTGCACGCTGGTATGAGTAGGCCAAGTTAAAAATCTTGTAACCTCATCATCACTGGCCCAATTGTTAAACATGGTTTCTGAGTCCTCTAAAGTAAACCTTCTTAAAATAAGACGTGGTGTTTCTAGGGTAACTGTTCCTAAATGTTTCATAAAATTACCTCCTTAAAAATGATTAATTTGAATATTTTAAAATAATATTTGTTATTTTTAAAATATTATTTTATTTTTGGCTCTTATATGATTGTTTTTTTGTAGCGTAGTCATATCAAGATGGTGCGAATAGTTTTTTCGCTAGTAGGACATTATAGAAGAGATAATATGATAATAATAGCAAATGTGTTAGGAGTAAAGGTAATGAGTCAGTTAAACTGTTTAAATCTGTGTGAGATTATGCATCACTTGTATGAGCTGATACCAGATTTTCAGGAGATAATAACAAAGGCTAATGAAATAGCAGGATTTGATAAATGTGAGCGTATTTATATAGGCTCTTATTTTTGTGGTCAATATTTTCTTCATCAATCAAAAGAGATGCTAGATGAGTTAAGAGGGTTTTGTGAAAAAGAAGGTGTAGCACTTACTTTAGTAGTTCCTACCTTTTCGGAAAAGGATTTAGAAAGAGGAAAGGAAAAACTAGCTACTATCAAAGAGTGGTTAGGCAAAATAATAGATGAAGTTGTGGTTAATGATTATGGTATGCTGGCGTATGTTAGTGATAGATATCATGTTTCTCTTCATTTAGGAAGGTTGTTTACTAAAGATTATAGAGATCCAAGATATGAGGAATACTTTAATCAGGTTTTAAGCCCTAAAATTTTTAACAAGTATATGTTAGAGCTAGTCAAGGCTTTTAAAGTAAAAGGGGTTGAGTTTGACCCAACCCATGTGGGGATCAATTTTAGAGAAGCACCAGAAGAACTCATAGTAGGGATTCATGGACCGTATTGTTATATGACGACAGGGCATATTTGTGAATATGCTTCGCTTAATAAAGAAATTGATAAAAAGTTTAGGCCCAATAATCCTTGTACTCATGAATGTAGTTCTCATATCATTAGCTATGACTTGGAGGATGATAGGGAGTGGATCAGAATAGGGAAAACGATTTACTTTGAGAACAGAGAATGCAGCATTTATGAGCTAGAGCATATGAGAATGATTTACTTTCCTATTGATTTGGAGGTGGGGAAATGAAAGTATTAGCACCACTTAATAATCTAGAGCATATAGATGATTACATGGAAGCAGGAGCTGGGGAGTTTTATATAGGTTTTTTTGATAAGGAGTGGAGTGATACCTTTGGAGACTTTGCAGATATTAACCGTATGTCTGGTTTCAAGGAAATCTCCAATCCGTATGACCTAGACACAGTTTTGCAAATCGTTAAGGTTATAAAAGCAAAAGGGAAAGAGGTTTATATCACTTTTAATTCAAGCATTTATTCGGATGAACAATTAGTATTTATGAAGCGTTATTTTGAGCGCGTGAAAGAGGCAGGCGTTGATGGTGTAATTGTTTCTTGTATAGAACAAGTGATTTTAGCCAGAGAAATAGGAGTTCCTTCTGTTATCAGTACCATTAGTGGTGTATATAATAAAGATATTGCTATCTTTTATCAAGAAAAGGGCACTAAGCGTATTATTTTACCAAGAGATTTAGCTATTGCAGAAATAGAAGCTATTAAAAAAGCAGCACCAGAAGCTGAATATGAAATCTTTATGATGCGCAATGGTTGTACTTTTTCTGATTCGAATTGTTTGGGACTTCATCGAAAGGAACGCTGCTCTATTTGTAGCAGTATTAAACATGCCGGTAAAGAGCTACGGCTAAAAAATAATGATTTTCATAGCAAGAATACAGCCGAACTTAATGATATGATTTATAACAACTCCTTTCATAATTATGCCTGTGGTTTATGTGGCATTTATGATTTTGTAGAAATGGGTATTGCTGCGTGTAAAATTGTAGGCCGTTCAGATGAATGGCAATATATTTGCAAGGATATTAAAATCATTAAGGATAATATAGACCTTGCTAAAAGGTGCGGGTCTAAAGAAGAGTATTTAGATCAGATGCACTTTCCAGAAGACAGAGTCATGATGTGTAAATTAGGATTATCTTGCTATTATCCAGAGGTAAGATTTTAAGTCCTTCCTAAAAGAAAGAGCTTTGTAGAACTATAAAAAGATAAGGTAGTTATAGGTAGATAGAGGAGTACTTATAACTACCTTATCTTTTATACAGTAATAGATAATATCCATAGGACTATGACCTTTGGTAGATGCATTAATTAGTAAAGACAAACGAGAGATGAGATTAGGACTAGGATTAATCAGATGTTCCAGATTTATCATAAATAGAGTTAACATAATCAAGGAATAAGATAAAGCGATTAAACGGTAAACATAAGAGTAGTTCATATGTAGATTACAGATTGGAAAATTAAAAAAGAGTATACGAAAACACATGAAAAATAAAGGTTATGGCAATTGACTATGATTAGGGCAGTGCTTATAATATGTTAATTGATAGGGAAAAAACAAAGCTAAAACTTTGAATTTAAGGTTGAAGGAGAGAGGATTATGGCGAGAGGTTATACACAGGATATGACTAAAGGTAGCCCAACCAGGCTATTACTAATGTTTTCTATTCCTATGTTAGTAGGAAACTTATTTCAGCAGCTGTATAATATGGCAGATACAGTCATTGTAGGAAAGTTTGTAGGAGAAAATGCCTTAGGTGCAGTAGGAGCTACAGGATCGATTGGCTTTTTATTTTTCTCCCTAAGCTTTGGTCTAGCAGCGGGGATAGGGATAGTAATCTCCCAGTTTTTTGGCGCGGGAGAAATAGATAAAGTAAAGAAAGCTATAGCTACATCTTTGTATGTTATGGCTATTAGCGCTTTGTTTATGGGTGTTATAGGTATTGTTACTGCAAGGCCAATCATGATCATGCTAAACACGCCTGATGTCATGTTAGATGATGCTGTTTTATATTTACAAGTAACTTGTGGTGGACTTATAGCAGTAGCTATTTATAATGGGGTAGCAGCCATACTTAGAGCGTTAGGAGATTCAAAAACACCGTTAATATTTTTAGCTGTGGCATGTGTAGTCAATGTAGGCTTAGATTTATTGTTTGTTGTTGTATTTAAGATGGCTGTCTTAGGTGTAGCTACAGCGACTGTTATTGCACAGATTATAGCTGCTATTGGTTGCCTAGTATATGCTTGGATAAAGGTACCTATTTTTAAAATACCACTTAAAGAATGTGTACCAGATTTACATATTTTTAGACAATGTACTTTCTTAGGCTTACCAGTAGCTCTACAGAATGCTATGATTGCTGTTTCATGTATTGTACTTCAAAGAGTAGTAAATGGGTTTGGGCCAACAATTGTAGCTGCCTTTACTGCAGAGACACGTTTTGAACAATTAGTACAGCAGCCATTTGCTTCATTAGGTGCTGCAATTGCTACTTATACAGGACAAAATATTGGAGCAGGTAAAATAGATAGAGTAAAGAGAGGTTTCTGGGCAGGAACTTTAATTAGCACCGTATTTAGTATTGTCATGCTACCTGTGGCATGGCTTGGTGGGGAAGCGATTATGAGACTCTTTACAGATAATCAAGAGGTTATTATAGAGGGGGCTAGAGGTATTCGTATCACTAGTGTATTCTATTCAGCTTTAGGTATGATTTATGTAACAAGAAATGTACTCAATGGTTCTGGAGATGTTAAATTTGCTATGTTATCAGGCTTTGTGGAAGTAGGAGGAAGAGTAGGTTTTGCAAAACCACTCACTTTTGTGCCTTTCATCGGTATGTTAAGTATTTGGTTTACATCAAGTTTTACATGGACCTTAACAGCAGTCATTAGCTGCATACGTTATGCTCAAGGAAAATGGAAGGAGAAGAGTATTGTAGCTAAGGAGCAACCTATGAAAGAAACGCCAATAGAATTTAGTAAAGTGGCAACTAACCAAGAGGCTTAGGGTGAATATATCACATTTGTGGGTATAATATGTGAATAATTAAAGCTTTAAATAGAAAAGTTGTGTATAAATAAGAAGTACTCATGCAAAAGGATTGTTATAATGGTGATTAAATATCACCTTTGTAACAATCCTTCTTGTTTGTTTATTAAGAATATTTTATTAAAATTTATTTTTTATGTAGTAAAATAACAAGTAATGCGTATTAACTTATGAAGTGAAACTTAGCTAAGGGATAACTTCATTAATGGGGAGGAAGAGTAAATGGAGCAGGCAATACAAAATACTAGAGCTTTAGAGGCTACACAGAACGTAGAGTCCTTAGATTTTACATATATCTTCGAAGCATATTATAAACGAGTCTATAACTACAATTATTATAGAACGCATAATCAAGATGTATCAGAGGATTTAACAAGCCAAACCTTTGAAAAAGTATTTACTAGACTACAGACTTATACAGCTGATAAAGGAAAGTTTGAAGTATGGTTATTTACAATCGTGCGAAACACTATGAATGATTATTATAGGAGCAGAAAGAAGTATCCATGGGAGCCATTAGAGCATGTGTTTGAAACAATCTCTAAGGAGAAAGGTCCTGAACATATCATTTTAGAAATGGAGCAACAGACGGAGATACTGAAAGCTATAAAAAAGCTTAATGAACGTGAAAGAAATATAATTGCTTATAAGTATGGAGGAAATCTCTCTAATAAGGAAATTGGAATTTTAATGAATCTTAATGAAAAACATGTAAGTGTTATTTTATGTCGTACCCTTAAAAAATTAAAAACAAGGCTAGAGGAGGAAAATGATGAGAGCCACAAACAGAAAGAATGTAGATGATTTAGATAGAGAGCTTCAAATATTAGAATCTCAATTATATAGTCAAGATTTTAGCCTTGTAAGTAATAAAGAAAAGGTGAGGAAGAATGTCTTAACCAAAGTAAATAGAAAAGAGGCTATAGCAATGAAGAAAACAATCAGTATGAAGAAGATATCAGGTATAGTAGCGGCAGCATTAATAGGTACAGCGTTGCTATCTCAGACTGCATTTGCTAAAGAAATAATGGAGAACATTGTAAAAATGATTTCTTTAGGCAACATAGAAGTCGTTCAATATGAAACACCAGATATAGAAAGCTATCCATTTCCACAAATATTAGAAGGTAAATTATTTGACCAAGAAGGAAAGCCCGTTACTACATTTGACAAAGAGATTGAAGCCGTTTATACAAAAGATGGAGAAAAGATTGTTGATATTGATATGAATACAGGAAAGCTCACTACAGAGAAAGAAGAAGCTCTATATGAGGCAAATAATACTTTAATTGTAAAGGATAAGAATTTATTAAATCAGTATACTTGTTTTGAAGTAAAGTTGCCTTCTTATTTACCAGAAGGATATGTATTTGACCGCGCAGAGTTTTATAAGGAAGCTGATAAAGAAGTAAAGGATAGTAAGTATATTAGTTTATATTTTCTTAATCAAGCTACGGGAGAATCTATCTACATGCAGCAAAGACATGCAGACGAAGAAACAGCTTATTCTATAGGAACAGATGAAATAGTAGAAGAGGTTCAAGTAAGTGGCGTAAAGGCTATTATGACAGGAGAAAATAGTATTGACTGGGAAGCTAATGGTGTATTATATGGCATGAGTACCCAAGGGAAAATAGACAAAGAACAGCTTATTAAAATAGCTGAGTCTATTCAATAATATAAGGCAGAACAAAAGGCCAAAGTTAGGAGATTCCTAGCTTTGGCCTTTTAGTGTGCCAGACTCATGAAATGAACTTTCTTAAGGACTTAAATAAGCCTTACTTAGGGCATAAGATGGCTCCTCAGCATACCTATGACATAGAGTAGGACCTACCTGAAATACTTTTACAATAGCATCCAAATGGTTATAAATTTTCGAAATATATTGAGAGTAATAGGGTGAAAAATAAAAAAGATAGTTTATAATAAAGGGTATAGCGACAGATAATGAAATAGCAACTTCGTTCTTCACAGCCAGTGTCTCCTATATTATGAGAACACAGATACCAATGGAATTACAAGGAAGGGTGTTCTCAGCAAGAGATACGCCGCAGTATATGAGTATTCCTATCGGCTATTTTCTAGGAGGAGCCTTAGCCGATCAAGTATTTGAACCACTGATGTTTTCAGATAGTAAGTTAGCAGGCTATTTAAGTTATTTTGTAGGACGTGGTCCAGGTTCCGGAATGGCTGTGATTCTTGTATTACTTGGCATCATTGGATTTATAGGATGTCTTTTGTTTAGAAGAAGCAAAGATATAAGAAGCCTTAACGAATCAAGTGACTTTTAATGTCAAATGTAACAAGGAGCATAATGGTGAATAAGAGAAATGCAGTAGAAGAATTAGAGCTTGTTAAATAGATAAGTTTAGCTGTCCTACTCATAGCAGTAGCCTTTATAGTAGGTGGAGCTAATATATTAGGAGTTATCATTATAGGGATAAGTGGCTCTATAAGCTGGAGATTTTATAGATGTCCACATTGTGATGGTAGATTGAATACTGAAATGCATTTGGATGAAAGAACATATTGTCCCCGTTGTGGAGAAATGATTTCAAAGGAAAAAGAATAATTAGTACTAAAACTATATAGGAAGGAGCAAGAAGAGATGAAACAAACGAGAATTATTTATCAAAACAAAAATTGTTATTATATAAAGCCGCCCCTCTTACTTGCCCCCTATATTGCACATTATACTTTTCAGTTTGGCAGTAAAGGTAACGTTGAATCTACAAATCAAGGAAGTAAGCTGCTTACTGTATTACCAGATGCCAGTGGCTGTATTGTAATGACTTACGATGGTAATGAATTAAGCGGCTATTTTTGGGGGCCTACTACAAAAGCAGTAATTGTAGGGGATGATCGCAAACAGGTGCCGCTTAGAATGTTTATTGAGTTTATGCCGGGAGGTGTATCTCAATTTATTCGTTTAAATCAAGACAGTGTAACTGATTTGCAAATGCCACTAGAGGAGCTCAGCAAGACTCTAGAGAAAGACTTAAAGATATTAATAGAAGCTGGTGGGTCGTTGGATGAAGTAATCAAGGCATTAGATACAGTTCTATTTAAGTATTTTACCTTTATTAATCAAACTCAATCCAATAAGGTAACGCCTTTATTGCCCTATCTTAGGCAAAATAAAGGGATTTTAACAGTGAAAGATTTATCAGAGTATACTTTTTATAGTCCCAGACATCTGAATAGATTATTTAATGAAAGTCTAGGGATTAATGTGAAAACCTATTTAAGGCTATTAAGAATCAATAATGCTGTTAAACAAATAAATAGTAGTCCTAAAGAACTTACTGAGATTGCTCAGTTTCTGGGGTATTATGACCAAGCTCATTTTATTCATGATTTCAGGGCAGTAGTAGGGGTAAGTCCGAAAGCTTATCGTGAAAATATGTCCGTTTTTTACAATGAAAATTATAAATTTTAAATTAGTATATAGAATATATCGTAACTGTCAAAGTACTGCAATTATAGTGAAAGATAAATAGTTAGGATATATTATTTTATAAGTTAATAGTAGCTAAAACAGAACGAGGGGGAAGATACCAATGATACAATCAAGATGTGGTATATTATGTGATGAGTGCAGTTATAAGGAACAGGTAGGATGTAAGGGCTGTGTGAATATCGACAAGCCTTTCTGGGGAGAAAGCTGCTCAGTGCAGTCGTGTTGTGTGGATAAAAAACATGAGCATTGCGGCCAGTGTGGACAATTTCCTTGTGATACACTTCATGGTTTTGCTTATGACAAAGAGCAAGGCGATAATGGTAGACGTATTGAACAATGTAAAAAGTGGGCGGAGTAATGTAATAAAGCAGCTTTGATTAGAAATGAGGTTATACATAGTGGAGAAAAAGGCTAGTGATATACAAAAAGAGAGAATTAAAGAGCTAGAAGATAAGGCGAATTTATTACTTGGAAAATGTGATGTATTAACTTTGGCTTCTATAAATGAAAAAGGATATCCAAGAATTTGTGCACTTTCCAAATTGAAGGCGGAGGATTTCAAAGATATCTATTTTGTAACATCGAAGCGTTCTCATTTAAATGGAAAAGCCACGCATTTTGAAAATAACCCTAGAGCTAGCGTGTGTTATACCTTAGAAGGAGACAGTGTGACGCTTATAGGTGATGTGGAATTTATTGAAGATAAAGCATTTCAACTGAAGATTTGGAATGAAGCTGATAGAAAATTTTTCCCAAAAGGCATTGATGATCCTAAATTTCGATTGCTTAAGTTTCATACAATTGAGGCGACATTTTGGATTGAAGGTAAATTTAGAACATGTAAATATAAATAATAGGGATTTAATAAGTTTTAGCTTAAAGGGGAGAAAATCATGGAATTTATGATACAGCTATATGTGAGTAATGCAGAAGAAGCCATAGCGCTTTATAAAGAAGCCTTTGATGCAGAACTAAAGTGTATTGATTATACACGTGAAAGAACAGTACTTCATTCAGAAATAGAAGCTTATGGTCAAAAAATAGCAATAGCTACTGCCGAAGATATACCAATAACAGGAACAGTCTTTCAAATAGATGTTAAAATGAAAAAAGAAGAAGATGTAAGAAGAGCTTATGAAATTTTGAAAGAAGGTAGTGTGGTAAATGTTCCACTAGGTCCTTGTTTCTTTAGCCCCTGTATGGTGGATTTTGTTGATAAGTTCAAAGTTCGCTGGTGCCTTTTTGCAATATAGATAGGGGGATAAAAAATGCATGAAGAGATTATAAAACGAGCAGGTGAAATAGTTCAGAAAAACACAGGTGAAAATTCTTATTGTGTATTAGCGCTAATGGATCTAGATGGCTATCCAACGGCTTCTACTATAACAGCCTCTAAAGCAAATGGTATCAAATGGCTTACTTTTTGTACAGGACTAGGCAGTACAAGAACTAATCGCATTGATAAGTGTAATAGGGCTAGTGTTTGCTTTAATGCCGAGGATTATAATATTACACTAGTTGGGACAATGGAAATCGTGACAGATTTAGATATTAAAAAGGAAATGTGGTATGGGGGCCTCACTAATCATTTTAGTGGCCCTGAAGATCCCAATTATTGTGTGTTACGTTTTAACACCCAACGTTACAATCTCCTAGTTGATTGGAAAGAGGCAAGGGGAGTATTATAAATACAAATTTGTCGGGGGCATTTATGAGAATCACGTCTGGAGGAAAATGAGGGGGAGGGCTATCTTCCAGAGTTCCGGTTCATATTTTTAGAGGCACTAGGCTCGCTTATTTGGATGAACGCACGAAAACTCCTTTCAGTCAAACACTCGTGCTAAAACCCATCCAAAACGTTCGCCAAGTGCCTCTAAAAAATTCTCCCAAGTCACTCTTCCAGATAGCCCTCCCCCTCATTTTCACAAACGTTATTGACCGCATAAACACCTCCGACATTGAAGCAGCCTGGAAGGAAGGCGTAACGATAGTAAAAACACTCAGAATAAGGGCAGATGCCCAGAGAAATAAATATATCAAGCTTCCCATAAGCCTGTTTTGCCAGGAAGTAGCTATGTGGGGAAGTTAGGGAGCCTTACAAGCATTATTAACTTCATAAACGTTCAAGTCCCTAAACGAGAAGTGCAGAAAAGACATAATAGCAATTGTTCTTTTTCTTTTTTATTTTTTCTTTAAAACACTTAAGGAAGGTTCTTTACGCGTTATTGTTGGTAGAACAGAGAGAGGGTGGCTGCTTGACGGGGTGACTTCGGAGTATTTTCAGTAGGCACTTAGCGAACGTTTTGGATGGTACTTAGCCCACGTGTTTGAGGGAACCGAGTTTGTGGGCATTCATCCAAAAAAGTGAGCTTAGTGCCTACTGAAAATACGGAGCGGAACCACGACAGGTAGCCACCCTCTCTCTGTTCCGCCCAAATAGCCTAGTAAAGTCACCGACAAATTTCTATTTGTATACCTGCATCCTAAATGCTTTTAAGACGATTGCAATGATAGCTTACGTGTGTTTTTAAAGCAAAAGACAAAGGATACGAGAGTTCCTATAGTCCATCCAAGAGGGATAGAGTACCAAATGGCGCTATAGCCAAACCAATGTGCTAGTATGTAAGCTGCACCTACACGAACAAATAAGTCTGTAAGAGTAGCAGTTGTAAAACCAAGCATATAAGCTGAGCCGCGAAGTATACCGTTGTTAACTAGAAGTACGGCGCAGGCAAAGTAACCGGCAGATACAATGATCATATAAGAAGTACCAATACTGATAACATCCTTAATAAGTGTGGGATCGGTTTTGCTATCAAGGAAAATGCCGATGAGAGTAGGACTAAATACGAGACAGATGATGAAAGCTACAATGCAGTAAGTGAGCATAACGAGCAAGGAAGAAGTATATCCTTTTTTAACACGTTCAGGCTTTTGACCACCTAAGTTTTGAGCCGTGAAGTTTGAAACTGCATTTCCCATACTAATAATAACAATCTTAAAGAATGAATCAATTTTGATAGCTGCTGAGTAACCGTAAAGTACAGTTGTACCATAAGAGTTGACTAAAGCTTGGACTAGTAGCTGTCCGATGGAAACAATGGATTGTTGAAGAATACTAGGGATGGCAATATGGCTAATATGTCCTAATATAGGCCAACTGAAATACTCATAGTGTTTAGTAGTCTTAAGCTTTTTGATGCGTCCTATCAAGCAACTAATAGATAAGATAGAAGAAATACCTTGAGCGATAAAAGTAGCCCAAGCTACGCCAGCCACACCTAAGCCGAAATGAGCCACAAATACATAGTCTAAAACTACATTAAACAAAGAAGAAAAAATAAGAAAATAGAGAGGTGTTTTCGAATCACCTAAGCCATTAAAAATAGAGGTAGTAATATTATAAACAAAGAGAAAAATAAGCCCCCATATGTAAATGCGAAGATAGAGAGCACTATCTCCAAAAATATCTGAAGGAGTGTTCATTAGATGCATCAAGGGATTACAAATGATGGTACCTAATAGGGTAAGCACTAAGCTTAAAAGAATAATAGTAATAATTGAAGTAGTAATAGTCGTTTTGAGTTTGGCATAGTCCTTGGCACCAAAAAAATTGGAAACAATAACGCTGCAACCAACCCCACTTCCTGTAGCAATAGCAATGAATAACATTGTAATAGGATAAGATGCTCCTACGGCAGCAACAGCATTAGAACCAGCAAATTGTCCAGCGATGACACTATCTGCGATATTATAAAATTGTTGAAACATACCACTAAGCATCATAGGTACAGCAAAACCTAGTAATACCTTTGAAGGCGTTCCTTCTGTCATATCCTTAATCATAATCAAACTCCTTATGTCAGTATTAATATGTGAAAACACTTTCCTATTATATTCCTTTCTGCTAAAAAATTCACTCTATTTCAAGTGAAATTCACTAATCTCATTCCTTTTTGTCTTAATATTAAATATTATAAAGTTTCTTTCATATGCCACTAGAAATAGAAAGTGACATCTGATATACTAATAATGTTTAAAGGATAATTATTATTAAAAATATAATTAGCTAAAAACAAATATAACTGATGTATTTTTCATTAAGGGGGCTTAAAATGAAAAAATATTTTTATGCGTCATTTACCTATTTGATTTTGGGTCTTATAGCAGGTGTATTTTATAGAGAACTAACTAGAATGTCGGACTTTACAGGAGAAACAGTACTAAGGGGTGTACATACACATCTGCTAGTACTAGGTTTTATTTTCTTCTTAGTTATTTTACTCCTAGACAAGAGCTTCCAGTTATCGCAGCTTAAAAGTGCGAAAGCATGGTTTGTTACTTATCAAGTTGGTTTAGTAACAGTTATAGCAACTATGGTAGCAAGAGGAGTAGCACAGGTAAAAGGATTTGATATAGCAGGCTTAAGTCACATGGCTGGAGTAAGTCATACTTTATTAGGTATTGCTTTAATTTGGTTTATGGTGCTTTTAGGCAAGGCTATTAAAACGGAAAAATAATGCGAAAAACACGTCTTCAAAGGGCTTATTAAAGTAAGCTGAAGACGTGTTTTTATTAATTTAGAAAACAATGAATCAATATGATAACGACAGATTTCTTATTTTAAATGAAGTTTTAAGGCCAATTGAAATTTAGAAATCAGTATCTAGGAATGGTTTTAAAGACAAGTTTCAAGAATCTTAGGGATCTCACCTATAAAATAAAGAGAGCCAAAAGCAATAATAACACTTTCTTCATCAGCTAGAGAAAGGGCTAGCTGAGTACCTTCTTTAAGTGTAGCCGCAGCAAAGACTTGGGGGCAGTAATTCTGAATTTGCTTTTGCAGTAAATCTGCCCTTATAGCTCTAGTGCTAGGTGGTGTAACTAAAATAGCAATCTGACCTAGGGGCATAGTAAGTTCTAGGACTTGATGATAGTCCTTATCTTTTAAACTTCCAAATAAATAAATGATTTTCTTACCTTTAAAGTAGTAAGTAATAGCATCTCTCAGTGCCAGAGCACCCTGAACGTTATGAGCGCCATCTATAAGAAAAAGAGGTTTATGATGGATAATATCCAAACGACCAGGCCATTTGGCTTTGGCTAAACCTTTATAAATAGCTTCAGATTTTATAGTAAAGCCTAAATATAGAAGGACCTCTATCACTTCTATGGCAAGAGCAGCATTGTAGCATTGATGCTTACCTAATAATTGAATAGAGAGTTTTTGATAGTTCTTGTAATTAAAGACCTGTCCCACTAAGGTATTATTAATGAAAGTAAGTTCTTTTAAATCGCAGAAGTAAAGAGGGGCATTTTGCATTTGGCAGGTAGAGGTGATGACGTCTAAAACCTCTGGTTCTTGAGGATAACTAATAGTAGGAATAGAAGGTTTGATAATACCAGCTTTTTCGTAAGCTATTTCTTTTAAGGTACTTCCTAACCTTTGAACATGATCATAAGAGATAGTAGTGAGGACGGCGCAGAGAGGAGCTGTAATAATATTAGTTGCATCATGTCTCCCGCCTAAACCTGTTTCAAGAACCACCACATCACAGTTGTTTTCTTTATAATAAAGAAAGGCGATGGCTGTAAGAACTTCAAAATAAGTAAATAAAGACTTATTTTGAAACTTTGAAGCAGCTTCACGTACCTGAAAAAGGAGTCTTTCAAAGTCTTTTTCTGAGATAAGAGTGTCTCCGATACGTATACGTTCAGTGACGCTAACTAAGTCGGGAGAAGTATAAAGGCCTATTTTGTAGCCTGCTTCTTGCAAGATAGCAGAGATCAAGCTAGCTACAGAGCCTTTACCATTAGTGCCTGCTAGATGAACACATTTTAATTTTTCTTGAGGGTTACCTAATATTTCTAGGAGCTCTTTAAATCTATGTAGATTTGAATGAGTACCAGAAGTACTCAATAATTCAAGATAAGTGTTAGTTTCTTTTGTGAACACAGTTATCACCTCGTTAAAGTATGTAGCTATTATAAGAAAATAATCTTCTTCTTTCAATAGATAGTAAAATATAAAAAGCATAGGAAAATATTTGTTTAAAAATTTTAATATGTTAGAATATTATTTACGATATAATTTCAAACAGGATAGCGTATAGGGGGAGAACAATGAACACAGCCTTACAAAAAGTGTTAGAGAATATGGAATCAGTGATTATAGGGGAAAAAGAGAACTTAGAATATTTATTAGTAGCTTTGTTAAGTGAAGGCCATGTCTTATTGGAGGGTCTTCCAGGTGTGGGAAAAACGAAATTAGCTCTAGCGCTGAGCAAAAGCATAGATGGAGAATTTAAAAGGGTGCAATTCACCCCAGATGTACTTCCTTCTGATATAACGGGCTATTATTTATATAATCGTATGACAGGTGAGATGGATTACAAAGAAGGAGCTGCACTATGCAATTTCTTACTAGCAGATGAGATTAATAGAGCTTCTCCGAGAGTACAATCAAGCCTTTTAGAAGCCATGGAAGAAAGGCAAGTAACCATTGAGGGAGAAACTAGAAGATTACCATCACCTTTTATGGTTATTGCTACGCAAAATACTGTAGAAAATGAAGGAACTTATCCTTTGCCAGAAGCGCAGTTAGATAGGTTTTTTATGAAACTTTATATTACCTATCCTGTAAGAAGGGATTGGAGAGAGATTCTAAATCGCTATGAGTATGAAGATCCTATGGGTAAGCTAGAGGCGGTAATGTCGAATCAGACTTTATTAAATCTTAGAGAACAAGCAAAAGAAGTGTTGATAAATGAAAAGTTAAAGGATTACTTATTGGATGTGATAGAAGCTATTGCAAATCATGAAGCTATAAAAATAGGGATAAATCCTAGAGGAAGTCTAGCACTAATAAAAGGAGCAAAGGCTTGGGCTCTATTAAACGGCAGGGACTATGTCATTCCAGATGATGTTCAGAAAGTGATTGTGCCTATTATAGGTCATCGTATACGTCTTAAATCTGGTTATGAAGCATCATTAGAGCATGTAGAGCGTATTATTAAAGAAGCTCTTAGAAAGGTTCAAGTTGTGGTGTAAACATGAAGAAAAAGAAAAATAAGGTAGCACCTAATTATCTATTTATACTGGTGATTTTGTATTTGGTGGTTACCCTTTATTTGAAGACCGATGCTACTTATATGAAGTTTTTAACGATTTGTATCATAGGGGTAGTAGTATCTGGGCTTCATGTTATTTTAGTTAAACCTCATTTAAGTTTTTCTATAAAGGATGACACTAGGGTTCGGATTAATAAAAAAGAAGGGGTAGAATTAATCTTAAGTATTCAAAATAAATCATGGTTACAAAGCCCCTATATTTATATTTTCTTAAAGCCTACGTATCATGTTATTTCGAAGCAATATAAAAGTATATGTATGACGTTGCCGCCACTTACAACAAAGGAAATAGTCATAGATTACATAGGTGAATATAGTGGAAAAGATTTTATGGGAATAGAAGAGATTGTAGTTCAAGATTATTTCGGACTTATAAAATGGCGAATAATTTGCTGTTTGCAAAAAGAAGTTAATGTATTACCACAAGCTATGCCTTTAGGAAAAATGGAATATCTTTTGAATAGGATAAAGGTAAAAGCTCAGGCTGAAGATCAGATACCGGTTATAAGTAGTGATGGAGAGGTTTGCCATGAGTTAGCGCCTTATGTAGAAGGGGATTCTTTAAAATTAATGCATTGGAAGCTGCTAGCTAGGCGTGACATCTATATGGTACGTCAAAGAGAAGAACATGCAGTAATAAAAAGGGAATATCTTTTTATACTTGATCCTATTTGTGAGGAAACAGAAGAAGAAAACAGGGCTAAATTAGTTGATAAAGTCTTAGTAGCATGTATTTCTTGTGCCTATGCTTTTTTAAAGCAAGAAGAAAAGGTTACCCTTATTTACAAAGAAGAAAACGCATGGAAACAGTTTACTTTATCTGAGATTACGGCGGTAGAGCAATTAGCCACTCTATTAAGTAGCTATACAGGGAGAGGGGGCCGAGTAGGAGAAGAAAGATGGCCTTATGCCTATTTGAAGCAGAATTATCCTTTCGAAATAAGTAAGTTGTTTTTAACACCTACCTTGAGTAGAAACTTGGGAGAGCAACTAGAAGATGAAAAATATTTAAATATACTAGAAATGAAAAGAAGCCCTTGGTCTGGAGAAGGTCTGTTAAATACTTGGTATTTAGCAGAGGAGTTTGAGGTGAAAAGGTATGTTTAAAGAAGATACTAAGGAAATACAGCTTCAAGTTTTTAAGATGATTATGATAAGTCTTGTTTTGGCTATAAGTCTAATCATGTTCTTTGACTATGAACCTATTTCTACTACCTTGGGTATGCTCTTTGTCAATTTATCACTTTTGGCAGCTTACTTCTATACCACCAGAATGCAAAGGCCTATTTTGTTTACTACAGTATTTATTTTCTACTTGTGCCTAGCTCTATATAGTTGGAGGTACTTAGAGAATAAAGTAGTTATGAAGGGCTTATTAGGGCTTTTTATTCAAGCAGGAACAAGCACACTATTATTTCTTGGTTGCATTTCTATTGTATTTCTGGAGATAAAGGATCTAGTACAGGTAGTAAAACGAAGAATAGATAGATGGTTTCCGCCACTTTATATTTTAGTCTTTGGTATATTTATATTTTTAGAAGTTAATGAGCAGGTAAGCGTAGATTTAAAAAGAGCTAGCTTATTTATTTTGAGTCTAGGACTTATTTTTGTGAGCTTTTATAAAAATGATAAGAAGCCTTCTGACACGGTATATTATGATGTAACGCTAAAAGGTTATTTGAGACATCTAGCAATCATGTTATTTGTTATTCTCATAGGGATAAAAGTAGTACCACAGCTAGAATATTTACCGGGAGCTAAGTGGCTACAACAATATAATAAAAGTTTAATCGGTGATTTACCCAGTAGTGTTAAATTAGATAGAAGACCTAGTCTTTCAGAAAATATCCTTTTTGAAGTACAAAGTGAAGAACCTTTATATTTAAGAGAAATAGCCTATAGCCACTATGATAGAGGAGTATGGAGCATTGATAAGTCGGATACAAGACTGACAAAAATAAGCTCCAATAGCTTTTTAGGGGAATATGACTTGTTTTTGAAAATTACAGAGCCTTATTTGGAGAAAGAAAATATTCCTATTGAAGGAGATAAAAGTGCTTATATATATGAGCTAAATAACTATAGACATTATTTAACTGTTAATGGATTAACAGGTATTTATACGAATGATGATAGCGTGTTAGTGGCGGGAGATATCAATAATATTTGTTTTCAGGAGGGAGAAGATAGAAAACAAGTAGGATATACCATTAATTATGTTGCTAAAAATCCTGAGATAGTGGAAATATTTAGATATCCAGATGGTGTTGGAAATAGGGAGGATTGGCTAGACTGGTTAGAAGTACTTAGGGGAGATATACGTAATAATACAGAACCTTTATTTATGTCAGAGGAAACATATAATAGGTTAAGGACAAAGTATACACAGGTACCGGAGCAAATGGCTTACAACCTAAATAGTTTTGCTAAGCAACTTACTAGCGAAGCAATGAGCGATGTACAGAAGGCTAATACTATTGAAGCATACTTAAGAAACAGTGGCGAATATACCTATGTGTATGGTGCACCACAAAAGGATATAATGGCTGATCCTGTTTATGATTTTATATTTAATCAAAAGCAAGGTATCTGCCAAGACTTTGCCAGTGGGATGGTACTTTTATGTAGGAGCATTGGATTACCAACTAGATACGTATGTGGTTACTATTCCGAAGAAAAAGATGAGAAGGGCAAGTACATAATAAGAGAAAAGAATGCTCATGCCTTTGTAGAAGTTTATATATCAGGTTATGGATGGATGCTTTTTGACCCTACGCCAAGTAGTAGCCAAAGGGAGGAAGTAGGGAACAACGTAGCAGGTGTAGGAAACGCGGGATTTGATGGCATAGGTGTGGAAAATGAACTTCTCAGCCTAGGGCGTAAACTTCTATTACCGATGTTGTTACTTATTCCTTTTGTTGTACTAGTTAGAGTGTTAAGTTATGCTTACTGGAAAAAGAAGCTTCTAGAGGGCTTGCCTGAAATAGCTATAAAGAGGTTGATAGAGGCAACACTTAAACTTCTAAGCCAATATGATTATGATATACTTCCGGGTGAAACCTATGAGCAGTTAAGTAGAAGATTATTAAAAGATCAAATAGATATAACGGCTATTACTAAGCCTTATGAAGCGTGTTTTTATGGTAGAAAGAGCTTGACAAAATTAGAAATTGAAGAAGCTTTGAGGGTTTATGAGTATTTAAGAAAGCGTAAAGCGTGGAAGAAGAGATAGAAAAAGGCTAATAACTAAGAGGAGGTTATTAGCTTTTTTGGGATTTTATTGCATTATAATATAAAAATATTGTTAAGAAAGAAAGGATTATGTCGAAATATATTGTAAGAATATTTAATATTAGGTAGTTGATTGGGAGTGGTAAAATGGAAAATAGTGTTGTTGATTTAAAAAGGGTAAATGGTTTTGTATTGGCACTTACTTTTATATTAAACCTCTGTTTAATAGTAGGCCAAATTGGTGAGATCGCTAAGGGGCAAAAGACGGTAACAACAGTAGCTATATTTGTTAGTGTTATTTTGGTTTATACAGGTATTATTTCTTTCGTTTATAAGAAAGATAAAGAAGGGCTTAAGTTTAAATATGCTGCTAGTATAGGTTTTTTTCTTATTTATGTATACAGTATGTTTACAACAACACGGGTATTAGTTTATGTTTATATCATTCCTTTTATGATGTTATACTTCCTATACTTTGACTTGACTTTCATAAAAGTACTTGGGAGTGCGGTAGTATTAGCTAATACTGCTAGAGTTGGGTGGCTCATATTTATAGTACAAGCTAATAGTTCTAACTTAACTACGGATTATACAATTCAAATGGCTTCTATTGTTATGATTGTAGTTAGTTCAATTATAGGTACAAAATTATCTAATAGCATTAATGAGGAAAAAACGAGGGCGCTAGAAGAAGCTAAGGAGAAGCAAGAAGGTATCCTGAAGAATGTTTTAAAAATAGCAAGTGAATTGGATCAACATTCAAATGCAGTAGGACAAACAATTACTGAATTAGAACAGTCAGGAAGTACTATTAATGATGCAGTAGGAGATATTTCTGCAGGAGCAGAGAAGGCAGTACTTAGTGCGCAAGAGCAAAGTAATTTAACTGAGCATATTCAAAACATAGTTGTGGATACTTCAGAAGCTTCAAAGAATATGGAAGAGATCTCTCATACTACTATAAAACAAATGGATGAAGGGGTTAAGATTGTTAAAGCTCTAAATGTGAAAACAGAAGTAATGAATGAGAACTGTGAAAGTGTTTATAAATCTATGATAGAACTACGAGATAAATCAAAAGAGATTAATGAAATCACTGAAGCTATTACGGCTATCTCTGCACAAACGAATATCCTTTCTTTAAATGCAGCGATTGAAAGTGCAAGGGCAGGAGAAGCAGGAAGAGGATTTGCAGTAGTAGCAGAAGAGGTTAGAAATCTAGCTAACCAGAGTGGTGAATTTGCTAGTCATATTACAGCTATTGTTGATGAACTTCAACAAGTAGCTGCTGCATCTGTTGAGGCAATGACTAGGCTAAAAGGAGCCAATGATGAGCAGAATGAGCTAATTGTAAATACAGGAGAAATCTTTAATGAAACGACTGAGTATATGAAAGAAGTTAATGACCAAGTAAGTATTGTTACAGATAAGGTTAATGAGATGGTAGGGGTTAATGAGCGGCTTATTAAAAATACCCAAGAGATTGCAGCTATAAGTGAGCAAACTCTAGCAGGTATAGAAATGACGACAGAAGCTACGATGCAGAATAATAACTGCGTGCAAAGATCAAAAGAAATTGCTAGTGGATTATTAGAGAGTGCAAAGGCTATGAAACAATATATTTAATTTGAATAAAAAGAAGAGGACACTAGCCGTTTGACTAGTGTCCTCTTCTTTTATTTTTAGGTGGAGTAAAATAAAATGACTATTTACCGTAGTAAGCTTTTTTGTAAAGCTCTTCAAGTTCTGTTACTTTTGGAAGTCTAGGATTAGCTGTTGTACATTGATCTTCGAAAGCTTTGTAAGAAAGATCTGAAATTTTAGCTAAGAATTCTTTTTCATCTACATTCATTTCTTTAAGTGTGAATGGGATGTTAACTTCTTTCATTAAGTCTTTAACTGCTTTAACAAGTGATGCAACACCTTCTTCTGGAGTAGAAGCTTTAAGACCTAACATTTTAGCAATGTCTTGATATCTTTGTGGAGCGATGAACTTACCGTATTTAGGGAATGCCATAAATTTAGATGGGTTAGTTTCACCATTGTAAGCAATAACGTGTGGAAGAAGAATTGCATTTGCACGACCATGAGCGATATGGAATTCACCACCAAGTTTATGAGCAAGTGAGTGGTTAATACCAAGGAATGCATTTGTAAATGCCATACCTGCGATACATGATGCATTGTGCATTTTTTCTCTTGCTTCTGGGTCTTTAGCACCGTTTTTGTATGAACGTGGTAAGTATTCAAATACAAGTTTAATAGCGTGAAGTGCAAGAGCGTCTGTATAGTCAGAAGCTAAAACGGATACGTAAGCTTCGATAGCGTGTGTAAGAACGTCAAGACCTGTGTCTGCTGTTGGGCTTGCTGGAACTGACATAACAAATTCTGGGTCAATGATAGCTACATCTGGTGTTAATTCATAGTCAGCAAGTGGGTATTTCATATTCTTAGATTTATCAGAGATTACAGCGAAAGATGTTACTTCTGAACCTGTACCTGATGTTGTTGGAATAGAAACCATTTTTGCTTTTTTACCAAGTTTAGGGAATTTGTAAACACGTTTTCTAATATCCATGAATTTTTGAGCCATACCGATGAAGTCAGCTTCTGGGTGTTCATAGAATAACCACATAGCTTTAGCAGCATCCATTGCAGAACCACCACCAAGAGCGATAATAACGTCTGGTTGGAATGAATTCATAACAGCTGTACCTTTTTTAACTGTTACTAAGTCTGGATCTGGTTCAACTTCGCTAAAGATTTCAATAGCTACTTTATTTAAATTTTTATTTAATTGGTAAGTTAATTTATCAACATAACCAAGTTTAACCATCATTGGGTCAGCTACGATCATTGCACGAGAGATGTCTGGCATTTTTGCTAAATATTGTACTGAACCTGCTTCGAAGTAGATTTTTTCTGGAATTTTAAACCATTGCATATTCACGCGTCTCTTAGCCACCCTTTTCTTATTGATTAAGTTTTGAGCTGTAACGTTTGATGATGTAGAGTTATGTCCGTAAGAACCACAGCCAAGTGTAAGTGAAGGCATAAGTGAGTTGTAAACATCACCGATACCACCGAATGCTGATGGAGAGTTTACAATGATACGGCAAGCTTTAAGACGTTTACCATATTCATCAATAAGGTCATTATTTGTTGTATGGATAACTGCTGTATGTCCAAGACCACCGAGTTCAACCATTGTTTCAGCTTTTACGATACCATCTTCAACGTCTTTTGCTTTAACAACAGCAAGTACTGGAGAAAGTTTTTCTCTTGAAAGTGGGTAAGCTTCACCAACACCATCAATTTCACAGCAGATTACTTTAGTTTCTTTTGGAATAGTAATACCAGCAAGAGCTGCAATTTCATATGGATATTTACCAACGATAGCTGGACCTGCCATCATACGAACTGGGTCGATAACAACTGGTTCAAGTTTTTTAATTTCTTCTTTAGTAGCAAAGTAGCAGCCTTGTTTTTTCATGAAAGCAACAGCTTGATCATAAACTGGAGCTTCAATGATAGCAGCTTGTTCAGATGCACAAATCATACCATTATCAAATGATTTAGAAAGGATAAGGTCTGTAAGTGATTGTTCAAGATTAGCTGTTTTTTCAATGAAAGCAGGTACGTTACCAGGACCAACACCAAGAGCTGGTTTACCAGTAGAATAAGCAGCTTTAACCATTGCAGAACCACCAGTTGCAAGTACAGTTGCTACATCAGGATGATTCATAAGAGCATTTGTAGCTTCGATAGATGGTACATCAATCCATTGAACACAGTTTTCAGGTGCTCCAGCTTTGATAGCAGCATCTCTTACGATGATAGCAGCTTCACGAGAACAGTTTTGAGCAGCTGGGTGGAAACCAAAGATAATTGGATTACGTGTTTTAGCACATGTGATAGCTTTGAACATTGTTGTAGAAGTTGGGTTTGTGGTTGGTGTAACACCAGCTACGATACCTACTGGTTCAGCAATTTCGATGTAACCTTCATCTTCGTTATCTTCAATAACACCTACAGTTTTTTCATGTTTAATACTGTGATAAATATACTCTGTTGCAAAGATATTCTTTGTAACTTTATCTTCAAAAATACCACGGCCTGTTTCTTCAACTGCCATCTTAGCAAGTTTCATTTGAGCGGATAAACCAGCAAGAGCCATAGCTTTAGTAATTTCGTCAACTTGTGCTTGATCGAGTTTCATGTACTCATCAAGAGCAACCTTCGCTTTTTGAACTAATTCGTCTACCATTTTTACAGCATCAACTACAGGTGCTTCTTCTTTAACTTTCTTGTTTTCAGACATTTTAATAGCCTCCTTTAATGTGATTGTATAATAGTGAGTGAAGATATATTGTTATATTTTTAACAATATAAAACACAAAAAATAATAAAACTTGTTAATGTATTGTGAATATATTGTGATGTTAACATGACATTGTAGCTTTGTCAATTTATTGATTGTTGTAAAATTATAAACTATTGATAAATATAAACAGGTAAAACGTTGGGATTTAGCACATAATTTTTTAAAGAAACAAAAAGTAATTGTTAAATATCAAACAAAAAAATAAACAAAGATAATTGGGCATCAAAAAAGTATTGTCAATATGAATAATAAATAGATAATAAAAGTGAAAAAAATTTACATAATCTTTAAGAATTCAGATAATTGTGTGTTAATATAGACTATAAGAGGGAGGGGTTATAACGATATGTTTTGGCAAGTACAAACTAATATTGTAGTATCACTTATTTTAGGCATTATTATTGCACATGCTTTTTTTAGACTAGATAAATCGGAGCTGATTAATAGATTGTTTATGTATTTAATAGGGCTTGATATACTTATAATGTTATTAGAGATAGGGAGTGTTATTTTTAATACAAAGAATTTATCTACTTTTAGGATACTTCATCTAATAGTTAATATATTAGGATTTATTATAGTGCCAGTATTTTTACTTTTGGGGGTGTTATATTTTGAATGTTGGTTACAAAAGGCCCTGCGAGCGAAAATAAAATGTAATAGATGGATTTACGTACCGGCTATTATCCTTTTTGTTTTAACCCTCATTAATATAAGGACAGGCTGGATTGCAACTGTAAGTTTGGAAAATGATTATATAAGAGGTCAGTTATTTTGGATAGTTCCTACAATTACCCTATTTTATTTAGGTTATGGCATTTTACTTATCTGGCGCTATCACAAAAGATTGACGGCTTATAAGTACATCATGGGGTTAATGTATTTTACTATCATCACTTTGGTTGTGGTAGTTCAAGTTGTTTGTGAAGATTATTTAACGATATGGAGTACAGTAGGTGGTTTATTAGTTTGTGCATATGTTTTTAACATTATAGATGGGCTTCAATATGATGCACTCACAATGATGGAAAATAAACAAAGTTATTTAAGCTACACTTCCAAATTAGCAAAGAAACAAAAATTAACTTTAACAGCTATTAATATAGATCTGGACGATTTTAAGATAATTAATGATCGATATGGGCATCAAGAAGGTGATGAGGCTCTGAAAAGTTTCTCTCAAATTCTAAGAGGTAGTTTTCCTTATAAGCACCGTATTTTTAGAATGGGTGGGGATGAATTCCTTATTTTAAGTGAGCAGCAAAATAAGAAACAGATGATAAAATACATGGAAAGATTTAAAGAACGGGTAAAAGCTTATAATGCTAGTAGCGGTAAAGTCTATGACTTGAAGTTTAGTTATGGCATGGATAGTTACAATAGTGATTATAAATGTGTAGAAGAATTTTTAAAGTATGTAGACAGTATGATGTATACTCAAAAGGAAAAAAAGAAAAGAAGAAGGATTTAACAAGGAGTTAACTTAAATCTAATAAAGAACAAACTCCGATTTAATATCCCCCTTTTATACTAAACGCATGAAATAAAGCAAATAGTAAAGGGGAAATAAGAATGAAACTTTCAAAGAAGATTTTTGCAGCTATTTTATGTACAGCCCTTGTAGGTATCACAGCAGTGGGGACGATTGCAGTGCCAGCTAGAGCTAATACGACTAATATTGTACAAAGTGCTAAAGAGCAAACTTACAAAAAACCCAAATACATATTTAACTTTATTGGGGATGGTATGTCTTATGTACAAGTTAATTCTGCGCAAATCTATAAAGGTGTAACTGAAAAAGGTGGTATTAACTTAGGCAAGCTAGCAGTATCCCAGTTTCCAGTATGTGGATCAGCTACAACCCAAGACTCTACATCTTTCGCACCAGATTCAGCTTCTACAGCAACAGCTATTTCTAGCGGTGTTAAAACACATAGTGGTGTAATTGGTTACAATGCAGATAAGCAAACCAAACCAGAAAGTATTACAGAAAAGCTTAAAAAAGAAGGATATAAAATAGGGATAGTAAGTAGTGTATCTATAGATCATGCAACACCAGCAGCTTTTTATGCACATGCAGTATCTAGAAAGGATATGTATGATATCGCACTTCAGTTAGCAGATAGTAATTTTGACTATTTTGCGGGTGGTTCATTAGTACAGCCAAATGGTAAAAATGGTGATCAAAAAAGCGCATTTGAAATTATTAAAGAGAAAGGATACAACATTGTAGATACAAAGGAAGAAATTCTTTCACTTAATAGTGAGTCAGGCAAAGTATATGCTATTAATCCAGAGCTTCAAGACTCACAGGCTATGAGCTATGACTTAGATGCTAGTAAGGATAGTATTAGATTAAAGGATTTTGTTGAAAAAGGAATTGATGTTTTAAATAATGAAGATGGTTTCTTCATGATGGTAGAAGGAGGTAAGATTGACTGGGCGGGTCATGCTAATGATGCCAGATCTAATATTCAAGATGTCATTGCATTAGATGAAGCTATTGGGGTAGCAGTTGATTTTGCTAAAAAGCATCCAGAGGAAACACTTATTATTGTAACAGGGGATCATGAAACAGGTGGTATGACCATTGGATATTCTATAACAGGCTATAATACGGCATTTAACCTCTTAGCTAATCAGGATATGAGTTATGTAGCTTTTGATGAATTACTTGCAGAATACAAAAAAGGAACTACAGCAGATAAGGCCAAAATCGAAGACGTACTTCCTCTTATTAAAAAGCACTTTGGTTTGGTGAGCCCAAGTAATGCTGCATCAGCTAAGGATTCAGCATTAGTGTTAACTGAGTATGAATATAACAAATTAAAAGATGCCTTTGCTCAAACTATGAAAGATAGCAGTGAGCGTACTAATAATCAAGAAACAGGCATTTTATATGGTGGCTATGAGCCACTTACTGTGACACTCACACATATCTTAAATAATAAAGCAGGTATTGGTTGGACCTCTTACGCACATACAGGTGTACCTGTTCCAGTTTATGCAATGGGTGAAGGTGCTGAACTCTTTAGTGGTGCTTATGATAATACAGACATTTTCAATAAGTTAGTTGCTCTTTGTGAATTAAAATAGAGATTCACAAGTGTAGCAAACCTTTCATATGATAAGTGCCTTGCTGAAATGAGGTGAACACCGATTTTAGTAAGGCACTCTATTTTTAGCTAGAAAGAGGAAATTAGAATGCTGTTACAGAAAATGAGAGATAAAGAAGTCATTTTTTCCTTAGTGTGCATAGTGGTAATTATTATTTTATTAATGTTACCAACCGGTTTTGAAAAGCAAATTTATACCAATGCAGAGCATGTAAAGGTAAAGATTTTAGAGACCAATGAAAGTGGTATTTATAATAGTGGGATTTTAAAATTAGGAAGTCAAGTATGTCTTGTAGAGGTATTAGAGGGAACCTTTAAAGGAAGTCAGATCGAAGCAGCCAACTTATTATCAGGTAGATTAGAGGTTGATAAACTATTTGTAAAAGGGGATAAAGCACTAGCACTTATAGAAAAAACAGAAGATGGTCAGGTGTTAGATGCTAATGTATTAGATTATTACCGTTTGAATTTAGAGTGGTTATTAGTTTTCTTATTTATGGGGGCCCTTATTTTATTTTCAGGCAAAACTGGGGTAAGAACGATTATTTCTTTTGTTGTTAGCCTTTTATGTATGTGGAAGGTATTAGTGCCTGGTTTATTAAATGGTTATAATCCTATGGTTCTAGGGCTCATTATAGGAGTGACTATGGCTGTTATTACATTATTATTAGTAGCTGGTTTTACAGAGAAAGCCTACTGCGCTATATTAGGCATGAGTATTGCCTCTATAATGACCTGTTTAATGGCGATTGCTTTTGGTAACTTATTTAGAATCCATGGCGGTGTAATGCCGTGGTCAGAATCCTTATTATATTCAGGATATCAACACTTAGACCTAACTAAGATTTATCAAGCTGCTATTTATTTATCTTGCTCGGGGGCCCTAGTGGATTTATCTGTAGATATTTCGGCAGCTATAGAAGAAGTAGTGGATAAAAAACCTACTATTTCGAGAAAAGAGATTTTATTGTCAGGTTTAAACATTGGACGCTCTGTAGTGGGTTCACAAACAACCACGCTGTTATTAGCTTATATGGGAAGTTTTATAACAATAATGATGGTTTATATGGCACAAGGTACCCCTATGGTAAGTATTCTTAATGGACAATCAATGGCTTCAGAGATATTGCATACTTTAGTAGGGTGTTTAGGCCTTGTCATTGTATCTCCTATTACGGCTTTCATTTGTAGTTTGAGATATAAAAAGCATTAAAATGGAGAATAAAATCTATTAATAGGAGTACTATAACAATTAGGTTATAGTACTCCTATTAAAATTTAATAAAAAATAATTATAATCCCCAATAACAAAAAAGTTATTCACAAAATGTTGATAGATTACATAAAAGTGTGGATAAGTATAAATAAAATTAATAAATAGCCGTAAAAAAGTTGTTGAAAAATGTGGATAATTTGTTGATGAAGAAAATGTGAATAATCGGGATAAGTATGTTAATATAAATTACATATAGAAGTTTTATAATTATTTTTTAGAATAAATAAATGTAGGATAGAAATAGGAGAAGCAAATGAAAGAAGCAGAAAATAGATTTCCCATAGAGATAATAATGCTGACATATATCATTATTTATGTGATGTATATAGTAACCTTTGGTAGAGGAAGTGAATTATTTTTTGTATTTTTTATTCTGGAAAGATTGATATCTTTTCAATATGATGAAGAGCTAGATGAGTATGTGGGGAATGTAGATCCAGAAAAGGTTTCGGGAAAAATGGTATTTGTTATTTTTGTGTTAACGTTTTCTCAGATCGGAATATTCATTTATGCATTCTTTAAATACCCTGGTTTGTTTATGTTTTTAATGATTGGAGAATTATTAGATCTTGTTAATAGAAAACTTAAGAAGTATATAAAAAATAAAAGATAAGACTATTATAGCGTCATTACACTATTAAGTGTAATGACGCTATTTTACTAAGATTAGGAGAGTATAAAAAAGGCAGTTCAAGAAAGATAAGTAGACAATATCAAAAAATGTAGAAAATGCACTAAAATAATCAAAAAATGTACAGATGCTTAGATAATATTAATATATAATCAATGTATCACGAGTAAATGGGAGGAACAACTTATGAAATTAGGACTTAAAAGAAAAGCTTGTATGCTTATGCTAGCAATGACAATGACAGCAGGAGCGGTAACAACACCTCTATATGCAGATAACATTAGTTTTAAAGAATTATTAGTAAAAACAGTAGCTATTATTGAGACAGAACCAAACTTTTCCGTTAATGGTGCATTCCATGAATTAGATTATGGGTATCTTTTAAAACCTATCATGAAAGATGGCAAATCAAGTGCTGATACAATGATGGCACCTTTAAGAGATATATTTGAAAAACTTGCTGCTACTTATAGTTATAATGAAAAAACAGGCGAAATCAAAATGAAGCTTAATGATACAACACTTACCATGAAGGTAGGAGAGACAGAAGCTAAACTTGATAATAAAACATTAAAAGCACCTTACGCACCAGAGCTTGTAACAAATGAAGATGGAGGTAAGACACTTTACTTACCAGTTAAATTCGTTTTTGAAAGCTTAGATGCTAATGTAAGTTGGGATAGCAAAAGATGTCGTTTAGTGGCTACTTGTATTATGACACCAAGACAAGGAGGAGAGGATCTTAAAACAGGTGGAGACTGGACATTCGGCGCTTTACTTAATAAAAAGGACAGCGAATATGGCAGCACAACAGCTAAAAAAGTAGCAGATAATATTGTTGCTTTCCAAAACAGCAATGGTGGTTGGATGAAGGTAGTAGATGCTGTAGATATGACACAGTCAATTAAAGACCAATCAGCTACACTTCTTAAATCTACAATTGATAATGATGCAACGATTACTCAAATGAGATACTTAGCTAAAGTATATACAGCTACAGGCAATAAAAAATATGCAGAAAGCTTTATGAAAGGCCTTAATTACTTAGTAGATGGTCAATATGATAATGGTGGTTGGGCACAATACTTCCCAGTAGCTACAGGTTACTTTAAGAATATCACTATTAATGATAATGCTATGGCAAATGTACTTGAACTCTTACTTGATGTAGTACAAGCAGATCCAGGATATGAATTTGTAACAAAAGAATACGCTGATAAAATTCCAGAAGTTCAAAAATGTATTGATAAAGGTATTCAATGTATTTTAGATTTACAAATTGAAGTAGATGGTGTAAAAACAGCATGGGCTTCTCAATACGATGAAGTAACACTTGAGCCTACTTTCGGTAGAGCTTATGAAATTCCATCTATTGCTACACAAGAAAGTGTAAGAGTAATGCAATTCTTAATGAGACTTGAAGATCCAAGCAAAGAAGTAGTTGAAGCAGTTAAAGCAGGTATGGCATGGCTTGATAAAGTTAAAATCGAAGGCAAGAAAATGACAACTATCACAGACTATAGCCTTGAATTTGGTTCAAATCGTGTACTTGTAGATGATCCAAAATCAACTATCTGGGCACGTTTCTATGAAATTGATAGTGCCTTTAAACCAGTATTCTCTGGTAGAGATAGTGTTGTAAAATACAGCATGGAAGACATTTCTTATGAAAGAAGAAATAAATACAGCTGGTATGGCTCTTACTTAAAAGATGAAGTAAAAACACAATACAATGAATGGCTTAAAGCCGTAGAAAAATAATACTTAAACAAGATAGAGAAGAAAATAGGATGCATACATAATAAATTGGTCCCCCCAATTATATTATTTAATCATGCATAAAAAAGTACAATTACTTTAACGGACCATATTCCATTAAAATAATTGTACTTTTATTTTTCTAGACAATAATTTACATAGCATTTGCCCATATGACTAAGCAAAGTGAAATTGTAGCGTTCACTTAAGTAATTGAGCTTAAGATGTGTATAGATACTATGATATAGAATTTCGCAAGAAAGGGACTATTAGATGAAGCATATTGATGCCATATAGTTGATAGAAATGAGAGGAGCGACGGAAGGTAGTCATCTCCTCTCATTTCCTCAATAACGCATCTTTAATAATGAATCTTTTACCCTATAAGCACATTCTTAAGAAATTGTAAGAAACCTATTTAGCCCTTTGTAATATCACTTTATTATAATCTATTTATAAAGGAGGCTAATCTCAGTTATAATAAACATAAGAATATATAGAAGGTGGGAAAAGCGTATGACGTATACCGTATTAGTTTGTGATGATGATAAGCTTATTGTTAACTCGATAGTCCTTCATTTACAGAAGGAAGGCTATCGCACATTAAAAGCTTACAACGGCGTAGAGGCTCTAGAGGCTATAGAAAAACAAGAGGTTCATCTTATATTAATGGATATTATGATGCCTCAGCTAGATGGTTTATCAGCTACGCTAAAAATAAGGCAGGAAAAAAATATTCCTATTATCATCTTATCAGCTAAAAGTGAAGATACGGATAAAATAGCAGGACTTAATTTAGGGGCAGATGATTATATTACAAAACCCTTTAATACCTTTGAGCTTCTAGCGAGGGTAAGGTCTCAGCTAAGGCGTTATACTAAACTTGGAGCCATGCAGCAAACACCACAGCTTTTAATGACAGGTGGCTTGTGCATGGATACAGGTGCCAATACGGTTTATGTAGATGGGGAGCTAGTACGCCTAACCCCTACAGAATACAAAATTTTGCAATATCTCATGATTAATATGGGGCAGGTCTTATCGATGCACCAAATCTATGAAAACGTATGGCACGATACCCCTTTTGCACCAGAGAATACGGTGGCGGTTCATATCCGTAGACTAAGAGAAAAAATTGAGATTAATCCCAAAGAACCAAAGTATATAAAGGTGGTGTGGGGTAGTGGATACCTGGTGGAAAAAATTAATTTATAGTAGCTGGCTTAAGACTATTGCTGTTCTAGGATTTTTCTTAGTAGGGTTTTTGGCACTGTTTAGTTTTTTTAACAGTCAAGTAATACCGAGTCAAGATAGTATTTATAATACGTATTATTTTAATGAAGCCTTTATTCAAAAGGCAGGTTATGTAAGAGACTATATTGTACGTTACAGAAAGCCAGAGATTATAAGCAATATAACGGTAGAAGATATTCAGAAGTACAAAGAAGCTCATGGTGGTACACTAACTGATGAAGAAGCTCAGCAAAAAATTATGAAAGACCGAAAAGATTATCTAATGAGTATAGAGAGTGCTACCGGTAAAAGTAATATTAATGTGGACTTTTATGCTAAAAGCCTAAAAGATAATGTGGTGATTACTAATATGGATACTTCTATTGGTGAAGAGAAAATACTCCAGGATTTAACTCATAGAGAAGTATACTTAGTGGGTGATGGTCATTATATTAATAATGGAAGTAACGCTTTGATGAGTTATGGAAAATATGGAGATTATGACTATGATACGAATATATATGGGGTATACGGCGATCATTCAGTAACTCACTATGATTATTATAGAGGTGAAGGATTTGAGGATGAAGGCCAATATGAGGTTTATGTAGCCCTTAAACAACCACTTGAACTAGGAGATGTATTTTATACCTACGAGCAAAATTTTGAAAAAGCTCAGCAGCTTAAGTCAGTTACCTATCAAATGATTGCTTTTACTGCATTAATAGGTGTTTTGTTAATTATCTATTGGTTTGTAGCAGTAGGAAGAAGCGCTAGAAAAGAAGGTATTAGAATTAATGGCTTTGACAAGATACCATTTGAGTTCCAGCTTATAGGACTAGGAATAAGTACACTTATTTTTTGTATATTAATAGATGGCATTAATAGGTCGTTTGATCTATTTAGTTGCCTTCCTTATGTAGGAACAAGAACCGTCCCTCAAAGTTTAGTAGTAGCTGGATTGGTATTTATTTTAAGTAGTACTTACGTGGGAGTGGGGTTAGCTGTAGTAAGTAGTTTAATTAAGCATATTAAGAACAAGAGTATAAAGGAATATATAGGGATTATTAGGGTAACGAAGCTTTTAAAGGAATACTTAATGACTAAGCGTATGTTAATGGTAGCTGTATTTGTACTTGTTGGTATTAACGCAGGTGTATTCCTCTTGATCTTCATTGCTTCTTTAGCTTTAGACTCAGCTGCTATTCTCATTATTTTGATGATTGCTTGGAGTCTCGTTTTGTTATTAGGATTAGCTAAGATCGTTTTTGATTATAGACGCATTCTTGAAGGAACCAAGGCTATTGCAGATGGTGATTTAGATTATAAGATTCAATTAGAAAAGTCTCTTCCTGTATTAGTAGAGTTAGCAGATACAGTTAATACCATGGGGACAGGTCTTGAAAAAGCAGTAGCTCAGTCAGTGAAAAGTGAACGCTTAAAAGCAGAGCTTATTACTAATGTCTCACATGACTTAAAAACACCTTTAACCTCTATTATTAGCTACATCGATTTATTAAAGGGAGAAGATATTAATAACGAAACGGCTAAGGAGTATATAGGTGTTTTAGATGAAAGAAGTAATAGATTAAAACAGCTGGTAGAGGATTTGGTAGATGCCTCTAAGGCAGTGACTGGAAATGTAGAAGCTAAATTAGAACCTTTTATGCTAGATGAACTTGTACTTCAAGCTTTGGGAGAATATACAGATAGATTAGAGGCACAAGGCTTGCAACTGATTACAAGAGGGGTTCAGCCAGCTAAGGTGTTAGGTGATAGCAGGCATATGTGGCGAGTAGTAGAAAATCTGCTTTCTAATGTAAGTAAATATGCAATGCCACATACAAGAGCTTATATTGAAGTATTAAACGAAGAGGAGTATGGGACATTTATTATTAAAAATATTTCAAAAGAAGCACTTAATATTGATCCTCAGGAATTAACAGAACGTTTTGTAAGAGGGGATGCTTCTAGAACCACAGAAGGATCAGGTTTGGGATTAGCTATAGCTCAAAGCCTTATGCACCTGCAAGGAGGACAAATGGCTATTAGTATAGATGGGGACTTGTTTAAAGTAGAAGTAAAAATACCTGCTATCAAAGATACTGTTTCGTTAAATAAAAAATAGCAGAGGGATTTGTAAGAGACATAGATTAGAGACAGAGTAAATAATAAGAAAGCCCGGTACAGAAAAAAATGTTACAGGGCTTTCTTTTCTTGTATTCTTTGATGCTCTAGGAAATAAAATATCATGATTTTATGATAAAAATTATTTTTGAGTATAATAATATGAACAATAAACTATTAATCCTTTGTGAAATGTGATAATATAAAATAAAATATTCGGGAATATAAACAAAGCTAGTCGTACATAGCAAAATAAGGAATATATATTTATTGATAAAACATTGAACAGTTAGGCATATTAAATATAAAGAAATAGACGACAAAAAGAGATAAGGAGGAGTCTATGATCATTGATGAGATATTAGGTATACAAAAAATTAAAAATAGAAATATAAAAATAACAACAAGGCAGGCTGTCAGAGCCATTGTTTTAAAAGATAATAAGATACTCATGGTACACACGAATAAAGGCGATTATAAATTTCCTGGTGGGGGCATCAAAAGGCAAGAAAGCCACGAAGAAGCCCTGCGCAGAGAAGTAATCGAGGAAACTGGATATATTATAGAAGGAATGGGAGAACGTGCGGGCATTATCGTTCAAAGAAATCCTAATCAATTTGATACTTCTGGGATATTCGAGATGACTTCTTATTATTATTTTTGTGATGTAAAAACTAATAAAACAAAACAACATTTAGACAAATACGAAGAAGAACAAGAATTTGAACCAAGATGGATAGAATTAGATGAGGTTATTGCAAAAAATGAGGCAATCCTCACACAAAAGGGTACACAGATTAATCCTTGGGTTTATAGAGAAACCTTAGCCTTAAGAAGACTCAAAGAATCAGGTGTTGTACCTGAATGCTAACATTATATGTATTTGCTTATACAAAAAAGGAATAGACTAATAATATTATTAGGGCTATTCCTTTTTTTGTTTTTTTACTCATTTTCCGTACCTTGTCTTGTGATCTCTAAGTAGTTATATAGGGTAAATTTAGAGATGTTTAAGAATTCACAAACACGATCCCCAGATTTAGTAATAAGGAAGGCTCCCTTACTATCTAAGAAGCGAATAATTTGCATTTTCTCATCTTTATTAAGATGATTCATTGACTTTTCAAACATGTTTTCACATTGGGTAAGAAGATTGTCCATGAGCTGATTAACATCTGTGGTGAAAAGCTCATTGGAAGAAGGTGATGGTGTAGAATATCTATTGAACTGTTTAAGGTATTCTTCACATTTAAGTGTATCTGTAATATCCATGTTGATACAAATGGCACCAATATTTGTTCCAGCATCATCTTGTATAAACATAGAGGAGCCACGAATAATTTTACCATTTCTCATATGTACTATTTTATTATAGATGTGTGTATCAGAGGTCATCTTGCTCAGTACCTCTAAGCCCCAGTTACCACCACAATCACCAATCTTGCGGCCTGTAATATAGCCATTACGAATATCTACTATGCTATGTTCATATTCTTTAGTATTGTCATGAAGTACGATCTCACAGCTAGTACCAAGATGATTTTCTAATAAATCTAAGATACTTGTAAACATCTCAATATTATCATAAATGGTTTGCATAGTTACCCCCTATAGTATGATTTATAACCATAAGTATAGCATAATTGGTGCACAAATAAATAAAAAAGTATGATTTTGTCTAAAAATAATAATACATTAAATAAAGAATAATAAGCAAATTATTAAGGATGATTTTTAAAATAAATAAAAATAAGTAAGAAATATAAAATAAAATATTAGAATCGTGACGAATACGTAGCAATTTATATCAAAGTTTATATAAATCGCCAACATACGTCTTAAAAAAAGTGTTAAAATAACTATACATATAAAAAATAATAATATATAATTTGATTATAATCAAAATAGTTAGATTTAACTTAATTGAACAAAATAATTTAGGAGTCTACAAGGAGGCAGGGGTAATGAGTAACGTTCTTGAACAAATTGGTGCATATGGTATTGTGCCAGTAGTAGTAATTAATAAAATTGAAGAAGCAAAACCACTTGCGAAAGCATTATGTGATGGAGGTCTTCCAGTTGCTGAAGTAACATTCAGAACAGCATGTGCAAAAGAAGCTATTAGCATTATGGCAAAAGATTTCCCAGAAATGTTAATTGGAGCAGGTACAGTTCTTACAACTGAGCAAGTTGATGAAGCAGTAGAAGCTGGTGCTAAATTTATCGTAAGTCCAGGACTTAATCCAAAAGTAGTGAAATACTGTGTAGATAAAGGTATCCCTGTTACACCAGGTTGTGCTAATCCTTCAGATATCGAGCAAGCTATCGAGCTTGGTCTTAATGTTGTAAAAATCTTCCCAGCTGAAGCAGTTGGTGGTATTAAACTTATTAAATCAATGGCTGGTCCATACACAAACATGAAATTCATGCCTACTGGTGGAATCAATGCTAAAAATCTTAATGATTACTTATCATTTGATAGAATCATCGCTTGTGGTGGTAGCTGGATGGTAGATCCAAGCTTAGTAGCAGCAGGTGAATTTGATAAAATCACAGAAATGACAAGAGAAGCTGTAACACAAATGTTAGGCTTTGAGCTTGCACACGTTGGTATCAATGCAGAATCAGAAGCAGCAGCTTCAGAAATCGCAGCTGGTTTCGATGGTTTATTCAATACATCAATCAAAGAAGGTAATAGCTCAATCTTTGCTGGTAAAGGTATTGAAGTTATGAAATCACCATACCTTGGCGCAAAAGGTCATATTGCATATAAAACAAACTACATTGAAAGAGCAGTAGCTTACCTTAAAGCAAAAGGTGTTAAAATCAATGAAGAGTCAGCTAAATATAACGCAAAAGATAAACTTGCAGCTATTTACTTAGAAGAAGAAATCGGTGGATTTGCTATTCATTTATTACAAAAATAATAGCTTTCTAAAACATAAACAAGCAATTTAAAATGCTTAATTAAAACACTTAATTAAAACACAAATTATAAAAGACGTGACTAACAACAAAGAGTCTTTTAACTTATCTAAACACTGTTAATTAACTCACTAACAATGACAACTAAGACTAGATAAAGTACTAGTACTATAAAAAGTGATTCTTAGCTATTGGACTCTAAGGAGAAGCGGCTATAGTATGAGTAAACTTAATCAATAAATTTTAATTCAATAAAATAGGAGAATGAACCATGAACAATAAAGTAGTAACTTTCGGCGAAATTATGTTAAGACTTGCACCAAACGGATATTTAAGATTTAATCAAGTAGATCAATTCCAAGCTACATACGGCGGTGGAGAAGCTAACGTAGCAGTTTCTCTTGCTAACTATGGTGTAGATGCAGAATTCGTTACAAAATTACCAGCACACGAAATCGGTCAAGCAGCTATCAATGACCTTCGTAGATACGGTGTAGAAACAAAACATATCGCTCGTGGTGGAGAAAGAATCGGTATTTACTTCTTAGAAAAAGGTGCTTCTCAAAGACCTTCAAAAGTAATTTATGACAGAAATCACTCTGCAATTATGGAAGCAACAACAGCTGATTTCAACTGGGATGAAATCTTTGAAGGTGCGACATGGTTCCACTTTACAGGTATCACACCAGCATTAGGTGACAATGCAGCAGCTATCTGTTTAGAAGCATGTAAAGCAGCTAAAGCTAAAGGCATCAAAGTAAGCTGTGACCTTAACTACAGAAAAAAACTATGGACTAGAGAAAAAGCTGGTCAAGTAATGGCTGGACTTATGGAATATGTAGATGTATGTATTGCTAACGAAGAAGATGCAGCAGACGTATTCGGTATTCACGCAGCAAACACTGACGTAACAAAAGGTGAAGTTAACCATGATGGTTATAAAGATGTAGCTAAACAACTTAAAGATAGATTTGGATTTGAATATGTAGCAATTACTCTTAGAGAGTCAATCTCAGCTAGTGATAACAATTGGGCAGCAATGTTATACAATGGCGAAGATTACTTCTTCTCTAAAAAATATGCTGTACGTATTGTTGACCGTGTAGGTGGAGGAGATTCATTTGGCGGTGGTCTCATCTACTCATTAGTTAACAACTATGAACCACAAGCAGCAATCGAATTTGCAGTTGCAGCTTCATGTTTAAAACACACAATCGAAGGCGACTTCAATCGCGTATCAGTAGCAGAAGTTCAATCTCTTGCTGGTGGAGACGGTTCTGGACGTGTTCAAAGATAAGTTATTAGCGAAACATATTACCCCTTATCTTAGTGCAATGCACTAAGGTCTCTATACTAACAGTACCATATAGAGACACTCCTAAAGAATTAGGGTGCATACCCTTATTATGCACCCTAATTATGAAAGACGATTAAAACACACAGAAAAATGAAATGTGGCTTTAGTCGTATTTTTTTTGACAATTAATAGACAATGTTACATTAAATGAAACAAAATCGTGGGCGAATGGAATAATTTTTATAGTAACAAACATGTTTGGAAGATATTTAAGGAGTAGACATCATCGTACCTAAATATAAAAGCTAGTGGACTATAAACTATTACCAATATAAAAAAATAGGAGGACGTAAAATGTCAAAAGTAATTTTAGTAGGGGAACCTATGGCATTATTTATTGCAGAAACAGAAGGCACTTTAGATACAGTAACAAGTTTTACAAGATCAGCAGCAGGAGCTGAAATGAATGTAGCCATAGGTCTAAAAAGACTTGAACATGAAGTATGTTACATTACTAAATTAGGGAGGGACCCATTCGGCAAATACTTAATTGATTTCTTAAAAGGTGAAGGCATTGATACAAGTTTTATCTGTTTTGACGATCATTACCCAACAGCATTCCAACTTAAAGGGAAAACTTCAGTTGGAGATCCAGATGTAGCTTACTATCGTAATGGTTCTGCGGCTTCTAATTTAAAAGTGGATGATGTAGATGAAATTGATATGTGTGGTTTCAATCACTTCCATTTAACAGGTATTTTCCCAGCTATTTCAGATATTTCAAGAGCCACACTACTTTACCTTATAGAGAAAGCAAAAAATAATGGTTTAACAACTTCATTTGATCCAAACTTAAGACCAAGCTTATGGAAAGATTCAACTGACATGGTAGCTACTATTAATAAAATTGCATTTAGATGTGATACAGTACTTCCTGGTATTTCAGAAGGGAAAATCTTAACTGGCTTTGATCATGAAAAAGATATTGCAGATTTCTATTTAAGCCATGGTGTAAAAAATGTAGTTATTAAGATGGGACCAAAAGGTGCATACGTAAAGACTCAAACAGAGGAAGCATACATAGATGGTTACCACGTTGAAAAAGTAATCGATACAGTAGGCGCAGGAGATGGTTTTGCTGTTGGTTTCATCAGTGGGCTTTTAGAAAATAAAGATGTACGCGAATGTGCAGACAGAGCTAATGCTATTGGTGCACTTCAAGTTATGCATAAGGGAGACAATGAAGGTCTACCAACAAGAGAACAGCTATTTGGGTTTATGGAGAAAAAATCTTTATAATACTTTTACTTTTCGACAGGGTAAATCATAAAGAGTCTCTTAAACATATAGGAGTAGTAACATTTAAATTAGTAATCTATGTGAAGTCTCTTTATTTTAGAAGATCTTATTCTAAAATAAAGAGACTTTTGCCGTGCAAAAATAGCTTAGTTGACAAAAGGGGATAATTCTAACTAAACTTATATTAGTAGAAAGAAGAGTTATTTAAATTACAAATCAAGATAAAGCAGTACAACTAAAAGACAAGAGAGGAAAAGTCATGAATAACATATTAATTTTACTAGGATATCTCCTATTAGTGAATATTTTAGGCTATGTAACGATGTGGTCAGATAAACAAAAAGCAAAAAAAGGAGAATATCGCATTTCAGAAAAAGCTTTATTTACAGTAGCTATTCTAGGAGGAAGTATCGGCAGTATAGCTGGCATGAAGAAATTCAGACATAAAACAAAGCATTGGTATTTTAAATACGGCATGCCAGCCATTCTTCTTTTACAACTTATAGCAGCATTTTATTTGGGGACGGTTCTTAATGGGTAGCAAGTAGGGACGGTTCTTAAAATAAAGGCGTTTAAAAAGCGAATGATTAGTTTTATTAAAATTATATGTATACAAAATCATAAGTAGCAAATAATACCTACAAGAGGTGATTTTGATGCAAGATAAAAAAGATACATTCGAAAAATACAAACAAGATGTACAAAACATGGCTCATCATGTAATGGATGATGCTGAGGATCTAGGTCACAAAGCGTTAGGTAGCATTGAAGACTTAGGACACAAAGCCATTGCAGGAAGTGAATATCTTAGCCAAAAAGCAACTGCAGGCGTAAAAGCTATGAAAAAAGGTGCTGAAAAAGCTATTGATAAAACAATGCAAGGCATAGGAAATCTTGAGAATAAAATGAAACACAAATAGTGTATTATTGGAGTATGCTTAATTGGCGAAGTCAAGATGATATGAGAATAAACTAAATAAGGTAGTCTATAAAACACTAAAATAAATAAAAATTAGCAAACAAATAATAGGCATAGCCATTAATGTATAAACATTTAAAGGCTATGCCTATTATTTTTACGAAACGTCTAAAATAAGCCTATAGGTTATTTGCAGTCTAAGGAGCGATACTTAGAAGGGGACATTCCAGTAATTTGTTTGAAAGCCTTGCAGAAGTTACTTTGGTCACAAAAACCTAATAAAGTAGCAATTTCTAAAATACTATAGTCTGTACCTGTTAGTAAAACCTGTGCGCGTTCTATTTTAATCTTTTTATTATAATTCATGATAGACATGCCCAAAGCCTCTTTAAAACACTGGCACATATAGCCTATAGAAAGATTAACGGCAGCAGCCATATCGGATAAGATAATTTTGTCTTCAATATGTAGATAGAGATAACTAATCATTTTATTAACCATGGTATGTCCAGCAGCTTCTAAAGAGTGAGTGAGAATATCAAAGTAGGAATGAATCATTTTACACTCGATATCTTGAAGCTCAGCTAGAGAGGAAAGTAGTTGAATAGACTTATAGTACTTATTATAAACAGGATGAAGATATTGTTTGGATACACCATTTTTAATGATTTCCTGAGTGTACAAGACATTCCATATGAGTAGGTCGTTACGTTTAGTCGAAGCAGATAAGTTGTCTTGGATTTCCCAGCTATGCTTTTGTTTGACTAGCTTTAACAATTTCTCTTTATCTCTTGTCTCCATAATAAGAGAAACCTCTAGATTAAAAAAATAGTCGTCAGAAACAAATATTTCTCGCATAATTCTCGTCCTTTACTTGGTATGTTCTTTTTCATAAAGTTAATTTTATTAAACCAATCGCTATTTCAATATAAGTTATTTTTAGTATACATCTTTTAAGTTAAATGAAAAAGAAACAAATTATATAAATTATAAACAAAAATACAAAGGTTACTTTGTTATAATCAAATCAAATTCAAACCAATCGGGGGAAAAGAAATGAATAAATATGCTATTTACCATACAACAGATATACCTTATGCCTATGGCAAAAATAAAGATACTTTAGCACTTCGTTTAAGAGCAGCTAGAGGCGACTTAAAAGCGTGTAATGTATACTTTAGAGACCGTTACGATGATAATGGTGAATTTAAAAAGAAACCTCTAGAACTTTATACAAGTACAGAACTCTTTGATTTTTGGAATGTAGACATCTCTTGCTTTAGAAATAGATATAAATATTTCTTTGAGCTTATAGATACACAAGAGAAAATAGTCTTCTTAGATGAGCGTGGTCAAGAAGAGGTCAGCTCTTTTGAATACTTAACACCATTTCAGTATGCCTATATTTGTGAAGGGGACTTATATAAGGAGGAAGAATGGTTGCAACAAGCTGTTGTGTATCAAATCTTTGTAGATCGCTTTGATAACGGAGATGAAACAATTAATCCGGAAAATACCTTACCTTGGGGCAGCAAGGTTGGACTTAGAACTATGTTTGGTGGAGATTTAAGAGGCATTATCAATCATTTGGATTATCTAGAGGATTTAGGGGTTAATCTCTTATATTTAACGCCTATCTTTGAATCTAATTCAAATCATAAGTACAATACTAAAGATTATTATAAGATTGATCCTCAGTTTGGGGATGTAGAAATTGCTAAAGAGCTTGTGAGAAAGTGCCATGAGCGTGGTATGAAAATTGTTTTTGATGCAGTGTTTAATCATTCTGGAGATGACTTCTTTGCATTTAAAGACGTTATAGAAAAGGGAGAGGATTCACCTTACAAAGACTGGTACCATATAGATAACTTACCTATTGATCAAGAAAAAGTTAATTATTACACCTTTGGAGCTTGCCATAAAAAAATGCCTAAGTTTCAAATACATAATCCTGAAGTAGAAGCTTACCTATTGAAAGTAGCTAAATACTGGATAGAAGAAGTGGATATAGATGGTTGGAGATTAGATGTTTGTGATGAAGTAGATCATGAGTTTTGGAAAGCATTTAGAAAGGTAGTTAAATCCGTTAAAAAGGATGCCATTGTCATAGGCGAAATTATGCATGAAGCAGCTTCTTTTCTAAAGGGAGATCAGCTAGACGGTATCATGAATTATCCTTTCAAATGGGCAGTAACAGATTTCTTTGCTAGAAGAAGTATTAGTGTAGAACGCTTTGATCATGTTCTGGCAGAAAATAGAGCGATTTATATGGAGAGTATTACAAGGCAACTCTGGAACCTTTGTGATAGTCACGATACAAAACGATTTTTAACAGAAGCAAGTGATAATAAAAAACGTATGCTTCTTATGCTTGCCTTTCAATTTACTTACATTGGCGTACCCTATATTTACTACGGAGATGAAATTGGTTTAAATGGCGGAGATGATCCAGAATGTAGAAAGTGTATGGAGTGGGATCCTAAGAAGCAAGATCAAGAGCTTCTAAGCTTTTACAAACAAATGATTAGACTTAGAAAAACACATGCAGCACTTCAGACAGGAGATTATAAAACTATCCTTTGTGAAAATAACTGTCTAGGTTTTACAAGAAATACAGGCTCAGAGAGCATTCTAGTTCTTTTAAATAATAGTGATGACCATGAGCAAGTAAGATTGCCAAAATCATTAAAAGGAATAGACCTTTTCACAGATAAGGAAGTTAAACTAGCTTCAACCATTACTTTAACTCCAATGACAGCCCAGATAATCAAACTTATATGATTTTACTATGGGGACGGTTCTTAAGAATAAAAAGGGACAAACAAATGGGGACGGTTCTTCAAATAACTAAATATGACGAGATAATTAAATATGGGGACAGGTCTTAAAAATTGCTTTTAAGACCTGTCCCCATAGTATTAGATGAGTGATATCGTTTCATCTAAACCAAGCATAATATTCATGTTTTGAACAGCAGCGCCAGAAGCACCTTTACCGAGGTTGTCTAAACGCGTAAGGAGCAAGATTTGCTCATCATTACCGAAAACAAAGATTTCCGCATTATTTGTGCCGTTACATGCAACTGGATTATAGAAATTTTCATCTAAACATTGTGAAGGGTTAAAAGGCATTACCTTTACAAAATTTTGGCCTTCATAGTGCTTAGCCAAGTAAGTATGTACATCAAGTGGAGTCACTTTTTTACCTAGTAGTCTTGTATGAATTTGAGTAGCTACAGCTAACCCTTGATAGTAATCAGCAATAATAGGTGAGAAAATAGGTGGATAGGTTAATCCTACTTTTTGCTGCATTTCTGGTACATGTTTATGATGAAGTCCTAAAGCATAATGTCTAGGTGTACCATAGGTAGGGTAAAGCTCATCTCTGTGAGGGTCAGTATATTCTAATATAGCTGACTTGCCAGCACCACTATAGCCAGATATACCATGAGAAGAGATGGGATAATCTGCAGGAATGATGCCAGATTGCACTAGTGGATATAGAGGTAAGATAAAAGCACTCGCATAGCAGCCAGCCACAGTAGTACGTGTAGAATGACTAATTGCTTCTCTTGCCTGGGCGCTTAATTCAGGAATACCGTAGGTCCATTCTGGATGAGTACGGTGAGCTGTACTAGCATCAATGACTTTAGTGCGTGTGTTAGCAGGGTCAATCATTGAGACTGCTTCTATAGAAGCAGCATCAGGAAGGCATAGAAAAACGATATCAGCAGCGTTAATCATTTCTTTACGAGCAGCTGGGTCTTTTCTTTTATCTTCATCAATCTTAAGAATATTAATATAGGGGTGAAGTTTTAAACGTTCATTTATCTTAAGGCCAGTTGTACCAGCTTGCCCATCCACATAAACATTAAACTTTTGAGTATCCATAGCATCCTCCTTATGAATAAAAATTTAAAATATATAATATTTATTCATTATATATTAAAAAATAAACTATTTCAATGAAAAATATTCGAAAAAGTAAAACTACTATTTCTAAACTCTTTTTAAGGTACAAACCATAAATAAGCTTCATAATATAATATAGATAGGGAAGGAGGTACATTTAAATGTCAGATTCTACAATGAAACTCGCTAATTATCAGTTGATAGAAGTTCAAAAAGAAGTATATAAATTACCTAAAGGAGTAGATTTGATAGGGGCCTCAAAGCTATGGGAACAGGGAGAAAAAGGACGAGGAGTTACTATTGCTGTTATAGACACGGGGTGTGATACAGAACATATAGAGTTAAAGGATAGGATTATTGGTGGAAGAAATTTTACAGAGGAGGATGAAGGAAATGCAAATATATATAAGGATTATAATGGTCATGGTACCCACGTATGTGGCACAATTGCTGCTAGTATGAATGGGACAGGTGTGGTCGGAGTGGCGCCAGAAGCTAGTTTAATTATTTTAAAAGCCAGTAATAAAAAAGGGATAGCTCGATACAGCTCAATTATTAATGCAATTTATTATTCTATAAAGATTAAGGTGGATATTATTTCTTTATCGCTAGGAGGAGAAGCAGATAATGAAATGCTTCATGAAGCTATTAGAGAAGCAATTAGACATAATATTTTAGTTGTATGTGCGGCAGCAAACGAAAATGCGGATGGTCTACCTATGATATCTTATCCTGCAGATTATGATGAGTGTATTTCTGTGGGTTCTGTAGATTATGGAAACCTTAATAAACAAATGAAGAGAGAGCGCCATTTGGATCTGGTGGCACCAGGAGTAGGCATTTTGTCTACTTATCTAGATGGAACTTATGCCAAGATGTCTGGTACTTCCATGGCTGTACCTCATGTAACAGGGGCGCTAGCGCTTTTAATGAACTATTGTAAGAAAGAATTTGGTAGGAAACTAACTGAAAGTGAAATGTATGCCCAACTTATTAAAAGAACAATTAATTTTGGTTATACACCGGCGGAAGTAGGTAATGGTTGCATTTTCCTAACAGCAATAGACTTAGTACGTGATTGTTATAATCAGACACTGAATGATATAGAAAAGTGTAAAAAAGATTCCTCCAAATCAGATAAGAGCACATAAGATTTTTATGTAAAAATGATAATATAAAATAAAGACAAAATATTTTATAATGAAACGATAAATACTATATGAGTAGAGGTGGATAAATGAAACACTTTGAGAAAAATATTACTATAAAAACTGAAGGGGCTTCAGAAAATACGGCAAGACTATTAGCATATATTCCAGATACGCATGAAGCACAAGGAATATATCGTATTCGCCCAGCGGTCTTGATACTGCCTGGAGGTGGCTATGAATATACCTCTGAAAGGGAGGGCGAACCTATAGCACTTAAATTTTTAACAGAAGGCGTATGTGCTTTTGTTTTACACTATAGCCCAGCACCAGCACGTTTTCCACAAGCTTTATGTGAAGCTTTAACGGCTATTGGTTATATTAGAGAGCATGCAGAAGAATGGAAAATCGATAAAGATCAAATTGCTGTATGTGGTTTTTCAGCTGGAGGACATCTATGTGCAAGCGTAGGTACATTTTGGAATAAGTCTTTTCTAGAATCCTATATTGGAACTGATCGTGAAAAAGTAAAGCCTAATAAACTTATCTTATCTTATCCAGTAATTACAAGTGGAGAATTTACTCACCAAGGTTCTATGGACAACTTATTAGGGAATAATAAAGAAGCAGAGCTGCTAGAGCTTGCATCATTAGAAAATCAAGTTACAAAAGATGTGCCTCCAAGTTTTATATGGCATACTTATGAAGATGAGACAGTACCTGTTCAAAACGCTTTACTCTTTGCTAGTGCATTAGTTAAGGAACAGGTTCCAGTGGAATTACATGTGTATAGAAGAGGTGGCCACGGCCTATCTTTAGGCAACCACTTAGTACAAGGAGAAATGCAATACGGAGAAACTCATATATCTAGTGATTGGATTGATAAGGCCATAAGATTTATTTTTGATTAAAGAGTGGGAGAAAGGCTTGATGAGAAGAGTATTAAATTTTATTTTTAGTCGAATGGTTATTGTAGGGCTGTTAATTCTTTTTCAGCTTGCTTTAATCATAGGGGTTATTTGGAAATTAAGTAACTATTTTATTTACTTCTATGCTATTTCGATATTGATTAGTACAGTTGCAGTAGTTCATTTAGTAAGTAAACAGGATAATCCATCTTATAAATTAGCTTGGGCCATTCCTATTATGTTATTTCCTATGTTTGGTGGGTTCTTTTATATTTTAGCTGGCAATAATAGATTGGGTAAAAAGCTAACGAAACGTTTAGAAGTGATTTACTATCGTACTGCGCCTCAGCTTAAGCAAGATCCTAAGATTATTGAGGAATTAGAGAGAAAAGATAAGCAAATTGCTAATCAAACAAAGTATATTAAAGACTATGCACTTTTCCCGGTGCATCAAAATACAACTACTAAATACTTAAGTCCCGGAGAACGTTTTTTTGATAGCCTTATAGAGGAACTAGAGAAGGCAGAACATTTTATTTTTATGGAGTACTTTATCATTCATGAAGGGAAGATGTGGGATACCGTTCTAGAAATCCTAGAAAGAAAGGCAAAAGCAGGTGTTGATGTTAGAATACTTTATGATGACATAGGTTCCTTACAAACCTTACCTTATAAGTATGAGGAAAAAATAAGGAAGAAAGGCATTCAGTGTGTTGTCTTTAATCCTCTTGCGCCTGTACTTAATGTTATTCTTAATAATCGAGACCATAGAAAAATAACGGTTATTGATGGATACATTGGATATATGGGAGGTATTAATCTAGCAGATGAATATATCAATGCCATTGATAGATTTGGTCACTGGAAAGATGCAGCCATTATGCTCAAGGGAGATGCAGTATGGAATCTTACAATGATGTTTTTGCAGACATGGAATTTCAGTACCAATAAATATGATGATTATGAAATGTTCAAGCCTCATACCTACCACCCAGAGCCATTTGAATCTGATGGTTATGTGCAACCCTATGGTGATAGTCCATTAGACCGTGAAACAGTAGGTGAAAATGTGTACCTGAATTTACTACATAAGTCAAAGGATTACGTGTATATCAGTACACCGTATTTAATTGTAGATAATGAAATGGTCACAGCCTTAAGTTTGGCTGCTAAAAGTGGAGTGGATATAAGAATTGTAACACCGCATAAAGAAGATAAGTGGTATGTGCACATTGTAACAAGAGCTTATTATAAACAGCTTATTGAAGCTGGTATTAAAATCTACGAATATACGCCTGGTTTTATTCATTCTAAAACAGTGGTTTCAGATGATGAAGTGGCTATAGTGGGTAGTATTAATTTTGATTATAGAAGCTTATATTTACACTTTGAGTGTGCTACTATGGTTTATCAAAATAAAACTGTTTTTGAAGTTAAAGATGATTATTTAAAGATGTTAGAGATTTGTACACCTATTACACTGGAGGATTGTAAGAACGTTAGCATATGGACTAGATTAATGCGTTCCATTTTACGTTTATTTGCACCACTAATGTAATAAAAAACAGGTAATAAGAGAGGTTGCTTAAAAGTAAAAGCAATCTCTTTTTATTTAATAAGTGAAATCATATTCGTGTGAATCGTTAGAGTTCTAATCTAAAAAGTGCCTTGTAGCTTTTTAAAAAAGTTTTTAACAAGCTTTTTAAAAAGCTATATATGAAAAAACATGAATAAAAACTGAAATTTTAGAGTAGTAGTTTACCTTTATGATGAAGTGTGATAAAATTCTCGTATATTTAGTGAAAGGATGTGGTCAGTATGATAAAAATAACAAGTCTAAACGAATTTTATATTTCATCTGTGACTACATCAAATAGGTATACTTGTATCTTGTAATGGGGTAGAGATATGCTGTATAAGTACCTCAAAAGGTCCTGAGTAGTCACATCTACTTGAGGGCTATTTTTTATGCCCGAAATAAAATGGAGGGAAAATGACTTATACACAATTATTAAATGAAACGATTACCTTATATTGTGAAGAAAAATATCTGGAAGCTTATAGCTTCCTTACGGAAAACTATAAAGAAGTGCAAGGTAATATGGCTCAAATTTATAATTTTAGATATGCCATAGCTAGTAAAGCAGGTTTATATGAAGAAGCAATCAAACTTATGAAAGAAGCTATATTAGAGAAAGGTCATTGGTATAGTTATAGCTACTTGCAAGGGGACGAAGACCTAGATGCCCTAAGAAGTCATGAACTATTCCATCAGCTTTGTGACATATGCAAGAAGAGAGAAGAATTAGCAGTAAAGCAAAGCTTACCTCAGCTGAAGCTGGTTGAACCAAGCCATCAGCAAAAGGCGTATCCCCTTGTAATAGGGTTGCATGGTAATGAAGAAAACATGGCTATAGCGGAGTACTATTGGAAGAATTTCAAAGAGAAAGGCTATCTTTTAGCCTTGCCACAGTCTTCAGAAATCAAATTTGATGGAGGCTATTATTGGAATGATATAGAGAAAGGTTATAAAGAACTGGGGAGCCATTATACTACCATAGTAGAAAATTTTAAAGTGCAACAAGAGAATGTCATTTTAGGAGGCTTCTCTTCAGGAGCAAGAGTAAGCTTGTATTTTGCTTTACATAGCAAAGTAAAAATTAAAGGACTGATACTAATAGCACCATGGCTGCCTGAAATAGAACAATGGTTACCTCTCTTAGGCAGATTAAAAGAAACAAAAGTCTATATTGTTTGCGGAGAAGACGACGTAGATTGCTTAAGTGAGACTGAGGCACTTGTTAAAGCACTGGAGCAAACTCAAATAGATTATATATATGAAAAGGTAGCACATTTGGGACATGATTTTCCTATAGATTTTAATACATATATAGAAAAAATATTAACTTTTACTAGGGAGTCTACTTGCAGCCCACATATATAGAAGTGTAAAAATAAATCAAACAACTTCCACGGCATAATCACCGCAGCTTCAACTTGAGGAACTGACCGGGTCGACCAAGTCTCAATCTGTCGTTACAGGTACCTCTGGCTCTAAGGAAAATGTTCACTAGTGCGCTGGCAGGGAGGCGCCATTTATAAGTTGTCAAAACGTTTTTACATTTATCATTACCAAATAAAGTTTTAAGCCAGAGTCTTAAGGTCTGAGCTTCCTAGCATAGGGTGCACCGGCTAAGACTTTAAGGAGCTCCTCACTCATTGGCTTGGCTTTCATAGTTGCTCTTAGTAGGCGCTATTCTAAATCATAGAAGTGCTGAGGAGCCATTTTATGCCTCGAATAAGGTTTACTTAAGTAGCCATGAAAGTTCATTTCAGGAGTCTGGAGCGAAAAAGGGGATGTAAAAAAACTCCCCTAACGAAAAAATCGCTGAGGTCGTAAGACTTCAGCGATTTTTTTGGTATAATTTATTTATGCTACTAAACAAAAATACCAATGATAATTTTACACCAAGACAGCTAAAATTACCATTGGATATCGAAAAAATAATTGATATTTCAGATCCAGTATATACTTTATGCGAAGTAATGGATCACATTGACCTAACACGATATTTTGTAGAGAAGGACTGCAAAATAGGTCGTCCAAGATGTGATTCAGATAAAATGCTTAAGATTATACTTTTCACTTTTATGGAGCATGGCATTAGTTCTTTAAGAAATATTGAAAAACTCTGCCGTACAGACATCAGATATATGTATCTTCTTGACGGAATGAAAGCTCCATCTTTTGCTACTTTCGGCAACTTTATTCGTAATGAATTAACGACTTCAATTGAACAAATCTTCATTGATATCAATTCTTATATTTTTGATCAAGAGCATGTGGATTTACATCACACTTACATCGATGGAACAAAGATCGAAGCTAATGCTAATCGCTATACCTGGGTATGGAAGAAATCTTGCATCAAAAATAGAAACAAAGTGTTCGAAAAGATCTCATTACTCATCGATACAATGAATTCAGAGATTCTTAGTTTTCTTAATGTGAAGTTAGAAAAAAGAGATGAATATGCGATTGATTACGTTGAGGCATTGCTTGAAAGTTATCAGAAGGCAATAAATCTAGAGGTTTCAAAATTTGTTTCCGGAGCTGGGCATAAGAAAAGTATCCATCAAAAACAGTATCAGGAAATGCAGGGGTATCTAGAACGCCTCAAGAAATATGCAAAGCACATCGAAGTATGTGGAGAGCGAAGAAATAGTTATTCAAAAACTGATTACGATGCAACTTTTATGAGAATCAAACGTGATTATATGGGAAATGACCAACTCCTTCCTGCTTACAATATGCAGGCTGCCATATGTGATGAATATATAGCTGTAATAGACGCAAAACCTTATGCTTCAGACATGGAATGTTTTCAACCCTTAATGGAAAAGTTTAATGCTACTTATGGTCATTATCCAACGTATCCTGTTGCTGACGCAGGATATGGTTCTTATAACAATTATCTTTATTGTGAGGAACATGGCATGGAAAAATATATGAAATTTACTATGTTTGAGAGGGAAACTAAGAATCAAAAATATCATTATGATCCATATCGTGCAGTAAATTTCAAAAGAGATGAACACGGAAACCTGATCTGTCCTAATAATAAAAAGTTTATATATAAATGTGATAGGCATATATATAAAAATCAATATGGTAGAACAGAAGAAATATATGAATGTGAAGACTGTGCAGGATGTCTATATCGTAGTGAATGTTGCAAAAGAGCACATGGAAATAGAACAATACGCCTTAATCGAGAATTAACAGAAATACATAAGGAAGTAATAAATAATCTAGAATCAATTCATGGTGCCTTATTGTGTATGAACAGAAGTATTCAATCAGAGGGGACATTTGGGATAATTAAGTGGGATAGATCTTATAAAAGATTATTTCGGCGAGGTGAAAAAGCTGTCATTTTAGAATTCACGTTAATTTCTTGTGGATACAACCTCTATAAGTATCATAACAAGAAACATCGGACATCCATAGCTGCATAAAAAACGGATATAATATCATCATTTAAAGCCTATAAAACCATAGGCTTAATAAGTGACTTCTAATTTTGTGATAATGACAATAAATCTATAAAAAAACAAGGAGCAGGTCGCTACAGGCGACCTGCTCCTTGTTTCGAGGCTGTTTTTTTACAGCCCCTTTTTTGTTGCTCAAATATTAAATCCAATCCATCCTCATCATAGAGCAGCTAGCTGCTGCATTAAGTGCATAATGAGCATAGATAATATTTAGTGAGTTTACCTATACAGTATACTGACCAATTTGCGTCTCCAAATACTGCGAGCTTTGAGTTAAGCTTTCAGAGGTTGAAAGAAGTTCTTGCAGGGTAGCAAATTCAATATTACCATAGTCTTCACTAGAATGAGTGAGGTTAATGATTTTTTCAGCAATATGAAAGATAGTTTGCATGTCTACATGGATAACGTCTTTGGTGAGGCTAACGGAAGTTAAGATATCATTAACAGCTTTAATGGATTGCTCAACTAAGGTGGTAGCCCCTTCAATGGAATCAAATTGTTTTTGAACTTCACCTAAAACATTTTCGGTAGTTTGCTCAGCAAGGATAACTTGCTTCATATTATTAGAAACATAAGAAACGGATGCAATATTATCCTCTACGATGGTTTGAATATTTTGTGTGAAGCTAAGGGCAGTATCAGCTAATTGTTGCATCTCTTGTGCAATAACGGAGAACCCATTGCCTTGTTGACCAGCTCTAGTAGTTTCTATAGAGGCATTAAAGGCTAGAAGGTTGATTTTTCTGGAGATAGCTTGAAGGGTGATAAGTATAGAAGCAATCTGAGAAGATTTTTCTCCTAAATCTTTAACCTTAATACGAAGCTCATAAAGCTTGTCACGTTGTGTATTAATGGCAAGTGTAAGGTCCTTAGAAGTTTGAAGACCTTGTTGCACATAGGAAATGACGTAAGTAGAGTGCTCATTAAGTTGTTCTTTGATCGTATCCCCATTTTCGCATTGGCAATGAAGTGTAGAGATGGAAGCAATAGCATCTGTAACTTGGGTAATCTGTTCTTTAGCACCCGCCTTAATTTCGTTTATAGCATTTAAAGTAGCGGTGGCATAATGATTACATTGTGTACTTACTTGATCGACAGCAGAAGCATCCTTTAGCAGCGAACCGGAAGTTTTCTTTAAATCATGGATAGAGGTACTTAGATGATGAGTAAGTTCGTTAGTAGCAAGGGCAATTTCTAATAAATCCTTTGTTTTGATTTTACTAGTATCAATATGAATGTTAAGGTCGTTGGCTTTTAATTTAATTAGTGTGTGTACAATATATTGAAGTGGTTTTAGGAATCTTGTAGTATAAATGAGTCCTATAATGAGTGAAATCATGAAGATAATCGTAATAGATAAAACAAGAGGCTGAAGCATATCTACAACTAGACTATTTATTTTATCTTCAGCAATATAGGTGATAAAATTCAATTGATTAATGGTTTGACCACGATAAAAATAATAAGGAATATCTTTAAAGCTTGCTGAAAACTCCTCATCATGAGTATTGACGATGTGATATCCCCCGGGAAGTAAAACAAGCTTTGTATTGATAGCTTCACCAGCTGTAGAGGCAAGAATATTACCATTAGAAAGATAAATCATGGATTCTAAGGGAAAATGACCTTTATACTTTTCCAAAGCAGAATTAAGATACTCAGAAAAAGTACCCATACTGATATCAAGATTAATTGCTCCTAGAAATTCATTAGAATTGTTTAAAATAGGAGAGGTTATAGTAATGACAAGTTCTTTAGATAAACTATCAAAATAAGGGGCTGATACAGCAGTCTTCTTATTTTTTTTGGCTAATTTATAAAAATAGGTACCATCTAAATCCTTACTGGTAAGCTTACCTTGTGTATTATCAGGGTAAGAAAAAGATTCTTCTTGATCCTCCGCTTTAAGAGAAATACCAGAAATAAAAGGACTCTCATCTACAATATATTTAAGCTTATTAGTAGTGAACTCTTTAGCATTGTTAGAATCTTCATAGTTAAGTAGTGAGGTATCATTACTTAATACAGTAAGGACAGAGGATTCATGTTCTAAAAGTGTTGCTAAAGTAGAAGAGGTTATATCGTTAATTTGTATGGCGGTATTAGTTATGTCACGTTTTAAGTTTGAAGAGGTATTTTGAATAATGGTAGAAATCAATAGAAAAATAGGGAAAATGGAAATCATAAAGATGAGTATGATAATACGACTCATTAAATTGAAACGCACTTTTTTTGAAGAATGACATTTCCATAAAGGTACATGTTTGATGAACTTTTTCATAAAATCTCCTTGAATATTTTTAATTGGGTAAGTAAGAGTATTGTAAAGAAATAGCATCAAACTAGTATTAAATTAAGGTTAAATCTATCTAAAATTAGTAAAATTAGGGACAAAATTAGGGACGGTTCTTAAAATAAAAAGAATAAAGAGGAATAAAGAGGGACAATAAAGAGGGACAGGTCTTGTGAATAAGAGGATAAATGTGATTGAAATTGGGGACAGTTCCTAAAATTAGTCGGCTATCTGTGGATAAAATAAAAAGAGGAGATAGTAATCTCCTCTTTTTATGGTTAAACTATTTGTTTAATGGTTTCTTTAAGAATCCAAGAATGACAGCACCTACTACTGAGCCAACTACTAATGATACAAAGTACCAAAGTGGCTGACCGATTACTGGAAGTACGAAGATACCACCATGAGGTGCATTAAGTGTACATCCAAAGAATGATGAAAGTGCACCGGCAATACCTGAACCAATAACACAAGCAGGAATAACCTTTAATGGATCAGAAGCCGCAAAAGGAATTGCACCTTCAGTGATGAAGGAAAGTCCCATAATGTAGTTAACAATACCTGATTGACGTTCTCTTTCTGTAAATCTATTCTTGAAGAAAGTAGTACAAAGTGCAATAGCTAATGGAGGTACCATACCACCGATCATTACAGCAGCCATAAGAGAAAGATTACCAGCCTCTAAAGCAGCAATACCTACCACATAAGCAGCTTTATTAAATGGACCACCCATATCAATAGCCATCATAGCAGCAAGAATAGTACCAACTAATACAGCACTTGTTGTACCCATATTTAAAAGAGTATCTGTAAGCCAAGTGTTAACAAAAGCAACTGGTGGGTTAATGATGAATGTAATAGCAACACCAATTAGACCAACACCAAGGACAGGGTATAGTAAAGTTGGTTTAAGTCCTTCTAGTGATTGTGGTAAAACAGATAGTACTTTTTTGAGGCCAACCATTAAATAACCACCAGCAAAACCAGCAATAAGTGCACCTAAAAAGCCTGAGCCTCCTGAGTTAGCTAACATACCACCGACAAAACCGACTACAAGGGCAGGACGCTCACCAATACTCATAGCAATATACCCTGCAAGGACAGGTAGCATGAATCCAAAGGCAGCGTCACCAATAGATTTAAACCACACAGCCGCAGCGGCATTAGAACCAAGGGCATCTGTATAACCAAGTAAAGAATCAATTAAGAAAGCAAGTGCAATGAGGATACCGCCCCCAATAACGAATGGCAGCATATGAGAAACACCATTCATTAAGTGTTTGTAAAGTTGACGGCCAAGACCTTCGCTTGTTTGTGTTTCACTATCACCAGCAACTCCAGCAACTCCAGCATTTTTAGCATGATAAATAGGTGCATCACCTTGAGAAGCTTTGGTGATAAGTTCTTCAGCTTTATGGATACCATTAGCTACTTTAGTGATGATTACCTTTTTACCATCAAAACGGTTCATCTCTACGTTTTTATCTGCAGCTACGATAATACATGTTGCATTTTTGATGTCTTCATCAGTAAGTGCATTTTTAATACCGCCAGATCCATTTGTTTCTACTTTACATGAAATACCCATTTCATCTGCTTTGTTTTGAAGTGCTTCAGCAGCCATATAAGTATGCGCGATACCAGTAGGACAAGCTGTAACGGCAAGGATAGTATAACCCTTAGTTTCTTTGGCATCATTACTAGAAGTAGAGGTCTTGGCTGTATCTACTACATCACCAAATTTTTCAGTTTCTTTTACGTTAATAAGTTTTAAAAATTCTTGTGGACTATTAGCATGAATAAGTTTTTCTCTAAACTTAGCATCCATAAGAATTGTAGATAATCTAGAAAGTACATCTAGATGTGTATTATTAGCTCCATCTGGAGCAGCAATCATAAAGAATAAGTGTGAAGGAGCTCCGTCTAAAGCTTCATAATCAACACCATCTTTACTTACAGCAGCTACAAGTGTAGCTTTTTTAACAGCACTTGTTTTGGCATGAGGAATAGCAATGCCCTCTCCTATACCAGTTGTGCTTAAATCTTCACGTGCTAAAATAGCTGATTTGTAAACTTCTTTATCACTGATATTACCAGTAGAATACATTAAGTCTACTAAATGATTAATTGCTTCTGATTTAGAATTTACTTTAAAATTCAAGTCGATACTTTCGGTCGTAAGTAAATCTGTAATTCTCATTATAGCCTCCGAGTTTTATTATTATAGCTTAGAAAGTAAGTCATCAATTTTATCGCTAGTAGCAAGCCATGTAGAAAAGGCAGTTGCACTACCAGTTGCTGTAGCGAATTTAAGAGCTTGTTTTAAATCTTTAGTTTTAAGGTAGCCAGCAATAAATCCTGCTACCATAGAATCTCCAGAACCTACGGTATTAATTACGGTACCTTCAGGAACAGAGATTTTAACTACTTCACCTTCATTGGTGATTAAGATAGAACCGTCCCCACCCATAGAGATAAGTACATTTTGAGCACCCATTTCTTGTAGTTTTCGAGCATAGGTAACAATATCATCATCTGAACTTAATGTGACATTGAACATCTCAGCTAGCTCAATATGATTTGGTTTAATAAGGAATGGTTTGTATTGAAGTACATTAAGAAGCAAATCTTTAGTAGCATCTACTACCACATTAATATTTTTATTAGCTAGCATTTTCATGATGTCTTTGTAAATACTATCAGGGACACTTTTTGGAATGCTTCCAGCTAAGACTAAGAAGTCGCCTTCTTCGATTTGTTCTAATTTGACATAAAGGTCCTTTAAATCACTAGGTGTAATTTGAGGTCCCATACCATTAATTTCAGTTTCTTTATCTGCTTCAAGTTTTACATTAATTCTAGAAATACCACGATCGAGCAAGATGAAATCAGTGTCTCCACCTAATTGCTTCATGACATTCTCAATTTCTTTCCCTGTAAAGCCAGCAATAAAACCTAGTGCTTTATTAGGAATACGTAAATTATTAAGTACAATTGAGACATTAATACCCTTACCACCAGGATAAATCTCTTCTTTATTACTTCTATTAACACAGTGAGCATTCATTTGGTCTAAATGCATGACGTAATCTAAAGATGGGTTTAAGGTTACGGTATATATCATTTAACTATCCTCCTTGTATAAAAAACTAAAAATGTAAATAACTTCAAAATAGGGCCGTAGCTACAATTATAATAATTGTGTTTGTATAAGTAAAGAAAAAAATAAGGCTAATTATTAAATTTATTTTAACATTTATCTTATATAACTCTATAGTTCCCATTAGAAAAAAATTATATGAAAACAAATAGAGGCATTAATAGAAGAATATAGAAAATTAATAAGCAGAAAGATTTTATGAAAAGTAAAGTTTTACAAGGTTGGAAACGATGCAACATAAAAACAATGTACAAAATGAACAATAAATTGGAATGATATTTTCTGTAAAAATATAATAAATTAATGAAAAGTAGTTGATTTTTAGATTAAAGTAGTTTATTATGATATTGAAAACGGTACCGATAAGGGTACCGGACAGCAAAGTATACTAAACTTCAGACAATAATTAAATTGAAAGAAAGATAAGTTAATAAAAGATTGGGAGAAATGCCTATGAACATTAAAGACATAGCGCAAATTGCCAATGTTGGTGTGAGCACTGTATCTAGAGTGTTAAACGGGCATCCAGATGTAAAGGATGAAACAAGGGCGAAAGTGCTAGAGGTTATTAAAAAGAACAACTATATTCCCAATAATAGTGCTAGAGTATTAAAACAAACCAACACAAGAAATATTGGCATTTTAGTAAAAGGTGTTTTTAACCCTTTCTTCTCTGAAATCTTAAAAACAGTAAGTACAGGAGTAGAAAATGCGGGATACACAATGATTTTACAACATCACAATAATGAAAATGATATTGATACATTACTAGGCTTTATTAAAGAAAAGAAACTTCAAGGTGTTATTTGCCTAGGTGGAAACTTCTTAGATTTAACAGATGAAGTATTAGCAGAAATAAGTGCAGCCATTGTACTGGTGTCAGTAGATTCAGTTACTAGAAAAAACTTGAAAAGATGTTCCTCCATTAGTATCGATAATCAACAAGCATCCTATATGGCAGTTAACTATTTAATTAATAATGGACATCATGAAATAGGACTTATGTTAGGTGAGGTAGTTGACTTTGGAATTGGCAAAGAACGTTATGAAGGATATAAAAAGGCCTTAGCAGATCATCAGATTCCTTTTAACGAGAAATATGTTCTTTATGGAGGTTTTGAGTGTAAAGGGGCATATGACAAAACAATAGAATTTCTAAAAAAGGAAAAACAAATCACAGCCATTTTTGCTATATCAGATATTATGGCTGTTGGAGTAGCTAAAGCAACAGCTAATCTTGGATATACAATAGGAAAAGATATTTCCATTATGGGATTTGATGGAATGGATTTTGCTACATATTATGAACCATCAATTGCAACAATAAAGCAGCCTAAACAAGATATGGGATTACGCAGTGTAGATTTACTTCTCAAGCTGCTGTCTGGTAAGGCTGAGAATGCACACATTTTCTTAGATGTTAAGTTGGTTGAGGGAGGATCTTGTCAATCAATTTAATATATATAATTTTATTATTTCTCAAATGAGAGAGGGGAATGAATATGAAAAAGAAATTTATTAGTGTATTATTAGGAACAGCAATGTTATCAACAATGCTAGCAGGATGTGGCAATAGCAATAATGCAGGTAATAATGCAGCAACTAGTTCACCTTCAGCTAGCGCAAGCACAGAAGCTTCAGAGGCGCCAGCTACAGAAGAATTAGCAGGTGGAGAAAAAGTTGATCTTTACATTTTACAATATAAAGTAGAGATTCATGATGCATTACAAGCAGCAGTAAATAAATATATGGAGCTTCATCCAAATGTAAACATCACTTTAGAAACTGTTGGTGGTGGAGATGATATCGGTGTTGTTTATAAATCAAAAGCAGCAGCAGGGCAAATGCCAGATATCTTTAATGCTATTGGGCCAGAAGAATGTGGCACATACATGGAATACTTAGAAGATTTATCAGATCAACCTTGGGTATCTCACGCTAACGCAGGTATGTTAGACCTTAATACTATTGATGGTAAAGTATATGGTCTTCCAGTATCAGCAGAAGCATTTGGTCTTATCTATAATAAAGCTATTTTTGAAGCAGCTGGAATCGATGCCAGCACACTTACATCATATGATGCAATCGATTCAGCTTTCGCTACATTACAAGCAAAAATTGATGCTGGTGAATTAAAAGATAAATTCCCAGATCTTAAAAATGTAACAGCAGTTCAAGGTGCTGAAAAATGGGTACTTGGTGACCATGCTGTAAATGTTGCCTTAGCTCCAGAATTTAATGAAGATGTATTTGCTGTAGCAAACGCAAAAGAACTTCAATTTAATTTTAAAGATGCTTACAAAGCATATATGGAATTACAACTTAAATATTCTGCAAACAAAGATGATTACAAAGGTGCTGTAGCAGTTGATTATAGTACAGCTGTAAAAGAATTATTAGGTCTTGGTCAAGTTGCAGTTATCCAACAAGGAAACTGGATCTATGGCGACGTATCTAGTATTGATCAAGAAGTTGCTGATAACTTAGCATTCTTACCAGCTCCAATTAAAGGTTACAAAGAAGATAGTATCATCACATTAGTTGCGAACTACTGGTGTGTAAATTCACAATCAGATGCTAATAAGAAATTAGTTGCTAAAGACTTCTTAAATTGGTTATATCAATCAGATGAAGGTAAACAAATCGTTGTTAATGAATTTGGTTTCTTACCAGTATTCGATAACTATGGTGATTTAGCTCCAGCAGATGGTTTATCAAGATCAATCCTTGATTTTGCAGCTCAAGGTAAAGCTGTAAGTGCTGTATTCAAAGGAACACCAGGTGCATCTTGGTTACAAGACGTATTCGGTGCAAAAGTACAAGGTTTCTTAACAGGAGACTTAACTTGGGATCAAGTATTTGATGAATCAGCAGCTGAATGGGCTAAAATGAGACAATAATAGTCTAAATGGTGATAATGTAGCATTACTAGAGTAACAATTAGTGGGTGTGATAACAAATAAGAATCGCACCCACTAATATTACCTAGTAAATATAAAAGACATAATAATTTAGTCTGAAATGTATAAAGAAATATATAGGTAATACCAAGTAAATATGGCCCCAGGTGATACAGCTTATGTAGTGTCTAAAGAAAATTTAAGTTACATAAAGGGGTTAAGAAGTAAGACAGAAAGAAGAAGCAAATAAGAGAGGGGATGTGCTTATATGAAACGCTCAAAAGTAGGGTTTTGGCTGTTTTTAGCACCATGTTTATTAGCATTTTTAACAGTAGTATTTATACCTATGCTTGGTGGATTTTACTATTCATTCACAGACTGGGATGGTATGGCTTCAAGTGTTAATTTTGTAGGTCTTGATAACTTTGTTAGGCTATTCACTGAAGAAAAACAGTTTTGGATATCCTTTAAATTTACAGCATTATTTACTTTAGCTTCAGTTATCCTAATTAACATTGTAGGTTTTGCATTAGCATTACTTGTTACAAAGAGATTTAAAGGTGCAAACTTATTAAGAAGTATATTCTTTATGCCAAACTTAATCGGAGGATTACTCTTAGGTTTTGCATGGCAGTTTATTTTCACAAAAGTATTTCCAGCTACAGGAATTCCTTTCTTACAAAACTGGCTTACTAATAAAGAAACAGGTTTTATGGCTCTTTTAATCGTAATGGTATGGCAAATGGGTGGATACATGATGATTATCTATGTGGCAGCTCTCCAAGGTATTCCAGATACAGTATTAGAAGCAGCTGAATTAGATGGAGCAAAAGGTCTCACTAAATTAAGAACCATTATTATGCCAATGGTATCACAAGCATTTACAGTAGGTTTATTCCTAATGCTTTCTAACTCATTTAAGTTATTTGACCAAAACTTAGCTCTTACTGGTGGTGGTCCTAACCGTTCAACAGAAATGCTAGCTCTTAATATTTATCAGACAGCATTTAGTGGTAATGAGATGGGATATGCACAAGCTAAAGCTTTAGTGTTCCTAGTTACTATAGCAATTATTTCAATTATTCAACTTACAATTTCAAAGAGAGCAGAAATAGAAGCCTAATAGTAGGTAGTGGAGGGAGGTAATTTTTATGGAAGAAAGAGAAAATGTGGTATCAAGAACAATCAAGATTGTTATAGGCTGTATTTTAGCTGTATTATACCTTGTACCAATTATAATGCTATTATCCGCAGCATTTAAAACACAAAAAAATATTTTCAAAGATATATTTGGTTTTCCAGATCCTATCGTATGGACTAATTTTGGCGAAGCCATGGCACGTATGGATTACTTAAGAGCATTATTTAACTCTGTATTTTTCACCGTTATATCAACAATTTTAATCATTTTCTTTGCCTCTATGGCAGCATGGGTACTTGTACGTTATAAAACAAAGATGTCAAACTTCATCTTTACATTATTTGCAATCTCCATGCTTATTCCTTTCCAATGCGTTATGTTACCAATGATGAGCATTATGGGAAAATTGAATATGTTAAATCCAGTAGGTTTAATATTTGCTTATGTTGGGTTTGGATCTGCATTATCTATTATGCTTTTCCATGGATTTATAAAAGGAATACCAGTAGAGTTAGAAGAATCAGCGATGCTAGATGGATGTAGTATGTTTGGTGTTTATAGACAAATTGTGCTTCCATTATTAGGACCTATCGTAACAACAGTAGGTATCTTAAATATCATGTGGATTTGGAATGACTACTTATTACCAAGTCTTGTAATTGGTTCGAACATAGAGTGGCGTACTTTACCACTTAAGACTTTCTACTTCTTTGGTCAATTCTCAAGTCGTTGGGATTATGCATCAGCAGCACTTATCTTATCTATGTTACCAATCGTAATCTTCTACGTATTTGCACAAAAGAAAATTATTAAAGGTGTTGTAGATGGCGCAGTAAAATAAGAGCTAGTAGGGACGGTTCTTAAAGTAGTAGGGACGGTTCTTATGCTTAAAACTCAAAAATAAATAGTTTCAAAATAAAATTTTCGAAAAATACGATTAAGTAATTGTGTTTTTCGAAAATTTAATATATAATAACTGAAAACGGTACCAATAGCATAAATCAAGGATTTAGCAAGAGGTATAAACTAGAAGTTAAACATATAAGCATCAAGATTAATCATACATTAAATTGGGAGCGTGATTAGCAGTGAGCAGAAAAAGCGGTATTATAATGCATATATCTTCCCTTTCAGAAAAATATGGTATTGGTAGCTTTGGTAAAAAGGCATATGAATTTGCTGACTTCTTAAAAGAAGCAGGACAAAGTTATTGGCAGATACTACCATTAGGACCTACAAGCTATGGAGATTCTCCTTACCAATCATTTTCAGCTTTTGCAGGAAATCCTTACTTTGTAGACTTAGAGACCTTAGAAAAAGAAGGGTTATTAAAACCGGAAGATTATGTAGATGTTGATTTTGGAAGTGACGAATATGTAGATTATGAAAAATTATTTACAGAAAGAAATAAGGTATTACATATAGCTTATAAAAATTCAAAAGGTAAGCTAACAAAACAAATCGAAGCGTTCAAGAAGGAAAATGCATCTTGGCTTAAAGACTATGCAATGTATATGGCCATTAAATTTAAAATGGAACTTCGTAGTTGGCAAGAATGGGATGAGGATATTAAACTCAGAAAGCCAGAAGTTATGAAGGCATATGAAAAAGAGCTTAAAGATGAAATTGAATATTGGATTTTTGTTCAATATGAATTTTATAAACAATGGGAAGCTCTTAAAAGCTATGTAAATAGTTTAGGTATTAAAATTATTGGGGATATTCCTATCTATGTTTCAGCAGATAGCTCAGATGCTTGGGCCAATGATAAACTTTTCAAATTAGATGAGAATAAAAATCCAATTTTTGTTGCAGGTTGTCCACCAGATGCTTTCTCTGATGATGGGCAATTATGGGGAAATCCAATTTATGATTGGGACTACCTTGAAGAAACAGGTTATGAGTGGTGGATTGAAAGACTTAAAGCTAGTTTAAAACTTTATGATGTAATCCGTATTGATCACTTCAGAGGTTTTGAGTCTTACTGGCAAATTCCATTTGGTCATAAAACAGCTAAAAAGGGTAAATGGGTTAAAGGACCTGGCATCAAGCTCTTTAAAGCAGTTAAAGAAAAATTAGGAGACATCGATGTTATAGCAGAAGATCTAGGTTATATGACAGATAAAGTGATTAACTTTAGAGACAAAACAGGTTATCCAGGTATGAAAGTGCTTCAATTTGCTTTTGATACCAGAGAAGAAAGTGATTATTTACCACATAACTATACTAGAAACTGTGTTGTATATACAGGAACTCATGATAATGACACAGTTATGGGATGGATTGATACAACTGGTAACCCTGAAGATGTTAAGAATGCAAAACATTACTTGAAGTTAGATATTTGTGAAGGCTATCATTGGGGCTTCATTAGAGGTGCTTGGAGTAGTGTAGCAGATACAGCAATAGCTCAAATGCAAGATTTCCTTGGGTTAGGTAATGAGGCACGTATGAATTTACCTTCAACATTAGGTGGAAACTGGCAGTGGCGTATAAAAGACGGCGCACTTACAAAAGAACTTGCAAAGAGAATTTATGACTTAACCAAAATGTATGGAAGATTAGAGGAGGATTTAAATGAATAAGGAAGCACTTAAAAATAGCATAAACAAATATTGTAAAGTTAAATATGGAAAATCTTTGGCAGAAGCAAAAGATTATGAAATTTTTAATGCGCTATCTTTAGCGTTACTTGAAGAAGTAGTTGATGACTGGAGTGAAACAAAAGCATTATACAACCAAGGGAAAAAAGCATACTACTTATCAGCTGAATATTTAATGGGTCGTGCACTTGGTAACAACTTAATCAGCATGGGTGTATATGATGAAGTTAAGGAAGTACTTAACGAACTTAACATTGATCTTAATGCTATTGAAGAAATTGAAGAAGATGCTGGACTTGGTAATGGTGGTCTTGGTAGACTTGCTGCTTGTTTTATGGATTCAGGAGCAACAACAAACATCCCACTTCAAGGATACGGAATCCGTTACTCTAACGGTTTATTCAATCAAAAAATGGTTGATGGAGCTCAAATGGAAGAGGTTGATACATGGCTTAAATATGGTGATCCATGGAGTATCCGTAAAGATGACGAAGCTGTTATTGTAGAATTTAGTGATTACAGTGTAAAAGCTGTACCTTATGATATGCCAATTATTGCTTATGGTTCTAAAAATGTAAACACACTTAGATTATGGCAATCAGAGTCTCTTGAAAGCTTTGACTTTGACCTATTTAACAAACAAGAATATACAGAAGCTTTAAAATGCAAAAATGATGCAGAAAACATTTCAAGAGTACTTTATCCAAATGACTCAAAAGAAGCTGGTAAACTTTTAAGACTACGTCAACAATACTTCATGGTAAGTGCAAGCTTAAAAGATATTATCCGTACACATAAAGCTAAATTTGGTAGAGACTTTAGCAGCTTTGGCAAAGAACATGCAGTTCAGCTTAATGATACTCACCCAGTTCTTGCTATCCCAGAATTAATTAGAATCTTAGTTGACGAAGAAAATGTAAAATTTAAAGATGCTTTAAGTATTGCCAAAACAGTATTTGCTTATACAAATCATACAATCTTAGCTGAAGCTTTAGAAAAATGGGATGTCAAACTTATTGAAAAACTTTTTCCACGTATTCTTGAAATCATCCGTCACATTGACTTTGTTTTCGTACAAGAATTAGAAGATAAAGGTTATGATAAAGAAGCAATCAATGAATTTAAAATCGTAAATTACAACCAAGTAAGAATGGCTAACTTAGCGATCTATGTTGGTTTCGCTGTAAATGGTGTTGCTGCACTTCATACAGATATCTTAAAAGATACAGAATTACACAACTGGTATGAATTATATCCAGAGAAATTCCAAAATAAAACAAATGGTATCACCCCAAGAAGATGGATGAGACTTTGTAACCAAGAATTATCAGCATACATCACTGAGCTCTTAGGAACAGAAAGCTGGGTAAATAATTTATCAGAGCTTAAACAATTAGAAAAATACATCGATGATGAAGCTGTACTTAATAAACTTATGGCTATTAAGAAAACTAAGAAAGAACAGCTTGCAGCTTACATTAAAGAAGTAGAAGGCGTAGAGCTTGATCCAAACTCATTGTTTGATATCCAAATCAAACGTTTACATGAGTACAAACGTCAATTACTTAACGCATTTTATATCTTAGATTTATATAATAGACTTAAAGCTAATCCATCAATGGATATTCCAAATGTTACATTTATCTTCGGTGCAAAAGCATTCCCAGGTTATGTAAGAGCAAAAGCTATCGTTAAATTTATTGGAGAAATTGCTAAGAAAGTTAACAATGATCCAGTAATCGGTGGCAAAATGAAAGTTATCTTTGTAGAAAACTACCGTGTATCTTATGGTGAGAAACTCTTCCCAGCTGCAGATATTTCAAAACAAATTTCAACAGCAGGTAAAGAAGCATCAGGTACAGGTAACATGAAATTCATGATGAATGGTGCTTTAACATTTGGAACATACGATGGAGCAAACGTAGAAATCGTTCAAGAAGCAAAAGAAGAAAATAACTTCATCTTTGGTCTTCGTGTAGAAGATATCGAACAAATTGGTGGTAAATACAATTCAAAAGAATACTACGAAGCAGACCTGTCCCTTAAAACAGTAGTAGATGCATTAGTAGATGGTACATTCTGCGATGGTGGTACAGGTGAATTCCAAGATTTATATAATTCATTAGTAAACGAAGGAGATACTTACTTCTTATTAGCTGACTTTGTAGCATTTAAAGAAGCTGAAGATAAAGTATTTGCAGCATATAAAGATCAAAAACATTGGGCACAAATGAGCTTAATGAACATTGCAAACTCAGGTATCTTCTCAAGTGATAGAACCATTATGCAATATGCTAACGAGATTTGGGGTATTACACCAAAAACAGTTAAGTAATAATTTCCAAAAGTAACAAAAGAGGAACTAAGTTAAAGAACCGTCCCTATGTAAAATATGGGGACGGTTCTTTAACTTAGTTAGAAAGAGAAATAGTTAACAATCTGAAAAAAGTATGCTAGAATAACTTAACAGTATATGTACCAATAGGCAAAAGGGTATTAATTAAACAGGAAGAGTAAAATTCCAGAAAGGAAAGAGGATACATCAGATGGGGATGACAATAGTTGATATTGCTAGGATAGCAGGGGTAGGGGTAAGTACGGTTTCTAGAGTAATAAACAATCATCCAGACGTAAAATATGAGACCAGAGAAAGAATACTAGATATAATACGTGAGAATAATTATATTCCAAATAACAGTGCTCGGGTACTAAAGCAGACAAACACAAATAATATAGGAATACTCATTCGAGGGGTTTTCAATCCTTTTTTTGCTGCGCTATTAAAAAATATCAGTATGAGTATAGAAAAAGCAGGATATTCAATTATTGTACATTATCATAATAATGTGGATGATGTCTCTACATTGGTTGGTTTTGCAAAAGAAAAGAGACTTCAAGGGGTTATTTGTTTAGGAGGAAACTTTATAGGGGTAAATGAAGAAAGTTTTCAGGGGTTAGACATAGCAATTGTTATGATAAGTGTAGATTTTAAGCAGCCGAAGACCTGGAAGAACTTTTCTACGGTAAGTATTAGTAATGAGAAAGCAGGTTATAAAGCCACTTCTTATTTAATTGAGAAAGGGCATAAAGAAGTAGCTATTATTTTAGGTAATAAACAGGACTATAGTATTGGAAAACTAAGATATGAAGGCTATAAAAATGCTTGTAAGGATTATAAGATTAAACATAACTTAAATTATGTTATTTATGGTAACTATGATACGGCTTTGTCCTATGAAAGAACAAAAAAGTTTTTAGCAGTTAATCCTCAAATAACAGCTATTTTTGCAACTGCAGATACAATGGCTATAGGAGCAGCAAAGGCTATAGTAGATTTAGGATATAAAGTAGGAGATGATATATCCGTAATGGGATTTGATGGTATTGATATTGCAAGCTACTATAATCCTAGTATCACAACTATTGAACAGCCACAAGATGAACTATCAGCAGTGAGTGTAAAGTTATTAATTGGACTTTTAGAAAATAAGGTAGAAAACCAACATATTGTTCTAGAAACAAAATTAGTAGAGGGCGATAGTGTTAAAGAAAAGAAAAATTAGAAATTAAAAGAGAGGGACGGTTCTTAAAATGCATAAGCATTTTAAGAACCGTCCCTCTCTTTTTGCATAAAAATTACTTAATTACAGATAATGGTTATGTATATAGAATTGATTTTGATAAAAAGGGGTGTAGGGTATGACACAGCTGAGTGGCTTATTTTCTGTTTATATAGATAGTATTATGCTAGTTATTGGATTATATATGGCGTTTGTTCAGAGTAATAACTTAATACGAGTAGATCACATGGATAGAGAGGGAAGGTTCTCAAAAGTGGTGGGTTGGATCTACATCATTGTAGGGATACTGGGATTCATAATCACCAGTATTTAACTAGATTAAGGAGGTGTAGCATGATTGAAGAAAAAAAAGAGGTTAAAGCAAGTAACGAGGATAAATTTCATGACCGGGATAATAAAATATCCTTAGAGATATTCACAGATTTAGATGAAAATATAAAGTGTATTGAATACTTATTTCATGACTGTATGGATGTTGTTAAAAGAGAAGTAAATATTTGCAAAGATGCCAAATTTAGAATATATGGTGTTTATGTAGATGGTCTTGTAAATCGTGATATTCTAGAAAACTATTTGCTTAGTAAGGTGTTTGAGTACAAAAATCTAAATGGAGAGGTATTTGATGCAAAAATTACACCTACGAAGTTGGTAATGCAACACTTTTCAGCAACATTTGATGTAAAAGAAGTTGAAGGCATGGATGCTATGGCAAATGCAGTACTATCAGGAGATAGTGCTATTTTTGTAGAAGGTTCAAAAACAGGACTTGTAATTGCTACTAGAGGATGGCCCGCTAGAGGTGTAAGTGAACCTGCTACGGAAAGCGTAGTAAGAGGTCCAAGAGATGGGTTCACAGAAACCATACGATTTAATACAGTTTTAGTTAGAAGACGTATTCGTGATACTAAACTAAAAATAAAAATGGTCAGTGTAGGCACTAGGAGTCGAACTGATGTAGCTATTGTTTATGTAGATGACATTGTTAGGCCTGAACTAGTTGAAACAGTGGAAAAAAGAATTGATAAATATGTTATAGACGCCATTTTCGATAGTGGCTATATAGAACAACTTATTGAAGATAGTTGGAAAAGTCCATTTCCACAGACGCAAGCGACAGAAAGACCAGATAAGTTTGCAGCGAGTTTGTTGGAGGGAAAGGTAGGAATTTTAGTAGATAATTCTCCTTTTGGAATTATAGTACCAGCTACACTTAATGCATACTATCAAGCCTCCGAAGATTATTATCAACGCTGGCAAATCATGACTTTTACTAGAATATTAAGATATATAGTTTCTTTTCTTTCTTTTGCACTTCCGGGACTTTATATTGCTACACTTAATTTTCAACCCCAAATGTTACCAACATCTTTTGCGATATCCATCGCTGCATCTAGGGAAGGTATAACCTTTTCTACAGTTATGGAGATTATAGTCATGGAGCTTATTTTTGAATTGTTTCGGGAAGCTGGTATACGAGCGCCTGGGGCAATAGGACATGTTATTGGTTTGGTGGGTGGTATTGTTATAGGGCAAGCTGCTGTTGATGCCAACATTATTAGTCCAATGATTATTATCATCATTGCATTTACTGCTATATGTACTTTTGCAATACCTGATTATAGTTTAACTTCAGCATTTAGGTTGATTAGGTATTTATTTATTGCCTTCTCTGCAGTATTTGGTTTATATGGATTTTTAATTGCTGCATTATTAGTATTAACACATCTCTCATCTTTAGAGAGCTTTGGAATTCCGTATTTAGCGCCATATAATATATCTGATCAAAATGATTCTAGAGATTTAAAGGATACAATTTTAAGATTTCCTACATTTATGCAGACTACAAGGCCTATTTTTGCAAGACATACACAACGAACAAGGTTAAGAGTAAAATCGGGAATTAATGCGCAAGATGTGGCACCAGGACCTAATAGTGGAGTAACTAATGGTCAAGTTAAGGATAAAAATAATAAGAATGGTGGAGGTGAGTAAATGTTTACCCATAATGGAAAGATATCGGTTAGACAGGTTACTATGCTACTTGTCTTGCAGATGTTTAATATGACTATTCTTATATTACCGAAGATGGCAGCTGATTTTGTAGGAAGAAATGGATATATATTGCCTATAGTAGCCTTAATCTTTGGTGTGATTTATGTGTGGTGTATTACAGGATTGACTAAAAATTTCCCAGGTGATACTTTGGTAGAATTTACGCCTAAGGTTGTGCCTAGATTTGTAGCATATATTATCGTCATTGCATTTGCTATAAAACTTATTGTAACAACAGGATTAGAATTACGTATGTTCGGAGAAATGATTACTCAAGTGATGTTACCTAAAACACCTTTAGTAGTGATTATGTTGGTTATGCTTTTATCAACAGCTTACCTTGTGAAATCAGGAATGGAAGCAACAGCCAGAATGGGAGAAGTTTTAGTTTATTTTGTATTTATTCCTTTAGGAATCGTTTTTTTTAAAATTCTTATAAGTGCAGATTATAAGCAAGTTATGCCTTTTTTTCAGACTAACCTCACGCAGGTGGGTTGGGGAAGCTACTATATTAGCTTAAGTTTTATGCCTATTGAATTTATGTTGATGATGACTGGATTAATGGAAAAACCAAAGAAGGCAAGCCGAGCAGCATTTAGGGCTATTCTTATTATTGCAATATTAGAGGTGCTTATTATTCTGCTAACCATATGTAGTATTGGAATTGGTGAAGTTGATAGGCAGATATGGCCAGTATTAACGCTTATGCAAAGTATTGAAAATGCCGGAAGAATCATAGAAAATCAAGAGATTTTTATGATGACAGGCTGGATACTCAGCATATTTATGTATATTAGTTCAGGTCTTTATTTTACTTCACTTATAGGAAGCAGAAGCTTCAGATTTAAAAGAGAAAATGTATTTGTATTACCTCTTGTGCCAATAGTTTATTTCATAGCAGTATGGCCTACAAGTTTAGTTCAAACATACGATTACTATATTAAGTTCCAGCGCTGTTTTGGAGCATGGTTTTTAATATCTGTCCCTCTTTTATTATGGTTAATTGCTAAAGTGAGGAGAGTTGGTTATGATCATTAATAAATTAAAATATATCATAATTATCTTTTTACCTTTTATTTTAACAGGGTGCTGGGATAGTGTAGAGATTAATGAGAGACATGTGGTTTTAGAGGTTGCAATAGATAAAAATGACGCTTTAAAACAAAGTAGTACAGAAGCACAAGATAAACGATATGAAGTCACCTATACAATACCAGATATAGCAAAGTTATCAGGCCAAGATAGTTTATCAGAAGATGTAAAAACAGCGATAATAACAAAAAGCTCAACGATAGCCACAAGTGTTGATGAAGTAGAACGTAAAACACAAAATACAGTTACCTTCAGCCATACTAAAGCTTTAGTATTGGGAGAGGAATTGCTAAAAGATAAGGAACTGTTTAAAGCAACTATTGATGGGCTTATTAGAAATATGCAGATAGGGAGAGGAACAAGCATTTTAGCTGTGAAGGGAAAGGCTGGAAAGTTAACACAAGCTAAAAATCCTCAGAATCCTATCATAGGACTTTATGTTATGAAATTCTTTAATAATTCAGAACGGCCAACTAGCTATGCAAAGCAACAAACGTTAGGCAATCTGATAAAAGAGTTGCAAAATACAGGCGTAACCACCATTCCTGTAATAAGTGATCAAGAAGGGACGGTTCTTATTCAAGGTGCTGCAGTAATTAAAGATTATGAGTTAGCAGACTGGATAAACAAGGAGCAAGTAAGAGGAGAATTGTTCGTTGAGGGAAAGATTAAAGAAGTGCCTATTGTTGTGAAATATAAAGGGGAGAACTTGACCTACAATATAGAGGAAGAAGAATCTAAAATTTCCTTTAATGCAAATAATGGTGAATGGTGTGCAGAGATAGAAATAAAAGTAAAAGGAAATATAACAGAGTTTGTATCATCAGAGCAGAACGAATTGTTTAATGAATCAAGCATAAGAGAAATAGGCAGTTTAATTAAAGCAGAAATTAATAGGCAAACACAAGAGAGTATTGTCTATTCAAAAGAAATAAACGTGGATTTTCTAAATATAGGATTAGAAATGTATCGTAAGCATCCTAAAGTATGGGAGTCTTATAAAAATCAATGGCTGATAACAGGATATAAAAATATACCAATTAAAGTAGTAACAATAGTCACTATTCATAATACGGGAATGCTTGAATAAAAGTTGAGTAGGGACAGGTCTAAAAGATTAAAAATTATTTTCTTAGTCAATACTTCTTCTAAACAATAGAATGGAAGGAGTATTATACATGCCTAGAAAAGCTAGAGAAAAAGCTGAGTGTAGTATCTATCATATTAGTGTTCGTGGGAATAATAAGCAAAGTATTTTTCTAGATGATGATGATCGAATAGAATATCTAGCAAGATTAAGAAGATATAAAGAAAGCTATAAGGTATGTATATATGCTTATTGTTTGATGACAAACCATGTTCATTTGCTAATATTTGATAATGGTCAAGATATATCTAGATTTATGCAAGGTTTGAATCTAAGTTATGCCATTTATTTTAATAAGAAATATAAATGTTCAGGACACTTATTTCAAGATAGATACACTAGTAGTATAGTTAAGAATGAAGCATACTTTGTAAATGTATCTAAATATATACATCTAAATCCAGTAAAAGCACAACTTGTACAAAAGCCAGAGGAATATGAGTGGAGTAGTTATTCTGTATATATAGCAGATAAGAAAGATGATATTGTTGATGTTGAGTTGCTACTGAGCTATTTTGCACCTCAATATACACAGAGTAAAATTTTATATAAACATTATGTAGAAGAAAAAGAATTGGTAGATGAAGAAGTAGCAAGTACAGAAGAAGATAAAATAAATGATATTTGTTTAAAGGGAATGATTAAGTTAGAGCATGAGGAACTCATGAATAGATTATCTGGTCATTGGAAAACAAGTGTTGGAGAAATAATGTTCAATAGGATTCAAGGATTTAGGAAGGAAATGTTAATTTATTTCATAGCATTGATTGAAAGACTTTCTTACAAAAAGATTGGACAATTGTTAAATATGAGCGATGTATATATATCCATGAGTATTAAGAAAATAGTAGAAGCAATGATTAATGACAAAATGATAATGAACGAAAGGGATGCTATAATAGCATCTCTACAAAAATAAATTAATATAAAATAATAAACATTTGTATAATAAATAATAAGCTGGCAATAATTTAGTTACACAAAACTTATAAAATAAATTATTGGCGGTGAATATAATGAAAAAAGTAAGTAGAACGAATACGATAAAACAAAAATACAGAGAATTTATTAAAGAAGATGAAAGAATGATTCGAATTAGTTTTATTATGCTTATGAGTCTGATACTGGTAACTATATGCTTGACGGTGGCTGTGAGCTATTCTAGTACTACCACGAGTTCTTTAGCTGATAAAGTTATTAGGTTTCATGTCGTAGCTAATAGTGATTCGACGCAAGATCAACTTTTAAAACAACAAGTAAAGGACGAGGTTATAGCTTATATGGAACCTTTGCTTAAGGAGTCAACAAATATAGAAGATAGCAGGTATATTATAAAAGAATCCATTCCACTTATCAAAGAAGTGGCGGAGGAAGTGGTTGCTAACTGGGGAAAAAATTATTCGATATATGTTGCACTTGACCAAGCTAACTTTCCAACAAAGTCTTATGGTGATGTAGTGCTACCGGCAGGAAAATATGAAGCATGTAGAGTAGTTATTGGTGAAGGAAAGGGAGAAAATTGGTGGTGTGTTATGTTCCCACCTTTATGTTATCTAGATGCTTCAACAGGAGTAGTGCCGTTAGAAGGGAAAGAACAATTAGAACAGCAGTTAAATACAGAACAATACAAATTAATTACTAGTAAAAGCAGACCTTATCAAATACGTTTTAAGCTAATAGATGAAATAAACTCCTTCTTTAATCCATCTGATTATAAGGAGATTAAATAGGACACATGTAAAGGTTGTTGCTGTTACACATAATTAGGCAATAACCTTTTTATTTGCAGTTAAAAATAAGACCTGTCCCTAACATATACTAAGACCTGTCCCTAAAACAATTATTGAATATTGAAGGATTAAGTAATAAAATATAGTAAGCAATGAAGTTATTAAGGAATATGATATGGTTAGAGGATATAACTAGGAGGATAATAATGAAGAAAAGTGTTTTACTACTATTTGGAGGTTGTTCATCTGAACATGAGGTATCTCTGAAGTCAGCAACTACTATCTTAAATAATATTGATAGAAGCATATATGAAGTACATCCAGTAGGTATTACTAAAGAAGGTAAGTGGTTATTATATACAGGAACTAATAATGATTTATCAAATAATGAGTGGCAAAAAAGCGGTATTTCTGCTTTTTTAAGTCCGGATGCAACTCAAAAAGCATTATGGATTTTCAAAGGTGAAGGCCAAGAATCTATCAAGATTAATATAGACATTGTATTTCCTGTATTACATGGTAAGAATGGAGAAGACGGAACTATACAGGGCTTATGTCAGCTTGCACAAATTCCTTTTGTGGGTTGTGGTGTTTTAGCCTCAGCAGTATCTATGGATAAGGCGTTTACAAAAATAGCAGTGGCAACTAAAAATGTTCCTCAAGCACGTTTTGTTTTAGTTAAAGAGCCAGATTTAAAACATATGGAGGAAACTATTAAGAAAATAGAATCAGCCTTTTCTTATCCTTATTTTATCAAGCCAGCTAATGCAGGGTCTTCAGTTGGTATTTCAAAGGCAAATAATAAAGAAGAACTCATTAGTGGACTATATGAAGCAGTTAAACATGACCGTAAAGTATTAATTGAGGAAACTATAATAGGACGTGAAGTAGAAACGGCAGTTATGGGAAATGATGAGATTATAGTCTCAGGTGTTGGAGAAATTTTAGCAGCGGCAGAATTTTATGATTTTGATGCTAAGTATAATAATGCGGAATCCAAAACAGTAGTAGATGCAGATTTGCCAAATGAGATAAAGGAAAAAATTCGAGGTTATGCCAAAGATGTATTTGATGCAGTAGAAGGAAAAGGACTATCCAGAGTAGATTTCTTTGTTAAAGAAAACGGTGAGGTTATTTTTAATGAAATTAATACACTTCCTGGATTTACGTCTATCAGTATGTATCCAATGCTATTTACGGCAACAGGACTTAGTGTAAAAGAAATCATTACAAAATTATTAGAGCTAGCCAGTCTATAATATATGTTCAACTATTGTGATAGTTTATTAGTAGAATATGTATATACTATAAGAAAATAATAAGATGTATAAGTAAGGTTATTTGTGGGCAGGAAAGTCGCAAGTAACCTTATTTATAACTAAGCTTATACTCAATAAAAGGAGGGTGAAATGAAAGAAACACAAATTACAGTATATGACAAACAAGTATATCCAACTCATAGTGATGAAGCTGAAAATAAGTTTTCAGGAAATCTTACTTTTAAGAATGAGAGCATTTATATTACCTATAAAGATCAAGAACAAGGTATAACTACAGTCATAAAAACTAGGGATAACATGGTTTCGATTAAAAGGCTAGGTGCAATGAAAGGAAACTTAGAGTTTGATAGTAATAAGCCACATAAAACACTTTATAGTACTCCCTATGGAGATATGGAGATAGAAATTATTACAAATAAATGTGATATATATTTCCTAACAAAAGGGGTAAAGATATACATCGAATACAAGATTATGATGCAAGGTGAAAAGGTTAGTGATAATATATATTTAATAGTGGCTAACTAATATAAAAATATACTAGTTAGATAAAAATAGAAGTATAAACTAAATGGAGAGAAATAAGGGGGATATAATGAGTAAAATAAGAAAAGCAATCATACCTGCAGCAGGATTAGGGACAAGGTTTTTACCTGCTACTAAAGCACAGCCAAAAGAAATGTTACCAATAGTAGACAAACCAACAATTCAATATATAGTAGAGGAAGCTGTTGCATCAGGAATAGAAGATATTATTATCGTAACAGGAAGAACTAAAAAAGCAATAGAAGACCATTTTGATAAATCGGTAGAATTGGAAATGGAACTAGAGAAGAAACAAAGTAAAAAGCTTTTAGAAATTGCAAGGTCAGTGTCTCAAATAGCTAACATTTATTATATACGACAAAAAGAACCAAAGGGCTTAGGTCATGCAGTCCTAACAGCTAAAACTTTTGTGGGAAATGAGCCATTTGCAGTACTACTTGGTGATGATGTCATTGATTCGGAGAAGCCAGCGCTTAAGCAAATGATAGATGTATATGAAAAATATAATGCCTCTGTTTTGGGTGTCCAAACAGTAGAAAGAAAAGACGTCAATAAATATGGAATAGTAGATGGAGTTCAATTAGATAGTCGTATTTATGAAGTAAAAAATATGGTGGAAAAACCACCTATAGATGAAGCACCAACCAATGTAGCAGTACTAGGAAGATACATTATTACTCCTAGAATATTTGACTACCTTGAAAAACAGGAAATAGGAGCAGGTGGAGAAATCCAACTTACAGATGCACTTAATAAATTGGCTAAAGAAGAGCCGATGTATGCATATGATTTTATTGGACATCGCTATGATGTAGGTAATAAAATGGGATTCCTCCAAGCAACTGTTGAATTTGCGTTAAAAAGACCAGAACTAAATGAAGAATTTAAAGCATATCTAAAAGAAATTGTAAAAACATTTTAAAGGATAAGGATAGTCTCCTTATCTTTTTTATTATCCAGCCATAATGAAGCCACATAATTAGATCCATAATTAAGACCTGTCCCCATAAGCTATGTCCCCATAAGTTAGGCATGAGTAAAGACCTGTCCCTATAAAACAACATAATAAATTGAGACCTGTCCCTAAAGAAAGTAAAGAAGCAAGTCGATATAAATGTTAAGGTTAGTTTTACTTAGGAGGAATCAAAAATGGGAAAACGTTGGTGTTACATACTGGGGACAGTTATTTTAAGCGTTGGTATGGGTATGACAACATTTGCAGAGATACCTGCATATCTTACAGAATCAGAATACAATGATATGTTATATGATAATTATACAGAAGATAGAGGAATCGTCGTAGAAAATTATCCAGAGCTAGGATATTTAGTATATAAGAATAGCCAAGGTAGAGAGATAACTTGTAATTACTATAAAGATGAATTAGTAGTTGAAAAGCAACCCTACTATGAGATGGAGGATAGGATAGGATATATTGATGAGATGTTTCCTAATTTTGAATATGACCCTAGAGATTCATCTATAACAAGTATTCAAGCAGGTGACAGCATTTATATTAGATTAAATAAAGATGGAATTGCAACTTATATCAGCGCATACAATGACTATTTAGTGCGTTATGGTAAGGTTGTTTCTTTCCAATATAATACAGGAGAAACAGCAAGTTTGCAGCTTCAGGATGACCAAGGAAACGTCTATGTTTATGATGTAGGACTTAATACACCCGTAACTAAAGGTAGTACATCAACTGCTTTAAGTGCTATTAAAACTGGAAGTTGGGTGAAAGTATTAGTCTGTCAAAAGATTTTAGGGGAAGGCATTATAGATGAGACTGTTCAAGAAATTGTAATTGATAATGATACAAGATACATTTCTAATATTTATAGGGGCCAGGTTACCTCTGTAGATACATTTAAGAAGATGCTTAACTTAAAAAATGCTCAGGCATTAGGGAAAACTAATTGGGGAGCATATAATAGTTTACTACGTATAGGAATAGATACTACTAATGTAGCAGCGTACCTTATTGGAAATCGTGTATCGCTAGATTATGTAAGTAGAAGCTTAAAAAATGCGGATGGATATGTGTATGTAGCAGCAGAAAACTATAAAGGAAAAGAAAATGCAATCAAGCTAAATTTCCAGAGTAAGCTTCAAACTACATTAGAACCGTCCCTAGTAACCTATGCTTCTGCAAATACGGTGAAATTATTATCAGGAGAAACCATTTATATCGCAGAAGATGCTATTGTAGTAAGAGATAAACGTTTAGTTGATGGTAACAGCATTATGGTAGGAGATACCTTGCAGGCTGTTGTTACTGGTGAGAACAAGCTAGCCATTGGAAATATAATGAGTGAGAAAACAACAGGTTCTTTAGAGGTATTTAGAGGAAGAATTAAACAAATTAAAGAAAGAGAGTCTTTCCAATTTGAAACTTTCTCATTACTACAAGATAATACATGGTACTATCATCCAACACCACATACTTTCTCAATAGATGCTAATACTAAGTTCTATACAGCAGAGGGTATTGTAGAAGATGGAATTGAGGCATTCCTAGATTATGGAGATAAATCAGAAGTAAGTAATGTTTATACAGTAGTGGCTATAGGCGATAAAGCTTATATGATTATTGATATGCCATATATAACGGAGTCTGTTAAGGGACAGGTCTATAAGGCTGCTGATGGTAGCATTCAAATTAAAGATGCATATTATTACCATAAACAGCAAAAGAAATGGGTTCAATATAGCAAGAAAAATACAGGGGCTACTATTAATCTTCAGTCTAATACTGTTATTTTAAAGGATGGTAAAGTAGTTCCAGCCCGTAGCCTAGAAGAAGGCGATATCATCAGTGCTATGGTTGAAACTAACTTAAAAGATTCTGCAGGCACGGTAAATGGTTATATCATCATTGTAGAGAACTAGGAGGTCAAAATGAAAAAAATACTAACACTGGGAATAAGTTTTATGTTATTTGCAACCTCGACCTTTGCAGCCGAAGGTGAGATGGGAAGCTTTGGTGGGATTACACCAGGGGTTAAATTAGAAACTTTAACTTCTATGGCGCAAACAAGTAAAAAATCCACTACGTCAAAATATACTTTACCTTATAAAGAGAATATTTATTTGACTGGCAAGGCAGAATTAGTAGAAGGAACAGTAACTATTTCGCCGGGCAAGGGTGTAGATAAAGAAAAAGCTGAAGGAACATATACTGAGAGATATGTTATGGAAGCTGCTAATACAGATGGTACAGTAAAGCTGACTAGAGATATTACTTTTGAAACGCAATACATATACGAAGCCAATAGAAAACAGACTACAAAAGTTACCAAAGCTAAAAAGTGGAAAGAAATTATTACAGTAAAAGGACAAAGCTATACCTTAGATAATACAAAATCTCAATACTCCAAGAGTGTATTAGAAGATGAAACACCAGGTGTACTTTACTATAGAGGTGATGTACACTATGAAGCTGTTTATGAAGGTGTAGGGAATCCAGGAGAAGAAAAAAACATTGTAATAGCAGTTAATGCACCTGTTTATGGTTACGAACAAGCATTTGCAAAAACAGAAACACAAAAGAGAGAGATAACCATAGATTTAGCTAGTGGTAAAGGCTATGCGGTAGAGGAAACACCAACAGTTACTGTATATAGAGATATACAATATGGGGCTAATGAACCAACTGCTATAAGCATGGCAGGAAACTACAAAGAAATTATCAGAAGCGAAGGTGCACTAAGTTATAATGTTTTACAAGGTAATATTGGGTTATATGATGATGAACTATCTGGCATGATGAATATAGAAAGTAGCCCTACAGTGGAACAACTTTCTATACCGACATCACTCAACCTTAAAGGACATCCAGCAGAAACTCAAATTAAGAAAATGTATAGCATGAAGATCTTTGATGAAAATCCACTTACTTTTTCACCAAATCAAATTGTGACAAAGAAAGAATATATAAAGATGCTTGTAAAAGCTCTTCAAATCCCATTGCCAGAAGAAAACAGCAAAAGTACACGTAGTTCCTCTAAAAAACAAGTAGAACCGTCCCCATTTAAAGACATTAGTGAAGGGGATAGTTATTATCCATATGCTGTTGCAGCTTATAAGGCAGGTCTTATTGATGGAGGATATTTTAATGGCAATACGAGTATGACCAGAGAACTTATGTATTTACTTAATGTAAAAGCAATAGGTTTAGAAAGACTAGGACTAGGAACTATGGATAGCTACACACCATTTGTAGACGATGGACAGATTTCTAGTTGGGCTAAATCTTCTATTTATGCAGCAAGTAATTTAGGTATTATTACACCTAGTAACGGCTATATACTTCCTAAAAAGTTAGTAACTAAAGCAGAGTGCGCTACTTTCTTAGATCAGTTAATTAACTATTTAAGATATGAATTGCAAAAAGACTATAATGATAAAATGCTAATAGGTTAATGAAATAATATAGTAATAAAATAGAAAAAGAGGGACGGTTCTTAAATTTTACATTTAAGAACCGTCCCTCTTTTTGTCCCTCTTTTTCTATTTTAATTAGTTAGTTTTTCAAGCGTATTAATGAGTTCTTCAGGAGACATAGTATTAGGAACATTAATTCGCTTTAAATTAGAAGCATCAAGAACCGTCCCTCTTTTTGCAAGTTTGGTAATTTGAAGATCAATGCCGAGTTCGGATAAAAGCTTTCTTGTGTATCTGGTGTTACGAAATTGTGGGTAGGCTACCACAAATACATCGCGTGGGCCTAGATTCTTTTCTATAATCCCTTTAGAACGTGAGATATGATATTGTACATCTTTTAAAGAAAGATAAGGAAGAGGGGTGTGATTATAACCGTGTGATTGAATATCGATTAAACCACTGTCTTCCATTTCTTTAGCAGCCTTCCAACCAAAGTGCCTTTCTGTATTTTCTTCTTCCATGAAATAGGGAGAAACAAAGAGTGTAGCTGGAATATTATATTTCTTATAAATAGGATAAGCGTTTGTATAGTTGTTTAAGTAGCCATCATCCATAGTGATTAAAATAGGCTTTTCGGGTAAACCGCTTACGCCATTTATATAGTCGTAAAGTACTTTGAAATTAATAGGTGTATATCCGTTATCTATCAATGTTTTCATTTGAGCATCAAATAATTTAGTTTCAACACAACTATTATTCTCTTCCTTAGCCACTATATCTGTAACTGTATGATACATCAAAATAGGAATATAATTTGCGCCGTACTCAGGTTGGTCACTAAGTGGAAAATCTACTAAAGTACGTTTGGCGCGTGAAATTGAATTTTCATTTTGAAATGTTAAGTCTACACTTTGTACTTCTATGACTTCACCAGCATCATTATAACCAAGAGCTTTAAGTCTCGTTATGCCGTTGGGCTCCATAGTTGTATCTATTTTAACTACATAAGGATAATAATTTTGCATAGTTATTTCTTGTTCTTCTAATCTGTAGTTTATATAGCTAAGTGTAGAAGAAGTATCGACTTGCCCGGAAGAGAAGGGAGAAAAGGTTGATTCAGGGGAAAGAAGAATTTCTTCTGTACCAGTAAGCGTATCATAACTATTTAACAAGGTATAAGGCGAAACAGAGGCTAAAGGAACATCTTTGATAGTAAGCCAAGGTTCAGCTAATAAACGGCCATAGATACTTTGATAGATAGTGTAATTAGGATTCGAAGGTTTAAGAGAAAAGTCATTTTCTAACCCTAGAGGATTCTTCATAAAAGAAGAAAAAATTTCAGTGCATTGAGGATAGCGAATAGCCAATAGATAGTAAAATGCATTAATTCCTTTTGAAGCTTCTAGCGTGTTATCTTTATAAGCACCTATAAAATCTTCTCTTACATATAGTTTCTTTAATCCTTTGAAATGTTCATAAACACTAGTTAATCTATTTAAATCTTCCAAAGAATTAATATTGATCCCGATGCTATATGTTAGCTCTAACGCATTGTACTGTTGAAGCTGAGACAAATTCTGAGGATATAAAATGAACTCTATTTTAGAAAGTGCTTGTTGATCTAGAAGTGTATATAATTTTTCATATAAATTAATATAAGCTTGTTCATCTAAAGATGAGCTTGCCAATAAAGAAACGGTTAACTTAGAAACATAAGGAGATAGAGTGGATAAATGATTAGCAACGGCCTCTAAAGCAGTTTCTTTTATATCAACAGCGATATTTATATTTTGTACAGTTACCTCCTTCTCATTATCAAAAGCTACAGATTCTAAAGTATCTATAAGTTGATTCTCTAAATTTGTTGTATAAAGTAATTGTGGCTGGAGGCTAAATACGGGAGTAACATTCTGATTGAGTCTCATAACTTCTAAAGTATCTTCATTATTACGAGGAGGTAGAGAGATGGTGTAACGTATAATTAATCCAATTATTCCTAATGAGAAGAATAAGAGAATGATGTATTTATATTTGAGTAATCTGTTAATTAACATAGCGCCTCCTTTGATATTAAGCATTTATCTTCTATTATAAATCATTTCTAGTCAAAAAATATAAAGAGAGAGTGAATATAGACAAAGAGAATGTAGCATGGTAGGTCAATATATTAAATAAATATTAAAATTATTAAATGAAACGTAATAAATAACGGGTGGTAAAATATTTTTAATTTACATAATTAATTACTTTAGTTACAAATAAATATTAATAAAATAAAATATAAAGAATAATTAGAAGTATTAAAAGGAAGTAAAAACCAATAAATTCCTGTTGAAAAAACTTGATATAATGTATATAATAACATTATCGACTTAAACAAACGAGGTTTTGGTTGAAGATAAATTAGTTCATATAAAGAGTTTTGAAATGCTAATTTATTAACATAACTATTTTACAAAGTTATATTACATATTTATTAAATGACAATAATATATTACATAATCAGGAGGATTTGACAATGAAATTACGTCAAAAATTAGCAGTTGTTTTAGCATCTGCAATGGTAATCACTTCAGTTCCAGTAGTAACTATGGCTGCATCTAACACATCAGTGTCTAAAGTTATTACAGTATCAAACGAAAATGTATTAGGAAGCACAGCTCCAACATTAAAAATCGAATTAAAAGATGCTGTAACATCAGGAACACAATTTTACCTTACATTAGAAAATGCTAAATGGGATGGAATTGGTACAGCAACAGATGTAAAAGCTGATGGTACTAAAGTAGCAGAATTAACACCAACTAGTGAAACAGAAGCTACAGTTAAATTAACAGCAGACGTTGCTGCAGATAAAGATTTAGCTATCTTATTATCAAATGTAAAAGTTACAGGAGAAGCTAAAATCTCTGTAGATGGTAACGATACAGAAATCTCTAGCACATCATCTCCAATCGTATTCGCTAACAAAAGCGATTCAAAAGCTACAGTAACAGCTAAAGATGATACAAAATTCTACACAACTTCATCTGCAGGTGAAAAAGTTGGTACTGTTGTAATCACAGAACAAGTTGCTGGTTCTTTAGTAACTACAGATGCAGCTAAAAGAACAGTTGAAATCGACGTAGAACACAATGACTTTGAATTTGGTTCATTAGCAGATATTAAAGTTAAAGGTTCAAAAGGTTTCTCTTCTTTAGGAGAAGTATCAGTTGACGCTAGCTTAGATAACGGAACTCTTGTAGTTGTTCTTCCAGAAGTAACTACAGCAGCTGGTAAAGGTGCATTCGAAATCACAGGAATTAGAGTTAAATCTACAGATAAAGCTCCAGAAACAGGTGACTTAAACGTAACAGTAACTGGTAAAGGTGATACTAAAGTAGAATCTAAAGAAGTTAAAGTAGCTACAGTAACAGAATACGGTACAGAGCTTACAGTAGATGCAAAAGATGAAGTAGTAGCTGGTAAATCTACAAAAGTTAAATTAACATACAAAGAATTAACAGCAGATAGCACAGCAACAGGTGATGTTGAGTTCTTATTAAGCCAAGGTTTCATTAAAGAATCAACAGTTCCAGCTGGCGCAACAAAAATCTACAAAGATTCTAAAAAACCAAAAGCTGAAGAAATCATTGGTTTCGTAATCAATTGTAATGGAACATCAGCTGTTGATAAATTCTTAGATAAAGCAGAAATCGAAATCGTAACAGAAATCGGTATGACAGGTGAAATTAAAGTTTCTACAAGTGGTCGTTTCGTAGAAGATCAAGAAGTAGTAGTAGCAGAAGTTGCTCCAAACTTCACAGTTGATACAGAAGCTATGACACTTAAAGTTGGTCAATCTAAACAAGTTGGTGGTAAATTAGTTCTTACAGAAGAAAAAGCAGGAGCTTTCGCTAGAGGAACTAAATTTGAAATCGAAATCCCAGCTGAAGAAGGTATCACATTAACAGAACTTCCAGAAGTATCTGCTACAAATGGTATGACAGTTAAAGCTAGCTGGAAAACAAAAGGTACAGCTACTACAGCAGCAGTTATCGAAGTAGAAGTAACTAAAGCTTCTAAAGAAGCAGCAGAAATTACTATTGAAGATCTTGAAGTTAAAGTAGATAGAACTGTTCCAGAAGGTACATATGATGTTAAATTAACAGTATCTAACTTAAACGGTACATTAGAAGTAGAAGACTTCCTTGTAATCGGAACTCCAAATACAGAAGATTTAGCATCTAACGGTCTTGCTAGAGGTACATCTTCATTTGTAATTGGTGAATCTAAATACACAGTGAACGGTGTAGAAAAAACTATGGATGCTGCATCTTACATCCAAGATCCAGGTTACACAATGGTGCCAATGAGATATGTTGCAGAAGCATTCGGTGTTAAAGCTAGCGATATCTTATTCTCAAAAGGTGTAACAACAATCTTCGCTGGAAACAGAACTATCCAACTTACAAACGGTAGTGACGTAGCAGTAGTAAATGGTGCTCAAATTAAAATGTCTACAAAAGTAGCAATCAAAGAAGGTAGAACATACGCTCCTATCGGAGAAGTAGCTCAACTTCTTGGTATCCAAAAAGCTTGGGATGCTACATCTAAAACAGCTACATTTACAAATAAATAATAAATAGCCTTTAGTGAGAGCTATTTCATAAAATAAAGGACTTATTAATATTGATTCCTTCAATATTAATAAGTCCTTTTTATCTATATGTAGATTTACAGCTTTAACTATAATAATAAATAACTAATAAAAATAAGATTTAACTTAAGTATATAAAAATAAAATATTTCATTTATGTAACAAAATAAATGTTTATATTGCCTTTTAAAAATAATATGATATATTTTATTTAGATTATATATTTTAGTAATTTCATAATCTATGGAATATATTACAATGAAGTTACAAAAAAAGTTATTTTATTGACTTAATATATTTCTGTATATATAATCAATTATGAAATTAATTTAAAATATTAACTTTAGTATATTATTATAAAGGGGGACGTTTAAATGAAATTACGTCAAAAATTAGCTGTTGTATTAGCATCAGCAATGGTAGTAACAGCTGTTCCAGTTGTAACTATGGCTGCTTCTACAACATCAGTAACAAAAACTATTACAGTTGCAAATGAAGATCCACTTGGAGCTGTGGCACCTGCATTAAACATCAAATTAACAGATGCAGTTACAACAAGAACTCAATTCTATATTACATTAGAAAATGCTAAATTTAATAAAACTAATGATGTATTAGATGCTATAGCAATTGGTTCTGCGAATACAGCAAACGGAGTTAGCGTAGTAGCAACAAGTGAAACAGAAGCTACAGTAGTTGTTGATCCATCAGACAAAGATAAAATTATTTCAATTTCTTTATCAACAGTAAAAGTTACAGGAGAAGCTAAAATCTCTGTAGATGGTAACGACACAGAAATCTCTAGCACATCATCTCCAATTGTATTCGCTAACAAAAGCGATTCAAAAGCAGTAGTAACAGTTAAAGATGATACAAAATTCTTTACAACTTCATCTGCTGGAGAAAAAGTTGGTACAATTGTTATCACAGAACAAGTTGCTGGTTCATTATTAAAAGATGCTGATGCAGATAGAACTATTGAAATCGAAATGGAACATAGTGATTTTGAATTTGTTGCAGGTACAGTAACACTTAAAGGTTCAAAAGGTTTCTCATCTTATGGATCAACTACTCTTACAGGAACACTTGATAAAGATAAACAAACTCTTACTCTTGTACTTCCAAAAGTAACAGATCCAGCTGGTAAAGGTGTATGGGAAATCTCTAACCTTAGAGTTAAATCTTTAGATAAATCACCAGAAACAGGTGACTTAAATGTATCGGTAGAAGGTAAAAACGATACAAAAGTAGAATACAAAGAAGTTAAAGTAGCTACAGTAGCAGAATATGGTACAGAGCTTACAGTAGCTGAAAAGAAAACTATCAAATCTGGTAAAGATGAGAAAGTTAAAATCACATACAAAGAAGTAACAGCTGATAGTACAGCTAAAGGTGAAGTAGAATTCACTCTTGACAAAGGATACTTTGAAAAAGCTAATCTTAAAAAAGAATTAGGAATTAGTGATGATGACCTTATCTATAAAGATATGAAAGACAAAAAAGACGATGAACTTATTGGTTTCGTAATCAAAACAGCTGGAAAAGATTCTGATGTAGAAAAATTCATCGATGGTAAAGAACTTAAAGTAATTACTAAACTTGATACAGAAGGTGACATCACACTTTCTACATATGGTCGTTATGTAGAAGAGCAAACAGTAGTAGTAGCAGAAGCTAAACCAAACTTTACAATTAAAGCAGAAGCTATGACACTTAAAGTTGGTCAATCTAAACAAGTTGGTGGTAAATTAGTTATCACAGAAAATGAAAAAGGTGCATTTGCTAAGAATTCTGTAATTACACTTAACCTTGCAGATGAAGATGGTATCTCTTTCACAGAGTTACCAAAAGTAACAGTTGATGGTTCATCTAAAGTTAAAGTAGATTGGAAAAATGGTAAATCTACTACAAGTGCAATTGAAATTACATTAACAAAAGCATCTAAAGATGAACCAGCTACAATCACTGTTGAAGGTGTAGAAGTTAAAGTTGATAGAACAGTTCCACAAGGTACTTATGAATTAAAACTTGGCGTAAGTGATTACAACGGAGAACTTAAATCTAAAGATTTCTTCGTAGTAGGAACACCTAACGTTGAAGAACTTGCTGCTAATGGTTTACCAAAAGGTACAGCTGCATTCACTATTGGTAGCAAAGAATATACAATCAATGGTAAAGTAGCTACTATGGATGCTGCTGCATACATTCAAGATCCAGGTTACACAATGGTTCCTGTAAGATATGTTGCAACTGCATTCGGTGTATCTGAAAAAGATATCTTATTCTCAGCTGGTACAGCTACAATCTTTGCTGGTTCTAGAACAGTTCAACTTACAGCTGGTAGTGATGTTGCAATCGTAAATGGTGCATCTATCAAATTAGCTACAAAAGTAGTTGTTAAAGATGGTAGAACATATGCTCCAGTAGGTGAAGTTGCTAAAATTCTTGGTATCACACCTAACTGGGATGCAACAACTAAAGTTGCTACATTTGAAAACAAATAATTCTAGGATTATCTAGAATTCTATAAAGATAAGAGCTAAGCAATGGCTTGGCTCTTATTTTTATGTTCCATAATAAAATAGTATAAAATGTTAATTGCTAGGTTTTTCCGGAAAAATATGATAAAATAGGAGGAGGTTATTATAGGAATAAGTGCTATTTGTAAGCAAATATAAAATACAATAGACAATATATAAAAAGGAGTGTAAAGAATGTCGCAATTAGATAAAGAGCAAAAGCTGGCAAAGCAGGAGAAAATAACTTTTCAGATACTATGGATACCCGTTATTATTTTACTAAGTATTGTTCCTTTAATTGTAAGACTAACAGGAGTGACAGTTAGTAAGACAGTAGAAAATTTTATACAAACACCAATATATGGTGATTTCTTTTCTCAGTATAAATCTGTAGGAATTATCTTACTATGTATAGCTATGGTCATACTGCTTTTTTTACTTTATCAAAAGGGTACAATGAAGAAAGATAAGCAGCTTATCCTATATGCAGGTGCTGCAGGAGTATTTTTAGTACTTTCCTTCATATCTGCTATTTGTTCTAGTTATAAAGATGTAGCCTTTTGGGGGCTACCTGACAGAGCAGAGGGTTTTGTGATGTTAGCGTGCTACATAATGATGTTTCTATATACAATTTATGTGTTTAGAAATACAAAAGATTATACATATATATTAGTTTCAATAAGCGTGTTAGTTATTATTCTCACAATACTAGGAGCCTTTCAATATTTTGGTCATGATTTACTCATGCAAAAGGGGATCATCAATAAGTGGGTTATGCCTGAAAAATATGCTGATTTAGTAGGAAATGTACAAGCGCAATATGAATCAGGTAAAATCTACGGAACACTGTATCATTACAACTATATGGGTAGTTTTGCTGCTATTATGGTTCCATTATTCATGACACTTACGTTATTTGTAAGAGGTTATAAAAGAAAAATAGCATTAGGAGTTATTGCTATTTGTTCCTTATTTCTTCTGTTAGGGAGTACTTCAAGAGCGGGGTTAGTTGGTGTAGCTATAAGCGTATTAGTTGCAATCATTGTATTTGCCAAGGTCATTATAAGGAAGTGGAAATTGACAGTGCCAGTAGTGGTGGGTTTAGGTGTTGTGCTTATAGGGTTTAATATACTTACTAATGGCACTATGTTCCAAAGAATTCCTACTCTTGTTCAGGATGCCTTTGGTATCTTTATGCCTGCAGATAAGAGTTTTAACTATAAAGAACATATTCCTGTGAAATCAATCACTTCACAAGATGGAACAACAATTATTGAGATGCAAAAAGGAACACTTATACTTACATATGTTGAAGATCGTTTGTTTATAGTTGATAATCAAGGCGAGCCAGTGAAATTTGATATACAGGATAATATAGGAAGCACAACAGATTCTAGGTTTAGCGAGTTACAATTCCAACTTATTAGTTTACAAGAAGAAAGCCAAGTTGCAGATGGTGCTATATTAATGTTTAATGGGCAAGAATGCTTCGTAGTTAGAATTAGTGAAGAACAAGGTGTTTACTTAGCGGATAACTATACCAATGAACCTTTAGTATTAGAAGAAGCACCTTATTGGGGCTTTGAAGGAAAAGAAAAATTAGGTTCAGCTCGTGGTTATATATGGTCACGTAGTTTGCCAATGCTAAAAGATACCATACTAATAGGAAATGGACCAGATACCTTTGCATTAGAATTTCCACAAAATGACCGCTTAGCAAAATGGTGGGCATATGATACACCTAACATGTTAGTAGATAAACCTCATAATCTATACTTACAAATTGCTTTAAATGAGGGGATATTAGCTTTACTAGCATTCCTCGTGCTGGTAGGTGCATATATAATAGATAGCTTTAGGCTTTATGCGCTTAAAAGTTACTATGAAGGTAAACAAATTGTAGGAATGGCAACTAGTTTGGGTATTATAGGTTATTTAGGAGCAGGGGTATTTAATGACTCTATTGTATCAGTAGCGCCTATCTTTTGGATCTTATTAGGAACAGGCGTAGCAATCAATTATATTAATAATAAAGAGCAAGTAGAAGTTAAAAAGAGAGTTGCCCATGCTACAGTAGATATAAAAACAAGAGAACATATTTAGCAGAAAAACAAGAGGTGCATTTTAGAACAAATCAATTTTAATAAAAGGGGATGAGTACAATCTGTTAAAGTAGATTGTACTCATCCCCTTTATTGTCATTTATAGCAAGTGATCTCTGCTTAATAAGCATTTTTATTAATAAACCCTTTAAAAATAGTCATTAAAATAATTTTGAGGTCTAACATAAAGTCCCAATTTTCAATGTAATATAAATCATGTTCAATACGTTCTTCGATAGAGGTATCTCCTCTAAGCCCATTTACTTGTGCCCATCCTGTGATACCGGGACGTACCTGATGCTTAATCATATAACGAGGTATTTCTTCTTTAAATTTCTCAACAAAATAAGGTCTTTCCGGTCTGGGGCCTACTACAGACATATCACCCTTTAGGACATTATAGAATTGAGGAAGCTCATCTATACTTGTTTTTCTCATAATATTGCCCCACCAGGTTTTTCGAGGGTCATCCTTAGTAGTCCATTTGTCTTGTTCGTCATCATCGGTTTGAACACGCATAGAACGGAATTTATACATATAAAAACTTTGACGATTGATACCAACCCGCTCTTGCTTAAAGAAAATAGGCCCCTTAGAAGAAAACTTAATCATAAGTGCACTAAATAAAAAAAGAGGGCTAGTAATAGTGAGAGCTACGATGGAAAAGAGGATGTCGAAGCTGCGTTTTAAAAAGGCTTTGAATAAATTATCTAGAGGAATATGTCTTGTATCAATGATGGGAAGACCATCTAAATCATCTATGTAAGGTTTTGCCGGAATATATCTGTAATAGTAAGGAATAATGTGTGTTTTTATTCCAGCTTTCTCGCAGCATCGTAAAATATAACCTAATTGAGGCGTTTTACTTTCTTCCAGAGCAATCATAGCAATATCAATGTAAAATTGCTGAAAAATATCCGGTAATTCTTCTATATTACCAAGTATGCGATAGCCACAGAAAGCATTGCTTTTTCTTCCATCAGAACGAATACATCCTACAATATTATACCCCCAAGCGGGGTGAGTTTGTACCTTTTCAATAAGATGATTACTCATTGAAGAGGTTCCAATAATTAAACAATGCTTCAAATTATAGCCCTTTTTACGATATTTTCTAAGGATAAAACGTATAAAACCACGATATGAGATGGTTAAAGTACAGTTAATGATGACAAAAAATAAAAGTGTTTTTCTAGAAAAATGCATTTCTTTAAAAAGGTACAGAGCAACTATAAATAATAGGTTAGCAACAATATTAGTGCAAATAATAACTAAGGCCTCACTAGAAAAAGATTTTGTGCGCTTGGAACTATAAAGGTCGAACCAACTATACAAAATCAAATAAATAGGGATGCTTAAACAAATGGTGCCTAGAGATTGTAATAGTGTAAAAGTAGGAATACCGTCCTTTAATAGTTCGAATCTTATTTCATAAGCTATAATATAAGAAAGTATTAAAACAACTAAATCCAAAAAGATTTGTAGACCGTTAAAATACTTTTGATTTTCTCGAATCATGATTTCCTCCTATAAACAATAATATATGATAGAAACTCAAAAAATATCACTATATTATAGCATAAAATATAAAGGAAATGTCTAAAAACCTTATATTATAAAGGAATTGTAACTAGAATGTTATAGAATAATGCAGATTTAGATGGTATACTATATTATGAGAATATGTACATAATGTTAATAAAAGTGGAAAATAGTATTATTAATAATAAGTACGACTTACTAGGAGGTAGAAGATGAAAGTTGTAGCAGTAATTATGGCTGGAGGGAAGGGTGAACGCTTTTGGCCTAAAAGCAGACGTACAATGCCAAAACAATTTTTAAGTTTAACTGATGATGGTAAGACTATGATTCAACATACCATAGAACGCATCAAACCGTTAGTAGCTATTGAGGATGTCTTTGTAGTGACCAATAAGGATTATGCAAGTTTAGTGAAAGAACAACTTACAGGGCTACCACAAGAAAATATACTGCTAGAGCCTGCTGCTAGAAATACAGCACCCTGTGTAGGTTTAGCAGCTACATATATTAGAAAAAAATATAAAGATGCCATTATGCTAGTACTTCCTTCAGATCATTTAATTAAATTTAATGGTATTTTTATTAATACTTTAAGAGATGCCATTCAAGTAGCAACCGAAGGTCAGAATATGGTAACTATAGGAATTACACCTAACTATCCAGAAACAGGATATGGTTATATTAATTTTGGTGAAGAAAAAGAGGGAGCCAGTAACGTTTATAAGGTAGAACGTTTTGTGGAAAAACCAAACTTACAGTTAGCTAAGGAGTACTTAGATTCAGGCAAATATCTATGGAATAGTGGAATGTTTGTATGGAAAGCGTCTACTATTTTGATGCAATTTGAGAAATGTTTGCCTGATATGTATAAAGGTTTAATTAAAATAGAAGAAACCATTGGGACTAATCAAGAAGAAGAGATATTAACACAAGAATTCATTAATTTTAAGTCAGAATCAATAGATTACGGTATTATGGAAAAAGCGAAGGATATTTATACAATACCAGGAGGCTTTGGTTGGGATGATGTAGGCAGTTGGTTAGCTTTAGAACGTTTTAATAGAAGCAATGAGGATGGCAATGTAGTAAGTGGTAATGTTATTAGCATTAATACTAAAAATGCCATCGTACAAGGTTCAGACAAGCTAATTGCAACTATTGGGGTAGAAAATCTCATTATTGTAGATACAGAGGATGCTATGCTTATTTGTGCTAAAGATAGCACTCAAGATGTGAAGAAGGTCATTGAAAACTTAAAAATTTGTAATCGCAACGAATACCTATAGGGTTAGTACATACATAAACAAAAGGATAAGATGTTTCCTAGGAAATAAATAAAGGTGAAAGAGGTATCAAAAATGAAAAAAGCATTAATTACAGGAATCAATGGACAAGATGGATCATATTTAGCAGAGTTATTATTAGAAAAAGGCTATGAAGTATATGGCATCATGAGAAGAAAGAGTGTTGTGGACTATGGCAATGTGGAACATATTAAAGATAAAATTAAATTTATTTATGCAGATATGACAGATGCTATCTCTCTTATTAATGCAATGAGAATTTCACAAGCTGATGAAGTATATAACTTAGCAGCACAATCTTTTGTTGCAACTTCATGGGAACAACCAATTGCAACAGCAGAAATCGATGGTGTAGGTGTAACAAACATGCTTGAGGCAATTAGAACTGTAAAACCAGAAGCAAGATTCTATCAAGCTTCTACAAGTGAAATGTTTGGCCTTGTTCAAGAAACCCCTCAAAAAGAAACAACACCATTTTATCCAAGAAGTCCATATGGTGTTGCTAAACTATATGGTCACTGGATTACTAAAAACTATAGAGAAAGCTATGACTTATATGCTTGTTCAGGTATATTATTTAATCATGAATCAGAAAGACGTGGGAAAGAATTCGTTACACGTAAGATTACTGATGCAGTAGCACGTATCAAACATGGTATTCAAGATCACTTAGAGCTTGGAAACATGGATGCAAAGCGTGACTGGGGCCACTCAAAAGACTATGTAGAAGCTATGTGGCTCATGCTTCAACAAGATAAGGCCGATGATTATGTTATTGCGACCAATGAAACACGAACAGTACGTGAATTCGTAGAAATTGCTTTTAAAACTGTAGACATCGATGTAGAATGGCAAGGAGAAGGTGTAGAAGAGATTGGTATTGATAAAGCAACTGGTAAAACAATCGTTAAGATTAATCCAGTATTCTTTAGACCAGCTGAAGTGGAAATCCTACTTGGTGATGCAACTAAAGCAGAAAAGGCATTAGGCTGGGAAAGAAAAATATCATTTGCCGAGCTTGTAGAAAGAATGGTTAAAAATGATGTGGAACTTGTAGCTAAAGAAATTAAATATAATAACCTATAAGAGCTAGGAGAAAAAGATGAGAGCACTTATAACTGGAGTAGATGGTTTCGTAGGGTACTACCTTACAAACCATCTTTTAGAACAAGGTGATGAGGTTTTTGGAACCACTATTTTACCTAAATATAAAAACGAGGCCATACAGGTTTATAAGATGAATCTATTGGATGAACAAAACGTAATAAATGTTATACAAGAAATTAGACCTGATGTGATTTATCACTTAGCAGGACAAAGTGCAGTAGGGCTATCTTGGGATAAGCCCGTATTAACTATGAATATTAATGTTAATGGGACGATACATTTATTAGAAGCTATAAGAAAACATTGCATAGATACTAAAGTATTGGTGATTGGTTCTAGTGATCAATATGGGTTTATTAAAGCAGAAGAATGTCCTATTAAAGAAGAAAAGACTTTAAAGCCTGTTAGCCCTTATGGTATTAGTAAGATGACACAAGAGCAAATTGCTAGCCTGTATGTTAAGTCATATGGAATGAAGATTGTTATGGTAAGGGCCTTTAATCATATAGGGCCAAGGCAAGGAAAAAATTTCGTGGTTGCAGATTTTGCAAGTAAAGTCGCAGAGATTGAAAGAGGTGCCGATCCTATTATTAGAGTAGGTAACTTAGAAGCTTATAGAGATTTTACAGATGTACGAGATATTGTACGTGGATACCATTTGCTTATAAACCAAGGGCATATAGGTGAAGTTTATAATATTGGTTCTGGCAAACCGATTAAAATAAAGTATATACTAGATGAGTTAATAAAAAAATCAACATCTCCTATAAGGGTAGAGATTGATGAAAATAAATTACGCCCTATAGATATACCGATAATACAGTGTGATAATTCCAAGATTAGGGAACATGTAGGTTGGAAACCAATAAATTCTATAGATGATACATTAGAATCTATATTGGAATACTGGAGAACAAAGGGAGAGTAATACGTATGTTAAAAAGGTTAAAAGAAATTATTGCTTACAAAGAAATGATAAAAAGCTTTGTAAAAAAAGATTTAAATACAAGATATAAAGGTTCTTTTTTAGGATTTTTATGGACATTTGTCAATCCATTATTGCAATTAATAGTATATTCGATAATTTTTCCACAGATAATGAAATTTTCTCAAGATAACTACTCAATGTTTCTATTTGTAGCTTTAATTCCATGGAGTTATTTTACATCGTGTCTTCAGGGTAGTGCTAGCATAATAATAGGCAATAGCAATCTTGTAACAAAAATATACTTTCCTAGAGAGGTTATCCCTATTTCATTTACAATAAGTGGGTTAATTAATATGTTCTATAGTTATTTAATAGTATTTCCAATGTTAATTTTATTTAAAATACCTATTACATGGAACATATTATGGTTACCCTTTTTATTTATATTTCAAATGATAATGTGTTTAGGATTTAGTATGCTGATTTCAAGCCTAAATGTGTATTTTAGAGATGTGGAGCACATTATAGGAATATTAGTTTTAGCAATATATTTTATGACTCCAGTTATATATGATATTAATATGATGCCAGAGTCTTTTGGAACAATATTGAAATTAAATCCAATGACAGGTTTTATTACTGCATATAGAGAAGTTTTATATTATGGAAATGGGCTTGACATTCAACAAATTTCTTATTCTTTAATAATGTCATTTGTTATTTTTGGATTAGGTTATACTGTGTTTTCTAAATTGCAGAAAGGATTTGCTGAGATTTTGTAGGTGGGTGATAAAGAGATATGGATAATATTATAAGTATAAAAAATGTTTCTAAAATGTTTAGAATATATTCAGATAGGCCAGAGACAATGAAAGAAAAAATTGTAAAAAAGAAAAAAAGGAATTATAAAGAGTTTTATGCCTTAAGGAATGTATCGTTTGATGTAAAGAAAGGAAGTACAGTAGGTTTTATAGGACAAAATGGATGTGGTAAGAGTACGATGCTAAAGATTATTAATCGTACAATGTTTCCTAATGAAGGTGAAGTTACTATAAAAGGAAAGGTATCTAGTTTAATTGAGCTAGGTGCAGGTTTTCATCCTGAGTTAACTGGTAGGGAAAACATATATACAAATGCCACTATATTTGGTTTAAATAAAGAAGAGGTAGAAAAAAGGTTACCACAAATAATAGAATTTTCTGAGCTTGGAGAGTTTATAGACAATCCTGTGCGAACATACTCATCGGGAATGTATGCTAGACTAGCATTCTCAGTAGCGATACATGTTGATGCGGAGATATTATTAGTAGATGAGATACTAGGTGTAGGGGACATGAATTTTCAAGCAAAATGTGCGGCCAAGATTTATGACTTAAAAATGTCAGGAGTTACTATAATACTGGTTACACATGATATGGCTACAATAGATAAGCTATGCGATTATGCCATTTGGTTTGACCATGGCTCTATTGTAACGCAGGGAGAATCAAGAAAAGTTGAAAGAAAATATTTAGAATTTATGGCAGAAACACGTTTTGCTAATGAAATAAATAAAGATGCCTATGAGAATAAAGAGGATGATGAGAAAAATGAGAGCCTTTTAGCGGAAGAGCAGATAAAGCATCTAGGGGTACACCATGGAACTGGAGAACTTGTCTTTACAAGCATAAAATTATTAAACAAAGATGGAGAAGACAAAAGAACGTTTTGCACAGGAGAAAAGATGACATTAGTAGCTACATATAAGTGCAGAGACGGATATGATAAATTATTTCCGAATATAGGATTTGAAATTAGTAAGTTAGGAGAAGCACATATTTACGGGACTAATACAGCAAGGGAGGGGTTTAAAAAAATCCCTTTAAAACAACAAGGAGTAATAGAAATTGAGATTGAAAAGTTACAATTACTTTCAGGTGAATATGCAATTGGTATTGCTGTAGACTCTATAGATGAAAAAACAAGTTATGATCATTATTTTGATATAGCCCATTTTAAAATGTATTCCGAGATACCTGATATAGGTATATATAGGATGCCACATAAATTTAAAATCGATAATCAAGAGGTTAGCCTGGATTTAGGAAATAAAAATAAATTATAAGGAGAAAAAAATGAAAGGAATTATTTTAGCAGGAGGAGCAGGCACAAGATTATATCCATGTACACTTGCAGTATCAAAGCAAATATTACCTATTTATGATAAGCCTATGATTTATTATCCAGTATCTACTCTAATGCTTGCAGGCATTAAGGAAATACTTATTATTTCTACACCTAGGGATATTGAGGTTTTTAAGGCGTTATTTAATGATGGTCAAGAATTGGGTTTAAACATAGAATATGCTGTACAAGAAGAGCCAAGAGGACTAGCAGAGGCTTTTATAATAGGTGAACAATTTATAGGTGATGATAGTGTTTGTTTAGTATTAGGAGATAATTTATTTTTTGGATATGGCTTTACTAAGATTCTATTAAAAGCAAAATCTGATATTATAAATGAAGGTGGCGCAAAAATATTTGGGTGTTATGTTAATAACCCACAAGAATTTGGTGTAGTGGAGTTTGATGAATATAATAGAGTTATTTCATTAGAAGAAAAGCCTAATAAACCTAAATCACACTACGCAGTTCCGGGTCTTTATTTTTATGATAATGAAGTAATTAAAATAGCAAAAAATATTACTCCATCTTTAAGAGGAGAAATAGAAATAACTGATATTAATAAGACGTATCTAAAAGCTGAAAAGCTAAATGTTGAATTACTGGGAAGAGGATTAGCATGGCTTGATACAGGAACTCATAGATCAATGTTGGCAGCTTCGAACTTCGTTGAGGCAATACAAAGTAGGCAAGGCCTATATGTGGCGTGTCTGGAAGAGATAGCATATAGACAAGGATTTATTGATAAGAACCAATTAATAAAGCTCGCTAGTAGGCTAAAGAGCACAGAATATGGTCAATATCTTCAAAGTGTAGCTGATAATTTTTAAACGTGGAGGTTATAAATGAAGGTTCTAATAACAGGAGCGGATGGACAATTAGGAAAAGAGATTGTCACTGCAATACAAAAAGGTGAATGTGAATTAGGAACAATACCAGAAGAATATAAAAACTGTGAAGTGATTAGTGCTAATAAGCAAGAGTTAGATATATCAAATTACGAGAAAGTAAAATTATTTTTTCAAAAGCATACTCCCAATATAGTGATTAATTGTGCGGCTATTGCAACAGCTGATATATGTGAAGAGAAGGTAGAGGATACCTTTAGAGTAAATTCACTGGGAGCAAAAAATCTAGCGGTTTTGTCCGAAACATTTAATGCCAAGTTAGTCCATATTTCTACAGATTATGTTTTTGGAAATGATGGATTTTATAGCCCGATTTGCGAACTAGAAAAGTGTAATCCAGTAAATACATATGGAAAGTCTAAATTATTAGCAGAAGAGTATATAAAAATATTTTGTTCTAAGTTTTTTATAGTAAGAACAGCTTGGCTATATGGAAAGTATGGAAAGAATTTCGTTAAAACTATTAGGAAGTTAGGTAGTGAGCGAGAACAATTGAAGGTAATTAATGACCAAATAGGAAGTCCGACAAGTGCGAATGATTTGGTATTTCATATTCTGAAATTAGCCCTAACAGAATACTATGGAGTATTTCATTGTACTAATAATGGAAGCTGTTCATGGTATGAATTTGCTTGTCAGATTATTGAGAGTTCAAAAATGAAATGCAGAGTGTACGGATGTACTACAACTGAATATGGTGGGAAAGCTCCTAGGCCATATTATTCAGTACTTGATAATATGATGTTACGTAATACTATTGGTGATGATATGAGAGATTGGCAGAGTGCATTAAGTTCATATATTAAGCTTATCATAGAGGAGGGTGAAAATGCAGATAATTAATACAGGCATAGATGGAATGTTGATAATTGAACCGGAGGTATTTCAAGATGCAAGAGGGTGGTTTGTTGAGAGTTATTCAGAAACTAAATTATATAATTTAGGGATTAAAGACAAGTTTATACAAGATAATCATTCTTTTAGTTATAAAAAGAATACATTAAGAGGAATACATTTCCAGGCATATCCTAAGGCGCAAACTAAATTATTGAGATGCACATATGGTAAAGTATTGGATGTGGTAGTTGATATAAGAATAGATTCTCCAACTTATCTCAAAGTAGAAAAAGTAGAATTATCTAGAGATAATTTTAGACAATTATATATGCCCAAAGGTCTAGCACATGCTATATTATCTTTAACAGACCAAAGTGAAATTCAGTATAAGGTGGATGAAGAGTTTTTACCGGAATATGAATTGGGGATACGGTACAATGATCCGCAATTAAACATTGATTGGGAAACAGAGGAATTAATATTATCAGATAAAGATAAAAATCTTCCCTATTTATGTAGTATCGAAAAAAAATATTTATATAGATATCAAGAAAAAGAGTAAGGAGGGATGGAATTGACATATTACTATACTAGTGTAAACTGTGCATATATTCCGAGGGCTAGAATCTTAGCTAAAACAATAAAAGCACATAATCCAAATGCTAAAGTATGCCTTGTATTATGTGATAAGTTACCTGAGCAATGGAAGACTGGTATAACGCCATTTGATTTAATTTTGACTATACAAGATTTAAAATTACCGGTTGAAAATTTAGATTTGTGGATTTTTAAACATACAATTAGGGAAATTTGTACAGCAGTAAAAGGACAGGCTATACTAGATTTATTTGAGATACAAGGAGCAGAAAAGGTAATTTATCTTGATCCTGATATTGCAGTATTTGACAAGTTAGACGAAATAGAAGAGATTTTAGATGAATATGATGCAGCTCTAACTCCGCATATAACTCAGCCGGCAACATCAAGTGAAGATATTATGAACCTAGAGCATCCATTATTAACTGCGGGATTGTATAATTTAGGGTTTATTGCTGTTAAAAATAGCAGAAATGGGCTAGAAATAGCTCGCTACTGGAGAGATAGATTAGTTGAATATTGCTATGATGATTACAGTACTCACAATTTTATGAGGGGGTTATATGCTGATCAAAAATGGTGCAGTTTACTTCCAGTGTTATTTGAGAATATAAAGATATTGAAATCTCCTGGATATAATGTGGCTAGGTGGAACTATCCTACAAGAAGTATCACACAAGATGAGCAGGGAGATTATTTTGTTAATGGAGAAAAACTTAAGTTTTTCCATTTTTCTTACTGGGAGACGGCAAAACATGAAGGATTTAAAAATGAAATGAATGACTGGTATTCGGTTCAGGGGAGAAAAGATAAATGTTTAAAAAATTTAGCGCAATGGTATCATGAACAGAATATTTTATCAGAAGAAGAATATACAAACGATAAAGATTATAAGTTCATTTATAATTATTTTTCTAATGGAGAAGTTATTACAGATCAGCACAGACTGGTTTTAAGAAATAATATAGAAATATGGGATAAGTTCAAGTATACAAACCCGTTTCTGGTAAATGACGACATAAACTGCTATTATAGTTGGTATAAAAAAGAAGCAGAAAAGAATGAGATAGAAACTAATAAAATTCAAGAAGGCAAAAATAATCAGCAGGTATCCGATAAATCTAAAGCTAAAAAAATAATTAAAAGGGTTGTTAGGGGAACTTATCATATATTACCAATTTCAGACACTTTTAAGGTTAGAATTAAAAATAGTATATATACTATGCTTGCACCTTGTATTAGGAATACTTTTATGTATAAACAATGGGAAGAAGCAAGAGTATTACCCCAAGTTAGTATTGGTAATAAAGTGACAAACCTGAAAGCAAAAGATGAAATACTTTTACCAGGATTAAATATTACAGGATTTATAAAAGGTGAATTCGGGACGGCTCATTCGGCTAGAATTTTCATAAATGCTGCGCAAAGTGTTGGTATCCCTTTAAATATAATCAATTCTAATATACCTATTCCACATAAATGTAATGATATAACATATGATAATATATTATCTGATAAGTTTTCACGTTGTGCAACATTATGGTGTTATAATGCAGACATGGTTCCTGTTACTAAGCAGTATGTAGGAAATGAAAATTGGAAAAACAGATATAACATAGGGTTATGGTATTGGGAGTTACCAGATTTTCCTGATGAATGGGTAGGCTCATTTGAAGAGTTAGATGAGATTTGGGTAACATCTAAATTTACATTTAATGCTGTATCAAAGAAGTCAACAAAGCCAGTATATTATGTACCATTGTCTATTAATATGAATTTAGAAGAGATAAAAAATGATAGAAGTATATTTGATTTACCTGAATCTCCATTTTTATTTATTACAATGTATGATGTATTTAGTATAAATGAAAGAAAGAACCCTAAAGCAACAGTGAAAGCCTTTTTGGAAGCGTTTGATGTAAATGATATGAATGTGGGACTAGTATTAAAAGTAAATAATGTAGAGGCTAATCAAAAAGAAGTTGAAGAACTAAGGGAATGGATAAAACCATATAAAAATATTTATATTGTGGCAAAAACATTATCTCAGAATGAAGTATATTCATTGATTAATTCATGTGATGCACTTATATCATTGCATAGATCTGAAGGTTTCGGCTTATCTATGGCAGAAGCAATGTATTTAGGTAAACCTGCTATTGCAACGAATTGGTCGGGAAATGTTGATTTTATGAATGCAGAGAATTCTTGTGTAGTAGATTATAAATTAATTCAATTAGATAAAGATTATGGTCCATATAAAGCTTATCAGAAATGGGCTGATCCAGACACTAAGCATGCAGCACAATACATGAAAAAGTTATATGAAGATAAGGAATATTATGAAAACATATCTATTAGAGGGAAAGATACAATAAGAAGTCAGTTTTCGCCTGAAGTAGTAGGAGAAAGAATAAAACAAAGGCTTATAGACTTAAAGGTATTATAGCGAGTATTACTTGAATTTAGTTTTTAACAATAGAAATATTAAAGTCACTATATACGAAAGATTGGAAAGGAGTATTATGAACAGTAATTTTGAAAGCGTAGAACAAGAAGTGCTTTTTGAAATGTTTTCTGAGCAAGTATCAGTTCCTAAAAAGTATGATAAAAATTCAATAGAGTATCATTTAGACACAATGTGGAATCTTAGAGAGCAACCGTTACAAGTAGAGCAGTTAAATAATGATGGAATTAAAAACAAAATTACGAAGTATATAAAAAAAATAATTAGAAAATTGATTAGATGGTATGTAAGGCCAATTCCGGAGCAACAAACTCATTTTAATAATGCTACATTTAATACTGTAAAGGCGTTAAAGGAGCAACAAGAAACATTAAATCTTAGAGAAGAACAAATTACTATTCAAGAAAAAAATATAAGAGAAAAGCAACGCTGTGTGCAGATGGATTTAGATATTTTAAAGTATGAAAATAATGAACTGGATAAAAAATATAGTATGCTACAAACTAGTGTAGAAGAAATAAAAGCTATTCTAGATAATACGATGTATATGTCAAACTCTAACTTGGAAAGTATAAAAGTACTGGTAAAAGATAAGTGCCAAGAAGGTTTAGAAATACAAACAAACAAATTTAGTGGATATGATGAAAAAATAAGTATGAATACATCTAAGATAGATGAGTTATTCCAACATATTAATAATTTAGTATCTATGTATCAACAACATCAAACTATTATTGATATGTTACCACAATCGAGAAATAGTTTTAATTTAGCTAGAAAGATGACATATTCTCAATCAGGAGAAGATGCTATTTTAGCTTATGTAGTAATTATGCTGGGACTAAATTTTAAAGATATAACATATGTAGATTTAGGAGCTAATGACCCAATTGAAATAAATAACACCTATATGTTTTATGAACAGGGTAGCAGAGGAATTCTTGTAGAAGCCAATCCAGGATTAATTGACAATTTAAAGAAGAAAAGACAGGGTGATACGGTACTAAACTTTGCCATTGATACGAGGGATGGAGAAGAAATACCATTTTATATTATGAATGTGAGTTCCATGAGTACTATGAGTCATCAAGGTGCTTTAGATGCTATTAAAGTTAACCCAGACCTTTCTATTGAAAAAATAGAAAAAGTACAGACTATTACTATAAATACGCTGTTTGAAAAGTATAATAAAGGAAAAGCACCAGAAATATTAAATATTGATATTGAAGGTGAGGATATGGATATCATAAAAAGTATAGATTTCTCTAAGTATAGGCCAATATTAATTGTTGTAGAAATGATAGAATTTGGAAATGAGTTGATGTATTCTACTAAGAATCAGCAAATAGTACAGTATATCAAAGAACAAGGGTATAATGAATATGCATTTACAGGAATTAATTCGATTTTTATAGATGCGGCCTTCTCAAATAATGTCGATAGAACACAATTTAATTAATCTATGTTTAAATAAAACAAAACGGAGAGGAAGTTAGTAAAGTGAACATAGCTATTGATTTAGGTGGGCTATTAGCTCCACCAATAAGAAATAGAGGAATAGGAAATTATGTATTTGATCAATTAAAAGAGTTATTTCAACAAGATGTACATAATAATTATTACCTGTTAAATTTATTTGAAGACATAGATTTAAAACAACTATTAGAATATGGTGATAATGTAAAGAGTTTTTATTTTTATACTGGTGAAAATAATGAACTGTATTATAATAAATCATATAAAGATGTTATGAATAATATTTATTTCAACTTTATTAGAGAAAATAACATAGATTTATTCTGGCTTACATATACATTTAATCCTTTATTTGAATATGATAGTAAGGTGTTTAAAGAAACAAAAGTTATTGTTACAGTATATGACATTATACCTTATATTTTTCAAAAAGAATATTTAATGGATAAAAATGTACGTAAATGGTTTATAAAATGTATAGAGTTTATTGAGCAAAGTGATTATTTATTTGCAATATCAGAGAGTGTAAAAAGGGATCTAATAGAGTATTTGCAAATTGAAGAGTGTGTAATTAGCAACATTTCCACGGGTGTAAGTGATAAGTTTAAAAAAATACCAATTTTAGAAAATGATAAAATGAAATTATACACACAATATGGAATTAAAGATGAGTATATTATGTGTACTGGTGGAGAAGATTTTAGAAAAAATATTGATGGACTAATTATTGCCTACTCTAAATTACCTAAAGAATTAATTAATAAGTTTCAATTAGTTATTGTATGTAAAATGAGCCCCCATATTATGGAAGCACATCAAACTTTAGCCATCAGTAAGAATGTAGGTCATAGAGTTATATTTACTAATTTTGTAACAGAAGAAGAATTGATATTATTATATAATGGAGCTAAAATAATGGCATTTCCTTCAAAATATGAAGGTTTTGGATTACCTGTTATTGAAGCAATGAAATGTGGAACACCCGTATTGACATCGCAAAATTCGAGTTTAGGAGAGATTGCTGAAGGAGCGGCATTTTTAGTAGATCCTTTTGACATAACGGTAATAGAATCAAAATTAGAAGAAGCTTTAAATTCTGATGATCTTGCAAAATATGTAGATTTGGGTTTTGCTAGAGCTAGCCAATATACTTGGAAAAGAACAGCTGAGCTGACTAAACAAGTATTCTGTAAAATAGAGTCAGAGGAAAAACAGACAATTAAATTAACTAGAGATTCAATTGCGATATTTTTACCCGGGACAACTAAAAATGTATTATTTGATGAGTATGTAAGTTATATAATAAAAGAAAGTAATAAAAAAAATAATATACAAATATTTACTGATAATTTAGGGTGCACAGAATATATAGATGAAAAAAGAATAAAAAATTGTAGTGAATTTTACCCTGCAAATTTTGATAAGATTATTTATATAATAGCTAATCATAAAGAATGCGCTTTTATGTTACCTTATATTTACTATTATAGAGGCTTCATCGATACACATGATTTATATCTACCTATTCCATATTTGCAAATAATAAAAGAAGCAAAAGATGAACTAGAATTAGATGAGTTAAAAAACAGATTTTTTAAAGAGTATATAAGTAGTTCATATAATAAAATCCCGCCATATTTATTTGGTAAAAACTTTGTGACTGAATATTCAGATGTAATAATTGTGCATAATAATCTAAATAAAAAAGAAATACTTCAACAAAGTATTCATAAAACGATAGTGAATATTTTGGAGGGTATAAGCGATAGTTCATGTATAATTGAAGATTCAAGTATAAGATTAGTTAATTTAGTTAATGAAGAGTTTAACATAGTAGGGAATGATGTAATAGAAAAAATAATAAACTTTCTAGGCAATAATACCAGTGTAAGATATGAGGAGTTATTGAATTTATCTAAAACGGTTGCTTATGCAAAGAGATATTGTTTTAAAAATTAGCAGGATATGAATCATACGTTATCTTTGGTACAAGAATAATATATTAGTTTTTATAAGTAGAATGAAAGGAATAACCATATATGAAAAATATACTCGTAACAGGAGGGGCAGGCTTTATTGGATCCAATTTTATAAAGCATATGCTTAATACATATAAATATCACATTATTAACATGGATGCGTTAACCTACGCTGGTAATCTAGAGAACCTAACGGATGTAGAACAACATTCTTGTTATACTTTTATTAAAGGAGATATAAGAGATAGAGTGTTGTTAGAAGAAATCTTTAAAAAGTATAACATTGATGCTGTCGTAAATTTTGCTGCTGAATCTCATGTAGATAGAAGTATAGAAAATCCAGAAATATTTTTAACTACCAATATATTAGGTACACAGGCTTTACTGGATGTAGCTAAGAGATACTGGAAGGTTAATCCTGATGATAAGTATTGTAGAGCATTTAAAGAAGGAGTTAAGTTCTTACAAGTCTCTACAGATGAGGTTTATGGAACACTTGGTAAAGAAGGAATGTTTACGGAGACCACTCCTTTAGCGCCAAATAGTCCCTATTCTGCATCTAAAACTAGTGCAGATTTAATTGTTAGAGCTTATTATGAGACATTTGGAATGCCAATTAATATTACAAGATGCTCTAATAACTATGGTCCTTATCAGTTTCCAGAAAAACTTATTCCATTAATGATTAACAATTGCCTAAATGATAAGTGTCTTCCTGTCTATGGGGACGGCATGCAAATTCGTGATTGGTTGCATGTGAAAGATCATTGTACAGGAATTGATACGGTTTTACATAAGGGTGTCTTAGGAGAAGTTTATAATATAGGTGGAAATAATGAAAAGGCTAACATTGATATTGTAAAATTAATTATCAAAGAATTGAGCAAATCAGAAGAACTTATTGAGTATGTTCAAGATAGGCCAGGACATGATAGACGTTATGCTATTGATAATAGCAAAATTACGAGTGAGCTAGGTTGGAGCCCATCTTATACTTTTGAGCAAGGAATTAAAGAAACTATTCAGTGGTACTTGAATAATAAAGAATGGATTAATCACATAGTATCAGGGGATTATGAAAAGTATTATGATTCGATGTATAATAGTATCGAAATAGTTAGGACAGATGCATAAATATAAAGATTAGATATGAAAAAGAAGAGTTAATCTCTTCTTTTTTTGTGCTATACTATAGATATTATTATTTAAGGGAGTTTATAAAGTGAATAAAATATTACTCAATGGACTCCATTATGAAAAAAATGGAGCTGGAATTTCTAACTATACAAAAAATCTAATACATACTTTTATAAAAGACGAGTACCCAGTAGATATCCTCATGCGTGGAGAATTTGGGGATAAATATAAGGGAGAAAATATAATTCATGTGGATAAAGTACTTCCATCTAGTGCTAAGCGTATTATACAGGAACAATGGACGAGTAAACATTTATATAAAGCCTATGATTTGGTACATTTTCCTGACTATGCGACACCAGTGTTTTATCAAGGGCATAAAGTAGCTACTATTCATGATATGGCCATGCACACCATGAGGGATAAGTATACAAGAATGCAGAATATGACTAAGTATACCTTGTTACAGGCTACTATAAGAAATGCCAGTCATCTTATTTGTGATTCTGAGTTTACTAAGAAAGAATTATACTCTTATTATCCTAATGTAGCGGCAGATATCAGTGTAATTCATCTCGGAATAGAGCCACCTAAGGTAATGGTTGATGACAGAAAAGCTAAAGATATTTTAACCCATTTAGGTATAACACATAGATACCTATTGTATGTAGGTACTATAGCTCCTCATAAAAATATTGTTCAACTGATTAAAGCTTTTTATGAGATTAAGAAAATCCATAAAGAGTATAAGTTAGTCATTGCGGGGAAAAAGGGTTGGATGTACGAAGAGGTATTTAATCAGGTGAATGTTTTAGGCTTAGAAGAAGAGGTTGTATTCACAGGTTTTGTAGATGAATTAGAGCTAGAGGCTTTATATAAGGAGGCAGAGTTTTACGTTAGCCTTTCTTTATACGAAGGCTTTGGCTTACCCCCTCTAGAAGCGATGATAAGAGGTTGTCCAGTGCTAGTTTCTAATCTTGAAATCTTCAAAGAAACTTGCAGTGATAGTGCTTTGTTTTGTAGCCCTGCTGATTTAGAAGAGATTGTAAGAGGAATGAGGTCTTTAATAGAGCATCAGGATCTTAGAAATCAACTAAGAGAAAAGGGGCAAGTAAGAGTTAAACAATTTACCTGGGAAAAAACAGCTAGGAGAACTTATGAGGTATATCAAAGTGTATTGAAGTAAAAAGGGAGCGAAGGTATGAAGATTGCAATAGAATTACAACCTTGTTTAAAGAATAGGTCAGGGGTAGGTGTTTATACCTATGAACTTAGTAAAAGGCTACAAGCTTATGAACAAATAGAGTTACAAGGAGATGTATTTAACTTTTTAGAAAGAAATGATTTAAAGCAAGACTTAATGGGTATAGACTTTAATAAAGAGACCTGTAAACTATTTCCCTATGGGGTTTATCGTAGGATATGGCACTACCTACCTATTAAGTATAATCAACTTTTTAAAAGAGAGGCACAGTTAACCCACTTCTTTAACTTTATCGTACCACCTCGTATACAGGGGAAAGTGATGAATACTATTTATGACCTCACCTTTGAGTTTTATCCAGAGACCATGGATAAGCGTAATCTAAGACGTATTAAAAGGGATTTGGCGTACAGCTTAGAAAGGCCAGATAAGATTATTACTATTTCGGAAGCCACTAAACAAGACATGATACAGCATTTAAGAGTAGATCCAAGTAAAATAGAAGTGATTTATTGTGGCGTAGACTTTAAACACTTTAATGAGGCGAGAAATAATAGTCAAAGTGTAAGGGAAAAATATCAACTTCCAGATCAATATATACTCTATATAGGAACCCTAGAACCTAGAAAAAATATTGAAACGTTAATTGAAGCTTTTAAAAGGTTTAAGATTGAAGGGGACAAGTCTAATGCTGAAATTAAATTAGTGTTAGCAGGTAAGAAGGGTTGGCTTTATGAAGGAATATTTAAGAAGATACAGGAGCTAGGCTTAGAGGATGATGTAGTAGATTTAGGGTATATTGATGAGATTGATAAACCAGCACTTTATCAAATGGCACAGTGCTTTGTATTTCCCTCTATTTATGAAGGTTTTGGTATCCCTGTTATCGAGGCAATGGCAGCAGGTACGCCGGTAATTACCACCAATGTATCATCACTACCAGAGGTGGCAGGAGAGGCAGGGTTATTGGTAGATCCAAAGGATACTATAGCAATAGCAGAAAGCATGTATCAGCTAACGACAAACGAAGCAAAAAAGCAAGAGCTAATTCAAAAAGGTTATACTCAAGCTCAAAAGTTTAGTTGGGAGACATCTGCTGAAAAACTTTATAGGGTATATAAAGAATTACTTTAACAATGATTAATGATTGATTTATACAGGTTGTTGTTAGAGAAAATAAAACGATGAAATAGTTAATAGAGGAGTAAGATAATGAAAGTAGCAATTGTACATGAGTGGTTAAGTGTATATGGAGGGTCTGAAAGGGTAGTTGAAGTGTTACATGAGCTTTTTCCAGAGGCGCCTATCTATACTTTAGTATACGATAAAGATAATATGCCAGAGAGATTTAAAAATTATGATATACGGACGACTTTTGTGCAGAAGCTTCCATTTGCTAAAAAAAAGTATCCTCATTATCTGCCCTTCATGCCTAAGGCTTTTGAAGAATTGGATTTAACAGAATATGACTTGGTTCTTACATCCTCCTCATCTTGCTGTAAAGGTGTCATTACGCGCTCGGATGCTTTAAATATATGTTATTGCTATACGCCTATTAGATATGTTTGGGAATTTTATTATGAGTATACCAAGGAGATGAGGGGTCTTAAAAAATGGTTTATTTCTCATGTGATTCATAAGATTAGAATGTGGGATAGATTAGCAGCAGACAGGGTAGATTATTTTATTGCCATTTCTCATTACATACAAGATCGCATTAGTAAGTATTATCGTAGGGAATCGAAGGTGATTTTTCCACCTGTAAATACACACTTATATGAGATAGCACCTAAAAAGCAAGATTATTATTTGATAGTATCTAGATTGGTGACTTATAAACGAATAGATTTAGCAATAGCAGCCTTTAATAAATTAGGTCTGCCTTTGGTTATTATTGGAGGGGGCCCTGAGGAGAAGAAGCTAAAGGCTATGGCTAAGGAGAATATTATCTTCCTTGGTAGATTGAGTGATGAAGAGATTGCCAGATATTATGCCGAGAGTAAGGCGTTTATTTTCCCTGGTGAAGAGGATTTTGGTATTACACCAGTAGAAGCACAAGCATCAGGTACACCGGTCATTGCCTATGGTAGAGGTGGAGTAATGGATACTGTAAGGGATGGTGAGACGGGGATTTTATTCAGAGAACAAACAAGTGAAAGTTTGATAGCAGCTATTAAGCTATTTGAGGCTGTAGGTGTAAGATATGATTCGGCGCAGATTAAATTACATAGTGAGGCTTTTGCTGTAAGTAAGTTTAAAGAAAATCTATTACTTTATATTGAGCAGTGCATAGAAGAACAAACAAAAAGAAAATTACATCAACAACAATATGAGGCGCTTGAGAAGATAGCAAGGTGATGGGATTATCATTAAAACTACTATCAATGGAAAAATGAAATAATTAAGAATGCCATGAAAAGGTCCTCATCCAGTAATGTAACCATTACTGGATGAGGACCTTTTCAGCTTACTAAAGCAGTTATATATTTACTTAATTATGCAAGAGGCTAAATTTGTTATTATATTACTAAAAAATGAATGACATAAATACTTAAAAATCAAGTGATATATTTTATTATAAAATCAAGTAAAACAAAAACTTATGTAAATATATTGCAATTAACAACAAAAATATGTATAATTACTAAAAAAGATAAACAACTTAAAGTACTATATGAAGTTTGAGTTTATCTTTGTTGCAAGAAGCGTTTCAAAGATGGTTTGTTTAAGCTAATGACGAACGTATTTCTATGCAAATGATTTACATAATATTCAAGTTGGGGATACACTTGAACAAGAAAGTAGACATATTAAGAAGGAGAGGATTAAATATGAAAAAGAAATTGGCTTTAGTAATAGCCCCACTACTTGCAGTAACTATGCTAGTAGGTTGCGGCGGAAATTCATCTAGTCAAGCTGGTGATAAGCCAGCAGCTTCGGCTGAAGCAGGAACTGCTGCTGATGCTAATATTGCAGATACTTTAGTTTTTGCACAAGGAGCAGAACCACGTGGACTTGATCCTGCATTTGTTGATGATGGAGAATCATCAAAGGTTATCGTTAACGTATATGAAGGACTTTTAGCTTATGCTAAGGATTCAACAGAGCTTGAACCTTGCCTTGCAGAAAGCTGGGAAGTATCAGAAGATGGTTTAAGTTATACTTTTAAATTAAGACAAGGTGTTAAATTTCACGATGGTACAGACTTTAATGCAGATGCAGTTAAAGTAAACATTGATAGACAATTACCACCACAACGTCAAGAAGACATGCCATATGCAAGCTTCGTATATGCAGATGTTAAAGATGTAGTTGTAGTAGATGAGTACACAGTTCAAATTAACTTAACAAAGAAAAATACAGCATTCCTTGCTAACCTTGCAATGAGCCTTGCAGCTCCTATTGCAAGCCCTACAGCTCTTGAAGCTAATGGTGGTAACCTCAATGAGTCACCAGTAGGTACTGGCCCATACAAATTTGTAGAATGGAATCCTTCAGAAGATATCATTTTAACAAGAAACGATGAATACTGGAGAGAACCAGCTAAAACAAAAAATATTGTATTCAAATTCATTCCAGATAACTCAGCTCGTATCGTAGCTCTTAAGAGTGGTGAAGTAGATATGATTGATGGTATCGACTCTACAGGTGTTGATCAAATCAAAGCTGATGGTAATGAACTTTACAATGTTTCAGGTATGAACATTAACTACATGGCTTATAATACAACAAGAGCACCTTTTGATAATGTAGCTGTTAGAACAGCGCTTTCAAAAGCAGTTAATGTACCAGAGCTTGTTACAGCACTTTATGGTGATTATGCAGAATTAGCTACAACTATTCTTCCAACATTTATGCCAGGTTATAGTGCAGACGTTAAACAAGTAGAATACGATCCAGAAGCAGCTAAAGCAGAACTTGCAGCAGCAGGCTTCAATCAACCTATTAAAATGATCGTTTACAATAATCCAAGGCCATATAATGCAAGAAATAAAGCATTAGCAGAATCTATCCAATCTTACTGGAGCAAAGTTGGTGTTGAAGTAACAATTGAAGATTATGACTGGACTACATACAAAGATAAAGTTGTAGCAGGTGACTACGATGTATGTTTCTATGGTTGGATTGGTGATAATGGTGACCCAGATAACTTCCTCAACCTTTTATGTGACCAAAGTCCAGCGATGAACGTAGCAAAATTAAATGATGAAAAATTAAATGCTATGATTGCAGAAGGGACATCTACAGAAAAAGGTGACGCAAGAAATGCTATCTACACAGAAGCAGAAAAATATATTGCAAGCCTTGCAGTATGGCTTCCAATCAGCCATGCAAATAGTTTATCTGCATACTCACCAGCAGTACAGAACTATTCTTACCACCCAACAGGTAACATTTTCTTCAGAGAAATGTACAAAAACAAATAAAATTCTTAATTAAGAATAAATCCATAAGTACCATTCATTATCCTTATGAATGGTACTTATGCTATCCTCAACTTCTAAATGATATAAATTGTAGGTCTAGATTTAATATTGAAAGGAGTCAATACATGTTAAAGTATATTGCTAAACGCATCCTGCTATTAATTCCTGTACTTCTCGGCGTGTCCATCATCATCTTTGCGATGATGCGTGTATTCTCGCCAGATCCAGCTGGTATCGTACTTGGGCAACATGCCACAGAAGAAAAAATGGAAGAATGGCGTGAAGCCAACGGACTTAATGAGCCTATCGTTACTCAGTACATAGATTATATGAAAGGCATTTTTAAGGGGGATTTTGGTAACTCTTATTATACTAAAAAGCCAGTAGCTAAAGAGATTTTCTCACGTTTCCCAGCTACTATTGAGCTTGCCTTATGTGCCATCATTATTGCTTCACTATTAGGTATCACCTTAGGAGTTATATCAGCAGTCAAGAAAAATTCCATCATTGATAACCTAAGTATGATTTTATCTTTGGTGGGGGTATCTATGCCGATCTTCTGGCTAGGTATATTACTTATTATTCTTTTCTCAGGAATTTTAGGTTGGCTACCAGCACAAGGTAGAATCGAAACACTATTAAGACCGGAGAACGTAACAGGTCTTTATTTAATAGATAGCCTTATAGCAGGTAATATGGAATCTTTCGTTTCTTCCTTAAAGCATTTAGTCTTACCATCAGCAGCACTTGCCATGTATTCTATGGCGATTATTGCACGTATGACAAGAAGCACAATGCTAGAAACTTTATCACAAGACTATATTCGTACAGCTAGAGCAAAGGGTATTGCAGAAGGCAAAGTTATTCGTAAACATGCCCTTTCAAATGCCATGATTCCTATAGTAACCGTTATTGGTATCCAACTGGGGTATTTAATGGGTGGAGCTGTGCTGACTGAAACAGTATTTGCATGGCCAGGTATAGGCAAATATACCGTAGAAGCGATTATGAAATCAGATTTCCCTATTGTACAAGGTGTCGTTTTATTAGTAGCCTTCATCTTTGTTATGATGAACTTAATCGTTGATATTATCTATGCATTCCTAGATCCACGTATTAAATATTCTTAGAGAGGAGGAATAATAGTGGCAGCAGAGCAAATTGCAAATCAAAATAATGAAATAGCTAACGTTAAAATAGAAAAGCCAGAATCAGAATTTAAACAAATGTGGTATGCCCTTACAAGAAATAAAGCAGCTGTGGTGGGTATGGTTATCATTGGCTTCTTAATCTTCCTAGCCGTTTTTGGTAAGTTCCTTATGCCTTATGATCCGAATTATGGGGACATGTCCATTAATAAATTAACACCTTCCGCGGCCCACTGGTTTGGTACTGATGAACAAGGAAGAGACATTTTCTCTCGTGTTATTGATGGGACAAGAGTTTCTTTATCTGTAGGGGTGGCAGCCGTAAGCTTTGCCCTTGTTATAGGAACCTTGTTTGGAGCTATTGCAGGTTATAAGGGTGGTAAAATCGATACGATTATCATGAGATTTATGGATATTATGATGTCCATTCCAGATATTCTCCTTGCCATTACGTTTATGGCTGCTTTAGGTAGAGGTATTGATAAAGCTGTTATTGCTATCGGACTCGTATCTATACCAGAATATGCACGTATCGTCAGAGGTAGCATTATGTCTATCAAGGATAGTGAATATGTTCAAGCAGCGAAAGTTATTGGTAATAAAGATGGTGCTATTATCTTTAGGCATATTCTTCCTAATGTTCTTTCACCTATTATTGTTCGTGCAACTTTAGGTATTTCTAGTGCCGTTTTAAATACAGCAGCACTTGGCTTCTTAGGACTTGGTGTACAACCTCCTTATGCAGAATGGGGAGATATGTTAGGACGTGCCCGTGTGTTTATCTTTGAAGCACCTTATATGCTTATTTTCCCTGGACTTGCCATTACTATTACGGTACTTGCATTTAATCTATTAGGGGACGGGCTAAGAGATGCCTTTGACCCTAAGGCACGTCATTAAGGAGAGAGGTGAAAATATGTTATTAGAAGTAAATAACCTAAGTACTGTATTCAAAATGAAAAGAGGCACCGTAAAAGCAGTTAACGATATTAGCTTTAACTGTAATGATGGTGAGATACTTGCAATCGTAGGAGAAAGTGGTTCAGGAAAAAGTGTTACCTCTCTATCTATTATGCAGCTTTTAGCTGAAAATGCAGAAATAGCAGAAGGTGAGATTCTTTATAAAGGAGAAAATCTCCTTAAAAAGTCGCCCGCAGAAATGAGAGCCATAAGAGGTAATCAAATCTCAATGATTTTCCAAGAACCTATGACTTCGCTAAATCCTGTTCTCCGCATTGGTGAGCAGCTTACAGAAAGTATTCGTTTACATATGAAGCTTGATAAAAAAGCAGCCCTGGCAAGAGCTGTAGAAATGCTTGAACTAGTAGGGATTCCTTCCCCAGAGCAAAGGGTAAAAGACTACCCTCACCAAATGTCTGGAGGTATGAGACAACGTGTCATGATAGCTATGGCGCTTGCTTGTAATCCTGAGCTCCTTATAGCAGATGAACCTACTACTGCGCTTGATGTAACTATTCAAGCACAAATCCTAGACCTTATCTATAAGCTTCGTCAGAAATTAGGCATGGCAGTGCTTCTTATCACTCATGACCTTGGCGTTGTAGCAGAAGCTGCTGACAGAGTTATCGTTATGTACTGTGGTAAAGTCGTTGAAGAAGCTAAAGTAGATGCCCTTTTTGAAAAGCCACTTCATCCTTATACAGAAGGACTTCTAGCGTCTATTCCTAGAGCAGATGAAGATAGAGAAAGACTTTACATGATAGAAGGTATGGTACCTAATCCAATGAATATGCCAAGTGGCTGTAGCTTTAGTGATCGTTGCAGCAAATGCATGGAGATTTGTAAAACAAAAGAACCAGAAATGATAGTAGATGGTGAACGTAAAGTGCGCTGTCACTTATATACCAAAGAGCAGGAGGTGGCAAAATAATGGAGAAGGAAAAAGAAGTTTTATTAGAGATTAATCACTTAACCAAAGAATTTGTCATTGAAAAAAGCTTTTTTGGAAAACCTACTAAAGTACTTAAAGCAGTTCAAGATATTTCCTTTAAAATTTATAAACAAGAAGCCTTTGGGTTAGTAGGTGAAAGTGGTTGTGGTAAAACAACCATTGGTAAAATGTTAGCTAATGTTTATGCCCCAACAAGTGGAGAAATCCTATACAACGGTGTGGATCTTGCTAAATTAAATGCGAAACAAAGAAGAGCTTATTGTAAAGATATTCAGTTGGTATTCCAGGACCCTTATGCTTCACTTAATCCTAGAATGACTATTGGTGATATCATCGCAGAACCTATTAGAATCAATAAATTAATGCCTAAAGAAGATATTGAAAAGCGAGTTCTTTACCTCCTTAACTGTGTAGGACTAGCAAGCCATCAAAGAAATCGTTACCCTCATGAATTTTCAGGTGGACAACGTCAAAGAGTGGGCATCGCTAGAGCATTAGCAGTAGAACCTAAGCTTATTGTTTGTGATGAACCAGTTTCAGCGCTAGACGTATCTATCCAAGCTCAAGTACTTAATTTACTTGCAGACTTAAAGGAAGAGTTTGGCCTCACCTATCTCTTTATCGCCCATGGGTTAAATGTAGTTAAACACATTAGTGACCGAGTAGGCGTTATGTACTTAGGTAAAATCCAGGAGTTAGCAGATAAACATGAACTTTATGATTCACCTATTCATCCCTATACAAAGGCATTACTTTCTTCAACCCCTGTTATTGACCCTAAGCTGAAGAAAAGCAAAGAACGCATTATCTTAAAAGGGGATGTACCAAGTCCTATAGCACCACCACCAGGTTGTCTTTTTAACACACGCTGCTATTTAGAGAAAACAGAAGCTTGTACTAAAGAATGTCCAAGTTTAGTGGATGCTACAGGAGAAGGTCACTTAGTAGCTTGTCATCTTTATAAAGAGCAACTTGAGAAGTTAAAGAAAACTGTGTAAATTATAAGAGTGTAGGATGTTTAGAAAAAATCTAAATAGCCTACACTTTTTATATGGCTAGTTTTAATTGTATTAAAATAACATACAATGTACAATATAAGAAAATAGGATATAGGAGGTGGAGAAGATGAAACGAAAAGCAGTTTTACTTTACAATCCCAAAGCAGGTCATAGGGCTATTATTACACATCTAGACTATATTGCTAAGAAAATGCAGCAGTTTGATTATGAGCTAAGCTTATATAGAAGTATGGCTCCAGGAGATATTAAAAGCTATATCAAAGAAAATATAACAGTAGATAATACCCAGCTTATACTTATTTCTGGTGGCGATGGTACAGTTAATGATTGTATTACAGGCATGCTAGAAAAAGGACTAGATATTCCGCTTCTCATCTTGCCTCTAGGCACTTCGAATGATTTTGCAAACTCAGCAGGAATTCCTATGGGGATTAAGGAGTGCTTGGCTTTAGTAGAAGAAGGAGAACTTTCTTATATAGATGTAGGGAAGACTAATGAAAAGTATTTCATTAATGTGTGTAACATGGGACTTTTTAGTGGCGTATCTCATACGGTAGACTTGGAAATGAAAAAGAAGTTTGGAAGGCTAGCTTACTATGTTAAGGGCTTTGAAGAAATACAAAACTATCAAGCTATGGATATGACCATCACGACTGATAAAGAAATTCTAAAAGGCAAATATATTTTAGTACTTGTTTTTAATGGCAAAGGAGCTGGAGGACTTTTGAAGTTGGCTCAGGAAGCTGAGATTACAGATGGGGTATTTAATATGGTTTGCATCAAAGACATTGGTTTCTTTGATGTACCAGGTCTCTTCCTTAAAGTATTACAAGGAGAGCATTTAAAGGATTCAAAGGTAGATTACATTACTACTGACAAGGTAACCATTGAATGTCATAATCAAGAACAAAAGCATTTTGTAACAGATGTGGATGGGGAGGAAGGGCCTAGTTTCCCAATGAAGATAGAGGTAATTTCTAATAAGCTAAGAATATTTTTGCCTAAAAAAGAAGAGGAGGCATAATGAGTTTAGCCATTGATCTAAACGATTATAAAAGATAAATACTAAATGGGAAAGTACATTATATGTCCTCTTCTGCTAAACGGAGCTCGTCATTAAGTTAGAAGATCTATTTTAAAGAAAGATTTTGAGTATTAAAGTGATGAATGACTAAGTTATAAGCATATAAAAAAGGGATGAAGTGAACCAAGGTCTAGAACGCTTGGTTTGCTTCATCCCTTTTGTTTGCTAAAAGGTAATTAACCTATGAGAATAGGTGGTTTTCAAAGACTAGAATGTAAATAATATTTGAATATCAAGCCTTTAACTGATTGTTTAATAAGAAAAAATATAAAAAAGTTTCAAACATTAACTTGATTTTTAAAAAGTCATAGGGTATAACAATAGTACAACCTTTGCAAATGGTAAAAAAATACAAAAATACAAGTAAACAACCAAAAGTAAAAGAACAGTACATAACAGAGAAATTGACTGTAAATAAATGAGGGATACAGAAATGGAGGAAAAGATATGTTAATGGAAATGCTATTTAGTATGGTATTCTTTCTGCTACCGGTAATAGGTATGTTTGGAGCTGTTATAGCTAGGGGACTACAACCAGGGGAGAAAGCAGAGGAAAGGACCATGACTCATATAGGAGGAAGAAGGGAGAGACCTCTATTGGTCTCTACCTTAGCTGATAACCCAGTAATGAGATATCAGCTTGTAGAAAATAAAGTACATATGCCCTTAAAATTCATTGGTCACAAACGGATATTCCACCAGAGGGCAGGTCCTTAAGTTACTTTTTCTTTCCACATGAATTCAAATTGTTTTTTGTAATCTACATAAGCATAGCCAAGGAGCTTGGCAGCATTTTGCTTTTTGAGAATGTAGGATTTGGGGGACAAGGTGGTTAGTATTTGATTATTGATTAAAGTGAGTTGGTTATCTTCTATGGCTACTATGAAACTACTGTTGACATAGCCAAAGCAGCCATCCTGCTTACCTACACCTTTTCGGAGTTTAACAGGTAAAAAGATCAGATTATTATCAATCACCACAGGAGTATTTAATTTACTTCCTATAACCTGGTGAGTCCAGTGACGAATAGCCTTAGGGTCAAGGTGAAGCGTATAAAGCATACGATAGATATAGGTTTTGATGGAACAAGAAGCATATTCTTTAGAACCATCTTTAAATAGAATGCAAGTAGAGTTTTGTCCATAGGTATCATAAAAAGGAATAAGAGCTGCAATATCTGAATAGAACATGGAAAATCATCTCCTTAGTAATCGAACATATGTTCGCTTTGTGTATGATAAATTATATAACTATAGTGAGAGGTTTTCAAGTATCTATTAGTGAAATGTAGAAAAAATAGGGAGTTTTTCAAACTATTACATAACTAATGAAAACTGTTCAATTCGTTTTGAATAAAGTTCATGTTACCTTTGTGTTGCGCAAATAAACAGCTGCAGCAGAAAAGGTGAATAATGACAGAGGAACAAAGTAGGTTATCTTATGTATGGTGGGAAAAGATGAATCCCCTTGTAAAAAAGTTCGTAAGAGAAACGGTGCTGTATGGTTTTGACGAGGACGATTTAAAGCAGGAATGTTATATGCAACTACAAAAAGCGTTAGAAAGATATGATGAGCGTTTAGGGGTTCCCTTTGAAAGCTATTATAAAATTACTTTATATGGATGGCGGTCCAACCAGAATAAGAAAAGTAAACGTAGACTTTTAGAAGGAAATGAGATACTGCTAGAAGCAGTGGATGAGCGGGTGGATGTAGAAAAAGAAGTAGAAAAGGAGCTTCTATGGGAAGTGGCTCTAGGGGAGCTAAAGAAGCTAAGCGAGGTGGAGCAATACATCATTAAAGCTTATTATTTGGAAGGTAAGAAGCTGATAGATATTGCGAAAGCTTTAGGCGTTAATTATAAGACGATTGAATTTAGGAAAGGAGCAGCTTTAAAAAAGTTAAGAGAGCGATTAAGCTAAATAGAAACGAGTAAAATCATAAGACCACTTCAAGAGCCTGGGTCACTTTTGAAGTGGTCTTTTCACGTATTTGTATTCTATTTGTAATGTAGGTTTGTATTGTTTTTTAAGCATTTTTGGCATAGAATATAACTAAAGTAGGAAAACTATGTAAAACTTTAAACAATATGAGGAGGTAGGGAATTAATGAAGTTTAGAAAGTTTAATAAGAGTTTATTAGCACTGGGCTTAGCCACTTTATATACAGTTAGTACCTTTGCAGCAGTAGCAACTGATGTGCCTGCAAATCACTGGGCATACACAGCAATTACAGATTTAGAAAACAAGGGGATTGTTACTTATAATAGTAAAGGACAATTTTTCCCTAATAACCAAATGACATACTTTGAGGTAGCAGATATCTTGGCAAAGGCTACAGGCTATGTCAATGTAGAGATTGCTACAAACATTGATGAAACCTTTAAAAATCAAATCATCAATAATTATAACAATCAAAAGTCAACACTTGCGTCCTATGCGACTAAATATAGTACATGGGATAAGCTCTATGATCAACAGGTAGCGTACATACTAGGTAGAGGTTTTATTAGCAAAACTGACTTAGACAAATTTATTACAAAAGCTAATAATAAAGAAACTAAAGCCATCATGACTAAACAAGACTTAGCAGTATACATCGTACGTATACTAGGTAAAGAAAAAACAGCTCAAGCTGATTATGTCGCTGGTGCTTTTAAGGATGAAAGCTTAATAAGTGCTACGAATAGACCTTATATGGCTTATTTAAAGAGTATAGGTATGATTACACCTGATGCAAAGGGTAATTCTAATCCTAATACGCCAGTTACCAAAGCATTATGTGCTAAGATGGTAAGTGATGCCTTAAAAATAAAAGAAGCGGGCACAGACAATAATTCTAATAGTGGCACTAATGGTGGTCAAACTAATACCACAGCTGGTGAAACTGTTACCTTCAAAAAGATGATGTCTAAGAACACCTCTGAACAATACATAGCAGTACAAAAAGAAGGAGACAGTAAAACAATTTATTATACTGTAAAAAATACTTTAAAAGCTAAAGATGAAGCAGGTAATGAGATTAGTTTATCTTCTCTTACAGCAGAACAAAAGATAACAGTAACCTATGAACTAACTAATAATATAGAGTATGTTACAAGTATAAAAGTAGTAGGAAATGGTAATAGTAATTCAAATAGCAATTCTAATAGTGGTTCAGATACCACCGTTAATGCAAGTACAGTAACAGGGACATTGTTAGAAAAGGTTAGTAATGGTATTGTCCGTATAAGTCTTTCAGATGGACAAACAAGAACGTATATTTTAGATAGCAACTGCACCATCACTTTAAATGGTGTAACAGCTGATAGTAGTGCCCTTAATGCAGGGGATACGGTTGTTGTTAGCGTAGCAAATGCAACGATTACTAAAGTACAAGCTACTAAAGGAACAGGCAGCATTGTAAGTACTTTAAGCAGTGGTGAAATCACAGCTAAACAAGTTGTTTTAGATGGCTATAATGTAACCCTTAAACAAGGAACTAGCGAAGCTACTATATTTATACCAGAAAAAGCAACAATTAAACGTAATAATAAAATTAAAAACCTAGAAGATCTAAGAATAGGTGATCAAATTAGCTTAACAAAAACAGGAACTACCATTAGTGCAGTTACAGCAACAGGGGAGCAAAGCAATGTAACAGGTATGATTAAAGAGATTCATCTGGCACAACCAGGCAGGGTAGTAGTTAACACCGGTAAGGAAACTGTAACCTATACCTTAGGTACAGAAACAGAGATTTATGATATTAATTCACGTAAATACATTAATTTACGCGATCTTCATTTAGGTCAAGAGATTGAACTCTTACTTGAAAGTAAAGAAGTGGTTTCTCTTGATGTAGTTAAGAGTACAAGTGCCGTGAACTATAAAGGTATCATTAAGAATGTTTCAAGAGGCAGTGATTACATTGATGTGCTTGTAGATTATGACCCTATATCAGGACAAACTCAGATTTATAAACGTATAGAAGTACCTAATTCGCTTTCTATTATCAATAATAACAAAGAAGTAAATCGTAACACTTTAGATATAGGTATGGAAGTTGTAATTACTTATAAATATTTAGACGATTCTTCACCAGAAAAAATTCTAATTATCGGATAGAGCAAGGTGCAATAATGAGAGGGGACATGAAGAAAAATGTCCCCTTTTATGATAAGGTAGGAAGGTATGCTTTTTAAACTGGACTTAAATGAAAGGAGTAAAAGTGTGGCAAGAAGTAGTGGAAAAAAAGTAATTAAGCTTAATAATGCTAGGAGAAGACGGAGCCTTAATTTAAAACCGGATAGAAAAATTATGGTGATTGCGATTGTTATAGCAACTATTTTGGGTATATGGCTTGCATTTAGACCAAATGCTTATGAGATTAGTATTAATGGAGAAGTCATAGGTGCCATTAAGGATATTAAGGTGATAGAAGCAGCGAAAGAAACTGTTATCGCACAGCTTAGGACAGAGTATCAAAGTGATGTTAAATTTGAAGATGACTTAGAATTAAGAAGATATCGCGCCAAAAAAAGAGACTATATTGATCCTACTTATTTAATATCCAGCATGAGAAGTAATATGCAGATTTTAGTAGGGTTTAAAGAAATTTATGTGGAAGATGAACCTATAGGTATAGTAACTTCAGAAGCAGAGCTTGAAACACTTAAGACGGAGCTTAAAAAGAAGTATTATGGAGACAAAGCTGTTAAAGTAGAATTTGGCAAGAAGGTTGAATTAAAAGATATATTTGCCAAAGAAGCTGATTTAATTTCTATGGAAAAACTAGTACAAAAGTGTACGGTAACAACACCTAAAAGTATTAGCTATGAAGTACAAAGTGGTGATACACTTTCAGGAATTGCTAATAAGTACAATACAACCATTGATAGTATTATTTCAGCCAATCCAGAATTCACAGATAAAGTTGTATTAAGAATTGGGCAGGCTATTAAAGTGAATATAAATGAGCCATTATTGCCATTAAAGATAGTGAAAGAGGAAGTACCTGCCGAAGAAAATAAAGAAGCTTAAATATAAAAAGAGATCAAGTAGGGGGAGATTCAATGCAGCGTATTGGTATTATTGAAGATGAAAAAGCTATTTCGGACATTATTAAGTATAACCTAGAAAAGGACGGCTACGAGGTATATACAGCCTATGATGGTGAAGAAGGTCTAGATCTTATCAAAACAAAGGATTTAGACCTAGTCCTACTAGATATTATGCTGCCTAAGAAAGATGGCCTAGAAATTTGTAAGGAAATTAGACAAACCAAAGAAGTGCCTATTATCATTATTTCTGCAAAAGCAGATGAAATCGATAAAGTTTTAGCTTTAGAATTGGGTGCTGATGATTATGTCACAAAACCTTTTGGTATGAGAGAGGTTATGGCAAGAGTAAAAGCAAGACTTAGAAGAAAAATGACAGAGGGAAATAAAGCAGAAGCTAACGAGGATAACTTAGTAGAAGATAATTTGTGTATGGATCTTAAAAAGTATGAAGTAAGTAAAAATAATGAAGCTATTGATTTAACTCTTAGAGAATTTGAGCTTTTAAAATTCCTATGGCAAGCCAAAGGACAGGTGTTTTCTAGAGAAGAGTTATTAGAAAAGGTTTGGGGCTATGAGTATTATGGTGATGTAAGAACAGTAGATGTAACCATTAGAAGACTAAGAGAGAAAATAGAAGACGATGCCTCCAAAGCAGCTTATGTATTAACCAAAAGAGGTGTAGGCTATTATTTTAGAGGCTAAGTTATGAGAACAAGCATACAGCTTAAAATCGTATTGATTTATTTGTGCACTATTATCATCATTATGCTCATAAGCGGTACATACATTGTGTATAGTACAGAAGAAAGAAGTTATGAAAGCGTACAAAGCACCATCGAAAACATGGCTGAAAACATTGAAGAGAGAGGCAATTGGAATCTAGATGATTTGAGCAATCAGGTAGATGATCAATATGAAATTTATTGCTTAGATTCAGAAGGAAGAGTGGAAAGTACTACAGGTGGTAAATTAAGTATAGGTGAACGTGTAAAAGAGGAAGTAGTTGTTAGGGCTAAAAGAACCAAAAAGTCGGCTACAGCTGAAATTAGCCATTTTTCTGTTTTTACTGGCGGTGAATATACAGATCATGCAAGGGTTATCTTGAATAAACAGGGAGATATCGAACGTATTATTTATATTAAAGCCAATATAGTAGATGTACACAATAATATCTTTAGCATCATGAAAACGATTACCATAGGATTGGTGCTAGCTATGTTTATTACGGGTTTCTGTGGTATTGTATTTTCTAATATGATTACCTCACCTATAAAAGCACTTACTAATAACTCAAAGAAATTGGCTGCTGGTAATTCTATTAATAGAATACCTGTAGAAGCAGCAGATGAAATTGGAGAATTGACTCAGAGCTTTAACTACATGGCAAGTCAATTAAGTACTACTATGGAGGTCATTACTAGTGAAAAGAATAAACTAGAAAAAATCTTTGAACATATGGCTGATGGTGTTATGGCCTTTAATAGGCAAGGGGTTTTAATCCATGTTAATTCTGTATGTTATGAAATGATAGGTGCTACCAGTATGGCCCCTAATTTCGAAGAAGTTTTTGAAAATATAGGTCTTGAGGTTAACTTTGAAGAACTACTAGCAGGTAAGCCTTATGAAGGCGCAGATCAAACGTTAACTATAGGTGATAGATATTTAAAAATGCATTTTGATGTTTATCTAAATGCTAAAAAAGAAGCAGATGGCCTAGTAGTGGTTATCCAAGATGTTACGAAACAGCAAAAGTTAGATCAAATGCGTAAAGAATTCGTAGCAAATGTATCTCATGAACTTCGTACACCACTTACCACCGTAAAGAGTTATACAGAAACCTTATTAGATGGCGCTATTGATGAAAAAGAGACGGCTATGCATTTCCTTGGTGTTATGGAAAAGGAAGCAGATCGTATGACGGCCCTAGTGCAAGATTTATTGGAGCTTTCTCGTATTGATAACAAGCAAATTCAGCTAGAATTTATTAGACTTAACTTAAAGCCTCTTTTAGAGGAGGTGTTAGAAGCACAGTATATACATATTATTAAGCATGGTCACCAGCTGCAAGTAGGTTATGATAAAAAAGAAGAATATTTTATAGAGGGTGATCTTTCTCGTATAAGACAAATTCTACATAATATTTTATCTAATGCTATTAAATATAGCCCAGAGCCAGGTACCTTAGGTGTCTACATGAAGAAGGAAAATGCATATGTTATAGTAGAAATCACAGATACAGGAATGGGTATACCAGAAGAAGATTTAGAGCGCATTTTTGAACGTTTTTACAGGGTAGATAAAGCACGTTCTAGAAAGATGGGTGGTACTGGACTTGGTTTATCTATTGCCAAAGAACTCATGCTTCTTCATGGCGGTGACATAAAGATTGAAAGCCAGTTAGGACAAGGGACAAAGGTGATTTTAAGCTTTCCAGAAGCTGTTAAAAAAATGTTATAAGATGTAATCATATTGTAATATTGAAAACAGAAAATCTATATTATAATATAAGTAGATTAATAAATGACTATATGACAAATGGAAAGTTAATAATAGATGACTTTTAGGTTCGGAGAAAGGGGGATTGTAGTCATGAAAAGAAGAAAAGGTTTGGTTTTCTTATTTGTATTTGTAATGATGAGCTTATATGCTAGTGCCATTTATGCTAATGATACAAAAGAAGCAGTTAAAGGTGTTAATGTGAACGTGGTAACAGAGGAAAAAGATGATAAGTCCATCGATTATTTAGTAAGTGAGGATGGCTACGTTAAAATCGCCCGTAACAACTCAAGCTTAAAAGTAGCTAATACCACCTTTGAAGGTAAGCAGCTTTTAATAGGTAATGTGAATAAAGGAACAGAAATCACAATTGCTATTTATAATAAAACAGCTAATAAAGAAGAGTATAGTGAAGAAGCTAGTAACACCTATACTATAAAGGTTGATACCTCAGAAGGTTTTGAACAACTTATAGAACTTTTAGAAGGTGACAATAAGATTAAAATTACTTATGCAAATAAAGCAGATAAAAAAGAGGATGTAATGGTTTTTTATATCAAACGCGAAAGTGCAGAAAACAAAAAAGCAATTGAAAGTTTCGTGGTTAAAGCAAACTTATAATCAAAGCAAGATAAGGGTGAGCATATGAGAAATAATTTCATTAGATTTGGTATCCTAGGCACCCTCATTATATTATGCATATGGCAGACTACAATATTATGGCTTGGCGATACGTCAAGCCATAATTTTTTAGGTGAAACCTCCAGTGATGTAGTGACTCAGCCAAAGGAGATATGGGTTAACAAAAGCGGTCTGGCTTATAAAATTGATGGGGATAATGACCAAGGCAGATTAGGACTTTTAACAGAACTAGTTAGTGAGATGAAAAAAGGGCAATATAAAATTGCTTTAGAAGAACAATATACTTATGCCCAACTATTAGCAAGGCAGGGATTCGTATATGAATATGGACTAAGTTTAAGCATAGATGAAATTTTAGGTTTTACAGTCAATAAAGAAAATAGTAAAAAGGAAATGGATAAGATTTCTGAAATTTTTATAGATATTAGCGAGAGCGATAGTTATCGTAACTATATTTATCTTATCAATGAAAAGCAGAAGGTTACTGCAAAAATTACTTTAGAAGGCAGATTAGAGTTACATAATAAAACAATTAAACACTATAATGATGAAAATAAGATTGAAGGGATTAAAACCTATCAAGCGAGCTTATTAAATACTAATTACAGCTTATTTAATAATTATAGTAATGCGTTTTTAAAAAATGTATTTTATCCATTAGATAATCAAAATCTGCCAATTCCTTATAAAGAGCTGTATATAAAGCCGATTATTACAGGAAAAACAGAAGCCGAGCAGATTAATCAATTAGAAAGCTATATTAATGTTTTTTTTAAGAATCCATCATATAAGGATTACAGTATTACACCAGAGGGGATTATTTTTAGCGATTCTTTTAATTTGAATATTAGATATTCTAATGAGGGTGTTCTAGAGTTTAAAAAGTTAATAACAGGAGATACAATTAAGCTATCGGCAGTAGAAAAAATGAATAAGATTAATAATTTTATTGCTGAGTCAGAAGCTATTCCAGAGCAACTTAAAAAAGGACTTTATTTAAAAGAAATCGTTGAAGATGAGAAATCAGAAGAAACTATTTATCGCTTTGGTTATCGTTATGAAGACTTCGAAGTGTTACTTACAGACCATATAAAAACCGAGCTCAAGACCAATGAATTTTTAGAGTTAGCTATAAAAAGTAATCAAATTGTAAGAGGCAGTTGGCTTATGCTAGAATTAGAAATGATCAATAAGGATGTAGCAAGCTATAAGGAATTAACAAGAGAAGTTAAAGGTGCTATCAATGATACATTGCAGCTTTGTAATATAAGCGATTTAGAAGCAGAACCGTTAGATTATATAGAGTGTGCTTATATTATTCAAAGTGTAGAATCAAAGATAGATTTTGATTGGGCAACCTTATTTGAAGATGAGTGGTACTTTCCGTAGAAAAAATTGACAATGCGAAGTTACTTCACATTGTCAATTTTTTTTGTTATATTTATTTTATGGGAAATATAAAATCCTATATTTCCGGATATGGGGGATGGAAATGAATGGAAGAAAAATATTAGAGAGGCTTATTTTATTATTTATAGGCATTAATTTGATATTGTTTATTTTTATTAGCATTAGACGAGGGACACAATATCAGCTTTCACAAACCAGGATAAATAACATCGTAGGGTTATTAACAGAAAGTGGTATCACATTAGAAGCCGAATTACCTAAAGAATTTGCTCCTAAGATGTCAGCTACTTTAAGTTATACAGGCGATAATGTAGCAGTAAGAAGTAATTTAGTCAAAGTTTTTTGGGGGAATGATTTGTCTAAAGTAAGCCGTTCTACAGAGAATAGTAAGGAACACTTTGCGTCCAAAGTTTATTATTTTAATAAAGAAGATGAGCGTTTAGCATTTGATAAAGAAGAAATAACATATACGAATACGGGTGTCAATTTATTAGGTATTAAACCTAGTATTACAGAAGCAAAAGCAAAAGCAGAAGCATTTATCAAAAGGCTTGGGGTAGGCAAGCTTTATAAAAATGCTTACTTTGAAATAAAAGAAGAGGAGAATAGTGTAATCATAACCTATTATCCTATCTTTGAGTATATTCCTATATTTGATTTGCCTATTGAAATAAAGGTGTATGCAAATGGCATAGGAAGTGCAACAATTTACTTAGGAGAAGTGAATGCAGCAAATGGTAGAAAACAGAGAATTACGCCTATAGACTTAGTTCTTTTCGGTATTGAGGAATACATTCCCTTAGAAGGGAATATTGTTATAAAGGATATTACCTTAGGGTATAAAAGACTTGAGAAAAAGGGAAGCAATTTGTGGGGAGAAGAAATTGTACCAATGTATAAAATTGAGGTGGATGGTTTAGAAAAACCGTTATTTGTTAATGCTTATACCAATGAAATTGTCAAATAATGAAATTAAACTTTTTATTTACTAGTTTTAATGTTATAATCTAAGATGGCATAGAGTGCAATGCTTTGTTAAATAATAATTAAGAGGTGTTAAGGTTGAGCGAGTTGTATATAAGAGGTGGAAAGCGTCTGGTAGGCGATGTAGTAATTAATGGAGCAAAAAATGCAGCAGTTGCCATTTTACCTGCAGCTCTTTTAGTAGATGGAATTAGTGAAATTGAAAATTTACCATATATAGATGATGTTATTAAATTAAAAAGTGCTATGGAAGACTTAGGTGCTATAGCTCACTTAAAGGATGAACATACCTTAGAAGTAGATGGTTCTACCTTATATAGTTATAAGGCAACCAATGAAGCTGTTGGAAATATTAGAGCGTCCTATTATTTAATAGGGGCACTTTTAGGACGCTTCAAAAAGGCAGAGGTAGCCATGCCAGGAGGGTGTAACTTTGGTGTGAGGCCTATTGATCAGCATATTAAAGGCTTTGAAGCATTAGGAGCAACAGTAACCATTGAAGATGGTATTATTAAGGCTTATGCCGAAAAATTAGTTGGAACTAAAATTTACTTAGACGTAGTCAGTGTAGGGGCTACGATTAATGTCATGCTTGCAGCAACCTTAGCAGAAGGAACAACGATTATTGAAAATGCGGCAAAAGAGCCACATGTAGTAGACGTTGCTAACTTCCTTAATATAGCAGGTGCAAGCATTAAAGGTGCGGGGACAGATGTGATTCGTATCAAGGGGGTAGAGAGACTTACAGGTGGTAAGTATGCTGCTATTCCAGATCAAATTGAAGCTGGAACATACATGATTGCCGGTGCTATTACAGGTGGTGATGTATATGTTAGAAATATTATTCCAGAACACATGTATTCAGTGAGCTTAAAAATGATGGAAATGGGTATTAAGATTGAAGAAGGTGATGATTACATTAGAGTAACAGCGCCAGAGGTTCTTAAAGGCACTAATGTGAAGACACTACCACATCCAGGTTTCCCAACAGACCTTCAACCACAAATGGCAGTACTTTTAAGCATAGCTAATGGTAAAAGTACAATTATTGAAGGCGTATGGGACAATCGTTTCCAGTATATTGATGAGCTGAAGAAAACAGGGGCCCAAATCACAGTAGATGGACGTACAGCTACAGTTGAAGGCGTAAGTGAATTAACAGGGGCAGAAGTAGCTGCCACAGACCTTAGAGCAGGAGCAGCCTTGGTTTTAGCTGGGCTTCGTGCTAAGGGAGAAACACATATTAAAAATGTTAAATACATCGATAGAGGTTACGAAGCCATAGAGAAAAAGCTTAAGGTATTAGGCGCAGATATCGAACGTAGATAATATAAAGTATAAAAATATAATAAAAAATAAAAGGCGATACTAGAAAATTTTCTAAGTATTGCCTTTTATTTTTATTCTGAATAAATATCAATATTTATCCTATAAGTTGATGCTATAATACCTTACAAAATGGTGCTATGGGGAGATTATTACTATCAAATATTCTAGCCTCACAAGCGCTTTCAAGACAGTAGTGAACCTTTAGAGGCTTGGGAGTAGCTGTGCAATCTAAGAGGATTTTTCTATCCTCAACCTCTGCTAAGACGAGATGATTCTTTCCTAGGTCATCTACTACATTGATGTAAGTTGGCTCATTAGGTTTAGCAAGAGGTAAGCCGTCACCCTGGAAGAAAAGATGAATATAGGAGCCTATAAGCTTTGCATCTTGTAATCTAGGACTTTCAGCGGCACTATTTTCGTTGTAGAGATACTTTTGTACTAAATTTCCTAAACGAGTAGCTACAGGCCTTTTATCTTTAGGATGAATATCCTCCATTTCGCCAATATCAGTAGTTACCACCATGTAAGTATGAGGGACGGTTCTTGTTATTTGTTCCTGAGCTAAACGCTGTTTACCCCATAAATAAGGGTCATGAGGATCGGCTTGTGTATTAAAGTTAGGAAGCTGTACATAGAAGAAAGGTAAAATAGGATTTTCGAAGACCTCTCTCCAATTTTTAGTAAGGATTTTAAAAAGTTTAGCATAAAGATGAGAAATGAGTTCATCACTTTCTCCTTGGTACCATAGTACTGCCTTAAAATGAAAAGGAACAATGCGCTCTAGCATAGCATGATAAAGAACAGAAGGCGTATTGGTATCAAAGGGACCAAAAGGTTCTGTAGGCCAAATAGTAGTTTGTTTACTAATATAGTGACAGATATTAACGAGATACTCACCGAAGGCTTTCATGTAGGCAAGAGGGTCTACTTCCTTGAGTCTTTGTTCGAAGTCTTTATAGTAAGCAAGTAGCTCATCGTCTTCCTTAAAATAGTCCTCTCTAATCCAAGTGCAAATAGGGCGTCCACCAAAAGAACAATTGACTATACCAATAGGAATCTTGTAAGCGTTATATAAGTGACTCGCAAAATGGTAGCCTATAGAAGAAAAGTTATGAATATGTGGCCAGGTGCAAGGCTGCCACTTAAGATCAGAAGTTTTAATTTCCCAACCTATAGTATCATCAGGACTTATGTAAGCGGTGCTACCCTCATATGGCTTAACGACCATATCACAAATACGTATCTCAGGTAAGTTAATAGAATACAAATCTAAATCCCCATTATTTGTTTCTCTAAGTGGCATAGCCATATTAGACTGACCACTACAGAGGTAGACATCACCTACTAAAATATCAGCTATAATAATAGTCTCATCGCCACAAGTTACCTTCATCTCTAAACTGGGACCTAAACACAAAGGCTCTAAAGTAATACACCATTTATTATGACTAATCATTGTAGAATGTAACTGCTGGCTAATGGTGAGTATAACTCTACTCTTATTAGGCCCACTTCCCCATACCTTAATGGCAGCATCCCTTTGTAAAACCATATGACTATTAAAAATCTCTGCTAACTGAAAAACCTCACCCACGGCTTATCCTCCTTGTGATACGTAGTCTTTAGAAATATATTTTTATTATTAATGTGTATTTTCTTTTACTAAGCCCTATTTTATATCATAACCTCTCCTAATTGTTATTGACAAAAATGCTAAGGATAACTGGACAAAATTGTGGATTGTAATCTAAAAAAGTTCAAAAATGGGGATAAATATTCACCAATTTATCTGATAGGCATAAGGCAAGCCTTATGTTAGGATAAGTTTGATAGCAAAGGTGTAAAAAGAAAAGATAGATGACAATGGGAGGGAAAGTTATGATTAATGATGAGAAGGTAAAGAAAATTTTATTTGGTGGCGACTATAATCCAGAACAATGGCCAGAGGAAATACTAGAAGAAGATATGAAGCTTTTTAAAAAAGCTGGGGTAGATGTTGTAACGCTCAATGTATTTAACTGGGCTATGCTTCAGCCAAGTGAAGAAGAATATGATTTCTCAAGGTTAGATAAGGAAATGGACTACTTAAAAGCAAACAATATAAAGGTTTGTCTAGCCACTTCTACAGCAGCTCACCCAGCTTGGATGGCTAAAAAGTATCCGGAGATTCTTCGCACAGAGTTTAGTGGCATGAGGAGGAAGTTTGGTGGACGCCATAATTCTTGCCCTAATAGCTTAGTTTATAAAAAATATGCAGTGCGTTTAGCGGCTAAGCTAGCAGAACGTTATAAAGACTATGATAACATTGTAGCTTGGCATATTTCAAATGAGTTTGGTGGGAAATGCTATTGTGATACTTGTGAAAAAGCCTTTAGAGTATGGTTACAAAATAGATATAAGACTTTAGAAGCTTTAAATAAAGCATGGAATACAAGCTTCTGGGGACATACCTTTTATGCTTGGGATGAAATCGTTGTTCCTAATCTTCAAAGTGAGCACTTTGAATGGGAAAGAAGTATGTTCCAGGGTATTTCCCTAGATTATGCACGTTTTAGTTCAGATAGTATGCTAGAGTGCTACAAAGAAGAGTATGAAGCTATTAAACGTATAACACCAGAGATTCAAATTACGACTAATCTCATGGGCTTTTATAAAGAATTAGATTATCATAAATGGGCTAAATATATGGATTTTGTTTCTTGGGATAACTATCCTTCTACTGATGATCCTTATTATAAGATGGGGATGGATCATGATTTAATGAGAGGACTTAAAGATGGGTTACCTTTTGCTTTAATGGAGCAAACACCTAGTGTGACGAATTGGCAGCCTTATAATAACTTAAAAAGGCCTGGAGTAATGCGCCTCTGGAGCTATCAAGCTGTAGCACATGGTTCTGATACGATTATGTACTTCCAGATGAGAAGATCTATTGGGGCTTGTGAGAAATATCATGGTGCATTAATTGATCACGTGGGCACAGGGGAAACCAGAGTATTTAAAGAATGTGCAGCTCTAGGAGCAGAGCTTGAAAAGTTAGGTGATGAAATTATTGGCTCCGTAGTAAAGTCTAAGGTAGCTATTTTATTTGACTGGGATAACTGGTGGGCGCTAGAATATTCAGCAGGTCCAAGTAAAGAGCTGCGTTATATCAAAGAAGTCTCTAAGTATTATACAGCCCTAGCTAAACAAAATATCAATATAGATATTATCGGTGTAGATGCAGACCTGTCCCCATACCAATTAGTTATAGCGCCAGTACTTTATATGATAAAAGGTGATTACCATAAGAAACTAGAAGAGTTCGTAAGAGCAGGTGGTCAGTTTATAACGACCTTCTTTAGTGGCATTGTTGATGAACATGATTTAGTGACTATAGGTGGCTATCCAGGAAAATTAAGAGAACTTATGGGCATATGGGTAGAGGAGATTGATGCCTTACCACCAGGAGAAGCAAATAAACTTGTTATGACAGATGGACGTACATATAGTGCTGAGCTGTTATGTGATTTGATCCACTTAGAAACAGCGGAAGTAGTAGCGGTCTATGGTGAAGATTTCTATGCAGGAACACCTGCTATTACCATCAATCATTTTGGGCAAGGTAAAGCTTGGTATGTTGGCAGTAGCTCTAGCCAAGAATTTTTCTTTGATTTCCTTAAAGAACGTCTAGAAGAAATAGAAATTAACCCTATTATGACTTTACCCGAAGGGATGGAAGTTACAAGACGTTATAAAGAAGGAGTAGAATACACCTTTATTCTTAATCATAATCAAGAAGCTAAAGAAATAACATTTGACCAAGCATATGTAGATTTACTAAAGGACAGTATTTACAAAAAAGGAGAAGTCTTAAATCTTAGTGCAAAAGATGTTTTGTTATTAAAAGCAAGTTTCTAATAGAAATAAGACAGAGGATAAACTGTATCGTATGGATAGAGTGTAGTGTTTATGGCAATGAGAAGGATAACTACTCATAAGATAGTTATCCTTCTCATTTTCTGTGTTCTTCTACTATTCTCTTTCTTAAACTTGGCTAAATAGTTACAAATTTCAGTTTATTAATATATAATAAACATAAACAAAATAACATGTTTAGGGGAGAAAACTGTGGAAGAAAAGAACTATCGTTATGATGCGTTTATTAGTTATAGACATGGTGAGCTAGACGACTTTGTAGCAGCTAAACTTCATAAAAAATTAGAAACTTACAGTTTACCAAGACATATAGCCAAACAAATTGGTAGGAAAAAGCTTAATCGTGTGTTTAGAGATAGGGAAGAATTAATGAGTTCCTCTAGCTTAAGTCAGGAGCTAGAGGAGGCATTATGTGATTCTAAGTACCTTATTTTAATAGGCTCTTCTAGAACATCACAGTCGCCATGGGTGATGAAAGAAATTACTACTTTTAAAGCTTTAAATGGGCCAGAACGTATATTACTACTGATTATTGAAGGAAAAGTAGAAGAAGTCATTCCGGATATTTTAAGAGTACATATAAGGACTTACGAGGAGAACGGGGAATTAGTTACAGTAGAAGAAAAGGTAGAACCGTTAGCGACAGACATTAGAGGAGCAAATAAAAAAGAAGTAGAAAGAAAGCTAGAGGAGGAAATACTTAGGCTGATTGCTCCGATTGCAGGATGCCGCTATGATGACTTAAAACAGCGTCATAAGGAAAGACGAAAGAAGAAGCTAATGGGATTAGCCTTAGGTTGTGCGCTGCTTTTAGGAGGCTTTGGGGCCTTCAATGCTTGGCGTGTATGGCAAATTGGTGTACAGATGAGAGAAAAGCTGGCGACTCAGTCTAGAGCTTTGGCGGATCAATCCCTTAGATTATTAGAAAAAGGCGATAGAATGAAGGCCATTTTAGTGGGTAAAGAAGCTTTGCCCAAGAGTTTAGCTACGCCAGAAAAGCCTATTATGGATGAAGCTCTTTATGCACTGAGTGAGGCGCTCTATGTCTACAAATATGATTTTAAATTAGTGCCAGAGAAGACTTTAGATTATTCAAGACCCTTATATTTTTCTAAACTTTCACCAAAGGGAAAATGGGCAGCTACATTAAGTGAGGAAGGCTATATAGAAATTTGGGACCTAGAAACAGGGGAGTTAAAAAGTGTTGTTAAAAAGGGAAACAGCTATCTTAGGATGGATAGTTTTGAATTTATAGAAGATAAGCATTATATCCTTTCAGATGAAGAAGGCTTAAAGTTGACAGAAGTTGCTACGAATCAGCTCAGCTGGCAAATAGCAGGGGAATCCTACAATAAATTTTATTTGAGTCCTGATAAAAAGCAGATTTTAGTAGTAGGAGATACAGTTAGGCTTTATGATGCAGAAAAGCAGCAAGCAATAGGAGAGCTAGTAGGACTAGATATTGATAGTTATAGGGAGATGCAGGTGACTTGGAATCAAGATATGAGTGTGCTAGCTATAGGACAAGATGGTAAGGTACATATTTGGGATTTAATCAATAAAAGGTGGCTAACGACCTTTGAAAGCAAATATAAGATTTTATCTGGTTTAGTATTCATAGATGAGAGGTCATTAGCTGTTTCAAGTAATGATGAATATAAAGATGAGATGGAATATTTCTATGGCAATGGTCGAGGTAATCTAAGTTATATGCGTATTGGAGTTAATGGAGCAGAAGAAGTATGGCAGCTAGATTCAAGTGAATCTATGATAGAAATGCTTAGAGTTAACCCAGAAAATCCACAACAATTAGTGATGACAAAAGGAAATGTACTAGAAACTGTAGATGTTACTGTAGGCAAAGTCCAATATAGTCTAGCCCAGTCCTCCACGATTATGAATTATTGTTTACTAGGTAATCATTTGGCGCTTTGTGGGATGAGGGACGGTTCTGTAAGGACGCTTATGCTAGATGTAGGTGGTTTATATGATAGTGCTAGTTTTAATCATTCGTCAGGCATTACTGACTTAAACTATGCAGGTGGCAGAATCGTGATTACGACAGGTGAAGACAAGAAGGGTTATATTTATAAAGATATGTCTGGTTCACCTAAGGCTACCCTAGAAGGTTTTGAAGGGAGTATGGAGCAAGGGGCATATAGTAAAGATGGTAAGTGGGCATATACTATTTCAAATCAAGGTGACATGGCCTATATATGGCATATGGATAAGCAAGCACTAGTTACCAGTATTCCAATGGAAGAGTATGCAGGAAAGGCTGGCTTTCTAGAGGACAATCAAAGCATTTATATTTTTAGTGCTAGAAAAGGCATCGAGGTTTGGGGATTAGATGGTACTTTTAAAGAAGCTTTTAGTAATGAACTAGCTGAAGAAATATACTATAAAGCACCTTACTTTTACTTGGTTAGTGATACTGAGGTGCAGATTGTTAAAGAAGATAATCTAGAGCTTTATAAAACAATTGAAACAGTAGATGCAGTAAGCCTTAGTATAATAGATGAGGGACGGTTCTTAACTTTGGACAAAGCAGGACAGTTGAGCCTAGTAGATATACAAACTACCAAGGGACAGGTCTTAAAGGAAGAAGGTGTGCTAAACTGTATTGCCAATAAGGACACAATAGCTGTTTGCTTAGAGGATAATAGTGTAGAGCTAATTGATTTAAAAACAGGGAAGATAACAGATGTATTAAAAAACGATGGACTTGCCTTAAGCTATTTTGTTTTTGATGAAGAAAGTAAAACACTTTGGTTAGGGTATGAAGATACTACGGTATGGTATTATTCGTTAGAGACAAAGATGCGTGAGCAGTTAAAAGAAAATTTACCCTCTCCTATGACAGGTATTCATTTTTACAAGGAAGAAAATAGAATGGCAATTACTACTGAACAAAATGAACTACTAGTTTATAACTTACAAAATCAAAAAAGACTAGGGTATTTAAAAGCGATTATAGCTGTTAATGATAAGTGTGATGAATTTATAAGAGGAGATTATGAGAAGCTTTATGTAGTTCCTTTTTATACAGCAGAAATGTTAGTAGAAGAAGCTCAGAAGCAGTTAGTAGGTAGGACACTTACAGAACAAGAAAAGGAACAATATTTTATTCAAGAGTAAAAATAAGAGTAACTCATGCATAATTAACTGTATTAGGAAATGAGATAGATGGCTACCTACTAGGCGTTCATAGCGTATTTACATAGGCTCTAAATTTAAGGCCTAATGGAAATACTTAGAAGTCACTCCTTTAGGTAGTCATCTATTTTAATAGGTAATGAGATATTAAATCCTACCATAGGTTTTTAAGAAAATATCGCCTCTAATAATATAAATATCATGAGGATCATCACTACGTACGGCAATATAATCTCCTATGGCACCATACATATATTTGCTTTTATCCCAAGCGGTAAAGACTTTAGTGACTCTTGTAAGAGGCTTAGCATAGATTTGTACCTTTCCTCTAGCTAGGCAGGATTGTACGTGGTCTTTAAGGAGTAAGGTTTCTCCAGTTAATTTATTTTTAATAGAAGGGAAATACTGAGCGTCATCTAAAACAAAGCCACTAGATAACCTCTCATAGCTACGTTCAAATTTGTCTTTTTGAATAGGGTATACTTCGCCATCAATACCAATCATAATATATACATTTTCAGAGGCAGTAATGTCGATATCACCTTCTAAAGTTCTCACAATAGCTGGTGTATGAGGAGGTAAAAGCTTCATCGTTTCTACATAGCCAATAGGAATAGGAAGCTTTTGATAAAGTGGCATATCAAAGGTATCCATTACATAAGTACCAGCATCGACAATATCATAGCTCTTATGATAGCTGTCTAGTCGGTTTAAGAAATAAGCTTCTGAGGATAGACCAGGATAACTTTTCTCAAAAAGCTTTTGATTAATAAAGCCACCAGCTTTTTCAAGGTGTCCTCCGCCAGAACCAATTTCTTCAGTTAAATAAGCTGCCAGTTCACTAGCTTTAATTTCTTTCACGCAGCTTCTAACAGAAAGCTTAATGCCATTAGTAAGTTCACTATAGACCACACAGGTATTAACCGTATCTACTTGGAGCATCATATCACTAATAAGTCCTAAAATATTAGGGTCACAAGGACGTGCTTTGATAAGAGAGAAACGATAGACTTCATTATAGGTATAACGAATGAGTGCTAGGCCTGCAATCTCAATTTCGGCTAAAGAAAGGTTGGAATTTTTGAGGCGTTTAATAATGCTCTCATCAATATGTAAATGATCTCTCATATCTTTATCTAGTGGATGATAGAGTTCGGCGAATTGGCTAGTGTCTGTAAATAAACCATAGTATAGGGCAGTAGCAATAAGAGGAAATTCATTAACCTCAAAGCCGGCATCCAAAAACATTTGCCATACTAAAGTAGAGCAGCTGCCTAAAAAACTGCAGATTTCACTTTTTTCAACATTGGTTATCTCGATTTGATGATGGTCAATAATAGCAACATCATCAGCTTCTATGAGGGTTACATTGCCAGCGCCATATTGACAATCTATAGTGATGAGAAGCCCATTTACTTTGGTCATTTTGGTATATTCTATGGGAATATTTAAAAGGTCTATCATAGCCACAAGATTTGTTTTTTGGATTTGAAAATGCCCACTGTAGATGAGTCTAGTGTCACACCCCTTAAGCCTAAGATAGGTATATAAAGCATAGCCTGCACCTAAAGCATCTGCATCGGGATTATCATGGCATTGGATAGTAATGGGAGCAGTAGTTATTAAATCGGATAGTTTCATAAGCCCTCCTTATATATAGATTTATAACTATTATATAAATTTAGAATAAAATATACAATTATAATTGTAAAAGCTTTTAAATAAAGAAAGTATTTTAGAAGGAAATGTGTTGTATAATGGAAGAAGAATGAAAAGGGAAAGGGCCTAAAAAATGCGTATTAGTGAAGGACTAGTGAAAATCTCCGTTAGAGAGCTAGTAGAATTTGTACTCAGAGAAGGAAGTATCACCTCAGGGGTAACTAGTAGCAATAGGGCTGTTTTAGGAACCTTGGCTCATAAGAAGATTCAAGAAAGTATGGAGGCTAATTATGAGGCAGAGGTCAAAATGGTTCATGAGTGCGAAAAGGATGGCATCATCTTTGTGGTAGAGGGTAGAGCAGATGGGATTATTAGAGACCTAGTAGGGGTTACTATTGATGAAATCAAAACTACAACTAAAGACCTAAGCTTAATTGATGAGAATTACAATCCTCTTCACTGGGCTCAGGCTAAATGTTATGCTTATTTTTATGCTAAAGAAAATGCTCAGAAGGAAATGCAGGTACGCCTTACCTATTATCATATAGAAACAAAAGAAATCAAACATTTGCAAAGAGGCTTCTACTTTGAAGAATTAGAAGCTTTCTTTAATCAGGTTATTACGAAATACTCAAAATGGATTCGCTTTTACATGGAGTGGACTAAAAAGAGGGACGGTTCTTTAAAGGAACTAGCCTTTCCTTTTGAAAGCTACCGCAGGGGGCAAAGAGAGTTAGCTGTTAGTGTTTATAAAAGTATTCAGCAAACCAATAACCTTTATGTCAGTGCACCAACAGGCATAGGCAAGACCATGTCTACACTTTTTCCGGCTTTAAAGGCTATGGGAGAAGGACATGGCAGTAAGATTTTTTATCTTACTGCAAAAACCATTACTAGGACCATTGCAGAAGAAGCAGCTGTGCGCTTATACGAAAAAGGGGCTAAGATTAAAACGATTACTTTAACTGCTAAAGACAAGATTTGTTTTTGTGACAAAAGGCAGTGCCATCCTGATTATTGTGAATGGGCCAATGGCCATTATGACAGGGTAGATGACGCGGTTTATGAGATTATTAATGAGAAAGATTTAATTTCTAGAAGCATGGTAGAGGATTACGCTAGAAAACATCGGGTATGTCCCTTTGAATTAGCCCTTGATTTATCTATATGGGCAGATATTGTGATTTGTGATTATAACTATGTATTTGACCCTAGTGTAGGACTAAAGCGATTTGCAGATAACAGAGATTTTGTGCTTTTAGTAGACGAGGCACATAACCTAGTTGATCGTGCGAGAGAAATGTATTCTGCTAGTCTTTCGAAAAGACAGGTCTTAAGTGTGAAGAAAAACTTAGGGAAAGGCTACCCTACTATTTCTAAAGAACTTACAAAGCTTAATGAGTGGTTTTTAGATTTAAGAAGGGAATATATAGATGAATTAGGGGTTTATATTAGTAAGGAGGCCCCTAAAACACTTTATCAGATTAATAGAAGGCTCATAGCTGCATGTGATAAAAAGCTGCAGCAGGGGGGAGAAAATAATTTACCAGCTGATTTAATAGATTTGTATTTTGAGGCTTATAGTTTTAATCGTATCTATGAACTTTTTGATGAACATTATGTCGTTTATGGAGAAAGTAGTGGACAAGAAGTGAGATTAAAGCTGTTTTGTATAGATCCAAGTACTGCTATTAGTAGCATTACAAGTACTTGCAAAAGTGCTATCTTCTTCTCGGCTACCCTCTTGCCTATTGATTATTATAAATACATGCTAGGAGGTAAGGAGGATAAGGCCATAGCTTTTGATTCCCCTTTTATAGAAGAAAATGCTTTAAGGCTAATGACTACGGATGTATCCACTAGATATAGACATAGGGAAGGAAGTTACACAAAGATTTGCAACGCCATTTGTCAGTTAGTAGAACAAAAAATAGGACATTACATGGTGTTCTTTCCATCTTATAAATATATGTTAGAGGTATTTGAGCATCTAAGGGTCATGACTAGTCAAAAAAAAGAGGATTCTGACTTACAATCTGACTTACAAAATGAGAGTTACTTTTCAGTATATGATGATTTAGGAAGGTTAAAATATGAAGTCTATAAGCAAACCAGTGAAATGAGTGAAGAACAAAGAGAAGGCTTCTTAGAAAGGTTTGTCCCCAATCCAAATACCACCACCATCAACTTCTGCGTATTAGGAGGCATCTTTTCTGAGGGGATAGACTTAACAGGAGATAGGCTTATTGGGGTAGTGGTAGTAGGTGTAGGCTTACCACAGCTTGGCCTAGAAAGAGACCTTATTAAAAATCACTTTGATGAAGAAGAAAAAGACGGCTACCACTATGCCTATACTTACCCAGGCATTAACAAAGTACTACAAGCAGTAGGACGTCTTATTCGAACAGAAGAAGATAAAGGAAGTATCTTGCTAATAGATGACCGTTTCAATACCCCTCTTTACGAAAGTCTTCTAACACCAGAGTTTTACCAGGCTAAAAAAGTAAAAACACCAGAAATAGCATCCTATGTCAAACGCTTCTGGGAGCAAATAGAATGATCTCGGTTTTCTTTTATACCAACTTTACTTTGTAGCTCTCAAGCCATATATTAAGTTGAACAAGATAAGCAATAAGTTGTGGCCCTGTCATAAGCTGACCAAACCAAGGCCTTGTATAAGCTTCACCCTTGGTATCTACTAATTTCTGCGCAAACTCTTTATTAATAATAGTAAAGAGTGGCGCATTTTTATTTTGCAAAACTTCGCTAAGCATATCACTTACAAGCTGCGTATAAATAGGATTGTGTGTTTTAGGATAAGGACTCTTTTTGCGATAAATAATATCTTCAGGTAAAATGCCTTTAAGTGCCTTACGAAGGAGTCCTTTTTCTCTGCCTTGATAGAATAAATAGTCATCTGGCAAATTAAAAGCGTATTCGACTAAACGGTAATCGGCAAAAGGTACACGTACTTCTAAGCTATTAGCCATACTCATACGGTCTTTACGGTTTAAGAGGTTAACCATGAACCATTTCATATTTAAATAGAAAATTTCTCTGGTACGTTGTCTGTCAAGAGATTCATAACCTAATTGAGGGACAAGTTTTAGACTATCTAAATAATTTTCTTGGACCATTTCTTCAAGAGGAAGAGAGGCGTATTCAGGAGAAAGGAGCTGTTTGCGGCTTCGAACAAAATTGGACCAAGGGAAGGTCTCTAGGTTCCTAAGTTCAGGCCTAGTATACCAAGGATATCCACCGAAAACTTCGTCGGCACATTCACCAGATAAGGCAACTATAAAATCTTCTCGAATTTCTTTGCAGAATAAGAAGAGAGAAGAGTCGATATCTGCCATACCAGGTAAATCACGAGCTAAAACAGCAGACCTTAAAGCATAAGCTAGCTCATCGTGTTTGATCGTATAAGTACGATGGTTACTTTGGATAAACTCAGCCATTTGAAGTGCCCAATATTGATCGGAAGTAGGTTGATAGATAGAGGCTCTAAAGTATTTATCATTATCTTCGTAGTCAAGAGAATAGGTGGTAAGTACTTTATTACGCTTTTTATAAGAACGAGCAGCAATAGCAGAAATAGCAGAGGAATCTAAGCCACCTGACAGAAAAGTACATAAAGGTACATCACCGACTAATTGGCGTTCAATAGCATCGATAAGTAAATGTTGTAAATGTTCGGTAGCTTCCTCCAACGTTTCATGATTTTCAGTAGCCCTTAGCTGCCAGTATTCTTTAATGACGATATCTTTCTTATTAATAATAGCTAGGTGAGCAGGGGGAAGTTCACTTATTTCTTTAAACACAGCACTACCTGGTCTGACAGCAGGCCCTAAACCGAATATTTCTGTAAGTCCTTCTCTGTCCACGGTAGGAGAAATAGCGGGATGAGCTAAAACTGTTTTAATTTCTGAACCCAAAATAAGAGTGGTACCTTGAATGCTATAAAAGAAAGGTTTAACGCCTAGTTGATCACGTACTAATAAAACCTGCTCAAGTTTTTCATCATAAACTGCAAAAGCAAATATACCATTAAGCTTTTCGACGCAATTAACCCCCCAACACATGTAAGCTGTTAAAAGCACTTCAGTATCTGAGTAAGAATCAAATTGGTACCCATTATTAAGGAGTTCTTTTCTAATATCTTCTGTATTGTAAAGTTCGCCATTGTAAATAAGGGTGTACTGAAAGCCACCTTGTTCTTTAGTCATAGGTTGAAGACCACCTTTGGGATCTACAACAATGAGTCTTCTGTGCCCAAAGAGAACATGAGGATAAGATTTATAGCCATGTTGATCAGGGCCGCGCATTTTTAAGGTATCAGTCATGCTTTCTAGATGAACCTGTTCATTAGTAAGAATTTTTTTGAAATCTACAATGCCAGCAAAACCACACATAAGGGCTCACTCCTTTTTGAGTAATATAAACAGAGCTTTTTGAAATTAAGTTATCTCATAAACGCAGAAAAGAGGAAGCGAATAAATGCTTCCTCTTTAGTATATTTAGGATTTCTTAGCTTTATGAAACCATCTAGCGGCTTAAAGGGCTTTAACGCCTGTTTCGCCTGTACGAATTTTAACAACGTTTTGAACAGGATAAACGAAAATTTTACCATCACCAATTTTGCCTGTTCTAAGAATCTTAGTAGCTGTTTCAACAACTAAATCAACAGGTACTTCAGAGACACAAATCTCAACTTTTACCTTTGGAAGTAAATCCATGGTGCGAGAGCTCCCTCTGTAAAGTTCTGTTTTACCTTTCTGATTACCACAACCAAGTACTTGATAAACTGTCATACCAGTAATACCAATTTCATTAAGGGCATCTTTAAGCTCCTCGAATTTACTTTGTCTTGTGATAATATCAATTTTTGTAATTGCATCCATCATAGTTCCTCCTTTAAATTATTTGATTTCTGCATTGCTCTTTCCTATAGTTTATCGTCATAAAAACTTAAGCTTTAACCTCAAAATCTGCATAAGAGCTAGAAAGGCCATGTTCGCAGATATCAAGGCCTTCAATTTCTTCTTCTGGTGAAACACGAAGACCGATTGTTTTTTTAATGATAGCAAATAAAATAGAGATGCAAAGAATAGTCCAAGCTGCTACGGAAACCACACCGATAATTTGTGAAAGAAGAAGGCTGGCACCACCACCGTAGAATAAACCACCTTCTACAGCAAATAAACCAACACAGAGTGTACCAACAACACCGCAGCCACAGTGAACACCAACAGCACCTACAGGATCATCAATTTTTAATTTGTGATCAAGAAGTTCAATGACTATAACGACTACAATACCACAAATTAAACCAATAGCCATGGCACCCCATGCAGACACCATATCACAACCAGCTGTAATACCTACAAGTCCAGCAAGAGCACCATTAAGTGTCATAGAAACATCTGGTTTTTTGTATTTTACCCAAGTAACAATCATTGTCGTTGTAGCAGCAACAGCAGCGGCAATATTAGTAGTTACAAATACGCGGCCATTAAGTAGTACATTAGTACCATCTGCAGAAGAAGCAGGGTTAAAGCCAAACCAACCAAACCAAAGGATGAATACTCCCAAGGCACCAAGTGTTAAACTGTGTCCAGGAATAGGATTACTCTTGCCATCCTTACCATACTTACCAATACGAGGTCCAAGTACTTTAGCACCAACTAAAGCACACCAGCCACCAACAGAGTGAACTACTGTAGAACCAGCATAATCATGGAAAGGTGTAGAAAGATTAGCAAGCCATCCTCCCCCCCAAACCCAGTGACCAACAACTGGATAGATGAAAGCTGAGATGCAGAAGCTATAAATAAGGTAAGCAGAGAATTTAGTTCTTTCTGCCATAGCCCCTGAAACGATAGTAGCTGCAGTGGCACAAAAGACAGTTTGGAATATAATCCAAACAAAGTTTGAATTGCCACTCCAACCATCAAGGAGATAAGGTGCTCCAATGAAACCACCGATGCTGTCACCAAACATTAAGGAAAACCCAAGAATCCAGTAGATAATAGAACCAACAGCGAAGTCCATTAAGTTTTTCATAATAATGTTCCCAGCATTTTTTGCTCTAGTAAAACCTGTTTCTACCATTGCAAAACCTGCTTGCATAAAAAATACTAAACATGTGCCAAGTAAAAGCCAAATGGCATTTACCCAAGAAGTAACATCTTCCATAATAAAACCCTCCCTAATAAAAGTTGTGAAACAAACAAAAGGGGTCTATATATATGCAAAAGCATATATATAGACCCCTTTGTCTATGTCACGATATTTAATATGATTCATATAATAACCATGTGTTTAGATTTTGTCAAGATATTTTGAAAAATATATTTTTTTAATCTGATTTAAAATTAACAAAATAAAACTCTTATATTAAATATTAATTAAATAATGACTTATATAGTGACATAATTTCTTTGAAATGATAAAATAATTAGTAGAATAATATAAGTTAATTTATAAAACTAAGTGGTAGATTCTAGAGTTGGAGGAATAGAGCATGGGAGAGTTAGCTAGAGAAAAAATTATTATTCCATTGTCAAAATGTCTTCCAGGGATGGTTTTGCTTCAACCTATTGTAGATGAAAAGACAGGGGCGATACTTTTACCTAGAGGTGGAAAACTAACCAAGGAAAGTATTAAGAAGGTCCATCATTTTCAACATACGCAAGTATGGGTAGATATCAATACTGAGGAAAAAATCTGGCAGACGGATGAAACTATTGTAGAATATTATAAAGATTATGCTACTACCTTAAAACGTATTATTGAAGGAGAGAATAAGGTAGGCGAAGCACTTAATATTGAAGATCTAAAGAATTTAGCACAGTATATGATTAAAAATTTTAAAGATGACTTCAACCTGTTAGCATGTGTTAATCTTGTTACGCAGCTACAAGAAGATTGCTATACTCATAGTATTAATGTGGCATTTCTTTCTCTTATGATGGGGAGATGGAGAGCGTATAGTGAACAAAGATTAGAGCAACTTGTTTTAGCGGGCTTATTACATGATGTAGGGAAGATAGATTTAACCATCGCATTAAAAGAAAATGATATGGATGGAAGCCTAATGGAACGTCTAGCTTATAAGAGGCATCCAATCTTTGGATATGAAAAATTAGCACAGTTTAACGAGTTAGATAATGAAGTACTCAAAGCAGTACTAACACATCATGAACGATGTGATGGCTCTGGATTTCCACTAAGTTTAAGGGAAGATAAGATTAGCGATATAGCTAAGATTATAGGTCTAGCAGATACTTATGATGAGTTAAGACAAAAAGAACATATTTTTAATGTGATTAAAGAATTAAGAAGCACACAGCTTAGAGCTTTTGAGGTGGATTTACTCCTTGAATTTTGTAATAATATCATGAATTACTATATAGGTAATCATGTTTTATTAAGTAGTGGAGAAATAGCAGAGATATATGCTATTCAACCGCAATCGGTATATAGACCTATTGTAAAGGTTAATGACAAATTAATTGACCTTTATGTACAAAGCCAAATAGATATAGTAAAGGTTTTTTAAAGATAGATAAAAAGGATGCTTAGGCATCCTTTTTATTTTTGTTTTAAGAACACTTCATTTTCGGAAGGAATAAGAAGTTCAGCAACTATCTGCTTTCTTTCTTCAGAAGCGCTATCTAGACTATAGGATATTGTTAAATGAGAAGAAAGAGAAGACAAGCTTCTAGAAGATATAAACTTGTACTCGAAAAAAGCAGATTCTTCTGGAGCAAGGTTGCCTAATTCTAAGCAGTTTTCAGTAGGAGAAAAGTTTAAGGAGCCACGTTGTCTAATAATAGCTTGTTCTAGAATAGAAAAATCATTGCCTTGGATCAGTATCTTAAGATTATTAATATATCCAGATGAAGTGTTAGTAATTTCAAGCTCATTATTAATAAGTGTTTCAGTAGATACTTCTATAGTTTTATTGATTTCTGAGACCTTAATTGGATTTAACATGATGATCACCTCCTACTTCATACTATGCAGGAAAGTAACTATTAAGTTATTAAGATGACAACAAAGCAATAAAAAAGCAGAGACATGATGTCTCTGCAAGCAATTAAGTTAGAGTGGGTAATTATCTGCCCCAACAACTGCAGCTATGACGATTTTTTCTGGCAATGATTTCAAGCTTTTCTCTACTATCAAAGAAGTTGTTGCAACCACAGTTACAATCATCATTATTTGAGCAACGGTGACGACGATGACGACGATGACGGCGACCACAATCATCATCACTAGAACAACGACGACAATCACGACGACAACCACAGCCGCAGTCATCATTATCTGAGCAACGGTGACGACGACAACTGCAGTTACAGTCATCATCATCTGAGCAACGATGACGACGATGATTGCAGCCACAGTCATCATTAGAATGACGGCAGTCACAGTCATCATCATCTAAGCAACGGCTACAGTCGCAGTCATCATCATCTAAGCAACGGTCACAGCCACAGTCATGTTTATCATCATCAAAGCAATGACTATCATCACAATCGTCTTTTTCATCGTCATCTAAATCGTATTTATCGATATAGTTAAAAAGAATACATGCAGCATCTAAAATAGCTTTATTTGCATCAGAGAGTTGCTTTTGACAGCTAGATTTATGACAGCTGTGTTCACAGTTTGAGCTTTCATTATTACATCCACATGACATATTAAAATCCCTCCACTTAATTCGTTATATTTGAGTAGCGCCCTCAATGTCATAATATGCAGCAAAACAGAAATTGACATTATTTTTCCTGTACATACTTATGACATAAATGAAAAAAAATGGAATATATATATTAAAAGGATAAGACAAGCAAGGGGGAGGGCAATGAAAAATATTGTTTTGATCATGCAAATTGCTATGATCTTTATTGGAAGTATAGTGGGGGCGGGAGTATGCTCAGGGAGAGAATTAAATCAATTTTTTGCTACTTATGGTATAGGAGGGTTTGCAGGCCTTATTTTATGCGGTCTCTTATATATTGTTTTTGGTAAGTTAATTATTTTAATTACGGATAAGTTTAAGGTGAATTCATATAATGAATTTGTGGATTTAGTGTGTCCAAAGCCTGTAGCTAAATTTACTAATATAGTGCTAACTTTATTTTTGTTAAGTAGTACCTCTATTATCTTGGCAGGTAGTGGTTCCATTATGAATCAATATTTCCACGTTCCTAAATGGCTAGGGGTCATTATTATGATTGGGTGTAGTAGTATTTTTCTGCTTAGAAATACAGAAGGTTTATTTGAAGTGAACAGTCTTGTGGTACCCACTTTAATCGTAGTGATGACTGCCATTTTTTTTGCATACATAAAAGACAACCCTATGACTTCTACCTATTCCTATTTGCGATTAATGCCTAGGCAAAAAACAAATCTTCTTGTATCAACCTTAGTTTATGTAAGTTTTAACATCCTAACGATTATAGGTGTTATTGTACCGTTAACAAATGAACTAAAGAAACCTAAACAAATTATAAAAGGCATCATATTAGGAAGTATAGTACTTACGATTATTGGCATTTATATTACCTTTTTAATGCTAGTTAACCCGTTTCATCCTCAATTATATGAAGTGCCTCTGCTTGGACTAGCAATGGAAATGAATAAACTATTGCAACTAGGTATGTTAGGTATTATGTGGTTAGAAATGTTTTCTTCACAAGTGTCCAATGTATACAGCTTGTCGTATTTTTTAAAGAATAAATACAAAGTACCCTACAATAAAGGCATTTTCTTAGTAGTATTAATAGCAACCCCCTTTTCCATGATAGGGTTTGCTAAATTAGTGGAATTTCTCTATCCTATGTATGGTGTGTTAAGTCTCGTATTTTTATTTTACTGTACCTTATTTTTTATAAAAAACAAATAACTTAGGTTGGGGAGCTTTGAAGAAATAAAAATCGGGAAAAGGTAATTGGCTATTACCTTTTCCCGATTTTTATATTAGCGATTGGCACTTATAAGCTGGTCTTCTTCAAAATAGCATTCGTATTGTGTACCAGAAGCTTCTTGATAAATACCATTACCGTGCTTATAACCATTTTTAAAGTCACCTATATATTTTTCACCATTTGCATAGGTGATTGTCCCCTTACCCGTCATTTGACCTTCTAGGAAATCACCATAATAAGAAGAATCATTGTTCCAAATGAAATGGCCTTTGCCGTGAGGAAGTCCATTCACAACTTCACCTTCATAAATACCTGTAGAGATAACAAGCTTACCATGTCCATTTTCAATAGTATCTATGAATTCACCTATGTATTGATCCCCGTTTGGATAAGTAACACGATTAGGAGAAGCTGGAGCACCTGCACCCTGTAAGTGATTTTTAAGAAAGTTACCCTCATAAATAGTACCATCTGGTTTAGTAAGCTTACCCTTTCCTTCCATGGCACCATCTACAAAGCGCCCCTCATAAACTGAGCCATCAGAAAACTGTTTAGTACCTATACCTGTACGCTCACCTTTATGTAACTCACCTTCGTAAATACTACCATCCTCTAAATAGCATTTGCCTTGACCATGAGGCAGGCCATTAGCAAAATGCCCTTCATAGCAAAGTCTACCAGTTTCGTCATAATATTTACCCAAACCGTGAAAGTTAGAGCCTTTAACACTACCCTCATACATGACCTTACCATTTTTATGATACATTATTTCATTTTCATAAACATCTGAAGAACTCTTCAATAGAGATTTAATTTTATTTAACATCTGCATTTCTCCTTAAAATCTCATTTGTACGAAACAAACCCTATAGTTATCATTATTATAACATTATTATAGCAAAAACAATATAATAGAAAGGTAAAAAGTAACAGAAAAATTATAGAAGAGTGCATAAAATGTAAAACTTAAAACTTAACAGCCGAAAAATCTAAGTGTAAGAAGATAGGCAGCTACGATACCTACTAAAGAAGCAATAAGTGCGCCAGCCAAAGTATAACGACTTTTCTTCACTTTAATGGTCATAAAGTAAACAGACATGGTATAAAAAATAGTTTCTGTACAGCCAAACATAATAGAAACTAATCTACCAATAAAGGAGTCCGGTCCGTAGGTTTTAAAGATGTCAATAATAAGCCCTGTAGCAGCAGAAGAAGAAAAGGTACGCATTAAAGCTATAGGAATAAGCTCAGGAGGAAAGTTCGACCAGCCAATAAGAGGAGTAAAGAGCTTAGCTAAGCCAGTTAAAGCACCAGAAGCACGTAACATGCCAACGGCTATCATAAGTCCTACTAAGGTAGGGAGAATATCTATAACAACTTTTAAACCATCAGTAGCACCTTCAATAAAAGCCTCATATGCATTAACCTCTTTTAAAAGACCATAAATGATAATACCGACCATTATACAAGGAATCATCCAGTCGGATATACCTAATAAGATTACCATAGATTAATCCTCCTTTTTATACATGAGTTTACCAAAAATGATTGCAACTAAGGTAGAAACAGCTGTAGCAATTATACAAGGAACTAAAATTTCTGTAGGATTATGAGAACCATAAGCAGTGCGATAAGAAATCATACTAATAGGGATAAGCTGGATTGAAGAAATATTGATAATTAAAAACATACACATAGCATGAGTAGCTTGGCCTTCTTCTTTATTAAGCTTTTGAAGTTCTATCATGGCTTTTAATCCGGGAGGAGTAGCAGCCCAACCTAGGCCTAGAAAGTTTGCAATAAGATTAGTAGCAATATACTTCCTGGCAGGGTGATTTTTAGGAACTGAAGGAAATAAAAAATTAAGTATAGGAGACATCTTCCTAGCAAGTGAATCGATTAGGCCTGATTTTTCAGCAATACGCATAATACCCATCCACATAGCTACAATGCCTAAGGTCTCTATACAAATAGTAACGGCTTCTCCAGAGGCTAAGAGGGCTGAGTTGGTAATAGTTTTCATACCACCTGTAAAGCCAGAGATAAGTACAGCAAATATAATCATAAAGCTCCAAATATAATTAAGCATAAGCTTCCTCCTTAAATATAAATACTGAAGCACTGAAGTGGCTTGTCTTTCTATATATATGCGTTAATAAAAAGAACATGTACATATTTTTATAATGATGATTACAAAACATTTGCTGTCGTTTTTTAGTATAGTAGTTACTGGTAAAATTGGAAAAGGAGAAAACTGTAAAAAATAATAATATATATGTAAATGTAAAATATTTGTTGTATTTTTGAAGGGCGTTTTAGTGATGATTCTACAGCAAATATCAATAAAATATGCACACTATTAAGTTTCGACAAATATTATATTGTATAATATAGATTTTTTATTTTAAAAAGTCTAAAAAAATACAAAAGTTAATTGACTTTAATTGTTAATTATGGTACTTTATAATCAGGACATGGAAAAATATGAGAAAAAAGTGTAAAGGGAGAGGATATTAGTGAAATCAACAGGTGTAGTAAGAAAAGTCGATGAATTAGGAAGAGTAGTATTACCTATCGAATTAAGAAGAAATTTAGACATTAATGAAAAAGATGCTTTAGAGATTTTTGTTGATGAAGACAGAATTATTCTTAAGAAATATGAACCAGCTGATATCTTTAATGGTAGCATGGATGACCTTATTGATTACAAAGGTAAAAAAGTTGCTAAAAAGACAATCTTAGAATTAGCAAGATTAGCAGGATTAACAATTACAGAATAAGAGTATAAAAAAAGCCAGAAGATGAAAGAATATTTTCTGGCTTTTTTTATGCGCTTTTTATGCTTTTTTTACAATTCGATGTAAAATTGATAAATTTTATATTACTTTAACTTGAGTATAGTATAATAAAAGAAATAGATTGGCTAGAATAGCACAAGGGTAAGGAGGCAAGAAAAGTAGATGGAATTAAAACTATTTGGATTTATTGAGAGTGTATTAGAACAGTTAGAAGAAATGAGACCTATGTTAGAGGAGGTAGGCAATGAAATAGAAGGGTTTTTCGAGAATTTATTGCTCACTACCAATAAGGGTTATCTCAATATAAATACAAGAGTAAAATCACAAAAAAGCTTAAAAGAGAAAATCATTCGTAATCAATATTATCAAAAGTATGATACAAAAGAAGCGCTTTTTGAACATGTACCTGATATTATTGGTATTCGATTAGAATGTAGGTTTATTCAAGATGAAACAGATTTATACAAATTTATCAAGCGTTCCTTTGGTGAAAAAAGTGAAATTTATGAAGACTTTTTCTATAGCAATACTAATGAAAAAATTTTACTTAGCTTAACATGCAAACAACCACAAGAACAAAAAAATGGAATGAAGATTTATAGAATAGATGGTAAATATGTAGATGATGGACAGGTTGTAAATTTTGAACTGCAAATCAAATCCTTGGTTAATATTTTCTGGGGAGAGATTGAACATAAAGTCATATATAAAAATTATAATTACGTTATTGCAGATAAGTTTTATAAGGACATTATGAAATCTATTAAGAATAGTTTGACCACTATTGATCAGCAGCTTTTATTAATATCTAATCAATTTGACCAAGGTGACGAGAAAAGTTATGAAAGACAAGAACAACAGTTAGAAGCTATACTATCTAAACTTATTTATGATATTTTCGCAAAACACATGAAGGAAACTCTAGGTGTATTAGTAGATTTTAAGAGTTCATGTGAAGCTATTGTACGTTATGTGTTTAGAGATGCATTAGAGAGTTCAATGAATGACTATGGTCAACATTTAATAAGTGGATTTGAAAAAGTGAGAGGAATTGAAGAAAAGCACATTGACTTTACACAGAAAATCTTCTTTGAAGGTAACATTAGATATGAAGACCAGCATACAAAGCTTATAGGTGAGCATATTAAAGAACGCATTAATGAGGAGTTCCAATGGAATTTATTTTTCCGTATTTTATTTGCAATCGAACCTGAAAATAACAGGGGCGACTTTGAAACCTTCATGCATTATTATACTAAAAAAATATATGATAAGCTTGCTACCAATAAACTCAGTACTAATTTTACAATAGAGGAAACAAAGGAAATTATAGAAACCTTATTGGCACAATTCTCTAACTGTTTTATTAAAATTAATTCTGTAGAATTACTTTATGACAATATGGCAGACCAGGCGGTTAAACATATTAATAGCGTAGTAGATGCACTTTATAAAAATGTATGGACTTATGAACAGTGGGAAAAGGAAAAAGATATATACAGTGATTTGTTAGAAGTAAAATTATTGATGATGTTTAATATAGATGTAGACTATAATAAAGCCTTATCTTTACTTGATCGCATTCGTGCAACAAAATCCAATATAGAAATACCAAAGGGTATGGTCAAGTATGTATATAGGTTGTAGGGAGGGAAAAGAAATGTTTAATGTACAAATAGTAGATGATGAACCTATTATACGTATGGGTATTGAAAAAATGTTAAATTGGAATGCGTTAGGATTTGAAATTGTCTGTATGGCCCAGAACGGCAAACAAGCTTTAGAGCAATTAGAGGTAGAGAAGATAGATGTTATTATTACTGATATTGAGATGCCTATCATGAATGGATTGGATTTTATTAAAGAAGTAAGACAGCAAGAAGCAAGTACAGGAGTAGCAAGCAGAGAAGTAGTTGTACTGACTGCATATGAAGACTTTGAGTATGCAAGAACAGCTATTAAGTATGGTATTGCTGAATATGTATTAAAGCCTGTAGATATAGAAGAAATGACTCAAATATTAAGTCGCCTTAAAGAACGCCTAGAAGAAAGAAAATCTATATAATGAGGAAAATACACATATAAGTTAGGAGAAGGGCCTTGAATAGGAGAGGAAAAGGAATAAGGGGAGTTCTGATTACAACTTATTTATTGACAATGGGAATAGCTTTAATTATAGGTTTTAGTATTTTTAATAAAATTAACGAACAGATACAGGGGAAAAAAGATTACGTTAACAAGGTAGAAGATACTAGAACCTTCATGAGTTTATTAGACTTGTTTTTAGATAAGAATGTATATATTTCTCAAAAAGTGGCTGTTGATAAAGAAATACAAAATGCATTAGCAAATAAACAAAAAATAGATGAGGTAGCTATTTCAAAAGTACTTAATGATTGTCTAACAAGTAATGAGGCTATTCAATCTATTCATATTGTAGATACTTATGGAACTGTTGTTTCAGAGTATTCTGTACTGCCTTATAAAAAACATACTGTACATTTCTTATCTCAGTTTAATATTCCTAAGATTAATGAAAGGCACGGCGGAGAATATATTGGAATTGGTAGGAACTATATAAGTGGAGAAGTAGAAAATACACTTTATATAGGAAGAAGTATCCGTTCGAAAGAAACCTTAGAACAATTAGGGTATCTTATCATTTTTTTAGATCCGAGCAGTATAAGAGAAGCAACCAAGGATTATATAGAACGTATGAACTTTGAAGCAATATTAGTTGACCAGGAATCTAAGGAGGGTTTTTGCTTTTTACCTACGGGGATATTAGAAGAAAGATACAAGGCCTATTTAGAAGGAAGTTTAAACCAGGTACAGCAAGATAAATGGACGGATCGTTATGATCATGCAGAGTTAGATTATAGTAGAGTAGAGATGAAATTAATTGGTACGTTACAAACAGCTTCCAAAGATGATAATTGGCTAAATATCATGATTGGCGTTACACTCATTAACTTTATTTTCTTATGTATTATGATTGTTATCTTAGGGAAAAAAGTTGTATATCCATTAGAAAATATTGCACTAAAAGCAAAAAGGGTTACTGAAGAAGGTGATCTTAGTATACGTTTCGAAACAGATGAAGCTTATATGGAAGCAGGGCTAATTGGAAAAGCGTTAAACGAAATGCTCAGTAAAGTGGCAGCACTTATATCAGAAGTGAAAGAGAAAGAAAGGATGCAGCGTATATTAGAGCTATCAGTTATTAACCATCAAGTTAATCCGCACTTTTTGTATAACACCTTAAATAGTGTAGCAGTATTAGTTGCTGTGGAAGATAAGGATAATGCCCAAAAACTCATCAAAAGCTTGTCTAAATATTATCGTGCTTGTTTAAACCAAGAGGACCTAAACACAGTAGAGCAAGAACTCACTATTCTCAAAGAATATATTAATATTATGCTTATTAAGAATCCCGCACTACTAGAGGTTACCTACAGTATAGATGAGGATCTAAAAGAAGAAAAACTACCACGTATGATATTACAAACCTTGATAGAGAATTCTATTAAGTATGGTATTAAAACTATGGATGAACCACTAGAAATAAGTGTAAAAATAGAGAAAGACCAAAGTCAGCCAAGGATGATTGTCATAGTCAGAGACAATGGGAAAGGAATGGAAGAAAAGATTAGAACAAGTATTTTAAAAGAAGAAAAGTTACATAATAAATCAGGTTTTGGGCTTCGTTCTATTATTAAACGTCTCAGCTTAATGTATCAACTAACTGATGTAAAGGATATTTTAGAAATTCATACAAGTCTTAATGAATACACTGAGATAGTCATTTATATACCCTTTACCAGTACATTAAACAACAAGAAAGTACAACAATGCAAGCTATTTAAGGAGTCCTAGGGATGTGATATACTCGTGTGATAAATAAAAATATAAAGCACTTAAAAGGAGTAAGGCCCTTGGAAAATAATAAATGGTCAAATAAAATAATTATTTTGACATTATGCAGCTTATGCCTTGTTTTTATTGTGCTCCTTGTAGGAAAAAATCAATATATTTACCGTGAGGTTGAAGCTGTTAATAAAAAAGTTGAGATAGAGAGTAAAGAACAAACCTTTGAAATATGGACAATCAATGGAGGTCTAGAAAATATATTAAAGGAAGTCTTAGAAGATTGTAAGAAAGAATATCCAGATATAAAATTCGTTCTTAAATCTTTCAAAACAGAAGTGTATAATGAAGCACTCTTAAATGCAGCGGCTACGAATGCTTTACCAGATATGTTTTATACATGGGGAGACAGAGGACTGGAAGAACTAGTAAAATTAGACTTAGTTAAAGACCTAACACTTACGATTAAAGCAAATGATCTGGAAAGTAGAATGGTAGACAATGCGCTTAGAAGTTATACCTTTAAAGAGAAAAAATATGGGTTACCGGTCTTTGGATGGGATACAGTACTCTATTGTAACCAAGAATTATTCGAAAAAAGTCATTTGAATTATCCTACTAATTATGGGGACTTCTTAAAGACTGTTGAAATCTTTAAAAGTAAAGGGATTACCCCTCTAGCTATAAGTGGTAATGAAGCGTGGATGAGTTCTTTATATTACATGTCACTTACTTTGAGTGAAGGAAGTGTGGGTGTAAGTACAGAAATTGCAAAGAATAATATATTTTTTAAGAGAAGACCTTTTATAAGGGCCGCAGAGTTATTTAAAGAACTGATAGACCTAGAACCTTGGCAAGAAGGATATGAAAATATGAGTTCCGCTGAATGCGTTTATAATTTTACTAGAGGTGAAGCTGCTATGATGATAAATGGTAGTTGGGCTTCAACTACAATAGATGATGCTAGTCGATCTATTGTGAGTGGAAAGGTTAAAGTGATGCCATTTCCAATTACGAAAATAAAGTTAATAGATGAAGGCGTTGCAGGCTACTCTGATGGTTTTGTACTAAGCCGAAATAGCTCTTTAGGTGAAGCTGATGTGGAGAGTTTTTATGTGAAAGTCATGAAAGCTATTTCTGATAAAGCAGTACTAGAAAAGGGAATGGGCATTCCAGTTTATAAAACTCAAGATTTAAAAAAGACAAGTTTTAAGACTCTTAAAGCCTGTGATAATCTTTTCCCTAAAAACTATTACCATGGTGCTTATGACAAGCTTTTGTCTAGTGAAGCAGCAGAAAAATATAACGTGGCTATTCTTGATTTTTTAACAGGTAAAATAGATGAAGAGACCTTTAGCAATGAGATTACTAAAAGGTAAGCAATAAAGAATGTATTATATTTCTAAAAATTGTGTTATAATTTATAAAATAAAAGACTTTATTGGAAATAAAAACATATAGAAATAGGAGGAGAAAAGTGATTAAGTTATTTGATAATGGAGCTTACTTAATTAACGGCAAAGAGTTAATTGAAAGCCATACAGACGTAGAAAAAGAAATTAAACAAAAATATGGTATAGAAGCTATTTCTAAAGAAGAAGCAGCTAAAAATACGATAGCATATAGTATTTTAGAAGCACATAATACAAGTGGGAATATGGATCAGCTTAAAATCAAGTTTGATGCTATGGCTTCTCATGATATTACATATGTAGGAATTATTCAAACAGCAAGAGCTAGTGGCCTAACAGAGTTTCCACTGCCTTATGTGCTAACCAACTGCCATAACAGCCTTTGCGCTGTAGGTGGTACTATTAATGAAGATGACCATATGTTTGGTCTTTCAGCAGCTAAGAAATACGGTGGTATTTATGTACCAGCTCATCAAGCTGTTATTCATCAATATATGAGAGAAATGATGAGTGGCTGTGGTAGAATGCTACTTGGCTCAGATAGCCATACAAGATATGGTGCCCTTGGAACTATGGCTATTGGTGAAGGTGGCGGAGAGCTTGCAAAGCAGCTTCTTAATAAAACTTACGATATTAATAGACCAGGTGTAGTAGCTGTTTATTTAACAGGAAAACCACAGATAGGAATAGGACCACAAGACGTGGCACTTTCTATTATTGGTGAAGTGTTTAAAAATGGTTATGTTAAAAATAAAGTAATGGAATTCGTAGGAGATGGCATTAAGAACCTTAATGTAGAATACAGAAATGGTATTGATGTTATGACTACAGAAACAACCTGCTTATCTTCTATCTGGGCTACAGATGAAAAGGTTGAAGAGTACTTAGAGATGCATGGTAGAAAAGAGGCTTATAAGAAATTAGAGCCAGGTCAAGTGACCTATTATGATGGGGCCATTATAGTTGATTTATCTAAAGTAAAACCTATGATAGCCATGCCGTTCCATCCAAGTAACACTTATACTATTGAAGAACTTAATGCAAACCTTGAGGATATCCTTGCTAAAGTAGAAAAAGAAGCAGCAGCAAGCTTTGCTAGTAATAAAGTAACATTCACTTTAAGGGATAAAATTGAAAATGGTAAACTTCTAGTACAACAAGCCTTTATCGGTGGTTGTGCAGGTGGTACCTATGATAACATCTGTGACGCAGCGGACATTTTAAGAGGACATAGTATTGGTTCTGGTGAATTTGCTTTAAGCATTTATCCATCTAGCCAACCTACTTTTATGAGTTTAGTTAAAAATGGTGCAGTAGCAGACCTTATGGCAGCTGGTGCTACTATGAGAACTGCTTTCTGTGGCCCTTGCTTTGGCGCAGGAGATGTACCTTCTAACAACGGCCTTAGCATTCGTCATGCAACACGTAACTTCCCTAACCGTGAAGGTTCAAAACCTAGTGATGGTCAAATATCAGGAGTAGCATTAATGGATGCACGTAGTATTGCAGCTACTGCTCTTAATGGTGGTATACTTACAGCAGCGACAGAGATTGATTTAAACTTTACTAAGCCAAAATACTTCTTTGACAAAGCCATTTATGATACACGTTGCTATGACGGTGTTGGCAAGGCAGACAAAGATGTTGAACTTAAATTTGGACCTAACATTACAGATTGGCCAAAAATGTCACATTTAACAGATGACTTACTGATTAAGGTAGTAGCTGAAATTCATGATGAAGTAACAACGACAGATGAGCTTATTCCATCAGGAGAAACTTCAAGTTATCGCTCAAATCCACTTCGTCTTGCTGAATTTACACTTTCACGCCGTGTACCAGATTATGTGGGACATGCTAAAGAAGTTCAACAAGCTGAAGTAGCTAGACTTCAAGGTGAAGATCCAACTAAGGTATTAGATGAAGTTAAAGTAGCATTCGATCAGATTAAAGCTTTACCAGGCTATGCAAGCATTGATCCAAAAGCAACAGGTATTGGTAGCACCATTTATGCTAATAAACCAGGGGACGGTTCTGCTCGTGAGCAAGCAGCATCTTGTCAAAAAGTACTTGGTGGTTGGGCAAATATTGCTAGAGAATATGCGACCAAGAGATACCGCTCTAACCTTATTAACTGGGGTATGGTACCATTTACTTTAGATGGAGATTTACCATTTACCAATGGAGATTATATCTTTATTCCAGGAATTAGAGCTACTGTAAAAGATAAAGTAAGTGAAATTAAAGCGTACGTATTAGGCGATCATATGAAAGAGTTTACTTTGATACTTAAAGATTTAACAGATGATGAGAGAGCAATTATTTTAGCAGGTTGCTTAATCAACTACTATAAAGCATAGACAAGGGATATAAGGACTAAAAGAAGTAGATAAAGTAGAAAGCCATTTGTGATACAAGGGGGGCTTATTCATGGAGGAACTAATAGATAGTGCGCTTGTGCCAAAGATTTTAAAGCTGAACTTACCTTTTAGACTTATATGTGATGGTACTAAAGCTTTTCCTATGATTATTAGAAATAAGAGGGGCGTAGATGGTTATGTTGTAGCCATAGAACTAGGTGATAGGGATATACGTCAATTCCACAAAACAGAGATTGAACTTAAAGGAAGAATTGATATTGAGTACTTAAAGTACAGAGGTGAAGTGGAGCTTAAACCACTACTCGATGAACCAGGCTACTATATTATGAAAAATATTAGGTTATATAAGTATAATCAACGTTTCTATAAGCGTGTACCTTATCGTCGTTTAATCAATATTATGGAGCCTATATCTGTAGAAGCTACACTGATTAACTTTTCGGCTTCTGGTGCGCTTATACATAGTAAAGAGGCTATAGAAGGAAGTGGCTTTAAGTTTTCTATTATCCTTAATAAGAAACCTATTATACTGGAAGCAAGAATCGTAGAGCAGACTTATAATGAAGCCTTAGGCCTTTTTGCCATTAGGTGCCATTTTGAAAATGTAGATGAAAAAACAAGGAAGCTTTTAGTATTAACAGTAAGAGAGATTATTTTACAAGCCAAAAGAAGATTGCAAGGAAGTTAGTTAGTTACCAAAAAGAGGATGCTATATATAGCATCCTCTTTTTGGTAACTAAGAGTAAAAAAGTAATACAGAAGGAACCGTTCGTAATGATTCATTCTGCATTACTTTTTATATTTATTCTTTTAATCAAATTTTACTGTAGTCCGGACTAATATACTTCATAGGTCTATTATCTTCTGTACTAAGACCCGTTAAGTAAGAAATATTAGGAAGATAGAGTCTAAAGTCATCAGCAGATATTTTAGAAATAGCAAAGTCATAAGCAGCTAATAAAAGTAAGGTGCTTTTCTTATTAGCATTTCTTAAAATATCATAGAAGCTAAAGGTATAAACATTACCTGTCACAGGATGAAGCCATACCTTTTTACTACGATTCATATAATCATATAAAGGATTAACACAGTTGTAATATGAAAAAGTTGCAAGGAATGGCGATAGTCCTTTTGGAGTTACAGGGGAAGCCATATTAACAAGAGCTTTCTTCGCTCCAATGCGATCATAGGTTAGTTTATAATAGGTACGAGTATCTTTATAAGCTTCTTTGAAAGTTTGCCCCCCATTATTAATGCCATATAATAAAAACAAAGTATCATCGAATAAACCTGTAATGCTGTCAGGTATGTGTAAGTCTTTTAAAATATGTTTATGCACCTTAAATTTAGAGCTTTTCATGTTGAACTTTTCTTCACATAAAATAGTGTCAATGGCAACTTCCAGTTTTTTATGAACACCTTTATACTTGCTAGTTTCGGGCATATCCTCGATATAGCGACCTCCTAGATAAAAAATATAAGGATGTGCCATGGAATCAAGAATATAATGGCAAATAAACCCACTTAAATAACTGAGACATTCATTGAACTCTTTCGAATCCACTTCGAATTTTTTCATATAACATAAGGCGGAAACTAAAAAATCACCTGTTTTTTCTGCATGCATCTTAGTAGCAATATAGGCTTTTGAGTCTTTTTGCTTTAATCGATGATAATAGATAGGATCAGGTCCTTGAAGTCCTATTAAAAATAAATCTTTATTTTCTTTTAATACTTTGTAAAGAGGGGATTGTTTAATATTATGGGCAGTATCAAGTCCAAAAATATAATGGGTAATAATATCTGGCATTACAAATACTCCTTTTTCTTCCTTTCATATAAATTAAGTATATCACCTAAATTTTACAGGCGATAGAGTGAGTTTTGAATAAAAAAAAACTCCTACTAGAAGGAGTTTTTGTTACTATTATGATTCGTTATCTTTATCATGAGTTGCCATGGTTTTTACTGTGAAATAAAGGAGGCAACCCATCATAACAAAGACAAGCAAGGCAAACTTTAGGTCTCTGTTGAAGAATGCAATAGCAGATACACCAAGAATGCCACTAATACCATAGAGGGTAACAACAGCTTGTTTTTGTGTATAGCCTCTATCTACAAGACGATGATGTAAATGCCCACGGTCTGGCGACATAATAGGTTTTCCAGCTAAAAATCTTCTAAGAATAGCAAAAGCTGTATCAAATATTGGAAGGCCAAGTACAAGCACAGCAATGAAAATAGTTGCTACTGTATAGCCCTTTAAAAGTCCCATAACAGAAGTAATACCTAAGGTAAAACCTAAGAAGGTAGAACCAGTATCCCCCATAAAAATAGAAGCAGGATTAAAGTTATAAGGCAAGAAGCCCATGCATGAACCAGCTAAGATGGCTGTGAGAAATGCTCCCGGTGGATTATCTGAATAAATAGATAATACCATTAAGCAAAGTGAAGCAATAGAAGAAACGCCTGCCGCTAAACCATCTAAACCGTCAATTAAGTTAACGGCATTGGTAATGGCTACAATCCAAATAACTGTAGCTGGGATAGCTAAGAAAGTCGTATAAAATTCCTTGTCTCCAATAAATGGAATAGTAAAGAAATCAATACGTACACCACATAAAGCAACTACTGTTGCAGCGAGGATTTGAATGAGAAATTTTGGTTTCGCAGGAAGCTCAAAAATATCATCAAAAAATCCAAGTAAGAAAATCATGGTGCATCCAATAAAGATTCCAATCGTTTGCTTTATATTAACCAGAGGTAATTTCCAAATAAGAGTTAAAAATGTAATCATAAAACCGGCAAAGATAGCAATTCCACCCATACGAGGAATAGGTACTTTATGCATATCACGTTTTCTGGGTTTTGCGATAGCTCCAACTTTAAATGCAATCTTTTTAGCTAAAGGCGTTGCAAAAAATGCAATTAAAAATGCTAAGACAAATGCAATGGCATATAAAATTGCATAATCTATGTTTCCCATAGGTTCATCTCCTTAAATATGTAGAACATATATGAGTACTAATAGTTTATACCTATCTATTAGTATATATTCATAAATTTCTAAAAGTGATATGTCAAATATTAGGCAAAAAAAGCTTACCACACGTTAAAAATAACAAACCTGACCATATCCTACTAATGTTTTATAATAAAAGCTCGCACTTGTCAACTAGGACTCGTGGAGCTTTTTGTATTTTTAAGATTTATTTTGTACCAAATAATCTATCACCAGCATCACCAAGTCCTGGCATAATATAAGCGTGGTCATTTAATTTCTCATCTAAAGAGGCTGCATAGATCTTAACATCTGGATGAGCGGCTTGAAGCGCTTTGATACCTTCTGGTGCAGCAATAAGGCAAAGGAAATTAATGCTAGTAGCACCACGGTCTTTGATGAATTGAATAGCTGCAATAGCTGAACCACCTGTAGCAAGCATTGGGTCAAGTACAAAGAAATCTCTTTCTTCTACATCTTTAGGAAGTTTGCAGTAATATTCAACTGGATGAAGTGTTTCAGGATCTCTGTAAAGACCGATATGACCTACTTTAGCAGTTGGAAGAAGGTCGAGCATACCATCTACCATACCAAGACCAGCACGTAAGATAGGTACAATACTTAAGTTTTTACCAGCAATACGTTTACAAGTTGTTTTTGTAAGTGGTGTTTCTACTTCATAGTCTTCAAGAGGTAAATTGCGTGTTGCTTCATAGCACATTAATTGTGCGATTTCACGTACAAGCTCACGAAATTCTTTTGAACCTGTGTCATGACTTCTTAAGCGACCTACTTTGTGCTGAATGAGTGGGTGATCCATAATAAATACGTTTTCCATGTTAATATTCCTCCTAAGTAATAAGTAAATTTATTTTTCTTCTATTTTAGAGATTCTCTTGATGTGTCTTTCTTCATTAGAAAATGGCGTTTTTAAGAAAGTATCAACAACTTTTATAGCTAGGCCTGGCCCTATAACGCGGCCTCCTAAAGCGACAATATTGGTATCATTATGAAGACGAGTAGCTTCAGCTGAGAAAACATCGTGGCAAAGAGCACAACGAATACCAGGAATTTTATTTGCTGCAATAGAGATACCAATTCCTGTTCCACAAATTAGAACACCTTTCTCACATTCGCCGCTAAGCACAGCTTTTGAAACAGCTTTTGCATAGTCAGGATAATCAACAGCTTCCTCACTCATACAACCAAAGTCTTTGAACTCTGTACCGTTTGCTTTAAAATATGCGATGATTTCTTGCTTAAGAGCAAAGCCACCATGGTCGCATCCAATTGCTATCATAATATTTCCTCCAGTTTTATTATAGTATAAATCCTATGTGTTGTAACTAAATAAATCACTTCTATATACTATAAGCTATTTTTGAAATTTGTAAACAAAAATTAAAGCTTTATAATATGATACCCGGCAGATTTTTCAAGTCTATTCATAATGGCATTGCCAATTCCCTTTTTAGGGAAAGCTAGGGAGTATACAATATCAATATCCGCATCATCAAATGTACGTAATGCTTCAAAAAGATGGGCAGCGATAGTTGTAAGGTTTTTAGTAGTACCAGCGCTGATAACTAAGTCAGCCTTAAAATGCTCTTTGGTTTCATCAGTAGCTAGAACGCCTACTTTTTTGCCTTGACTATGAGCAGATACAATAAGCTCATTCATTTTGCTTATTACAAGGGATTCTTCGCCATCAACAATAATAACCTCTGCATTAGGCGAATAGTGTATATATTTCATTCCAGGCGCCTTAGGAAGCTCACCTTCTTTGAGTGCATGGCTAATGGCAGGATCTATAGTAACACTGCCTAGGACTGCTTCTATCATTTCGGCAGTAATACCACCAGGTCTTAAGATGGTAGCTACTTCACCTGTTGTATCTACAACAGTAGATTCTACACCATACTTAGAAGAATCACCTACAATAATAGCATCTATTTTACCCTCTAAATCTTCTATAACACGAGAGGCATTAGTTGGGCTAGGTTTGCCAGAAGTATTAGCACTAGGTGCTGCTAGAGGCAATCCTGAGGCTTTAATCAGCTGCTGAATAATAGGATGAGAAGGAAAGCGAATAGCAACTGTATCTAGTCCACCAGTTACGACTTTAGGAACTAATGAACTTGCTTTAAAGATAAGTGTTAATGGACCAGGCCAAAAGTGCTCCATTAAGGTTCTAGCCATAGGAGGTACTTCTTCTACAAGAGGACTTAGCATTTCTAAATCAGCTATATGTACAATTAGCGGATTATCGCTAGGTCGCCCCTTAGCCTTATAAATATTTTTAACAGCATTTTCATTTAAAGCATTAGCGCAAAGTCCATAAACAGTTTCAGTAGGCGATGCCACAAGACCGCCTTGTTGAAGAATATTGGCTGCCTCTAAAAGTGCTGTTGTATCTGTAATAATACTTGTTTTCATGTAAAGGACTCCCATTACTCATTAAAGATATTAATCTGTCATATAGTATATCACAAATGAGGACAAAAGATAACAAGAAGACTAAAATTTCCCCATTACTTAATCAAGTATGAAGGATAATCATATGAAGGATACTCTAGTTAATTCAATTTAAGATAAATAAAACAATCTAAGATAAATAAAAATAAGAAAAAAATAAGTTTTATCAATTAAAAAATTATAATTAAACAAATGAGGTAATAAAACAGAACATCTTAAGCTTAGTTAATAGATAAGTTTGAATAAAAATAAGATAATTAAGAAAATAATTATGGAGGGATCAATATGAGCTTAGGATTAAGAAAAGATTTTAAACTGCGGAGAATATTAGCTAAGACACTAGCGTTATCAATGATAGGAATAGGAAGTTTAACGAGTATAACTATTCCTACGAGTGCTGCTACAGTAAGGCAAGTTGAGGCACTAGATAGAGGATTAGTGGCAGTAAAGGTAAATGAAGGCGTATTTTTATCTTGGAGATTATTAGGCACAGAAGGGTATGCTACTAGCTTTAATCTTTATAGAAATGGCGTAAAAATTGCAGGGCCCATTGTAAGTAGTACTAACTATGTAGATAGTAACGGAAAGGTTACAGACTCATATTATGTTCGAACTGTAGTTAATAGCATTGAACAAACAGAATCTGATAGTGTTGGCGTGTGGAACAATAATTATTTAGATGTGCCTATTAATAAGCCTGGTAGTATTTATTCTGCTAATGATGCTACTGTAGCAGATGTAGATGGAGATGGAGCGTACGAAATTATTTTAAAGTGGGATCCTAGTGATTCACAGGATAATTCAAAATCAGGTTATACCTCTAATGTTTATATCGATTGCTATGAATTAAATGGTACACACAAATGGCGTATTGATTTAGGGAAAAATATTAGAGCAGGGGCACACTATACACAATTTATTGCTTATGATTTTGATGGAGATGGTAAAGCTGAAATTGCAATGAAAACGGCTGATGGGACTAAGGATGGGCGTGGAACTACTATAGGAGATGCTTCAAAAGACTATCGTAATAGTAGTGGCTATATATTAAGCGGACCTGAATATTTAACATTATTTGAAGGAGATACAGGTGAGATTATTAATACTGTAGATTTTACACCTCCACGTGGAACAGTGAGTAGCTGGGGAGATAATTATGGCAATCGTGTAGATCGATTTCTTGCGGGGGTTGCTTACTTGGATGGACAAAAGCCCTATTTAATCATGGCTAGAGGTTATTATACAAGAGCGGTTATTTCAGCATATGAAATAAGTAGTGGCAAGATTAATAAAAAGTGGACTTTTGATAGTAATACCTCAGGTAACAGTAGTTATGCAGGACAAGGTAATCATAATCTTTCTGTAGCAGATGTGGATGATGATGGGTATGATGAAATAGTTTATGGTTCAGCTATAATTGATCATAATGGAAAAGGTTTATATACAACAGGTATGGGACACGGGGATGCCTTACATGTAGGAGATTTTGATCCTACGCATAGTGGGCTAGAAATTTATCAAGTACATGAGGAGAAGGGAAGTAACATAGAAAGTGTACAATTAAGAGATGCTAAAACAGGAAAATCTCTTTGGTCAGTCAAAACAGGAACGGATGTGGGCCGAGGATTGATTGCCAATATAGGGCCTGACTATTATCCATATGTGGCATTATCTTCAGCAGGTAACTTTGATAAAAATGGTAATAAAATCAGCATTAATACAGGTAGCTTCGGAATCAACTTTGCTATATGGTGGGATGGGGACCTTTATAGAGAAGGATTAGACCGTACATATATTAATAAATGGAACTGGAATACAAAGTCAACTGATCGTTTATTAACCGGAAGTAATGTACACTCTAATAATAGTACAAAAGCAACACCGAGCTTATCCGGTGATATTTTAGGAGACTGGCGTGAGGAAGTTATATGGCCAACTTCAGATGATACTGCACTTAGAATCTATACAACAACGGCATTAACAGACACTAAGCTTTATACACTCATGCATGATACACAGTATAGAACAGCTATTGCATGGCAAAACGTAGCCTATAACCAACCACCACACCCAAGTTACTATATTGGGACAGATATGAAATCACCAAGTCAGCCAGCTATTTATGCAGTAGGTGATTATGTAGAAAAAGAAGTGAAGAGTAAGGAGCCAGTAATAGGTGCACAAATCAAAGAAGGGCAATACATGATTAAGAATGTAAAAAGCGGATTGTATTTAGATGTTGCAGGAGGAGTAGCAGCTAATGGAACAAATGTGCAACAATGGGGAGCTAATGGTGCTGCTGCTTATAACACATGGACTATAAAATCTGTAGGTAATGGCTATTATAAGTTGTATTCAGGAGTAGGGGATGGAAGCTATTTATTAGATGTAGATTATGGAAAGACTGCTGATGGAACTAATATACAGATTTATCGAGATACAGCTTCTGATGCGCAATTATTTAAGTTTGTCGCAAACAATGATGGTAGCTACGGTATTGTTACGAAGGTAAGTCAGGATTTATCTAGCTTAGATGTTTATGCTAATAGCACTAGTAATGGAGCTAATGTATGTGAGTGGACATATGCAGGAGGAGCTAATCAAAGGTGGATTTTAGAAGAGGTAGTTACAACGCCCACACCTACACCTACACCAACATCTACACCAATTCCAACACCTACACCAACACCAACTCCAGAGCCATCAAGCGAAATGGCAAAATTGGAGGCTAGCATAAATGACTGGGGAGGGGCTTTTGGGGTAGATATAAAAGTTACTAATCAGGGAACAGTTACATGTGAAAGTTGGAGACTAAAACTATTACAAGTAGATTTTAATGTGACAAGCTCTTGGAACGTAGATATGATATCACAAGGAGAAGAAATTGTTATTACACCAGCTTCATGGCAGGCTAAGCTTGCACCAAATAGTGCAGCAACGTTTGGAATGATTTGTAATGGCAAGCCTAATGCTAATTTTGAATATACATTAGAGTTGTTAGATGCTAGTGGAACTGTGATTGCATCTAGTAGCAGGAAGTAAGATAAACATATGAAAAGTGGCTACTATACATTATTCATGTATAATAGCCACTTCTTTATACTTAAGCCATTTTATCTTCAATTATTTCCCTAGGAAGTACAACGATCTCAATATCTCCAATCTGTGATTTCAGTTGTTCATATACACTAGAGCCTGGAGAAATAGTATTACCATTAGGTGTTTCACCAATGACTAGATGAGTAATATCATTTTCCTTAATAAAACTCGTAATCGTTTCAGGAATGTTATTACTACATAGGAAGTGAACTTCACCACCTAATTCACCACCGTAGGCAAAGAGGTCGGAGAGGAGCTCACTACTTTCTGGCCTGTCAAAGATGGTTTCTCCTTTCCTAATGTGCAAAATATGAAGTGGTGCATCTATAGATTGAGAGAGGTTAAAACCTTCTGCGATTAAACGACGGCTGTTTTCTTGGATAGTGATACCAACTAGGACTTTGTAATTCATGTTCATCACTCCTCTTCATTAAAAAATTCATATCTCAATTATAGCATGACCATAAGGAGTTAATGTGAATATATTTTTATTTTATTTTTAGTGGTTTTAGCCCCCAAATTTCATCAGCATATTGTTTAATCGTACGGTCAGAACTGAATTTACCAGAGCAAGCTGTATTGATGATAGCTTTTTGATTCCAAGTGACTTCATCTAAATAAGCATATTCTAAAGCTTTTTGAGCTGTATGGTAAGCACGAAGATCTTTTAAAATAAAATAAGGATCAGCTAAATTATCTCCAGCTCTATTTAATAGAGACTCATACAATTCTACAAAGAGGCCAGGATTCTTTGGTGAAAGTGCACCATTAATAAGTAGGTTCAATATGCTATGGATTTCAGAATCGTTATGGTAAATATCCCATGGATTATATTGACCTGACTGATAGAGATTAAGAACTTCTTCACAGGTTAACCCAAAGATAAAGATATTATCTTTACCAACTTCTTCGAAAATTTCTATATTGGCACCATCTAGGGTACCGATAGTTAAAGCGCCATTAAGCATAAATTTCATATTACTTGTACCAGAAGCTTCTTTACTAGCGGTAGAAATTTGTTCACTAACATTAGCAGCTGGAATAATAATTTCTGCATTAGATACACAGTAATTTTCAATGAAAACAACTGTTAAGTAATCTTTTGTCATAGGGTCATTATTAACTAAGTCAGCTACAGAATTGATGAGCTTGATGATAAGCTTAGCTCTAGTATAACCAGGAGCAGCCTTAGCACCAAAAATAAAGGTACGAGGTACATAGTTGCCATTAGGTTTAGCTTTAATTTCATTATAAAGCATAAGAATATGAAGAACATTCATAAGCTGACGTTTATATTCGTGAAGACGTTTAACCTGAACGTCAAAGATAGAATCAGGATTAACAACAATACCATTATGTTCTTTAATATAATCAGCAAGACGAACCTTGTTGTTATATTTAATATCTCTAAATTTTTCTATAAAAGCTTTATCTTTACTATATGGTACCAATTTCTTTAAATGAGTAAGGTCTTTATACCATTTATCACCGATTGTATCTGTAATGAGGGCAGCTAATTCAGGATTAGCATGACCTAACCAACGTCTTTGAGTGATGCCATTTGTTTTATTGTTAAATTTATTTGGATAAATATTATAGAAGTTTTTAAGTACATTATTTTTTAGGATTTCTGTATGAATAGCAGCTACACCATTAACAGAGAAGCTTCCAACAATAGCAAGATAGGCCATTTTGATTTGGCCATCACAAATAATACTCATATTGTGGATGGTATGTTCTGGTTGATGATAAACATCTCTAAGCTCCATGCAGAAACGTCTATTAAGTTCTTCAATAATTTGATAAATACGAGGAAGTAATTTTTGGAACAAGTCAATAGGCCAAGTTTCTAGAGCTTCAATCATAATTGTATGATTTGTATAAGCACAAGTGCGGCTTGTAATGTCAAAAGCATCTTCCCAAGTGAGTCCTTCTTGGTCTAGGAGAATACGCATAAGTTCAGCTACTGCAATAGCTGGATGAGTATCGTTCATTTGAAAAACTACTTTTTCAGGAAGCATATATATATTAGGATTAGTGCGTTTAAATTTAGCTACAGCTTGTTGAACAGTGGCTGATACAAAGAAGTATTGTTGTTTTAAACGAAGCTCTTTACCTTTGTAGTGATTATCATTAGGATAGAGGACTTCCACTAAAGTTTTAGCAAGGGTTTGTTGTTCTACGGCTTTTTCATAGGCGCCTTGATCAAAGAAGCGAAGTACAAACTTTTGAGGAGCTTCAGCATCCCATAGTCTAAGGGCATTGACAAAGCCATTTTTGTAACCAACAATTGGCATATCATAAGGAATTGCTAAAACAGAGTCATAATTTTCTTGAACAAAGTGTAGTCTGCCATTCTCGTCCATATAATTACGTACGGTGCCACCGAATTTGATTTCTTGTGCGTTATCATTACGTTTAACTTCCCAAGGATTACCGTTAGCTAACCAATCATCTGGGTATTCTACTTGGTAACCATCTTCAATTTGTTGTTTGAAAATACCATAGTTGTAACGAATACCACAACCATAAGCAGGATAAGAAAGTGTGGAAAGAGAGTCTAAAAAGCAAGCTGCAAGTCTACCAAGTCCACCATTTCCAAGGCCAGCATCAGGTTCCTGGTCCTCTATTTTATTAATATCAATTTTAATGTTAAGTTCTTCTAGAGCTTCTTGTACACTTGACATAATGCCCATGTTTACAAGATTATTACCTAGAGCACGACCTACTAAGAATTCCATGGATAAATAGTAAAGTGTTTTAGGAGTTTTGGTATTATAAGCATGCTGTGTTTCAATCCATTCATCTGTTATGACATCACGCACAGCAAAAGCAACAGCTTGATAAAGCTCTTGGGGAGAAGCATCTTCTAGAGTTTTACGTGAGAAGTTTCTAATGTGGTCTAATATTTCGCCTTTAAATTTTTCTTTACTAAATCCATATGGCATAGGTGTACCTCCAATGATAAATAAGATAAAATCTTAGAATCCATCCTAAAGAAACATGTAGATATTAGAATAGTCAATACATATTATACAATAAAATATTGACTATAGGGAGGAAAGTGGAGATAGATTTTTTTGCTTAAAATATTGAGAAATTTATGGAAAGTATCTAAAAGTAAAAGATTATGTGTTAACGTTAAACAAACAGAAATTTGTCTAGGTGTTTATGGAGAATGACGTCTGGAGGAAAATGAGGGAGAGGACTACCTTCCAGAGTTCCGGTTCAAATTTTTTGAGGCACTAGGCTCACTTATTTGGATGAACGCATGAAAACTCCCGCTGGTCAGACACTCATGCTAAAACCCATCCAAAACGTTCGCCAAGTGCCTCTAAAAAATTCTCCCAAGTCACTCTTCCAGGCAGCCCTCTCCCTCATTTTCACAAACGTTATTGAACTCATAAACATCCACGACATTGAGGCAGCCTGGGAAGAAGGCGTAACGACAAATCATGTTAATAGCAATTAAAGAGCGCAAAAAAACACAAAAAAACACATCTCCAAGTACTATATATACTCGAAGATGTGTTTCCTTGGTCCAGACTCTGGAAATTAACTTTCATAACTAGCTAAATAGACCCTAATCAAGGCGCAAAATGGCTCCTCAGCACGTATGCGTTATTACCTAGTGCCTACTAAGACTAGTGATGAAAGTCAAACCAATGAGTGAGGAGCTCTTATTGTCTTAGCCGGTGCACCCTTATGATAGGAAACTAAGGCTTTAAGACTCTGGTTTAAAACTTTATTTGGTAATGCAAGGTATAAAAACATTTCAAACAACTTATAAGTGGCGCCTTCCTTGCAGCGCACAAGTGAACATTTTCCTTAAGTCCAGAGGTACCTATAACAATAGATTGAGACTTGGCTGACCCGGTCAGTTCCTCAGGTTGAAGCTGTGGTAATTTGCCGTGGGAAGTTATTTAATTTGTTTTTACACTTCTATATATGTGGTCAGAAATCCGAATCCCTAATAAAAAATGAAATAAATACCTAGAAATATAAGTAAGAACTTAAATATATAATTTTGTGCACATATAAAATGTATACTATAGACTAACCTCATTAGTGTCGTTAGGTTCTTTCTTCTTTAACCCATGGGGTACTGTTCTCGAAGTTTATGAGTTCAATAACGTTTGTGAAAATGAGGGAGAGGGCTGCCTGGAAGGTAGTCCTCTCCCTCATTTTCCTCCAGACGTCATTCTCCATAAACACCGAGACAAATTTCTGTTTAGCATTCTCTATTTATTTTAATATTTGTATAATTACATTAAATAATAAAATTTAATAGTGGAGAAAACATATGAAAAAAACTATTTACTATGTTCGTCTATAATTATTTCAGTTGTAGTTATAAGCTTATTTGTAAATCTCAAAAATCAAAAGACAAAATATATCGATATACAGCGATATGAAGTGACAGCAATTCCTAATATTTTTGACAAATATGTAACTTGCCAAGTAGTAGAATTAGAGAATAATGAATTGGGTACTTATATAAAAGTAATGCTGAAGGTAAATATTACTCAAGAGGATGAGTACCGAATTGGTGGAGATTTGATAAAAAAAGATGATTCTGGAAAGGAATGATCTTTTTTTCAAGAAGGTTACATGAACCCTCCGAATATACCAATGGCTAGGATACATGTAGATCCATTAGTAGAATTAGAGCAAGGTATGCATGATATAAATATTTATTTTTGGACTGATAGATTAATATCAGGTAAAGTTAATGGACCTTATGATGTTAAGCTATTTATAGAAGGCAAAGAAACTGGCATACATGAAGAAATAGACTTTAAAACAAAAGCTTATAAATATACGGAATTTAAAAGAGTGCATTAAATGAAATATACATAGGTATTTGGCTATTGACAGATATGTTCGACAAGTGTAGAGTGAGAAATAAGAGAATGTTCTACGTTTGTCGAAGGAGAAGAAAAAATGGAGCAGATAAAGAGATTACCAGATGCAGAATTAGAGATTATGAAAATTATATGGGAAGCTAATGAGGAAGTAACCTCAGCTTATATTATGGAGCAATTAAAAGGTGTGAAGACTTGGGGGAATACGACAGTACTCAATTTCTTGGCACGTTTAGTAGAGAGGGGATTTATACAAAGTGAGCGTGTAGGTAAATCTAATGTTTATACAGCCATTATGGATGAAAAGTGTTATTTACAAAATGAAAGCAAATCTTTTCTTGAAAGACTACATGGTAATTCTGTAAAAAGTCTTATAGCAGCTTTATACAATGGACATACTATTACAGAGCAAGATTTAAAGGAACTGAAAGATTTTATTGATGAAAATACAAGGGAGGGCTAAGCATGTTAGGGGAGGTTTGGCTTAGTACAATAGATTTATCGATTGTGATAGGCGGTATGATTATTGTTTTATTGATGTTAAGGCCCTTTTTGTATAAGAAAATTGCACTTAAATGGTGGTACGGTATATGGCTTGTTTTAGCCATAAGATTATTGATTCCTTTTAATTGGGGAGCACAAATGAATTTAATACAGATAGGTGAAAGTTTATTTAAAAATTATCAGCAAGAAGAAATACTGGCACAAAGTATAGATGCCTCTCAAGCTGATGCTTTAGTGGAATTAACCACAGAAAAGGATTCAACAAATGAAAAATTAAGTAGTAGTTTAACAAGTAATGATTCAATAAATAAAGGTAAATTAGAACATCAAATAGAAGATTTAAAGATGGGGGATAATAGCAAGTATGTAGAAAGTACTCTAAAGTTGCTCCTAAGTTATTTTTGGCTAATAGGCAGTACACTGTTTCTAAGTTATCACTTGGTGCTATACCTAAGTTTTCGTAAAGCATGTAAACGATGGAACCAGACAAGTAGAGACCAGGTTATTAACCAGGTATTTAAAGAAATCTGCAGAGAACTCCATATTACAAAACCTATTGAAATTCAAGTGTGTAAAAAGATAGATTCACCTATGGTAATGGGCTATTGGCGCCCTAACATTTTAATACCTAGTAAGAAGTATGAGGAACAAGAATTATATTTTATATTAAAGCATGAACTACTACATTATAAATATGGGGACCTATGGTATAAATTATTGTTAGTAAGTGTAAGGGGAATACATTGGTTTAACCCATTAGTACATATTATGGCTAAATATGCAGAAGAAGATTTAGAAGTTGTTTGTGACAGTCGGGTTTTAAAGGGAGAAGTACCTGAGACTAAGAAGAGTTATATGGAAGTTATTTTAAAGGTGGCAGATAGCTCTCATCAAAAAAGTATAAGCCTTTCTACACAGTTTAGAGGCAATAAGCAAACTTTAAAACAACGCTTTGAAGTTATAGTTAATGGGCATAAGAAGAAAAAAGGCTTGGTAACATTTATTATGGTTACTTGCATCGGCTTAGTAAGTGGATGTGTAGGAATTACAAGAGAAGTAGGAAAGCCCTTAGAAGAGACAATCATAGAAGATATAGGCAAAAAAGATTTAAAATCAGAGAGTCAACAACCTACTGGTGTAGTAAAAGAAGAAATAGAAGATACACAGGTATTAATGATAAATGGATATGAAATAAGGGTACCTGAGCAGTGGACGATACAAAATTTTAATCAGGGAGATAATCAGGGTCAAGATGTTTATTCTGGAATTAATTGGCTATATAAAGATAATCAAAGAGCAGGGGGAGTGCGATTAATAAACAATAAAATATCCATGGAGGACGCATTTAATGTATTTGGCTTGCTAGTAAAAGGGAGAGAGATAGAACAAACCAGTATACAAGGCTATAGCGTGCCATTAATAGAAACGCAGTATAAATTAAATGGTACAACTTTCTATATACAATATGCTTTTTATGATTTACCGAATCCACCTCCCTATGGTTATGTTCTTTTCTTTGATTTGGAGCAAGTGAATAAGGAAGAAATTAATCAAATTTTATCCAGTTTTAAAATACCAGATTTAGGGATGAATTTAGACAAGCTTCCCCAAAAAAATAGAAAGCCACTTACGTTAGGAGAGGCTAAAACTAGTGCTACTTATGGAGTAGGTTTAAAGGATGGCACTGAAGAGGCTTTTAATTTGGATAAACTAGACAACTTTATAGATAATCAGAAGAAAGGTATTCCAGATCAATTAGATGTACTTAGTTATATAGAAACAGAAAATGGTTTAGTCATTAAAGACTGGTATTATATTATTTTTGATGGGAAAGTAGCTAGAAGTTTTGGATATTACATGCTAGATGATGAGACTTATACATATGATAATATCCCAGTTACTTTTAGTAAAATTCTCAAAAAATATTACCCACAAAAAGATATTATTACCTATCGATTGGTTGGTGAAGATGGAAATGAAGAAAACACGATGCGTTTTTTAGAAGTACCAGCGCCCAAACAATCAAAAGTAAAATTTAAGCTAACTAGAGAGGAACAAGACATATATGAATTATTTAAGAAAAGTAAAAAGGAGGAACTACTTAGTAATCTAAGTCCTATTAGTATTGCAAAACTATATATTCAGTCAGAGCTTGACCAAGATTATGAAACCCAATATGCCCTTTACATAGATTATGATCCTTCCCCCAATATGATAGGCTGGACCAAAGAAGAACATTTACAAATACCAGATCAAGACAGAGGGACCAAGGAACAAACACTAGAGCAGTTAGGGAATGTGGAAACAGGTGAATTTATAATGCAAGAAGAGGATGAAGGATATATTCTCTATACTAATATAGATAGCGATAGTGGAAGAGAAATTAAAATGGGCTTTGGCATGACTAAAAATAAAGAAGGCATATGGAAGGTGAATTTTATGCCTATTCAGTAATTTGTAATATTACATTTTTTTAGCGTAGTTGTAAGTAATAAGTGTGATGAGTGTAAACCAAGGGTTGCTAAAAAGAACTTTAGGGTTGGTAGAGTTTCAGAATGGTTTTTGATACATTCATTACAGGAGGGATAAAATGAAATTATCAGAAAAAATTAAAGAGCTTCGTAAGCGAAAAGGGTATTCACAAGAGGAGCTAGCTGCAATTTGTAATGTAAGCCGTCAATCTATTTCTAAATGGGAAGCAGATATGGCACTACCAGAAACTGAAAAGCTATTGATACTAAGTAATGTTTTTGAGGTGACGATTGATGTTTTATTAAGAGACGAACTTGTAATTGAAGGGGTCAAGGAAGTCTTTAATTGTGGAAGTAATGCTATTAGAGATAAAAAAGCATCTATGCTTGAAGGAGCACTGATTAAAGAAAGCATTGAGGACGAAGCTATATTAGATTATCTAAGTGTGCATAAGGTAGAGTTATGGAACACAGGAGGCAATCCAAAGTATTGGACAGTTATCTTTTTTACATCTGCTGAGCCTAATCTCCCAGAATTGGTATCAAAAGTTATGATTGCAGATGAGGGACGTGGAGGCAATTGGTTTGTTGACTTTAAGAAGGATAACATGAAATATATCGTATTTAGAGATAAGATTTTAAAATATGAGATTGGAAATGATGCGCAAAAATTAGAGGTTTGTATGGCATGTCGCAAGCTAGGAATACCTGATGAACAAATGCATTGGGGGGAGTAATGAATGAGGGAAGAAGATCTTTTAGAAATGCAATAGGATAATAATAAGAAAGCCTCGGTAGAAGACTTAAATAGTCTCTAGCGAGGCTTTTATAATGCAATCTAATGCTAAGTTTAGATGCTAAAGAAAGCTTTCATAGCTTCACATGTATAAATAAAATCTTCAGCTGCCATAAGTTCTCTAGCTGAGTGCATAGCAAGCATTGGTGTTCCAATATCTACTGAGCGGATTCCTAAGTGAGAGGCTGCTACAGGACCAATAGTAGAGCCGCCTCTTTCATCAGAGCGATTAACAAAAGTCTGGAATGGAATATTATTAGCCTTACAAATACCAGCAAATACAGCAGCAGAATCGCTATCTGTACTATAACTAAAGTTGGCATTTACTTTAATAGCAGGTCCTTTACCAGGAAGTACTTTATTAGTAGGATCGCTTTTTTCCATATAGTTTGGATGAGAAAGGTGAGCTACATCTCCAGATAGTATAAAAGAGTTATCAAGAGCTATGAAAAGCTCTTCTCTCGTTTTACCAAAAGCTAAAAGAATACGTTCTAAGGTGCGAATTAAGTAAGGAGAATCTGCACCCTGTCTTGTGTGACTTCCTACTTCTTCATTATCAAAGCAAACAAACATAGAGATACCTTTTTGTGAGCTGTTATGAAGGATGGCATTTAAACCACTATAAGTCATAGAGAGGTCATCAAGTCTTGGTGCTGAGATAAATTCTTCCTTTAAACCTACACACATACTTTTTTCAAAAGGATAAAGGAAAAGATCAGCATCAAGAATATCTTCAGCTTTAACGTTAAGCGCTTCGGCTAATACTTCAAGGATATAAGATTCTTTAACTGCTTCGTGAGTATAGGTAAGGATTGGAAGTGTATCTTTTTGTTTATTAAAGTTAACTCCTGTATTTACCTCACGATTCATATGAATAGCTAAGTTTGGAATAATAACAATAGGTCTATTTAAGTCTACAAGGCGTGTTTCTGGATGAAGTAAATCATCAGATTTTAAAGCCACACGACCAGCAATAGAGAGGGGTCTATCAAACCAAGTACTTAAGATAGCACCACCATAGCCTTCTGTATTAAGCTTAACATAGCCATCTGTATTCATTTCAGCATTTGGTTTAATTCTAAAGCCAGGTACATCACCATGAGTACCAATGATTTTAAAGCCTTCATTAATAAAATCGTTAGAGTTAATAACAAAAGCAATAAGAGCAGAATCATTAAGCGTCGTATAGTATTTGTCACCTACTTGAAGGTTCCAAGGTTTATTAGGTTCTAAATAGCAAAAGGACTCTGTTTCTAAAATATTTTTACAAGATGCAATGGTATGGAACATAGTTGGACTTGCATCAATGAAATTCATTAGGTTAGTTGTTAAAGTATTAATCATTGTAAGCCTCCTTAAATGTAATCTTGCGTAAAAGCAAGTTCTGTAGTTATTATACATGGAAGCTAACCTTTTTCATACGGTTAAGTGTAATTAATGTACTTGAATTTCTAACACAAAAGTTTGTGGAGGAATAGAGAGTGTCATAGCAGGACTTACACGAAGTGTAACAAGTGAACCTACTTTAAGTGAATTAATATTAGATTTTTTTGAACTGTCATCAAAGCTGAGTTTAGTTTTTTGATCATACCTAATAATAGTTTGTACATTAATATCTTTTGCATCAGCACCTTGAGGTGTCACTATAAAGTAATTTTCTTTATGGTTTACTTCTGCAACTACCATTTTGTCTAAAGTAATAGCTTCAGAAGTAATTTCAGTTGTTGACTCTTCTTCAAGGATGGTAATGGTAAAGGCCGCTGTTTGAGGAGGAATAGAACGTGTCATAGCAGGACTATGAGTAGCACTAATAGTCATTCCAGTCTTTAAATCATTGATTTTGTAGATTGCCTTGTTAAGATAATGTTTGATGTGGGTATCATCACCAATATTTAAAACTATGTAATTGTTTACTTCATCAGTTTTACCTTCAGGTAAGATAGTTACTTGTTTAGTTTCAAGAGAAATTTCTTTAATAGTAGCTTTGGCAATGGTTATACTTTCAGAAGCTGGTGTTTCTGGAGTTACAGGAGTAGTTGGTGTTACAAAGCTTACCACATTGTCCTTGTAGCTTACTTCAAGCCCGAGTGCATTTGCGAGCTCAGCTACAGAAACATAGTTCTTATTATTGTAGTTAAGTGTTTGTGTACCCTTTAAAATAGTATTGCCGTCTAAGGTATATTGAACTGTTGGATTAAGCATGGCTTTAACATGCTTTAAAGCTGGAGCGGCAATAAGAGATGTACAAAGTAAAAAAGATGTCCCTATAAGGGTAATAGTAAGTTTTTTAGATAACATATAAATACCTCCCAAAATTTAATTATATTGTTTAGACGTTTATATAAAGCTAAAAGTTTCGTTTTATTTAGAAGATAAATAAAAAATATTTGTATTTAAGAGATAATGTTGACAAATGAATAAAGTAGGCATAATATATAAGTAAATATATGAGCAATCATTCATATGAGGAGAGGTGGAAGTATGAAGTATATATTCAGAATTGAGAATTTGGATTGTGCCAACTGTGGTAATAAAATAGAAGTAAGACTTAATAAAGAGCCTTATATTAAAGAAGCTATTTTGAACTTTATGTTAAAGAAACTCACTATTCATGTTAAAGAAGAGGAAGCGGAGCATTATCCAGAGGAAAAGCTTAGAAAAGACATAGAGAAGCTAGCAGATGAGATAGAAAAAGGTATTAAGATCCTTAGCGTTGTAGATGAAGAAGAGGTATATATAGCACCACCTCATGAGGATTGTCATTGTGATGTTCATGACCATGAAGGAAGCTGTGAATGTCATACACATAATAGTGAAGGAGGACTGAGTAGAAATGGGCAAAAGCTTACTTCAGCTCCTAAGGCTAAAAGGGATAATGCTATCAAAAATTTTTTGGAGTCTGAGAAATTAGAGCCTACTTTATTAATAGTAAGTATTATTTTACTTGCTATAGGAGCTGTTTTAGACCAATCCATTCTTCTTATCATAGCATATATTTGTGTAGGCTATGATGTTGTCATTAATGCAGCTAAGAATTTTGTAAAAGGTAAAATGCTAGATGAAAACTTCCTTATGACTATAGCAACAATAGCTGCCTTCGCAATTGGTGAATATCCAGAAGCAGTAGCAGTTATGGTGTTTTATAAAATAGGTGAATACCTTCAAGGTAAAGCTGTTAATTACTCTAGAAAAGAAATCGAAAAGGCTATGGATATTCGTCCAAGTTTTGCTAGAGTCATTCGTAATGGAAAAGAACAGGTGGTATCACCAGAAGCAGTTTTAAAAGGTGAGATTATTGAAGTAAGAGCGGGAGAAAAATTACCACTAGATGGTGTTGTAATAGAAGGAACAAGTACTTTGGATACATCAATGCTTACAGGTGAAGCGCTACCTGTTGTGGCACAATTAGGAAGCAAGGTCTTAAGCGGTTCTATTAATAAAGAAGGTGTTATTAAAGTAGAAGTTACAACTAGCTTTAAAAATAGTACAGTTTCAAAGATTTTAGAACTTATTGAGAATGCTAGTAGTAAAAAGTCTAAGTCTGAGAATTTTATTACTAAATTTGCTAGATGGTACACACCTATTGTAGTAGGTTTAGCCGTTTTAACAGCAATTGTACCTTCTTTAATCACAGGAAACTGGCAACACTGGGTTTACTCAAGTATTATTTTTTTAGTTATTTCTTGTCCATGTGCATTAGTTGTTTCTGTACCTCTTGGTTTCTTTGCTGGAATAGGTGCAGCAGCACAAGTTGGTGTTTTGGTTAAAGGAAGTAACTATTTAGAAGAGCTTAATACAATTGATACAGTTGTATTTGACAAGACAGGAACCATTACAAAGGGTGAATTTGGTGTAAGTCAAATCATTACTCAAGGAATGGCAAAGGAAGAACTTTTAGCACTAGCAGCACGTATTGAAGCAAAATCTAATCATCCCATTGCAAAATCTATTGTAAGTGCCTATGGCAAACTAAAAGATGAGGAGATCATAGGCGAGTATAAAGAAATAAGTGGTGAAGGGATTGTCGTTAATCAAGGTGACTCAGTATTGTTAGCAGGAAATGAAAAGCTAATGGCACATTATCAAATTGATTATAAACAAGAAGAGGAGATTGGCTCTCATGTTTATGTAGCAAGAGATGGGCAGTATCTTGGATGCATAGTTGTAGCTGACCAAATTAAAGCAGACAGTAAAGCTGCTATAGCCAAATTAAAAGCAGGTGGCATTAAAAAGGTGATTATGCTAACTGGAGATAAAAAAGAAAATGCATATAAGATTGGTAATGAAGTAGGTATTGATACAGTTCATGCAGAGCTTTTACCTCAAGATAAAGTAACAAAATTAGAAGAAGCTTTAAAAAATGGTAAAGTTGCTTTTGTGGGAGATGGTATTAATGATGCTCCTGTACTTGCTAGAGCAGATGTAGGTATTGCTATGGGTGGTGTAGGTTCAGATGCAGCTATTGAAGCTTCTGATATTGTATTAATGACAGATGAATTATCTTCCATTGCTGATGTGATGAGCATTGCTAAACGTACTAGAAAAATTGTAACGCAGAACATTGTATTTGCATTAGGGGTTAAAGTAATTGTACTTGTACTCGGCATTTTAGGAATTGCAAATATGTGGTTAGCTATTTTTGCAGACGTAGGCGTTTCACTTTTAGCAGTTATTAATTCTATTCGCGTTCTAGGAAAGAATGTGGGTTATGCTTTAAGAATGGTAAGAGGCAAGTAAAATGTATCGGGACTTTACTAGCTATTTGGAAAAGCTGAGTGAGGGTGACTATCCTGCGTGGCTCCGCTCCGCATTTTCATTAGGCACTAAGCTCACTTTTTTGGATGAACGCCCACAAACTCGCTACGCTCAAACACGTGGGCTAAGTACCATCCAAAACGTTCACTAAGTGTCTAATGAAAATACTCCGAAGTCACCCCGCCAGGACAGCCACCCTCACTCAGCTTTATCAACAATAACGCATAAAGCCACTCTCCTGAAGTGTTTTCAAGAAAAAAGATGAATTGCTATCGTTACGCCCTCTCCCTCATTTTCTCCCAGACGGATTTTTATTTTTAATAGAATAACACCTCTAAAAAACAAGAAGGAATGTTACCTAGTAACATTCCTTCTTGTTTTTTAGCCATGATTATTCATAAGCGATAAGGTCTAGATAGTATTTGCGTAAATGTTCTGCTACTTGAAATTTATTTGCTGGAATGGGGATTGAAATGATACAAGTTGGCGTATCATCTATATCATATTGACCATAAACGAGTTGAAGAACAGCTTCTGGGCCTTGAGTGATAATGACGTTTTCGAGAAAATAAATAGATTTTTGTAAGCCGTAAAGTTGATTCATGAAGTAAATAGAGTCTTCTCCAAAAATGACTTCTGTAGGAATTTTCAAAGCTTTTTCGTAGTAAGTTAGTATGCATCGAATGCCTATAATGAATGCAAGAATAATTAAAATAGCAAGGGTATATCCTGTGTAAAGGATATGAGTACCGCCGCTATAAGCAAACACAAGAGAAAAGATAATTCCAAGTATTAAGCTTAAGATAGCTGTAGAAATAGTGTTACTTTTCTGTTCAGATAAAGCTGCTTTAAGTGTGGAAGAACTACTAATATCATAAGTCCAGTGTGCAAGCACAGGAGCATGATGATCAATAAGGGTCTTGATTTTTACATATTTTCTATAATGAACAGCAGAGGCGATTAAACCAATGATAATAAAGCAAATAGAAAAAAGGAGTAATGCACTTTTGCTGGAATTAGGAAGAGTCTGTAGTAAAGCAGCAGAGATAGTAAAAGTAATGCCTAATAAAAAAATGGAAAACCATAAAATACAGTGAATAGATTCTTTTTTCATAGTATCCCTCCTTCGGACTTATGAAAGGAGTGTCTATAGTCATTATATGTAGTAGGAAGAAAAAAGGTTAATATAAAATGATAAAGATTATGGTGAATTAGCTTTCCACTCAGGAATAAATATGGATAGTAGTATACTTTCATACTAGGGAGATAGGTATTTACATAGAGAGTAGATTTTGATACAATAAAATCAAACGTATGTTCGATTGGAAGAGTGATGAAATGGCAGAGAAAGTTATTTTTCATGTAGATGTTAATTCAGCTTTTTTAAGTTGGGAAGCAAGTTATAGAAAGCAAATTTTAGGGGAAGAAATAGACTTAAGGGATATACCCTCTGCTATTGGAGGGGACATAGAAAAGCGTAAAGGTGTCATTTTAGCAAAATCTACTTCTGCTAAGAAGTATGGGATTGTCACCGGAGAGCCCATTGTGGCAGCATTAAGAAAATGTCCAGGACTTACTATTGTAAAGCCTAATTTTAGTGTATATGTAGAGTATTCTAATAAGTTAATGACACTTTTAAGGGAGTACTCTCCAATTGTTCAGCAATATTCTATAGATGAGGCATATATAGACATGACAGGGACGGAAGGATTATATGGAAAGCCTTTGGATATAGCTTATAAGATTAAAGATAGAATTTATGAGGACCTAGGTTTTACAGTTAATATAGGGATTTCTTGTAATAAGCTACTAGCTAAAATGGCAGGAGAATTAGAAAAGCCTAATTTGGTGCATACTTTATTTCCAAGTGAAATTGAAAAGAAAATGTGGCCATTACCTGTAGGTGAACTCTTCTTCGTAGGTAAAGCAACCGAGAAAAGTTTAAAATTATTAGGAATTAGAACTATTGGCGAATTAGCAAAAGCTGATGTGAAATTATTAAAGCTTCATCTAAAAAAACAGGGGGAGATTATTCATCAATATGCTAATGGTGTAGATGCTTCAGCAGTAGAGGAAGAACAAGCACCTCATAAAGGCTATGGAAATTCTATGACGATTCCTTATGATGTGAATTCGGTAGAGAGTGCTTATCTCGTATTATTGTCCTTGTGCGAAACAGTAGGCACTAGATTAAGAGCAGCAGAGGTAGAAGCTAGTTGTTTGGCAGTAAGTATTGTAGATACTTTTTTTGAAAGAAAATCACATCAAATGGTATTACCAAGCTCAACAGCAGTGACTAAAGAACTATATAAGTATTCTTGTAAAATATTTGAAGAACTATGGGATCACAAAACACCTATTAGGCAATTAGGCGTGCATACAACAAAACTGGAGAAAGAAAGCCATCATCAATTTAATTTATTTGAAACACCTAAGAATAAGAAGAATGAGAAACTAGATAAAGCAATAGATACCATTAGAAATAAATATGGGGAAGATGCAGTCATGAGAGCGGCTTTTGTCGGATCAAAGTTAGACCATATGGCAGGTGGCATTTCAAAAGAAAAGAAAAGCAGCATAACAACAAGTAAGCTTTAAGCTATAAGAATAAATTGCTACTGAGTATCTCATACTAATGAAGAGATGCATAAAAAGGAGGCGAGCACATGGCTAAAGCTGGTATGAGAAGACCAGGAGTTAATGAACCTCATGGCACAGAAAGTAATAGTAAAGGGCATTATAACAAAAATGCTATGGAACCTGTTCCAGAGATTCAAGGCAAAGCAAAAACTGGTAATAAAAAAGCTGGGAGAATTTATTAAAATGTAGAAATAAATTACCACAAGGAACAAATCTTTGTGGTAATTTATTTTTTTTTGTTAGCATGGGTAGAATAAATACTTATGCAACTTATGTATGGATTACCTACACTATATTCAATATGAATTGATAATTAAATTTATGAAATTATAATGAAGACATGAAAAGTAAGAATATGTTTTATATTATCTAATACTAGAGAGATATAGGACTAAAGTGAATTTGGTTTGATTATAAGTATGGTAATAGATAATAAAGAAGGGAGTTGTCGCCTATAGGAGAAAAATGTTGTAAATACCCGTATTAAAAAGTAAATAAAAAAATTAGGAGGAATAGTATGAATAAGAGAAAAACGATGGGGCTTATGAGTGCTTTATTAGTTGGAGCACAATGTTTAACTCCACTTAGTGTTTTTGCAGCGGCAAATACACCTGTGGTTGTACCAGAATCGACGAATGTGTATGAACAGAGATTTTTAGACCTGTATGAGGATATTAAAGATAGTAGTAATGGCTATTTTAGTCCACAGGGCGTACCTTATCACTCTATTGAAACATTAATGGTTGAAGCACCTGACCATGGACATGAATCAACTAGTGAAACAGCTAGCTATTATGTTTGGTTAGAAGCTATGAATGGTAAATTCACAGGAGACTTTAGTGGTCTTAAAGAAGCTTGGAATGTTATTGAAAAATATTATATTCCAACAGATTTAGATCAACCAGGTCAAACAGATTACAATCCAAATAGCCCTGCTACATATGCATCAGAATATCCTTTACCAGATTATTATCCTAGCCAATTACAATTTGGTTTACCAGTAGGTACTGACCCTATTGCTAATGAACTTAAAAGTACCTATGGAACTTCTAAAATCTATGGTATGCACTGGCTTATAGATGGTGATAACTTCTACGGTTATGGTAGAAGAGGAGATGGTGTATCAGCTCCTTCTTATATTAATACATTCCAACGTGGAGAACAAGAATCTACGTGGGAAACTATTCCACAACCATCATGGGAAGATTTTAAATGGGGTGGAAAAAGTGGTTTCTTACCTTTCTTCACAGGTGATGCTAACTATTCAAAACAATGGAGATACACAAATGCACCAGATGCTGATGCACGTTTAGTACAAGCTATGTACTGGGCGAAAGACTGGGCAGAAGAGCAAGGCCAAAATATTGATACTTATGTAGCTAAAGCAAGTAAAATGGGTGACTACCTAAGATACGCTATGTTTGATAAGTATTTCATGAAGATTGGTGCACAAGGTAAAACACCAGGACAAGGTTATGAAGCAGCACACTACTTAATGTCATGGTATTATGCTTGGGGTGGTGGACTTGATGCTAACTGGAGCTGGAGAATTGGTAGTAGCCACAATCACTTTGGTTACCAAAGTCCAATGGCAGCTTGGGTTCTTTCAACAGATAGTGACATGATTCCAAAATCACCAAATGCTAAACGTGACTGGGCTAAGAGCTTAGATAGACAAATTGAATTCTATCAATGGTTACAATCTGCTGAAGGAGCTATTGCAGGTGGTGCAACTAACTCATATGGTGGATCTTATGAGAAGTATCCAGCAGGTACAAGTACTTTCTATGGTATGGCTTATGATGCTCATCCAGTATACGAAGATCCAGGCAGTAACCAATGGTTTGGTATGCAAGGTTGGTCAATGCAACGTATGGCTGAGTACTATTATGAATCAGGAGATTCAAGAGTTAAAGGCCTTCTTGACAGATGGGCTGCATGGGCTAAGTCAGAAATTCAATTATATGATGATGGTACTTTTGCTGTTCCTTCTACACTTCAATGGAGTGGACAACCAGATACATGGACAGGGTCTTACACAGGTAACAAGAACCTCCATGTAGATGTTATTAACTATGGTACAGACCTTGGTACAGTAGCTTCTATGGCTAATACACTTACTTTCTATGCAGCAGCAACTAAGAAATACTCTCCAGAACAAGATTATCAAAGTTATGTAGATATAACAAAAGAAGTATTAGATCGTATGTGGACACTTTACAGAGATGATAAAGGGGTAGCTGCACCTGAAGTTCGTGCTGACTACAAACGTTTCTTTGAACAAGAAGTTTATGTACCAAGTAATTACACTGGAAAGATGGCAAATGGAGATGAAATCGTACCAGGTGTAACATTTATTGAATTACGTTCTAAATATAAGAATGATCCAGACTTTGCAAGACTTGAACAAGCTTACAAAAATGGTGAAGACTTCGAAATTACATATCACAGATTCTGGGCACAAGCAGAAATCGCTATTGCAAATGGTACAATGGCTATGTTATTCCCAGGTGATGAAGTAGTTATGAACGTAGCAGTTACAACTCCACAAAATGGTGATGTAATTGAAGTGGCAAAAGATTCAACAGGCATTGCAGTAAAAGCTGATGCTTCTATTGATAAAGGTTCTATTTCTAAAGTAGAATTCTATGCTGATGGTGTTAAATTTGCAGAAGATACAGATGTTAATTATGAAGCAAACTATGTACCAACTAAAGATAATTTAACAGCAGCAGGAACAAAACAAGTAACATTTAAAGTAGTTGCATACTCAGATAAGAATGTTGCTAAAGAATCAGCACCAATCACAGTAACACTTAAGTTCCCAGGAATTGAGTTACCAGTAGTTAACATTGTAAAACCAGTAACAGGTGATGTTATTGATTATAAAACAACTCAAACTCCTATTACTGTAACTGCAGAAGCATCTGTTAAAGATAGTACAATTGCTAAGATTGAATTCTTTGCAGATGGAACCAAGATTGGTGAAACAACAGGTAATGGTAGTGTATCATTTGTACCAACTAAAGATGGTATGGATGCAGAAGGCATAAAAGAAATTACGCTTACGGCAGTAGCTACATCAGCTGAAGGTGCAAAAGCAACTTCTGAAGCTGTTAAAATTAAAGTTCAATTTAAAGTAGCTAATAAACCAGTTGTTGTTGTTACAGCTCCAGCTGCTAATACAGTAATTGATGCTACAAATGGAAAACAAACTGTAGCCGTTTCAGCTGAAGCAACAGTAAAAGATGGTACTATTAAAGAATTAATTATTTACGCTGATGGTAAAGAAATTGGCAAAGCTAATGGTGCTACATGTACAGCAACTTATACTACACCAGATGGATACGGTCCAAAACCAGATGGTATTGTTAATGTAGTATTTACAGCAAAAGCAACAACTACAGAAGATATGAGTGCGACATCTGATGCAGTTAAAGTACAAGTTAAATTACCAGTTGAACAAGTAGTTGAACCAAGTGTAAATGTTAATGTAGCACATAATAATAAAGGTGGTGCAACTACAAATACACTTGGAGGACAATATGTAGTAACATCAGATGGCCCAGTAGATTTATCTAAACTTGCTATCCGTCACTACTATACTTTAGAAGGTAACGCAGCACAAACAGCATACAAAGATAATGCTGGTATGAATCTTAATGCAGCACCTTGGTATGTAAATCTTACTCCTGATGTATCAGTAAATGTTGTTCAAGTTAGTGGCGATCAATACTACATGGAAATTACATTTACATCAAACCAAGTATTAAATGCAGGTGGAAAGATTGACATGGGTATTCGTCTTTCTAAGAATGATTGGTCAAACTATGATCAAACCAATGACTACTCATACACTTCAGGAACAGTTGTATTATACAATGGTGAAGTTGTAAGTGGTACTATGCCATACTAATCATAAATAAATCCCCTAAAAGTTTAATATACTAATTTCAATATAATCTCGGTAACTTAGGTTACCGAGATTATACTCTAAAAGGAGGAAAAGTAATGATAGGGTTTAAGAAAAAGTCAAGACAAATAGTCAGTTCTGCATTAGCTGTAGGGTTAACATTAGGCACTATGGCTTTTAATGGTATAGAAGTAAAAGCGGCTACAAACTTTAATTATGGAGATGCTTTTCAAAAAGCATTAATGTTTTATGAATTTCAAAAGTCTGGTGATTTACCTGATAATCAGAGAAATAACTGGAGAGGTGATTCTGGCTTAAAAGATGGAGCTGATGTAGGTTTAGATTTAACAGGTGGTTGGTATGATGCAGGTGACCATGTTAAATTTAATTTACCTATGGCTTATGCCTCCACAATGCTAGCGTGGTCTTATATAGAAGACACTGATGTTTATAAAGCTAGTGGACAAGATAAATACATGCTTGATGAAATCAAATGGGCGAATGATTATTTTATCAAATGTCACCCTTCTGCTAACGAATACTATTATCAAGTAGGTAATGGTGGAGCAGACCATGCTTTCTGGGGATCTGCAGAAATTATGCAGATGGAAAGACCTGCTTATAAGTTAGATCTTAATAATCCAGGATCAGCTGTAAGTGCAGGAACAGCTGCATCACTAGCAGCTTCTGCAATTGCATTTAAAGATATTGATCCTGCTTATGCAGCAACTTGTTTAAAACATGCAAAAGAACTTTTAAATTTTGCTGAAATCACAAAGAGTGATGCGGGTTATATGAAACAAGCAGCAGGCTTTTATTCTTCACATAGTGGATATAGTGATGAGATTTCATGGGGAAGCATGTGGATTTATTTAGCTACAGGTGATGAGAGCTATTTACAAAAAGCAAAAGACTATTCTTCTGGCTGGTCGAAAGTGGACCAAAGTGATGAGATTGCTTATAGTTGGGTACACTGCTGGGATGATGTACATTATGGTGCCAGTCTTTTATTAGCTCAGTATGGTGGTGATGAAAAGTTTAGAAAAGTAATTGAAAATCACTTAGACTATTGGACAACAGGCTTAAATGGTGACCGTGTAACTTACACACCTAAAGGTCTTGCATGGAGAGACTCATGGGGCTCATTAAGATATGCAACGACAACAGCATTCTTAGCTAGTATTTATGCAGATTGGGAGGACGCTGATGCAAAAAGAGCACAAACCTATCAAAACTTCGCTAAGTCTCAAGCAGATTATGCTCTTGGTAGCACAGGACGTAGTTTTGTAGTTGGTTTTGGAGTAAATCCACCTACTAAACCACATCATAGAACAGCTCATGGTGCATGGGAAAATAATTTATCAGGACAACCATATGAGCCAAGACATGTACTTATTGGCGCTTTAGTAGGAGGACCAGATAAAAATGATAAATATACAGATGTAATTTCAGACTATGTATCAAATGAAGTAGCAAATGATTACAATGCTGGTTTTGTAGGTCTAATGGCTAAAATGTATGAGGATTACGGCGGAATCATCGATCCTAACTTAAATGCTATAGAAGAAGTTGGAGAAGAAATATTTATTGAAGCAGGTATTAATGCACAAGATAAACAAAATGCGATTAATTTTATAGAGATTAAGTCAGTGGTTTATAATAGAAGTGCTTGGCCAGCAAGGGTAACAGATAAACTTGCTTATAGATATTTTGTAGATATTAGTGATGTATTAGCAGCAGGTTATAAAGCTAGTGATATGAAAGTTACATCTAGTTATAGTCAACATTCAGCAAAGGTATCTAGCTTACAACCTTGGGATGCACAAAATGGCATTTATTATGTAGAAATTGACTTAACTGGAGCTAAGATTTATCCAGGTGGTCAAAGTGAGCACAAGAGCGAAATGCAATTTAGAATTGCAGCTCCAGGGAAATGGGATTATACAAAGAGTCCATCATTTGCGGATATAGCATCTTCAAGCCCAAATAGCTTAGCAAAAGCAAATCATTTTGCATTATATGATAATGGTAAATTAATATTTGGTCAGGAACCTTCAGGGGCTACAAAGGTTTATGCACCAACGACAAGTATTGCATCACCAGTAGCAGGAGCTATCTTTAAAGATGTAACAGAAGCAAATCCAGTTGTTATTAAAGCAAATGCAGAGGTACAAGAAAGTACTATTTCAAAAGTAGAATTTTTTGTAGACGGTACTAAGATTGGAGAAAGCACAAAGGCGCCTTATGAAATGAATTTTGTACCAAGTGACTACAGTACAGTTGCAGGTACTACAAAGGATTATAGCTTGACTGTTAAAGCAACAGCAGCTAATGGCAAATCTACTACTTCTGAAGCTGTTAAAGTATCTGTTGTTTTACCAGTACTAGCAGCACCAACAGTAGCTGTTACTGCTCCTATTGATGGAACAAGCATAGATATGAGTAAGGGAATTACAGCCATTACTATGAATGCTACAGCTGAAATAGAGAAGTCTACTATTCAAAAAGTAGTATTTTATGTAAACGGTAAGGTAGTAGGTGAAAGTAAAGTGGCACCATATACAGCATCTTATTTACCAACTGGCTCAGCTAGTCAATTAGGTGAATTAAGTGAGTATATTATAACAGCTGAAGCAATTGCAGCGAATGGTACCAAAACAATATCTAAACCTGTTAATGTATCTGTACAACTTCCTGTCATAGCAGCACCAGAGGTAGAAATTGTTTCACCTGCTAATGAAGAAACTTTTGCAGAGGTAACAAAGCAAATAGAAGTAAGTGTTGCTGCAGATGTATTAGAAGACGATATTAAGTTGGTTGAATTCTATGCAGATGGCAAAAAATTCGCTGAAAGCACTGGCGCAGTGAATGGCGAATATACAGCTACTTATGTAACAGAAGGCACAGTTACAGAAATGGGTCAATTAACACCTATCAGCTTTACAGCTAAAGCAACATCTACAAAAGGAAAAACAACTACATCAGCGGCTGTTAAAGTATATGTACAGCTTGAAGTAGTAGAAGCACCAGTAGTTGACTTTGTATTAGAGGTTGGCAATACAGGCAATGGTCAAGCATCTACTAACACACTTACAAATAACTTTAAGTTAGTACATAAGAGTGGTAATGATATTGATTTATCTAAATTAGAAATCCGTTACTACTTTACTGCTGATGGTAGTGAAGAACAAACGGTGTGGTGTGATAATGCAGCAGCTCAAATGAATAAAGCACCATGGTATAGTCCTTATACAAGTAAAGTAAATGGAAAAGTTATCAAAATGGATGCTACTAAAGCAGGAGCAGACTGTTATATTCAAATAACGATCAATGCATCAGAAATGATTTCAGCAGGTACCACTTTAGAGATTGCTACTAGAACAGCAAAATCTAATTGGAGCAATTATGATCAAACTAATGACTATTCTTACGGAAATGCTGGCAAGGTTTGCGTTTACTATGATGGTAATTTAGTTGCTGGTGTAGAACCATAGATGTAGAAATACGAATAGGTTGTAATTAAAAGTAAAATAGAATAGAGCAAGTAGTTGCAAAAAAGCGATATATTATTCCATGGTATAATATATCGCTTTTTGGAGTTAGTAGTTTATGTTACAAACAGATTAAAAATAGGTGAATTTTTTGTAAAGTTTTAAAAAAATAATAAAAATAGTTAAAAAACTTAAACTAATATGATAATATCTAAGTGTAAAAAGAGTGATATTTGGGTAAGTATACCAATTATTTAGGGGGAGGATAGAATGTTCAGGATTTTTGTATGTGATGATGAAGAAATCTTCCGTAAACATTTAGAAGAGCTTTTAGAAGAATATTTAAAAAGCCGTATAAAACAATATGAAATACAATATTTCTCTTCAGCTGAAGAACTCTTAAAAGCTAACTATGACCAGTGTGATGTATTTTGCTTAGATGTTGAAATAGAAAATAGTATTAATGGCATAACATTAGCAAAGAAAATACGTCAGAAAAATTTAAAAGCAGACATAATCTTTACAACTAGCCATCCAGAAGAGGCTCATTGTGCTTTTGAAGTTAACACGCTTAGGTATTTATTAAAACCTATACAGAAGGAACAGCTCTTTAAAACATTCGATTTGATTTTAAAGAAAAGGAAAGAAAAGCTTTCAAAGTTAATTACACTTAATCAAGGGCAGAGGTTCTTTCAAATTCCATTTGCGGATATTCTTTATTTTGAAACAGTGGATAGAAAGTTACGTGCAGTTACAAGTCAGAAGGAATACATCATTGATAATAAAATTAATGAAGTAGACAAGTTCGTGGCTGATAAGGGATTTTTTAGAATTCATAAATCTTATCTAATTAATTTAGGGTATGTGAAGGAATATGATCAAGCAACTGTAACCATGCAAAATGGTGATGTGGTGTATATGAGTCGTCTAAGGATTAAAGCTTTTAAAGAAAGCTTTCGTCTCTATTTAAAGGAGGCACACCGACTTGGATAGATTAAATTTACTAGCAGGTGCATTAAGCTGTTTTGTGATGCAAGCGATGTGTTTAAGTGTCTTCTTAGATCAAGCTCAATTAACTAGAAAGCGAACTATAAGATATAGTATTTATGCTAGTATAATATTGGCATTTATGTTTATTAGTGTTGAAAATTCTAAATTTGGATTACTTTTTTTGGTATTTGTTTTGCGAATTTTTTATTTGAAGGTAAACTCCTGCAAAAAGTTTGGGTCAATCTTTTAGGTCTTGCAGTGATATATGGTATAGGTACTTTGGATTGGATGGTTGTCGACTCAATTATAAAAGATTATGGAGTTCATTGGCTTGAGAATCAAATAGTAACAGAGATAAGAGGTACCTTAGAAGTTACCGTTTTATGGCTTTTAGCTAAACAAACTAGTGTCATTTATAAAGAAAACGGGCAGTATAAAAGAGTTACGAGAAGACAAGCATTTACCATTATATTACTCACCATTACCGCAGTATATACATTTTTTATATGTGATGCAGCTTATTTTGGTGATATTCAACTCTTGAAAAATATTAGTTTAGCACCGTATATCATGATATTATTTATTTGTATAATACTGTTAATTCTGGGAGTTAATCAAGAAATGAATAAACTCTATTATAAATGGAGTAATGAATGTATGAGTGAGCAACTAGAGAGGCAACTTAAATATTATCATAAATTAGAAGAAGTAAATAAAGAAACAAGAGCTATTAAGCATGATATGCACAATCATATGCTGATTATTAAGGGCTTGGCGCAGCAAGGACAATTACATAAGTTAGAGCAATATATAGGAGAAATGGAACAGACGACAGAGAGGCTGGGTTGTATGGTTCATACTGGAAATTCTATTGTGGATGCTATTTTAAATGATAAATTACAAATAGCTAAAGAAAGAAATATTCAGATGGAATATGAAGTAAGATTAAGTAACCAACTCACCTTAGATGATATGGATTTATGTGTTATATTTGCTAATAGTTTAGATAATGCTATAGAGGCTTGTGAAAGAGTAGAGGATGGTAGAGTGAAGAAAATTCAAATGAAAGCAGTCTGCGATAGAGGTTATTTTTTCTATAACATAAAAAATACTGCTAATGGTAGGGTGGAGGTGGATCAAAAGAAAGAATTTCCTACTAATAAAAAAGATAGTATTAATCATGGTTTTGGTTTGGCTAATATTAAAAAGAGTGTACAAAAGAATAATGGGAATATCAATATTCTAAGTAAAGAAGAAGAATTTTACTTAGAGATAGATATACCTGTTAACTATGGTATAACAGCTTAGGTATTAAAAATATACATCTTAAGCAACTACAATGTAAATGCAATAAAAATAGTTTATATTAAAGTTACTAGGGGTAATATTAATAATCTATGAGGAGGTAAGTATATGAAAAAGAATCATCAGGTAAAAAAGAATGGATGTTTTCAAGAGCTATCAACGAAAGAAAAGCAAAAAGTTACAGGTGGTGCAATGGGGTTTGCTGCTACTTTATTGAAACAATTAGTACCTTATATCATGCCATAACTAAGATATTACAGAATATAATGGTATAATACTAATGAATTAAAAAAATATTTAGTTAAATAATAGAAATACTGATTAAAATATTATAATATTTTATTAGTATTTCTTTTTTTTGTACACAAATATAGCCGGGGGTAGAAAAGAGGGGCGGTATGGCAAAGTATTATTGTATTATGCAATACGATATGACAGACTGTGGAGCAGCATGCTTAGCAACAGTTTGTAAGCAATATGGACTTAGTACACCTATTACTAAAATTAGAGAAGCAGCAGGGACAGACACAGAAGGAACCAATGTAGCAGGTATGTTAGAAGCAGCTGAGAAGTTAGGCTTTAGTGCTAAGGGGGTTAAGGGTGAAGCAGAAGCATTATTAAGCGAGTTTCCTTTGCCAGCAATAGCTCATGTGATTAAGGAAGGAGGTTTAATGCATTATGTTGTTATACATAAAATCACTAAGGAGCAGGTCATCATAGCAGATCCAGCAGATGGTTTAGTGACTTACAAATTCGAGGATTTTACCCGTATATGGTCTGGGGTGCTTATTTTATTAGTGCCAACCAGTGAATTTAAGAAAGGAAAGGAAACAAAGGGCTTATTTGAACGTTTTCTTCATTTACTTAAGCCACAAAAAGGTATTGTGCTACAAGTATTTGCGGCATCACTTCTTTATACAGCATTAGGATTATTAGGAGCATTTTATATGCAATTTCTACTAGATGATATTTTGCCCTATAATATGTCCAAAACTTTAAATATCCTATCCATTGGGGTACTAGTACTTTATACTTTTCAGATGCTACTTAGTTTATTCAGGTCCCACTTATTACTTTTTTTGAGCCAGAAATTAGATATAGCTCTATTATTAGGTTATTATGAGCATATTCTAAAATTACCTATGAACTTTTTTGGGACAAGAAGAGTAGGTGAGATTATTTCTAGGTTTCAAGATGCAGGCCATGTAAGAGATGCTATATCAGGAGCAACGCTAACCATAATGATCGACACGATTATGGTAATAGTAGGAGGCATTATTTTATATATGCAAAATGCGCTGCTGTTTGGAATCACCTTAGTGGTCGCTCTGCTCTATGGCGTGGTAGTAGTGAGTTTTAATAAAACCTTGAAGAAGGGCAATAAAGCTACCATGGAAAATAACGCACAACTTACTTCGTACATGGTGGAGTCACTAAATGGTATTCAAACCGTTAAGGTCTTTAATGCAGAGAAAAAAGTAGGGATAGAAACAGAGACAAAATTCATTAAGCTACTAAGAAGTATCTTCAAACTAAGTTTTACGACGAACTTGCAAGGCTTTTTTAAAGGCTTAATAGAATTACTTGGAGGCGTTGTCATATTATGGATTGGTGCCAATCAAGTCCTTCAAGGAGATATGTCCGTAGGTAATTTAATTACATATAATTCATTACTTATTTATTTTTTAAATCCTATTAAAAATTTAATCAATTTACAACCTCAGCTTCAAACAGCTATGGTTGCAGCAGAGCGATTAGGTGAGATCTTAGATTTAGAGATAGAAAATGGAGAAGAAGAATCTAGAAAGATGGAGCCAAAGCATTTAGAGGGGGGAATTTCTTATAAGAATGTCACTTTTAAATATGGCCAAAGGCAAAATGTGTTAGAAGAGATTAATTTAGAGATTAAGCCAGGAGAAAGAATTGCATTAGTAGGGGAAAGTGGTTCAGGAAAAACGACTTTAGCCAAACTATTACTTAATTTGTACCCGTTAGAAGAAGGCGAAATATTAATAGACAACAATAATATCCTAGATATTAAAAAAGAGGTTCTTAGAACCAAGATTGCTTATGTACCACAAGAAACCTTTTTATTCAGTGGGACTATTATGGAAAATCTAGCCCTAGGCATAGAACGGATCAGTATGAAAGAGATAGTAGAAGCATCCAAGATGGCCAAAGCACATGATTTTATCAATGAACTTCCACTAAGATATGAAACACTTCTAGATGAGAATGGTGCCAACTTATCAGGTGGTCAGAGGCAGAGGCTAGCTATAGCAAGGGCTATATTAAAGAAGCCTAATATTTTAATTTTAGATGAAGCTACTAGTAATTTAGACTCAATTACTGAAGCAGCTATAGAGTCTACTATAAGGCAGTTAAGCCGGTCTATGAGTACTATTATTATTGCACATCGATTAAGTACTATTAAATTATGTGATCGCATCTACGTATTAGATAAAGGAAGAATCGTAGAAACAGGGGCACATAAGGAACTAGTAAGTATAGGTGGTAGATATGCATCCTTATGGAGAGAACAAATATCAGGATTAGAAGTAGGGGAGGTAAACTAATGAAAGCCATTATTAAAAATATAAATGAGTTATCAGATAGTAAAGAACTCTATGAGACCAAACCTAATCCCTTCTTTGCCATTTTTATAGGACTATTGATAGGAATAGTTGTGGCAGCTATTATATGGATGTACTATGGGGAGATTGATATTGTATCTAAGGGTAGGGGCATGATTAGACCCAATGAACAATTAAGTATTATAAGAAATAAATCAGGTGGAGTTGTTAATAGTAGCAATTTGCAAGAGGGAAAACGAGTAAAGGCTGGAGATGTCTTAGTAACAATTGACTGTGCAGAGCAGGAAGTAAAGAAATTACAGTTACAAGAAGTGATAAGCGAACAAGAGAAGATATTAGACAATCTAAGAACCTTGAAGAAAAGTATTGAAAGTAGCGTAAATAGCTTTAATAGTGAGCATGATGAAGCTTATGTACAAAAGTACATCCAGTATGAACAAGATTTTGAGACTCTAAAAAGGAGCCAGATAATCGATAGTCAAAACGAGGAGATAGACCTAAAACAGGTGAATTTGAATAAGGCAAGCTATACAGAAAAAATAAAAAAAGCAGAGAAAGATATAGCAGGCTTAGAAACGCTTAAACAATCTGTTAATGAGGAAAAGTCTATTTTTAAAGATATAGATAGTATCTATGCAATAGAGTTTGAGACATATCTGTATGATAGGGATGCTTTAAAGAGTAAATTAGAAGAGGCAAAAACACTTTATAACCTAAATGTAGAGTTAGATGAACAGAATTTGGTAGCCAAAGAAGAATTAAAAGCTTCTAAACAAAAAGTAGGGGAACTCAAAAATCAATTAGATACACAAAAGCTAACACTACTTAAAGAAGTGGAAGAAAAAATTGAAGCCAATCAAACTATAATAGACACATCTACTATAGAGAATAATAAACTAATTATTAGTGAGGAACTCCTGAAAAATAAAGTAGCCAAAAGAAAATTAGCACTTGAGCAGTTTAAGACAGGTGAACTAGTCAAGTTAGATAATCAAATCCAAGAACTAGAAGTTCAATATCAATCGGATAAGAGGAATCTAGAAGGTATACAGATAGCTATAGATGATTGTACTATACGTGCTTCCATAGATGGAACCTTAAATGTAGTACAAGAAATTAATAAAGGTGATTTATTAACGGAGGGAACAGAGCTTGGGAAAATAATTCCCGTTAGTGATAGTATTTATAAGGTTGAGATCTTTGTTCCCAATAATGATATAGCAGGTCTTAAGGTTGGACAGGAAATCGAATATCAATTTGATGCACTTTCCTACCGCGAGTATGGCAAGATCAAGGGTCATATTACTAATATTTCTACAGATGCTAGTCAAACAGAATTAGGAGGAATGAGTGGTTATTGGATAACTGGTAGTCTAGAAGATGTAAATCTTTACAGTTACAAAAATGAGCCCGCTGATTTAAAAATTGGTATGAGCTGTAATGCATACATTATCACAGAACAAAAGAAAATATTGTACTATGTTTTAGAAAAAATCAATTTAAAAGAATAATGATTCAGGTTTACTTGTAGGAACGAAGATTTTTTTGCTTCCTACAAGTAAATTTGCTTGACAGGTGATTTATAATAAAATAGTATAGAAGAGGCTTAAATTAAGAAAGTCTTTGTATGAAAAATAAAAAATGATAAATACTAAAGGGAGTGTGAGTATCCGTGGACGTCGGACCGAGTTATAGGCGTTTAAAAAATCAATTAAATAATGAGAATACTCACCTTGTTTTAATGCAAAGGTAGCTTTTTGTGCTGTCACAAAATCACCACTTGCACTAAAAAGGTGAGGGGTGGAGGATGTGAAAAGATGAAACAAATTTATAAAACATTTGATGCAGGGCTAAAAGCTATTGAATCCTTCGAAGAAGGCGCATGGATTAATTTAATTAATCCTACACCACAAGAGATTAACGAAATTTCTGAGGCTTTCAATATTGAAGTTAATCATATTTTATCCGCACTGGATGAAGAGGAAAGAGCTCGTATTGAAGTAGATGATAACTGTACAGTTATTATCGTAGACGTACCTATTAAAGAAACAGAAGAAGGTATGGGTGATTATGCTACCATTCCAATGACTATTATTTTAGGCGATAAGTTCATTATTACAACTTGCTTAAAAAATATTCAGTTACTAGAGGATTTTAGTTCTGGTAAAATTAGAGGTTTCTTTACCTATAAGAAAACAAGATTTATATTACAGCTTCTTTATAAAAATGCGTCTTACTACTTACAATACTTAAGACACATCGATCGTATGAGTCATAAGATTGAACAAGAGCTTCATAAATCTATGAAGAATAAAGAGCTTATTCAGCTTCTTGATTTGGAAAAGAGTTTAGTATACTTTACAACATCACTTCGTTCTAATGAAATTGTACTTGAGAAGATGATGAGAATGGAAAATGTAAAGCAATATCCAGAGGATGAAGATTTGCTAGAAGATGTTATTATTGAAAATAAACAGGCTATTGAGATGGCCAACATTTACAGTAACATTTTAAGTGGAACCATGGATGCATTTGCATCTGTTATTTCTAACAACTTAAATATTGTGATGAAGACTCTTACTTCGATTACTATTGTTATGTCTGTGCCAACAATGATTGCTAGTTTCTGGGGAATGAACGTTATAGTACCATTCCAAGATGGCAGCCCATATGCTTTTGTGGGAATAGTAGCTTTCTCAATTGCTTTGACAGTATTACTAGCATTATTTATGATTAGAAAAAAATTATTTTAAATAGATAAAATAGCTATACGCCTAATAAGTTTAGATTATTAGAAGTATAGCTATTTTTGCGTGTTCATAAAGATTTATGACTTTACTAGGCTATTTGGACGGAACTGAGAGAGGGTGGCTGTCCTGCGTGGTTCCGCTCCGCATTTTCAGTAGGCACTAAGCTCACTTTTTTGGATGAACGCCCACAAACTCGGTTCCCTCAAACACGTGGGCTAAGTGCCATCCAAAACGTTCGCTAAGTGCCTACTGAAAATACTCCGAAGTCACCCCGCTAGGACAGCCACCCTCTCTCAGTTCTACCAACAATAAAGCGTAAAGCCTCCTTTATGAAGTATTTTTAAAAAGAAAGAAAAGCTAATTAATTTTATTTATAGCAGCTAGAGACAGCAAAAATAGCTCCCCAAGTATTATAACTTGAAGAGCTATTTTTGTTCCGGACTCTTGAAATGAACTTTCACGGCTAACTAAGTAGACCTTAATCAGGGCGCAAGATGGCTCCTCAGCACGTATGCGTTATAGCGTAGTGCCTACTAAGGCTAGTTATGAAAGCCAAACCAATGAGTGAGGAGCTCCTAAAAGTCTTGGCCGGTGCACCCTATGCTAGGAAGCTAAGACCTTAAGACTCTGGTTTAAAACTTTATTTGGTAATGCTAAGTATAAAAACCTTTAAAACAACTTATAAGTGGCGCCTTCCTTGCAGCGCACCAGTGAACATTTTCCTTAAGTCCAGAGGTACCTATAACAATAGATTGAGACTTGGCTGACCCGGTCAGTTCCTCAGGTTGAAGCTGTGGTAATTATGCCGTGGGAAGTTATTTGTTTTGTTTTTACACTTATGTATATGTAGTCAAGTAGCCGAATCCCTAATAAAAAGTGAAAAATACTTTTACAATCAATAGAAATTGGAAATATAAATTAGGCTATTTGGGCGGAACTGAGAGAGGGTGACTATCCTACGTGGTTCCGCTCCGCATTTTCAGTAGGCACTAAGCTCACTTTTTTTGATGAACGCCTACAAACTCGGTTCCCTCAAACACGTGGGCTAAGTGCCATCCAAAACGTTCGCTAAGTGCCTACTGAAAATACTCCGAAGTCACCCCACTAGGACAGCCTCCCTCTCTCAGTTTTACCAACAATAACGCGTAAATTCACTCTCCTGAAGTATTTTCAAGAAAAAATAAAAAGAATAATTGCTATTATGTCTTTTTTGCACTTCTCGTTTAGGGGCTTGAACGTTTATGATGTCAATAACGTTTGTGAAAATGAGGGGGAGGGCTATCTGGAAGAGTGACTTGGGAAAATTTTTTAGAGGCACTTGGCGAAAGTTTTGGATGGGTTTTAGCACGAGTGTTTGACCAACGGGAGTTTTCGTGCGTTCATCCAAATAAGCGAGCCTAGTGCATCAAAAAATTTGAACCGGAACTCTGGAAGATAGCCCTCCCCCTCATTTTCCTCCAGACGTGATTCTCATAAACGCCCCCGACAAATTTCTGTTTGTATAGCTGAATAGTTACAACTTTTTTATAAAAGGCATATTATGTATAAAAATAATGCATCTTGGGATAACCATATTGGACTACATAACGAGCGTAATATAATAGAGGCATAAATGAAATTAATAAAGAGGCTTTATAAAAGTGTTTTATTAATCGAGGAGGGGTATGATGAGTAAGAGAATATTGAGTAAGTTAAGACAAGCTATTAGCTGTTATGCAAGAAAATTTGTTTTACCTATTGGACTTGCAATGATGTGTATTGCGCCTAATTGTGTATATGCCTATAGTACTGAAACCAATGAGTGGAAGAATGTACAAATTTATGGTGGGGGAATGATTACAGGTATTACTTTTAGTGAAGCAGAAGAAAATCTTATCTATGCCAGAACGGATATGGGTGGTATTTACCGCTGGCAAGAAGATACCGGGAGCTGGAAACCTCTCACTGACTGGGTAGGACCAGAAACATGGAGTAATCTAGGTTGTGATGGTATTGCTACAGATCCAACAGACCCTAACCGTGTTTATGCACTGATGGGAGAATATGATAATGGTTGGACAGATGTACCCGGAGCAGTATTTTGTTCTAATGATAAAGGAGAGACTTGGGACGTAGTAGAATTACCATTTTTCTGTGGTAGTAATATGCAAGGAAGACTAATGGGAGATAGGTTGATAGTTGATCCTAATAAAAATTCCAACTTGTATCTTGCATCACGTAATAATGGTTTATGGAAGAGCGAAGATTATGGGCACACTTGGAAAGAAGTGACTTCATTTCCCACCAAGGGAACTTTTAAGTACGACAAAGGAACGCAGTATGAAGGTAATCTAGGTTTAACCTGGGTAATTTGTGATGAGAATTCAAATAAAGTAGGCTCAGGTTCTCAAACTATTTATGTAGGTGTAGGAGATCAGGCACATTCTATTTATAGAAGCAAAGATGGCGGGAAGACATGGGAAGCACTCCCTAATGAACCTAGAGGAAAAGTAACCAATGAAACAACAGGTGAATGGAAAATAGAGGAGGGGGTAACTTACTTACCTTATCAATCTTATCTTACTAAAGATGGCATTCTTTATGTAACTTACTCAACTACGGCAGGACCTTATGAAACAGGTTATGGTGATGTATGGAAATTTGATACGAATACAGATACGTGGACACTTATTAGTCCTAAATCAAGTAAAACAGCACCTGATGATCCTTACTATCCTTATAATGGTATTGCTGTAGACCCACAAAATGAAGATAATATTGTGGTTATTTGCCAATCCTGGTGGCCAGATATCTTCATGTATAGAAGTACAGATGGTGGAGAAACTTGGAAGAATGTTTGGGAATGGACAAGTTATCCAGATCGTAAGCTCTACTATAAGATGGATATTTCAGATGCACCATGGTTAGATTGGGGGAATAAAAGTCAAGCAGGTGGAAGTGCTGAAATTTTCCCTAAGTTGGGTTGGTGTGTAGGGGCTATAGATATTGATCCATTTAACTCAGATCGTTTAATGTACGGTACAGGTGCTACTTTATATGGTACCAATAACTTAACCAACTGGGATCAAGGTGGACAGATGGATATTACCGTTATGGCAGATGGTATAGAAGAAGTTGTATCTAATGCTTTAGTAGTAGTACCAGGTGAAGATGATGGACTTATTAGTAGCTTATATGATGTTAATGGCTTCTATCATAGTGATATTACAAAAGTACCTAGTATTTTGGCCAATGTGAAGGCTGGAGATAAATATTCTAGTTTAAATAGTTCAGTAGATATGGATTATGCAGAGCTAAATCCTAATATGGTTGTACGTGTAGGAGAAAGAAAAGAAGTAGATGGCTATGGCAATTATTTAAATGGTATGATGTGGTCAAAAGATGGAGGAAAAACATTTTCTCCTATTAGTAGTAGAATAGGTAGTAGTGCAGGGGGAGGAAAAGTTGCACTTTCAGCTGATGGCAATACAGTTGTTTGGGCTACTCCGGATGAGCCTGTAAGCTGGTCTAATGGAGGCTATAACTGGACTGCTTCTAAGGGTATTCCTACAGGAGCTAGAATTGCTTCTGACCGTGTGAATCCAAAAGTATTTTATGGTTATAAAGATGGTAGTGCTTATGTGAGTACAGATGGTGCGAAGACTTTTACAGCTGTGACAGTTAATGGTTTACCTAGTTTAAAAGATATGAATATTAAAGCAGTTAGAGGTCATGAAGGTAATGTATGGATGGGAACAAGTAAAGCTTCAGATGAAAATGAAAATGGCTTTTGGTTCTCAGAAGATTATGGTACAACTTATACCAAGATTCCAGATGTTGATGCAGTAACTTCTTTTGGATTTGGTAAAGGCAAAGAAGGCGCTAATTATGAAGCCATTTATATTGTTGGAAAAGTAGAAGGTCAACATGGTTTCTTTAGGTCTGATGATAAAGGACAAAGTTGGGTAAGAGTTAATGATGATAATCACCAATATGGTTTAGTTGACCCAGGCTGTGATGTGACTGGAGATCCTGATGTATATGGTAGAGTCTATATAGGAACTAATGGACGTGGTATTGTTTATGCTGATACTGGTAATGACACGCCTATAGTAAGTAGTAGCATTACCCCTAAATCAGCCACCTTTGATAAAAAAGAGGAATTACAAGCTGATGTCAGTGTAGAGGTTGTAGATAATGGCAATAAACTAGTGGCTATTAAAAATGGAACCACAGTTTTAACAGCTGGAACAGATTATGTAGTAGAGGGTAACAAGGTTACCGTTCTAAAAAGTTATCTAGCTACATTAGTTAATGGCACAGCTCAACTAAGCTTTGATTTTGATAATGGTATAGACCCAGCATTAACTATTACCGTTAAGGAAACAGTTAATAGTGCAAGTTTAAGTACTAATGAAGCAGTTTTTGATAAAAAAGAAGGATTACAAGCTGATATTACTGTTGACTTTGAAGCAAATGGTAATACATTAGTTGCTATTAAAAATGGTGAAAAGACATTAGCTTTAGGTAGTGATTATGTAGTAGAAGGAAATAAAGTAATTATTTCAAAAGCATACTTATCAACATTAGCTGAAGGAGTAGCTATGTTGACCTTTGACTTCAATAAAGGAAATGATCCAGTACTAAATGTTACAATATCAAAAACAGTAAATAATGCCAGCTTAGAGACAACAAGAGCTGAGTTTGACAAAGCAGTTCCAAAGGATGTTCAAGTTGTTATGAATCTAAAGGGTAACGCACTAGAAAACATTAATGTAGATGGTAAAGTCTTAGCTAAAGGTACAGATTATGTAGTGGAAGGTGAAACTGTTACTTTAAATAAAGTATTTTTAACCACACTTGAAAAAGGTGAACATACCTTGAGTTTTGTATTTAATGAGGGTTCTTCAGCTGATTTTGTAGTAAAAGTAGTTAATACTGCAGAAAAAGATGCTGTTGTTACACCAACAGAAGTAAGTTTTGATAAAAAGGTAGAAGCTAGGGCAGATATTAACTTAGAGGTAGCCTTTAATGGAAATAGTTTAGTAACCATTAAAAATGGTGAGGTTGCTTTAGTAGAAGGTAAAGACTATATAGTAGATGGAGATCAAATAACTATTTTATCTAGTTATTTAGCAACTTGTCCTTTAGGAGAGAGTAATTTAATTTTTAACTTTAGTGCAGGAGCAGTACAAAAAGTGAAATTGAAGGTAGTGGATACAACAGAGGTTGTTGTACCTACAGGAGGGCTTAGCCTTGCTTTAACTTCAACAGGAGGAACAACAACTAACACGATTGGCAGCACATTTAAAGTTCAAGTAACAGATGGAAATACATATGATTTATCTAAAGTGACAATCCGTTACTACTTTACAGCAGAAGATAGTAGTGTAGGTCAAAGCACATGGATAGACAATGCAGCTATTCAATATAGTAAATCACCATGGTATGTTAATATCAATAGTAACAGTGCTTGGAAGATTGTTAAGATGAGTGAAACGACATCTACGGCATCACACTACTTAGAGTTAAGCTTTAGTGGAGATTATTCTTTAGATACAACAGCTAAAGTGGAAGTAGCTACAAGATTAGCCAATACTAATTGGTCAAACTTTAACCAAAGTAACGACTTTTCTTATAATGATGCAAATCATGTAGCTGTTTTCTATGATGGCGTATTAGTAAGTGGAGTAACGCCTCAGTAAGTAATAATGATTTTTAGAAGGAATCACTAGGTTTAGGCTTAGTGATTCCTTTTTCTATTTTTTTGGGGAAAGAAAGTTTTTGTATTCTTTCAGTAGGAAGAAAAGGTGGGAGTAATATAGAGGTTACTGGAAAGAAGTTTACTTTTATGAATAAAGAATATATGATTACACCTAGAGGATATGTGTTATGATTCTAATTTTAGGTGAAACTTCATATAGTCTGCATATAGCTACAGTTCCAGAAACAGCAGGATATGATTACTTGCTTTCTGTAGCGACAAACCATGGTAAAGCACTAGCGACTAAAAAGGTAAATCCATTAAGCGTAATAGGTAGGCAAAACCAAAGCTAGCAGATAGTAAAAAAAGAGGGATAAGGGATGAAAAGAGCGGTACTAGTAGTGAGTTTTGGATCAAGTTATAAAGAGACGAGAGAAAAGACGATTAAACCATGTGAGGAGCTTATTGCTTCAGCCTTTGAAGGATATGACTTCTATAGAGCTTTCACGTCTAACATAATTATTAGAAAAATTGCTAGGGTAGAAAATATAAAAATTAATAATCCTATAGAAGTACTAGATGAGTTAGTTGCAGCAGGCTATGAGGAAGTTGTTGTACAAACGCTTCTTGTGATTTGCGGTGAGGAATATTGCAAGCTTAAAGGGCAAGTAGAGTGCTATAAAAATCAGTTTAAGAAGATTGTATTAGGTAGCCCCTTACTTACACAAATTGAGGATTATAAAGCAACAGTTGAAGCTGTGAAAACAGAGCTTCCAACATTGAAAGAGGGAGAAGGAGTAGTTTTAATGGGGCATGGGACGGAATATGAAGCACATTCAGCTTATTGTGCACTGGATTACATGTTTGACCAGGAAGAATTACCAGTTTATATGGGAACAGTAGAAGGATATCCAGAAATTAGAGAGATTATTAATCGTCTTAGAAAAGCAGGAGTAAGAAAAGCTTATCTCATTCCGTTTATGTTAGTAGCAGGCGGTCATGCAATTAATGATATGGCAGGAGATGAAGAGGATTCGTGGAAATCAATTTTAGAAGCAGAGGGATTTGAGGTAGAATGTATTCTTAGAGGTTTAGGAGAAAATCCTAATATTAGAAAATGCTTTTTAGCCCATGCGCAAGAAGCAGAGAAGGCTATAACGATATATACAGGAGACGAAGAAAAAAATTCATATTTCTCCACCATACTTATTAATAAAGATAAAAATACGAAATGATAGAAGGAAGGGGGCACACTATGTGTTTTGCAGTTGTTGGGGTCAACCATAGAAATTGTCCCATAGAAATACGAGAGAAGGTAAGCTTTACCCGTGCTAAGCTAGTAGATTGCCTACATGAGCTTAGGGTAGAAAAGAACTTACAAGAAGTAGTCATTCTCTCGACTTGTAATAGAAGTGAGATTTATATCTATGAGGAGAACATAGAAAGTGCTATTTTAAAGGGCATAGCGTTTTATCAAAGCTATTTTGTAAAGGGAGACATCACTCCTTATTTATACATAAGGCAAGGTGAAGAGGCTGTTAGACATTTATTTGAAGTGGCAGCGGGACTGGATTCTATTGTTGTTGGTGAAGACCAGATATTAGGGCAAGTAAAAAAAGCACATGAGGAAGCCATGAGTGAGCATACTAGTGGAAAGGTGCTTAATAAAATTTTCCGTGAAGCAATTTCTACAGCTAAGCTCATTAAAAGTGAAGTCAAGATATCTGAGCATTCCTTATCTATTAGTCATATTGCCGTCAAGTTTTTAAAAGAAAAACAAGAAACGCTTAGAGGAAAAAAAGTACTCGTTATTGGGACGGGCGAAATGAATGAACTGACCATTAAATATTTATTAGAGGAGAATATAGGAGAAATTTATGTGACTAATCGTACACATACTAAGGCAGTAGAATTAACAGAAGTATATGAGGGACTGATTCCGGTAGCTTATGAGGAGCGTTATGAAGTGCTACCTCAAGTGGATATGGTGATTTCTGCTACGGCATCACCTCATATTATTTTACAAGCAAAGCAAATGCCAAGTTTAACAAAAAAGCTGGATATTATGGATATAGCCATGCCGAGAGATATTGACCCGGCTATTAATGAAATGGAACTTGTAAATGTCTATGACATTGATGCACTAAAAATGATTGCTGAGGCTAACAATGAACGTCGCTTGGAACTTGTTATAGCAGCCCAGAAGGAAATAGAAAAAGCAATTCAAAAGCTCATGAGATGGTTAGAAGCACTCAGTATAGAAGAGGTGATTCATGGACTAGATGCTTATTGTGAAGACATTAAAGCGCATACAACAAGGCTTCTTGGTAAGAAAATAATAAGCGAGGAAATAGATGAAGAAGCTATGCATATGATTATGGAAGAGGTCTTAAAAAGATGCATACGTACGCCAATTGCGAAGTTGATGACTACTGAAAACCTAGAGCTAAGAGCACAGTATGCAAAGACGCTATCAGAGTTATTTGAACTAAACTAAGAAGGTGAGAGACAAGATGAAAGTAGTTATAGGAACAAGGGGAAGTAGACTAGCACTTACTCAAACAAAGTGGGTCATTGATGAATTAGAAAAGCATTACCCAGAGCTTGCTTGTGAAATGAAGATTATTAAAACAAAGGGTGACCTTATTCAAGATAAACCACTAGACAAAATAGGAGATAAAGGTATTTTTACTAAGGAAATCGAAGCTGAGCTACTAAAAGGGAATATTGATATGGCTGTGCATAGTATGAAAGATATGCCATCGGAACTACCTTTAGGATTAAGATTCACTAGAACACTAAAAAGAGAAGATGCAAGAGATGTACTCATCTTAAAAGAGGGATACGCTAGTATAGAAGATTTGCCTATAGGTGCAACCATTGCAACAGGCAGCAAAAGGAGAAAGTATCAACTACTTGCTTATAGATCAGATTTAAATATAGTACCAATTAGAGGAAATGTAGATACGCGTCTTTGTAAATTAGAGGAAGAGAAGTTAGACGGTATTGTTCTGGCAGCGGCTGGGCTTCACCGATTAGGTCTTGCCGATAAAATCACCTGCTATTTGCCTATGGAAATCATGCTTCCTGCACCTGCACAAGGCGCATTGGCTATAGAAATAAGACAAGAGGATACAAAGGCGTATGACTTAGTCAAGGTTTTAGAAGACCCTGTTAGTAGCATACAGGTTGAGGCAGAACGGGCTTTTATGGATGCTATTAATGGAGGATGTCATATGCCTATAGGTGCGTATTGTGAAGTTATAGGTACAAAACTTCGAATGAGAGGTTTGTTAGGGGATGAGTTGGGTAAGAAACTTGTGATTAAGGAACTCTGTGCGCCAATAGGAAGTGAAAAGCAGTTGGGAGAAGAGTTAGCGAGTGTATTAAGAAAGGAATTTGAGAAAAATGACTGGTAAAGTATATTTAATAGGTGCAGGTCCAGGTGATTACAAACTCCTAACACTAAAGGGAAAAGAATGTTTAGAAGAAGCGGATGTCATTATTTATGACCGCTTAGCAAATGAAGATTACTTGAGGATAAGCAGCTCTACGTGTGAATGTATTAATGTTGGAAAAGCCTCTAGTAACCACACCATGCCTCAAGATAAAATTAATGAGCTTCTTGCAGCAAAAGCTACAGAAGGCAAAGTGGTAGTTAGACTTAAGGGAGGAGACCCTTATGTTTTTGGAAGAGGTGGTGAGGAAGGTGAATATCTCTTTGATAGAGGGATTCCTTTTGAAGTCATACCAGGTGTTACTTCGGCTATAGGTGGATTGTGCTATGCGGGCATTCCTATTACTCACAGAGAATGTGCATCTTCTTTTCACGTTATTACAGGTCATTTAAAAGATGGTTCGAAGGATGAAATAAATTGGGAAGCTTTAGCAAGTTTAAAGGGGACTTTAGTATTTTTAATGGGTATTAGTAATTTAAAGAAGATTACTGAAAATCTTTTAGGAGCAGGTAAGGTAAAAGAGACACCAGTAGGGCTAGTGAGCTGGGCCACGAGATATAATCAGAGCGTTGTAATAGGAACTCTAGAAAATATTTATGAAAAGGCACTGGAGAAAGGTGTAAAGCCTCCTACGATGATTGTTATTGGTGAAGTCGTGAATCTAAGAGAAAAGTTAAATTTTTTCGAAGAAAAACCACTCTTTGGAAAGCAAATTGTAGTTACAAGAACGAGAAAACAAAGCAGTCAGCTGATGGAGATGATTAATGATTTAGGTGGAAGAGCTATAGAATTTCCTACTATAGAGATTACACCTATTAAAGAGAATACTAGGCTTAAAGTAGCTATTGAGCACCTTAAACAGTATACATATTTGGTATTTACAAGTCTTAATGCAGTAGAGGTTTTCTTCGAGGCATTAGAAGCAAGTGGCAAAGATGCAAGGGTACTTGCTCATTTGAAAATAGCTGTTATAGGTGAAGCAACGAAAAAAGCTTTAAAGCAAAAAGGAATAGTTGCTGATAGGATGCCAACTAAAGCAGTTGCAGAAAGTTTAGCAGATTGTTTAAAAAAAGAACTTACAAATAAGGATTATATACTGCTTCCTGACTCAGCTATTGCACGAGAAGGTTTAGTGAGTAGTTTGGAAGCAGTCTGCAAGGTAGATGAAATTCCACTCTATACCACAGTTCCAGTAAGGAATGTAGCAAAGGGTGAAATGAGTAGCAAGGAGCTAGTAGAAAAGCTGATAGCAGATGAAATAGATTATATGACTTTTACTAGTTCGTCTACAGTACATCATTTGATTGGACGTATAGGGCAAGAGCATATAGCAGCCTTAGCGCATGCAAAGCTTATTTCTATAGGGGAAATAACCACTCATACACTTAAGACGTATGGCCTAGAGGTATACAAAGAAGCTAAGAAAGCGACCATGACGGATTTAGTAGATTGTATGAAGGAAAAGTAGAACGTAAAATTGAAATATAAAAATGCAGCTGAGACAAGAGAACAATAGGAAAAGAAGGGAAAGGTAGTATGTTAGAAAGACCAAGAAGATTAAGAGTAAGTGATTCAATAAGAAGTTTAGTAAGAGAAACAAAGCTTCATGTGGAAGAACTCATTTATCCACTTTTTATAGTAGAAGGTGAAAATATAAAAAGTGAGATTGCCTCTATGCCAGAGGTTTATCATTTTTCTTTAGATAAGCTTAAAGACGAGATAGAGGAAATTAAAGCATTGGGTATTTGTGCTGTATTACTATTTGGTATTCCAAAGGAAAAGGATACATGTGGTAGTGAAGCCTTTGCCAAAGATGGTATTGTACAAAAAGCAGTTCGCCTTATTAAGTCTATAGCCCCAGAGATCATAGTGATTACAGATGTTTGTATGTGCGAATACACAAGCCATGGTCATTGTGGCATTTTAACAGAAAGTGGTTATGTAGATAATGACAAAACATTAGATTTTTTAACTAAGATTGCAATAAGTCATGCAGAGGCAGGGGCAGATATGGTAGCTCCCTCAGATATGATGGATGGACGTATTGTAGCCATTAGAGAGGGACTAGATGCAGCAGGCTATATAAATGTAAGTATTATGGCGTATAGTGCTAAGTATGCTTCTAGTTTTTATGGGCCTTTTAGAGAAGCAGCACATTCAGCCCCTAGCTTTGGGAACCGCAAAACTTATCAGATGGACCCTGCCAATACTAATGAAGCCTTACGTGAAGGTCAGCTAGATTGCCAAGAGGGAGCGGATATTATTATGGTCAAGCCAGCACTCTCTTATTTAGATATTATTTATCGCTTTAAAGCCAATCTTAACAAACCTATTGCGGCATATAACGTAAGTGGGGAGTATTCTATGCTTAAATTAGCTGTTAAAAATGGCTTACTTAGTGAGGAAGCAATATATGAAAGTGTTCTTTCTATTAAGCGTGCAGGTGCTGATATCATTATTACTTATTTTGCAAAAGACATAGCGCGCCAACTAAGAGTTAAATAATACAGGAGGAATAAACCATGAATCACAGTAAATCCAGTATCCTTTATGAAGAGGCGGTCAAATATATTCCAGGAGGCGTCAATAGTCCTGTTAGAGCATTTAAAGCAGTAGGACTTGAACCTATTTTTGCAGATTATGCAGAGGGAAGCAGACTAACGGATGTAGATGAGAATACGTATATTGACTATATTTGTTCATGGGGACCATTATTACTTGGGCATAGCCCTAAAGCAATTGTTGAAGGTATTGAAGAAGTAGTGGCTAAAGGAACCAGTTATGGGGTGGCAACAGCTATTGAGGTAGAAATGGCAAAGCTTTTGGTAGAAGCTTATCCAGCTATAGATAAGGTGCGTATGGTTAACTCTGGAACAGAAGCAACGATGAGTGCCTTAAGAGTAGCAAGAGGTTATACAGGTCGTAACAAGATCCTTAAATTTGAAGGATGTTATCATGGACATAGTGATGCACTTTTAGTTCAATCAGGCTCAGGTACATTAACCTATGGCGTACCTACAAGTCCAGGGGTACCAGAGGATGTTGTAAAACATACGTTAGTTGCACGTTATAACGATTTAGCAAGTGTACATGCATTATTTGAGGCCAATAAGGGTGAGATTGCTGCAGTAATTGTAGAACCCATAGCAGGCAATATGGGCGTAATCGAAGGGAAAAAAGCATTCCTCCAAGGACTGAGAGAACTTTGCAGTAAGGAGGGAACGGTTCTAATCTTTGATGAAGTGATCACAGGCTTTAGAATCGCCTATGGTGGAGCATCAGAATACTTCGGCGTTGCACCAGATATGGTTTGCTTTGGTAAAATCATTGGAGCTGGTTTGCCGGTGGGGGCATATGGTGGTAAGTCAGAGATTATGGACATGGTTTCACCTATTGGGCCCGTTTATCAAGCAGGAACCTTATCAGGTAATCCGCTTGCTATGTATATGGGGAAAAAGAATCTTGAACTTCTAAAAGCTAATCAAGAGGTATATAAGGTATTAGCTACAAAAGCAACAAAGTTAACTGAAGGATTTAAAGCGAATATTGAGAAGTTAGGTTTGGAATTCACAGTAAATTGTGTAGGTTCACTGGTTTGTTTATTTTTTGCAAACGGGCCAATTGAAAATTATGATGATGTCAAGCACTGTGACACGGAGCTTTTCACTATTTATTATAAAGAAATGATGGAAAAAGGTATTTTATTACCTCCTGCACAGTTTGAAGGAATGTTCTTATCCGCAGCTCATTCTGATGAAGATATAGAAGCAACCATTAAAGCAAATTACGAAGCTCTAGAAATGGTTAAAATTTATTTGGAAAGAATATGAGAAGCTATTAATCAATCGGCAATGTTGATTAAGCTGTTAATTTCATTTTGATTAAAGTAATGATTTTTTATAATAATGCTAATGCTATTACTATAGAGTACATTAAAATAACTTAATCTAAAAGGGACTAGTGGAGAAGCACTAGTCCCTTTTAAATTGAGTTATTTTGCATAATATTTAAAATAAAAAAATAATAATTAAATGCATAATTATAAACAAAAATGATAATTATTATACTTTTTTAAAAATAAATGTATTATTATAGAAGTAATTAAGAGAAAATTGGAGGAAAATTTGTGGGATATAGAATTGCATCGAACATAGGAATTGCATTAGGAAATATAAAGTTAGGTAATGATTATTATCTTAATCAATTAGATGAGGCTAATAGAGAACAAAGCAGACATTTTTTAAGAGATATTATGGGGAGAGATATAAGATATATAGCTGATGAAACACAAACAAGTTTGTCATTAGCTATTGAGGCATCTAAAAAAGTTATAGAAGAAAACAAGGTAGATATTGAAGAGATTGATATGGTTATTTGTATATCTCATACACCAGAATATGTATCTCCTACGATGGCAAGAATGATTCTTGATGCTTTAGGTGGCGGAAAGGATACCGTTAATTGTTTAGATATGAATGTGAATTGTACGGGAATGTTAGTAGCTCTTGACATGGCAGATAGATATTTTAAAACAGATGAAAATTTAAGTAAGATTTTAGTTGTACAGGGAGATAGCAATTCAAATTTTAATATAGAAAAGGGGTCACCATTCTTTGGGTGTCTAGGGGATATTGGTTGTGCGGTTATTCTAGAAAGAGATGATGAAAGTGGCATACAATCAAGATATTTTCTCATGGATAAAACCATGGGAATGAATATTGTTTATCCAAAAGATGGATATTCAAAGCCAAATCCAGTTTTGTATACAGATCCTAATTTGGATGCGAGAGTTGATATGGGTGCAAATTTAATTGCGGAGAAATATGATAAAGAAAAGATAGATCATATGAAGCTTATTTGCATGTCTCAATTTGCATATGTTAATTGCCAAAAATATATAGAGATGAGTCAGATTGATGCTGAAAAGGTACCTTATATAGGGGATCAGTATGGTTACACAGGAGCAAGTAGTCCAATACTTGCATTAAAAGCAGGTATTGAGCAAGGAAAGCTTAATAGAGGAGATACTTTTCTTTTATGGACTTATGGAGCTGGTACCCAACATGTTGTATTAGAAATGAAGTATTAAGTGATGAACTAACAGGCAATGAACTAAAATAGAACTAGATTAGAAGGGTGAGATTGATGTTAATAAAAGAAACTTGGGGCCATTATTTACAAGAAAGGCTTATTAAAAATGAAGATAAGATAGCTGTTATAGATATAAGCGAGCATACTAGATATACCTATAGAGATTTACTGTATAAATCAAAGATGATAGAAAAAGCCTTAATAGGTAGTAATATCACAAGGGGAACTCATGTTGCTTTAGTGTTTCCAAATAGTGCTACTTGGATAGCTATATTTATGGCACTTATTAATATAGGAGCAGTTCCTGTTTGTTTAAATAACGAGAATATTGAGGAAGAAATTTTGTATGAAATAAAATATGCAGATGCAAGGGTTGTCATTACTGATGAAGCCACTTATACCAAGATAAGATGCAACGAAGTAGAAATGGGCTTAGATTTAGTGGTTTTAGTTGATAGACAAGGTCAGTGCTCACAAGGAATACATATGAGTTTCAAGACATTTATAAAAAATGGTAAGCTAATTAGTGAGAAAGAATTAGATGAGGCTAGGAAAAAAGTGAAATATGATGATATTCTAGCCATACAATATACTTCAGGGACAACAGGAAGGCCAAAAGCAGTCATGTCAGTACATTATAAGGTACTTAATAATATCAAAAAAGTAGGAGAACTATTTAATTATACAAGTGAGGACAAACTATTTTCATCTCTACCCATGTATCACGTAATGGGGTGCTTCTTTTCCTGCCTATTAACCTTCATGATAGGTGGGAGCCTAGTGATTATGAACAAATTTAGTACAGAGAACGCAATAACTGCATTAGAAGAGGAGAAATGTACATGTTTTCATGGGGTACCTACTATGTTTAAATTGATTTTAAATAAAATGGGGGATAGAAAATTTAAATATCTAGATAAGGGAATGATAGCAGGATCTTATTGTGATGAAGAAACAATGGAAGATATTATAACCAAGATGAATATGCGAAATATTATGCCTTTATATGGACAATCAGAAGCTTGTGGCTATACTCAAATAAGAATAGGAGACCCTATTGAAAAAGTTAAGACAACAGTAGGAAGATCAATAGAAGGAGTAGAAATAAAGATTGTTGATGATCAACTTCAAGAAGTACCGATACATACACAAGGAGAAATATTAATAAAGTCAAAATATTTTATGCATGGCTACTATAAAAATCAAGAAGCGACTAACCAAGTCATTATAGATGACTGGATGCATACAGGAGATTTAGGTTCATTAGACGAAGAAGGTTATTTAAAGATTACTGGAAGAAAGAAGGACATTATTATTAGGGGAGGAGAAAACATTTCTCCTGCTGATATAGAAAGGAGTCTTAGGCAATATTCAAGAATTAAAGATGCTGTAGTGGTGGGGATTCCTGATGATATTATGGGGCAAGAAATAGCTGCATTTATTGTTTTAGATGAAATAGGTCAAGCATTGAAGCAAGGAGAACTTATAGAAGAAATAGAGAAATTTATAGACGAACATATATCAAAAGGTAAAAGACCTAAATATATTAGGGTTGTAGAAGCATTTCCTGCTACAGGAAGTGGTAAGATACAAAAATTTAAGTTAGTACAAACAATTTAAAGTAATAGAAGAATGGGAGGAGAAGAATGAACAATCAATTTAATACTTTAGAATTTTATAAAAAGAAGGTAGCAAAAGAGATTTACTTTATATCAATTATAGCTATTTTTTCAGCTATGTTAGCATGTGCTATGTGTATGATGTTTGGACTATATCATTCAGTACCTAGATGGGCATTTGGAGCATTTATTATAGTTTGCATCTTTGAAATTATAGGGTTCATGTGGGTGTATAAAAAAGTATTTGTCACTGATGAAATTTTGATAAGGAAATATAATATTTTAAAATATTCTGTTTCTGCCATTTGTATTATTAATTATGCTTTTATTATTAATGTGATGCCTTGTCAGTTAATGTGGGTAATTTTTGTATTTTTCTTAATGGTTATTGGCGTATTTCAAGATTATAAACTTACTTTAAAGTGTACAATTTTATATGTAGTTATTATTCTAATATTCTTTTTTACTCATTCATTAGAAGCTCTACAAGCAGCATCAAGTGTGGATGAATGGATTGCCAGGATACTGGTATTAGCATTAGGCGCTTCAGGGGCTGTAATAAGTAATTATTTCTCAGGTCACATACTGGCTAATGTAGGACAAGAATTGATGAATCAGAATACAGAACGACTTACATTAATTATTAGTAAGGTGAATGTACTTATGACGAAGCTCCAAGATGCCTCTAATACTTTAATATGTATCGTACAGGAAGAAAATGCTTCTATGGAAGAAATGAGTAGTGTTAGTGAACATATTGTTGGTGATAATGATCAAATGCTAGAAAAATCTAAGGGTAGTAACCAGAATCTCTCAATCTTAAAAGATAAGGTTGAAAATATTTCGGATAGGATGAAAGAGACTAGAAGCATATCAAAAGAAATTGTAGAGATTTCAGATAAAAATGGGAAAGCACTTAATCATGTACTTAATATTAGTGTAACTATAGAGAAAGCGACAACCCATACATTAGAGGTTATACAAATTTTAGATGATAAGGTGAAGAAAATAGATGAGCTTCTAAGGCTTATAGAAAATATAGCAGAAGAAACAAATCTTTTAGCACTAAATGCTTCGATAGAAGCGGCAAGGGCAGGAGAAGAGGGACGTGGCTTTGCAGTTGTAGCAGAGCAAGTCAAGAAATTATCTGAGAATACGGCACAATCACTTCAAAATGTGAATGAAGTAGTTAAGGAGATTAAAAAGGACACTACATTAGTAGAAAGTCTAATGGCAAAAAATGTAGAACAAATACAAGAACAAAACAAGCTAACTTGTGAAACAGCAGAGATGCTTAGTTCTATGGTATTAAAATTACAAGATTCAGACGAGAGGGTAGATCACATAGATGAACTTACCAAAGAGCAAGTTACTCATACAAATCAAGTAGTTGAATATAATAATGATGTTATTAGTAGCATTGAAGAGCAGGTGGGTAGAGTACAAAATATTGCAGACTTAATAGAGGAAAATAGAAAAGCTATTGAACAAATTGGTATTCAGATAGATGATCTTGATGAAGTGGTTAGGGAGATTAATAGCGTTTTAGAAGAATAGTGTAAAAAATAAAGGGATGCTACATCATTAATTTAATTAATGATGTAGCATCCCTTTATTTTTAGGTGAAAGTCCTTACTATTCTATTTTAGGAAAGTTTAAAGGAGTGAATCTGCTTTGAAAGTTGATGTGTCATTTGCTCTAGCTCTTCTGCAGTTTGTTCTAATTCTTCAATGACCACATTAATTTCTTCTGTAGAAGAAGTAACTTCTTCACAAGCAGCAGAGATGTTTTGAGCAATACAAGAGGAATTGTTAATTTTACTACGGATAGTAGTATTTTGTTCATTAACGGTAGATGTATCTTCTTTCACTGCCTGAATCTGAGGAATGATATGATTAACAGCGGCTACAATATTTTGGAATACATCTATACTATGTTCAATATTTTGGGTTTGTTCATTAAGAGAAGCATTAATAGTTATAGTACCTTCCACTAATTTAGTCGTATCTTCTGATAAAGAGGCAATAATAGATGTAATGTTTTGCGCAGAAGTTTGGCTTTGCTCTGCTAGAGTGCGAATTTCTTCTGCAACTACAGAAAAACCTTTACCGGCTTCACCTGCACGAGCGGCTTCAATAGCAGCGTTTAGAGCTAAGAGATTAGTTTGTTTTGCAATGCTTTCAATAGCATCAGTAATTTGGTTGATTGTATTCACACGCTGCTTAAACCCTTGGATTTCTTGTGCATAAATTTTGAAATCCTCGTTAAAGTCGTGAATAGAAGCTGTTACTTCTTCCATTTCAGCTTTACTAGAATTAGAAATATGACCAATTTCTCTTGAACTATCATTAATATTAATCATAGAAGTAGTCATAGATTCTAAACTATTAGATAAAGTACCTACAGCTTGATCGATTTGGACTAAGTCTTCAGCTTGAGTGGTAGTGCTAACAGTAATTTCTTGAGAGGAAGCTACAACCTTTTCAGAGTGAGTAGCCATATGATGTGAGTTGCTAGAAAGTACTCTTGAAGATTCACTAACTGTATGAGCCAAATGACTAACTTCTGTTAAGATGGCAATAATATTTTCTTGCATGGCCTGCATACCTTGAGAAAGCATACCAACCTCATCACCACGAGCTAGAAGCTTAGGATCAATAGAAAAGGAAAAGTCTTTTTCACTTAGACGGTAAAGTTGCTTTACAGTTTTATCAATAGCCTTACTAATAGAATTGATAACAATAGCAATGGCTATTAAGGCAATTATACATACCACTATACTGATGATGATGCACTTAATGCTGAGACTTGCTATTTCTTCAGTATAAGGTGTCATGTCCTGTCCTATAAAAAGCATACCAATATTTTGGCCGTTACTATCTTTAATAGGTTCATAGTAAGCTGCAAAAGGGCGTCCATTAATTGTGACATCAGAGTAGGTTATTTCTCCTTTATTAAGCACAGCTTCAATAATTTTATCTTCGGCTTTTGTACCCACTAAAGGTGTATCGCTTTGAATAGTTGTAATTAAGCGAGTATCACCCAAAAATAATGTGTACTCAAAATCTGTACTAGCTTTAAGTTTGTTTAAAAGAGAGGTTTCTTGTAAATTATCATCACCTTTATATAAGGTTTGCCCATCAGTATGATAATCCCCATCGTGTTGTAGGTTCATCATATCTGTGTAGTAGCTAATATTAGTAGTCATACTATGCTCCATTTTATCATTGATATGATTAGTAGATACAATAATTACCATACCTGTTAAAATAAAAGCTAGCAAAATAAATGCAGGTAATACAACTCTATAAATTTTTCCACGTATCTTGAGTTTCATATGTAGATCCTTTCTAAATTCTAAATTTAAGTCACTAAAAATATACTACAATATAAATTAGGAAATATATAGATGAAAAAATCATAAAAATGTTAATTAAATATCAAAGTGAATAGTAAATTATATCCCGATTTTATAAAACTTAATAATAAAATAAGGATGATATTATAATTATTTATTTAAACTATCTATTTATAAGCTATGTTTAGGTAAATATATTACACTTATAATTATATGAGTACAGGCAAAAGAGATGAGACTATAGAAAAAGAGTGTTTCATTAATCGAATGAAACACTCTTTTTTATACTCAAAATAGTATTAATTATGCTTTCTTTACAGAGAAATTAACTTCTTCACCATTGATTTTCCAATCTTTAGTGTAGCCTTCTACTGAGCCTGCTATTACGCTGTTAGCAAGTACTTCAGAGGCAATGTAGTCAGCATTTTTAGCCATGATAGAAGCTACTTTGTCGTTACCTGTGTAAGCAACTTGGATGTGATCTTGAACTTCAAAGTCAGCTTCTTTTCTCATTGTTTGAATCTTAGAGATGATTTCACGTACGAAACCTTCTTCAAGGAGTTCTTCTGTGAGGTTTGTATCGATTACTACAGTATAACCTTTATCTGCAGCAGCTACATAACCTTCTTTTTGAGCTGTACTAATTAAGAGGTCTTCTTTAGTAAGTTCGATTTCAGAACCTTCAATTGTAAGTTTAAGAACGCCTGTTTCATTAAGCTCAGCCATAGCAGCTGTTCCATCAAGTTCTGCAAGAGCAGTTCTAATGCTATTTAGCATTTTACCGTATTTTGGCCCTAGCGTACGCATTTGTGGTTTGAAGCTATAAGAAATATATTCAGCAGCTTCTGTAGTGAATTCTACGTGTTTAACATTCAATTCTTCAGCTACGATATCGATGAACTCCTGAGGAAGTACTTCTGTAGCTCCTACATAAAGTGTACCAATTGGTTGACGGTTTTTGATACCACTTTCATTACGGCAGCTACGTCCAAGAACTACGATTTCAAGAACTTCATTCATATATTTTTCAAGTTCCTTGTTAATCATAGCTTCATTATATACTGGGAAGTCACATAAGTGAACACTAGCTGGAGCATTAGCATCTACTGATTTTACAAGGTTTTGATAAATTTGCTCTGCCATAAATGGTGTAAATGGTGCCGCAAGTTTTGCAAGTGTTACAAGTACAGTATGAAGTGTCTTGTAAGCGTTAATCTTGTCTTGTGGCATGTCACTTTGCCAGAATCTCTCACGAGAGCGACGTACATACCAGTTAGATACTTCATCAATGAAGTCTTGCATATCACGAGCAGCTTCAAAGATACGGTAGTTTTCAAGGTCTTCATCTACTGATTTTACAAGTGTATGAAGTTTAGAAAGTACCCATTTATCCATCATGTTTAATGTATCATATTTAAGTTCGTACTTAGTTGGATCAAACTCATCAATGTTTGCGTAAAGTACATAGAACGCATAAGTGTTCCAGAAAGTACCCATGAATTTACGTTGAGATTCACTTACGTTTTCACCAGCAAATCTGCTTGGAAGCCATGGAGCAGAAGCAGAGTAGAAGTACCAACGAACAGCATCAGCACCTTGCACATCAAGAACTGACCAAGGGTCTACTACATTACCTTTGTGCTTACTCATTTTAATCCCATCTTTATCACCTACGTGCCCAAGAACGATAACATTTTTGTATGGTGCTTTATCAAAGATAAGTGTAGAGATAGCCATTAGGGTATAGAACCATCCACGAGTTTGGTCAACAGCTTCTGAGATGAAGTCAGCTGGGAAGTTTTCTTCAAATACTTCTTTGTTTTCAAATGGATAGTGAAGTTGTGCAAATGGCATTGAACCACTATCATACCAGCAGTCGATAACATCAGATACTCTTGTCATAGTGCTGCCACACTCTGGACAGTTAAGGTGAACGTTGTCAATGTATGGTTTGTGAAGTTCGATATTGTCTGGGCAGTCAGAGCTCATTGATTTAAGTTCTTCGATGCTTCCGATTAAGTGTTTGTGACCACATTTACATTCCCAAATTGGAAGTGGAGTACCCCAGTATCTTGAACGAGAAAGACCCCAGTCAATAACACCTTCAAGGAAGTTGCCAAAACGACCTTCACCAATTGATTCAGGCATCCAGTTTACTGTTTTGTTGTTAGCTACTAAACGATCACGTACTTTAGTCATTTCAATGAACCATGTGTCACGTGCATAGTAAAGAAGTGGTGTATCACATCTCCAGCAGTGTGGGTAGCTATGTGTATGAGGCATGGCTTTAAATAAAGTGCCTTGTTCTTTTAAATATTTAAGAATTTCTGGATCTGCATTTTTAACGAATACATCTTTAAGCTGAGGGAACTGAGCTATGAATTCTTCTGTAAAGTAACCTTGTTCGTTAACAAGTTGTACAAATGGGAGGCCATTTGCACGTCCTACTCTAGCATCATCTTCACCGAATGCAGGTGCGATGTGTACGATACCTGTACCATCTGTAAGTGTTACGTAGTTATCAGCTACTACGAAGAATGCTTTTTTATCTATTTTAGCACATGTAAAGAGTGGTTCATATTCTGTGCCACATAATTCTTTACCTGCAAATTTTTCTGTGATTTCTACGCCTTCTGTGCCAAGAACTGCTTCCACTAAAGCTTCAGCTAAAATGTAAGTAGCACCTTCAAAGTTAGCTCTTACGTAAGTGTGTTCTGGGTTCACACAAAGAGCAACGTTTGATGGAAGTGTCCAAGGTGTTGTTGTCCAAGCTAAAAGGTAAGTGTTATCTTCACCTACCACTTTGAATTTACATGTAGCTGTTTGATCTTTAATATCTTTATAACCTTGTGCTACTTCGTGGGAAGAAAGAGATGTTCCACAACGTGGGCAGTAAGGTACGATTTTGTGACCTTTGTAAATAAGGTCTTTGTCCCAAATTTGACGAAGTGACCACCATACGGATTCGATGTAGTTGTTATCATAAGTCACATATGGATGCTCCATATCTACCCAATAGCCTACACGGTCAGACATCTTTTCCCATTCACTTTGATATTTCCAAACACTTTCTTTGCATTTAGAGATGAAAGGTTCAATACCATATTCTTCAATTTGTGGTTTACCACTAATACCAAGGAGTTTTTCTACTTCAAGCTCTACTGGAAGACCATGAGTATCCCAACCAGCTTTACGAAGTACTTTATAGCCTTTCATGGTTTTATAACGTGGCATAATATCTTTCATTGTACGAGTTAAGATATGTCCAATGTGAGGTTTACCATTAGCTGTAGGTGGTCCATCATAAAATGTGAATACAGGACCGCCTTCTCTGGATTTAATTGATTCTTCAAATACGTTATTTTTCTTCCAAAACTCTAAGACTTCAAGCTCTCTGTCTACAAAGTTAAGGGCAGTGTCGACTTTCTTATACATAGTCATCCTCCTAAATAAATTGTATAAAATAAAGGTTTTGGATTTTAGAGCATCAAAAAAGCTCCTTCATCCATCAACAGGACGAAAGAGCACTATAAGTCATCTTCCGCGGTACCACCTGATTTGCCTTCTATAAAGGCCGCTCGTTATACCTTTCCTTACGGTAACGGTAGGAAACCGTCAGAGCCTACTTCAATCAAAGATTTAGGTTCGGTCTGCCACTCCAAGGTGATTTTTCGTATTTTCTATCGTATGGGCTTTCACCAACCCCACTCGCTTTGACGCATCAAAAATAGTACTAGTCCTTTTCATTGTGTTTGGTAACATATAAAAATTAATAGTAATATTATAAATTTAAAAATAGAGTTTGTAAAGGCAAAACACAAAATTTGTAGTTAAGAAATAAGTTGAAAAAGAGCGTTAAATAAGTATATAGAAGCTTATAAAGTAAACATATTAGAAAAGTTAACATATAATATAAGGAGTAAATCTGAAAAGGAGAAGCTAACATGAGTTGTGAGAGTAGTGATTGCTCATCTGGTAGAAGGAGAAGCAGAAGTACAGATTGCAGAGAAAGTAGCCGATCTGTAAGGAGAGTAGAAGTTGTAAGAGGTTTTGGCACCGTGGATAGTATTGGTGTACCTAGTGTTGGATGTAATGTAACTGATACTGAACAAGTAGATTTTAAAATTCGTATATTTAGAAGAGAAGATAGATTTGAGGGAGAAGTTAACATAGTTAATTTTGATAGAAGGAGAAAATTTAATTCCAATGACCTGATGTTTTTTACAGGAGATGAAAATGGTTTTTTATGTGTCTTTTGCGTGACTTCAGATGATGGCTGCTGCCGTTTTGAAATGGTTGTAGAGGCAAGTCCTATCGTATGTGCAAGAGGCACAGCAGCAATGTTCTTTGCTTATTCAGCCCCTATTAATACAGCAGGCATTAATATAGGAGGAGAAGTAGTTAGAGGCGAAATTTTATTCTGTGAAAATGCATGTTGTTGCCGTTAATAAAATAGAAAAGCTACACTCAATCTAAACAGGGGTATAGCTTTTCTATTAAAAGCTACCATTTAAGTAATATTTTAACCGTTTAAGCAAGAATTATTGTAAAAGAAGTAGGGGAGTTTTACAATCTACGTTATATACAATAGAGATTATAAGGAATAAGGAGGAACTCATGATAAGAATTTTGTTATATGACGAAGAGATTGAGGAACGCAGACAACTTTGCAAGCAAATACTAAAATATTATGAAGCATATAAGTTAGTTGTTCAGATAAGTGAGTTTGAAGATTATGTATCAGTTTTAGATGCTTTGAAAAAAGAAAACTTTGAGCTTGTGGTGATAGCACAAGACGGAACCTTTAGCCTAGAAGTAGTAGATAGAGTACGTCGTATGAAGCCAGATATAAAGCTACTTTGGTGTAGTGATTTAGATTTTGCTATTCGTTCCTATGATGTACAAGCTAAATATTTTTTGAAAAAGCCTATTAGTGAAGAAACTCTGGCACAAGCACTGAAAAAGTGTGAGCTTACTTCATAAATGAAGTAATACTGATGCATGGAAAACACCTTCCTTGACATCAAAGGTGGCAATACCTTTATAACGCTGAGCAATATTTTTTACAGACAAAGAACCAGTTCCTATACCAGGATGCTTAGTAGAATAAATACCAATATCTTCTGCTATTGATAATTCTGTTTCACAGGAATTATCAATAGTAAGGACAAAGGTATTAACGTTTTGTAAACCGCCTTTAATGACAATAAAATTATGATTTCTTTCTTGTGTTTTACAAGCATCATAAGCATTTTCTAGAAGATTACCAAATACTACAATTAAATCAGGGTCAGCAATATTTATTTCGGAAGGAATGTTAAGTTGTGCTGAGAATTTAATTTGTTTTTCTTCTGCTAGCTGAGCATAGTAGGAAATAACTGAGTTTACAGCATAGTGAGAACAAAAAGATACAGGAGTATCAGATGGGAGTATACGCATATAGTCGCTTAAGTAATCTCGTAATTTATTCCAATTTTGTTCTTCGATGCATATACCTATAAAAGCAAGATGCTGACGTAAATCGTGTTTTGCTCTACGCGTTTCCTCCATACGGTCTTTAAGACTTTCATATTGTAAGCTTTGCATAGTAAGATGATGATTTTCTATTTTTAATCGTAAATTATCTTCAGTTTCATTAATAAGTAGGACTACCATATAGTAAACAAGTAAGGCACCTAAATTAATAAAAAGTAGAAATAGTACATTGTCTAAGCGCATTGCAAGTTGTACATTAGGAGTTGCTTGATCTGCCATATAAATACCATAATATCCTGTCATATAAAAGGTGGCAGGAATAAGCCATAAATACCACCAGATATTTCTAATGCTATGATGGTTAACTACTGGGCGAATTTTAGAATTAAAAAACCAACTTAGCCATGGTAAGGTAATCATCTGAACAAGAAGCATAGTTAAGGAAAACGACCAACGATAAGTTTGCATAGCTAAATTGGGGAAAAATAATCTTTCAAAATACTTAGAGCTAATAACTACAAAATGAGCGTAATTACAAATGATAAAAAGAACAAATGCCATTTTACCAAAAGAAGTTTTTACAGCAACTAAGAAAAAGGTAGCATAAATGATTACGCAGCTCATGGAAATGATTCCTATATTTGAAGGCCTAAACAGAGTAGCCCAAATTCCCATGCCTATTTGAATAAAAGATAGCAAGATAGCAAGTATAACCGTAATTATTGTAGAATAACGAAAACTATCTTTAAAGGGGAATAAAACTAGAAATAAATAAGGTAAAAAATTAATAAGAGAATAAACAATGATCTCCCAAGTACTGAAGTTAGTTATTATCATCTCATCACATCCTGTTCTCGAACCTTATAAAATAAGTAATTGAAGTAATAAGTTCTTAATTCAGCAAAATGACGACGACTAATAGGAATACGTGCACCCGTTTGCATAACAAAATCACAGTCCTCTAGCCTTGCAACTTCATCTAAATTCACAACAGAACCACGATTGCAGCATCTAAAGTTAGGATAGTTCAGGAGTTTAGGAAAGAATTCCTCTAAAGTGATGCGAAAGGTTAATACTTGTTGGTTTTTTAAATAAATATATAAATGTCGGTTGTGAAAGTCAGTATAAACAATATCTCTTAGTAAAATCGGTGTATCATTTAATTTGATATAGCGGTTAGCTAAGATTTGAGCTATCTTGCAGGTTGAAAGGGCTTTGGCTAACATTTCATAAGTATAGGGTTTTACAAGGTAATAGGAAGCACTAACCGTGTAACTATCAATAGCAAAATCACGACTTGTGGTGGTGAAAATAATATGACATTCCTCATCCGTCTCGCGAATTTTTTTAGCTACTTCAAGTCCAGTTATACCGTTCATATACATATCAATAAAGATAATATCAAAGGAGACTTGAGCAAAGTCAGCTAAAAAACTTTCGCCATTTTCATATTCTACAATAGGATTGTCTAGTAATATAGCTTGTTCTGTTAGATAACGGTTCAAAGCATTAGAAAGCTTTAAACGGTCAGCTTCTAAATCATCTATAATAGCAAAATGCAAAATAAATTCCCCCTATGATTGAATATTATTTTGAAATTATTATAGCACCTTATTTTTTGACTTTTCTACCGTTTGAGTAATATTTTGACCGTTTGTGCAAAAAAACTTGTGAAAAACAAAGAATAATTTTACAATTTAACTACGGATAAGGAGACATTACCTATCTGTTAAGTAAAGGGATTGTCGAACTATATCTACAGAGCAAGTGTTTTAGAACCCCCAAACCTAAAGCACAAAAAATAGCCTCATCTAAGATGGATTACTTAGATGAGGCTGTTTTTGTGACTTCTTATTGACAATAATAATGCCTAGGGCAACAAGTAGGAGGGCTATAATGTGGACAGGTAGAAGCTTTTCTGTTGGAATAAATAAGGCAGTGAGAACAGTTCCCGACACAGGTACTACAAATTTATAAAGTGAAATTTCACCGATTTTTCTAAATTGCAAAATATAGTACCAAAGGCAGAAGGCAACACTTGAGAGCAATGCTAGGTAGAAGAGGAGTATAATGCCTGTTGAAGTAAAATGAAGACTACGTACATTACCACCCATGAAATGACCTACTATAAAGAGTAAACTGGCACCTATAAGCATTTGCCACGAAGTATAGACAATGGATGGAAGTTCTTTGCCAATTCGCTTAGCTAAGAACATGGCTAGAGTACTTACAAGGCCAGAAAAAATCATAAAACCTTCACCTAATAATCTAAACTGTAAAAAGCCTTCGCTACTTTTATTTAAGTTAATGAGAATTAATCCTAGAAAACCTAAAGTAAGACCTAGTATTTTTCTTAAATTGAGCTTATCATCTTTATAAATGAAATGAGCTAATATTACAGAAAAGAATATTCCTACTTGTCCCAAAATAGAAGCTTTTATCCCTGGGGTATTATTTACTCCTATATTAAAGAAAAAATATTGCAAAGTGGTGTTAAATACCCCTAAAATAGTAATAAGTAAGAGCTGCTTTTTGTTTATTTTAAAAAGTGGAGCATGGGTTAGAAGGCCGAATACAAATAGGATAAGGCCAGCTAAGAAGAAACGTAGGCTAATAAAAGTAATCGTACCACCTAAGTCACTACTCGCAATGCCCATCTGAGCATATACAATTTTAAGAGCAGGGAAAGCGCTTCCCCATAATAGATTACAAAATACAGCTATTAATGAAGTTATTAAAATAAGCTGTGATTTAGTTTTATTTTTTAGCATATAGAACTCCTTTGGATAAATGTTAAAATTTATTTATAATAAATTATATGATTCAGAAATTATGTTATAATAGATGTATAAGATAACATTATAGTTAAACAGTATGAGAAAGTCAAAGATAGGAGATTGCAAAATGGAAAAGAGAAATTTAACCTTATTAACGGATTTATATCAGCTCACAATGATGCAAGGTTATTATAAAAATGATACGAATAATCATGAGGTAGTATTTGACCTCTTTTATAGAAGTAATCCATCTAAGAATGGCTATGCTATTTGTGCAGGACTAGAACAAGCTATTGATTATATCCAAAATCTAAACTTTAATGATGCAGATATTAAATACTTAGATAGCCTTAATTTATTTCAAAAGGATTTTTTAGAGTATTTAAGAGGCTTTAGATTTACAGGTGATATATATGCTATTCCAGAAGGAACAGTTGTTTTCCCTATGGAACCACTTCTTAGAGTAAAAGCACCTATCTTTGAAGCTCAATTTGTGGAAACAGCACTTTTAAATATTATTAACCATCAAAGTCTGATTGCAACTAAAGCAGCCAGAGTAGTAAGGGCAGCAGAAGGAGACCCTATTTTAGAATTTGGTCTTCGTCGTGCACAAGGACCTGATGCTGGTATTTATGGTGCAAGGGCGGCTATTATTGGAGGATGTGCTGGTACTTCTAATGTTCTTACAGGACAAATGTTTGATGTACCTGTTTCAGGGACACATGCTCATAGTTGGGTAATGAGTTTTGATGAAGAGATAGAAGCTTTTAGAGCTTATGCAAAGCTTTTTCCTGAAAAGTGTATTTTACTAGTAGACACGTATGATACATTAGAATCAGGAGTACCTAATGCTATTAAGGTATTTGATGAAATGAAAAAAGAAGGACTTCCAATGACTTCATATGGTATTAGATTAGATAGTGGTGACCTTGCGTACCTTTCTAAAAAAGCTAGAGCTATGTTAGATGCAGCAGGTTATAAAGATGCCATTATTAGCGCATCCTGTGACCTTGATGAGATGCTTATTGCAGACCTTAAGAGACAAGGCGCTAAAATTACCCTATGGGGTGTAGGTACTAATATGATTACTTCTTCAGACTGCCCATCTTTTGGGGGGATTTATAAATTAGCAGCTGAGCTTCATAAGGATGGTGAGGAGATTCCTAAAATTAAAATCTCAGATAACCCAGAAAAAGTAACCAATCCAGGTGTGAAAAAGGTCGTTAGAGTTTATGACAAAGCAACTAAGAAGGTTACAGCTGATATTATAGCTTTAGAACATGAACAATTTAATGAAGAAGAAGAACTGATTTTGTATGCTGCAAATGCAAGATGGAAAAAGATTAAGTTAAGAGCTAATAGCTATACTTTAAGAGAACTTTTAGTACCTGTTTTTAAAGCTGGTCAAAAAGTATATGAAAGTCCAAATACCATGAGTATTAAAGCTTATGCTAAAGAGGAACTGGATACCTTATGGGAGGAATATAAGCGTCTTGTTAATCCTCAAATTATGCAAGTAGTATTATCAGATAAACTTTATGCCTTAAGAGAAAAAATGCTAGAAAATTACAAAAGGGATTAAGGGGGGAGTGAGATGCTAGAAAGTACAAGAGTTGTAGGCGCTATGGTAAAGATGGATATTATCGGTAGAAAAGCGCGTAAAGAGTATGGCTATGGTAATAAAAAGCATGACGTTAAAACGAGCAGAGAGAAAATTTATCATTTGATGAGGCAACTTACTAGAGATATGATTAAAGGAGCTAGTATGGAGATAAGCATTAAAGGTGAAGAGAACTTACCTAAGCAAGGTCCAGCCTTGTACGTTGCCAATCATAGTAGTATTTTTGATACGGTGCTGCTTGTTAATACGATAAAAGAACCTTGTATTTTTATAGGTAAGAAAGAAGTAGCTAAAATGCCCCTTATTAATAAATGGTTTGATGCCCTAGGTTGTATTTATATTGATAGGGAAGATAAAAGACAGTCCTTAGAATGTATATTAAAAGGAATCAGTGAATTAAAGTCTGGTCAGTCTATTATTCTTTTCCCAGAAGGGACAAGAACCATGGGAGATGAGATGAAACCTTTTAAAGAAGGCAGTTTTAGGTTAGCAACAAAGACAGGAGTACCTATAGTACCAATTGCATTTCGTCATACGGACAAGGTGTTTGAAGAATATAAGAGAGTAAAGAAAACGAAAGTACAGATGAACATTGGACCTATTATAGAGACTAAACATTTAGACAAAGAAGGACAGCAAAAACTACCGAAGCAAGTTGAGGAATGCGTTAAAGGCCTGTTACAAGAATTAATAGAGCAAGAAAAGTGATTTTTTTGATAAAGGCATAGCGGGTGAGGGGGAAGGTTTATGATGACAGAGAATAATGGAATGAACCAAGCAGTACGTGAAGTAGTTAATGTAGAAATGTCTAAGGATAAGATGTTAGGTGTTATGTGGTTTGAAGAACCTAAAAATGGTGGGAATAGACTGAGTGAAAATGATATAAGAGCGGCTATTTCTACAAAGGGAATAGCGGCAGGACTTGATGAAGAACTGATTAATACTATTTGTAAAGAAAGGCAGTATAATTACAAGTACATTATTGCAAAGGGAAAAGCGGCTGTGGATGGTAGTGATGGTAGCATTGAGTTTAAATTTGACACAGCAAGCTTAAAGGAGTTTAAACCTCGTTTAAATGATGATGGAACAGTAGACTTTAGAAATTTAGATGTAGTAAGGAATGTCAAAAAAGGTGATGTACTAGCTACTAAAATTCCTGCTACTCAAGGAGAAGATGGTTTTAATATTATAGGGCAGAATATTAAAGCTAAGAAAGGTAAGGAAGCTAGAATACCAAAAGGAAGAAATACAGCCATATTAGAAGATGGACTTACTTTGGTGGCTGATGTAGATGGAAAGTTAGAGTATGATGATCATAATGTTTATATAAACACGGTATACACTTTAAATGGTGATTTAGATAGTGGTATTGGTAATATTGACTTTGTAGGTAGTGTTGTTATTAATGGAAATGTACATAGCGGCTTTAGAATTAAAGCAGGAGGCTCTGTAGAAATAAGAGGCTCTGTAGATGATGCAACTATTATAGCAGGTGGTAATGTATTCTTAAGCTATGGCATGCAAGGAACAGAACGTAGTAAGATTATAGCAGGAGGCAACGTCGTAGCTAAGTTCTTACAAAATGTACAAGTAGAAGCTGATGGAAATGTTATTACAGAGGCTATACTACACTCTAAAGTCAATGCAGGAGATAGTATTAAAGTAGAAACAGGAAAAGGCACTATCGTTGGAGGCAGTGTTTCTGCAACAAATATGATTATTGCAAGGAGTATTGGTTCACCTATGGGTACAGTTACTGCTATACAAATAGGCGTTTCACCCACTATTTACAAGGAACATAAAGAAATTGGTGAAGAATTAAAACGTAAAACAGAGAACCTTAATAAGGTAGATCAAAGCATTAAATTCTTATTAGAGAAAAATAAGGTAACAAAACTTGACGTACAAAAACAAGCCATGCTTCAAAAGCTTACAAGTTCTAGGCAACCTTTAGTAGAAGAATATGAAGAACTAAAAGCCAAGTATACCAAACTAGGCATTAGATTAAGTGAAGTTAAAGAAGGGCTTATCAAAGCAACTGATTCCGTTTACCCAGGAGTAAAGGTTGAGATAGGAAGCCTCATTAAGTATATTGATGATCGTTATGTAAGATGTGTTATAAGACGAGTGGAAGGCGAAATATACATAGGGATATAAATAGCGTTTAAAAGAGTAGCTATGACATAAGGAGGCTGTCATAGCTACTCTTTTATTTGATTTATTATAAACAAACAAGTGTAATTAGTTTATAAAATTGGAGAAATGAGTCTAGAGATAGACTCTTTAAACTTAATGACTAAGGAACGATTTTTGTACTTTTCAAGTGTGAGTTCCTCACAAAGTTTTAAGTCCTGCTTGAAAATTTCTGCGAGTTTTTGTGAGATTCCTTTATTATAAATAAAACCATTAATTTCAAAATTAAGTTTAAAGCTACGGATATCAAAATTAGCTGTACCAACAGAACAAATTTCTTCATCGATTACTATGGTTTTAGCATGAAGAAAACCATTTTCATAGGTGAAACAACGTACACCGCTTTCTAAAAGTTCTCCTATATGTGAATAAGTAGCCCAATAAACGCACATATGGTCTGGTTTATTAGGAATCATGATACGAACATCCTTACCAGATAAAGCAGCTAATTTCAAGGCAGTCATAATACCATCATCAGGAATAAAGTAGGGCGTTTGAATGTAAACAGATTGTTTAGCAGAATGAATCATTTTGATGTAGCCATTATGAATACTAGCGTATTTTGAGTCAGGACCACTAGACACAATTTGCATACCTACATGGCCTGAAGAAGTGACAACTTCAGAAGGAATATAAGCTTCTAAGGATAGATTTTCACCTGTTGCAAATCTACGGTCTAATAGAAATTGTAAATTAATAAGATGTACACTGCTACCCGTTAATTTCATATGAGTATCTCGCCAATAACCAAATTTCTTATTAAGTCCGATATATTCGTTCCCAATATTAAAGCCACCTAAGTAAGCAACCTCACCATCAATAATACAAAGTTTTCTGTGGTTACGGTAATTAGCACGCTTTTTTATAAAAGGAATATAAGAACGAAAGAAGCAACTTACCTTTATGCCAACTTTTCGCATTTCACCAAAGAATTTGCGCGAATTACCGAAGCATCCCATTTCATCGTATAAAACAAAGACTTTAATACCTTCATTAGCCTTTTTTATTAGTAAGTCTTTAAAAAGATTACCTAGTCCATCATCTCTAATAATGTAGGATTCAATATGTACATAGCTCTTGGCATTATTAATAGCTGTAAAAAGGTTTTTAAATAAGCTGCAGCCATCAGTAAATAGTTCTATTTCATTATCTTCTGTATAAAGAGCTTCATGACCACTTAAATGTAAATGAATCAAATCCTTGTAAGAAGTAATAAGGGGGTTAGAGTAAGCCCCTAAATTAAAGTCAAAAACAGCTTGTTGACGATGAATGAGAGCTAGGAAATTATCTTCTTCCTCCTTTTTACTAAAGGTTTTTCGCTTTCGTAAATCTTGCCCTATAAGTAGATAAAGAATGAATCCGACAATAGGTACAAAAAGCATAATCATAATCCAAGCCCAAGTTGCGCTGGCATTTTTGTGCTCAAGAAATACAACAGATAAAACAAGTAAAATATTAATAAAAAGGAAAATATCAAACCAGCCGAAACCGGAAAGTAAAAATGACATTTTTGCACCGCCTTAATCAATATATTTTCTATTATACGCAGTTAAAATAAAAATAAGATGAAAAAATAGAAAAATTAGAAAATAAATCACGAACGGTTTTTACTTTGCTACATTGTGTTCTAACAGTTGATATGATATACTTATCTAAGCTTGGCTAAATCTATAAAAGCCTGAAGGAAATGCACAACGAGGAGGTATTTGTAATGAACTGGACAATCTTTTGGATTGTAATGGCGGTACTTGCTGCTATACTAGTTGGTCTCTATTTCTGGGGAAGAAAGATGCAAAAGAAATATGACGAACAACAACAACTCATAACAGAAAACAAACAATCTTTATCTATATTTGTTATTGATAAAAAGAAGGATCATTTAAGTAATCTTAAACTACCAAAGCAAATGAAAGAACAACTTCCATGGATTTATAAAAAACGTAAAATGCCTGTTGTTATTGCTAAGATCGGACCACAAATTCAAACCCTTTTATGTGATCAAAAGGTATTTGATAGTATTCCTACTAAGAAACAAATTAAAGTTGAATTAGCTGGAATCCTTATTGTAAATGTAGTATCTGGTAAATTACCAGACACTAAGAAAAAAGGTTTCTTCTCTAAGAAAAAAGATAAAAAGAAGGAAGAAATCAAGGCAGCTAAAAAATAGATGCAATGAAGTAGCTCTCACCAAGGATATTAGACTTTGGGAGGGCTATTATTATTTTACTGGATATAAATTCAAGATCATGAGATATTAATACATAAAGGTGGCATATATATAAGAATGAAGAATTAAGAGTTAAGAATGAAAAATTAAAATGGAAAATGAAGAGTGAAGAATAAAGAACAAATAATTAATAATGAAAGAATAAAGAATAAGAAATAATGATTAAAAATGAAAGATAGAGAATAAGTAGCTAAGAATTAAGAATGAAGATGAGAAACGAAGAAGAGCTAATTAATAAGCTGAGTAGGAGGAAAAAAATGTGGAATAGAGCTAAAGAGAATAGAATAGTACAGTTTTTGAGAAAAATGATTAGGCGATATAGTGCTCATAATGTATCAGCCACAAGTGCTTATATGGCCTATTATTGGGTACTAGCGTTCTTTCCTTTTATTATTTTTTTGATTAGTTTATTAAGCTATACTAAGATTCCTGTAAGTGTTCTATTGCAGTATTTATCTGAGATGGTACCTGACAGTCTTGTGCCTGTTATTGAAAATACCATAAAGCAATTTATTTTATATAGAAGTACAGCATTACTATCGGTAGGAGGATTAGTGACACTTTGGTCTGCAGGAACAGCTGTTAATGCACTTACGAGAGGGATTCATATAGCGTATAATTCAAAATATATTAAGCCATTTTGGCAAGCTAGGTTAATTGCTTTAGTATATACTGTTCTATTAGCATTACTTCTTATCTTACTGATGGTAGGACTTGTTTTTGGTAATCGCCTTGGGGATTATTTGTTTGGTGTATTAGATATGCAAAAGGGGATTTTTATGCCTATTTGGAATATGGCCAGACTCACGATGCCTTTCATCGCATTAATTGTGGTACTGTACATTATTTATAAGTTCATTCCTAGGAAATACTTGAAAAGTACCAATGTATGGCCTGGCGTTATGTTTACTTCTGTAGGCTGGTATTTATTTTCTCTGATATTTTCTATTTACGTAGATAATTATAGTAAATATAATCAACTATATGGTAGTATAGGAAGTGTATTCATTTTACTGATATGGTTGTATGGGAGCTGTACTTTATTGTTGTTAGGAGCAGAGATTAATGCTCAGCTTCAAGAAATACGTATCGAAAAAATCATAAGAAGAATAGGACCGAATCTTTAATAGCAATCATTATGAGGTGATTCAAATGAAGACATTAAATCAAAGCTTTTATTTACAAGATGCTATTCATGCAGCTAAAGCTCTCTTAGGAAAGTTTTTAGTAAGAAGTGAAGGCGATAAAAACTATTATTTTAAAATAGTAGAAACAGAAGCGTATATGGGAGAAGAGGACAAGGGAGCCCATGCTTTTGGTGGCAAAAGAACTAATCGCACAGCGCCTATGTTTGAAATAGGTGGAATTACCTATATTTACTTAATTTATGGTATGTATCATTGCTTAAACATTGTGGTGAACAAAGAAGAAGTACCGCAGTGCGTTCTTATTAGAGCGGTGGAGCCTTTAGATGAAGCTGCTATTTCATTTGCAAAAGTGCATAGAAATATTAAATCAAGTAAGGTGGCTGATTTAACTAATGGACCAGGAAAGCTTTGTAAGGCATTAGCTATCGATAAAAGCTTAAATGCTAAGTCTGTTAAGGAGCAAGGAGCTCTTTGGCTAGCAGAAGGTGAAGAAGAAAACTTTGAAATAATCAGTGCAAAACGCATTAATATTCCTTATGCAGAGGAGTACCAGGATGTATTATGGCGTTTTTATATAAAGGATAATCCTTTTGTATCAGTTAAATAAAAAAATAATAATGCTTAATGAATAATGAGAGATAATTAATAATTCCTCATTTTTCATTATTCATTAAGCATTAAAGAAGTAAGCAGGAATTAAAGGAGAGATGACATGATAGAAAAAGCAATTAAACATGCAAAGAAACCGAGTTTTTCATTTGAAATTTTTCCGCCTAAGGGGACTGCGGATTTAAGTGGTGTATATGCAACTATTGATGGACTTGCTAGCCTAGCACCAGATCTTATTAGTGTTACTTATGGGGCCGGTGGCAGTAGTAGGGAAAATACAGTAGATATTGCTTCTGCTATTCAAAATAAATATGACATCCCAGCGCTTGCACATTTGACTTGCGTAGGAAGTACAAAAGCGGAGATGGATGATATTCTTACTCATTTAAAAGACAAGGGTGTTAAAAATATATTAGCTATGAGGGGGGATTTAGGAGAAAATGCTGTATTAGGTGATTTCAAGCATGCTTCAGAGCTTATAGCATACATAAAAGAAAACTATGATTTTAAAGTATTTGGCGCCTGTTATCCAGAAAAGCATATAGAGGCCTATAGCATGGGAGAGGATTTAAAGCATCTTAAGCATAAGGTAGAATGTGGTACAGATGAACTGATTTCTCAATTGTTCTTTGATAATAATGCTTTTTATAGTTTTATAGATAAAGTAAGAGGGATAGGGATTGAGGTGCCTGTAGTAGCAGGTATTATGCCTGTGACTTCTGCAAAGCAAATTGACCGTATGGTATCTATGTGCGGCGCAACTCTTCCAGAAGAAGTACAACATTTTGTGAAGGCTTATGGTCATAATAGTATGGCTATTAAAGAAGCAGGAATAGCATATGCTACTAGTCAAATTATTGATTTATTAGCAAATGGTGTAGATGGCATTCATCTTTATACAATGAATCAGCCAGAAGTAGCTAAGAGGATTGTAGAGAATATACGTGGCATTTTATATGCTCTTAAAGTAAAGAGAGCTTAGGACTAGAGAGGATGTGACTTATGATAACTCATACGATGCTAAGTGATGCGCTTAGATATATAGGGGTGCCTAAGGATAGGGCAGATGAAACAATTAAACAAAAGGTAATGGACACTTTTAGCTTTTTAGAAGAGGTAGCTTTGCCTAGAGTTACTTATAGAAAGCTAATGCTTAGCAAAAGGGAGTTATCAGAGGAAGACGTATTTTTTAAAAATACGTCTCTTATTGTAAAAAGCAAAGATTTAGTAAAGTTATTTAAGAACTGTGAAAGTTGCTATATATTAGCAGCTACATTGGGACAAGATGTAGATAAGCAGATTCACTTAAAACAGAGATTAGATATGCTTGATGCAGTTGTATTAGATGCCTGTAGTTCTGTACTTATTGATAAGGTTTGTGATGATATAGAGGTAGAACTTATGGAGCAGCTAGAAGAAAATACTTATTTGACGATGCGCTTTAGTCCAGGCTATGGAGATGTACCACTAGAGTTTTCAGGAGATATTCTAAAGCTTTTAGAGGCATCTAAAAGGATAGGGCTTACTCTAACTAAATCTTATATGTTACTGCCTAGCAAATCAGTAACAGCTATTATAGGTGTTTCAAATGAAAAGGAAAATAGGCAAAAATCTTGCATGAATTGTAATTTGGTAAAACAGTGCTTATACAGGAAGAGAGGAGAACGCTGTGGTTTGTAATGTTTTAGGTAAAAGACGTTTATATTTTGATGGTGCTATGGGAACAGCCGTTCAAAGCAGAGGATTAAAGCTAGGCGAGGTACCGGAATTATTTAATATCACTCATCCAGAAATTATAGAAGAAATTCATAGAGCGTATTTAGAAGCAGGAAGCAACTTCGTAACAACAAATACTTTTGGTGCTAATAAATACAAGATAGAGGAAAAGGGTTATACAGTAGAACAGATTATCTCAAAAGCTGTGGAGATAGCTAAAGCTGCTAAGGAAGATTTCCCAGATTCATATATTGCACTAGATATAGGTCCCAGTGGAAAAGTATTGAAGCCTATAGGAGATGTAGAGTTTGAAGAAGTCTACGAAATCTTTAAAGAGCAAGTTATTGCAGGTGAAAAAGCAGGCTGTGATGTCATTCTCTGTGAAACTTTTACTGACCTTTATGAGCTTAAGGCAGCAGTTTTAGCAGCTAAAGAAAATACATCTTTACCTGTATTTTGTACGATGAGCTTTGAAGAGAATGGTAGAACTTTCTTTGGAACAAGCATCGAGAGTATGATTTTAACTTTGGAAGGTCTTGGTGTTTCAGCACTTGGTGTGAATTGCTCTTTAGGACCTAAGCAATTAAAGGAAATTGTAAAACGTATTACTAAGCTTAGCCATATCCCGGTTATGGTGCAGCCTAATGCTGGACTTCCTGTTATGCAGGGAGAAAATGTACACTATGATATTACGGCAGAAGAATTTGCAGAGATTATGAAAGAGTTTGCTGAGGATGGTGTGAGTATTTTAGGTGGATGTTGTGGAACAACACCAGAGTATATTGAGAAAACTGTGGATAAAACTAAAGACATACCTTATGAATTCCCTGAAAGAGAAAAGGTGACAGGTATATGTAGTAGTTCAGAGGTTGTTTATTTTGATGATGTCGTAGTTATTGGAGAACGACTTAATCCTACAGGCAAGAAAATGCTTCAACAAGCGCTTAGAAATCATGATATGGATTATGTTTTAAGAGAAGCCATTAAACAACAAGAACAAGGGGCTCATATCCTAGATGTTAATATGGGATTACCTGATATCGATGAAGTAGAAATGCTAAAACAAGCGGTAGTAGAAGTACAAAGTATTGTAAGTTTACCACTACAAATTGACTCTTCTAATGTAGATGCCCTAGAGGCAGCAGTTAGGATTTATAATGGAAAGCCACTTATTAACTCTGTTAATGGTAAGAAGGAAAGCTTGGAGGCTGTTTTACCTATTGCTAAAAGATATGGGGCATGTATTTTAGGATTGACACTAGATGAAAAGGGAATTCCAGAAACAGCAGAGGAAAGGTTAATCGTAGCAAGGCGTATTGTAGATGCCGCAGTGAGAGAGGGTATACCTAAAGAAGATATTTTTATTGATTGTTTAGTTGTAACTGCTTCGGCCCAGCAGAGCCTTGTGAAAGAAACATTAAAGGCTGTGAGATTAGTTAAAGAGGAATTAGGTGTTAAGACGATTTTAGGAGTAAGTAATGTATCCTTTGGATTGCCACAGCGTCCTATTATTAATAAGACGATGTTAGCTATGGCACTTATAGAGGGACTAGATGCACCGATTATGAACCCTGGAGATGCAGGAATGATGGAAGCCATTTCAGCTTATAGAGTACTTATGGGAAAGGATCAAGACTCTAAGGCATATATAGATAAGTATTCTGGTGAAAATAGTAGCATTGGAGCTGCAATGAGTAATGCCGTTCATAATGAAATTATTATGAGCATGAATTTAGCTATTAAAAAGGGCTTGAAAGAAGAAGCTAAAACGGTTACTTTAGAATTAATGAAAGAAAAAAGTCCGCTAGAAATGATTGAGTCGGATATTGTTCCAGCTCTTAATGAAGTAGGAAAACTCTATGAAACGGGTGTGATTTTCTTACCACAGCTTATCAAATCAGCTGAAGTTGCTAAGGCAGCATTTGAGATTTTGCAAGTTGAAATGAGTAAGCAAAATGTAGAAGCTAGAACCACTAAGACAAAGGTGATTTTAGCCACCGTATATGGTGATATCCATGATATTGGCAAGAATATTGTAAAGGTCATTATGGAAAACTATAACTTTGAAGTAATTGATTTAGGTAAGGATGTACCTAGTGAGAGAGTAATCGAGGCAGTTAAAAAGCATGAGGTTAGAATTGTTGGATTAAGTGCACTTATGACGACCACTGTAAATAGTATGAAAGATACGATTACTTTACTTAGGAAAGAATGTGAAGAAGTAAAGGTTATAGTAGGTGGAGCAGTACTTACTCCAGAGTTAGCACAGTATGTAGGAGCTGACTATTTTGCTAAGGACGCAATGGAAACTGTACGTATTGCAAGTAGCCTTTAAAGATAACCAACAAAATCCTGTAGACTATTTGATTTTCCTTGAAATTTGTTATAAATTAGTATATAGGTAAAGGAGAAGATTATGAGAAAAATAGCTATTGTTACAGACACAGCATCAGACATTAGTATAGATGATGCTAAAAAGTATGATATTAAAATATTACATTATCAAATTGTTTATAAAGATAAGACTTATAAAGACCAATTAGAGATTACAGCAAAAGAAGTTATTGATACCTTAGAGGAAGAAGTACCGACAACTTCATTACCTTCTTTAGATGAAATACATGAAGTCTTTGATGAATTAGTAAAGGAAGGGTATAAAGAAGTTTTAGTTATTCCATTATCCTCAGGTTTATCAGGGTGTTTCAATGCCATCAACATGGTCAAGGAAGATTATCAGGACTTAAATGCAGTTGTATATGATTCACGTACTATTTCAGCAGCTCAAGCTGTTTTGGCTATTAAAGCAGCTGAAATGGCAGATGCAGGCTGTGAAATGAAAGAAATTATTAGTGAACTAGATAAGATGAGAGAAAATCAAAATACTCTATTTATAGTAGATACACTTAAATATCTTTTATTAGGGGGGAGAATAGGACATGTATCTGCAGCAGTAGGTAAACTGCTTAATCTTAAACCAATTATTACAATTGGGGATGATGGTAAGTATGAAACTGTAGCTAAAGTAAGAGGCAGAGCTAAAGCAATTAGTTACTTTGTAAACAAAGTCCAAGAAATATTAAAGGATGGAAAAGAATACAAACTATACTTTTCACATGCGGCAGGAGAAGAAATTAAAGATAAAATTATTGCTTTAATTAAGGAAGTAAAACCAGATGTCAAGATTGAAGGAGTATGTTGGATTAGTCCAGTAGCTTGTGTTCATTGTGGGCCTGGTTATGTGGGAATGCTTATTCAGCGTATTTAATTTAAAGTAGGGGGGAAGAGCATGAACACTGATTTAATAGAAAATCAAGAAGAAAGTGTTGAATACTTGCAAATAGAATTACAGCAACAACGCGGAATGCTCTGGCTACTGGGAGAAATTATGAAAGCAGCCATGAACATTACTTCCTTTAAGCAGCTTATGTCTGTTTTAACAGATATGCTTATGGGAGTAATGGGAGTTACAACTTGCTATCTTTGGTTAAAAAGAGAAACAAGCGCAGTAGAAGATTATAAGGTTTATTTTAGAAGTATAGAGCTTAAAAATGAATTTAGAGAAATTAAGCATATTGCCATACCAGCTTCTATAAAAGGCGTAGCAGAATCTCACTCCTACTCAAAAGAAGAGATCAATGGATCATTAATTGACTGTATTAACATACCTTGTTCAAGGCTTGCAGTACCTCTTAAAAATTTTAACGATGATAGTATTTTTGGAGCTCTAGTTTTAGAACATGAGGAAGAAAATTTCTTTACAGCTAATACGATTGCTTTTTTCGAAACGCTAACTGTGTTTATTGCAACTAATGCTCAAAATTCCAAGTTATTACAAAGTGTATCGACGGAATCAATAACAGATCCCTTAACAGGAACTTACAATAGGCGTCATTTAGATCATATGCTAAAAGAAATATGTGTAGATAATAAGGATATGACAGTAGCCGTAGTGGATACAGATAACTTTAAATCTATTAATGATGTGTTAGGACATTTAGAGGGAGATGCTGTTTTAAAAGCGATTTCCCAGCTAGCTAAAGGCAGTGTAAAAGAATATGGAGGAGAAGTAATCCGCTATGGAGGTGATGAGTTTGTACTGCTCATTCCTAGACCTTTAGATGAAGCTATACATATATTAGAAGAATTTAGGCAAGCTGTATACTATATTCGTATAACATATGAATTAGCAACACCTATAACAGTAACACTTGGAGCATGCTCTTATCCTGCTATGGCAGCAACACCAGAGGAAGCTATTGAGGCGGCAGATAATGCCTTGATTAGAGGAAAAGTAAAGGGAAAAGATAGGGTTGTTTTAGCAACTGATGAGGATATTGAAGCTTGCCGAGTCAATAAGTTATAAAATAATCTCGAAGAATTAAGGAGTAAATACAATGGATAAAATTCGTGTAATGAGTGTATTTGGTACAAGGCCAGAAGCTGTGAAAATGGCACCGCTTGTAAAGGAGTTAGAGAAACATCAAGATATTGAAAGTCTTGTATGTGTTACAGCACAACATAGGGAAATGTTAGACCAAGTACTAGAACTTTTTGATATTAAACCTGATTATGATCTAGATATTATGAAGCAAAGGCAAACCTTAACAGGTATAACTAATCGTGTATTAGAAGGGCTCGACAAGGTTTTTGAAGAAGCAAAGCCTGATATTGTTTTAGTTCACGGGGATACAACGACTTCTTTCGCAGCAGCATTAGCAGCATTTTATAAACAAATAAAAGTAGGTCACGTAGAAGCAGGACTAAGAACTTATAACAAATATGAGCCATTTCCAGAAGAAATGAATCGTAAATTAACAGGTTCACTTGCGGATCTTCATTTTTCTCCTACCCCTCTGGCAAAAGAGAATCTGTTACGTGAGGCAGTAAGTGATGAGCATATTTATGTAACTGGTAATACAGTTATTGATGCTTTAAAAACAACTGTTGAAGCAGAATATAATTTTGCCGTAGAAGAACTTAATACTATTGATTATACTAATAAACGTGTTATTACTATGACAGCTCATAGAAGAGAAAATCTCGGGCAGCCACTTCATAATATATGTGAGGCTATTAAAGAGGTTTTATTAGAAAATGAAGATACTGAACTTGTTTATGCAGTGCACAAAAATCCAGCAGTAAGAGAGGTGGCATTTGGGGTATTAGGAGATTTACCTAGAGTACATTTGGTAGAACCATTAGACCTTAAAGATATGCACAATCTTATGAAACGTTCTTATTTAGTTCTAACAGATTCAGGTGGGTTACAAGAAGAAGTACCATCTCTTGGAAAACCTGTTTTAGTACTTAGAAATGTAACTGAAAGACCAGAAGGTATTGAAGCAGGTACTTTAAAGCTTGCAGGAATTGAACAAGAAACAATTCATGCTCTTACTACAGAATTATTGACAGATAGAGCATTATATGACCAAATGGCACAAGCTAAGAATCCATTTGGTGATGGAGAAGCTTCAAGACGTATTGTAGAGGCTATTCTTTATGAATTTAATAAAGTGGAGACTAAACCAGCAGATTACTGCTATAAAGCCTAGAATAAAAAAGTAATACATCCTTTAAGTGTGGATGTATTACTTTTATTATTTATTGAGATAATAGGTGAAGAAACAAAAGTTGTGATTATTAAATGGCTTATTTGCAGAAGCATAGAAAGGGTAATAATTAACAAAAAAAATATTATATTTTACCAATAAATCAGAAAAAAATTCTTGTATTTTAGGGAAAAAACGACATTTAGAAACAGTATATGACAAATATACATTTTGAAAGGAATGTATATTGTACAAGTATCCAGAAGCTGTTTCTCTTGAAATTTTATGGATTTTACTATAAAGTATAATTAATATGGGTTATTATGTAGAAAGTAGGGTGTAAATCGTGAAAATTAGTTCGTGGGCTAAGAGTTTAAGTTTAATTTCCCAATTAGGGATAACAATGATTACACCTATTTTAATTTGTACTTTTATCGGGATATTCATTGATGAAAAAGTAAAGACAGCTCCAATTTTTACTATCATTTTTATTATTTTAGGAGTAGGGGCAGCTTTTAGAAATTTATTTTATTATACTAGTAAGCAGGCTAAGAAAGAGGATAAACATGAATAATGAAATGTTTAAGAAAAATTTCATGTTAATTTGCATGATATTGTTTTCATTAATTGTATATATTATAGGCATACTATTGGTAGCCGATAAGATAGGCTGGACCTTAGGGATTACTTTTGGTTTAGTTTTTTCCTTACTTAAGTTAAAGCTTATGCAAAATACTATTGCAAAAGCTATTGCTATGCCAGAAGGAAAAGCACAAAAGTATGCAAACGTTCAGTATATGATCAGATATATTCTTACAGGTGTTGTACTGGTTATAGCAGCGCTAGAGCCAAGTATTAATTTGTTAGGTGTGTTTTTTGGACTTATTTCCATGAAGGTAGGTGCTTATGCACAGTTAGCCCTCAATAAAAAAGCACAGTAGAATTGGCAAATGGAACCTTTTAGGTTCTTTGCATATATATTTTAGATGGAAGGAGCGTGAGTAAGTGGGTGACAATCTAGATTTTGGTGCACAATTGTATTTTAAGCTCTTTGAAGTAAATGGTCAGCCTGTTTATCTAACTCAAACTATTGTTAGTACATGGCTTATTATGCTTGGACTTATCCTTGTGGCAGTTATTTTAAGAGTCAAAATGAGAAAATTCAAAGAAGTACCAGAAACAAAATTACAAACCACCGTTGAAATGATAGTAGATATGATCAATAACTTTACTATCTCCAGTATGGGACCAGCAGGGAAAAAGTTTGCGGGCTATTACGGTCCACTTCTTATTTATATTGCGGTTTGTAACTTATCTGGCCTTATTGGCATCAGACCACCGACAGCAGATTTTGCAACGACACTTGCCTTTGCACTCATTACATTCTTTATGATTCATGGCTTTGGTATTAAATCAAAAGGAGTTGGGTACTTTAAAGGTTTCTTGGAACCTTTCCCACTTTTACTGCCAATCAACATTATTGGTGAACTTGCAACGCCAGTTTCATTAAGCTTCCGTTTGTTTGGTAATATCCTAGGTGGATCAATTATTATGGGGCTTGTTTATGCGATGTTCCCTAAAATTGTAGTTTTCCTTGGTATACCAGCAGTGCTTCACGGATACTTTGACGTTTTTGCAGGTGCACTTCAAGCATTTATTTTCGTAATGCTTAGTATGACATTCGTGTCAAGTGCCATGGAATAGGAATGAGGTGAAAAAATGTCAGGATTTATGGACTTTTTGTTTGGTTGGATGCAAAATGTAGACCCTAAAGCGCTCATTTTAGCCTTTTCAGCAATCGGAGCAGGTTTTGCAATGATTGGCGGTATTGGGCCGGGAATCGGACAGGGTTATGCAGCAGGGAAAGCAGCGGAAGCTGTGGGGAAAAACCCAGGAGAAGGTAGTAAACCAGCTACACTTGTTATGCTTCTAGGAGCAGCTGTAGCAGAGACGTCAGGAATTTTCTCTCTGGTTATTGCTATTATTATGTTATTTGCTAATCCATTAGTAAATAAAACAGGTGTTGGTTTAGTGCTTGCATGTTCAGCAATTGGAGCAGGATTATCAATGATTGCAGGTATTGGACCTGGAGTTGGACAAGGTTATGCAGCAGGGAAAGCTGCAGAAGCAGTAGGTAATAGACCTAAGCTTCAAGCTACAATACTTAGAACTATGTTACTAGGTCAAGCAGTAGCGCAAACAACTGGTATTTATGCCCTAATTATTGCCTTATTATTACTCTTTGTAAACATCTTTTAAGACTACTTCTAGCAAAGTTCTAGATTATTATAGGATTTTAAGAGACAGCATGGGATAGGCATAAATAAAAAGATTTAAGTTAATTTAAATAATTTTAAAAGCAACTATTTAAGGAGGATTTTAATTATGGATAATCAACAAATCGATGGAAACGCTTTAATCTTAGCATGTTCAGCAATTGGTGCAGGTCTTGCTATGATCGCAGGTATTGGACCTGGTATTGGACAAGGTTATGCAGCTGGTAAAGGTGCAGAAGCAGTAGGTCGTCAACCAGAAGCTCAATCTACAATCGTAAGTACAATGCTTTTAGGAGCAGCTGTAGCAGAGACAACAGGTATTTACGGTCTTATCGTAGCTATTATTCTTTTATTCGCAAACCCACTTATTACAAAATACCAATCTTTATAAGAAGCGAATTAAAATAATAGCAACATAGACGAGAAAGGAGGGAGCTTCCCTTTGAATACATCATTAATTACTGTATTAGCTGCAACTGAGTTGCCAGGAAGAATCATAGGATTTGATGCTCAGTTACTAACTGATTTAGGGTTACAATTATTCTCTACTTTAGTTATTGTTGTAGCACTTTACTTCATTCTTCACAAACCAGTGACTGCGATGCTTGATAAGAGAAAACAAGCTATTGCGAATGAGATTAACGAAGCTAAAGCTACAAATGCAAATGCAGCTAAGCTTAAAGCAGATTATGAAGATAAAATCGCGGGTATTGAAGAAGAAGCAGCACAAATCCTTAAAGAGACTAGAGCGAAAGCTTTAGCTAGAGAAGAGCAAATGGTTGCAGAAGCTAAGAAAGAAATCGAAGCTATGAAAGCCAAAGCTGCAAATGACATTCTTCTTGAACAAGAACGTGTTAAAGATGAGATGAAAACTCAGCTTATTGATGTTTCTACTCTTATGGCAAGTAAATTTGTTGCCCTCTCAATAGATGAAAACAAACATCAAGAAATCATTGACGATATTATTAAAGAGATGGGGGATGTACAGTGGCTAAGTTAGTTGTTAAAAGATATGCTACTGCCCTATTTGATATCGCTAGTTCTGAAGGAAAAATGGCAACCTATGAAGAAGAGGTAAAAGTCATTATTAAAGCACTTCAGGATGAACCAGACTTTATGGCAGTTTTAGAAAATCATAAAGTTACAACAGAGGAAAAAATCAGTCTCCTTGAAACTATTTTTACAGGTAAAGTAGAAAACTCTATTTTAGGACTTTTAGTTTTACTTGTGAAAAAAGGTAGACAATCTGAAATGATAAATGTACTTGAAGGTTTCCTTGAACGTATTAAAAAGGAATCCGGTATTGTTAAAGCAACTGTTACATCGGCTGTAGCACTTAAAGAAGGCCAAGTAGAAGCTATTAAAGCAAAGCTTGAAGCAAGTACAAAAAGCAAAATAGAACTTGAAACAATCGTAGATGAAGGCATTATAGCAGGACTAGTGATTAGAGTTGGCGATAAAGTTGTAGACGCTAGTATTAAAGGCGAGATGCAAGCTTTAAAGAAACAATTATCAAAGCTTAGACCTGCATAGAAAGGGGTGTATTCAGTTAATGAATCTGAGACCAGAAGAAATCAGTAGTATTATTAAAGACCAGATTAAAAACTATAAAGCACACCTTCAGGCAGAAGAAGTTGGAACTGTTATCACTGTTGGTGACGGTATCGCACGTGTACATGGACTTGAAAAGGCTATGTCAGGTGAGCTTCTTGAGTTCCCAGGTGAAGTTTATGGTATGGTACAAAACTTAGAAGAAGACAACATCGGGGTTGTTCTCTTAGGTTCTGACCAAAACATCAAAGAGGGTGACACAGTTAAATCAACAGGACGTGTTGTAGAGGTACCAGTAGGTGATGCTCTTAGCGGGCGTGTTGTTAATGCACTTGGTCAACCTATCGATGGAAAAGGTCCAATTAACACAGATAAATTTAGACCAGTAGAACGTGTTGCATCAGGTGTTATCGACAGAAAATCAGTTGATACACCACTTCAAACAGGTCTTAAAGCAATCGATGCCATGGTACCAATCGGTCGTGGACAACGTGAGCTTATTATCGGAGATAGACAAACAGGTAAAACTGCTATTGCTATCGATACAATCATTAACCAAAAAGGTAAAGATTGTTTATGTATCTATGTTGCAATCGGGCAAAAAGCTTCAACTGTTGCACAATTAGTTAACGCTTTAGAAAAAGCAGATGCTATGAGCTATACAACAATCGTAGTAGCTACAGCTTCAGAAGCTGCACCTCTTCAATATCTTGCACCGTATGCAGGTGTTACAATGGGTGAAGAATGGATGGAACAAGGTAAGGACGTTCTTATCGTATATGATGATTTATCAAAACATGCGGTAGCTTATCGTACAATGTCATTACTTCTTCATAGACCACCAGGTCGTGAAGCTTATCCAGGGGATGTATTCTACTTACACTCTCGTCTTCTTGAAAGAGCTGCTAGACTTTCTGATGAACTTGGTGGCGGTTCAATCACTGCGCTTCCAATTATTGAAACACAAGCAGGGGATATCTCAGCTTATATTCCAACAAACGTCATTTCTATTACAGATGGACAAATCTTCCTTGAAACAGAACTTTTCAACGCTGGTGTACGTCCTGCGGTTAACCCAGGTCTTTCAGTATCTCGTGTTGGTGGTGCTGCTCAAATCAAGGCAATGAAACAAGTAGCAGGTCCTATCCGTACAGAACTTGCACAGTACAGATCACTTGCTGCATTCGCACAGTTCGGTTCTGACCTTGATACTGCTACTAAAAATGCACTTGCACAAGGTGAACGTATTACAGAGATTCTTAAACAACCTCAGTACTCACCACTTGAAGTAAGTAAACAAGTTATTATTCTTTTTGCTGCAACTAGAAAGTTCCTTATGAATATTCCACTTTCAGAAGTAGCAAGATTCCAAAGCGAACTCTTTGATTTTGTAGATACTAAGTATCCAGAAATGTTAGTAGAAGTAGCTGGTAAAGAGGGTCTTACAAAAGAATTAGAAGCTAAATTAAATGACATCGTAACAGAATTTAAAAAAAGCTTTAGTATAAAGTAGAAAAGGGGTGAACGAGGATGGCGTCTTTGCAAGATATTAAAGGGCGAATCAGAAGTATCGATAGCACTAAGAAAATTACAAGTGCTATGAATCTTGTTGCTACCTCTAAGCTTAATAAAAGTAAAGAGGCAGCTCTTAAAACAAGACCCTTTTTCAATAAAATTCTTTCAACTATGCAATCAATTGCTGCTAATGCTAATGGACAAGGTTCACCTTTTCTTAAAGCAAATGGCTCAGATGTGAAAGCATATATTACTTTATCAGGAGATAAAGGACTTTGTGGTGGTTACAATTCAAATATTTGTAAGCTTACTATGGGTGCTATCGAAGATAAAGAAAAAACCCACTTAGTAGTTGTAGGGAGAAGAGGTATTGATCAATTTAGGTCAAAAGGTTTTACAGTAGCAAAAGGTGTAACTGATATTTCAGAGTCACCTACTTATTTCTCTGCAAAAGAGATTGCAGATTATGTAACTAACCTATTTTTAAAAGGGGAAATTGGAGAAGTTTATTTATCTTATACAAGCTTCAAATCAACCATCCAACAAGAACCAACGATGGTAAGAATTTTACCATTAGATATAAATCATGTTGAAAAACCAAAAAGTGAAGCAAACGAACCAAGCGATCTTTTAAGTTATGAACCATCACCAGAAGCTGTACTTGGATATATTATTCCAAGATATGTAGCGGATGTTATTTATGGTGCACTTTGTGAAGCAAGTGCTAGTGAAAATGGTGCGAGAATGACAGCTATGGATTCTGCTACAGAAAATGCGCAGGAGATCCAAGATAAGCTAAGCATTCAGTACAATAGAGCTAGACAAGCAGCTATTACACAAGAATTAACGGAAATCGTTGCGGGAGTAGGCGCACTCAAATAAGTAATAAAGGAGTGAACAAATAATGGCACAAAATGTAGGACATATTGTTCAAATCATCGGTCCTGTACTTGACGTTAAATTCAGTGCGGAACACATGCCAGCAATCTACAACGCTATTGAAGTTAAAAAACAAGATGGCACAAACCTTGTGGTAGAAGTTGCACAACATCTTGGAGATGATATCGTACGTTGTATTGCTATGTCTGCCACAGAAGGATTAGTTCGTGGTATGGAAGCAGTTGATACTGGCGCACCAATTTCAGTTCCAGTAGGTGAACAAACACTTGGCCGTATCTTTAATGTTACAGGTCATGCTGTAGATGGAAAGCCAGATCCACAAGTAGAAAAATGGCCAATTCATAGAGAGGCTCCATCTTTCGAAGAACAATCAACATCAGCAGAAATCTTAGAAACAGGTATTAAAGTTGTTGACCTTATCTGTCCTTACCTTAAAGGTGGTAAAATCGGTTTATTCGGTGGTGCCGGTGTAGGTAAAACAGTACTTATTCAAGAACTTATTCGTAACATTGCTACAGAGCATGGTGGTTTCTCAGTATTTGCCGGCGTAGGTGAACGTACTCGTGAAGGTAATGACCTTTACCACGAAATGACTGACTCAGGCGTTATCGCTAAAACAACAATGGTGTTCGGTCAAATGAATGAGCCACCTGGTGCACGTATGCGTGTTGCTTTAACAGGTCTTACAATGGCTGAATATTTCCGTGATCAGTCAGGACAAGACGTACTTTTATTCGTAGATAATATTTTCCGTTTCACACAAGCAGGTTCGGAGGTTTCTGCGCTTCTTGGACGTACACCTAGTGCGGTAGGTTACCAACCAACTCTTGCAACAGAAATGGGTACACTTCAAGAACGTATTACATCGACTAAAAAAGGTTCTATTACATCTGTTCAAGCTGTATATGTTCCTGCCGATGACTTAACTGACCCAGCTCCAGCTACTACTTTCGCTCACTTAGATGCGAAAACAGTACTTTCTCGTGCTATTGTAGAACAAGGTATCTATCCAGCGGTAGACCCACTTGAATCTTCATCACGTGTACTTGATCCACAAATCGTTGGAGAAGAACACTATAGTGTAGCACGTGGGGTTCAATCTATTCTTCAACGTTACAAAGAACTTCAAGATATCATTGCTATCTTAGGTATGGATGAACTTAGTGAAGAAGATAAATTAACAGTTGGTCGTGCACGTAAGATTCAAAAATTCCTTTCTCAACCATTCTTCGTTGGGGAAATCTTTACAGGAACACCAGGACAATATGTACCAGTTAAAGAAACTGTTCGTAGCTTTAAAGAAATCCTTGAGGGTAAACATGATGAGCTTCCAGAAAACGCATTCTACATGGTTGGTACAATTGAAGATGCAGTTGCAAAAGCCAAAACTCTATAATTAGGGGGTTAATGATGGCAAAAAATAAAATGAGACTTCAAATCATCACACCGATGAAAACAATTTTAGATGAAGAGGTAGACTCAGTGATTCTTTCAACAACAGAAGGAGAAATGGGTATATTATACGACCATGAACCAGTTGTTGTGCTTCTTGGATATAAGACGCTGTCTTATACACAAGATGAGGTTAAAAAATATGCAACAACTTTAGGTGGTTTTGCCGAAATCACTAAAGATAAGATTGTAGTTTTAACAGATGCATCTGAGTTTGCGAATGAAATTGATTTGGAAAGAGCTAAAAGGGCAAAAGAACGTGCTGAAAAACGTTTATCAGATAGCAATATGGATCATCTCCGTGCTGAGATTGCGCTCAAGAAGGCTATTGCTAGAATCAATTTAAAAGAAAGTAAATAGTAGTATAAAAAGGCACCAATAAAGGTTTTCATAAACCTTTATTGGTGCCTTTTGAAGTAACAGGATTGAGGGGACTCTACAAGTAGATAATATATGCAAATCAAAAATGCTAAAGAACACTACAATTTTTATATAAACTACAATTTAAATAATAAAGCATAAAGCAAATTACCGCTATGTAGTCCGGCTAGTGGACTTGCTTACAGCTGCTGTCTCACTCCGCTAAGAAACTCTAAATTCGTAATCCTTATGAACGGGCGAAAACTCGCAAGCTCAAACACTCGCCCTAAAACCCATAAGGATTACTTCGTTAAGAGTTTCTAAGCTCTGCTCCAAGGCATCTTCCAGCAAGTCCACTAGCCTCCCTACATAGCTACTATTTTGTAAAAATCAACTATTAATAAACTTAAGAGTTCCCCACCCCTCCCATTTCTATCAAACGTTTTTGAGCTCACAAACATCTTTACGTACTTCTACTAGTGTACATGTACTGGTATCAAAGACTCTGGTAAGAAACTCTAAATTCGTAATGAGCAAAAACGCCATATAGACGTAGGAGAGAAGTAGTGGTAGACTTTTAATAATATTTTAAGGGACAAGGGGAGATTGAAGATGAAGATATTAGTGCTTTTGGCGAAGGGATTTGAAATGATGGAGTTTGCTCCTTTTGTGGATGTTATGGGTTGGGGAAGAAATGATTATGGTTATGATATTGAGGTAGTTACCTGTGGTTTTCAAAACCAGGTGATGAGTACTTTTAATATTCCAGTTATTGTGGATAAGACAATAGAGGAGATTGATATAGCAGAGTATGCGGCGTTGGCTATTCCAGGTGGGTTTGAAGAGTTTGGGTTTTATGAAGAAGCTTATGATGAGAGATTTTTAGAGTTAATACGTGAATTTGATAGTAATAATAAAGTAATAGCTACAATATGTGTTGGGGCACTTCCTGTTGGAAAGAGTGGGGTACTTGAGAATAGAAGGGCAACAACGTATCATTTAGGAGATGGTTATCGTCAAAAGCAGCTTAGAGAGTTTGGAGTTCAGGTGGTAAATGAGCCAGTTGTCATTGATGATAACGTTATTACTTCATACTGCCCAGAAACGGCATCTAGTGTAGCATTTAAGCTTTTAGAGAAATTAACCTCTACTGAGCAAATGGAAGTTGTAAAGAGTGCCATGGATTTTAAATAATAACCCAATAATATGCCTGTCATATGTAATTAAAATTTCTCTAATGATAAAGGCTTTTAGGTACACATAAAGCTATAGCCTACTATGTGCGATGGAGAAGAATGTTGTTTCCTGGGAAATAAAGTCGAGTGAGATTTCGAGGTATAAAATATAGTGGGTTTTCTAAAAATAATGTAGAATATAAGCAAGTTGATAGTGAGAGAGGATTTTAAGATGACTTATGCAGATTTAATAATAGAATGGTTTGATAAAAATAAAAGAGATATGCCTTGGAGGAGAACTTCTGATCCTTATTGTATTTGGGTATCAGAAGTAATGCTTCAACAAACTCAAGTTGTGACAGTTATTCCGTATTACTTACGTTTTATAGAACGTTTTCCAAATGTGAGTGCTTTGGCTGAGGCTAGCCTTGAGGAAGTACATAACTACTGGCAAGGTCTTGGGTACTATAGACGTGGTGAAAATCTTTGGAAAGGTGCTAAGCTTATCGTAGATAAGTGGCAGGGAGAATTTCCGAGAGATCCTAAGCTTATTAAGGAGATTCCAGGAATAGGACCATATACTTTAGGCGCGATTTGTAGTATTGCTTTGCATTTGCCACTACCAGCAGTAGATGGAAATGTTATGAGAATATTAGCGCGCCAATTTTGTATAGGTGAGGATATTGCCAATCCTAAAAATAGGAAGCTTTTTGAAGATAAAGTAATGGAGCTTATGCCAAATGACCCTAATCGTTTCAATCAAGCCTTGATGGAACTAGGTGCTTTAATATGTACACCTAAAAATCCAAACTGCAAAGAATGTCCAATGAAACCTATTTGCGAGGCATATCAAAAGAATGTACAGGAAGAATATCCAGTAAAACTTAAGAAGGTTAAGGCAGTAGAATTAAATTATAAAGTATTACTCATTGAAAAAGGAAGCAAGATAGGAATGATCAAAAGGCCGGAAGAAGGTCTACTTGCAAATTTATGGGGATTTCCTATGATTGAAGAAAAAGATTGGGAAAGTATAGACCTAGAAGCAATAAAGCCTGTCTACTTAGAGCAAGTAACTCATGTGTTTACACATCGTAAGTGGCATATGAAACCAGTTATTTTGAATTGGTCGCAGCCACTAGAAAAAACATTGGGGCCGTTACTCCAAGAACAAGGTGAAATTCAATATATTGAAAAAAATAATCTTAAGAATTTGCCGATAGCCACTGCTTTTAAAAAAGTCATGAAGAAAAAGCAAGTAACTGTTTAGCTAAATAAATGGGAATTTGTCTGATCGTTTATGAGAAATGCTGCTGGGCGGAAATGAGAGAATAAGGGCTACCTTTCGGAATTCCACTCCGTATTTTTTGAAGCACTAAGGCTCACTTTTTTGATGAACGTGCGAAAACTCATTTCATTCAAACACTCGCACTAAAACCCATCAAAAAAGTTCGCCAAGTGCTTCTAAAAAATACTACGAAGTCATTCCTACAGGCATCCCTTATCCTCTCATTTCTTACAAGCATTATTAACCTCATAAACGTTCAAGCCCCTAAACGAGGAGTGCAGAAAAGACATAACAAAAAAATATTTCTCTTGAGAATATTTTATAAGAGTGACTTATACCGTTATTTTTTTAATTTTTATTGAATATAAAAGTATTTATTTCATTTTTTATTAGGGATTCGGCTCCTTGACTACATATACATAAGTGTAAAAACAAATAAATAACTTCCCACGGCATAATTACCACAGCTTCAACCTGAGGAACTGACCGGGTCAGCCAAGTCTCAATCTATTGTTATAGGTACCTCTGGACTTAAGGAAAATGTTCACTTGTGCGCTGCAAGGAAGGCGCCACTTATAAGTTGTTTTAAATGTTTTTATACCTCGCATTACCCAAATAGAGTTTTAAACCAGAGTCTTAAAGCCTTAGTTTCCTATCATAAGGGTGCACCGGCTAAGACGATAAGAGCTCCTCACTCATTGGTTTAACTTTCATAACTAGTCTTAGTAGGCACTAAGCTATAATGCATACGTGCTGAGGAGCCATTTTGTGCCTTGCCTAAGGTCTACTGAGCTAGTTGTGAAAGTTCATTTCAAGAGTCTGGAACCAACCATAGCTCTTCAAGTATTAATACTACTTGAAGAGCTATTTTTGTTGTCTCTAATTGCTATCAATAAAATGAATTGGCTTTTCTTTTTTCTTGAAAACACTTCAGGAAAGTGACTTTACACATTATTGTTGGTAGAACTGAGAGAGGGTGGCTGCCTGACGGGGTGACTTCGAAGTATTTTCAGTAGGCACTTAGCGAACGTTTTGGATGGTACTTAGCCCACGTGTTTGAGGGAACCGAGTTTGTGGGCGTTCATCCAAAAAAGTGAGCTTAGTTCCTACTGAAAATGCGGAGCGGAACAACGGCAGGTAGCCACCCTCTCTCAGTTCCGCCCCAAATGGCTTATTAAAGCTACCGACAAATTTCTAGTTGTAAACTAATTGTAATATGATTATACATAAATATATCCTAAGAAATACTTATGTATGGCCCTTGAATGGTCGATAAAATATATGGAGTATTATAATTTTATTTAAAATTTCACATAGATGAACAAGACAGAGAGAGGGGAAACGGATGATATGAAAAAAGTTGTTTCTAAAATACTTGTATTTGTAATGGTGATTGCAAGCCTTCAGGGGATTAATTTAAATGAATTAATGGCAGCCGATACTAATTTATATGGATTTGAAATGCAGAAGAAGATACTTGCAGAAGATAGTAAAGGTTTGGAGCTAAGCAACAGAATAGGTACTGATTATACTGAGACAGCTGTAGCAAAATGGGATATCTCTAGTGCTGCAGATTATGTATTAACCTATTACATTGAAGCTATGGATAATACTACGAAAAAAGTAGAGTTAACACTTGAAAATGCCGGAGATGATAATGTAACGCTTTCTGGGAAAGTTTATAATCAAGATGGAAGTACCAAAAGTATTGATTATGTAGAAAGAGTGCTTAATAGTGGGTCCAATAGCTGGGAAAATAAAAGCAAAGAAATAGGAAAAACAGAATTTACTGCGGGTTTAAAGCTAGGAACTTATGCAAGTACCTATCAACAATATAATGTTAACCTTACCAACGTAAATGTAGCAGGAAAGAATTTAAATATTCGTTTGAAATTAGATGGGAAATTAGTATATGTATATACTACTGGAATTAGTAAGGGAAATATCAATGAATTTGAGCTAAAAGTAGATGGTACTACTCAAGCAAAACAATCATTTTTTAATGGACCTAAAAACTTTGAGATTAAACCAGTTCATTTAAAGGATAATACTTTAGAATCTATTGAAGTTATTGAGGACTTAACTAAAGAAACACCAGGTTCAAAGCCAGGAGTAAAATTAAGCTTCGACCAAATTAAGGTTCTAGAAGGGGGAAAATACACGATACCTTCTAGTAGCACTAAGCTTGATGAAGTTGTAATCAAATTACAACCACAATATTCAATTGGTAGCTCAGTTCAAGATGGTGATGATAGTATTCGTCTGGATTTTAAACCTATGACTGGTGAAAAAATTAAGATTGATACTAAGGATAGTAGTTATACAGTTGGAGCAGTAGATACTAATGGTCAAATTAATATTTATTTGGCTAGTGGAACTAATCTAGAATCAAGCGTCATCAAATGGGATGTACTTGAACCTAGTATGGTAGTTGATTCGCTTTTTACTTATGGTAAAGATGCAGATATTTATAAGCCGGAAAATAAAGGACATACTTATCTAGATTATAGTTTAAATAAAACAACAAATAATCAAGTACAATTTACTATTAAACCATACAATATTAATTCAGCAGCTACTTATACTATCTTAAGCTCCAATACAAAGGATGGTCAGTTTACTGCAAGAACTACTTATGAATATGATCCTAATAAAACCAACAATAAAGAAATTACAACCTCTATTTCATCTACTAATGTTACTTATTTCAAGGTGAAAATAAAGATAGATAATAATGAATATGAATCACAGGTGGTTAGGTATAATCCAGGGGACTTTAGCCCTGTTCCTACAACTCCTTCCATTAAAAATATAGATAACGTATACGTTGTTCCAACTAATGAGAACAGCAATACCTCTAGTGCTAAAGCTATTGGATTTGATGTAGAATGGTTTGCACCTTCTAACTTAAGGACTCTTTTAAATGGAGGTACTTTATATTATGAGATGCTTATACGTAAAGACAAGGATGACCTTGATCCGTTAAAGTCACCTCATTTGGCAGGAACTTCTGGTTATGCAGCATACTCCAAGGTATTTAAGGTAAGTCTAGATCCTGTAACAAATCAGATTATAGTAGAAACTGATTTAGGAACAGCAGGACAAAAGGATGTTACAGAAGAAAATGCTAATAAGATTATTAGATATAATGAGAGTAAAGGAACCTTCAAAATGGAGAATGTTTCTTTAATGAACTTTAGTGAAACCACTAAAGACTGGGAGCAAATAGAAATTCCTGAGGGGTATGACTATAATACAGCAACCAAGTCTTTAAAAGAATCAGGAGCTGAAGCTAAGGATAGCTTAAAAGATATGGTTATACCAGGAAACTACTATGTATCTTTAAGAACAGTATATGTTGCAACAGATGATACTAAAAGAATCACTTATAGTAATGAATCTAATCTGGTATCCGTTGCTTTAGATATCACAAAGGAAGTAGTACCTGTACCTACAACAGTGGTAGCTGAGGATGCAAGTATTGATAAAACACAAGTTATAGAAGAAATTACATATTCTTATGTAGACATACAAGCATATGTTAAGAAGATGTTAGAACCGGCAGAACTTAAATTATATACTGGAACTAATAAAGATGAACGCTTTAGTGGGGAATATGAGTTCTACTTATATCAGAATAAAGATGCCCTTAAAAACAATGATCCTGATAAGATGGATGCAATGAGTTTAGGAAGTGACGCTATCTTAAATTTATCTGATACTACTATTAATAGCCAATCAGCTATAGAGGTGTTAAAGGCAGGGGGCGTTATACCTTTTAAAGTCCATATTAGTTCTTTAATAGGAATAGGGCAAGGTAAACTCAAAATTAAAGGCTTAGATTCTAATACGGTATATTATTTGCAACTTAGAACGAAATTGTCACCAATAAGTGAAGCAGGACCGGTATCACCTAGAGTATCAGAGTTATCTAAGGTATTTACCTTTACGACAACCACAGAACCTATGCCACCAACACCAGAAGATAAAGTGCCACCAACACCAGAAAAAATCTGGATAGAGGAGCAAGCTAACAATAGTTCTGTCACTTTAGGTTGGGCACCAGCTAAGTTTGAAGAAGATGAAGATATAGACTTAACCTACTATGAATTCATAAGGACAGAAAAGCAGCTTACTAAGGATGAAGAGAAGCTAAGTGTTGAAAAGCTAGTACAAGGCAATGAATTAAATGTTGGTTTCCGTTCAGATAAAGATACAGCAAGAGCAGAAAATGAACCAGCTTACATGAGTACGTATACATATAAGAATCAAATATGGACTAACTTAGAGCCACTACAGCTTTCAAGTAAGTTCCAGCTTTATGATGATTCTTTAAATCCTAACAACATTTATTATTACTATGTAAGAACCGTGTGTATGGTTGATGGTAAACCTATTAAGTCAAAGTGGATTATGGTACCTGTAACAACAGCACCAGTACAACCACCTATTAATTTAAAAGTAGAGGCGCCAAAGACCTATTCACATGATACTAAGAGAGAAATTGTTATTAGTTTTGATGCGCCCGTGCCAGTAGATGCCAAAGTGCCAGATGAGTTTGCATTTGATATTGCAGTAAAAAGTGAATTAGATGATACCTATAAGCTAGATTACAGTGCAGTGAAATTAACTTCTGTTCAAGATGATAAGCTAACACCAGAAGGCTACACGCACTTTGTGTATAAGATTACAGGTTTAAAACCTAATAAACGTTATGATATTAAAGTAAGAATAGTGGATAAAACAAAAACACTTTTGGAGGGTGGTAATTATCCAACTTCTTTATACTGTGATAAGGTAAGTACGAGAACAGACTATGATGAAGATGAAGCAGAAAAAGATAATAAATTTGAAGAGTATCTCAAAAAGTTTGACTCAGAAGCTGAGAAGTTAAGAAGAAGACCGTATTGGGTAGTGGAACAAGGTGAAATCTATAAGTATAGAGAAAGTTACCTAAAAACAGAAATAGGCTTACAAAAAGAATATGCTTTAGTAGCAGAAGAGAATGCTAATTCACTATATTATTACATGCCAGCTTCTGTAATGATAGACGAAAGTAATACGAATACAGTACTCAATGTAACTATTGGTAATCAGACATTAAACATTAGACCATATACCTTAACTAGCGAAAATACTGCCATTAAAACAGCCATAGAAAAAATGGCTTCTGATGAAATAGAAGATTATTATGTGGGCATCAAGTTCTATACCCAAAAAACGTCAGAAAGTATTAATGGGCAGGGAGCTTTGTCACCAAAGCTTAATGTTAATATGGAGCTAGTTTATATGAAGCAGCGTGATTATCTAACAGAAGATGATATTATGATTGCTTTAAATGATATTATTGCAGAGGAACGCAATAGTTTTATTAATAAGCTTGAGAAGGAAGTTTATAATGGTGTGATTGAAGAAGACGTATTAAATGAACTTATTACAGATTCTATGGCAGATATTGAAAAAGATCATGCAAGACAAGTTGATAAGTTAATGGATCGTTATATAAAAAGGACAGTGAAGATTACTGAATTAGATAAGCCACTGTTTATTATAAGCGAAATAGATGCATTTGCAGCAGATGCTTATTACTACAGTAATGGATGGGTTAATGTAGAAAGCTATCAAGTAGGAAAAGGTTTTGGTATTGAAGCAGATAAACTAGGAACCTATATCTTTGTAGGTCAAGCTGATCTTGCAAATACGGTACCAAGCTTAGGTCCTTATCAAAGCTTCATAGGGAAATATGGCCTAACAGAGTTCTTTAAATTAGATACCTATATGATTAAAACAGCTGCGACAAAAGAACAAGTATATGGTGCTACAGCACGCGTACTAGGAGCTAAAAAAGGAACTGATTATATTGTATTTCTTAAAAATGCAGGGATAAAAGGTGTAACGAGTATAGGATTAAGTAAAAATATTAGGCAAGATGAAGCCATCTATATTGTGATGCAGGCCTATGAAAGATTACATAATAGAAAAGTGAGTTCAATAGTCATTAAAAATAAACAAGGTGTACAAAACATCGGTGCTTTCCAAAGCATTTATCGTACATATGTTTATGCAGCAGTAGAACTTAAAATTGTAGATAATCCTAATTCAAGAGTTCTTCCAAGCAAAGAAATGACTGCAGAAGAAATTATCAAGATTCTTTATAAAGTGCAGGCACAATAGGAGGAAGATAACATGAAGAGACGACAAAGAGTAGCCGCATTATTAGCTGTCATAATGATGTTTAGCTATGTTAATGTATTTGCAGATATGCAAGAAAGACTGCCAGTTGGTGGACTAGATTATGTGCAGGTAAGCCATACTTCCAATGATAATGGTGAAAATATTTTACCAAGTGCACAGGTGAGTTTTACTAAAGTAGAAAATAATCATACAGCAGTGGCAAAAGAACATGATACAGAGTTTTATGACCTTTTATTAACGGATTCTTTAGGTGAAAAAGCTGAAGGTTCTATTAGCGTAGCAGAAGCCAATAAGACTCCAGGTGATAAGGCAACTATTAACCTTGAAGATTATCTTGAGGATAGAAATGAATTTAAAAATGGTCGATTATATGAGTTAAAAGTACAACCAGGACATAACCATGTATCAGATGATGGGGAGAGATGGACAAAAGCACCACTTAACTCAGCTACTAAAGATCCAGTTAAGTACTTTGTTACAGACTTAAATACAATTGCTAGGGAAACAGAAGATAATATAGAGGTGGTTTGGGAATATATTCCTGGAGCTACTTACAAATTAGTTTACATTGCAAAAGAAGCTAACAATAAAAATGAAGTAGATGGTGTAGAAAATAACGTAGCAGGAGTAGGATCTAATTCAGTAACGCTTAAAGCCAATGATATGAATGTATTTACAGAAGGTGGCATTAGAAAAGTTAAATTTACTATTGATGATACAATTCCGGGTCAAAAGTACTCAGCTTATGTTATTGTAACAGGCATTTCAGGTACTTTTATAAAGGACAGTTGGAGCAATGTAGGTGTTAATACAACTACACCTAAAATTGCACATGCTACAAGAAGTATCAAATTAAACATTACTAACATAGGAAAAAATAGAATAGAGTTAAGCTGGAATGTACGTTCTTGGATGACTAGTGAAATAGAAATGGTTAAAATCTGGAGAAAAGTTGAAGGTGAACGTAACTACACACTTATTGGAACAATGAATAATGCTGACCTTACTGCTACAGATACAGGTAGGTTTGAGCATGACGAACCGAAAAAGACTAGCTTGTATTACGTTGAATTCTTCATCAAAGGTGAAAGTAACACTATTAAGACCAATGAAGAACCTTATGTACCGTACGAATTAAGAGAACAGCCTCTAAAGCCACAAGTACCAGAGCCTTTTAATTCTTCTATTTCTTTAGAGGAGTTGAGTACCACTAAAAATAATTATTTAGTTAAAAATGATGATGTTACAGTGGATAAAATGAAAGATAATACTTTCCATACTAAAAGCTTAACTCCGCTGCAAGTACAACTTGTTTGGGATGCTCCAATGAAGAAAAATGAAAATGGTAAAACCGTTCCTGAACATGAAATGCTATATGATATTTGGGTTACAGAAAGCAATGAACAGCTTGATGATACTGCTACAAAGCCTATTTTAGAAAACTTTTCTATACCAGAAGGTCAAGATGATAGTTTAATTAAAACACAAGCTAGTAAGGAAGTCGTTGGTTTTAAGACTCTTTTAACGCAGTACACTAATAAAACTGGTAGTGTTAAAAATCTACTTTCTAATAAAACCTACTATATTAAAATTGTAGCTAAAAGAGACTATAGTGGAACCTATGTGGAATCTCAGCCAACAGTAGTAGCGATTACAATTGATAAAAAAGGTGATATTTCAAGACCACCAGTATTAGCAAAGCCTCCACTTCGTGTACAAGAAGGAGGAATAGAACAAAATGCTATTACAATTGAGTGGCTAGAAAAATGGTATGAAATTAAAGCAAAAGACCCTTCTCAGTATAGCGCTGATGCCGATGAATATTTCCTTGCAAAAATGTGGAATAGCGTGGTTTATACAGGAGGAATACCAGAGATTAAATTTAAAGCAGGGCAAAATCTTACTGAACATCGTCTTATCAATGAGAATGAACTGAAGGCAGTTAAGGCAGCTGTGCCTAACTATAGTGCTAATTATGAAGATAGGGAAGTAAGCCTAGGAGAAGATGTTAAATATGAAGTAAAACCTATTTTATATGATGATGTGGTACTTGCTTTAAAATCTGACACCACTTCCCCAAGCGCCATTAAAATTGAAAAATGGATTGTAGAAAATGAAAGTGATTCAGTAGAGGGATGGACTACTATCACACCAAGTGATGTTAACCATAATGATGGTTTATCTTGGAAGGATTACAAAGTATCAAATCTCAAAGCAAATACAAGATATGTCATTCTCATTAGAGCTTACCGTACTTTAGAAGATGGAACAAAGCTCATGCAAACTTTCCCAAGCTTTGTTATTGCTACCACAGACTCGGATTTTGAGGAACCAGAAGCAATACCTATGGTACCAGTGCTTAATCCAAATGGTGTAACAGACAGTAGTGTATCTGTCTGGTGGCAGTATAATGAAGACTTTAACTATGAGATTGTATATAGTCGTTTAGACAACCCGGAATCTGCTATTAGCTGGCCAGTAGAGATTTCTACAGTGCCAGGAGAAGATAATTATGTGTCTAATGGGGCAAAAGCACAGGTAACTATAACAGGACTTATGCCAGATACCACCTATAATGTATGGATTAGAGCAAAACAGAAAAAAGGTGATAAGGTATCTGCTTGGAGTAATCCAGTTACTCAAACAACCTTATCAATAGAAAAGCCAGATGTACCAAGAGGATTAGGACCAGCTGCGTATCAAAGCATATTAGAAATCGGTCAAGATTTCATGCCAGTAACAGGAGACTACATTACAGTAGAATGGCTTAAAGATGTGGAGGATGTAGAAGCCACAGATGAGAGCTTAAAAGCCTATTCATACGTATTAGAATTCGCTAATAATCCAGAGTTTTTAGATGCTGTTGTAGTGAATACCAGTGATGCTGGAAAAGGTAGTTATGAAGTATTAGCTAAGAATATGGTAAAATTCACAGGGTTAGATGCTAATAAACCTTATTATGTAAGAGTTAAAACAGTACTTACTTTTACAGATCCAGAAAGTAAAAGAGAAATTGTTAAAGAATCAGATTTCTGTGCTATCGTTAGAATTATGACTAAGACTTCAGATGGGGAATATGATGGCGGGGATAATGACAATATTGTTATTTATCCAGAAGCAATAGTAGATAGTTATACTAATGGGGTTTGGACAAAAGAAATTGTAGACACAGCTAAAATCATTTCTCAAATCCAAAACGCTAATAAATACTTCCTTACAATAACAATGGAAAATTATAAAAATAAATATGATGCTGATGTAAGACGATTAAAGATGCCTAAAAATATAGTGGATGCTCTTATTAATCAAGGCATGGCACTAAAGGTTATCACTAATGTCGGCATTTATGAAATTCCAGGCAAGGCGCTTAAAATTTATTCTAATCAATATAGTGCAAGAGATATGGTGCAATTTGATTTGACTAAAGCTACAACCACGAATCTTTTAGCTATAGGAAGAAGCTATCCAGAAGCTTTTGTTAAAGGAGAACGCTTTGCGGTAATGTTTAGAGGTAACAATAAAAACACAGTTGTACAGAAGCTAGATGATTATATGAAGGTAAAACTTAAACTAGAATTAGTAGGTGAGTACAACTTTGCCAATATCAACACTTATATGTATAGTTACAATACCAATACATGGAGTAAACAAAACCCAGTTATTGAAACACAAACAGATAGCTATTTTGTGTATAGCACACCTTATACAGGTTTACATGCCCTATATGAAAGAGTGACAACAACAAGTAGTTCAAGCTCTACATATGTAATGGATGAATTAAAAGCAGCTTATGACATTAGAGGGCTTGGAGATATTTATTTTATGCAAGATTATGTTTATGGCAATCAGTATATTCAGTTAGTAATGGGAATTGCGCAAAATAAATCTTCTATCGATTTAACAGCTAGCGTTACTAATGATTTAAGAAATAAAGCTAGAACATCAGGTATTTATATGAGTCAAGGTTCAGGAGTAGTTACTAAGGAGCAAGCTATAGCTGGCGTAGTGAAACTCTACGAATTAAAGCAAGGTTATCAGGTAAAGCCATCTAAAGTAACCCTTACAGGAGTAAGTAGTACTTATAAAGATGCGGTTGGTAAAGCTTATGCATTAGGACTTATTGATGAAACCATTAATCCATCAGGAAAAGTAACCTATAGTGAACTTTGTGATTGGATTATACAAGTAATTGAATAATAACTGAATAAAAATTAAAAAAGCATCCCATACTCTAAAAAACATAAGAGGAAGGGTGCTTTTTTATGAATAGAAGAAATATGCTACTTGTAGCGGTTATTATGATTTTATGTACAACCTACATATTTGGATTTGAATATTACGATAGAATGCCTGATAGGCTACAACAGCTAAGTAAGCAAATAAATGTGCCAGAGATAAAAGTTACAGAAGTAGGAGTGGAACTTAGTGGTATCCATTATGGAGAAAAGCTAGATCTTCAAACGCTAGTAGTTAAGGAAAATGAAGTGATAGAAGCTCTCGCCCATGAAGTGAGCTGTTCTAAACTTTGTCAGGCTTTTCACTATAATCCATCAGAAACTAGTATAGAAGAGACAATTAACCAAATCAAAGTATCAGCAGTTAATAAAGAAGATGAGACACCTTATAAGTTAACCATTAAAAATCAAAAAGATAAAAATGATAATACCTACTATGATTTAAGACTTACAAGCATGGATAATTTGGAACAGTTAGATATGAAAAGAGGCAGAGCAAAAGATCTCTTTAGAAAATGGGGGGCTAAGCCTAAGGAAAGTATTTACTTTAAAGCTGAATTAATAGAAGAAGTATCAAATGAGAAGCGTTTGACGCTAGTGGAAACTATTTTTAATAATCTTAAAGGGAAAATGATTAATGTGTATCAAGATGATAGAGATAGCCACACTGTAGCGTACTATGGCTATACGAAAGAAGTGCCAGAATATATAGAAGGAGCAGATGGTAACAAAACTAATATCCAAATTAGCTTTATCTATAATGAAATAACAGATAAAACAGAATGCATTATAGCGTTTCCTTTTTATAATGCACCATTTTAATTCATAAACTTGTCTCACTTTCATATACTTGTATAAGCAGATTTTTATTTCAGATAGTGAGGGAGGGACTACTGTGAAAGAATATCTTAAGTCAGCTGCTATTATAGGATTATGTTTGTTTTTAATCCCTATGATTATTGTATATGCCAGTGGGTATGATACAGGGAAACTATTAAAGACTATTGAAGATGCTAATGGGGAGGAAACTCATGGAGCATCTCTAGATATTATAAATGAAGAAACACTAATAGGTATATTAGCCAAAGAGATTCCTTATACTTATGAAGAAGAAGCTATCAAGGTACAAGCTGTAGTGACTAGGACTTATATGGCAAGACGTATTCTAGGTATTCAAAGTAAAGGAGCTCTTAAAGGTTATTCGGTAGAAGAAATGAAGGCTATCTGGCAAGATGATTATGATAAAAATTATGCTATTTATAAGGCAGCTGTGGAAAGTACGTATTATGAGATGATTTTTTATGATAATCAACCTATAGAGGCTTTATATCATAGTGCCAGTGCAGGGAAAACAAGGAATGCAGCAAGTATTTATAATAAAGACATTCCATATCTGCAAAGTGTGGATAGCAAAGTAGATCATATTAGTAAACAAGTCAGATTGACGAAAGGAAAAACAACAGAACTTATCAAAACGAAATATCCAGAATTGATAGTAGATATAGGTACCTTAGAAAATCAAATACAAATCATTGAGAAAGATGAAGCAGACTATGTAAAAAGTATTCAAGTTGGAAATGTAACTCTTAAAGGGGAAGAAATTAAGGAGTTATTAGATTTACCATCTAGCTGCTTTAAGGTGTATGCTTCTGAAGATGAATTGATTTTTGATGTGAGGGGCATAGGTCAAGGAATAGGGCTTAGTCAAAATGGTGCCAATGAACTAGCTAAACAAGGTATGAATTATAAGGATATTATCAAATATTACTATACAGATGTGATGATAGAAAAATACGAGATTCAAAATTAAAATATGAATTAAAATATTTAGAAAGATTGAATAATAATGGGAATCTCTGGCGATAATTAGGATGTCGGAGGTGTTAATTATGAAAATTAAAAAATTAGGACAATTTCTAAAGAAGTATGGTTTTTATGTAGCCGTTAGTGTGATTTCTGTAGGTGCACTTGTAGCCATCTTCGTATTACCAAGTCAAGAAGGCAATGTTAAAAATGAAGCGAATCCTTATGCAAAAAATGAGAAAACAGACGGAATGCTTCAAGGAGATCTTCCCAATAATGTTATTATTGATGAAGAAGATGAACTTGACCAAACAGATAAGGTTACACAAAATGAAGCCACAGTTCAAGAAGATGAAACAAAAGCTTCAGAAGAGGTTACTAATAATACAACAGCAAAGGATGAAGTAAAACCAGAGGTTAAGACAGAAACCTTTGAATCTACTACAGCATCAGTAACAGAGGAACCTTTCTTTGCTGATGGGGATAACTTTAGTTGGCCAGTAGAAGGTAAGATTGTTGTACCTTATACAGATGAGGCTACAAAATATTGGTTTAGTGAATCACTTAATCAAACCATGCGTACCTTTGGTATTTGTATTGCAGCTAATGAAAATACAGAAGTAAAGGCTATAGCGAAAGGTACAATTGTTAAGATTGTAGATGATTCATCTAGTATTTTAGAGCCAGGTATGCCTTATGTAGGAAAGACAATGGTTATCGATCATGGTAATGGTTATGTAAGTGTATATGGTTTCCAAGGTGGAACAGTAAATGAAGATCTTTTAGGCCAAGTTGTTAATGAAGGGGATGTACTAGGTACAATTGGTACACCTAAAGGTGCATTCATTAATGTAGGTGATAATCTCTACTTACAAGTAAAGCATAATGACAAAGTTGTTAGTCCTATGGATTTCTTAAAAGACAGTGAAGAAACAGCTAGCGTGAAAACAGACAGCGTGGATGTTGGCTTTGCTACAAAATAACAATGATATAAAATAAAACAGGAGATGCTATGCCATCTCCTGTTTTATTTTATATTAAATAGTATTGCGGAATGTATTTGATTGCTACAAATCGGATAAAAGTATAAGAGTTTTAAAAATATAGTATATTTTGTTTAAAGATGATAAAATAGGATTGATTTCAAGATTATACATTATAAAAAATAATATTAGAGGGTAAAATATGTTATTTAATTCTATTAGTTTTTTAATCTTTTTCCCCCTTGTTACATTAGGGTATTTTATAATTCCTTACAAATGGAGATGGATTTGGCTACTGATTGCTAGTTACTATTTCTATATGAGCTGGAATCCAGTATATGCATTACTTATTGCCACATCTACTTTTATTACATACTTGTGTGGGGTTTTATTGCAAAGTACGGAACGTATAGAAGATGAAGAAAAGCGTATACGGCTTAGAAAGACTTGGTTAATACTAAGTCTAGTTATTAACTTTTCCATTTTATTTTTCTATAAGTACTACAATTTTTTAGGAGACAATATTAATAGAGTCATGGAACATTTCGCTATTAATATGCAAGTACCTTATTTTGATGTTATGTTACCAGTAGGTATCTCTTTTTATACTTTCCAAGCTATTGGGTATACCATGGATGTTTATAGAAGAGACATTAAAGCAGAAATGCATTTAGGAAAGTATGCTTTATTTATTTCCTTCTTTCCACAGCTTGTAGCTGGACCTATTGAGCGTTCAGGTAATTTGTTAAGACAGTTTTATGAAAAGCATACCTTTGATTTAGAAAGGGCTAAACGAGGCTTTGTGCTGATGCTATGGGGGTTCTTCCAAAAGGTAGTTATTGCTGATCGTGTAGCAATTCTAGTGAATCAGGTTTATGGCAATTATGAAGCTTATGCAGGCTTTGAGATTGCGTTAGCAACAGTATTATTTAGTATTCAAATATATTGTGATTTTGCAGGTTATACTTATATTGCTATTGGCGCTGCTAAAATCATGGGCTTTGAATTGATGCAGAACTTTGATACACCGTATTTTGCTAAATCAATTAAAGAATTTTGGCGTAGATGGCATATTTCTCTTAGTGGTTGGTTTAAAGATTATTTGTACATACCTCTAGGTGGTAGTCGCTGCAATAGACTTAAACGATATAGAAATATTATGATTACTTTTTTAGTAAGTGGTATATGGCATGGAAGTGGCTGGAACTACATTATTTGGGGAGGCCTACATGGTATGTATCAAGTTGTAGGAGATATCATAACACCAGTTAGACAAAGAGTGGCTAGGTTTTTCGGGTTAAGTAAAGAAAAGTTTTCTTATAAATCCTTACAAGTATTAACTACTTTTATTTTAGTAGATTTTGCTTGGATCTTCTTTAGAACAGCTGATTTAACAAGTGCACTTGGAATCATTAAGCAAATGTTTAGTAGTTTTAATCCGTGGATATTCTTTGATCAAAGCTTATATCAACTAGGTTTAGATCAAAAGGATTTTGGAGTTATGATGATTTCTATTATCCTTATGATTGGAGTAGAACTAGTAGGCAAGCACTTCGATTTTGAAGAAGCTATTGCTAAAGAACACTGTGTATTTACTTGGGCAGTGTTTATGGTAATCATTCTTGGTATATTGATTTTTGGTGTATATGGCCCAGGTTATGCAGCGAGTCAGTTTATTTATTTTCAATTTTAGTAGAGGATAGGAGTGAAGCAGATGCAAAAAGGGGCGATAGAATTACTAGCTTGTATCCTGATATTTGGAATGGTTTTTAGTGGTACTACAAGGGTCTTTCAAATGAAACAGTTAGAGGAACCATGGGATATGACTAGAAAAGTAGAGGGGATTAAAAATGAAGAAAAAGATAGTGTTGATGTCATGTACTTTGGCTCAAGTCATATGTATACTAGTATTAACCCAGTTGTTGTTTGGGAAGAACAAGGCATCCCATCCTACATATTAGCAACACAAAAACAGCCTTTTTGGATTTCTTATTATTATATGAGAGAAGCGCTCAAATATCAAAAACCTAAAGTAGTAGTACTTGATATCTATAGAAGTGATTTTTTAGAAGAATATGAAGAAGAAAGTGTTAATAGAGCAGCTATTGACTTACTAGATTTTTCTTATAACAAAGCACAAATGATAGAGGCAAGTGTGCCAAAAGAAGAGCGGGCTTCTTATTATGTGAATTTGATTAAATATCATGGGCGCTGGAAAGAGTTAACCAAGGAAGATTTTGACTGGAGCTATCGTACGAAGCAAGATCCATTAAAAGGATATGTTTGTTTATACCCTACTACACCTATAGATAGAAGACAAAGTCTAGAAGAGGTGACAGAGGTTCAGGATATGAGTGATAAGACCAAAGAATATCTTATGAAAATCATAGAATTATCTAAAAAGAAAGGCTTTGAACTCGTACTTTATAAAGCACCTTCTAATGCTACAAAAGAGCAAAAGGCCTACTATAATGCTGTAGAAGCTATTGCAAAGGAGAACAATATTCATTTTATTGACTATAATATGCTTTATAAAGAAGTAGGACTGGATTTAAGTAAAGATTTCTATGATGAGAATCATGTTAATTTACTAGGTGCCAAGAAAGTAAGTAAGCATTTTAGTGCTTACTTAGCAGATGAGTTTCAGTTAGAAGATAAGAGAAACAAAGTAAGCTATAAAGAAACATGGGATCAAGCTGTGCAAATAAATGAAAGATGGGAAAAAGCCTATGAGCTCAGAAATATAGTGAACTTAAAGGATTATGTAGAAGCTGTAAAAGCAGAAGATTATGTGGTATTATTCACTACCGTTTCAAATGTTTCGCTAGATACTGTCTCAGAGGAAAGCTTAAAGGTGTGTCAAGACTTTGGCTTACTACAAAAAGAAAAGTTAAAAGGACATTACATAGCTATAATGAAAGATGGAGAAATACCTTATGAAGTAGACAGAGAAGCTCTAAATGATGCAATAAGAGACTTAGGATTACCTATTGAAGTGGCTTATAATGATCAAGAAAGATATACACTTAGTAATATAGATTATAAGGACCATAATTATTTTACTAGTAGAGGTAATATGAATATTATTGTATATGATAAAAAGCTCAATAAGATAGTAAGTAATGTACTAGTAGATTTAAAGACACAAGGTAAAATTGTACAATAAATAAAGAACTCTTCCTTAACTGTTGCCCCTAAGAGTCATCAGTTAAGGAAGAGTTTATTCATTTATAGCAGAAGATGGTTAATTAACGAAGGTAAGTACCATCTGTACCTAATTTACCTTTTACAGTATTGCTAGTAGTATCTAATACATAAACTCGCATATTTGCTTTTGAAATAGAATCAGATACTAATTTTCCGTTGGTTACATTAATCGTTTTACCAGTGATAACTTCAATATATTTTCCATTTGGAATGTTGTTAAAGGTAGCTTGACTAGACAAAGCAATAAGTGCAAATGAATAGGTATCAGCATCTTGATAAGCTCGTTTAAAAGCCATATTACCACTAATATCTTGAACACTATATTGGCCCTTTTGAAGAGCAGGAATAGATCTTCTAATAATATTTAAACGTTGAATATGTTTTGATAATGGGTGGTTTAAGGTTTCAGCCATTTTTCCACTAGCAGAACTATAAACACCAAAGTCAGTTACATTTACATCACCCTCAATATAATCTCCAAAATAAGCTCTTCCAGTAGTACTAAGAGGCGCATTAGGACCTACATCAATAGGAGCACCCTTCATAAATTCAATTTCACTACCATAGTAAATGGTTGGGATGCCTCTAAAAGTAAACATTAAATTTAAATTTTCAGCCCAAGTATCCTGGCTGCCAGAGAAACGTTTATTTTCAGGTGCATTATCAGGAGCATAATCGTGAGAGTCAACGTAAGTTACATTAAAGGTTGCATCATTATAATATTGATCTCCACTTACAGCGACATTAAAAGCATCGGAAGCGTTACCAAAATTCCAGTGCATAGGGAAATCGATAACATCTAAGCCACTACGCTCATTCCAATTAGGTGTATGGTAAGAATTTCCTTGCAACAGGTGGTTAGTACTAGTTGGCTGGCTACTAGGATTCATATTATCATTCCAAAAAGCAGAAGTAGAGTTTACTCTCTCTGCTAAGGTATCCCAGGCATAATCCTTGGAATCCTGCCAAGTGTAAAATGGAGCAGAGACGTTAGGAATATTACTGTTCCATACTTGGCGATATCTAGTACATACTTCACCAAACATAAAGAAATCATTGTTACCACTTTGTTTAGCAGTAGATAATAGCTGTGGAATAAAATTATTGTTTAATGTTAATCTAGAAATATGTTTAACGGTATCTAATCTGAAACCATCTACACCCATTTCAATATATTTAGAATAGGAATCTACTAAATAATTACTAACAGTAAGATTCTCGGTATTTAGGTCTACACAGTCACCAGCAATTTGTCCTGTTTGAACGGTATAACCTTCCCAAGATAAAGATTTTTCGTGATGATAAATCTTGTTAGTATCTTCTTCATCAGTTTTCATGGCATTCAGTCTTGCTTGATACTGAGCCTCAGGTGTTAAGTCATCATAGTTAGCAGGTAATTTACCATCTGAGATATCAACTAGACAATCAGAAGAGCTTAAATCTCCTTGTTTAGTAAAGAGAGGATAGATATTTTCCTCACCAAAATTACCAGTATGATTCCAAACAACATCTTGAATGATTTTAAGACCTTTTTCGTGACAAGCATTAATCAAATCTTGATAAGTAGCCCCAGTAGACTCATATCGACTATCTACCTCACTATGATCTATAGCATGATAGCCGTGATAATCATAACCACTAGCATTTTCAACAACAGGTGTAATCCAAATGGCACTAAAACCTAAGGCTTTAATATAATCTAGTTTTTCGATAAGACCTTTAAAGTCTCCACGCCATGCAGGGTCAGAATCAGGATTTCCCGCTTTTTTATCATCCCAGCAATGGATATTATTGCTTGAGTCACCATCGTAAAATCTACTAGTCATGACAAAATAGATTGTTTCATCTCTAAAGTCACTATTGCCATAGTTAAATTCAACTGGATCAGGTGACTCATAAGGAGGTTCTGGATCAGGAGGATTTTCTGGGTCATTATCAGGATTATGGTCGTACCATTTGCCTGCCGTATACCACCATTCACCTTTGGTTTGTGATAAGTCAGCAGTTTGGCTACTGCCGTTATTGCTAAAGATTAAATTAGTGCTAGAGGTATTGAGTTCATAGCCATACCAGTCATTACCTTCACTAGTCATACTTACTCCAGGCCATTTTACCGTGGCTAAAGTAGGAGTTGCTTTCCAGTAATACAGTGTAGCTGGAGAATTACTCTTATAATGAACTTTGATAGTATCTAGGGTAGGAGTAGGAGTAGGAGTAGGAGTAGGAGTAGGAGTAGGAGTAGGAGTAGGAGTAGGAGTAGGAGTAGGAGTAGGAGTAGGAGTAGGAGTAGGTGTTGGAGTAGGAATTGGTTCAGGATTAGTGTCGTACCAAGTACCATTCATATACCACCAGTTACCTTTAGTCAAATTAAGATCTTTAGTTTGATTACTACCCTTGTTGCTAAAGATTAAATTTGTAGAATTGGCATTTAATGTATACGTATACCAATTATTATCTTCCTTAGCCATAGATACACCAGGCCAACTTACACCGGGTAAACTAGGGCTAGCTCCCCAATAATAAATATATGGAGAAGACCAAACACTCTTTAAATGAACAACTATTTGGGAATCACAAGGAGCTTCAGGATTATAATCTGTCCAAACACCATTCATATACCACCATTCACCAGATGTTCTTGAAAGGTCTGCTGTTTGTGAACCTTTAGCATTATTAAAAATTAAATTAGCACTAGATACATCTAAGACATAAGAATACCAGTTATTACCATCATTTTGCATAGGTACGCCGGGCCAATTAACTGTAGTGGTAGATGGATTAGTTTGCCAGTAATAGATGTAGCTACTTCCCCAAGTGCTTTTGAAATGTACAGTTAGTGAATTGTTAGCTCCTAATGTGGAAACGTTACCAAACAATAGTGAAAACAACATACACATTGCAGCTAATAAACTAGTACATTTTCTGATACTTCTTTTACGTTTCATATTTTACCCCCTTAGAATTTTTGTATATATTACAATAAACATAGAATGTTTACTAAAATATATATAGTGATTATACAATTTTAATCAATAAAAATTCAATATATTTTATATAATTTACAAAATTAAAATTTAAAACAGAAGATTGTTAGTTATTTAAGATATAGCTAGTATTCTTATAAAGAAAGCAAAAAAGCTAGAAAGGGTGATAATCTTGTCCTACTGAGACGTATTTTAAATGAAAATAATAAGTTGTATAATTTCCTAGCAAAAAGCTTAATTTATTTGTAATAAGTAGGAAGGGCCTCGCATAAGATTAAATCAAGAGCCAGAGTTAAGGGGGGCCTTTTCTTGAAAGCCTATATAGAAGAAAGAGCCATAGAGTCAGCAAAGTTTATTATTAATTCTAATGCTACTGTAAGGGAAACTGCAAAGAAGTTTGGGATTAGTAAAAGTACGGTTCATAAAGATGTAACAGAAAGACTAGAGAAGATTAATCCTAAACTTGCCAATGAGGCAAGGAAGGTTTTAGAACTAAATAAGGCAGAAAGACACCTAAGAGGTGGCTTGGCTACAAAAGAAAAATATTCTAGCTTAATTAAATAATTTTAATACATAGCACCTCATTTTGAGGTGCTATAATTATTTTTTAATTTTTTGCAAAAAATAGAGTTTTAATGTTATAATATGCTAAAAGAAGTGAACCCTAAAATACAATTTTACTATAACAAAGGAGAATTCAAATGTTTGGAATGGGAGCGGATATCGGAATTGATTTAGGGACTGCCTATGTACTTGTTTATGTGAAAGGGAAGGGCATTGTCCTTAGAGAACCATCGGTGGTAGCAATAAAGGAGAAGACTAAGGAAGTCATAGCTGTAGGAGAAGAAGCAAGACGTATGTTAGGCAGAACACCGGGGAGCATTACTACTGTTAGGCCTCTTAGACAAGGTGTTATATCAGACTATGATGCTACAGAACAAATGCTAAAGTATTTTATTCACAAAGCTATTGGTCACAGACTTGTAAAACCACGCATTGGAGTATGTGTTCCTAGTGGTGTTACTGAGGTGGAAAAAAAGGCGGTAGAAGATGCTACAAAACAAGCAGGAGCCAGATATGTTGATACGATAGAGGAACCTATTGCAGCAGCTATTGGTGCAGGCATAGATATTTCGCGTCCATGTGGAAGTATGATTGTAGACATAGGTGGGGGAACAACGGATATAGCAGTTATTTCATTAGGAGGAGCAGTTGTAAAAAAATCCTTAAAAATAGCCGGAGATGAGTTTGACGATACTATTATTAAGTATATGAGAAAGAAATATAGCCTTCTTATTGGAGAAAGAACAGCAGAAGAGATAAAAATTAATGTTGGAAGTGTATTTAAAAGAGAAGTTCCAGCCGAAATAGAAATTAGAGGTCGTAACTTAGTATCAGGATTACCAAGAAATATGGTAGTAACTTCAGAAGAAATTAGACAGGCCTTAGAAGAACCAATAGCAAGTATTGTTGATGGTATCCGATCTGTGCTAGAAATAACACCACCAGAATTAGCTTCTGATATTTCAGATAGGGGAATTGTGCTTACAGGTGGTGGAAGTCTTATTCAAGGTCTTGATCAGCTTATTTTGCAGGAGACAGGAATAAATGCAGTGATTGCAGATGATGCTATGTCATGTGTAGCTATCGGAACAGGTATGTGGGTTGAATATAGATATGCTAAAGGAGTAAGAGAAAGAGATTAAAAAAAGGAGGCCTTTAGATGGTAAGAGGACTTTATACAGCTGCCACAGGTATGAATGTACAGGCAAAAAGGTTAGAGATTATTTCTAATGATCTAGCTAATACAACGACTACTGGATATAAAAAAGATGTTGCAGTAGTTTCTTCTTTTCAAGAAGTATTAATGACGAGATTAAATGACACTCAAAACCAAGTGCCTAATAATGGACCAATAGGTAATATTACTTATGGGGCAAAGATTGACGAGGTCTATACAGATTTTACTCAAGGTTCAGTTATTTCAACAGGGGAAATGGTTGATGTGGCTATTCAAGGAGATGGCTTTTTTGTAGTGCAAACTCCAAATGGAGAAGCTTACACAAGAGATGGTAATTTTTCTATTAATCAATATGGAGATTTAGTGACTAAAGAAGGCTATCCTGTTATGGGATTAGATGGTCCCATTACTTTAGGCGAAGAATTTCTAGCCACTGGTGGAGATGTAGTGATTAGCAGTCAAGGAGAAGTAACATTAGATGGTCAGTATATTGATACCTTAGAATTAGCTAGATTTGAAGACAGTAGGGCATTAACAAAAATGGACAATAACTTATATAGTAGTACGGCGGCTAGGCTGCCTTTTGAAGGGCAGCTCATTCAGGGCTATTTAGAATCAGCCAATGTTAATCCTGTAACTGCTATGGTAGATATGATTACCGTTTCAAGAGCATATGAAACAAATCAAAAAATGATTCAAGTACAAGATAGTTTACTTGGTAAAGCTGTTAATGAATTAGGTAGAGTATAGGAGGAAGAATATGATTAGAGCATTATATACAGCGGCTTCAGGTATGACCGCCCAGCAACTTAATGTAGATACCATTTCTAATAACATGGCTAATGTTAATACAGCAGCTTATAAAAAAGAAACAACTAACTTTAAAAGCTTGCTCTATACAACGATGGGAGAAGCTAATGATCCTAATGCACAGGCGGCACCTACAGTTAAACAAGTAGGGCATGGTGTACGTGCGCTAGCTAATTCTAGAGATTATACAAATGGCATTCTTCAAGAAACAGGTAATGAATCAGACCTTGCTTTAGTTGGAAATGGTTTTTTTGCTATTGGTCAGACAGATGGTTCTGAGGTTTATACTAGGGATGGTAGCTTTAGATTTGCTATGATTCCTGATGAAGGAAGTTATGCGTTAGTTACAGCCGATGGGCATCCAGTACTATCTACAGAAGGTGAGTCTATTGTAGTAGGGACAGAAATTCCTATGGATAAGCTTGAAATAGGGCAAGATGGAAATATTTATTATTTAGATGAGACAGGACTCGAAATGGATGTAGCTCAAATAAGAATTGTTCAATTTGCTAATAGAGCAGGACTTGAGGCTGTAGGAGATAACCTTTATAAAGAAACACCAGCTTCCGGAGAGCCTTTAGCAGAGGTTGATGATGATGGATTGACTAAAACAACGATTCGTACAGGTTACCTAGAAGGTTCTAATGTGCAAATAGCACAGGAAATGGTTAACTTAATTATTGCTCAAAGAGCTTATGAAATTAACTCAACAGCTATTAAAGCAGCCGATGATATGTTAGGACAAGCTAATCAGCTTAAGAGCTAAGGAGGATAGCTAGATGGAAATTTCAGGGGTTTCAAGTCTATTAGATTTGCAAAAGCAAGTAGCTACGGAGTCTGCTGATACAGCAGGAACAAAAGATTTTGAGGCTATTTTATCAGAAGCTATGGCAAAGAAAGATGACACAGAACTAAAAGAAGCTTGTGATGAACTTGAAGGTTATATGCTCAGCATGATGTTTAAGCAAATGAAATCATCTATGCTTTCAGGGGATAGTTTGATAGCTAAAGGTGATTATGAATCTATGTTTGAGGATACTTACATCAATAATTTATGTGATGAAATGGTTAAAGCAGGGGGCATCGGTCTTTCTGATGCTATGTATAAACAAATGACCAATACATATGCTGCTCAAATGCAGATTAGTGATGAAAATAAAGCAGCAATGGCTAATGAAGCTATCAAAACCGAAGAGGAAGTTTAAGAAATGTTCCTCTTGTTGACAATAAAAAATAATAATGTTAAAATAAATCGAAAATAGAATAAAAATTCTTATCCAGAGAGGTGGAGGGACAGGGCCCTATGAAACCCGGCAACCTAGTTTAAAGCTAAGGTGCCAATTCCCACGTATTTATTACGTAAGATGAGGATGACTGTGCGAACGCTAACCCCTCATTTTTAATGAGGGGTTTTTTATATGGTTTTCTGTCTTACACAAAATTAAAGGAGGCTATGATATGGCAAAAAGATTATTTACTTCAGAATCAGTAACAGAAGGGCATCCAGATAAAATTGCTGACCAAATCTCTGATGCAGTTTTAGATGCTATTTTTGCGCAAGATCCAAATGCAAGAGTTGCTTGTGAAACAGCACTTACAACAGGTCTTGTATTAGTAATGGGAGAAATTACAACAAATTGTTATGTAGATATCAATAAAACAGTTCGTGACACTATTAATGAAATTGGTTACAACGCACCAGAGTATGGTTTTGACGGACACTCATGTGGTGTAATTGTAGCACTTGATGAACAATCAGCAGATATTGCTATGGGTGTCGACAAAGCTTTAGAAGCTAAAAAAGGTGAGATGACAGATGATGCAATTGAAGCTATTGGCGCAGGGGATCAAGGAATGATGTTTGGCTTTGCTTGTGATGAAACACCAGAACTTATGCCAATGCCAATTTCACTTGCTCATAGATTATCAAAACGTTTATCAGAAGTACGTAAAGATGGTACTTTAAATTATCTTAGACCAGATGGTAAAACACAAGTTACTGTGGAGTATGATGGAGATACACCAATAAGAGTTGATGCAATCGTTGTTTCAACGCAACACGCAGCAGAAGTAACCCAAGAACAAATTCATGCAGACATTATGGAATATGTTATTAAACCAATTGTTCCAGAGAACTTATTGGATGCAGATACAAAATATTTTATTAATCCGACCGGACGTTTCGTAATTGGTGGACCAGTAGGAGACTCAGGTCTTACAGGACGTAAAATCATTGTAGACACTTACGGGGGTTATGCAAGTCATGGTGGCGGTGCTTTCTCTGGAAAAGATCCAACTAAAGTAGACCGTTCAGCAGCTTATGCAGCTAGATACGTAGCTAAAAACATTGTAGCAGCAGGTCTTGCTAAAAAATGTGAAATTGAGCTTGCATATGCTATTGGTGTAGCACAGCCAGTATCAGTACTCGTAAATACACATGGTACAGGTGTTGTTAGTGATGAAGTATTAGTAGAACTTGTTCGTAATAACTTTGACCTTAGACCAGCAGGTATTATTAAGATGTTAGATCTTAGAAGACCTATCTACAAACAAACAGCAGCTTATGGACACTTTGGTCGTATTGATGTGGATTTACCATGGGAAAGAACTGATAAAGCTGAAATATTAAAAGCTGCAGCAGAGAAGTAGGCGACTAGAATATAATCCGTATAGGAAAGCTTTGGTTGAATCCTGCTGTCTAGAGTGCCTTTTAGAAGAGTATATGAATTGTGAGATGAGAGAGTAAGAGAGTGATTAAAATAAAAAAGCGTTGTTACGAGGAAAAATCGTAGCAACGCTTTTTGCATGAACAAGAATTAATATTACAACTACATTACAATTATTAATTAATCATAAATTCTAGTGGTATCGAAATCTAAATGTGCTATAGTATTCTGTATAAATAAAAAATATTTTATTAATTTGGTTTATGGAGGGGATTTGTAATGAAGAAAAAAGTATTAGCCTTATTGGTAACATTTGTAATGATGTTTACTATGGTAGGTTGTAATGCTCAAGGTGTAGAACTAATTAATGAGTTAAAGACAGTTTCTACATGGGAAGCGATGGAGACAAAAAGTAATTTAGACGTAAGCTTTACTTATCAAGGAGAATCATTTAAGGCAAATGCAGAAGTTGTAAGTTATTCAAATAGTAAAGACTTACAGATGGAAGCTACTATGACTATTAAGAATGTTGAATTTTCTGGTCAAAAGATTGACGTTACAAAAGCACCATTTAAAATTTCACCTATTAAATTCTATATGGATGGTATGAAGTTCTATGTAAGTACAAGCTTTATTAAAGATGTAGCGGCTATGGCAGGTGTTGATCCATCAACATTAGTAGATGTAAGTAAAGACTATTTAGCTCTTGATTTAACAAGTGCTATGGAAATGTCAGGAATGAGCAAAGAGCAAATAACGAAACTATCAAGTCAAGGTTTTGATATTTATGCTAATTCTAAAGTAGAGGTTCCAGTTACCAAAAAAGATAACACTTATACTGTTGAACTTAAAGATTCACAATTAGTAGATGCATTCTTTGATCTTTGTGCAGAAGCTATTGATGCACAAGCAGCTACATTAACAGAAACTTATAAAGCAATGGGTCTTACAGATGACCAAATCAAAGAAGCTCTTGCACAAGCAAAAGCTATTTATGGACCAGAAACAAAAGCTATAATTAAACCTATGGTTACTGGTAGTACTGCAAAAGCAAGCTATACATTCAATAAAGATAGCTATGTAGCTGATATGTCAGCCGCTATTAAAGTAGCAGTAGATAAAGAAAAATTTGATATTAGCGTAGCTGAAAAATCAGAAGTGAAAAAAGTAGATAAAAAAGCAATTACTTTCCCAACAAGTGTAAAAGTATACACTATGGAAGACCTTATGGCTATGACTACACCTAGTCAAGTTATTGAAGTAGCACAAAAAGATTGTATTGTAGAAAAAGGTGTAACATATGTACCTCTTAAAGCTACTTTAGCTAAGGTTGGACTTACAGTAGGTTATGATAGTAAAGCAAAAACAACTTATATTAAAGAGTTAAATAATATGCCTATCAAATCTATTGTTAAAAAAGGTGTATCATATGTTTCAGTAGACCAACTTGCTGAACTTGGCTTGGTATGTGAAATTACAAAATAACAAATGTAAGAAAACGAATAAGCTACAAAGTAAAAATAGGAACCGTTAAGTATATGGTTCCTATTTTTTATGCTACATTTAATTTAAATGCGTATGAGTTAAAAGAAGAAAGGCAATAATTTTCATAAAATAGTAAGCCATTGTGACCTAAATGTGGATATGTTATACTTTTTAAATAAAGTTGTGGACAAGATAAATGGATAAGAAAGCAAAGTGGTGAATAAATTGAGCGAACAAGTGGTTTTAGAAGCGACAATAGAAGATATAATTTATCAAAATGCAGAAAATGGTTATACTGTTTGTACCATAGAGTACGAAGGAGAAGAGCTTTCTTGCGTGGGAGAAATGGCAGGTATTTATGCCGGAGAAGAAGTTAAAATTGTAGGAAGCTGGAGCACACATCCCATATATGGAAGGCAAATAAGAGTAGAAATGCTAGAGAGAAGTATGCCTAAGACGGTACAAGGAATGGAAAAATATCTAGCTTCTGGTGTCATTAAAGGCATAGGGGCCAAGACAGCAAAGAAAATTGTCAAGCATTTTGGGTTAGATACTTTTAGAATAATTGAGGAAGAACCACTCGTACTTGCTCAAGTAAGTGGCATTAGTGAAAAAAAAGCACAAGAAATCGGAGAAATTTTTCATACTCAGTATGAATTGAGACGTGCTATGCTATTTTTACAAGAATATGGGATTACACCTACTTATGCGATTAAAATATATAAGCAGTATAAAGATAAGACTACAGAGGTCGTTAAGAATACGCCGTATCGTTTAGTGGATGATATATTTGGTATTGGCTTTAAGAAAGCAGATGAGATTGCTTTTAAGGTAGGGATAGCAAGAGATGATCCTCATCGTATAAAAACAGGTATTTTATATGTACTTAATAGCTTTTCGGCTAATGGACATACTTATGTTCCTAGAAATAAATTGTTAGAAGAAGCCATGAAACTATTACTACCAAATGAATATAATGATTATGTACAAGCAGATGAATATGAGCATCCATTACTTGAAAATGCACTTTTGGAGCTTACCTTATCTAAACAAATTATTATTAAGAATTACGATGTGGTACCTTGCATATTCCTTTCATATCTTTATTACAGTGAACAGGCTGTAGCTAGAAAACTTATTGATTTAGCCGCTCTGTATCAAGCAGATAGTCAGTTAGATGTAGAAAAAGAGCTGATTAATACACAAAAGGAACTAAAAATTGAATTAGTAGAAGAACAAAAAGAAGCTGTTAGACAAGTACTTACTCAAGGGGTGACTGTGATTACAGGAGGGCCAGGAACAGGAAAGACTACTACGATTAATGCTATTTTACACATGCTAGAAAAAGCTGGTGAAGATGTGCTCTTAGCTGCACCTACTGGAAGAGCAGCTAAACGCATGAGTGAAGCCACTGGTATGGAAGCACAGACAATTCATAGACTTTTAGAAATTAATTACATGAGAGAAGATACCAATAAGCAAATGTTTAGTCGTAATGAAGAAAATCCATTAGAGGCGGATGTTATTGTAGTAGATGAGATGTCGATGATAGATATTACTTTGATGCATGCTTTGATGAAAGCTGTAGTGGAAGGACAACGCTTAGTACTTATTGGAGATGCAGACCAGTTACCGTCTGTAGGAGCAGGAAATGTCTTGAAAGATATTATTAAAAGTGGCAGGATTTCAACAGTAAGATTAGTACAGATTTTTAGACAAGCTTCTAAGAGTGCTATTGTTATGAATGCTCACCGTATTAATAAAGGTGAATATCCTATATGTAATGAAAAAGGAACAGATTTCTTCTATATGAAACGTAGTATGCAAGAAGAAGTTAAAGAGACTATTATAGAGCTGATTACAACCAGATTGCCTAAATACCAGGGCTTTGATAGCCTGAAAGATATTCAGATTTTGGCACCTATGCGTAAGGGAGTAGTTGGCGTTAACGAACTTAATAAAGCTGTTCAAGAAGCCTTGAATCCACATCATCAATTGAAACCTGAGAAAGAATACAGAGGCACCTTATTTAGAGAAGGTGATAAAGTGATGCAAATCAAAAATAATTACAACACACCTTGGAAAATATTAGGCAAAAGTGGTATGCCTATAGACGAGGGAACAGGTGTATTTAATGGAGATTGTGGGATTATTACCAGTATTAAAGAAGAAGCAGAATTATTAGTAGTTACTTTTGATGATTTAAAAGTAGTAGAATATGAGTTTAACCAATTAGATGAACTAGAGTTAGCTTATGCTATTACCATCCATAAATCCCAAGGAAGCGAGTATCCAGTGGTCATTTTACCTATTCATAGTGGGCCACCTATGCTTCTTAATAGGAATTTATTATATACAGCAGTAACTCGTGCTAAAAAAATGGTAGTAGGTGTAGGACTTACTGAAACTATGGAACGTATGGTGGATAACAATAAAGAAATAGAACGTTATTCAAGTCTTGCTAAGCACCTTGCAGTCATGTTGTAACACCTTATATGATGCTAATGGGGGAGATGGAGGTCTTTAATGGATGAATTCCTAGGACGATTAAAAAAGCTTATTTACCCTGATAAATGCACGATTTGCAGAAAGTTACTTTCTGCAGAAACAAAAGAAGTATTATGCGACAGGTGTTATAGTCACTTATTAAAAGAAAACCTATGCAATAGGTGCGGTAGGCCATACAAGATAGAAAACGAAGGTTGCTTGTGCTGTAAAGAGGAAGAAGATTCCATAGTAAAGCGTACTATAGGATTATTTCCGTACTGCGATCATTATAGAAAAGCTGTCCTGAGATGGAAATATCGTGGAATTAGAAGATATGCAAAAAGCTATGCTGATTTATTCGTAAATGATTTGCTGGTTACAGCTATATTAGAGTTAGATGCTTTTATTCCGGTGCCTCTAGCACCTTCAAGGGCTAAAAAAAGAGGGTTTAATCAAGCAAAGGACTTGGCTAGAGAAATGACTTTGCTTACTGACATTCCCACATATGATTGTTTACTAAGAACCAGAGATACTAAGCCGCAGGCAGAATGCACTAAAGAACAAAGAAATAAAAATGTTAAAGGAAGTATTGCTATTAATCAGAAATTCACATTACCACAGCTAAGGCGAGTAGCTATTGTTGACGATATATATACAACAGGCAGTACAGCTAAAGAATGTATAAAAATCCTAAAACAAGAGTACGCCATGAAAGATGCAGAATTTTATTTGTTGGTGGTATGTATTGGTGGGTAAAAATAGGAGGGATTCAAATGGATGTTAAAGTATGTAAAAACTGCAAAAAGATATTTCAATATATTGCTGGACCAGAGATATGTCCAAGATGTAAGCAATTAGAAGAAGACATGTTTCAAAAGGTAAAGACGTATTTAAGAGAAAACCCTGGTGAAAGTATGCATGTAGTAAGTGAGGAAACAGAAGTATCTGTTGCACTTATTGAAAAGTTTTTAAGGCAAGGACGTTTGGAAGTATCACCAGATTCACCCATTACCCTAACCTGCGAGATGTGTGGAAGAAAAATTACTTCAGGTCGCTTTTGTAGTAATTGTAAAGGCGAGCTAACTAATCATTTAAATGAAGCTAAGAAAGCTTTATCTGCCCAAAAATCAGAAAAAACATCTGCTGCTGATGCTAGAGAAAAAATGAGATTTCTAAAATCAGATTCTATTAGACGCTAGATAGAAGCTTTGTATTGTAATGCTGTCATATGCCTCCTAGGCCATCAATCTATGATTGAATAGCCGTGAGAAATGGACAGCATTTTTTATAAAAAAGAATAGAATAATATATTTTTGATGAGCAGGATGAAAAATAATATTAATGAAGCGAAAATAAGGACCGATATAATATACAGAAGAAAATAATGTGAGAAGGAGAGAGGGATGACCATGAGAATAGATCCAATTAGCAGGGCGTATGAAGCTTATAAAAGTCAAAAAGTGACTCCAGCTAAAAAAATAAATTCAGTATCAACTAAAGACCAAGTAGAATTTTCTAGTATTGCTAAAGAGTTTGGTAGTGTTTATAAAATGGCTTTAGAAGCGCCGGAAGTTAGAAAAGACAAGGTAGAAAGCCTTAAAGAACAAATCAAGTCAGGTACTTATAATGTTAAGTCTGAAGAAGTGGCTGAAAAGATAATGTCACAATTTGATATTAAAGGATAAGGTAAAAGCTATGGCAGGGATAATATATGAGCTAATTGACGTTTTGGAAGAACAGAAAGAATGTTATGAAGGCTTAAACACATTAGCTACCTATACAGAAACTGCTGTTGTAAATAAGAATCTAGAATTCTTAGATGAAGTCGTTAAGACAGAAGAACAGTTTGTTGGTAGACTAGGGGTATTAGATAAAAAGAGAGAAAGCTTAATGAAGGATATCGCTATTGTAACGGGAATGGACTATAAAGATGTTACAGTAACGCGTATTATTGATAAATTAGGAAATGAAAGTGAAGTTGGGAAAAAACTAGCTGTATTAAGGGGAGAGATTAGAGAATTATTAAGTAATTTAAAAAATCAAAGTGAACTTAATAAGGTCTTACTTAATCAATCATTAGAATTAGTAGACTTCACAATTAATGCGATCGGTAGCACCAAAGGATTTAGTCATGTCGGAAACTATAATAGACCGGGCGAAGACATGAGCATGGAAAGACAACAAAGTATTTTTGATAAAAAGCAGTAGAGGTGAGTGCATATGTCATCAATTTCAAGTATAACAAAAGCTGTATCAGGTCTAGCAGCCGCTCAAAAGGGGCTTCAAGTTACAGGACATAACTTGTCTAATGTGAACACTGAAGGCTATACAAGACAACAGCTTCTTCAATCAGAATCAGATTATTTAGTGATAGGGAATCGTGGAAGTCGATATTTACAAGTAGGGTTAGGCGTAACCCAAGATGAGATTAGACAAATTAGGAATGAATTAGCGGATAAAAGGTTAAGAACAGAGAACTCAGTTTTAACTTATTATCAGACTCAAAATTCTACTATTGCCGAAATAGAAGCTATTTTAGATGAGCCTTATGGTGAAGGGGTCACAAAACTGCTCAATAACTTTTGGTCACAAACACAAAAGCTCAATACAACGCCAAATGGTGTAGAAGAGAGACAAAGTTTTATTTCTGCAGCTAATGTACTTATTAAAAAGATTAATGATATTTCAGATTCGCTAGATAAGTTCCAGGCCAATACAAATAAAGAAGTTATTAGTTCTGTTAATAGAATCAATCAGATTATCGAGGGGATCAAAGAATATAATGATATTATTAGTAGAGCAGAAGTAAATGGTGATAATGCTAATGATTACAGAGACCAAAGAAATAATCTTTTAGATGAGCTTTCTGAATATGGTAAAGTTACTTATCATGAAGAGGTGGGAAGCAAGGTAGTTGTGAAGTTTGAGAATCACCTTGTTGTGGATGGGCCTTTCACAGCTACTATGAACCTGGAAGAAGCAGAAGCAAAGAGCGTTTTTGTTAAGCCGGTATGGTCTGATACCAATAGTGATGTCTACCGCTTTGATGAGACAGTTACATCAGTAAAAGGCAATGATACAGGGAAATTAAAAGCATTACTTATTTCTAGAGGGAATAACTACGTAACAGAGGATACCAAGTGGGAAGATATTGCTTTTAATGATAATTTTAGTGTAGATGAACCAGGTAACAGCTTTATTATTCCTAAGATTCAAAAGATGTTAAGTGATTTTACAGGAGTATTAGTTGAAACAGTAAATAGCTGCTTTGACGGGACTGGAATCGGTAGTCATGAAGGAAAAGCAGGAGTTCCTGTTTTTGTACCTATTTTATCTACTCAGGAATATGAAGCTGCCAAGAAGAATCTAGAGACAGTTCTAAATGATCCGGCATCTACAGAAGATCAGAAGGAAACAGCACAACAGGCATATGAAAAAGCAGCTAATAAAGCTATGACAACTGGAAATATTCAAGTAAATCCAGAACTTCTAGCTAATGGTGGTTATAATAAATTAGGAACAGTAAGTACTGAAGGTGCTTCTAATAATGTAGGTGATAGTAGTAAAGTAACAGAGTTTCTGAGCGAGTGGGGAAAAACAAGAGAATGGTATAGTGATAGAAGTGAGAAAGGTGCACCTAATTATAAGAAGGTAAGCATCACAAGTTTTTATTCAGAATTTGTTACGGATATAGGAACAGATGGTAGCAATTATAGTGCAGTAGCTAAGTCTAGGCAAACGAGCATTCTTAACATCCAGAATGAAAGACAAGCCATGGGTGGTGTTTCTCAGGATGAAGAATTCGCTAATATGCTTAAATACCAATATGCATACAATGCATCAGCTCGTATGATTACTATGCTAGATGGTATGCTAGACACGATTATTAATAAAATGTAGAGGAGGATGGCAATGGCTTTTTTTGAATTTAATGTAGCATTAAGTGGATTGTTTGCAGCGCAAAGAGGGCTCCATGTAACCTCTAATAATATTACCAATGCCTCTACAGATGGTTATTCAAGGCAGATACTTGGACAAAGAGCAGATACGCCTTTAAGTGGTTTTGGAGTAGGTATGACTGGTACAGGGGTTATGACAACTAATGTTACTAGGGTGAGAGATTCTTACTTAGACCTTAAATTGTGGACGCAAAATCCAAAATTAGGAGAATACAATATTAAAGTAACACAAAATTCTCTTATTGAAGGTGCTTTTGGAGAACCAAGTGATGCCGGTTTTACAAAGGTATTTAATGATTTGTTTAACTCCTTTGATGAAGTAAGTAAAGATCCTACTTCAGGTGCAGCTAAGGTATCTGTTAGAGAGAATCTTATTAGCTTTGGGAAGTATTATTCTAATATATCTACAGCACTTACAGGTTATCAACAAAATCTTAACTATGAAATTAAGGCAACTGTGGATGAAATTAATATTTTAGGCACTCGTATTCAGAACCTTAACAGTCAGATTTTCCAAGCTGAGATTTATGGTGATGATGCCAATAGTTTTAGAGATGAGAGAGATGCTTGTATTGATAGATTATCAGAACTTATTAACGTAGAAGCCAAAGAAGAAGAGAAAGTAGTAGAGGGTAAAGTACTTAAAACCTTTTCTGTAAAAATAGCAGGACAAACCTTTGTGGACCACTTGAATCTGAATACGCTAGGTGTAGAAGTAAGAGGCGAAAAGGAACAGAAAATAGATGATATTGTTAATACATTATCCGGCTTGTATGAGAAGTTAAAAAATGGTGGTTTAACAGCCGACGAAATAACTAATATAAATGAACAAATTAAGTTAGAGCAAAAAAAGTTAACAGACTTAACACCGGAATGTACTATAGATGCGAATGGAAATATTACATATAATAGCCCGCTTGAAGGCAAGATTGAGGTTTTAAAAGTAAATCCGGACTTTTCTACTGAGATTAAGACTGCTGGAGATGGCAAGTTTAATGTAGAAGATGTAGATGGTCTCTACAATGTTATTTGGCAAAACGGGCTATCCTTTGATATGGGAAATGCTAATTTATCAGGAGAATTAAAAGGGCTTATTGACCTTAGGGATGGCTGTGGAACAGCAGAATCCTCAGAGGTTACTTATAATGGGATACCTTATTATATAAGCCGCTTAAATGGCTATGTTAGACAGTTTGCCCAAACTATGAATGATGAATATAGCAAAGATAAAGATGGTACGATTATGATTGCTGGAGGATTAACTTATGATGGCAAGGAAGTTGCTTACATAGAAAGAGATGAATCAGGAAAGATAGTTAAATGCTATGATGAAGATAAGAACGAAATAGCAGGTTTATCAGCAGGCGAACTAGAAGAAATAGGAAATAAATATACTACCAAATATAAATTGTTTTCTTATTCCACAGGTAGTAGTACAGGGATACCTGCTACTGGAGAGGATCTAGTAGGAAATGACTACAGTAAAATGACAGCGACTAATATTACGATATCTAAAGAAATATATGAAAATGCAAGTAATATGAGATCGACGTATGATACTGATAAAGAGTCAGGAGGAGACTTGTTTAGAAATTTATCTAATCAAAAAGATAACTCTAAAATGTTTAAAGAGGGTGATCCAAAAGACTATATGGCATCTATCTTTAGTGAACTGGGTATTAATGCCCAAGAAGCTATTATGTATCAAAGCACACAAGAGTCTGTGACTGGTATTATTAAAAACCAACGATTGTCTGTATCTCAAGTAGATTTAACAGAAGAGTTTACAAATCTTATTAAATACCAACAAGCCTATCAAGCTTCGGCCAAAATTATGAATACAATAGATGGTATTTATGAAACGACTATTTTTAAATTAGGGAACTTCTAGGAGGGATACATATGCGCGTTACTAATGGAATGATTCGGAGTAATACTTTAAACAACTTATATAAAAATATTTCAGCAGTTAATCAAAGCTTTGCACAAATGAGTACAGGAAAGAAAATACAGACAGTTTCTGATGACCCTATTATTGCAGGTAGAGCCATTAAGTTGAAAGTAAATGTATTAGAAACTCAGCAATACCAAAAAAATGCTAAAGAAGCAAGATCATGGATGGAAATCACAGAAACTTCTATGGACAATATGACAGAAATTCTAAAGTCAATTAGAACTAAATGCGTTCAAGCTTCTACAGGAACACTTGAAAACAAAGATAAAGAAGTACTTAAAGCGGATATAGCTCAGCTATGGCAGCAATTACAAGAGGAAGCTAACGTTACTTATGGTGGACGATATATTTATAGTGGCTATAAAACAGATGAGCCACTTATGCTTAACAAAGATACAACATTAAATGAAGAGTGTACTTTGAAAGCAAATATGACGGTAGCAAATAACATTGCATTGAATCCAAATTCTGTATTAAAAACTGGAACTACATTGGCAGAAGGAACTAAGTTATCAGCAACAGATGCCACAGCTATGGGCTTTACAGTAGCACCGGGAGAAACAGAATATACATTAAGTGAGGACTACACATTGGGTGCGGACCATACTTTAGCAGATAAAGCTACGTTAACATCAAACTCTAGTATTGCTAAGGAAAGTATATTAGCAGCTGGTACAGTAGTTGATTCAGGAAATTTGAATCCTAAGGTATATGGACAAATAACAGGACAAGAAATGAGATATGAAGTAGGGACATCTAATACGATTAATGTAAACACCTTGGGAATGGATGATACCTTTAATACTTTAATAGGTATGATGCAGGACATTATTACGACCGTAGATAAATCTTTAGAAGAAGACAGTGGAGTTACCAGTGATGACCTGCATGACTTATTCAATAACAAACTAGGTGAAATTGATGAAATAATGTCAGATATCTCTACTAAAACCTCTGATTTGGGAAGTAGAATGGCTAGATTAGATTATGTAGATAGCAGACTTACAGATAATAATGCAGATTACAAAGAACTGCTTTCTAACACAGAAGACATAGATGTGGAAGAAACTTATGTAGAATTTAATTCACGTTATGCTGCTTATACAGCGGCACTTCAAGCAACCTCAAAAGTAATTATGAATACTTTAGCAGATTATTTATGATTATTTATAATAAAAAAGACTATAACCTTGAACAAAATGAATGTACGTGGTTATAGTCTTCTTTTATAATGGTATTAAGTAGCATCTATTAAATTGAAAATAGAGTAGTAATAAGGAGGAAGCAAATGAAATTACAAACTAAAAATTTCGGAACAATAGAATTTGATAGCAATAAAGCCATTATATTCGAAGAAGGAATACCTGGGTTTAATGAATTAAAGAAATATATCATTATCGAAGATGAGGAGGAAGACAGTCCGTTTGCATATTTACAAAGCATAGAGGATGGTGGTGTTAGTTTTATTATTATTAGCCCATTTGTACTAAAACAAGATTATACTATAGAAATTAAAGATCAGTATGTAGCAGCGCTAGGAGGCGGAAGTAGTCAGGACTTTTCGGTGTTTGTAATCGTTACAATGATTGACAAATTTGAAGTAGCTACTGTTAATTTAGTAGCTCCTCTTATTATTCAGAGTGAAACTAGAAAAGGCATGCAAGTTATTTTAGAGAATACTAACTATACAACGAGACATAATATTGTTGAACTTCTTGGACAAGGGGGATGTTAATATGTTAGCACTTACGCGAAGAAAAGATGAGGCTATTATTATTAATGGCAATATAGAAGTAAAGATTTTAGAGGTGATAGGAGATAAGGTGAAAATAGGGATTTCCGCACCTAAAGAGATAGGTATATATAGAGAAGAAGTATACGCACAAGTGTTAGAAAGTAATCGTAGTGCTATAAACACATCTAGAGAAGGAATAGAAGCCATTAAAAAACTAATGAAGTAGAAGCTAATATCAATTGATATTAGTAATAATATATAGGTAAAGAAAAAGATATTGGATATAATGCTAAACTGTAAAAAAAATAAAATAAATTAAAGAAAAGCTAAAGTAAGTTGAAAAGTGTACGATATATATAGTGAAACAAAAGTTAAATGGCCAAATAACTTTTAAACAAAACAAATTAAGGCATGGATGCCTATATAATTCAAGGAGGGATTTACTATGATTATTAATCACAATATGAATGCAATGAATGCACACAGAAACTCAGTTGTAAACACAACAGCTTCAGGAAAATCTATGGAGAAACTTTCTTCAGGTCTTCGTATCAACAGAGCTGGTGATGATGCAGCAGGTCTTGCTATTTCAGAAAAAATGAGAGGCCAGATTAAAGGTTTAAATCAAGCACAAAGAAATGCACAAGATGGTATTTCTTACATCCAAACAATGGAAGGTGCTTTAAACGAAGTAAGTGATATGCTTACACGTGCTAAAGAACTTTGTGTACAAAAGGCAAACGGTACATATAGTGCTAATGATATAGCTAACGTTAATGCTGAGTTAACTAAATTACAAGAAGAAATTACTCATATATCATCTAATACTAAATTCAATGGTATTGGAATGAACACAGCTGTTAATATTGCTATTGATGATAATGCTACAACAGTATCTATTGCTGCAACAGATATTTCAAGTGTTGCTCTTACTTCTGCAACAACAGCATCTGAAGTTACTACAATGATTGAAACTGTAAGTACTGCTAGAGGTAATTTAGGAGCAATGCAAAATAGATTAGAGCATACTTCTAATAACTTAGGAACAACAGCTGAGAACATAACAGCTTCTGAATCACGTATCCGTGATACAGATATGGCTAAAACAATGTCAGAGTTCTCTTCTAAGAACATTATTACACAAGCATCTCTTGCAATGCTTGCACAAGCTAATCAATTACCACAAAACGTACTTAGTGTTTTAAGATAATAGATTAAAAATAAAAGAACTGCACAGATGTCTTATTTTAGGCCTCTATGCAGTTCTTTTATTTTGGCTATGGAAGGTTAGGGATAAAATAAGGAAATTCTTATTATATATAGTGATAAAATTAAAAAAAATCAAATAAAAGCTAAAGTAAGTTGAAAAGTGTACGATATATATAGTGAAGAAAAAGTTAAATGGCCAAATAACTTTTAAACAAAACAAATTAGGGCATGGATGCCTATATAATTCAAGGAGGGATTTACTATGATTATTAATCACAATATGAATGCAATGAATGCACACAGAAACTCAGTTGTAAACACAACAGCTTCAGGAAAATCTATGGAGAAACTTTCTTCAGGTCTTCGTATCAACAGAGCTGGTGATGATGCAGCAGGTCTTGCTATCTCAGAAAAAATGAGAGGGCAAATCAAAGGCTTAAATCAAGCACAAAGAAATGCACAAGATGGTATTTCTTACATCCAAACAATGGAAGGTGCTTTAAACGAAGTAAGTGATATGCTTACACGTGCTAAAGAACTCTGTGTACAAAAAGCAAATGGTACATATAGTGCTAGTGATGTAGCTAACGTTAATGCTGAATTAGATAAATTACAAGCAGAAATTACTCATATTACAACTAATACTAAATTTAATGGTATTGGCATGGACGCAGATGTTGATATTGCGATCGATGACAATGCTACAAGCGTAACTATTGCTGGAACAACTCTTACAGGTGTTTCTCTTTCTTCTGCAACAGTAGCATCAGATGTTACTGCAATGATTGAAACTGTAAGTACTGCTAGAGGTAATTTAGGAGCAATGCAAAATAGATTAGAGCATACTTCTAATAACTTAGGAACAACAGCTGAGAACATAACAGCTTCTGAATCACGTATCCGTGATACAGATATGGCTAAAACAATGTCAGAGTTCTCTTCTAAGAACATTATTACACAAGCATCTCTTGCAATGCTTGCACAAGCTAATCAATTACCACAAAACGTACTTAGTGTTTTAAGATAATAGATTAAAAAACAAAAGGACTGTGTAGGCAGCTTATTTTAAGCTTCTATGCAGTTCCTTTATTTTGCCCCAATCTTTATTGTTAATATAAAAACGTCGATATTATAGATAAATATAAAGAATAAAACATCTGGAGGAGATCATGAAGCTTTCTTTGTGTATGATTTGTAAAAATGAGGAGAAAAAAATAGCACGCTGCATTAATAGTGTGAAAGAAAAAGTAGATGAGATAGTAGTTGTAGACACAGGGTCTACAGATCAAACCATAGATATTGCAAAAAAACTTGGAGCGAAAGTGTTTGAAATACCCTGGGAGAACGATTTTTCTAAAGCAAAGAATTATGCCATTAGTAAAAGTCAGGGAGATTGGATTATCTTTTTAGATGCGGATGAATATTTAATGGCATCTCATATAGGGTACTTGAGAAGTTATATATTAGAGGCTGAGAATAGAAAGAAGGATTCGATTTTTATTGAAATAGTTAATCTAGAGGAAGAAAAGGTTCAAGGTATTTTCAAGACGATTAGGATATTTAAACATCATACTGATATTAGTTTCAAAGGGAGAATACATGAGAGTTTAAGTAAGAAAGGAGGAAAATTAGAAGCAATTACTTTTACTGAACCACTAAGAGTACTACATGATGGATATAGCAAGGAAGCAATGGAGGAAAAGAATAAAGTAGATAGAAATTTAGAGATGCTCTTAAGGGAGTATGAGGTGGACCCAATGAGTAGTGATTTGTGTTATTATTTAATGGATACTTATTATGCAAAAAAGGACTTAGAACAGACATGGTTATTTGGTCAGAGAGTATTAGAGTATGATAACGGTAGTTTGTTTGGAATTAAGCAAACCACATATAGAAGGCTGTTAGAAATATGTCATAAGATGCAAAGAAAATGTGGAGAAATGAGGAAGCTCTATGAAGATGCTGTTGCATATGATGCAGATTACCCAGATTTTGATTATGAATACGCTTTTTATTTTTGTGAACACAAAGAATATGAGAAAACAATAAAATATTTAAATAGTTGTCTTAGTAAGATGGACAAATATAAGGGGATAGCCGAGTCAAATGTTATGGGGAATGTTATTGTAGTATTGAAATTATTAGTACGCTGTTACATAGAAGAAGGTAGATTGCAAGAAACAGTTCCACTATTAGTGAAGATTTTACGTGTAAACCCTTATGAATATACTAGCTTATATAATTTACTTTCAATTGTAGGGGGATTAGAAACAGGTGAAGCTCTTGGTGAATTCTTAAAAAAACTATATGATTTTAATAATGTTAAAGATCAAATGGTACTTATACAAATGAGTCAAAAGCTAGGTAATCAAGAACTATATGATTATATAGTAAGAGGGTTAAGTAAAATGGACAAAGAAAGATTAGGTATAAAGTAAGGAAATCTCTTTAATGAATATAAAGAAAAATCCTATATAGACGATATATAAAGAAATAGATAACGATTATTGGGAGGTGGGTTAGTATGGCAATTAGTAATACAATAAATACAATGAGCGGCATTAATATACCAACTAGTAGTAATATCACAAGTGGAGTTTCTACCCAATATTATGAGACGAAAACTTCTACTCCAAGTGGGGTGGGTAAGGTAGAAGGTACAAATGGTATAGAAAAACAATTAATTAATGCCATAGAGAAAGCGAATCAGTTAAAAAGGGGAACAACAGAATGTCAATTCTCAATACATCAAGAGACCAAACAAGTGATGATAAAACTTGTAGATAGTACAACCAAAGAAGTAATCAAGGAAATACCATCTGAGAAAATATTAGACATGTTTGCAACGATGTGTGAAGCAGCGGGATTATTTGTAGATACCAAAAGGTAAAGGAGTGAAAAAACATGGGAAATACAATTAGATTTACAGGGCTTTCTTCTGGATTAGATACAGAAAGTGTAGTTAAGGCAATTATGACACCTTATCAAAATAAGGTAGATACACTTAAGAAAAATAAAGTATTAGCAGAATGGCGAAAAGATGTTTACAAGGAAATGAGTACAAAGATACAAAACTTTAGAAATAATGCTGTATCTAAGCTTAAATATGTTGGTGATCTCAACAAGTCTAAGGTAACTTTATCTCAAGAGGGCGCTATTAAGGTAGATACCAGTAGCTATAAAGAAGATGGTACTCACAGAATTGAAGTGAAACAATTGGCGGAAACGGCAACTGTTACCGTAGGAACCATTAAAGATAAAAATGGCAATAAGCTGACTAAAGATAGCCTCGTGACCGATATTGCAGGCATAGAGGCAGCAGGTTCTACCATTCTTAAGATTAATGGTGAGAGCTTTGATTTCGCAGGCAAGACTATTTCAGAATTAGAAGCAGCAGTAAAAGAAAAACTTGGTGATGAAATTAGCTTTAAGTTTGATAATAGTGTAGGCGCATTTTTAATTAGTAGCAACAAAACAGGAGAAAATCAATCTATTGATTTAACTGGTACAGATACTAATGTTTTAAGTGCTATGGGAGTTAAAGCTAGTTCAACTAATTCTTACGAATATGATGGGAAAAATGCAGAAATTCTTTATAATAATGGTGTAACAATCAGTTCTGAAACCAACGACATAGAGGTTAACGGATTAAAATTTACAGCTGTAGCCACAACAACTACACCAATTACAGTCACAGTAAGCAAGGATGTAGATAGTATGGTAGAGGCTGTTAAAAACTTTGTTAATGAATATAACACATTATTGGAAGAAATTAATGGGAAATTATCCGCTGATTCAGCTAAGGGCTATGATCCACTTACAGATGAAGAAAAAGAAGCTATGAGTGAGAAGGAAATTGAATTATGGGAAAATAAGATCAAAAGTTCTCTTCTTAGAAACGATAGTACTTTAAAAGACCTTAGTAGCATGCTGAGAAGCGCTATGACTACAGATTATTCTAAAACAGACGCTGGTTTAGATGAAAAATGCAGTATGCTTTCGCAATTAGGCATCTCTTCTACTGGATGGAGAGATAAAGGAAAGCTTACAATTGATGAAGATGCACTTAAAAAGGCCATTTCAGAAAATGGAGATGGAGTTGTTAGTCTAGTAACTACTATTGCTAATAAAATTGACCAGGAATTAGATGCGCGTTCAAAGAGTACAGAGTTTAGAACTTATGGGCAGTACTTTAGTGATAAAACTCAAACGACCAATATAAGTAGATATGAAAGGGAAATAGAAAGTGCCCAAGAACGCTATGATAGGCTAGAGGCTGTGTATTATAAAAAATTTACAGCTATGGAGCAAGCAATGCAAGAGATGAGTTCACAAAGTAGTCTGTTTTCAAGTATGTAAAATGAAATTTATCTAGAAAGACAGCAGAGCTAGCATAAGGAATGTATTGAGGAGGACAGTATGGGAACCAATCCATATATGAAATATCAAGAAAATAGTATTACTACAGCCTCAGGGCCAGAATTAACTTTAATGTTATATAATGGGGCTATTAAATTTTGCAATATAGCCATAGAAGCAATCAAAGAAAAAAATATACAAAAAGCACATGACAATATTGTAAAGGTAGAGAATATTATTGATGAATTAAGAGCTACATTAAATAAAAAATATGCGATTGCTTTAGAAATGGATGAATTGTATGCATATATTTATCAGCTTTTAGTAGAAGGAAATTTTAAAAAGGACATACAAAAAATAGAAGATGCCTGTATGCTTATTAGGAATTATCGCGATGCATGGCAGATTGCCATGAAAGCCGCAAAATAGGTCTCAAATAAGAGACCTATTTTTGTTCTACTTAAGAAGTTAAGAGAGTGGGAAATAGGATTTCTTTAAGAAGGGAAGGGAACATAATGACTAAAAGAGAGTATATTATAGAACTTATTAGATTGACTAAATTGCAAGCAGAGGCATTAGAGAAAGAGGAAGTAGAAGAGTTTATAGGCTTGTTAGATAAGAGGAAAGAAGTACTTGAACTGATACAGACATTACATGAGCAGTATCCGGAGACTAGGGAGCAACATGAAGAAGAACTTATAAATGAGTTAAAGGCTTTAGATGCAAAGAATAGAATAGAGTTTGAAAGACAGCTTGAAGCAGTAAAGGAAAAATTGCGAGAAGTAAGACAGATGAAGGCAAGAGAAGCTTGTTATGGTAATCCTTATGATATAGCAAGAGAAGAAGGGATGTTCTTTGATAAAAGGGGCCCACAATAAACTAAGAAAACCATATGAAAGTAAAGGAAGAGGAAATGTCAGATACAATGAAACTATCCTTGGTAATGATTGTAAGAAATGAAGAGAGATGTTTAAAGAGATGCCTTATAAGTGCTAAAAGTTATGTAGATGAAATAGTTATTGTAGATACAGGTTCGACAGATAAAACCAAAGAGATTGCAAAGGAATTTGGAACTAAGATATTTGATTTTGAGTGGTGCAATGACTTTTCTAAAGCCCGCAATTATGGGTTAGAGCAATCCACAGGTGATTGGAATCTTATTCTAGATGCAGATGAATATATCACAAAGTTAGATAAAAGCACACTTGTGACTTTTATGAAAAATCCCAATAAATTAGGAGCGATTAAGGTCGTAAATGTTCTAAATAAGGAAGGAGAAACAAATTATTCAAAGGTATTTCTTGCAAGGCTATTACCTAAAGGAATAAGATACATAAGAAGTATTCACGAGCAGCCGGATACTATCTTGCCTAGTGTAAAACTGCCTATAGAAGTAGAACACGATGGTTATTTAAATGAAGTAGCTAAAGTAAAAAGGAACTTATTATTACTACAAGAGCAAGAAAAAAAATATCCAAATGATAGTTATATTTTGTATCAGCTTGCTTATACTCTTTATTTAGATAAGGAATATAAAAAAGCAGATGAATACTTTAAACGTTTTTATAAGTTAGCTCCCCCTGAGAGTGAATATAGAAAAGCAGGAATTATCTCATATATAGAAAACAATACTTTGTTAAAAAGGTTCGAAGAAGGGCATAAGCTAATCGAAAGAGAAGAAATCCATTTGCAAGATTCAAGTGAGTTTTACTTTGTATGTGCGGCTTTTTATAGGGAATATGTATTAGATGATGTAAAGAAAAATATACAATTTTTGCCTTATGTAGAGCAATGTTATCTAGAATGTCTCAATATTGGTGAGACAGATAAGTATGATGGGGCCATTGGAACAGGGAGTTATTTAGCAGCATATAACTTAGGGGTTTGGTATGAAGTAACTAAGAAATACGAAAAGGCATTAGAATGTTATAATAAAGCAATAGAATGGCAATATGAGAAAGCAAAAGTGAGAAGAAAAGAAGTAGTGGCAATGTTAAATCACAAAGAACAGTGATTTTCTAAGAGGAGGAAGAGATATGGAGGAGCTGGTTAAGCAGTTAGAAGAAATTTATACTTTATTGGAACAAATAAATAGCATTACTACCAATCAAACGACTATACTGCTACAAACCAGGGAAAGTAGGCAGGAAGTAAATGAAGTTTTAGATATGTTAGAAAGTATGCTAAACTATAAAGATGAGTTAATTACACTAGTAGAAGCTAAAGAACAAAGTTTTGAAGGAGAGTATGCTAAATATAAGGGTAGAATTAAAAATCCGAGGTATATTAATCTATTTAAGGAATGGGTAGAACGTATTCTATCAACTAAGCAAACTATTGTAGAAGCAGAACAAAATAATGTAATTATAATGAAAAGCCTATCGAAGGCACATGCATCAAAGGTATCTATTCCTAAAAAGCCTAATGAAGTTGTAGCTGCTTACCAAAAACAAAAAACAAAAACCTAAATTTTACAAAAAAATCTAAAACAATAAACTTGACGACCTATTTAATATTATGGTATATTTAGTTTGTACCTAAATAGGTCTTTTTTTTATGGCAATTTTTAAAAGAGATTTACTCAAGTGGAGGTGTCAACGTGAGAGTACAAATTACTTTAGCTTGCGAAGATTGCAAGCGCAGAAACTACAACATGACTAAGGATAAAAAAACACATCCTGACCGCATGGAAACAAAGAAATACTGCAGATTCTGTAAAACACACACATTACACAAAGAAACTAAAAAATAGTTATGTGTAAAAGTACGCCAGGGAGGAAGTGGATTTATGATAGGGTTTTTTAAAGACTTTATTGCTGAAAGCAAACGAGTTGTATGGCCTAACAAAGAGGAACTTACTAAATTGACCTTAAATGTTTTAGGATTATCTATTATTGTAGCAATTATAATCTATATCATGGACTTTGCTATTAATGGCGGAATTGGAGTTCTTGAGAACTTAATTAAAGGATTATTATAATGGAGGAACGATCTATGGAAAAGGCGAGATGGTATGTAGTTCATACTTTTTCAGGATATGAAAACAAAGTAAAAGCAAATATTGAAAAAGCGATTAAAAATCGTAATATGGAAGAGCTCATCCATGCCGTTGAAGTTCCTTTGCAACAAGAAGTAGAAGAAAAGAATGGTGTTAAAAAGACTGTTCAACGTAAAACATTCCCTGGTTATGTATTAGTTAAGATGGTAATGACTGATGATACTTGGTATGTAGTGAGAAACACTAGAGGAGTTACAGGATTTGTTGGGCCAGACTCTAAACCAGTTAGTCTTTCATTAGAAGAAGTAAAGAACATGGGGATCGAACTTTACGGACCAGCTCCTAAGGTTAAGATAGGAGATGCAGTAACCCTACTTACAGGAGCCTTTGAAAATTCTGAAGGAATTGTTAAAGAAATTCACCAATCTAAAGGTACCATTGTTGTATCAGTAAGCGGATTTGGTAGAGAGTTCCCTGTTGAGATTAGTATGAATCAAGTAGAAATATTTGAGTAGTGCTTCTCAAAAGGAAGCTACACTTAATTAAATGTAGACTTCAATATATGAGTAATCATTAAATTACAAAGCGCGCGAGTGGGAGGGAATTCCCCGCGAATACCACATTTTTTAGGAGGTAACGGTAATGGCAAAAAAAGTTACAGGTATGATTAAATTACAAATTGCAGCTGGTAAGGCAACACCAGCTCCACCAGTTGGTCCAGCACTTGGTCAACACGGTGTAAATATCGTTCAATTTACAAAAGAGTTTAATGAAAGAACAGCTAAAGATGCAGGTCTTATCATTCCAGTAGTAATTACTGTATATGCAGACAGATCTTTCTCTTTCATTACAAAAACTCCACCAGCAGCAGTTCTTTTAAAGAAAGCATGCAAACTTGAGTCTGGTTCTCCAAACTCTATCAAACAAAAAGTTGCAACAATTTCTAAAGAAGAAATTACAAAAATTGCAGAACTTAAAATGCCTGACTTAAACGCAGGTAGCCTTGAAGCAGCTATCAGCATGATCGCTGGTACAGCTCGTTCAATGGGTATCACAGTTCAAGAATAATTATTAATCGGTTTTTAATCAATTTATAAATTAGGCGCGTAAACTTATTTACGTGGGAGGGCACTGCCCCGCTAATACCACAAGGAGGTAAAGTGATGAAAAGAGGAAAAAAATATATTGAAGCTGCTAAATTAGTAGACCGTGCAGCGGTTTATGATCCAGCAGAAGTATTTGAATTAGTAGGAAAAACATCAACTGCTAAATTTGATGAAACAGTTGAAGCTCACATTAAATTAGGTGTAGACAGCCGTCATGCTGATCAACAAGTTCGTGGTGCTATCGTATTACCACATGGTACAGGTAAAACTCAAAGAGTTTTAGTATTCGCTAAAGGTGCAAAAGCTGATGAAGCTTTAGCAGCAGGCGCTGACTTCGTTGGTGGAGAGGATTTAATTCCAAAAATCCAAGGCGAAGGTTGGTTTGAATTTGACGTTGTAGTAGCAACTCCAGATATGATGGGTGTTGTTGGGCGTTTAGGCCGCGTACTTGGACCAAAAGGTTTAATGCCAAACCCTAAAGCTGGTACAGTTACTATGGACGTAACAAAAGCAATCAATGATATCAAAGCAGGTAAAATCGAATACCGTCTTGACAAAACAAACATTATCCACGTTCCAATTGGTAAAGTATCATTTGGTGCTGAAAAATTACAAGACAACTTCCACACATTAATGAGTGCAGTTATAAAAGCAAAACCAGCTGCTGCAAAAGGTCAATACCTTCGTAGCATCTCAGTATCAACTACAATGGGTCCTGGAATCAAAGTAAACCCAATGAAAGCTGATCAATAAGAAATTAAAAATAACAAATAGAAAACTGTCATATGTCTTTAAGTAGATATATGGCAGTTTTTTACAATATATAAATAATAGTGTATAATAAAGTTAATTAGCGAGGATTTTTAATCTTTTTAGCTAACATTAAAATTAAAGATAGAAATAGGTCATAGCAGATAGCAGATAGCAGAAGTAAAAGTAGAGTACTATATGATTAGAATATAATAATATGAGCGGGAATTGACGATATATAATATAAAACATAAAAATTTAGAATGACCAAAAGGAATGATAAACATGAAGGTAGTTATTTTGGCAGGTGGTTTGGGAACTAGAATTAGTGAAGAAAGTCATTTAAAACCAAAGCCAATGATTGAAATAGGAGGAAAACCTATTCTCTGGCATATAATGAAGATGTATAGTGGCTATGGGTTTAATGAATTTATTATTTGTTTGGGATACAAGGGGTATGTGGTTAAAGAGTATTTTGCTAATTATTATTTACATATGTCAGATATAACATATGATTTTAAAAATGGAAATGAGATGACAATACATCAAAATGTAGCAGAACCATGGAGAGTCACTTTAGTAGATACAGGGTTAAATGCACAAACTGGCGCACGATTAAAAAAAGTGCAAAAATACATAGGTGAAGAAGCTTTCATGATGACATATGGGGACGGAGTTTCAGATGTTGATTTAGAGGCTCTTATAGAACACCATAAGAAGTGTAAGAAGCTACTAACTTTAACAGCTGTACAGCCAGAGGGAAGATTTGGTGTATTAGATATTAATGATAACTATGAAGTAGAAAGTTTTAGGGAGAAGGCAAAAGAGGATGGTGGCTGGATTAATGCAGGATTTATGGTATTAGAGCCAGAAGTTTTCGAGTATTTATCAGATGAGGATGAATGTATCTTTGAGCAAATACCATTAAGAAATATTTCTCAAAATAAGCAGTTAAATGCATATAAGCATAGTGGTTTTTGGAAATGCATGGATACCTTAAGAGATAAAAATAATTTGGAGGCTATATGGGAAAGTGGTAATGTACCATGGATAAAATAAATTGATATGGTTGAGAAAGGGATATATAAGATGTTTGATGGAAAGACAGAAAATCAAGCTAAAGAAATGATTCTAGAAATGGTTGGGGAGTATTATAAACATTTTCATGATAAAAATAGCAATTATCAAGTTGGAGACAGAATAGCTTATGCAAAACGTGTATATGATGAAAATGAAATGAAGAATCTAGTGGATGCATCTTTGGATTTTTGGCTCACATCAGGAGAATATACTGAGAAATTTGAGAAAAAATTTGCTGAGTTTTTACATATAAAGTATTGTAGTTTGGTTAATTCGGGCTCAAGTGCTAATTTACTTGCATTTATGACGTTAACCTCACCTTTGTTGGGAGAACGCATGATTAGACGAGGTGATGAAGTAATCACAGTGGCTTGTGGATTTCCAACTACAGTGACGCCCATACTTCAATATGGTGCAGTTCCTGTTTTTGTAGATGTAACAATACCTCAATACAATATCAATATTGCAAAATTGGAAGAAGCACTTTCAAGTAAAACAAAAGCAGTAATGATTGCACATACTATGGGAAATCCTTTTGACCTTGCAGCAGTGAAAAATTTTTGTGATCAGCACAATTTATGGTTGATAGAAGATAATTGTGATGCATTAGGAAGTAGGTATGCATTAAATGGGAAGGAGTATTATACAGGAACTATTGGAGATATAGGTACTTCTAGTTTCTATCCACCTCATCATATGACAATGGGAGAAGGTGGTGCTGTTTATACAAACAACCCATTGTTAAATAAAATAATTCGTTCCTTAAGAGACTGGGGAAGAGATTGCATTTGTGCTTCGGGTCAAGATAATCTATGTAAGCATAGATTTGATAAGCAGTATGGACAATTACCTATGGGTTATGATCATAAATACGTTTATAGCCATTTTGGATATAATCTCAAGGCTACAGATATGCAAGCAGCTATTGGGTGTGCACAGTTAGACAAGATACAAGTTTTCATTGAGAAAAGGCAACATAATTTTGAATATCTTAGAAAAGGTTTAGAGCATCTTGAAACGCGATTAATATTACCTGTAGCGTGTGAAAATAGTCAACCGAGCTGGTTTGGATTTCTGCTTACTTGTAAGTCAGGGGTAGATAGAAATAGGGTTGTGCAGTATTTAGAGGATAAGGGGATACAGACTAGAACACTGTTTGCAGGGAATTTAATCAAACATCCATGTTTTGATCATGTTCGTGAAGCAGAAGGCGGATATCGTATTGTAGGAAGTTTAAGTAATACTAACTATATTATGGAAAATAGCTTTTGGATAGGCGTATATCCAGGTATGACTATTGAAATGATGGATTATATGCAAGAAGCAATATGTAAAGTGGTAGAGTAAGTAGTAGGTAGTATATTATTCGAAAGTAGGAAGGAAGTAAGAAGTTATATGTTTAAAGGAAAGAGAATTTTAGTTACAGGCGGGACAGGCTCTTTTGGTCAAAAATTTACAAGAAGATTATTGGATGAATATGAATTCGAAAGGCTTATTATTTTTTCTAGAGACGAGTTCAAACAATATACAATGAAAAATGAACTTATTAAAGAATATGGTGAAGAAAAAATAAAAAAATTAAGATTTTTTATCGGAGACGTAAAAGATAAAGATAGATTACAGCGAGCTTTTTATGCTGTGGATTACGTGATTCATGCAGCAGCTATGAAGCATGTGCCTATATGCGAATATAACCCATTTGAAGCTATTAAAACTAATATTCATGGAGCGCAAAATGTAATAGATGCTGCCCTTGATCAAAAAGTAAAAAAGGTTGTTGCATTATCTACAGATAAAGCAGTAAATCCTATTAATTTATATGGGGGAACCAAACTAGTATCGGATAAGTTATTTGTGGCAGCTAATGCATATACAGCGTCTAAGGAAACGGTGTTTTCAATAGTGAGATATGGAAATGTGGCAGGAAGTAGAGGTTCGGTAATTCCTTTATTCAAAAAAATAATAAATGAAGGAGTTAAATCTCTTCCAATTACGGATATGAGAATGACTAGGTTTTGGATTACATTGGATGAAGGGGTGGATTTAGTCATTAAAGCTTTAAAGGATTCTAAAGGTGGAGAAACTTACATTTCTAAAATTCCTTCTTTTAATATTACGGATTTAGCTAGGGCTATAGGAGGGGAAGAGATTGAGTTAGAAGAAATAGGTATACGTGAAGGAGAGAAGCTTCATGAAATAATGGTTACAACAGATGATTCTAGTCATACATATGAATATGAAAAGCACTATATTATATATCCGCAATATGATTGGTGGAATGTAGAAGATTATTATGAAGTAGGTGGTAAAATTGTTCAGCCAGGGTTTGAATATAATTCAGGAACCAATAAAGAATGGTTATCAGTAGAAGAATTAAAACAATTACTTGAGCAATTATAGTTTTAAAGGGGAAGTAGAGTTTAATCCAAGGATAAATAAAAAATATAAAAAGTAAGGAAGTAGTTAAATGAAAGTTTCTGATTATGTAGCAGAGTTTATTGTTAAACTTGGAGTTAAAGATATATTTTTAATTTCGGGTGGAGGAATGATGCATTTATTAGATTCAGTAGGAAAGAATAATAATCTAAACTTGGTTTGCAATTTAAATGAACAAGCTAGTTCTATATGTGCAGATAGCTATGCTCAGTATACTAATAATATAGGAGTTTGTATGTTGACTACAGGACCTGGAGGGACGAATGCAGTTACTGGAATAGCTGCTTCTTATTTAGATTCAGTACCTGTATTAGCAATATCAGGACAATGCAAGACAGCAGACTTTGCCTCCTTAAGAAATGTAAGACAATTTGGAGCACAAGAAGTAGATATTGTATCTATTGTAAAACCTATTACTAAATATGCTGTAAAAATTACCAATAAAGAAGAAGTACGTTATCACTTAGAAAAGGCTGTATATTTAGCGAGAACTGGGCGTAAAGGGCCGGTTTGGTTGGATATTCCGTTGGATATTCAAGCAGCTCAAATTGAGCCAGAAAAATTGGAAGGGTTTAATCCTCTTGAAGAAGATTTATCAATGATAAAGGAAGATTTAGTTTCAGCCATAAGCAGAATATATGAGCTATTAATGAATTCTAAAAGACCAGTTATATTAATTGGCGGAGGAGTAGTGAGCGCTGGGGCACAAGAAGAAATTAAAAGATTAGTAAAAAAACTGCATATTCCTGTTTTAGCTACATGGAGAGCTAAAGATATGTTTGCAGAAGATAATTTGTTGTATTTTGGGGCACCAGGTATTCCTACCACTAGATATTCTAACTATGTATTACAAAATAGCGATTTATTGATTATTATCGGAACGAGATTAAACCCAGTATTAACTGCATATGACGAACCTCATTTTGGTTTTCAAGCTAAAAAAGTAATTATAGACATTGATGAAAACGAAATTAATAAATTAAATATGGAGTTTATAGAAAAAGTTTGTACTGATGCAAGGCTGTTTATAAGTAAAATGTTAGAAAGATGTGACGAATATTCTTTGCCAGAATATACAACTTGGATCAATTTCTGTCAGCAAATGAAACAAAAATATCCATTACTAGAAGAAAAACAACCGGTGGACAATGAGGGGTTAACTGATGGATATTATTTTATGAATAAATTATCAGAGTATTGTAATGAAAAGGACGTAATTATTGGAGCTTCTTCTGGAAGAGCTTGTGGTATTTCTCATATGGCATTTGAACTAAAAGAAGGACAAAGGTTTATGGCATCACTTGGATTGGGATCTATGGGCTTTGTTGTACCAGCTGCTATTGGGGGGTGTTTAGCTAGTGGTAAAAGACGAACTATCGCATTAGAGGGTGATGGAAGTTTACAACATAATATTCAAGAATTACAACTTATTAAAAATTATGATTTGCCAATAAAATTATTCATACTTTCAAATAGCGGTTATGCCTCTATCTATATGATGCAAAAGAATAATTTTAAAAGTCAATTTGCTGCTTGTGATGCTCAAACCTATGTAAGTTTTCCGAAAGTAGAAGATATAGCTAAAACATATGAGCTGAATTATTATTGCATAGAAAACAATGAAGATGTTGAACGTGTGCTATCGAAAGTAATGAGTGATTCAAAACCTATATTATGTGAGATAAAGGCATCTATTTATTTTGATGAAATTCCTAAGTCTATGACTGTAGCTCATCCAAATGGAACATTTTCTTCTTCTAAATTAGAAAATTTATATCCTTTTTTATCGGAAGAGGAGCTGAGAGAAAATATGCCGCAATGGGAGAATGATAAATGAAACGCATTTTACTAACTGGAGGAAATGGGTTTATTGGAAGAAATATTAAAGAACAATTAGGTAAGGAGTATGACCTAGTAGCTCCTTCTAGTGAGGAATTAGACTTATTAGATATTGATTCAGTAGGGCAATATATAAGGCAATATAAAATCACAGATATTATTCACACTGCTGTATATAATCAGAGAAGAAGAGATGTTAATCCAAGAATGGATTTAAGTTGTAATCTTAAGATGTTTTATAATTTGATTGAGTATGCAGGTGAAATAGATAAGGTCATTTATTTTGGCTCAGGAGCCGAATATGATAAAAGATATCCTATACAGAATTTTAAAGAAGAAGATTTTGGAAGAAGGGTTCCGAACTTAAATGACTATTCACTAAGTAAGTACATAATGAATTTAGAGACTAGAAAATCTAGCAATATTTATAATCTAAGATTATTTGGCGTATATGGCAAATATGAAAATCATAAAGCGTGTTTTCCTTCTCATTTGTGTTTATCTGCATTAAAGGGAAAAACACTCACTATAAGACAGAATTGTATATTTGACTTCTTATATGTGGATGATTTGATAACACCAGTTAAATGGGTTTTAGAAAATAAACCACAATATCAAGATTATAACGTGTGCACAGCCTCTCCGATAGAATTATCAAAAATGGCAGAAATTATTAAAGTTATTTCTGGGAAACAAATAGAAGTAGCCTGTTTAATGGAGGGGATGAATTTTGAGTATACAGGAGATAATAAACGTCTTAATAAAGAAATAGAATGGCGGCTTACACCTATAGAATGTGGACTGGAAAAGCTTTTTGAATATTATAAAGGAAGGCAAGTACTATGGAGAGAATAGAAAAAAGAAACTGTCCAATATGCGATCATTATAATAATGAAATTTTATTTAGTCAGGAATTTGTTGACATAAAAGAAGTGACATTTTTAAGGGGATATGAAGTAGTTGTATGTAACAATTGTGGCTTTTTATATGCAGATGATATTCCGGGGCAAAAAGAGTTTGATTTATATTATAAAAATTGTTCAAAATATGAAGTTAAAGCAGATGAGTTAACAGACAGTCAAATTTCAAGGTTTCAAGCTTCATTAAATTTTATTGAAGAGTGCATTAATAATGAAGAGATAAATTTTGAAAAATTTAGAATAGTTGATATTGGATGTGCCACAGGCGATTTTTTAAGATTTTTAAAGGGAAAAGGCTATCAAGATTTAAATGGAATAGATCCATCACCTCTTTGTGTCAAACTAATGAAAGATAATCATATTAATGCTAAGCAAGCAACCATTAATGAATTAGAGGAACATGAAAAGTATGATTTTATTAGACTTAATGCTGTTTTAGAACATGTAGTAGATTTAAATTATTCAATTACTCAATTAAAAAAAATATTAAATAAGGGAGGATACTTATATTTATCAGTTCCCAATGTACAAGGATTTAAAGAGTTAGTGAATTGCCCTTTTCAAGAATTTAGTGTAGAACATATTAATTATTTTTCAAAGAATTCATTAAGTAATTTGATGAGAAAACATGGATTCACTTTAATTGATTATCAAATCAATCATAATAAACTATATAGTGAGTTAGAAACAATATTTAGATATGATGATGATGTAACCAAGAAAAATGAGAAAATAGTAGATGATCAAGAAGCAATAGAGAGTATTAAGGAGTATATTGTTCGAAATTATAGATTAGAGCGAGAGGTAAATGAAAAAATAAAGAGTAGGATACAAGAACAAGAGCCTATTATTGTTTGGGGAGTAGGGACTCACACATTAAGACAGCTTGCAAAAGGACAGTTGAGAAAATGTAATATAAAACTATTTGTAGATAGTAATTTGCATTACCAAAATAAGCAATATAATGGAATACCTATTATCTCGCCGGAACAATTATATGAGTATAATTATAAAATTTTAATATCATCCTATTATGGTCAAGATTCAATAGTAGATTATATAAATAAGGTGCTGAAATTAAATAATGAAATAGTTACACTTTATAATGTAGAGAACTAAGGAGAAAATAATATTGAATACAGAAATTAGAAATTTAATTCAATGGCAAGAAAAATTTCCAATGGGATTTAAAGAAATTGCAGTAGATATTACCGGCTTTTGTAATGCAAAGTGTAAATATTGTCCATCAGGTAATGATTTATCTCATAGAGGAGAATTTATTGATATACAAAAATATAAATCTATATTAAAGAAGCTGATAGAATATAAAATGCTAACGCTGAATACTAATTTTCATATATATGCATTAGGAGAGCCATTATTGCATCCTAATTTAAATAGCATATTAAGTGTTAATAGAGAGATGGATATAAAAACAGATATTAGTACAAATGCAAGTGTTATTCCTAATATTAATCAAGAAAATATTGCATATATAAAAAGAGTATTAATTTCTATGCCTGGTTTTTCACAGGATTCATATAATAGAATCCATGGATTTAATTTTGAAAAGATCAAGTCAAATATTTTGGCATTGAGAGAAAAGCTAAAGACTGTTCCATTCGATATGACATATCATATTTATCAATTTAATCAAAACGAAATTGAGGATGCCAGGAAATTCTGCGATAAATATGATATTAGATTTGCACCAAATTATGCAGTTTTATTTGATAAGAACAAATGCAGAGAATATGTAAATAGTCAAATTCCATATGAGGAATTTAAACAGATGTCAAAAGAATTACTATTAAATGTATTAGATGAACAGATCAAGGCATCACCAAGAGATTATTGTGATTTTAGAGAAAAATTCTTATCAATTAATGTAGATGGAAACGTTAGAGTATGTAATTGTTTTAGTAAAGAATATGAAAAAAATATTATTTGTGGAAATATATTAGAGGACAATGTAGACGATATCTTAAATAAAAAATATCATTTTACGTATTGTAATGAGTGTATAAAGTTAGGGTTAACTTTAGGAGAAGGTTATGATTGCAAAGTATTTCCAGATTATTATTTTGACTTATTAAAGGAAAATGAGTATTATAAAAACTACTTGAAAGATGAAGAGCTTACAGAAGCCATGGATAAGATTGCTTTTATGCATCAAGTTCGTAAATGGGAAAGCTATCACTATTCTAATGAACAACTGGATGAGTTAATAGAATTAATGAATCAACTTAATTTAAATGAGTATGAAGTCAAAAATATAATTACGCAATACGGTAGATTTAGGCATGCTACATATGAAAAATTAAGTAATATATTGAATAAGTAGATTTGTAAAGTAGATGAAAGTAGTTGGATTAAAAGATAATATCTAGCTACTTTCATGTTTTATACAAGGAAATTAATATTTATGGTACATATTCAGGTAAGATATAGTACTAGGAACGAAAGAGGTATTGAGATGCAAAAATTAGCTATTTTAGGCGGAAGTCCTATAAGAGAAAAGCCTATTTATTATGGAAAACAGTATATTGATGAAGACGATATAATGGCGGTAGTAGAGACTTTAAAACAACCATTAATAACCTCAGGTCCTAAAATTGATGAAGTTGAAGAAAAAATATGTGAAATAACAGGTGCTAAATATGCAGTGGTAGTAGCAAATGGAACTGCGGCACTTCATATCGCTTGTATGTCATTGGGAATAGGTGAGGGCGATGAAGTTATTACGACACCATTAACGTTTGTAGCTTCTGCTAATTCTATATTATACTGTGGAGCGAAAGTAGTTTTTGCTGATGTAAATCCTTATACATATAATATTTGTGTAGAAGATATTAAAAGAAAAATAACTTCAAGGACAAAGGCAATAATTGCAGTAGACTTTACTGGACAAGCAGCAGAATTAGATAAGATAAGAGAAATTTGCAAACAAAATAATCTGTATTTTATAGAAGATGCAGCCCACGCAATAGGTACAAGATATGATGGAGCGGCTGTTGGAAGTATAGCTGATGTAACTTGTTTTAGTTTTCATCCTGTAAAAACTGTAACATCAGGAGAAGGGGGAGCTGTTACTACTAATGACATTGATATATATAGGAAATTAAAATTGCTCACAGGACATGGGATTACTCGTGATCAAGAAATGATGATAGAGGAACCACATGGTAGTTGGTATTATGAGCAAATAGCATTAGGGTTTAATTATAGAATGACGGACTTTCAAGCTGCATTACTTATAAGTCAATTAAATAAATTAAGCGAATTTTCTTCTAAAAGAAAGCAAATAATTCAATGTTATAACAATGCCTTTAAGGACATAGATGAGATTATATTACAAAAAAATCATCCTAAATCTGATACGACTCCACATTTATATATCATTCAGCTAGATTTAGATAAGTTAAATTGTACACGAAAAGAATTTTTTGATGCAATGAAGGCTGAGGGAATTAATTGTCAAATTCATTATATTCCTGTATATTATCATCCTTATTATAGTAAGCTGGGATATAAAAAAGGAATTTGTAGTAATGCAGAAAAAGTATATGAAAGAATCATGAGTATTCCACTGTATTACGAGATGAAAGATGAAGATATAAATGACGTAGTAGATGCGGTGAAAAAGATAGTAGAATGGTATAGAAAGTAAGTTAGAATGGTATTAGGAGGAATGATATGAGACTATGGGATAAAATTTCAAGGGGAGAAGTATATTTTATTGCAGAAATGAGTGCAAATCATGGTGGTAAGTTAGAAAATGCTTTAGAAATTGTACAGGCTGCTAAGGAAGCTGGTGCAGATTGTCTCAAAATACAAACCTATACAGCGGATACCATGACAATCAATAGCACCACAAAGTGGTTTAAGATAAAAGGTGGCTTATGGGATGGATATAATTTATATCAATTATATGAAGATGCATATACGCCATGGGAGTGGCAGCGTGCTATAAAAGAAAAATGTGATGAATTAGAAATAGATTTTATTTCTACACCCTTTGATGTAACTGCTGTAGATTTTTTAGAAGGACTAGAGTGTGAAGCTTATAAAATTGCAAGTTTTGAACTTGTAGACATTCCTCTTATTGAATATGTAGCTAGCAAAGGCAAACCTATAATTATTTCCTGTGGTATGGGAAGTGTTGAGGAAATACAGGATGCAGTAGAGGCATGCAAGCGTATGGGAAATGAAATGGTTATTTTGTTAAAGTGTTGTAGTTCATATCCTGCTGATTGGAAAGATATGAATTTATCTACTATCCAAGATATGAAAAACAGGTTTGGAGTATCAATAGGACTTTCAGATCATAGTATGGGAAGTTTAGCTGCCGTTGTAGGAGCGAGTCAAGGAGCGTGTGTGGTAGAAAAGCATTTTTGTTTATCTAGAGAAATTAAAACATGTGACAGTGAATTTTCAATGGAACCTGAGGAATTTGCGACTATGATTAAAGAAGTAAATGCTGCAAAAGCAATTATAGGGGAAGTGTCATACGACTTGAATTCAAATGAAAAGCAGTCTATGGTGTTTCGTAGATCCTTATTTGTGGTAAAGGATATAAAAAAAGGAGAGCCGTTTACTACTGAAAATATTAAAGTAATAAGGCCGGGATATGGTATTCTGCCTAAGTATAGAGAGTCAGTACTCAATATGAAGGCTAAAAAGAATATTATGGCAGGCACCCCTTTAACCTTTGAATTATGTGAAGAAGAAAGTATAGTTTTTCTTACTAATAATGAAAATACCACAATGTTGTATGAATGGTTGTGTAACAGAGAAGAATACGTTATTCACTTTAAAGAAAAAATCTCATTGGAAATTATTAAGGCTATTAAACCTAAATTTATTATTAGTTTTAACTATAAACATATTATAGATGAAGATATTATAGAGTATATGGGGAATAGAATTATTAATTTACATATTTCGTATTTACCATATAATCGTGGTTGGGCGCCAAATTATTTTAGTTTTATTGAGGATACACCTAAAGGTGTTACTATACATAGAGTAGACAAAGGATTAGATACCGGAGAAATTTTGTGTCAGAAAGAAATGTTTTTTGATGAAGGTAAAGAGACATTTAGCACAAGTTATAATAAATTAATAGATGAAATATGTGAATTATTTAAGGAAAATTGGAATGATATAAAATGTAATAAAATAGAAGGGATTCCACAACCCAAGAAGGGAACTTATCATACAAAAAAGCAGTTACAGGAGATATATGACAAATCCCCCTTTTCTTGGCATGAAATTGTAGCTGATTATAAGAAGAGAGGTATACAGGCAGAAAAAGAATGTTAGAAGGTGAAAGATTGATTGCTTTTAGAGTTGATGGTAACGATAAGATATGTTCAGGGCACGTTATGCGTTGTCTAGCTATAGCAAAGGCATTAAATAATAAAAAGCAACAGTGCATATTTATAATTGCAGACGGTATAATGAAAGAAATAATTGAGAAAAATGGATTTGATGTTATTTGTTTAGATACACAGTGGGATAATATGGAAGATGAGATTTCTGTCTTAATTCCTAAGTTAGAGAAAATAAAGCCGAAGCTCATTATAGTTGATAGTTATTATGTTACTCAAAAATATATGAATGATATTAAAGAGACTGTAAAACTTGCATACATTGATGATATAAATGCCTTTGAATATAGGTGTGACCTATTAATTAATTATAGTATTTATGGGAATGAAATGAAATATACAGGAGTAGAGAAAGAAAAACAATTAATTGGATGCAAGTATGTTCCATTAAGAAGTGAATTTCAGGATGTTGGAAAAAGGAAAATAAAAGATGAAGTAAAAGATATTTTGATATCTACGGGGGGGGCAGATATATATGGTATAGGACCTCGATTAGTAGATTCATTAATAGAAATAGCAAATAGAAATAATATAGTTATACATATAGTTTCTGGAAGTTTAAATAGTCAAAGAGAAATGTTAAGAAGGCAGTCAAGAAAATATAATAATTTAATAGTACATGAGAATGTTACAGAAATGTGTAAACTCATGTGCAAGTGTGATATGGCCATTTCTGCCAGTGGAAGTACATTGTATGAGTTATGTGCTACGGGTATGCCTACTATTTCATATTTTTTTGCAGATAATCAGATTTATAATAGTATGGCTTTTGAAAAGAATAATATTATTCCTACAGCAGGAGATTGGAGAGAAAATGCAGAACAAGTCATATATAATATAATAAATTTTACAGAAGATATGATTAATAACAGACACAAAAGAATAGCGTTATCTGAAAAAATGCAAACAATAGTAGATGGAAAAGGTGCACAAAGATTAGCAGATTATATAGTACGGTATATAGAATAAAATATTGGGATACTTCTAATGGAATTAAGAGGGTGTGATAATTAATGCAAGGATTTAATAATGTTTATAGGGGAAAGAAGGTTTTGGTAACAGGACATACGGGATTTAAAGGGGCATGGCTTAGTATGTGGCTTAATGAATTAGGTGCTCAAGTAATCGGATACAGTATTGATGAAGGATCACCTGAGGGAAATTTTAAAATGGCTAGTTTGGCTGATAAGGTAGTAGATATTCGTGGTGATATTAGGGATAAGAAAAAATTAGAGGAAGTTTTTAAAAAGTATGAACCAGAATATGTATTTCACCTAGCTGCACAACCTCTTGTTAGAGAATCATACGAAAAACCTATTGATACATATGAAGTTAATTTAATGGGGACGATTAATATACTTGAGTGTATAAGAGCCTCTAGTAACACGAAAGTAGGCATATTTGTTACAACTGATAAATGTTATGAAAATAAAGAACAGCTTTGGGGATATAAAGAAATAGACACATTAGGAGGGTATGATCCTTATAGCTCTTCCAAAGCTGCTTGTGAAATTGCAATTAATTCATGGCGTCAATCTTTTATGAATCCGAATGAATATAGAGAACATCAAAAGGCAATTGCGTCTGTAAGAGCTGGAAACGTGATTGGGGGAGGAGACTGGGCAAAAGATAGGATTGTGCCAGATTGTATAAGAGCAATTGAGCATAATAAGGTAATTAATATCAGGAATCCAAAAGCTTTAAGACCGTGGCAATATGTGTTGGAACCCTTGAGTGGGTATTTATTATTAGGACAAAAACTAACTGAGGATCCTATTAATTATAGTGAAGCATGGAATTTTGGGCCGAATATTGATTCGATGAAGAATGTGTGGGAAATTGCAAGTAAAATAATAGTGAAATATGGTCAGGGAAAATTAAATAATATTTCAAATGCTAGACACTTACACGAAGCAAATATATTAAATTTAGATATTAGTAAGGCTAGGTTTAAATTAAATTGGGCCCCTAAATTAGATATTGATAAAACAATAGAGTTAACAGTGACATGGTATAAAAAATATAAGGTTGCTGAGGTTTATGAAATGTGTATAGAGCAAATCTATCAGTATATAAATATGTAATACTTTTGTTAATTATAATAGGAGGAAAAGTTGTTACTACAACTTAAAATGTCAAAGGAATATGAAGATAATTATTGCTACTATAAAGTCATGGAATATTAGTAACTGTAAATATTTGAAGGATGAATATAAAGATAAACATGAAATAATACTTATTACTCAAAAAAACAATTTAACTTATGCAAAAGTTAAAGAGATAGAGCCAGATTATATTTTTTTCCCACATTGGTCGTGGATGATTCCAGAAGAGATTTATGAAAATTATAATTGTGTAGTATTTCATATAACAGATTTACCCTTTGGGAGGGGAGGAAGTCCGTTACAAAATTTGATAGTTCGAGGAATAGAAAATACAAAAGTATCTGCAATTAGAGTATCCGCAGAGATAGATGCTGGAGAAATTTATTTTAAAGAAGATTTAAACTTAAATGGTACAGCAGAAGAGATTTTTATTAGAGCATCCAAGGTTATATTTAAAAAAATGATACCTTGTTTTTTGAATGAGGAATATATAGAGTGTAAACAACAAACTGGAGAGGTAGTTACTTTTAAAAGAAGAAAAGAAAGTGAAAGTGAAATAAAACAAGAATTTGAATTAGACAAGATTTATGATTACATTAGAATGCTAGATGCAGAGGGTTATCCTAATGCATACATTAAATTTGGAAGATATAAAATCAATTTTTCAAGAGCTACACTTAGACAGGGAAAACTTATAGCGGATGCAGAATTTTTATTGGAGGATGAGTAGACATGAGTAAAATCTTAGTGATTGTAGCACATCCGGATGATGAAATACTAGGGTTAGGAGCTACAATAAAGAAATTTTCACAAGAAGGACATGAGATAAATTGTATTATCTTAGGAGAGGGTATAACTTCTAGAGAAGAAAGAGAGTATGAAAATAAAATTAAAAATTTACACGCAAACACATTTAAAGCAGCAAGGGAAATAGGTTATCAACAAGTTATCTTCTCCAACTTACCAGATAATCGTTTTGATAGAATTGATTTATTGGATATTATTAAAGAAATAGAAAAATACATAGAAATTCTAAAACCAGATATTATTTATACACACCATGAAGGTGATTTAAATATCGATCATAGAAAAACTTATGAGGCAGTATTAACAGCATGTAGGCCTATAGGTGAATACTCTGTTAAAGAAATCTATACTTTTGAAACCCCATCTTCAACGGAATGGAATTTTAGCACACTAGGAACGGAGTTTGTACCAAATGTATTTGTTGATATTAAGCATACATTTCAAGATAAATTAAAAGCGATGTCATATTATACTTCGGAAATAAGAGATTATCCACATCCCAGGTCTTTAGAAGCTTTAGAGATAATAGCAAAAAGATGGGGAACTGTAGTTGGAAAGCATTATGTAGAAGCATTTAAACTTATTCGAAAGATAGATTAGATATTTGTAATATAACAAAATGCAAGTATAAGAGGAAGTGGGAAAGTGATAGAAGTAGAATATTTGTCAAAAGTTGAAGTGATAAGAAAAAAAATAGTACAGGGGCAAGCTCAGCAGGCATTAGATGAACTAGAAGAACTATACAAGATAAAGCCTGTAAGATTAAGGTGGATAGTAGCAAAAGCTGAGGCTATGATTGCATTAGACTATCCTATACAAGAAGTATATGATTTTCTTAATGATAAAAGTTTGGATTTATACGAATATGATGGTCAGCAAGAGTTATTAGATGTATATGAAAAATTAGCAGAAATAAATGGAGATATAGTTGAACAGGAAAAAATAAAGGTTAAGAAAGCAATTATGCAATATATACATTCTGGAGAAGAAAGTCGTATTATTAAAGATTATAATGATATGCTAGATAATACTGCCGAAGCGTTTTTAGAGGATATGGATAATTGCGAGCTACTGAAAAAAATGGCTGATATATATTATATATCTCATGACAGTGTGATGTATTATATATGTATGCTTTTATATCATATGAAAATGGATAAGAATGATATAAGATCTACAGTAGATAAGATGCTAAATTTTGGGTATTTAGATCTAGTACTTATGCAAGGAAAGTGCAGAAAATCTATTGTGGTTATGACATCTAATGAGAGAACTAAGTTGGAAGTGCTCATCAATCTACTTAGTGTTTTCGGTCAAGAAATAGTAATAATAGAAGAACCTATTACATGTGAAATAGAAAGAGATGTAACAATAGAGGAACTAACGCAAGTTAGTATGGATAATATAGAGAAGATAGGAGAGTCCATAAAAATTATTAGGCCTATCGCTACATATATGATGAATAATGCCATGAGTGTCAATACAGATTGTATTTTGAAGGAAATATTCAATACTAGTGGAGATGTATTCAATATTTTTTGTACGCAAGAGATGATGACATGTCTAGAAGAAACAACATTGCTTAAGAAAAATTTACAAATATTAGGGGGAAGTAGCAGTATAAATATCCAGGGGCAAATAGTATTTGGATGGTATGGTAATTATTTAAAATACATTAGTATGCTTTATGATATTGATGCTGAGGAGAAAATAAATAGTGATGCTGAATGTGATTTTTCAATAGTAGTACCTGCTAGAAATTCAGCTAAGGCATTGAAGTATACCCTTATGACATGTTTAAAACAAGACTATGATGGTCATTATGAGATTGTCTTGAGTGATAATTCGACTGCTAACAATAATGAAGTATATGAGCTTTTTTTAGAGTTAAATGATGAGAGAATTAAATATTATAGGACACCATATGATTTACCATTAACTAAAAGTTTTGAGTATGCATTTTTAATGGCTAAAGGAAAATTTATTTTTTCCATTGGTTCAGATGATGCCATTTTGCCATGGGGATTAAGTGTTTTGGAATATGTGTTAAAAGATTTACCCCAACATCAAGTGTTGCAATGGGAAAGAGGTTTTTATGCATGGCCAGGATTCCAGAAAAGCCAAGAGCATCAATTTATTATTCCTAAAAATTATATTAAAAATGATATAAGCATAATGAATATCGGATTAAAAGATTATATAGCAATGCTAGCTAATGATCCAAATAGTATGTATGGACTGCCTATGCTATATATAAATTCAGGGTATCGAAGAGAATATTTAAAAGAATTAATAGCTAGAACAGGGAGATTGTGGGATGGTGCTAGTCAAGACGTCTATATGGGGTTAGTAAATGTTTTAGTAGCTAAGGAAATACCTCTGATAAAATATCCTATTACTATAGCTGGAATGACTAACTTATCCATTGGTGCTAATGAAAGAACAATTAGGGAAGGTAGTGAGGAAAGAGAATATAAGAATGAAGTGAAACAAATGAATAATATAGCAGGATTTTCTAGAGCTAGTATAGAAAAATATATGCCTATGTTAGAAATAGATACAAATTTACTTTATACGAGCCTTTATAGATGCATAGCAAGAGGATTAGTGACAAAAGAAGAGATTGAAAAAATATTTAAAGTAGATAGTATGTTTACTCGTTCTTTTGAAAAGTTAAGAAGAGATGATATTAAATTTGACTATAGACTTCATTTAGCAAAGCAGGCAGCATCTTTATATGGAAGAGAATTTGAGACCTGGTTTAATGAAAATCTATATTCTATGGAAACCGTTCCACAGACTTATAAAGAAGTTATAAGTGATGTGCCACTCTATGCTACAGGTTTTAATAAAGATGGAGGATTAGTTCTGAATGCATCACATTTCAATGTAACTAATATATATGAAGCAAGTGTTTTATTTGCGACTATAATGGGATATTAAATACTATGAATTACTTAAAGTAGCTTAGTCTATGAAGTATTTTGCAATTATATAAATGTGATATGTAGTTTAAAATACTTGTCGTAGCGTGGACTATTGGACAATATCTCTTATGAAAAAGCTAAGCTTTTTAAATTTTGTGCTAGGTTGCTTAATGTTTGATTAGAGTTATTAGGTATTAAGCAACTTATAACGTCATCTAATGCTTGTTTTAGCACATGAGTTTTAAATTCTTTAACATATCGTTTTTTAGTAGCTGTTCAATATAATTATTTTATTATAATTAACATCATTATTCTATGTACTAATAATTTGTCTTACTAACAAATTTATTTATGTGCTAGTAAAAATTTTACGACGATACATACTTCAATAAAATGGAGAATTAAAAATGTTGACAAGCAAGACAAGTAAGTGATAGAATAGGTTTTGTTGATAAATGAATACTGTGCCGCAGACAGTAGGTGTCCCACTGGGACATAACGTATAACAACCTACCGAGGTCTTTATAATAAGGACGGAAGTGTATCGTTTTGCCTGCGGAGATGTGCAAGACGATTTTTTTATGCATTAAAACAAGGAGGTGTAACAATGGCAAAAGTAGAACAAAAACAAGTAGTTGTTAACCAAATTAAAGAAAAACTTAACGGAGCTTCTTCAGTTTTATTAGTAGACTACCGTGGTCTTACAGTAGAACAAGATACTAAACTTCGTAAAGATCTTCGTGAAGCTGGTGTAGAATACAGAGTATTCAAAAACACTATGGTTAACTTTGCTATTGAAGGTACAGAGTTCGCAGAGATTTCTAAAGATCTTGAAGGACCAACAGCTATTGCTATTTCATACGCAGATGCAACAGCAGGTCCAAGAATTCTTGCTAAAGTAGCTAAAGACAATGAAAAATTAGAATTTAAATCAGGTGTTGTAGAAGGCACTTACTATGATGCTAAAGGTATGATGGCTATCGGTAATATCGCTCCTAGAGAAGAATTACTTGGTCGTTTACTTGGAAGCTTCAAATCACCTATGGCAAGCTTTGCACGTGTTATCAAACAAGTTGCAGAAAAAGAAGCATAGGATTAGTACGAAACTTAAAAATATTATATTAATTAAAATTTACGGAGGTGCTTACAATGGCAAAATTATCAATCCAAGAAATTATCGATGCAGTTAAAGAATTAACTATCTTAGAATTAAACGAATTAGTAACAGCTTGTGAAGAAGAATTTGGTGTATCAGCAGCAGCAGGTGTTATGGTTGCAGCAGGTCCAGCAGGTGCAGCAGCAGAAGAAAAAACAGACTTCGATGTTGAATTAACAGAAGCTGGCGCAGAAAAAATCAAAGTTATCAAAGTTGTTCGTGAAATCACAGGTCTTGGCTTAAAAGAAGCTAAAGAAGCTGTAGATGGCGCTCCAAAAGTGCTTAAAGAAGGCGTAGCTAAAGATGAAGCTGAATCAATCAAAGCTAAATTAGAAGAAGTTGGCGCTAAAGTTACATTAAAATAATTAATGTATGAATATAGAAAAGGTAGCTCGAACGAGCTACCTTTTTTGTTACTAAATTGTAAAGGGAATACCCCTTGAAACAAGTATTGGGGGATGATATGCTTAAAATGAGTTGCATCCACCACTATACATGGAAAAATATAAAAAAAACAAAGGGTTGACTAACCCTTTGTTTTGTGATAGCATTATAAAATGCGCTAATATGCTATGTAATATGTAGTTTTTTCCTTATTATAGCATAGTAACTCGCTATTTACAATACATATTCACATTAAAAACTTCTGCTTATCAAGCATTAGGCGTGAATATGTCACATTTTAAACCTATTTCGGAACAATGCATTAACGTGCATTATTTATAAATTTTGCAAGGGGTGAGGAACACATGCAAAAATCTAAAATGCGTCCAGTTAACATGGGCAAACAAATTCGCATGAGCTACGCTAGAACAGAGGATGGAGTATTAGAAATTCCTAATCTTGTGGAGCTTCAACGTTCATCTTATGAATGGTTTTTAAATGAAGGTCTTAAAGAAGTATTTGAAGACATTTCTCCTATTACTGATTTTAATGGTAATCTCATTTTAGAATTTGTTGATTTTTATTTAGACAGCAAACCAAAGTATACAATTGAAGAATGTAGAGAAAGAGATGCTACTTATTGTGCACCTCTTAAAGTAAAAGCTCGTCTTCATAATAAAGAAACAGGCACAAGTGTTGATAGTGAAGTGTTTATGGGTGATTTTCCACTTATGACAGAAAACGCTACCTTCATTATAAATGGTGCAGAACGTGTTATTGTTAGTCAGTTAGTACGTTCACCAGGTATTTATTATGATATTGCTTTTGACAAAACAGGTAAGAAATTATTCTCAGCATCAGTTATTCCAAACCGTGGTGCTTGGCTAGAATATGAAACAGACTCAAATGATATTTTTTATGTACGTGTAGACCGTACACGTAAAGTTCCTATTACAGTGCTTTTACGTTCATTAGGTCTTGGCAGCGATGCAGAAATTATCGAGAAATTTGGTGAAGAGCCTAAGATCCTTGAAACAATTCAAAAGGATACAAGTAAGACATATGAAGAAGGTCTTCTTGAAATGTATAAGCGTATACGTCCAGGTGAACCACCTACAGTAGATAGCGCTGAAACACTCCTTAGAAACATGTTCTTTGATCCAAAACGTTACGACCTTGCAAAAGTAGGACGTTATAAATTTAATAAAAAGCTAGCACTTCGTAATCGTGTAATGGGACTTACACTTGCAGACAATGTTATTGATCCTTTCACAGGTGAGATTGTAGCAAGCGAAGGTGATAAAATCACAGTAGCACTTGCAAATGCTATCCAAAATACAGGTATCGAAGCTATTCATGTTAATGTAGCAAACTCAGACAAGCCTATCAAAATTATCACTAACAGAACAGTAGAACTTAACCATTTTGTTGATGTTAATCCAGAAGAGCTTGGTATTAAAGATACAGTATATTATCCAGTTCTTGAAGAAATTTTAGAACAATATCATGATATAGAAGAAATCAAAGCAGAAATTAAAGCTAGAAAAGCTGATCTTATTCCAAAATGTATCACTTTAGATGATATTTTTGCATCTATTAACTATAATATGCATTTAGAATATGAAATTGGTAATACAGATGATATCGACCACTTAGGTAACAGACGTATCCGTGGTGTAGGCGAATTATTCCAAAACCAATTCCGTATCGGTCTTTCTCGTATGGAAAGAGTAGTTCGTGAAAGAATGACTATTCAAGATCAAGAAGCTGTTAGTCCACAAGCGTTTATAAATATCCGCCCAGTGTCATCAGCTATCAAAGAATTCTTTGGTAGTTCACAATTGTCACAATTCATGGACCATAACAACCCACTTGCCGAACTTACTCATAAAAGAAGATTATCAGCTCTTGGACCAGGTGGTCTTTCTAGAGAGCGTGCAGGCTTCGAAGTTCGTGACGTTCACTACTCTCACTATGGGCGTATGTGTCCTATTGAGACTCCTGAAGGTCCAAACATCGGTCTTATCAACTCACTTGCGACATTCGCTCGTATTAATGAATATGGTTTTATTGAAGCACCATATCGTGTTATTGATAAGTCAGGACCAGAACCAAGACTTACAGATGAAGTTATTTATATTACTGCTGATGAAGAAGAAAAATACACAGTTTGTCAAGCTACAGAACAGTTTGATGAAGAGGGTTACTTCATTAATAAACGTGTAACTGCACGTCATGCAGAAGATATTCTTGATTATGATTATAAGAAAATAGATTTAATGGATGTATCTACAAAACAAATCGTTTCTGTAGCGACTGCATTAATTCCTTTCCTTGAAAACGATGATGCTAACCGTGCCTTAATGGGAGCGAACATGCAACGTCAGGCAGTACCATTAATTGCTACAAACAGTCCAATCGTAGCAACAGGTATGGAATACAAAATTGGTATCGACTCAGGTGCATTAGCTGTAGCTAGAGAAGATGGTATTGTAGACAAATGTACTGCAAAAGAAATTATTGTTAAAGATAATGAGGGTAAAAAGCACTCATATAAATTAGAAAAGTTTGAACGTAGTAATGCTGGTACATGTATTAACCAAAGACCAGTAGTTAACAAAGGAGATATTGTTAAGAAAGGTGATGTCTTAGCTGATGGACCTTCTACTCAAAATGGTGAACTTGCTCTTGGTCAAAATCCACTTATTGGATTCATGACATGGGAAGGTTACAACTATGAGGATGCTATTCTTCTTAGTGAAAGACTTGTTCAAGATGATATTTATACTTCAATTCATATTGAAGAATATGAAGTTGAAGCACGTGATACAAAAGTAGGACCAGAGGAAATCACAAGGGATATTCCAAACGTTGGTGAAGATACGCTTAAAGACCTTGATGAAAGAGGTATTATCCGTATTGGTGCTGAAGTTCGTTCTGGAGATATTTTAGTAGGTCGTGTAACACCTAAAGGTGAAACAGAGCTTACAGCTGAAGAAAGATTACTTCGTGCAATCTTTGGTGAAAAGGTAAGAGAAGTAAGAGATACTTCACTTCGTGTACCTCATGGTGAAGCTGGTATTATCGTAGATGTTAAGATTTTCACTCGTGAAAATGGAGATGAACTTGATCCAGGTGTTAACAAAATGGTTCGTTGTTATATCGCTCAAAAGAGAAAAATCTCTGTAGGGGATAAAATGGCGGGACGTCACGGTAACAAGGGTGTTATCTCGAGAGTACTTCCAGTAGAAGATATGCCATTCCTTCCAAATGGTCGTCCTCTTGATATCGTTCTTAATCCATTAGGGGTACCATCACGTATGAATATCGGTCAGGTACTTGAAGTCCACTTAGGACTTGCAGCTAAAGCCCTTGGCTTTAAAATTGAAACACCAGTATTTAATGGTGCAACAGAGCAAGATATTATGAGTACTCTTGAAATGGCTAACGACTATGTTAACTGGTCATGGGAAGAGTTTGAAGCAAAATGGTCACAAAGAGTTGATGAAAGTGTTATTAAGTATCTTTCTGATAACAGAGATCATAGAGCAGAATGGAAAGGGGTACCACTTGATAGGACTGGTAAAATCCGTTTAAGAGATGGACGTACTGGTGAAGAGTTTGATAACCCTGTAACTGTTGGATACATGCACTACCTTAAACTTCACCATTTAGTTGATGATAAAATGCATGCTCGTTCAACTGGTCCTTATGCAACAATCACACAACAACCACTTGGTGGTAAAGCACAATTCGGTGGACAACGTTTTGGTGAGATGGAGGTTTGGGCACTTGAAGCATATGGTGCTGCATACACACTTCAAGAAATCTTAACAATTAAGTCCGATGACGTGGTAGGCCGTGTTAAAACTTATGAATCTATCGTTAAAGGTGAAAATATACCTGAACCAGGTATCCCAGAATCATTTAAAGTATTACTCAAAGAGCTTCAATCACTTTCACTTGATATTAGAGTATTAACAAGTAATATGACAGAAATTGATATTAAAGAAAGTGTTGATGAAGGTGAAGGCATTGCACCTAACGTTGAAGTATTAGAAGAAATACCAGAAGATGGTTACATTGAAGAAAATATTGATACCGATGGAGAACTTGATGTAGAACCAGATTTATTTGATGATAATATTGAATTAGATTTTGAGCCTGAAGACGACATAATCTTCGAAGAGGATGGATTAGGTGATTTAGATTTATAAAAGTATGAAGGGAGTGCGTAGCATGTCAAACTTGGATCAATCTATCTATTTTGAACAAATTAAGATAGGACTGGCTTCCCCTGAAAAAATCCGCGAGTGGTCACGAGGAGAAGTAAAAAAACCAGAAACAATTAATTACCGTACACAAAGACCGGAAAGAGATGGTCTCTTCTGCGAAAGAATTTTCGGGCCTAGCAAAGACTGGGAATGTCACTGTGGAAAGTATAAGAGAATTAGATACAAAGGCGTTATTTGTGACCGTTGTGGAGTAGAGGTTACAAAAGCTAAAGTTAGACGTGAGAGAATGGGGCATATTGAACTGGCTGCCCCAGTATCTCATATTTGGTACTTTAAAGGTATTCCAAGTAGAATGGGTCTTATCTTAGATATCACTCCAGGTAAACTTGAGAAGATTTTATATTTCGCAGCTTACATTGTACTAGACCCAAAAGATACTGGGCTTGAGTATAAAGAAATCTTAGGCGAAAAAGAATACAGAGAAGCGGAAGAAAAATATGGCCCAGGCTCATTCGTAGCAGAAATGGGTGCTGAAGCTATTAAGAAATTACTTTCTGACATTGATTTAGAAGCAGAAAGTATTGATCTTAAGGCTCAACTTAAAACAACAACAGGTCAAAAGAGAATTCGTGTTATTAAACGTCTTGAAGTTATTGAAGCATTCCGTTTATCAGATAATAAACCTGAATGGATGATTATGGACGTTGTTCCAGTTCTTCCACCTGACCTTAGACCTATGATTCAACTTGATGGTGGACGTTTTGCTACATCTGACCTTAATGACCTCTATAGAAGAGTTATTAACCGTAACAATCGTCTTAAAAGATTACTTGATTTAGGTGCACCTAATATTATTGTAAGAAATGAAAAACGTATGTTACAAGAAGCTGTTGATGCCCTTATTGATAATGGTCGTCGTGGTAAACCAGTAACAGGACCTGGTAACAGACCACTTAAATCACTTTCAGATATGCTTAAAGGTAAATCAGGACGTTTCCGTCAAAATTTACTTGGTAAACGTGTTGACTACTCAGGACGTTCGGTTATCGTAGTTGGACCAAGCCTTAAAATTTATCAATGTGGTCTTCCAAAAGAAATGGCTATTGAGCTTTTCAAACCATTTGTTATGAAGAAATTAGTATCTGATGGTATTGCACACAATATCAAAAATGCTAAGCACATGATTGAAAGATTACAACCACAAGTTTGGGATGTTTTAGAAGAAGTAATCAGAGAACATCCAGTAATGCTTAACCGTGCACCAACACTTCATAGACTTGGTATTCAAGCATTTGAACCAATCTTAGTTGAAGGTCGTGCGATTAAACTTCACCCACTTGTATGTACAGCTTACAACGCTGACTTCGATGGTGACCAAATGGCTGTTCACGTTCCTTTATCAGTTGAAGCACAAGCTGAATGTAGATTCTTACTTTTAGCACCAAACAACCTTCTTAAACCTTCTGATGGAGCACCAGTTGCAGTACCATCACAAGATATGGTTCTTGGGACATACTATTTAACACTTAAAAAAGATGACGAAGAGTATGCTACTGAAGAAGAAGTAGGGGCTCTTACTGACAAAGATGAAGTTGAGAAAGTAACCAAAGAAGATGGCACAGTAGTTTGGGTTAAACGTCAAATTGGTGCGCACAAAATCTTCCATGATGAAAAAGAAGCATTACTTGCTTATGATAATAAAGTTATTACACTTCATGCACCGATTAAAGTAAGACGTACTTTAATGATTAATGGCGAAGAACAAATGGGTCTTACAGATACAACTGCAGGACGTATCATTTTCAACGAAATCGTACCACAAGACCTTGGTTTTGTAGATAGAAGTAAAGAAGAAAACACATTTAAATATGAAGTAGATTTCTTAGTTGGTAAAAAAGAACTTGGTAAATTAATCAAGAAATGTATCAATACACATGGTGCTACTGAGACAGCTATCTTCCTTGATAATGTTAAGGATCTTGGTTACAAGTTCTCTACAAGAGGATCACTTACTGTATCTGTATCAGATATGGTTGTTCCAGAGGAGAAACAAGGCTTCTTAGATGAAGCTCAAGCAGAAGTAGATCATGTAACAAAACTCTTCAGACGTGGTCTTATGACAGATGAAGAACGTTACAATAAAGTTATCCAAGCATGGAATAAGGCTAATGATAAGATTACAAAAGCCCTTCTTGATAATCTTGGTAAATACAATAATATCTACATGATGGCACACTCTGGTGCCCGTGGTTCTACTAACCAGATTAAACAGTTAGCTGGTATGCGTGGTCTGATGGCATCTACATCAGGTCGTACAATCGAGCTTCCTATTAAAGCTAACTTCCGTGAAGGTCTTTCTGTTCTTGAATACTTCATCTCAGCTCATGGTGCGCGTAAAGGTCTTGCCGATACAGCACTTAGAACAGCTGACTCTGGATACCTTACACGTCGTCTTGTTGACGTATCTCAAGACGTTATCATTCGTGAGGAAGATTGTCATGAGCATGCACCAAATGAACCAATCCCAGGTATGTGGGTGTCTGCATACAAAGATGGTGCAGAAGTTATCGAACCACTAAATGAACGTTTAGCTGGTCGTGTAGCAGCTGATGATATTGTTCACCCAGAAACAGGTGAAGTAATTGTACCAGCAAATCAAATGATTAAACCAAACCAAGCTGATTATATCGAAGAAATCGGTATTCAAAAAGTTCGTATCCGTAATGTCCTTAGATGTAAATCTAAGATTGGTGTTTGCGCTAAATGTTACGGTGCCAACATGTCATCTGGTAACCAAGTAAGAATTGGTGAGTCTGTTGGTATTATTGCAGCTCAATCTATCGGTGAACCAGGTACACAGCTTACAATGCGTACTTTCCATACAGGAGGTATTGCTGGAGATGATATCACACAAGGTCTTCCTCGTGTTGAAGAGTTATTTGAAGCACGTAAACCAAAAGGACTTGCAATCATCTCTGAAATTAACGGTGTTGTTACAATTACTGATAACAAGAAAAAGCGTGAAGTTACAGTAACTGATAATGAAACAGGCAATGTAAAATCATATGTAATCCCTTATGGTTCAAGAATTAAAGTACAAGATGATATGTATGTTGAAGCAGGGGATGAACTTACAGAAGGTAGTGTAAATCCACATGATATCCTTAAAGTTAAAGGTATCCTAGGGGTACAACATTACATGATTCAAGAGGTTCAACGTGTATACCGTCTTCAAGGTGTAGATATTAACGATAAGCACATAGAGGTTATCGTTCGCCAAATGCTTAAGAAAATTAAGATTGAGGAAAGTGGAGATACTGGATTACTTCCAGGAAGCTCTATCGATATCTTAGAATTCGAAGAGGTAAATAAAAAAGCAGAAGCAGAAGGTTTAGAGCCAGCAGAAGGTAAAAATGTATTACTTGGTATTACAAAAGCTTCTCTTGCTACTGAAAGCTTCTTATCAGCAGCTTCCTTCCAAGAAACAACTAAAGTTCTTACAGAAGCAGCAATTAAAGGTAAAACTGATCCACTTATCGGTCTTAAAGAAAATGTTATCATTGGTAAACTTATTCCAGCCGGTACAGGTATGGATAGATATCGTAAACTAGATATTGAAATGGTAACAGAATAGATAATAAAATCCCCCTTAAGTTTATTTAAGCTTAAGGGGGATTTTATTATTATTTTTCATAATCTAGGAAAGTTCTACTTTTGTATAAAAATAGAACTTTCCTAGACTATAAGGGTGCAGGGGAAGTATTTCCTGCCGTATTCAGGAGGGGGCTCAGCTGACATGTTTTTTTGTCAGTGCCGAAGGGAACCTAGGGTTCCCTAGCGGAAGAAATGTGGAGGCTAGTCCACTTTCTTATCGTAGGTAAGCGAGCTATCAGTGGACATGATAGGAATTTTATCGCCTAAATAAGTAGGCTTAGGATTAAATAATGAATAACAGAAATCTTTAACACGTGCCAAGTATTCTCTAGCTTCAAAATATTTAATGTTGGGATATGAAAGTATATCCGCTTTTACGCCGTAGGCTTCAATACCCCTAGCATTTGCTAAATAAACAGCTCTCTTAAGATGATAATCTTGGGTTACAATAATAGCCTTGTTAATTTCGAATATTTCTTTTGCGCGATACATAGTTTCGTAGGTACTAAAACCTGCATGATCCAGATAAATTTGTTTTGTAGGAATACCTAGACTAATAAGATAATCTTTCATGGCATTAACTTCATCATAATTTTTTTGTCCATGGTCACCAGATACTAAAATTTTTAATTGAGAGTTATTTTTATAAATAGCATAAGCTGTATCTAATCGATCTTTTAAAATACCAGAAGGATTACCATTTGAATGAACCTGTGCACCTAATACAATAATAACGCTAGAATCTAATAAAGGTGTATCATTTGGGGAAGAGTAGATGTAAGTATTAGCAGTGTTAATCATATAGAGATTGATAAGTAGTGAAGCTAAAAAAGCAAAAAAGCCTAAACCTATGATAAATACTAGAGTGCGTAAAGTATATGTAAGCAAAGTTTTCTTTTTCATGTATTCCTCCTTAGTAATGTGTTAAATTTATAGTAACAAATAGATTAGAAATAAACAATGAAAAATCTGAATAAATAGATAATTAAAAAACATATTAAAGGATAATTTAATTAATAAGTACAATTATAGGCAGCATTAAGATAAAACTGTTAAAATACATTGTAAATAAAATAAAGGAGCAAAATGTGTATAGAACAAGGATAGAATGGAAAGGCTGGATATTCGAAATACCAGATATAGAACAAAGATTTGGAAAGACAAAAGTAGAGGTGTATAAGAATGATATAGAAGAAGTGTTTTATATAGAAGAACAATACTTATCTGAACTGATTTGTAATGAGTTATATGATAAATACCTGTATGTATATGAGGGATAGAGGGGTAGAAGTCCTAGCTTGTATACATTAATTAAAGGCTAGTTTATGTAATAAACTCGCAGATATTAAATGATAAAGACATGGAGAATGCAAGTTATCCTTATATATGTATATAAAATTTATAGCGTCGTATAAAAAAAGAGTTTTTAGTAAACAATTTAGATCTAGGCAAAATCAATTACTAAACTATAATAAATATACTATAAATAAAAGAACCACCAAGATAAAGGAGAATTAACATAATTTACTTAGAGAAAAGCAAAGATGAATGCGTTATAATTGTAAATGTTCCAGCTACACAAAAGTAATAAAGAAAACAAAATAATTCTTGACAACTAAGACTTAGAGTGATAGACTAGGTCAGTGTGTAATAGTATGCATAAAAATGAACCTAAAGGGGGATTTATGTTGTACGATTTGGAAAACACAATTCAAATTGTGGGGACAAAACAAACGATCAAACATCTTGAAAAAGGTGATGCTAAAGTTGTATTTGTCGCTAAAGATGCCGATGACCGTGTTACGGGTCAGGTGGTAGAGCTTGCAAAAGCGAAAAATGTACAAGTTGAATTCGTTGATACAATGAAAGAACTTGGCGAAAAATGTAACATAGAAGTAAAAACTGCAGTAGCAGCAATTATCGCGTAAGGAGGAGGTGCCAGAATGCCTACATTTAACCAATTAGTTCGTAAAGGCAGAAAAGAAATCGAGAAAAAATCAACTGCGCCAGCGTTACAAAAAGGGTTCAACTCTTTAAGAAAACGTCCTACAGATATCTCTTCACCACAAAAAAGAGGTGTTTGTACAGCAGTTAAAACAGCTACACCTAAAAAACCTAACTCAGCTCTTCGTAAGATTGCCAGAGTTCGTTTAACAAACGGGATTGAAGTAACAGCTTACATTCCAGGTGAAGGTCATAACCTTCAAGAACACAGTGTAGTATTAATCCGCGGAGGTAGGGTAAAAGACTTACCAGGTACACGTTACCATATCGTTCGTGGTACTCTTGATACAGCAGGTGTTGCGAACAGAAAACAAGCTCGTTCAAAATACGGTGCTAAGAGACCAAAAGTTAAAAAATAATCTAAGAAATGAATTGGTGCCCAACTTACGATAAAAAGCTGACTAGTCAGATTTTAAATAGATGAGTGGGCACGCACGATCCTCGTTAAAGAGGACGAGTACCGATGATATTTCGAATGAAATTAGTTAAGGAGGGAAGACCGTGCCACGTAAAGGACATGTAGCAAAAAGAGACGTATTAGCTGATCCTATGTACAACAGCAAGTTAGTAACAAAGCTTATTAACAACATTATGCTAGACGGTAAAAGAGGAAAAGCTCAAAAAATAGTATATGGTGCGTTTGACATCATTGCAGAAAAAACAGGTAGAGATGCATTAGAAGTTTTCCAAGAAGCTTTAGAAAACATCATGCCAGTATTAGAAGTAAAAGCACGCCGTGTAGGGGGTGCAACTTACCAAGTACCTATGGAAGTTCGTCCAGAAAGACGTCAAACATTAGGACTTCGTTGGTTAACAGTTCACACACGTAAACGTGGTGAAAAAACTACAACTGAAGCTCTTGCAGCTGAGTTATTAGATGCACTTAATAACACAGGTGGATCAGTTAAGAAAAAAGAAGATACACACAAAATGGCAGAAGCAAACAAAGCATTTGCTCACTACAGATGGTAGGCTATTTAATTTAAAGGAGGAAATACCTTGGCAGGAAGAGAATATCCACTTGAGCGTACCAGAAATATTGGTATCATGGCTCATATCGATGCAGGTAAAACAACTCTTACAGAACGTATCCTTTTCTATACAGGTAGAAACCATAAGATTGGTGAGAGCCATGAAGGTACTGCTACTATGGACTGGATGGAACAAGAGCAAGAACGTGGTATCACAATCACATCCGCTGCAACAACTTGTTTCTGGTTAAATAACCGTATCAATATCATTGATACTCCTGGACACGTTGACTTTACTGTAGAAGTTGAGCGTTCATTACGTGTACTTGATAGTGCTGTAGGCGTATTCTGTGCAAAAGGTGGGGTTGAACCTCAATCTGAGACAGTATGGCGTCAAGCTGACAAATACCACGTACCACGTATGGCGTTTGTAAATAAAATGGATATCATGGGTGCTGACTTCTTAAGAGCAGTAGGCATGATGAGAGAAAGATTAGGGGCAAATGCTGTTCCTATCGAATTACCAATCGGTGCAGAAGAAAACTTTGTTGGAGTAATTGACTTATTCAAAAACAAAGCATTCATCTACAAAGACGATTTAGGTAAAGAAATTGAAGAACAAGAAATCCCAGCAGATATGGCTGAAATGGCTGCACAATATCGTGCTGAGATGATTGAAGCAATTTGTGAAACTGATGAAGAATTAATGATGATGTACCTTGAAGGTGAAGAAATTGGAGAAGAACAACTTCGTGCGGCTCTTCGTCAAGCAGTTATCAACGTACAAATCATTCCAGTTCTTTGTGGTTCGGCTTACAAAAACAAAGGGGTACAAAAATTACTTGATGCTATCGTAGAATTTATGCCAGCACCAACAGATATCCCAGCTATTAAAGGTGTTAATCCTGAAACAGGAGAAGAAATGGACAAACATTCATCTGATGATGAACCATTTGCTGCTCTTGCATTCAAAATCATGACTGACCCATTCGTAGGGAAGCTTGCTTTCTTCCGTGTGTACTCAGGAAGCATTTCATCAGGATCATATGTTCTTAACTCAACTAAGAACAGAAAAGAACGTTTAGGCCGTATCTTACAGATGCATGCTAATGAACGTAAAGAAATCTCTGAAGTTTACTCTGGAGATATCGCTGCTGCTGTAGGTTTAAAAATGACTACAACAGGTGATACATTATGTGATGAAGATCACCCAGTAATTTTAGAGTCAATGGAATTCCCAGAACCAGTTATTCAAGTTGCTATTGAACCTAAAACTAAAGCTGGACAAGAAAAAATGGGACTTGGTCTTGCAAAACTTGCAGAAGAAGATCCAACATTTAAAACTTGGACAGATGAAGAAACAGGTCAAACAATCATTGCAGGTATGGGTGAGCTTCACCTTGAAATCATCGTTGACCGTTTAATGAGAGAATTCAAAGTAGAAGCTAATGTAGGTGCACCTCAAGTTGCATATAAAGAAACAATTGCTAAAGATGTTGACGTTGAATCTAAATACGTTAAACAATCTGGTGGTAGTGGTCAATACGGTCACTGTAAAGTTCGTTTCTCACAACTTGACCCTAACTCTGAACACACTTACGAATTCGTAAGCTCAGTAGTTGGTGGATCTATTCCTAAAGAATACATTCCAGCTGTTGATAAAGGTATCCAAGAAGCTATGAATGCTGGTCCTTTAGCTGGATTTAAAGTTCTTGGTGTTAAAGCAGACTGTTATGATGGTTCATACCACGATGTCGATTCATCAGAAATGGCATTCAAAATTGCTGGTTCTATGGCATTCAAAGATGCTATGAAAAAAGCAGGTGGTGTACTTCTTGAACCTATCATGAAAGTTGTTGTAACAGCTCCAGAAGAATATTTAGGAGATGTTATCGGAAGTCTTAACTCACGTCGTGGACGTATGGAAGGTATGAACGCAGTTGGTGGCGGACAAGAAGTTAGAGCATTCGTTCCTCTTGCAGAAATGTTCGGATATACAACTGACCTTCGTTCAAGAACACAAGGTCGTGGTAACTCATCAATGGAATTCGACCATTATGAACCATGTCCAAAAAATATCCAAGACAAAGTAATTTCAGACCGTAGAGGTAACTAATTATCTTAAAAAGGATATTAACAAAATAAATCATTTGCAGCTACTTGAAAAGTAGCTGCAAATTGAATATAATCAAATTATCTGAGAAAAACTCAGCCGAAATTAAAGGAGGAAATGACAAATGGCTAAAGCTAAATTTGAAAGAACCAAGCCACACGTTAACATTGGTACAATCGGACACGTTGACCATGGTAAAACAACATTAACAGCAGCAATTACAAAAACTCTTCACGAAAGATATCACTTAGGTGAAGCAGTTGACTTCGCAAATATTGATAAAGCTCCAGAAGAAAGAGAACGTGGTATCACAATTTCTACAGCTCACGTTGAATATGAAACTCCAGCTCGTCACTATGCTCACGTTGACTGTCCAGGACATGCTGACTACGTTAAAAACATGATCACAGGAGCAGCTCAAATGGATGGTACTATCCTTGTTTGTGCAGCTACAGATGGTCCAATGGCTCAAACTAGAGAGCATATCTTATTATCTCGTCAAGTTGGTGTACCATACATCGTTGTTTTCTTAAACAAATGTGATATGGTTGATGACGAAGAATTATTAGAATTAGTTGAAATGGAAATCAGAGACTTATTAAGCTCTTACGATTTCCCTGGTGATGATACTCCAATCATCCGTGGTTCAGCTCTTCAAGCACTTAACGATCCAATGGGTCCATGGGGAGATAAAATCGTTGAATTATTCGAAATCATCGACGAATATATCCCAACTCCAGAACGTGCTGTAGATAAACCATTCTTAATGCCAGTAGAAGACGTATTCTCTATCACAGGTCGTGGTACAGTTGCAACTGGTAGAGTAGAATCAGGTGTTCTTAAAGTTCAAGATGAAGTTGAATTAGTAGGTATTCATGAAGAAACTCGTAAAGTAGTTTGTACAGGAGTAGAAATGTTCCGTAAACTTCTTGACCAAGCTGAAGCTGGTGACAACATCGGTGCTCTTCTTCGTGGTATCCAAAGAACAGAAATCGAAAGAGGGCAAGTTCTTTGTAAACCAGGTTCAATCACACCACACAAAAAATTCAAAGCTCAAGTATACGTTCTTAAAAAAGAAGAAGGTGGACGTCACAAACCATTCTTCTCTCACTATAGACCACAATTCTATTTCCGTACAACTGACGTAACAGGTGTTATCGAGTTACCAGAAGGTACAGAAATGTGTATGCCTGGGGATAACGTAGAAATGACTATCGAACTTATCCACCCAGTAGCTATGGCACAAGGTTTACGTTTTGCTATCCGTGAAGGTGGTAGAACAGTAGGTTCTGGTGCTGTTGCATCAATCATTGAGTAATCTCTGATTATTTGATTATAAAAAGACACATCTTAAGATGTGTCTTTTTTTTAATCGATAATCACTGAATAATAGATAAAGGAATGATGAAGAATATAGGCTTGCCATAGGCGTAAGGAGTAATGATGGCAAGGCAAATTCTTAAGAGTGAAGAAGGTGCAGAAACTAATATACATTCTTGATTCTTCATGTAGAGTCTACAGATGGAAGAAATTATGATTTGCACATCATTGTAAAAGTGTGTAGAATATAAATCGTTAACGAAACGAAAAGGTTAAAAAGTAAATAGCTATTATATAGGAAGAAACTCATTTCTATTACAATAGACATATGAAAAATAATGCATAAATTACCAGAATAAAATTGTAAAAAAAATAAAAAAATCCTTGTCATGTACAAGGAGATAGTGTATAATAAACACGTTGTGACATTGAGAACTATGATCCAGGAGGTTACGCATCGCAAGATGGATTTCTGGGGAGCGAATGTCAGGTTCAAGAAACCAGGCGGCAGGTCACTGTACTATATTGAATAGGTGTTAGGCGTGTCCATAGTTATATGGAAATGCTTGATATAAGTTTGCGCTTATTAACACCAGCAGAGTGTACAGTCACCACTAGTCGTACTAGGTTCAAAAAAGTACGAAAAGGAGGGGACTTTTTTTATGGCAAGTCAAAAAATCCGTATTACATTAAAAGCTTATGATCACAAATTAATCGATCAAACAGCTGCACAAATCGTAGAGATCGCTAAAAAAACTGGCGCTCAAGTAAGTGGACCAATCCCACTTCCAACTAAAAAAGAAGTTGTAACAATTCTACGTGCTGTACACAAATACAAAGATTCTCGTGAGCAATTCGAACAAAGAACTCACAAAAGACTTATCGACGTAGAAGCAACACCAAAAACTGGCGATGCTCTTATGAGAATTGATTTACCAGCTGGTGTAGATATCAAAGTTGACGCTAAATAATTTTAGCAAACTTGATAACAAACGGACGGTTAAATAATCGTCTAGTATGATTACCCGAAGATGGTAATCCGCTGTAGATATTAGGAGGTGCAAGGAATGAAAAAAGCAATTTTAGGTAAAAAAATTGGTATGACTCAAATTTTTGATGAAAACGCAAACCTAATTCCTGTAACAGTATTAGAAGCAGGTCCATGTGTTGTAACTCAAAAGAAAACTATGGAAAATGATGGTTACGAAGCAATCCAAGTTGGTTTCGGTGAAGTTAAATCTAAACACGTAATCAAACCAGTTGCTGGTCACTTCGCAAAAGCTGGCGTTGAAGCTAAAAAATTCTTAAAAGAATTCAGATTAGAAGATACAAGTGCTTATGAAGTTGGTGCAGTAATCGCTGCTGATACATTTGCTGCTGGAGACAAAGTAGATGTAGTTGGTACTTCAAAAGGTAAAGGTTACCAAGGCGCTATCAAAAAATATGGTCAATCTCGTGGACCAATGGGACACGGTTCTAAATCACACAGAGTAGCAGGTTCTATGGGTGCTGCAACAAGCCCAGGACGCGTTATGAAAGGTAAAGGCCTTCCATCACACATGGGTTGTGTACAAGTAACAGTACAAAACTTAGAAGTTGCACGTGTAGATGCAGATAAAAACTTAATCTTAATTAAAGGTGCAGTACCAGGACCAAAAGGTACAATCATCACTATCAAAGATAGCTGTAAAGCTTAAGGATAGCGAGAAAGGAGGAAATTAGTAATGGCAAAAGTAGCTGTATTAAATATGACAGGCGCACAAGTTGGAGAAGTTGAATTAAACGACTCAATTTTTGCGGTAGAAGTTAAAGAACACTTAGTACACCAAGCAGTAGTTGCACACCTTGCAAACAGACGTCAAGGTACACAAAGTGCTAAAACTCGTGCAGAAGTACGTGGTGGTGGTAGAAAACCATGGAAACAAAAAGGTACAGGTAGAGCAAGACAAGGTTCTATTCGTGCTGTACAATGGGTAGGTGGTGGAGTTGCATTCGCACCAAAACCAAGAAATTACTCAATCAAAGTGAATGCTAAAGAAAGAAGATTAGCTCTTAAATCAGCTTTAACAAGCAGAGTAAACGAGTCTAAATTCATCGTTCTTGATTCATTAGAATTAGCAGAAATCAAAACAAAAGCTATGGCTAATGTTTTAGAAGCTCTTAAATTAAATAAAGCTTTAATCGTTACTGAAGGTGAAGCTAGCAAAAACGTTATGTTATCAGCTAAAAACATCCAAGGTATTAAAACAGCAGCTGTAAACAATATTAATGTATACGACATCTTAAAATACGATACATTCGTAGTAACTAAAGATGCTCTTAATAAAATCGAGGAGGTGTACGCATAATGGCAGATTTAAAATTTTATGACGTCATTTTAAAACCAGTTGTTACAGAGAAATCTATGAACAGCATGGCTGAGAAAAAATACACATTCCTAGTTGAAAAAAGTGCTACTAAAGCTCAAATCAGAGAAGCAGTAGAAAAAATGTTCGAAGGAACAAAAGTTGAGAAAGTAAATACAGCTAACTACGATGGAAAAACAAAACGTCGTGGAAGAACAGTTGGTAAAACAAACGCTTACAAAAAAGCAATCGTTAAACTTACAGCTGAAAGCAAAGACATTGACTTTTTCCAAGGAATGTAGTTTAATAGAAAAAGATGAAACACACGGCTAAGTGTAAAAGAATCGTGTAAATTAATCGATTGAAAGGAGTGAACACGATGGGTATCAGAAAATTTAGACCATATACCCCTTCAAGAAGACATATGACTTCTTCAACATTTGAAGAAATCACTAAAGCATCTCCTGAAAAATCTTTATTAGTAACTTTAAAGAAAAACTCAGGTAGAAACAATCAAGGGAAAATCACAGTACGTCACCGTGGAGGCGGCGCTACAATTAAATACAGAATCATCGACTTCAAACGTAATAAAGATGGTGTTCCAGCAAGAGTAGTAGGTATTGAATATGATCCAAACAGATCAGCAAACATTGCATTACTTGCTTACGCAGATGGTGAAAAACGTTACATCTTAGCTCCGTTAGGACTTAATGTAAATGACACACTTATGAGCGGTGAAACTGCAGAAATCCGTATTGGTAACTGTCTTGAAATGAAAGATATGCCAGTAGGTGCTACGATTCATAACATCGAGATGAAACCAGGTAAAGGTGGACAACTTGTTCGTGCTGCTGGTATGTCAGCTCAACTTATGGCTAAAGAAGGTAAATACGCTACAGTTAAATTACCATCTGGCGAAATGAGATTACTTCCAATCAACTGCCGTGCTACAATCGGTCAAGTTGGAAACATCGATCACGAACTTATCAACATTGGTAAAGCAGGACGTAAACGTCACATGGGTATTCGTCCAACAGTTCGTGGTTCTGTAATGAACCCTAACGATCACCCTCACGGTGGTGGTGAAGGTAGATCACCAATCGGTAGACCAAATCCATGTACTCCATGGGGTAAACCAGCTCTTGGATATAAAACAAGAAAGAAAAACAAACATTCTAATAAATATATTGTACGTCCACGTAACAAAAAATAATAACGTGGTTGCGTGAAAGGAGGCATCATTAATGGCTCGTTCCATCAAAAAAGGACCATTTGCTGATCAAAGTTTATTAAAGAAAATAGACGCTATGAACGCAGCAGATGAGAAAAAAGTTATTAAATCATGGTCACGTCGTTCAACAATTTTCCCTACAATGGTAGGTCATACAATCGCTGTACATGACGGAAGAAAACACGTTCCTGTATTCGTTACAGAAGATATGGTAGGACACAAATTAGGTGAATTTGCGTTAACAAGAACTTACCGTGGACATGGTAAAGATGAGAAAAAATCAAGAGTTCGCTAATTAATATTTATACGGAAGGAGGTCTTTCATCATGGCAAAAGGACATAGAAGCCAGATCAAAAAAGAGAGAAACGCTCAAAAAGACTCAAGACCAAAAGCTAGAGTAACATTCGTACGTTTATCAAGTACAAAAGCAAATATCGTGCTTGACCAAATTAAAGGAAAAGATGTTAATACAGCATTAGCTATCTTAGCATACACACCAAGATGGGGTGCTCGTGTAGTAGAGAAAGTATTAAAATCTGCAATTGCAAACGCTGAACACAATATGGGTATGGACGCTTCAACATTATATGTGGATGAAGCATTCTCAACAAAAGGACCAACTCTTAAAAGAATTCGTCCACGTGCTCAAGGTCGTGCATATCAAATTCAAAAACAAACTAGCCACATTACAGTGGTATTAAATGCGAGATAAGGAGGTAAACACATGGGCCAAAAGGTAAATCCACATGGATTAAGAGTTGGTGTTATCAAAGAATGGGATGCTAGATGGTATGCTGATAAAAAAGACTTTGCTAACAACCTAGTAGAAGATGATAAAATTAGAAAATTCATCAAGAAAAAATTATATGCTGCTGGCATTGATAAAGTAGAAATCGAAAGAATGTCTAAACGTGTAAGAGTTCACGTTCACACATCAAAACCAGGTATCGTAATTGGTAAAGGTGGAGCATCTATCGATTTACTTCGTAAAGAAGTAGAAAAATTAACTGCAAACAAAGTTGCTATCAACATTGTAGAGGTTAAAAGACCAGAAGCTTGTGCTCAATTAGTAGCAGAAAACATTGCACTTCAATTAGAAAACCGTGTTTCTTTCCGTCGTGCTATGAAACAAGCAATGGGTAAAGCATTCAAATCTGGAGCAAAAGGTATTAAAGTATCTTGTTCTGGTCGTTTAGGTGGAGCTGAAATGGCACGTACTGAACAATATTCAGATGGTAACATTCCACTTCAAACATTAAGAGCTGACATCGAGTATGGATTTGCAGAAGCAGATACAACATACGGTAAAATCGGCGTTAAAGTATGGATCTACAAAGGAGAAGTACTTCCAACTAAAGTTAAAAAGGAAGGGAGCGAAAACTAATGTTAATGCCTAAAAGAGTAAAACGCCGCAAACAATCACGCGGACGTATGAAAGGCCAAGCTACCCGTGGAAATAAAATCACTTATGGTGAATACGGTATTGTTGCAATGGAGCCATCTTGGGTTAAATCAAATCAAATTGAAGCAGCCCGTATTGCGATGACACGTTATATCAAACGTGGTGGTAAAGTTTGGATTAAAATCTTCCCAGATAAACCAGTTACAGCTACACCAGCTGAAACTCGTATGGGTAAAGGTAAAGGTTCGGTAGATTACTGGGTAGCAGTAGTTAAACCAGGAAGAGTTATGTTTGAGTTATCAGGCGTAGCAGAAGAAACAGCTAGAGAAGCTTTAAGACTTGCGGTACACAAGTTACCAATGAAGTGTAAAATCGTTTCTCGTGCTGAACAAGAAATGGCAGGTGATGGTAGTGAAAACTAAAGCATTCTTAGAAGAAATTAGAACTAAATCAGCTGATGAATTACAAGTTGAATTGGTAAATGCGAAAAAAGAACTCTTTAATTTAAGATTCCAAAACGCTACCAATCAATTAGATAACACAGCAAGAATCAAAGAAGTAAGAAAGAATATAGCACGTATTCAAACTATTATTACACAAAAAGCAACTGTGTAGTAGAGAGGAGGCAAGCTCGTGTCTGAAAGAAATTTACGTAAAACATTAATTGGTAATGTAGTTAGCAATAAAATGGACAAAACTATTACTGTAGCAGTTGTAAACAATGTAAAACACCCTCTTTACGGAAAAATCGTAAAAAGAACTTACAAATTACACGCTCATGATGAAAATAATGAGTGCCAAATCGGTGATAGAGTAAAAGTAATGGAAACAAGACCTTTATCTAAATCAAAAAGATTTAGACTTGTAGAAATCGTAGAAAAAGCTAAATAGTAATAGAAATCTTGAAAGGAGGTCACTTCTCATGATTCAACAAGAGAGTAGATTAAGAGTAGCTGATAACACAGGTGCTAAAGAACTTCTTTGTATCCGTGTTCTTGGTGGCTCAACAAGAAGATATGGTAATATCGGTGATGTTATCGTAGCATCAGTTAAAGATGCAACACCAGGCGGCGTTGTTAAAAAAGGTGATGTAGTTAAAGCTGTTATCGTTCGTACTAAAAAAGGCGTAAGACGTCAAGATGGTTCTTACATCAAATTCGATGAAAATGCAGCTGTAATTATTAAAGAAGACAAAAACCCAAGAGGGACTCGTATTTTTGGACCAGTAGCAAGAGAGTTAAGAGAAAAGAAATACACAAAAATCTTATCACTTGCTCCAGAAGTTCTATAAGGAGGTGTGAATAGTGAAAACTAAACTTAAAAAAGGTGATAGAGTAGTTATTATTGCCGGTAAAGATAAAGGTAAAGAAGGTAACATCACATTAATCGACCGTAAAAATGGTAGAGTTGTTGTTGAAGGTTGTAACATGATTACAAAGCACCAAAAAGCAAATGCAGCTAACCAAGGTGGTTTAATTGAAAGAGAAGCACCTATTCACATGTCAAATGTAATGTACGTGCACGGCGGTAAAGCAGCACGTTTAGGTGTAGAAATTAAAGACGGTAAAAAAGTTCGCGTAGCAATCGTTAACAAAGAACGTTTTGTAATCGACTAATTAGTGAAAGGAGGCAATGTGAACGATGAGTAGATTAAGAGAAACTTATAAAAATGAGATCATGGGTGCTATGACAGCAAAATTTGGTTACAAAAACCAAATGGAAGTACCTAAAATTGAAAAAATCGTTATCAACATGGGTGTTGGTGAAGCAAGAGATAATGCGAAAGTATTAGAAAATGCTGTAAACGATATGCAAATGATCGCAGGTCAAAAACCTGTTATCACAAAAGCTAAAAAATCAGTGGCTGCGTTCAAACTTCGTGAAGGTATGCCAATCGGATGTAAAGTAACTCTTCGTGGTGAAAAAATGTATGAGTTCTTAGATCGTTTAGTAAACTTAGCTCTTCCACGTGTACGTGACTTCCGTGGTGTAAGTGCTACAGCTTTCGATGGTCGTGGTAACTACGCTTTAGGCGTTAAAGAACAACTTATTTTCCCAGAAATCGAGTACGATAAAGTAGATAAAGTTCGTGGTATGGATGTTATCATCGTAACAACAGCTCATACAGACGAAGAAGCTCGTGAACTGTTAACACAATTCGGGATGCCTTTTCAAAAATAAGGAGGGTAAATAAATGGCAAAGAAATCAATGAAAGTTAAGCAACAAAGACCTGCTAAATTTTCAACTCAAGCATATACAAGATGCCGTATCTGTGGTCGTCCACATGGTTACCTTAGAAAATATGGTATCTGCCGTATTTGTTTCAGAGAATTAGCATATAAAGGTCAAATCCCTGGCGTTAAAAAAGCTAGCTGGTAAGAAAGAAAGGAGGCAAATAACAATGACAATGAGCGATCCTATTGCAGATATGTTAACAAGAATCAGAAATGCCAACATCGCAAAACACGATGTAGTTGAGGTTCCTGCTTCAAAAATGAAAAAAGCTATTTCTGAAATTCTTGTAAATGAAGGATATATTAAAGGTTTTGAAGTTAAAGAAGATGGTGTTAAATCAACAATTCGCATGACTTTAAAATACGGAAAAGATAAAAACGAGAAAGTTATTTCTGGTATCAAAAAGATCTCTAAACCAGGTCTTCGTGTATACGCAGATACAGACAACCTTCCAAAAGTTCTTGGTGGACTTGGTACAGCGATTATTTCTACAAACAAAGGTGTAATCACTGACAAAGAAGCTAGAAAACTTGGTGTAGGTGGCGAAGTAATCGCATTCATTTGGTAATAAAGACAATAAGTTAAGGAGGTGCCGAATATGTCACGTATTGGTAAACAACCAATCGCTGTTCCAGCAGGTGTTACAGTTACTATTAGCCCAGCTAACGAAGTAGTTGTAAAAGGACCAAAAGGAACACTTACTCAAACATTTGATACAGCAATGAACATTGCATTAGAAGAAAATGAAGTTGTGGTAACAAGACCAAACGACTTAAAAAGAAATAGATCTCTTCACGGTTTAACAAGAACACTTATTGCTAACATGGTAGAAGGCGTAACTAACGGTTTCACAAAAGTGTTAGAAATCAACGGTGTTGGATATAGAGCACAAAAACAAGGCAAAAAATTAGTTCTTTCTTTAGGGTATTCTCACCCAGTTGAAATGGAAGACCCAGAAGGTCTTACAACAACATTAGATGGTAACAAAATCACTGTAGCAGGTATCGATAAAGCAGCTGTAGGTCAATATGCAGCAGAAATTAGAGATAAACGTAGACCAGAACCATACAAAGGTAAAGGTATTAAATACATTGATGAAGTTATTCGTCGTAAAGAAGGTAAAACAGGTAAAAAATAATAAGTAAAGGAGTGACATCCGCATGATCAGAAAGCAATCTAGAAGCGATATTCGTGTTAAAAAACACAATAGAATGCGTAATAAAGTTCAAGGTACAACAGAGAGACCTAGACTTGCCGTATTCAGAAGTGAAAAACACATCTACGCTCAAATTATAGATGACATGACTGGAACAACTTTAGTTGCAGCATCAACAGTTGAAAAAGAAATTGCTAAAGAATTAAAAGCAACTTCTAACGTTGAAGCAGCAGCAGCAGTTGGAACAGCAGTTGCTAAAAAAGCAGTAGCAAAAGGTATTGAAAACGTAGTATTTGACCGTGGTGGTTTCTTATATCATGGTAGAGTTAAAGCATTAGCTGACGCAGCTCGCGAAGCTGGGTTACAATTCTAGTAAAGGAGGGAAATAAGAACATGGCTAAAAGATTAACTATTGATCCTAGTACAATGGATCTTCAAGAAAAAGTTGTTACCATTAAACGTGTAACAAAAGTAGTAAAAGGTGGTCGTACATTCCGTTTCTCTGCTTTAGTAGTAGTTGGTGACGGTAATGGTCACGTTGGTGTAGGCTTAGGAAAAGCAATGGAAATTCCAAATGCTATCCAAAAAGCTATCGACGATGCTAAGAAAAACCTTATTTACATCGAAAGAAACGATGCAGATAGTATTTATCATGAATTCTATGGTGAATTTGGAAGTGCAAGAGTACTTCTTAAACCAGCTAAAGAAGGTACTGGAGTTATCGCAGGTGGTCCAGCTCGTGCTGTACTTGAACTTGCAGGTATTCGTAACATCAGAACTAAATCTTTAGGTTCAAACAACAAGAAAAACGTAGTTCATGCTACAATCGAAGGTCTTAGAGCGTTAAAAACACCTTCACAAGTAGCTAAACTTCGTGGAAAATCAGTAGAAGAGATTCTAGGCTAAGAGGAGGAAGTAAAAGATGGCAAAGATCAAAGTTACATTAGTTAGATCTACAATCGGAGCACTTCCAAAACACAAAAAAACTGTTGAAGCGCTAGGATTAAGAAAGATTAACAGTGCAAACATTCACGAAGATAACGCAGCTATCCGTGGTATGATTGACCAAGTTACACACTTAGTAAAAGTAGAAGAAATTAACGAGTAATAGATATTTACAAATAGAAGGAGGTGCCAAGGACATGAATTTAAGTACATTAAGACCAAATGAAGGATCTAAAAAAGGAACTTTCCGTGTTGGTAGAGGTCATGGTTCAGGTAATGGTAAAACTGCTGGTAAAGGACACAAAGGGCAAAAAGCTAGAAGTGGCGGTGGTGTAAGGCCTGGTTTTGAAGGTGGTCAAATGCCATTATACAGACGTCTTCCAAAACGTGGATTTACAAACCGTAACAGTGTAGAAATCGTTGGTATCAACGTTGACTTATTAAATCGTTTCGAAGATGGTGCAGTAGTAACTATCGACGCAATGATTGAAGCAGGTATCATCAAAAATCCAAGAGACGGGGTAAAAATTCTTGGTAAAGGTGAAATCAGCAAAAAATTAACTGTACAAGCAAACGCATTTAGCGCAAGCGCTAAAGAAAAAATTGAAGCTGTGGGTGGTAAAGCAGAAGAGGTGATGTAAAGGTGGATTTATTCAAAACTCTTAGAAATGCTTGGAAAGTGCCAGAACTACGCAACAAATTGATATACACACTTTGGATGTTTCTTTTTATCAGAATCGGGGTATCTATTACTGTACCAGGAGTAGACAGAGCAGCGCTAGCAGCAGCAAATGCCGCTAATGCTAACTCCGGTTTTGTAAACCAATTTATGAGCATGATAACAGGTGGTGCAAATCAAGATTTGGCACTATTTGCATTAGGAGTAGGTCCTTATATTACTGCTAGTATCATCATGCAACTTCTTCAAGTAGCTATCTCTAAATTAGAAGAGTTAGCAAAAGAAGGAGAAGAAGGTAGAAAAAAAATCAACAAGTATACACGCTATGTAACACTTGGTTTAGCAGTTGTACAATCATGGGCTATGGTATTGACAAATAGAAATGTGTTAGTTGATGATAGCATTTGGACCTTTTTACTTGTTATGATTGCATTTATTGCTGGTTCAATGCTAGTTATGTGGATTGGTGAACAAATCACTTCAAAAGGTGTAGGTAATGGTATGTCACTTTACATCTTTATTGGTATTATTTATTCACTACCAACTAACTTTGCAGGAATTTTTGTTTTGAATAAAGATAGAATCTATATCCCAATCATTGTGCTTATTGCATTTATTGCTTTAGTAGGATTTACAGTACTCATGGCACAAGGTGAAAGAAGAGTATCAGTTCAGTATGCAAAACGTATGGCTGGACGTAAGGTGTATGGTGGTCAATCACAATACATTCCAGTTAAGGTTAACCTTGGCGGGGTTCTTCCTATTATCTTTGCTATGTCTATTATGAACTTCCCACAAATTATTATTAACTTGGTAGGGGCTCAAGTATCTGAAAACTGGCAGACGGTGCTTAATTGGTTAAACTGGACTAATCCAGTTGGATCAGTGATTTATATCATTCTTATCTTTGCATTTGCGTTCTTTTATTCAACAATTGCTTTTAATCCAATGGAGATTGCAAGCAATATGAAGAAAAGTGGAGGGTTCGTTCCAGGTATTAGACCAGGAAAGCCTACTTCTGATTATTTAGCAGCTTTAGGAACACGCATTACATTACTTGGAGCTATATTCTTAGTTATACTTGCGATAATGCCTTTAGCATTTAACTATTTATTCAAAGTAGACGTTGCCTTCTCAGGAACATCATTACTCATCGTAGTAGGGGTTGTACTTGAAACACTTAAACAAATCGAATCACAAATGTTAATGAGACATTATAAAGGATTTTTATAGAATGAATAGGAGGTAGGCCGCTGTGAGATTAATATTATTAGGTGCGCCTGGAGCAGGTAAAGGGACACAAGCAGAAATGCTAACTAAACTATATGATATTCCATGTATCTCTACAGGTAATATTTTTAGAGAGCATATTTCTAACAATACTGAGCTAGGTCAAAAAGCTAAAGCATACATGGATGAAGGAAAATTGGTGCCAGACTCACTTGTTATTGAGCTTGTCAAAAGTAGAATTACTCAGGATGACTGCAAAAATGGTATGATTTTTGATGGTTTCCCAAGAACAATTCCTCAAGCCGAGGCATTAGATGTAATGCTTAAGGAGTTAAGTATTCCAATTGACTTTGTTATCAATGTAGATGTACCTGATGAACTCATTGTTGATCGTATGAGTGGTAGAACAGTTTGTCCTAGCTGCGGCGCTTCTTACCATAAAGTAAATAAAGTTGAAACAGTTGCTGGTAAATGTGATCTTTGCGGTGAAACACTTATCCAAAGAGATGACGATAAAGCAGAAACTGTTAAGAAAAGATTAGATGTATATCATGAACAAACGGAACCTTTAATTGCATACTATAAAAGTCAAGGTAAAGTATTAGACATTGATGGTGTAGGTACAGTTGAAGAAGTACGTGATAGAGTAAAAAAAGCATTGGGAGTGAAATAAGATGGCCATTCACATTAAATCAGCTGATGAAATCAGCTTGATGAGGGAAGCCGCCCAAATTCTTGTAGAGGCCCATGATTTAGTAGCAGCTCATATAAAGGAAGGCATTACTACTAAAGAACTTGATAGCATAGCTGAAAAGTTTATTAAAAGTAAAGATGCATATCCTTCATTTCTTAATTATCATGGATATCCAGGGTCAGCTTGTATTTCTATAAATGATGAAGTTGTTCACGGTATTCCTGGGAAGAGAAAGCTACAAGAGGGAGACATAGTAAGTGTTGACCTCGGGGTATACTATAAGGGATATCACTCAGATGCTGCAAGAACCTATCCGGTTGGCACAGTTGATGCTGCCAAGTTAGACCTAATAAGAGTGACGAAAGAAAGCTTTTTTGAAGGTTTAAAATATGCAAAACCAGGCAATCATTTAAGTGATATATCATCGGCAATTCAGCGTCATGCTGAAGCTCATGGTTATGGCGTAGTGAGAGACCTAGTTGGACACGGAATAGGTAAACAATTGCATGAAGAACCACAAGTTCCAAACTACAAAACACCTGGAAGAGGACCAAAACTTCAAAAAGGTATGGTACTCGCTATTGAACCAATGATAAACATGGGAACATGGCAAGTTAGGGTACTAGAAGATGATTGGACGTTCGTAACTAGAGATGGCAGTGTATCTGCACATTATGAGAACACAGTGGTTATTACAGATGATATTCCAGAAATACTTACTATAGGTAAGTAAGAGGTGATTAAATGAATAACAAGTATTCGCTAGGGCAGATTGTTTTCTCAAAGTGCGGTCGTGATCAAGGGAAACCATTTATTGTTGTAAGTATAGAGGAAGAATATGTTTACTTAGTAGATGGGAGTCTCCGCAAAGTAGATAACCCGAAACTAAAGAAGAAAAAACATATTCAGCCAACGCTGACTACTAATGAATGGATAAAACAAAAAATTATAGAAGAAAATCGACTAACAAATAGTGATGTTAGACGAGCTCTTGAAGAGTATCTAGGGCAATCTTCTGTGTAAGAGGAGGTTTGTAACTTGGCTAAAGGTGATGTTATAGAAGTAGAGGGAACAGTGATAGAGAAGTTACCAAATGCGATGTTTAAGGTTGAGATTGAAGGAGGACACATTGTCCTTGGTCATATTTCAGGAAAACTTCGTATGAACTTCATCCGTGTATTACCGGGTGATAAGGTAACCATAGAACTTTCTCCATATGATTTAACCAAAGGGCGCATTATTTGGCGTTCTAAATAAATGGTATAATAGAAAGGAGAACAGAAAATGAAAGTACGTCCATCAGTAAAAAAGATTTGCGAAAAATGTAAAATTATTAAAAGAAAAGGTCGTGTTTGCGTTATCTGTGAGAATCCAAAACACAAACAAAAACAAGGTTAATATTACCTTGAATATTGGCACTTTAACTCATTGATTTATGAGTAAGAGTAAGCTATAATATTCTGTGGTATTTAACTTAGAAGCGGCTGCGGCATAGAGTCATTTATGCTGTATTATATATATTTTAAAAAACCTATAGGAGGTGCAGAGAGTGGCACGTATTGCAGGTGTAGACTTACCAAAAAATAAACGTGTTGAAATTGGTCTTACTTATATTTTCGGTATTGGCCGCCCAACTTCTCGTCAAATTTTAACAGAAGCTGGCATTGATTTCGATACTCGTATCAAAGACTTAACTGAAGAACAAGTTTCTAAGATTCGTGAACTTATTGAAAAATTAGGAATCATCGTTGAAGGTGATCTTCGTCGTGAAATCGCTTTAAACATTAAGAGATTAATGGAAATCGGTTGCTACAGAGGAATTCGTCATAGACGTGGTCTTCCAGTTAGAGGACAAAAAACAAAAACAAATGCTCGTACACGTAAAGGTCCTAAAAAGACAGTAGCTAATAAGAAAAAATAGTAAATAAAGGAGGTTAAGAATCTCATGGCAGTTGCAAAAAAAGGTGGTAAAAAAGTTGTAACTCGTAAACGTCGTGACAGAAAACACGTTGAACGCGGTGTTGCACACATTCAATCAACTTTTAACAATACAATGGTAACATTAACAGACACAAACGGAAATGCTCTTTCATGGGCAAGTGCTGGCGGTCTTGGATTTAGAGGTTCAAGAAAATCAACTCCATATGCAGCTCAAATGGCAGCTGAAACAGCAGCTAAAGCAGCAATGGAACATGGATTAAAATCAGTAGAAGTTATGGTTAAAGGACCAGGTTCTGGTAGAGAAGCTGCGATTCGTGCACTTCAAGCTGCAGGCTTAGAAGTAACATTAATCAAAGATGTAACTCCTGTACCACACAATGGTTGCCGTCCACCAAAACGTAGAAGAGTGTAATAGGAGGGTAAAAATGGCTAGATATATTGGTTCTAAATGTAAACAATGTCGTCGCGAAGGAAAAAAATTATTCCTTAAAGGTGAAAGATGTTTCTCAGCTGCTTGTTCAGTTGAAAAAAGACCTTATGCTCCAGGGCAACACGGTCAAGCTAAAAAGAAATTATCTGAGTACGGATTACAATTACGTGAAAAACAAAAAGCTAAAAGAATCTATGGTGTTCTTGAAGGTAAATTCAGAACTTACTTTGAAGAAGCAGATCGTAAACAAGGAATTACAGGTGAAAACTTACTTCGTCTTCTCGAACTTCGTTTAGATAACGTTTGTTACCGTATTGGTCTTGGACGTTCTCGTACAGAAGCTAGACAAGTAGTAAGACACAACCTTATTACTGTTAACGGTAAAAGAGTAAACATCCCATCTTACCAAGTTAAAGTTGGCGATGTAATTGAAGTTAAAGAAGATGCTAAATCATTCGAACGCTTCAAACTTACTGCAGAAGTAACAGGATCTCGTATTGTTCCAGAATGGTTAGAAGGCGATATTGAAAACCTTAGAGGTACAGTTAAAGCACTTCCAACTAGAGAACAAATCGATACTGATATTGCAGAAACACTTATCGTTGAGCTTTACTCTAAGTAATAGTTCGTCACCCTCAATATTTTATTTTAAAACCAAAGGAGGGTTTATCCGGTGTTGGAATTTGAAAAACCACAAATTGAGATTAAAGAATTATCGCAAGATGGTAAATATGGCTGTTTCGTAGTAGAACCATTAGAAAGAGGATATGGAATCACATTAGGCAATAGCCTTCGTCGTATTCTTTCATCTTCTCTTCCTGGCTCTGCTATTAGCAGCGTCAAAGTGGATGGTGTACTTCATGAGTTTAGTTCAATTCCTGGAGTAAAAGAGGATGTTGTTGAAATTATCCTTAACCTTAAAGGTCTTGCTATCCGCGATACAAGTCAAGGTACAGAACCTAAAGTAATTTATATTGAGAAATCTGGAGAAGGCCCAGTAACTGGAGCAGATATTAAATGTGGTCCAGAAATTGAGATCCTTAATCCAGAACATCATATTGCTACTTTAAATGGTGGAGCAAACTCTAACCTTTCAATTGAAATGACAGTAACTACTGGCCGTGGATATGAAGGTGTTGATAAGCTGAAGAAAACTGATCTTCCAATAGGAGTGATCCCAGTTGATGCTAACTACACACCAGTAGAGCGTGTAAACTTTATTGTAGAGGATACACGTGTTGGGCAACAAACTGACTATGATAAACTTACATTAGAGGTTTGGACAAATGGTACACTTAAACCAGATGAAGCTGTATCTTTAGCTGCAAAAGTTTTAAGTGAACATTTAAACCTTTTCATTGACTTATCAGAGAATGCACGTACTACAGAAATTATGGTAACAAAAGAAGATGATTCTAAAGAAAAAACTTTAGAAATGACAATCGAAGAGTTAGACCTCTCAGTTAGATCATTCAACTGTTTAAAACGTGCGGGAATCAACACAGTTGAAGACTTAACAAACAAGACAGAAGAAGAAATGATGAAAGTTCGTAATCTCGGACGTAAATCATTAGAAGAGGTATTCCAAAAACTCAACGAACTTGGTTTTCAACTTAAACCAAGTGAAGAATAAGCAGAATATTTAAGGAGGTTAGGGCATGGCTGGACAAAGAAAGCTCGGACGTGACGCCGCAGGACGTAAAGCGTTACTTCGTAACCAAGTTACAAATCTCTTATACCATGGAAAGATTAAAACAACTGCTCCAAAAGCAAAAGAGATTCGTAAAATCGCTGAAGGCTTAATCGCAATGGCTGTTCGCGAAAAAGACAACTATGAAGAAGTTACTATTAAAGCAAAACAACCTAAATTAGACAAAGACGGTAAACGTGTTAAAGAAGTTGTAGATGGCAAAAAAGTAACTGTTTATGATGAAGTAGAAAAAACTATCAAAAAAGATAGTGCTACTCGCTTACATGCAAGAAGACAAATGTTAAAGGTATTATACCCAGTAACAGAAGTACAAGGTGCTAAAAGAAGACAAGCTAAAAAAGTTGACATGTGCGACAAATTATTTAGCGAAATCGCTCCTAAATACGCTGACCGTAATGGTGGTTACACAAGAATCATCAAAATCGGACCACGTAAAGGTGACGCAGCTGAAGAAGTTATTATCGAATTAGTATAATATCTAGGGATTAAGAACTGTTCTTAATCCCTTTCTTATTATATTAATATATAGTAAAGTTATTAAGAGTGAATTAATGATCATAGTGTATCGGTACGATTATGGATAAAAAGAGTTTAAATAAGCTAAGAGGTAGCCAAAACCTAATGGGTTAGTTTATATTATATATAGTTATGAGTAGTTAAAAGAATGAATAGTGAATAATAATAATGAAAAGTTATTTATATTACGAAGCATTTACTCTAGATTCGTGCTTGGATGATTTAATTTAAGTATTAATAAGTATATATAATTAAGAGGTGTAACTATGCAGAACATTATTGAAGCTAAAAACCTTGTTTTTGAGTATTATAATTATGATGATGATGGACAAGTAAAAGATACCGTAACAGCGTTAAATCACATTAGTGTAGATGTAAAAGAGGGAGAATTCCTAGTCATTCTTGGTCATAATGGCTCAGGTAAATCTACCTTTGCTAAGCATTTAAATAGTATTTTAACGCCTAAAGAAGGAACTTTAATAGTTAGTGGTATCGATGCTACAGATAAAAAGAATACGTGGGATATTCGAAAACAAGTTGGAATGGTATTTCAAAACCCCGATAATCAAATTGTAGCTACCATTATAGAAGAAGATGTAGCGTTCGGTCCAGAGAATTTGGGAATAGAACCAAGCGAAATTAGAAAACGTGTAGATGATGCTTTAGAGACGGTTGGGATGAGCGATTACAAAAAAGGTTCACCTAATCAACTTTCAGGGGGGCAAAAACAGCGTATAGCAATAGCAGGTGTTATAGCTATGAAGCCTAAATGCATTGTATTTGATGAATCTACCGCTATGCTTGATCCTATTGGTAGAAGACAAGTTATGAGTACCATGCAAAAATTAAACAAAGAATATGGGATTACAATTATTCATATTACCCACTATATGCAAGAAGCAATACTTGCAGACCGTATTATAGTAATGGATAAGGGAAAAGTTGTTTTAGAAGGAACTCCAAAAGAAGTTTTTAAAGAAGTAAAAAGGATCAAAGATATAGGTTTAGATGTGCCAGATACAACTTATCTCGTATACTTATTAAATCAAGAAGGATTTGATTTACCTATAGATTTACTAACAGTAGAAGAGGTGACAGACGCAATATGTCAATTAAGATAGATCATTTAACACATATATATAATGAAGGAACGCCTTTTCAAAAGGTAGCATTAGAAGATATTAATATGAGTATAGAAAAAGGTGAGTTTGTAGGTATTATAGGCCATACTGGCTCAGGCAAAAGCACTCTTATTCAAATGTTTAACGGACTTTTAAAACCAACAAAAGGTGAGGTCTATGTTAATCAGCAGAACATCCATGGCGAGAAGATTAATAAAAAAGAAATGAGACAAAAGGTAGGTTTGGTTTTTCAATACCCTGAGTATCAGCTTTTTGAGATGACGGTGAAAGATGATGTAGCTTTTGGACCAAAGAATATGGGGTTAACTAAAGAAGAAATAGACAAGCAAGTGAAATTTGGGTTAGATGCAGTTGGTCTAGATGAATCTTATTATGAAAAGTCGCCTTTTGAGCTTTCTGGAGGACAAAAAAGAAGAGTGGCTATTGCTGGTGTCTTAGCAATGAACCCAGAAATACTTATCTTAGATGAGCCTACAGCAGGATTAGATCCAAAAGGTAGAAATGAATTATTCGCACAGTTAAAAAAGATGCACCAGGAACTAGGGCTTACCATTGTACTTATTTCACATAGTATGGAGGATGTGGCGAAGTACGTAGAAAAGTTATTTGTACTTTATAAGGGAAGAATTGCTTATACAGGTTCACCAAGAGAGGTTTTTGCTCATGGTAAGGAGCTAGAAAAGATTGGACTTGCTATGCCTCAGATTAAATACATTATGGAAGACTTAAAACAAAAAGGAATGGATATAGATACCGATGTATTAACAGTAGAAGAGGCAGCAGCTAAAATTATAGCGTATTTAAAGGAGAAAGGAGAACAACATGATTAGAGACATTACTATAGGACAATATTATCCTTCAGGTTCTCCCGTTCATAAATTAGATCCAAGAACAAAAATCCTTATTACCTTTGCCTATATTATAGGATTGTTTTTTATTAATTACTTTATTGGATATGCTTTTGTTGCATTATGTTTTTACGGCGCTGTTAGAGTAAGTAAGGTACCACTTAAATATATGCTAAAAGGGTTAAAGAGTATTATGTTTATTTTATTATTTACAGTGATACTCAATATGTTTTTTACTTCTACAGGTAATGAAATATTTAAGTGGTGGATTTTTAGAATTACTGATGATGGATTAGTATTAGCAGCTAAAATGGGAATTAGGCTAGTATTATTAATTGTAGGTTCATCTCTTTTGACTTTGACAACATCACCTATTGAGCTAACTGATGGCATAGAGAATCTATTAAATCCTTTTAGAAGGATTGGAGTGCCTGCACATGAGATAGCCATGATGATGAGTATTTCTCTTCGCTTTATCCCTATCTTATTAGAAGAAACGGATAAAATAATGAAAGCACAAACAGCTAGAGGTGCTGATTTTGAAAGTGGCAATATCGTGCAGAGAGCTAAGGCAATGGTGCCTATTATGGTACCCCTATTCATTTCAGCATTTAGACGTGCAGATGAATTAGCTATGGCTATGGAAGCACGTTGCTATAGAGGCGGCGTAGGTAGAACAAGATTAAATAGCTTGAAGTACACAAAGAAGGATTTAATAGCATTTTTATTTGCAACAGCGTTTATAATAGGGTGTATTTTATTATAAATTATTCTTTGTTGTAATTCCAATTATGTAGCTATAAATAGTAAAGAATTGTGTATCATAGGAGGAAATATGAGGGATGAAGAGATTTAAATTAATCGTGGCATATGATGGGACTAACTATAATGGATTTGCAAAGCAGCCAAATGCCACTACGATTCAAGGGACTTTAGATGTTGCTATTGCTAAAATTGTGCAGCATGAAGTACGTACACTAGGAGCAGGAAGAACAGATAGAGGGGTACATGCCTTTGCTCAATGCTGCGTATTTGATTCAGATACGAAAATACCAGCAGATAGATTAGCTAAAGCTATTAATAGTCAGTTACCAGCCGATATTTCAGTAAAATCGGTAGAAGAAGTAAGTGAAGATTTTCATCCACGTTTTGGAGCTAAAAGAAAAACTTATCGTTATCAGATTTTAAATGCAAAAATAAGAGATCCATTTTTATATAAGTATGCACTTTTATATCCATATGAATTAGATGTAGAGCGTATGCAAGAGGCTGCTAATGAGATGATAGGAGAGCATGATTTCGCATGTTTTTGTGCAGCAGGAAGTACAGTTAAAGATACTGTACGTATTATTTATTCTATAGATATTAAGAAAGAAGGAGACCTTGTTTCTATTGATGTTTGTGGAAATGGATTTTTATATAATATGGTAAGAATTATTATTGGTACACTGTTAGATGTTAATGAAAATAAGATTACTAAAGACAGTATAAAAACAATTATAGAATCGAAGAATCGTGAACTAGCAGGCCCAACAGTACCACCTCAAGGATTAACCATGCTTAATATAGTGTACAATGAATAATGAAGAATAAAGAATAAAGAATTAAAAACAAAGATGAGGAACTAAGAATTATAAATAAGAATTAGAGATAAACAGTGAAAAACGAAAGATTAATGATAAACAATGAGGAAAAATACACAATTCTTCATTATTAATTCTTAACTCTTAATTGCTATAAGTTATCCACAGAGACGTAATAGTATTTTGAAAAAAGAGTAGAAGTCTACAAGTTTATTAACAGTAAGTAGAAAGGCATGATAATCTAAATATGAACTTAGGTCTATTTAGTGCTTTTAAAACAAAAAAATATGTAGAAATAGTAAAAATAATCCACAGGAAAAAGCTTGACAGTTTATTTTGTAAATAATATAATATAGTTTGTGTTAATGAGACCACTTATAAAATCCAATAGCCCCGGATTTTATATGACAAATAGAAATTAACCTAGTTTTATAAGATCCAAAGGAGGTATATTCAATGAGAACAACATACATGGCAAACGCGCAAAACGTTGAAAAACAATGGTATGTTATTGACGCAGAAGGTCAAACAGTAGGTAGACTTTCTAGCCAAATCGCATCAGTATTAAGAGGTAAAAACAAACCAACTTACACACCACACGTAGATTGTGGAGATCACGTAATCGTTATTAACGCAGAAAAAGTAGTATTTACAGGTAAAAAATTAGATCAAAAATTATATAGAAGACATACAGGATACGCTGGTGGTTTAAAAGAAACTACAGCTCGTGAAATGATGGATACTCATCCTGAAAGAGTTATCATGAACGCTGTTAAAGGGATGCTTCCAAAAAACAGCTTAGGAAGAAAAATGCTTACTAACCTTCGTGTATATGCTGGAACAGAGCATAACCATGAAGCACAAAAACCAGTAGAGTTAAAATTCTAATCACTCGGGAGGAGGAAAATTAAATGGCAGCAGTTAGATATTACGGAACAGGTAGACGTAAAAGCTCAGTAGCTAGAGTATACCTTGTACCTGGAACAGGTAAAATTACAATCAATAAAAGAGATATCGAAGAATACTTCGGTTTAGAAACTTTAAAAGTTATCACTCGTCAACCATTAACATTAACAGATACATTAAGCAAATTTGATGTACTTGTAAACGTATATGGTGGTGGAACAACAGGACAAGCTGGAGCAATCCGTCACGGAATTAGCCGTGCATTACTTCAAGCTGACGCTGATTTCCGTCCAGCTCTTAAAAAAGCAGGTTTCTTAACAAGAGATCCAAGAATGAAAGAAAGAAAAAAATACGGTCTCAAAGCAGCGAGACGTGCACCTCAATTCTCAAAACGTTAATTGGGAAAATGTCCAAATTTGGACTATACAAAAGCCAATCCAATGGATTGGCTTTTTTTACATAAAGTTCTAACATTCCACATTACAATTTAATTACAAATGTATACATCGTTTATTTTATCAAACTAAATATATTATAATGATAAGTAAATAGGGCATATGTATACTTAGGGGGATTATTTTTTATGGATCAGAATAAGAAAGGGCTTACTAAGCAGCAGCAAAAGAAGCTCTTAAAGACATTTGGAATATCAGCAGGTATCACCTTGGCAGTATGCTTGGTAGCTATCATAGGTGTTGTTATTGCTTATAATAAGATTATTTTACAAAAGCCTGCCACTACTTTTCAAAATGAGGAATTGAGTGAAGAAGAACAGCAAAAAGAAGACGATAGAAAAGGACGCGGTGAAATAAATAAAACAGTCGCTGTGTTTGGTGTGGATAAAGATGAAACACGTACAGATGTTATTATTGTAGTTAATTTTAATAGTATAACTAATAAGGTAAAAGTCATCAATATTCCACGTGATACAAAGGTTATATGGACAGAGAGGCAACGCAGTAAGTTAAAGCAGTTAGTTGGCTATGAATGGGACATAAGTAAACTTAACGAAATGTCTGCTTATGCAGATATTAAGAATAATCCAGGTAATATTAGAGACATTACTATTAACGAAATTGAAAACATTTTAACTGTCCCTATTGATAATTACGTTATTGTTAATATAGAAGCTTTTAATAAGATTGTAGATGCTATTGGTGGAGTAGAGGTAGACGTACCACAAAGAATGTACTATAATGATAATTCTCAAGATTTACATATTGATTTACAACCGGGACTTCAAACGGTATATGGTAAGGATGCAGAAGGCCTTGTAAGATACCGATATGGCTATGCAGAGGGTGATGTGGGACGTATTAAGACGCAACAAATCTTCTTACAAGCTTTTGCTAAGAAAGTTATGAGTCCTGCTATAATGAATAACTTGCCATCTATTATTACTAGCTTATTTACTTACGTTAAAACAGATGTATCATTAACAGAAATATTTAGCTATTTATCTTTACTAAAGGAATTTGATTTAAACAATTTGGAATTCCATACGTTACCTGGAGAAGGTGCAAGCTATGAAGGGCCATCTTACTTCTATATTGATCAAGAACAATTAGATGATTTAGTAAAAGATGTCTTTTATGATACGACGATTGCAGGAGAAGAGCCTACAAGTAGTCCTGAAGCTACAGAAGATAGTGATAGTACAGAAATTATTATAGATCAAGATGTATCTATAGAAGTCTATAATGCTACAGGAGTAAGAGGATTAGCTGGAACTTTAAAAGATACTTTAAAGAAAAAGGGCTATAATGTAGCGCGTATTGATAACTATAGTGACGGTGATATTGAAGAAAGTACTATTTATGCCAAAGATAAAACAAAAGCAAACCAATTTTTAGAGTACTTAGAAGATGCAACTATTGTGGAAGATAGTTCCTTAGAAAGTGATATTAAAATAGTAATAGGTAAAAATTCAGCTAGTGCACTACAGTAGAACAAGGGGGCTCCTAAAGGGCCCCCTTTTAATATACCTTTGAGGTCGGAGCGTAGAGTATTACCTTGCGAACCATCCAATATTTTAGTATGCTTATAATAAGTGTTTTTTGAAACGAAAATTTCAAACTTAACTTAAAGACAGCTTACAATATGGAATAAGCATAGAAGAGATGACAGGACGATTAGCAGCTAGGAGGAGACATCATTACATCACAAGAAATATTAGAATATTTTAATCAATATGGATTATTGTTAGTTTTAGCTATTATGTATTTAGAAGGATTAAATCTGACAGGTATTCCAGCCATTGTATTATTACCAGCCATTGGTTTATTTGTGCATTATAGTACACATAGTTTTATGACCATATTAGGGATAACTATTTTAGGGAGTATGTTAGGAAATATCACTTATTATGTAGTAGTACGTTATATAGGACCAAAGATTTATAATTACTTTTACAACAAGTTTAAAGGGATTCGAAAATCTTTAGAGAAGGCGCAGAAGATAAGTAAGCAACATGGAAGTAAAGTATGTCTTATTGGACGCATCATACCAGGAGTAAGAACTGTAGTTAGTTTATTAGCTGGGACTTTTGAGATTCAAGCAAGAGACTTTATAGTATACTCATTTATAGGAGTTAGCATTTGGAATCTCCTATTTATTTTAGTAGGCTATTTGGTAGGTACTGCATTATAAATCATAATAATATAAAAGAGCCGCTAAATAATTCTTTAATACAAGATATAGTCTAGCAATTAACTTGTCAGATCTATTACTGTGTATTTCATAGGAGTATAGAAGCAGCTCTTTTATATTATTGAAATGTTGATTTTTAGTAACTAGAAAATAGCATATCTAAAGTTTTGATTATAGCAATCCACCATCTAAAGTAATGATTTGCCCAGTTACATAAGAAGCTAGAGGAGAAGCTAAATATAAACAAGTATTAGCTACATCCTGAGGTGAACCTGTTTTGCATAAAGGAATTTCATCTACAAATGCGGATTTTTCCTCTTCAGTGTAGCAACTGGTCATATCAGTATCTATCCAACCGCAAGCAATACCATTTACCCTGATATGAGATGGCCCAAGCTCTTTGGCTAAAGCTTTGGTAAAGCCATTAAGAGCGGCTTTACTAGTTGAATAAGCCACTTCACAGGAAGCACCAACCATCCCCCAGATAGATGAGATATTAATAATAATACCACCTTCACGTTGGAGCATTGAAGGAATTGTTAGATAACTACAGTGATAAGCAGAATTTAAGTTTGTTGTCAAAATTTTATTCCACATTTCAGGAGTAGTATCTGTGAATAACCCAACATGACTAATGCCAGCATTGTTGATAACTATTGAAGGAAGCTTACCATAATGGCTTTTAATGGTATCCATCATAGAACTAGCTACGTTATAATCTGATAAATCTCCAAAGTAAGCATAGACTTTAAAGCCTTTATTTAAAAAGGATTCATAAGTTTCTTTTAAACGTGCTTCATTAGTAGCGCCATTTAAAATAACAGTGGCACCTTTTTCGGCAAAAGCAAAAGCAATAGCCTTGCCAATGCCACGGGAAGAACCTGTAACAAGAACAAGCTCATGACTAAAGTTCAATTTGATCACCTCTTAAGAAAGCAATTTCTTCTTTATATAGGTTTGTTTTTTTATCTAACCAAGGTGTCTCTAAAATAATAGGTTTACCAACTGCTACAGGATGGTGTACAACATGATAGAGTGCAGCTTTACCTATAAAGTCTTTCCCCTTTGGATTATCTTCAGACGCACCCAAGTTAGCATGACGATCTTTTTTTGCACCACAAGGATTAAGAGAGCCATTGAGATGAAATACTTTAAGCCTATCTAGACCGATAATACGATCAAACTCAGCAAACACTTCATCTAAGTTATTAATAATATCATAACCACTATCGTGAACATGACAAGTATCGAAACAGACGCCAATTTTATGTTTTAATTCAACTCGGTCAATAATATCACGTAGTTCCTCAAAGGAACGACCGATTTCCTTTCCTTTTCCAGCCATAGTTTCTAAACAAATAAGAGGCTTAGTCTCTTCGGTGAGGACTTCATTAAGACCAGCAGCGATACGCTGGGCACCATATTCATAGGTTTTATCTGTAAAAGAACCCGGATGAAGTACTAAGTAGTTAGAACCAATGGCTGTAGTACGTTCAATTTCTAGAGCAAGACACTCTTTAGCTAACTTATAAGTTTCATCCTTATAAGAAGCTAAGTTAATAATATAAGGTGCATGTACTACTAGGTCAGAAAGTCCATGAGCCTCCATAAAAGCACGTCCTTCTTTAATTTTTAAATTTTCAATAGGAGAACGTTTTGTATTTTGAGGTGCACCAGTATAAATCATAAAGGTATTTGCACCATAAGAATAAGCTTCTTTAGCGGCACCAATTAAGCCACCACTAATAGAAACATGAGAACCAATTTTAAGCATTTTTATAATCCTTTCTGAATGAAAAATATGATATATGTTATTCTTCAAATTTAAATCTAACAAACAAATGACAGATATTAAATTTATATAAAATTACTGTATTATAATAGACATCTCAGCTATATTTTACTACAATATAGGAAGTGTTAGCAGAAATTATACTATAAATATGATTTTAGGGAAACTATATATTATAGAATAACCGAAAAATGCTAAGCATATCTAGTAAGAATGAATATCTTGTGACAAATATTTTTGAGCATGACAGAATATATAAGCACCATAGGAGAAAATGATGAGTGAGAAGAAAAAATTAAAGAAAAAACAGAAAAAAGCATTAGGTCGAATTTTTTTTAGGGTGATGGTTATTACCTTTATTATAGCTGCTCTTGTAATAGGAGGGCTTATTTTTGCCTATAATCACTTTTTATATAAAGGAAATCCTTTCAATGGAAGTAATAAAGAACCAGACCCTATCAACAAAACATTAGCAGTATTTGGTGTAGATGAAGATGGATACCGTACAGATGTTATTTTTGTTTTAAATTACAATAGTGAAACCGGTAAATCAAAAGTTATTTCTATTCCTCGTGACACAAAGGTTGAGTGGTCCCAGGAGCAACAAGAAAGAATGGAAGAATACAAAGGTTACTCTGTTAATGTTTCAAAAATTAATGAAATGACCAGCTATGCAGGTATTGAGCACATTAGAGAATTTACTATAGATGAAATAGAGAATATGTTAGGTATCCAGATTGACAACTATGTCATTATTACTATTGATGCATTTAAACAAATTGTAGATGCTATTGGTGGAGTAGAGGTAGATGTACCTGTACTTGATGGTAATGGTCTTCATTATGATGATAATTATGCTGATTTACACATACATTTAGACCCAGGCCCACAATTATTAGATGGTGAGGCAGCAGAAGGTCTTGTAAGATTTAGAAAAGGTTACGCAGAAGGCGATGTAGGACGTATTAAAACACAACAGCTATTCTTAGAAGCATTTGCTAAAAAAGTAACAAGTCCTGGTATTATCACAAAGGTGCCAAACATTATTAATACTATTTTTAAAACAGTTACGACTGACATTAAATTAAGTGATATACCAAGTTATTTACCTTATTTAAAATCAATGGATTCAAGTAACTTAAGCTTTAATATTATTCCAGGTGAAGGTGCATATGAAGGCGGTAAATCTTATTATTTCCCTGATATGGAGGCTATGCCAGGATTTGTTGAAGGCGTATTTAATGATGATGAGACGAGTACAGAATCAAAAGTGATAGAAGATAAAAGTGTAAGTATAGAAATTCTAAATGCTACAGCTATCAGGGGAGCAGCTGCGGCAGCTCAGGAAAATTTAGAAGCAGTCGGTTATACCGTTAATATAATAGGTAATTCTACTTTAGAAGAACCAAGTACAACAGTTATTTATGCTAAAGAAGTGGAAAAAGCAAATCAATTTAAGAAGTATTATCCGAATGCGATTATTAAACAGAATCAAAATATGAACTATGATATACAGATTATATTAGGCAATGATATCCAGTAAGGGGGATTAAAATGAAAGGCATAAGAAAGAGATTAATAAGTTTTATGCTATTAGCAGGCGTAAGTTTGAGTACGACGGTATATGGGAGTGTCCTGCATGAACAAAGGACTCAGCAGGTCATTACTAAAGGCGCTGTTCATATTAATGATAAGCTTCTGATGAGTGAAGGCTGGAGAAATATTAATGTTTTAAAAATAGATTTGAATGATAGTAATGTATCGTTAAAGCCTATGGAATCTGCTACAGGAGTAGAAAGGCAAACCGTATTACAAATGGTTAATAATGCAGGAGCCATAGCAGGGGTAAATGCGGATTATTTTGATATGAGTACAAGTAATACACCTAGTTTGGGAACCTATATTGAGGGTGGTGTATTAAAGCATGGTTATAATAGTAACTACTCTGAGTTAGGTGTTAATAAAAGTATGGCAACCTTTACTTTAGACACTAATAATACGCCTTCTATGGCGTATTATGGTGTATCTATTCGTATCAATGCCAATGGGAACTTTGTTGGCGGGGCAGCTACAAAGAATAATATTCCTAATACGATTACTAGACCGATTATTGTAGATTCTAGTTATTACAAAACAACTAATAATATTGTAACAAAGCATAAAAGTGTTTATACCATTGTAGTAGAAAATAATACAGTCATTTATTTAGCAAAAGCAGGAGAGAGTGTAAGCATTCCTACAAATGGATATGTTATTTTATTACCAGAAACCAGTGCTAACGAATACTATACAAAGATGCCTATAGGAACAAGTGTAGATCTTCAAGAGTTCTTGTATGTTGACGATAATGTCATTACTGCCATTAATGAGTTAAAGCTAGGTATAGGTGGTAGCGGTATTATTATGAAAAATGGCATGGCGTATACAGGTTCAGCACATAAAGTAACACCTAATTCAGCAGTGGCACGTACTATTATTGCAACAACCAAAGGTAGCAATGAAATATTACTTATTACAATTGATGGGAAAGGTAGCTACACAGGGGTAACACATAACCAACTTGTAGAAATACTACAACGTTATAATGTAGACAATGCCATGTATTTAGATGGTGGTGGTTCAACTACTTTTGTTGCTAGAAACTTAGGAGAAAAAGAAGTTAAGTTGCAGAATAATCCATCTGATGGTAGTCAAAGAAAAGTTATTAATGGCTTAGGCGTTTTTAGTAACTCGGCGCCTGGAGAGATAAGCACCTTATACATAGAACCTACTTACAGCAGAACCTTTATAGGAGAGAATATTACCTTAAAATTAAAAGGTATTGATGAAAATAGTAATCCTGTAACGATAGATACCTCAAAAGTGAAGTTTTCTGTAGAAGGAGGAAGTGGGCAATTTAATGGAGCAACTTTTACACCTAGTAGTGAAGGTAAGTTAATGGTTATTGCTCAGTATAATGGTGCTCAAGCAGCAACGGAAATTAAAGTAAGTAGCGCTCCAGCAGGTTTACTAATAGAACCTAGCCTTGTACAATTAAATGAGAATAGCACAAAGACAGTTCAAGTTTATGGACTAGACAAAGAGGGATATAAAATTCCACTTAAAGCAGAAAATGTAAGTTGGACAAGTTCTAATACTAAGTTAGCAGCCACTAATAATACAATAGTATCTACTACCAATACACTTGGGAAACTTACAGCTAATTATAAAGGCATAACCAAGGAAATTGGTGTTATAGTGGGTAACACAGCTGTGCCATTAGAGTCCTTTGAAACTAATGGAGCTACTTGGGCAGGGGATACTTCTTCTGTTGTAGGTAAAGTAGAAATTTCTAAAGATGACAAATACCATGGTAACCAAGCACTAAAAATGACCTATACTTTTATGCCTAGCGCTAATAAACAAGTGGCTTATACTGTATTTAGTAATCCTATACAGATTCCAGAAGATGCAGCAAGTATTAATATGTGGTTAAAGGCAAAAAAACAAGGACATGTAGCCAAGATAGAAGTGGTAGATAAAGCGGGTAAGACCTTTTATCTGAAACTTGCTGACAGCCTTGATTTTGATGGATGGAAGTATGTAAGTGCCACTTTGCCACAGGAAATAAGCTTGCCAGCAAAGGTAACAAAGTTATACACTTATTCTAATAGTAATGCTACTAAGGTAACAACTACACTTTATATAGATCACGTCTCCATAACAAGAGGTTTTAGAGACACGCTAGGGATAGCAACAAGAAATGATACTAGTGCGGATCCTTTTTATAAACCTACACTGCAACAAGCTATACAAAATCAATACATCATTAATGCAGTAGGGCCAACAAAGGTATCTAGCATGATGCTAGGGAAAGATACATTAGCTAGTATAAGTAAGCAGTTATCAGAGGGAGCAGGTGCAGTACTATTAGCTTCTAATAGTAATAGTGAGCTATCACTTGGGGCGCCAAACTATGTTTACAAAAATACATATGAAGCTATTGATTATAACAATACGAAAATGATTATGTTAGGAACAGGTAATGGAGGGCTCAGAACAACACAAGAGCAAGCATGGATTTACTTGAAACAGTCTTTAGATAAGACCAATGCAAAACATATTATTTTAGTGATGAGCAAAAATCCACTTACTCAGTTCAATGATGCATTAGAAGGACAAGCATTACATGAGTATTTGAAGACCTATAAAGAAAGCACAGGAAGAAATATATTTGTCGTTACTACTGGTGGTAGTGAAAACGAAGTCCGTATAGAAGATGGCATCAGATACATAAGAACACATGGTATGAATGTTACTACTGATAACTATAAAGAAGGTACTTTCCTTAAGTTCAAAATAGACGGAGACAAAATTTATTACACCTTTGAGAAATTTAAATAAATATTACTAACTAAGAGGAGGTATACTATGAATAAAAAATTAAAACTTACACTAGGCTTACTCATGATAGGGGCAACAACACTTTACGCAGCTGATGGGTTAATAGGAACAGAACAAGACCCACTAGTGACAAAGAGCTATGTAGACCAAAAAATTTCACAAATAACAGGGGGTACTAGTAATACTGTTTTAGCTAACCAATTAAAAGAACAAGAGCAGCTCATCTTAACATTAAGAGATGAAATCGCAGAGTTAAAACAAAGCGGAAGTAGCACTTATGAGATTGTAGTTGTACCAGCAGGAAAAATCATATTTGGTAAACAAGGCTCTGAAATGATTATTAGAGCTGGTGAAGGGAAAATAGTTGCTTCAAGCGTAGGTGGTGTTCAAGATATTACAGAGGGTAAAGATTTAAGTGGGGATACTGTAGCACCTAAAAACAATTTATTACTTATTCCAAGAGAAGATGGAAGAGGCTTAATGGCAACAAAACAGCTTACAGTAATGGTGAGAGGTGGCTATATATTAAACTAATGATTTATACAGCCAATGGAGGAAAAGATGAAAAAACAAGTTAAAATCCTAATTTATACCGTAATGGTCATCTCACTTATAGCTTGCTCATTTGTAGGAGTTAGAAGAATTCAAACTGAAGAAAGTTACAAGGGAGTAGAAGTAGCCATACGTTATAGCGATGTTCTTAGAATCGCTACTGAAACAGATAGATCACTAGAAGAAGTATTATTAAGGTTTAAAGAGCTAGGTGTGACTACTTTATTTGTAAGAGAAAATACAGTAGCCTCCCCAGTAGAAGCTGACCTTTATACGTATAGAGGCTTAGGTAAAATAAGTCTTTTAGAAGGCTATATATTAAAATTTTATTATCCTGACGTAGAAGGGGTTAAACCAGAATCACGTTACATTGTAACAGAGGATAAAGTAGTAGCAGAAAATATTTATGAAAGCTATGCAACAAAAGGGATTGAATTAGAGTATTTAGAGCAAGATGGCGTTTATTTTATTAGTATTGGTGAATTTGCAAATGAACTGACTAATACAGGTGTAGGCTTTGATGTAGACTCACTTAATCTTGCAGCAAGCTTAGGTTATACTATTTCTCCTCAGCTTAAAAGCTGGACTAATATTACACCAGAATCACTTGACTATGTGGTACAGGAAATAGAACGTATCAATGGTGTAGATACCATTTACTTTGCTGATACAGATGTACCAGGTGTAGATAATGAAGAAATGCAGAAACTTATACAAGATCATCAATTAGGATTTATAGAGTTTACAAGTAATAAACAAAAAGGGTTTGATACATTAGCTAAAAAAACGAGTGAAGAAGGTAAACACTATAAGGTGATTAGGCTTCATACAATAGGTGATACACAACTCTCTACCTTTACAGTACCACAGCTTATGGAGCGTTATGAACTAGCTCTTAGAGAAAGGAATATCCGTGCCTTTTTATTCAAGATGCCTACAACAGTTAATATTGAAGAAGATATTGATTACTTACAAGATGCTATATCAAGTTTTGTAAACTATACGACTTCTAAGGGCTATACTTTAACAGGAACAGTAGAAGATTATAATTTACCACCTATTCCTGTATTTGTAGCTATTTTAGCAGGCTTAGCAGCTATTATGATTTTTATATTATTACTAGCAGAGCTAGGTATGCTTAAAGTAGGCTATATTTTAGGGATCATAGGAATCATAGGCTATATTGGTTTACTCAAACTAAATGTTGTAATAGCTAGCCAGCTTATGGCACTCTTTGGGTCTATTATGTTCCCAACCTATGCTATGGTTAAAGGGTTAAAAGAAACACCTAGAAATATGAAAGAAACTATTTTAAGCTTCCTTAAAATAGGTGCGATTTCATTTGGAGGTGTACTTACTATTATAGGAACACTCTCAAGAACTAATTTTGCATTAGGAATTAATGTGTTTGCAGGTGTAAAAGTAGCAACAGTAGTACCAATTGTATTAGTTTTATTAATCCTTATTTTTAAGAAGCATCAATGGGACTTTAAATATTATAAGGGAGTTCTAGATAGAAAGATTAGCTATGGAGCCCTTATTCTTATAGCTTTACTAGGTGGTGTGCTCGCTATCTATATAACAAGAACAGGGAATAGCGGAACAGCTTCAGATTTAGAGTTACAATTTAGACAATTACTAGATAATATGCTTGGCGTTAGACCACGTACAAAGGAATTTTTAATTGCCTATCCTATTTTAATGTGTTTACTATATTACGGATACAAAGAAGCTTATATACCTTTTGTTATATTAGCTACTATAGGACCAGTTTCTTTAGTCAATACTTATGCACATATTCATACACCAATTCTTATTTCGTTATTAAGAAGTGCATATGGTATTATTTTAGGAATTATTTTAGGCCTTATTTTAATAGGGGTATTAAAATTATTAAGTAGGATGATGAAAAAATGGCAAATACAAACAAAATAGTATTATCAGGTTACTATGGCTTTGATAATATTGGAGATGAAGCAGTACTTTATTCCATTATAGCTATGCTGAAAAAAGAAATACCACAGGTACAAATTACTGTATTATCTAATAATCCAGAGAAAACTGCATGCTTATATCAGGTAGAAAGTATTAATCGATGGGATATGAAAAATGTAGCTAAGATTATTAAAGCATGTGATTTGCTCATTAGTGGTGGAGGCAGCTTGCTCCAAGATGTTACAAGTAGTAAAACCATTCCTTATTATTTAGCGATTGTTAAAATGGCACAATTTTATAAGAAAAAAGTAGTGTTTTATTCTCAGGGGATAGGACCCGTTAATAAAGGCTTTAGTAGATGGCTGATTAAAAAGGTAGTCAATAAGGTAGATGGTATCTTTGTCAGGGACCCAGCTTCCAAAACTTTGTTAGAAGAAATAGGGGTTAAAAAACCAATAGGTGTAGCTATTGACCCTGTAGTAGGTATTAGTTTGCCTAATGATGTTAAGACAACTGAGAAAACCATAGGTATATATATTAGGCCTTGGCAAAATGAAGATCAAAATCAAAAGCTTATTTCAGCTATGAAAGAAGGTCTGATTGAATTTATTAAAAAAGGCTATAAGCTTTATCTTATTCCTATGCACTATGAACAAGATTTAGACATTGCTAAAGCTTTAGAAGCTGCCCTTGCTATTGAAATGCGAAATGAAGGTATCGTGGGTGAAAATCAGATAAAGGTGATAGATAAGATGCTTTCTATTGAAGAGGTTCTTACTTACACAGCAGGATTTGAATTCATTATAGGGATGAGACTTCACAGTTTAATCATGGCAGCAGCAACTAAGGTACCTATGTTAGGTCTATCCTATGATCCTAAGGTAGATGCTTTCTTAAAAGAAGCTAGAGTACCTTATTGTTTAGATGTGAGTGAAGTGACGGAAGAAAGCTTTAAAACAAGCTTATTAGTTTTAGAGAAAAATTTAACAGAGCAAAAGAAGCAATTAAAGATAAGCTATGAAGCTAACCTATCTCGTCTTTATTTGCCAATAGAGTGTATAAAGAAATTACTAAAGATAAACTAGAGATAAGCTAGAAAAATGGAATGGGGATTTTATATATGTTATGTCATATATAAAATCCCCAATTTGTTTATAATACTTGCATATCTATAAAGATATGAGTAATATAAACAGGAAAGCAATGAAGAATTAATAATGAAGAATTAGAAAAGAAAAATGAAAAATTAGATTGAAGTGTTAAAAAGAATAGTAAATAATGATGGATGAATAATAAACAATTAAGCATGAACAATGAAGAGTTGTGGAGGTAGAATATGATGAATACAATAGAAATTTTAGGTGTACCTGTTTCGAATATAACAATGGATGGGGCAGTAGAGAAAGTAAGTGAATTCATGAAGTCAGACGGCCTTCATCCAGTATATACACCTAATCCGGAGATTGTTATGCTAGCCAAAGGAAACAAAGCGTTTTTAGAGGTTATAAAAAAAGCAGATTTAGTAGTACCAGATGGCATAGGGGTTGTTATTGCATCAAAGCTCCAAAAGGGAGAAAGACTTCCAGAACGTGTAGCAGGTTATGACTTAGTACAAAATACAATGAAAAGAGCTGTGAAGGAAGGCTACAAGTATTATTTCTTTGGAAGTAAGCCAGGGATTGCAGAAGAGGCTGCACAGAAGATGAGAGAAACTTATCCTGGTATTCAGATTGTTGGAACTAGAGATGGCTATTTTAAAAAAGAAGATGAACCAGCTATTATAGAGGATATTAATGCTTCAGGTGCTAATATTTTACTAGTGGCATTAGGGGCACCAAAGCAAGAAATGTGGATAGAGGAAAATAAGGAATTATTACCAAATGTGAGAGTAGCTATAGGTGTGGGTGGAAGCTTAGATGGTATGGCAGGTAGAGTAAAAAGAGCTCCTCTTGCTTTTCAAAAGCTAGGATTAGAATGGTTTTATCGATTGTTACAACAACCAACACGTTTTAAACGTATGCTTGTACTACCACTATTTTTGAAGGAAGTGGTATTTTATAGAAAATCTTAGTAAAAATACGTAGTATACGCTCAAAATGTATAAAAATCTTTGTTAATGTGACTTAAAATTACAGATTATAACAGTTGTTATGTAAATGTTTATAAAGAATACCCCAGTGAATTTGTTGATATTCATGGTGAAAGTAGGTTTATACCTCCTAATAATTAGGAGGTGAGGGATATTTGGGACTATTAGCCAAAATGCTAGAATTGTTTTTATAAAAATAGTCAATAGCGAAACTAAAGAAAAGTATAGTATAGTAAAGTAAGTCCAATGACATATGAATTATCCAAACTTAAGGGGGAAATCAAAGTGGCAGGTTTAAAATTAAAAAACATCGAAAAACGTTACTCAAACGGCTTCGTAGCAGTTAAAGATTTCAATTTAGATATTGAAGATAAAGAATTCATCATCTTCGTAGGTCCATCAGGATGTGGTAAATCTACTACATTACGTATGATCGCTGGTCTTGAAGAAATTTCTTCAGGAGAATTATGGATTGGTGACAAACTTTGTAACGATGTTGCTCCAAAAGATCGTGACATCGCTATGGTATTCCAAAACTACGCTTTATACCCACACATGACTGTATATGATAACATGGCATTCGGTTTAAAACTTCGTAAAACTCCAAAAGAAGAAATCGACCGTCGTGTACGTGAAGCAGCTAAAATCCTTGATATCGACCAATGCTTAGATCGTAAACCAAAAGCATTATCAGGTGGACAACGTCAACGTGTTGCCATGGGTCGTGCTATCGTTCGTGAACCAAAAGTATTCCTTATGGACGAACCTTTATCAAACCTTGATGCTAAACTTCGTGTACAAATGAGAACAGAAATCTCTAAAATGCACCACAGATTACAAACAACATTCATCTACGTTACTCATGACCAAGTAGAAGCTATGACACTTGGTACAAGAATCGTAGTTCTTAAAGATGGTGTTATCCAACAAGTAGATTCTCCATCTAATCTTTATAGTAAACCACAAAACTTATTCGTAGCTGGATTCATTGGTTCACCACAAATGAACTTAATCGAAGCTAAAGCTGTTAAAAGAGGCGAAGACGTTGTGCTTACATTTGGTAGCGTAGAAATTAAACTTCCAAAAGAAAAAGCAGAAAAAGTAGTTGCAGGTGGTTACATAGGTAAAGATGTTATGATGGGTATTCGTCCAGAACACATCGCAGAACCATCAACACTTTTCGAAGAACAAAAAGCAGACTACATTGTTGCTTCAGCTACAGTTGAAGTAGTAGAAATGCTTGGTGCAGAAAAGAACTTCTACATGATCTGTGAAGGTAACAACATTACAGGACGTTTTGACACATCTTGCCAAGCTGGTCCAGATGATGAAGTTAAAATTGCGTTTGATGTAACTAAAGTTCATGTATTTGACTTAGAAAGCCAACAAACAATCACAAACTAATTTAGACTTAAGAAGCACTAAGATGTAACATCTTAGTGCTTTTATTTATTAATAAGAGAAATAGGTGGCATAATAACGGTTTTTGTGGATAAATAATAAAATATAACTTTTTTTTTACACCTAAATAGGATAGAATAGTATTAAAGATACTGGGAATATAAATTATTTAATAATTGGGAGTTGATAAATATATGATATCTAATCAAATTTTACAAAATACAATTGATGGCCTCAAGGGTATTACAAGAAGAGACTTTTGCGTATTAGATGCAGAATCTAAAATTGTAGTAACTACAGATGGAAAAAGTGCAGGAGAATATGTACCACAAGTAGAAGCTTTTATTAATTCACAGGCAGATAGCCAAGAAATGCAAGCATCACACTATTTTAAGATTTATGACGAATACTTAGTTGAATATGTTCTTTCTGTAAGTGGTGCAGATGATGAAGCGTATAAATTAGGTAAGCTAGCAGCTTTTCAAATTAAAAGCTTATTAGTTGCTTATAAAGAGCGTTTTGATAGAGATAACTTCATTAAAAATCTATTACTTGATAACTTATTATTAGTGGATATTTATACAAGGGCTAAAAAACTTCATATTAAAAATAATGTACAACGTATTGTTTATTTAATTGAATGTGAAGAGAAAAAAGATAGCAGTATGTCTGATATCTTAAGAAACATTTTCCCAGATAAAACAAAAGATTTTGTAACAGCAGTAGATGAAAAAAATATTATTTTAGTAAAAGAAGTTAATACTGATAATCCAGTAGAAATCGAAAATTATGCTAAGATGATTTATGATACTTTAAGTGCTGAAGCTATGAGCAAAGTATATGTAGCTGTTGGTGCTGTAGTAAGTGATCTTAAAGATGTCTCTAATTCTTATAAAGAAGCTAATATGGCTCTTGAAGTAGGTAAGATTTTTAACTGTGAAGGACACATTTCACATTACTCTAAATTAGGTATTGGAAGAATTATCTATCAATTGCCTTTATCTTTATGCAAGCTTTTCATTAAGGAAGTATTAAAAGATAAACGCGTAGATAGTTTTGATGAAGAAACATTAATGACTGTTAATAAATTCTTTGAAAACAGCTTAAATGTATCTGAAACTTCAAGACAACTTTATATTCATAGAAATACCTTAGTTTATCGTTTAGATAAATTATTAAAAACAACAGGACTTGATTTACGTAAATTTGATGATGCTATTATTTTCAAAATTACAATTATGGTAAGTCAATATATGGACTATATGGAAAGACAAAGTCAAAATAGAATGTAGAAACAGGGGATTGTAAATGATTCAATTACAGGGTGTATCTAAAGTATATTCTAATGGGGCAGTTGGACTTAATAATGTCAGCTTAACAATTGAAAAGGGTGAATTTGTATTTATCACTGGAAACAGTGGTTCTGGTAAATCCACCTTTTTAAGGCTGCTTTTTAAAGAAATTGACCCTGATCATGGCAAAATTATTATCAACAACAAAGATATTTCTAAACTAAAGAGAAGACAGATTCCTTACTTACGAAGAGACCTAGGTATGGTATTTCAGGACTTTAGACTACTTCCTAATAAAACTGTTTATGAGAATGTAGCCTTTGCTATGCAGATTGTAGGTGCTACCTCTAGAGAAATTAGAAAAAATGTACCTATCGTATTAGGACTTGTAGGCCTTGCAAGAAAAGCACGCTGTTATCCTAATGAATTATCAGGGGGAGAGCAACAAAGAACAGCTTTAGCAAGAGCTATTGTTAATAATAATCCAATATTAATTGCAGATGAGCCTACAGGTAATTTAGATCCAGCGACTTCCTGGGAGATTATGAACTGTTTACAGGATATCAACCGAAGAGGAGTCACTATTATTATGGCTACTCACGAGAGAGAAATAGTTAACACTTTAAAGAAACGTGTGATAGAAATTTCTAATGGACAAATAAGCAAGGATGTGCATGAAGGAGGATATGACGATGAAGTGGAATACTCTCAAGTATTTATTTAAAGAGGGTATCGTAGGGCTATGGAGAAACAGGACAATGGCATTTGCTTCAGCAGGAACAATTGTACTATGTTTGCTTATATTGGGAATGTCCTATTCAGTTGGTACCAACATTGACTATATGATTGAACAAATAGAAAGTAAGTTTGGCATTACAGCTTATCTTGAAGATGGCTTAAGTGATACAGCTATCTTAGGTCTTAAAAATAAAATAGAAGCAATGCCTAACGTAGCAGGTGTTTCCTATATTTCAAAGGACGATGCACTAAAGAACTTTAGCGAAGAAAATGAAGATGCAAGCTTATTTGCTATGTTTAAGGAGGATAATCCTTTACCAGCTTCTTTTGAAATTACCGCTATAGATATTAAAAATCAAAGTGAATTGGTTAAAAAGGTTCAAGAATTAGAGGGAATTGATGAAGCAGTTTACCTTAAAAATGAAACAGAAGCCTTTATTAACATTAGAAATACTGTAAACTATGTGTGTTATGCTATTATCATATGTCTTATAGTAGTGGGTCTTCTACTTATGTCTAATACGATAAAGCTAACCGTTTATATTCGAAAAAGAGAAATCAATATTATGAAGTATGTAGGAGCAACAGATGGTTTTATTCGTGTCCCATTTCTGATTGAAGGGATGTTAGTAGGACTTATTGGTGCATTAGTAGCTATCCTTGCAGTAGCATCTGCCTATAATTGGGTTCAAGGAATGTCTCAAAGTGCAACCGGTATATTAGGTGAAATTGCATTAATGCCTACAGCAACTATTATGACTTCTTTAATTCCTATGTACTTAAGTCTAGGTATTGGAATAGGTCTTATCGGAAGTGCTTTTGCTATACATAAACACTTAAAAGTATAATCAGGAGGAACTATGAAAAAGCAAATTAGTATTTTATTAGCATTTACATTGCTACTGGTTCCTGTTTATGCAGATACTATTAATGATAAGAAGAATCAACTAAGCAGTGCCGAGCAGCATATCAAAGATAAAGAACAACTTCTTGAAGAGCGAAAACAGGAAAGAGCAGCTATTGAAGCGGAGATTAAAGAAGTTGATACGAAAATGGTTGCTATACAAGATAATATTAAAGAACTAGGTGATCAGTTAGAACAGAAAAAGCTTGAGATTGAAGAAAGCGAAAAAGAGCTAGAAGCTGCTAATATTAAAAAAGATGAACAATACGAGGCTACCAAAGCACGTATGGTCCAAATGTATAAGAATCAAAAAGTAGGATATATACAAGTTGTTTTTTCTTCTAATAGTTTTTGGGAAGCCATTAATCGTCTAGAATATATCAGACGTATATCAGAAAAAGATAATACGTTGCTAGATACCTATCAAGCTCAGATTGATTATATAGAGGTTCAAAAAGAAAAAATTGAATCCGAAAAATCTGATTTAGATTTACTTCAAAAGAAAGAAATTAGTAAAAAGAATGAATTAGAAGAAGCTAGAGCTGCAAAACAAGTAGCTATTGATAAGTTAGAAAGTGAAGAAGGTAAACTAGCAGGTGAAATTTCTAAGCTAGAAGAAATATCTGAGCAACTAGAAGAAGATATTAAAAAGCTTACAGAAGAAATGGAAGCAAAAAACAAGAATCAGATACCAACTCAATATACAGGAGGTACCTTTACTTGGCCAGTACCAGGGTACTACCGCATTAGTTCAGAATACAACCCTAGAACAAGTCCTATTTCAGGTAATTATGAATTCCATACAGGAATAGATATTCCAGCTGGTTATGGAGAGGATGTTGTAGCAGCAGGAGATGGCGTTGTTATTACAGCAGGTTGGATCAATGGATATGGCAATACTGTTATGATTAGTCATGGTAGTGGCATTGTAACCTTATATGGACATAATTCATCTGTAGTGGTAAGTCAGGGACAGACAGTAAGTAAAGGGCAAGTTGTTGCTAAGATCGGTAGCACTGGCTATTCTACAGGTAACCACTGTCACTTTGAAGTTCGTGTCAATGGTAGCCATACAAGTCCATGGCCATATTTAAACTAATGAGTATTAAATCGCCAGAGTTAGGTAAATAATAAATAAAAAGAGATAAATAAGGCAAGGAGACTACATTGAAACCAGCAAATTTATTAAAAAAAGTTATTCTTATTACAGCTAGCCTTGGCATGATTACACTAGTGGTAGGATGTAGTTCTAAAAGCAGTAGCGCCTATTATTCTACTAGCAAGCTGGAAATGATTAATAAATATTTATCAAGTGGCTATTTATATGATATTGATGAAATAAGCGAAGAAGAAATCACAGATAGTATCTACACTAGCTATGTAAGTGGCTTAGAAAATTCAGCTACATATTATCTTGGAACAGATGAATTTAAACAAGCTGAAGCTACTAGCCAAGGTAACTATTTAGGTGTAGGTTTAATGATGACTTGGGAAGCTGATGGTAGGTCTGTTTTAATTACAGATGTTATTCCTGAGTCACCAGCTGCCAAAGCCGGTCTTAAAGCTGGTGATCATATTATAGCTATTGATGGTATAGAAGTAGTGGGTGCTAATCAAAAAGAAGTACTTGATAAGCTAGCTTACACAGGAGAACAATCCATTTCATATAAGATAAAAAGAAGTGCAGATGAAAAAGAAGAAATAATTAATCTTACAGCAGCACTAGTTCCATTAGATGATTTAGAATATGAAATGATAAATCAAGTTGGCTATATTAAACTAGAAAGTATTAGAAATGGAACAAGTGAGCATCTTGATCAGGTAATCAAGGAATTTGAAGCTCAGAAGATAAAGGGTATTATACTTGATGTGAGAGAGCTTTATACCAATAATGTTGACGAAGTTAGTAAAATGTGCGACTTATTTTTAGATGAAGGGATTGCCTTTAAATTGAAACATGGTAAAAGTGACATACAGGGTTTCGAAATGTCATCAGGCAAATATGATCAAAAAGTTGTGTTATTAACAGACCGTTATACAAGAGGTGGAGCAGAAGCTTTTGTAAGTGCCATGGAGGATGTAGCTATTCAAATGGGAACAGATACTTATGGATTAGCTTATGTAAGCGAGTTAGTTGCTTTAGAAGATGGCAGTGGGCTTAATGTGGCCACTGGCGTATTATATGACAAGTTTGGCAAGCAGCTATCAGATAAAGGTATAGAACCAGATGAAATGGTATTTATGACTGAGCAGGAAAAAGTGGAATATATAGAAAAGGGAAGCATCAGTAAAGAAAATGATAGCTTACTTAAAAAAGCCTTAGAGCAATTCTCAAATTAAGAGAAGGGCTCTAAGTTTTTCTATTCTAATAAATACATTTTATGGGTGATATTTAGAAGGATAATACAGAGGAAAACAACATAAAATAATAGTAAGCGCATTTAATTTTATACTAAGGAGGTAGCATTGATGAAAAAGAAAACTATTTTTCGTGGTGCTGCTGTAAGTTTTTTACTCGTTACAATGGTCTTAGTTACTACAGCATTTGTAGATAAGTATCATTATGTGGATAAAAAATTGCAAGCAATAGAAGCAGTTTTAAAAGATTATTATGTGGGAGATATTGATGAACAAAAACTAGAGGAGGGCATCTATAAAGGTTTTGTTGCAGGTGTAGGTGATGCTTATACGAACTACTATACTTCTGATGAATATGCAAGCTTTAAAGAGAAATCTAGTGGTATGTATGCTGGAATAGGTATACAAATGACACTTCAAACCTATGATAATAGTATAGAAGTGACAGAGGTATTTGAGGGCTCACCTGCCGAGAAGGCTGGTATAAAACCAAAGGATAGAATTATTAAGGCAGCTGGTAAACGTGTTACTGGCGATGAATTTGAAATACTGCCAACCTTAGTAAAAGGAACACCGGGAACAACTGTTGATATTACTGTTTATAGACCTTCGGAAGAAAAAAATTATGATTTTACCATAGAAAGAGCTAGTGTGGCTTCTCCAACGGTTTATTTTAGAATGTTAGATAATGAAGTAGGCTATATTCAAATCAAACAATTTGAAGCAGTAACTTATGACCAGTTTAAGGTAGCACTAGATAAATTAAAGAAAGAAAAAGCAAAAGGACTAGTATTAGATTTAAGAGATAATCCAGGTGGTCTTTTAAACATTGTGGAACAAATAGCTGATGAATTAGTACCAGAAGGTATTATTGTATCTACCAAGGATAAACAAGGTAAAGGTAGCGAATATTACGCTGATAGTAAGTATACAGATATTCCTATGGTGGTACTCATTAACGGTAATAGTGCAAGTGCCTCAGAAGTATTAGCAGGTGCTTTAAAAGACTATAGTAGAGCAGAGCTAATAGGAACAACAACCTTTGGAAAAGGTGTTGTACAAACAATCATTCCTTTATCAGATGGCTCAGCTATTAAATTAACAACTTCTCAATATTTCACCCCTAGTGGTGTATGTATTCAAGGTATAGGAATTGCACCTGATTATGAAGTCAAATTAAGTACTGAAAAGATTTTAAAGGGTAGAGAATTAACAGATACAGAAGATGACCAATTACAAACTGCTATTAAGGTGGTTAAAGAAAAACTCAAGTAGTATTGTAGGAGGTGATTTTCATTAGGGAGAGTAAAGGAGAAGTAGTAATAGGTAGCGCAATAGGAATTTTATTAAGTGCAGGAATCATCTTAAAAAACTATGGTGAGCCTGTTTCCTGGGAACTTGTTATATTACTATTAATGAGCCTGATACTAGGCTTTATAGATAAAAAATTGACTTGTTTAGCTTATGTCACTGCCTTAGTATATTTAATGGACACAATATTGGTAGGATTTAAGTTAAAAGCAATGTATTTTACTTTACCTTATGAAAAGCTCATACTCATTGTTGGTGCCCTTCATATGCTTGAAGGATTACTAACGTATCTGTTCGGTGCAAGAGAGAATCAGTGTATTATTAATTACAAAAGAAACCAAATAACAGGAGGATATCAAGCTTATAGGAAGTGGTATATCCCCCTGTTTTTATTTACGATTAAGGGCTTTTATGTACCATTACTTTGTGTGCTAGTTTATGCTGATGAAACTTATACTATGAAACCTGAGGCTAAAGCTAAAAAGAGTGGTAAATGCATTTTTTTGTATGGGAGTATTATTCTACTGATTGGGCTATTAGTTTGTTTAAGAAAAGTACCTTTAGTATTAGGCATGATCATGATGCCAATTGCACATGAGTTATTATTTGTAATAAATGATTTCATGGAGCGAGGTCCCTATATGTATAGCTTACCTAAAAAGGGTGTTAGGGTTATTGAGATTAACAAGGAGCAGAAACAAAGAAACACTATTAAGCGTGGCGACGTGATTTTAAAGGTTAATGGTAAAGACATAATAGGGGAAGAGGAATATTATAAACAGCTTTTAGAAAAAAGGCTTGTTATGATGATAGAGGATTTAGAGGGAAATAAAAAAATACTTAGTTTTGATAAAGAGGAATATGAGAAACTCGAGATTATTATATTACCTAGGGAATAGGAAGATAAACAAAAAGGACGTACCATTTCTAAGAAAGAAATAGTAGGTCCTTTATACATGCGATTATTGTTTGTGTTCGTGATTGTGTAAGTGCTCCATACAATATTCATAGTTACCATTACAACTAGAACAGTAACGAAATTCTGCCTCAGGGTCAGTTAATTCAGTTTTACCACACACAGCACATTTATGAAAGGCTACCTTAATAGGAGCCCCTTGTTTAAGCTCACGCTTTTGTTTCTTAAATTGTTTCTGCGTACTTGTACGACGCCCACGCATAAGGGTTGAACCAAAGAATAATAAAAAGTTAAGTAAAGAAACAATAATAAGAATTCTGGTGCTAGTAGTGCCTCGAATGAGATTAACAAGTAAGAAAGCAATATCTAGAGCTGCAAGATACTTAACTTTAATAGGAATAATCCCATAAAGTGCAAATTGTACATCTGGGAAAAGTACAGCATAAGCTAAGAATAAAGATAAGTTCATATAAGTTGCAGTAATAATCATATTTCCACCAGAAATAAAGAAGGCAATAATGTTAAAAATGATTCCTAGTAAATAATAAACATTAAATTTAAAAGCACCCCATTGGTATTCTAATTCTCTACCAATAGAATAATAAAGTAATATAGCAAAAATAAACCATATAGGGCTACTAGAGATAGGAATAAAAATCCATGAAATGATTCTCCAGATTTGCCCCTGCATAATATAAGCTGGATCGAAGTAAATCCACTCTATAATAGGTAAACCTAATAAGAATTGAGCTATATAAACAATGATGTTTCCCATAATAATATAGAGCATAAGATTAGGAATGGAAAAACGTCCATATTTACGTTCTAATTTATTTAAAAAGTTCATAAATTCCTCCTTAACATTCATATAAATAATATAATTTTGCTTTATAATTTAACATAGTTTATAATAAAATCGAAAATCTTGCTATAAGTATAGCACACTCTATACCTAAGGCAAAGGGGAAGAATGAAACAGGAGGACAAGCAAAATATGGAGAAGTATGGTAAGGACTTTAAGGAACTTACATTTAAGCAAAAAGTAAATCATATATGGGAATACTATAGATGGTATATTTTATCATTTATTATTGGGGCAGTAATTATTTCAAGCTTAGTGATTTCTATTTTTACACCTCAGGAAGTGCATGATGTAGATATTGTCCTAGCAGGGAAAATGAATTATGATGAAACGCAGCCTGAAGTAGTAAAGTCATACAAGGAAATGTTTAATGCAGATTTAGGGTTATCAATTGTTGATTGGGATAATATGGGTGAGATGGGAATGGCTATGCTCCAAAAGATTCCTTTATTAGTAAAGACAGATGAACTTGATGTATTAGGTTTAGAGCCTATGATGTTTGAAAGTTATACCAGACAGTTAGGTGCTGATATGTTTGTACCATTAGAGACTATACCAGAGTTTAGTGGATTACTAGAAAAGTATGAGGACCGATTAGTAACTTATAATCAGAAGTATAATGACGACCAAGAGTTAGTTGAGGCTGAAGAGCACATATATGGTATCCGTATTTCTAAGTTTGCTAATATCCCTTGCATTACTGCCAATGATGAGTTTATTATTGGTGTAACAACTACAGTTAAGGACCTTGAGAAAACAGCCCAGTTACTTGACTATTTATTAGATGAAGGTAACGAGTAAAAAAGTTAATGAGGAGATAAAGAGATGAACTTTAATGGTATTAAGCAAATAGGTATAGTTGGAGGAGGAACTTCAGCTTTAATGCTTTGTATTGAAGCTGCTAAGGTGGGTATAAGAACAAGTCTGTTAGATCCTAAAGTGGGGTGTATAGGCTCCCAATTGGCAAATGAACACATTATATCAGCTATTACCAATGAAAGTATTCAAAAGCTAAGTTTAAGATGTGATGTTCTTATTTTTAATACGAAATTAGATTTCGAGTTAAATGTTAAACTCCATGCAAAAACTTATCCAAAGAAGGAAACAATGAAAGACCTTTGCCATTTTAAAAATGTACAGGATATTTTAGAATTTCTAGATATTCCAGTGCCTAAGGTTTATTATCAAGATAATAAGCAGCAAGCTTTTTCTCAAATGGAGAATTTAGAAATGCCATTTAGGTTTATTAAGCAATATACAGACCGAACTGAGCAGATGGCTGTTTATAATAAAGAAGATTTGGCAGACTTTATCTTAGAAGTAGATGAAGGAGCAGATAGCTTTATTCTGCAACCTATTACTAAGTATAGCCGCATCATAACTTTTCTTTGTATTGTCGATGAAGATGAAAAAGCATATATATATGACCCAGTAGAAGAATTAAATGATGAAGATAAAACTTGTCATCTAAAGATTTCTGACAGCTTATCTAAGACTATGTTAACACGTCTTAATCGTTATAATAAAAAGCTGCTTAAAGAAATAAATGGTATTGGCGCTTTTACAATCAAATATGGTATTAAAGCAAACAAAAGTGTGGAACTTATTGAGATTACACCAGAGCTCTCTATGGCAGGACTTCTCACCTTAGAAGCATATGAACTTTCTATTTATGAGCAGTATCTACATTTATTAGTGGGCATGTCTATTAATAAACCAGAATTAGAAGCTTATGTACAGGGAACTATTAAACCTGTTAAGGAGCAAAAAGAGGAAAAAGGTATTTATCATTTTTATCAATTAGGACAAAATCAATTATATATTAAAAGAGATAAAGAAGAGCCTAAGGCTTAATAAGAAATAAAAGAGTTGAATTTGAAGTTTCTATAGATATTTATCATATAGCAAAAGCCACCCCTTTAGAAAAATCTAAAGGGGTGGCTTTTGCTATGTGCCAGACTCTCGTTATTCACTTATATAACCTATACCAATAGCTGAAACAGGGCATAAGGGTAGCTCCTCAGTACGCTTTGCACTTAAAGAGGCCACAGGTATAAGCTATGAAAGTTTAAACGAAGAGTGAGGAGCTCTTAAAAGTCTTAGCCGGTGCACCCTTATGATGAGGAAGCTAAGGCTTTAAGACTCTGGTTTAAAACTTTATTTGTAAAGCGGTGTAAAAGCTTTTTTGCAACTTATATATGGCGCCTTCCTTGCAGCGCATCAGTGAACATTTTCCTTAAGTCCAGAGGTACCTATAACAATAGATTGAGACTTGGCTGACCCGGTCAGTTCCTCAGATTGAAGCTGTGGTAATTATGCCGAGGAAGTTACTTTATTTACTTTTACATTTATATATATGCCGTGCGAAAGATAATTCCCTAATAAAATTTGAAAAAGTTGTTTAAAATTAATATACTAATATTAATAAGAATAAAGAGAAAGGGGCTTTAACGTGGAAGAGATATTAGAACGTATACGAAAGTTTAGAGATGATAGAGATTTTAAGCAATTTCATTCTCCTGAAAATCTAGCAAAGTCCATTAATATCGAGGCAGGAGAACTATTGGAACATTTTCAATGGGGAAATGAATTTAACAAGGAAATGGTTGGAGAAGAATTAGCAGATGTAATAGTATATTGCTTATTTATGGCAGATGCATTAGGTGTAGATTATAAAGAAATAATTATGAATAAAATGAGTAAGAATGAAAACAAATATCCCGTAGAAAAAGCAAGAGGAACAAGTAAAAAATATACTGAGCTATAAGGAAGGGTAGATAAATGATTATTTATCAAGCTACAAAAGAGGAGTTTCTAGAACATGTAGAAGAAGATCTAATTGAGCAAAAAATATATGAGCAGTATTCTACCAAGATAGGTAGGACAAGCCAAAGTGAAATTGCTTCATGGAATCATTCAATGCAGTACATGTATAAGGTTTTAAACACTAATGCTGTTCCTAGGAAAGCTGGTATTGCTATAGAATATCGATTGCCTACTACTTCTAAAAGAGTAGACTTTATAATAACAGGTGAAAATGAGTTTGGTAAAGAGACTGTCATTATAATCGAATTAAAACAGTGGCAAAAGGCAGAGCGAGTAAATAAAGAGGATGTTGTACGTACTTTTGTTGGTCATAAAGAAAGAGAGGTTGCTCATCCTTCATATCAAGCTTGGTCATATGCGGCTATAATTAGAGATTATAATGAAACAGTTCAAAATCAAGATATAGAATTACATCCTTGTTCTTATTTGCATAATTATATTACGCAAGACGGTGACCCTATTTTAGATGAAGAAATCTATGGTTGCCTTAAAAAAGCGCCACTCTTTAAAAATGGAGATGTGAAAAAGTTAAGGGAATTTATAGAAAGATATGTCCAGAAACCCGACCAAAATAAAACTTTATATAAAATAGAGCATGGGAAAATTAGACCTTCAAAATCTTTGCAGGATGCATTATTAAAAATGTTACAGGGTAATCAGGAGTTTGTTATGATAGACTCTCAGAAGGTAGTATATGAAACAGCCTTAAATCAAGCAAGATTTGCGTTTGATACCGGTAAAAAGCAAGTTATTATAGTAGAGGGTGGACCAGGTACAGGGAAATCAGTTTTAGCGATTAATCTTTTAGTACAACTAACAAATGAAAGCATGGTATGTCAATATATTTCAAAAAATAGCGCACCCAGGGAAGTCTATAAGCGAAGGCTTCAAAGTAACTATAAAAAGAGTTATATTGATAACCTTTTTAAAGGCTCGGGAAGTTATGTAGATAGTAATAAAAATGAGTTGGATGTGCTGATAGTTGATGAAGCTCATCGTTTAAATGAAAAATCGGGGATGTTTAAGAACATAGGAGAAAATCAAACCAAGGAAATCATCCATGCAGCAAAATGTGCTATATTTTTTATAGATGAATGCCAACGTGTTACAGCAAGTGATGTAGGAAGTATTGAAGAGATTGAAAGTTTTGCAAAGAAACAAGGGGCACAGGTAATTAAGGTGGGTTTAGATTCTCAGTTTAGGTGCAATGGCTCAGATGGATATTTAGCATGGATAGATGATGTTTTGGGAATAAGAGAAACAGCGAATGATATAGGATTTGAGCATGACTATTTATTTGAAGTACTAGATAATCCTAATGAACTAAAGCAGATTATTTATGAAAAAAATAGCATAAATAATAAAGCAAGAATGGTTGCTGGATATTGTTGGGAGTGGATTAAAGCAGGCAAAGAAAATACAAATGTACATGATATTAATTTACCGGATTATGATTTTTCCATGAGCTGGAATCTTGGAAATACTAATACATGGGCTATAGATGAAGAATCTGTACAGGAAGTAGGGTGTATTCATACTTGTCAAGGATTAGAGTTTGACTATGTAGGTGTTATTATTGGAATGGACATGATTTATAGAGATAGTAAAGTAATAACAGACTATACGAAGAGAGCTAAGACAGATAAATCTCTTAATGGACTACTAGGCAAGTGTAAAAAAAGAGAAAATGAGGCATTGGCATTAGCTGACAAAATTATTAGGAATACGTATCGTACGTTGATGACGCGAGGGCAAAAGGGATGTTATGTTTTCTGTGAAGATATTGAATTAGGTAAGTACTTAAAGGAAAGAATGCAAATTAATAAAGTACAGTATGGAGAAATGAAAACAATAGGTTTAATAGCAGAAGGTGTAGAAAATTACCATATATAAAGCAGACATGCTATTTGAAGAGAATAAAATCTTAAGAGAGGACTTTTATAAACTACTTCTAGCTATACAAAATCTAATAGAGTACGAGAATTGGAGCTTGCTAAAGCGCTATTAGATGTATTAGATGATGCAACTATTGCAGCTAAAATAGGTTTGCCTATTGATGAAGTAAAGGAGTTAAGAATAAGTCATACTTAATCTTACTCAGAGAGAATAATAAAATAAGTGATTATATTTCAACGTAACAAGGTGTAAATTTGTCCACTAGTTTTTTCTTGCCCAGCAGTAGCTATGTAGGGAAGCTAGGTGGCTTGCTGGAAGATGCCTTGGAGCGGAGTCTAGAGGCTCTTAACGAAATGCTACTTATGGTTCTTAGACCAATTGTTTGAGCGAATGCGAGTTTTTGGTCGTTCATAAGTAGTATGAGTTGAGAGCCTCTTGACGATGTGAGACAGCAGCTGAAAGTAAGACACCTAGCTGGACTACATAGCGGACTCGGCCCTTGCTTTTATGAAAAAAAGATTAGAAGATTAGAATATAATTAAAAATCATAATATTACGTTGAAATGTATATTATATTGCGTATACTATAGATATCAACACAATACTCATGTAGCATACAGTATGCCTAGGAGAGCAAGGAGGGGTAAGATGGCATTGCAATTAGGTGGGAATTTATTAGAAGCATGTATTTTAGCAATTATAGAAAAAGAAGATGTCTATGGCTATCGTTTAACACAGGAAGCAAAAGAGTTAATGGAGGTTTCAGAATCTACGTTGTATCCTGTTCTTAGAAGATTACAAAAGGATGGCCTTTTAAATACTTACGATGAAGCTTTTCAAGGGAGAAATAGAAGATATTACGGGATTACAGAAGAAGGAAAGGAAAAGCTACAAACCTATAAGGTAGAATGGACTGGGTTTAAGGAAAAAATAGATTTAGTACTTGAGGGGGTATCAAGGAATGAATAGAACAGATTTTATGAAAGAATTGCGAGCGGGGATTGTCAAATTACCTTACCAAGAAGCTGAGGCGGCATTAGAGTATTATGAGGAATACTTTGAAGAAGCTGGAGCTGAAAATGAAGAAAGAGTGCTTGAGGAGTTAGGTGACCCTAGGGCAATTGCTAAGCAGATTATGGAGGACTTTCATAATAGGGAGACTGAAAATGGTAATGAGTTTACGGCTAAGGAACCTGAAAATAGTTATAATTTTAGTAATAAGGGATATCAAACTAATAATGGTTTCACTAGTAGTGCAGGATCAATTAATTTAGATGATATTAAGCTACAAGAAAATAAAGAAAGCAGGAGCAGCTTTAAATCACTAGGATCATCTCCGTTGGTTATTATACTCCTTATTATTGCCATCCCAGTCATTGTTCCTTTGTTATTTGGGGCAATAGGGGTATTAATAGGCATAGAAGTGACTATCTTTGCTTTGGGAATAGTGAGTTTTGTGCTTTCGGTAGCTGGAGTGGTTTGTTTAATGGCAGGAGCAGCCACTTTAGGTGGGCAGTTTATGACAGGTTTATTCGTAATAGGTATAGCACTTGCGATATTTGGTTTTGCTCTAATTATGGGGCTTGTTACAAAGTATGCTAATAAATTCGTGAATGTCTTCCTCTTAGGAAGTATAAAAGATTTGATTACAAATAGAAGTTATGGAAGGAGGTAAGTCAAATGAGAGGAAGAAGTGTACTAGGTTTAGCTATAGGACTGATTATTAGTGGCGGCGTTTTATGTTTTGGGGCATATGTAGCAGGTGCTGATACCTCTGTTACTTGGAATAATGTAAAGATTGGTGTAAATGGCGTAACCTATGTAAGTAGGGACTACGATAGCGAGGAGTTTAATACGATTACTGAAAAGCTAGAGAACTTTGATAAGCTTACTTTAAATATAGATACAATGGATCTAGAAATTAAAACAGGTGATACTTACCAGCTAGAGGCTACGTATGCTAAAGCAGGTGTATTCTCCTATGAAGTTAAAAAGGGTGAATTAGTCATAAAGCAAAGTGCGAAACATCCTTCTTTATTTGGATTTAATACTAAAATAGGCAAGATGACTTTATATATACCTGAAGGCAAGTCATTAGAGCATATGGATATTGAGATGGGTATTGGAGAAGCACATATTGATAATGTGGTAACAGATGCGTTTGAGCTTAAAGGGGGAGTAGGAGAAGTCGTTATTAATAACCTTGTAAGCCAAGATACAGATACAAAAATGGGTGTCGGGGATGTGAAAATACAAGGTGATTTAAAGGGAAAAACATCTATAGAAGGTGGTGTTGGTAGTTTTTATTTAGAATTAGTAGGGGATGAAAAAGAATATAATTATACTATTAATAAAGGGATAGGGGAAACCATTATTAATAATCGAACTTACGAAGGCTTTGGTGACACCAAAGAAAATAATGATGCACCAAATCAAATTTCTATCGATAGTGGCATAGGAGAAATTAAAATTAAAACGAATTAGTGAAAAGCTACTTATAGCAGTTTCTATACTTTGAAAGGTATTAAGAAACAATATAAGTAGCTTTTACTTTTCTATATTAGGTTGTAGGTTGTTTAGAAGTGATATGTTTAGCAAGCAACTGCGCTATACGAGGCGTATCAGGGTCATAAACAACAGGCGTTATAGGATTGATATAGCCCTGCCTACCATATAAATAAAAGGAGGCATAATTATAAGCTTGGGCAGCTCTTTTTTCAGTAGGATAATTTCCAAGGTATATTTGTTTTTTCTGATAACCAATAAGTGCTTTAAAGCTATTTTTATCTTTGCAGATGCCTCTATAAAGCTTATTGGAGGTAATACGTTTGTGCTTATTATGTGGTTCTAATAATGTAAGCGAGATAGAAAGCTTATCATAGATTTGATTATACTCACTTTTGGTTAAAAACGGGATTTCGTTAGGCACAAAGTTTTTTTCTATGCCTCTAGCCCTGAGGAGGTCAATTCCTTTATTATAAGCAATAGCGGCCTCTATCTCAGAAGCATAATGCCCGAGTATGATATTCTTAGTTGTATAGATACTAGTAATATAAAGGGTTTGAGCACCTTTTTCCTTTTTTGAAACCCCTTTATAATGGTTAATGATGACTAGGTTTTCTCTACGGAAATCATAACAATTGTTATTTTTAAAGTAATAGTCTTTACCTAAAACGCTATGATTTTGAATATCGAACCTGGATAATAAATTTTGCTGAGAGATATGATCCTGGGTGTAAAGATAATTACCTCTTTTATAAATTTTATAAGTAGAAAAGAAAAATAAATCTTTTAAATCAAAGAGTAAAATCATATCTTTAGACAAATAATAACTAAAGTATGTAGGAAAGAGGTAAATTGGATTTTTAATGTAAGTATGATGATCTCTTAAATTACAAAGGCAGACAACCTTTTTATAATTTAAGTGTGACTCCGGAAAATTTGGAGGTCCTGGAGGAAGTAACATGATTGCCTCTGCTTCTCTAAGAACGTTTTCTGCAATTGCTAAAGAAGGAAAGGCACCAAGGTAAATTTTATGAGTCTGATATAAAAAATAAACCTTAAACTGCGCCTTATTGCGTTCAACTGTGGGATAAATATAAGACATAAATTCACCGCCTTTGTTCTAGAATACAGCAAAAGCGCTATAAATTCATTAAAAATATACAAGAAATCAAGTAAATTTACAATATACAGGGACATGCAAAAACAGTATAATAGAATTGTATGTTTAATCGAAAGACATTGTTTATCATAAGGAGGAAGAAATGGACGCAGTATCACAAAAAACTATTAATACCATTAGGGTGCTTGCAGCAGAAGCCATTCAAAAGGCAAATTCAGGACATCCAGGGTTACCACTGGGTTCAGCACCTATGGCATATACATTATGGGCTGATCACATGAATCATAATCCTAAAAATCCAAAATGGGAAAACAGAGACCGTTTTGTACTTTCAGCAGGTCATGGATCAACATTACTTTATACTTTACTTCACTTATTTGAGTACGGACTTACTATGGAAGATCTTAAAAACTTCCGTCAAGAAGGGAGCCTTACACCAGGACATCCTGAATATGGTCACACAGTGGGTGTAGAAACAACAACAGGACCACTTGGACAAGGTATTGCTACAGCAGTTGGTATGGCTATGGCTGAAAAACATTTAGCAGCACACTTTAACAAAGAAGGTTTTAACCTTGTTGATCACTATTCCTATGCATTAGTTGGTGACGGTTGCTTAATGGAAGGTATTTCTTATGAAGCAGCAGCATTAGCTGGTACACTTGGACTTGGTAAATTAATCGTACTTTATGATTCAAATAACATCACTATCGAAGGTGATACACAAATTGCTTTTAGAGAAAATGTAAGAGCACGTTTTGAGGCGCAGGGCTTTGAAACTTTCCTTGTAGAAGATGGTAATGATACTAAAGCTATTTCAGAAGCTATTGCTAAAGCAAAAGCGAATACATCAAAACCAAGCTTTATTGAAGTTAAAACACAAATCGGTTATGGTTGTCCTAACAAACAAGGTAAAGCAGCAGCTCATGGTGAGCCATTAGGAGCAGATAACATTGTAGAAATGAGAGCTTTCTTAGAACACCACAATGAAGAGTTCTTCGTAGCAGATGATGTTAAAGCACATATGGCAGAGCTTGTAAAAGCTGGAGCAGCTAAAGAAGTAGCTTGGAACGAACTTTTTGCAGCTTATGAAAAAGCTTATCCAGAACTTGCAAAAGAGTGGAAAGCTTGGCATTCTGATGAAGAAATTAGCTTAGATATTTATAACAACTACACAGATGAAGCTGGTAAAAAAGCAACACGTGTAGCTTCCTTTGAAGTAATTAATCATATGGCAGACATTGTGCCAAATATGATTGGTGGTTCAGCTGACCTTGCACCATCAACGAAAACCTATATGAACGGAAAAGGAGATTTCAGCGCTGAGGATTACTCAGGAAGAAATCTTCACTTTGGTATTCGTGAACATGCAATGGGTGCTATTGCAAATGGTATTGCAGTACACGGCGGGCTTAAAACATTCTGCTCTACGTTCTTTGTATTTAGTGATTATATGAAGAATCCAATGAGACTTGCAGCACTTATGAAACTACCAGTAACTTATGTGCTCACTCATGACAGTATTGGTGTAGGTGAAGACGGACCAACTCACCAACCAATCGAACAGCTTGCAATGCTTCGTAGTACACCAAACCTTGTAACCTTTAGACCAGCAGATGCAAAAGAAACAGTAGCTGCATGGGAATATGCACTTAATAGTAAAACTGAGCCAGTAGCTATTGTGCTTACAAGACAAGACCTTCCTTACCTTGCAAAAACAGGTGTAGAAGCTAAAAAAGGTGCGTATGTAGTAGCAGGAGTAGAACCAAAAGAGGCAGATATCATCTTAATTGCAACAGGTTCAGAAGTACAACTTGTAGTAGGTGCAGTAAAAGAATTAGAAGCACAAGGTATTAAAGCTACTGCAGTAAGTATGCCATCAATGGATGTTTTCGAAGAACAACCAAAAGCATACAAAGATGCGATTTTACCTCCAAACAAAACGAAGAGAGTAGCAGTAGAAGCACTTTCTTCATTTGGTTGGCATAAATATACTGGTCTTGAAGGACAAGTGATTTCAATGGATCACTTTGGTGAATCAGCACCTGCTGGTTTAATCTTTAAGAAAAATGGCTTTACAGTAGAACACGTAGTAGAAGTGGCTAAAGAAGTATTAGCGTAATCTATATTATATGAAAAGGACTTAAGCTCTTCACAAGCTTAGGTCCTTTTTCTGTAGATAAAAAAGTTTTATTTCATTTCTATTTGAATAGGGTACGGAGCTACTTTTTTGATGATGGCTAAATAGTTATTTTAAATTTATGGCATAAAGGTAAAATGACTAATATGAGATGGAGATACAATAGGAAATATATGAAATACGACTAATTATTTTGAAAATAAAAATTACTACTGAAAAAAGTTGCAAAAAAGTCTTATAATGGATATTGGTTGATTTAAAAAATAAAAGAGATAGAGGAGGAAATTAAGTGAGAAGAGTAGGGGCTCTCATATTAGTGGCTGCATTAATCATAGGATGTTTATCTCCTGCCACGTTAATGGCTGCAGTTAATGATTCAAAGACTTTACCACAAATAGGGGAAGTGGTATCAGGTTTTAAAGCTTTAGAAAAGGGGAAAATGGAAATTGTTAATGGACAAACAGTTTTATTTGAACATGTGAAATCAGGAGCTAAATTATTGTACATAAAAAACGCTGATAAAAATAGAGCTTTTGACATTAGTTTTAAAACACCAGCAAACGATAATACAGGTGTTAACCATGTACTAGAGCATGTAAGTACAGCAGGGTCCCAAAAGTATCCCTTTAAGGATGTTTTCTTTAATATAAGCAATCAAACCTATTGTAGTTATATTAATGCTTTTACGACTAATACAATGACCAGCTATCCTGTAGCTTCTATGAGCGAAGCACAGCTTTTAAAATTAGCTGATGTGTATATGGATTGTGTGTTTAATCCATTCATTTATAAAGAACCTAATCTCTTTAAAAGAGAAGCGTGGAGATATGAGAAAGAAAATGAAGGAGCACCTCTTAATTTAACAGGAATTATTTATAGCGAAATGCAAGGAAGTACAGATGGCATAGAGAATGCTGAAGTACGTAATTGCTTAAAAGCATTATTCCCAAACGGCACAATGAGTAATGCGTCTGGAGGTACGCCAGAAGCCATACCTACATTAACTTATGAAGACGTATTAAAGGTACATGAGACCTACTATCATCCTTCAAATGCTTTAATTGTACTTTATGGGGATCTAGATTATCGTAGTTTCTTAAAATTATTAGATGAAAACTATCTCTCCCAATATGATAAAAAGGCCATTACAGTAGACTATAAAGATGAAAAGCCTTTTACAACAGTAGCTAATAAAACCTATGATTTTCCTGCAGGTGAAAATGCCACCACTGGTGAGAGCATTATCAGTTATGCGTATGCAATGACGGATATATCCCAAACTGATAGAGTGGGAATGTCTATTATTGCCGAATACTTAAATCAAGGTAGTTCTATTGTACAGAAAGCCTTTAAAAGAGCTAATATAGGAAATACTTTAGAAGTTTATTATGAAGATAGTTTACCTCAGCCAGTATTAGTTTTTAGTGTGGCTAATACCTCTCCTAGTAAAAAAGAAGTTTTAGGACGTATCGTGGATGAAAGTATGAAAGCTTTAGTTACTAAAGGCTTTGATGAGACAGTATTAGAAATGATTATTGCTAATACTGAATTTAATAATGCTTTAGTAACAGAAGGAAGTCATCTGGGTGTCAATATTGCAGTAGCAGTGGCACAGTATTGGGCGGCTCATGGAGAATATGACTATTACAACAGTTATATGAGTCATATAGATTATGCTAAGGCCCATATGACAGATGGTTATTTAGAACAACTTGTAAAGAAATATATTGTAGGAAATAAGCATGCAGCTTTAGTAGCCACAGTACCTAAAGCTGGTTTATTGGAGCAAAAGAGAGCTCAGCAAAAGAAACAGCTAGCAGCTAAGGAAGCAAGTATGACTAAAGAAGAAGTAGCAAAATTATTATCAGAAACGGCTAGTTTTAATAATTGGAATGCAAAGGAAGACTCTAAAGAACATATAAAAGAATTGCAAGCAGTAAGCATCAAAGATTTACCCATAGAACTTAAAGAATATAGTATTAAAGATGTTACGGATAATGGTGTGAGATATTTAAGTGCTAACGCAGATGTGGGAGATACTTTTCTAGCAGATTTAATGTTTGATACATCAGGAGTAGCTGTAGAAGATCTACACTATTTACAGCTTTATGCAAATCTTATAGGGGAGATAAGTACTACTAAGCACTCCATTGATGAATTAAGCACACTAAAAAGTATGTATCTGCATAACTTCCGCTGCACTACAGATACATGGGCAAATGCCAAGACTGATTTTACTTATAGACCTATTTTAGATGTATCGTGGTTAGGCCTTATTGGTGAATCTAGTAAGTCTACTAATTTATTAGAAGAATTACTCTTAGAAACAGATTTTACACAAACAGATGAGCTGCTAAGTTATGTAAAAACAGCTCAGTCTTATTACAAAGACTATTTTAATGGATCACCTTATAATATCTTGTATCAATATAATACTGCAGCTTACTTAAGTGACCAAAATTATAGTGTTTATATGAAGCAAACAGCTTATTATCATTTTTTAAAAGAAGTAGAGTCTCTTTTACAAAAAGAACCTTCCAAGGTAACCTCAAAATTACAGCAAATACAAGATAAGATTATGAATAGGACACACTTAATGAGTGTTTTTGCAGGTAATGAGTCGCATACAGCCACCTTTTATAAAGCATTAAATACATTTATTAGCAGGCTACCTGAGAAAAGGATTAATACACAAAATTATTTTAATTTGCCAGAGGTGCCTACTAATTTAGGAATCGCCATGGATACAACGGTAAATTATAATATGCTTTCAGCATCATTTGGAAACTTAAGCAAGGACTTTAGTGGTAAGTATCTTCCACTTATGAACGTCATTTCAGATAATTTCTTAACAGCTCAGCTAAGGTATCAAAATAACGTTTATTCTAACATAGAAAGTGTAAGCTGGAATGGTATTAGATTATCAACTTATATGGATCCCTATATTGATAAGACCTTAAATACTTATAAAGACATAGAAAGCTTTACTCAAAGTTATGCTTTAACACAAGAAAGTTTAGATGGCTATATTTTAAAAGCTTTTAGTGAATATACCTTGCCACAAGGAGAATTAAGTGGAGCAGTTAATGCAGTCTTTAATTATATGTGTGGTTATAGTAATAATGAAACTGTAAAATTACTAGAAGAGATAAAATCAGCACAGGTAAGTGACCTAAAAGAACTAGGACAATTAATAAATGAAGTAGTAGAGGTAGGAGCTTGGACCAGTGTAGGGAGTAAAAGTAACTTAGAAAAGAATAAAAAGTTATATGACCAGATTATCTCGCTGCAGGATAAGGTAGCAGAACTTAATCAGTCTACTAACCTTACCAAAAAAGATTTTATTGATTTGCTTTTAGGTGAGGACACCTACAATAAAGCAGTTATACAAGGTCTTATTTCAGGAAAGTCAGATGAAATCCTTACTAGAGAAGAAGCAGCCATAAGTATTTATAAGCTATTAGAATCACACGATTTAATAGAGTTACTTAAGGGGAGTAACGTAGTAATTAAGGATGCTAATACCTTATCTGAAAAAGGATTAAAAGCAGTAGAGTTCTTAGTAGGAAATAACTGCATGAGCTTAGACGAAGACTACCAGTTCAATGGAACTGCGCCATTATCGGAAGATGACTTACTTCAAATAGTACTTCAAATAGGGCATTTACTAATAGTTACGGATGAAGCTGCTTAAAGAGGTAAGTGAAAGCTTTTGAAAAATAAAGCAAGAAATCGCTGAGCTTGAAATGAGTAAAAATATGACATAAAATGATAAGATTTTTTCAAATAAATAGTATAAAAAATTTTTGATTAGTATTATAATAGGTTCAAATGACTAAAAGAAGGAGGAGTATCATGAAGGCTAATAGAATAAGCTACCAAATAGCATATATAGGCCTATGTATCTGTGTGATACTCCTCTTTATGCGCCTAACACCAGATATGGTTGTTAAAAAAGAACAACCTACACAAGTGCCTTATGAAACCACAACTAAGCGTGCGCTTTATGATGTAGGAATGATGTCACCAAATCATTTATTAGGACTGATGCCTAAGAAAGTCAATGAGTTTGTGGAGCAGCATCTAGATGAAGAACTCATTCTTAATGAGCTTACAAGCTATGAGGAGTGCCTTGCATTATTAGATTATCTCAAGATGTTACAGCGGGTACTTTATCAAATGTTTGTTTGCTTAGTTACACTGATATGTATACATACTACTCGAAGAAGGGTTTTAAATTATATTTATAACAAGGACGGACCAAGGAGAAATATTCCTCTTATAACAACATTTTAAATTATAGGAGGAAATGAAAGTGAAGGCAAAAAAATATACGTTTTTTATTATTGTAGCCATTATTATAGGATTATTAATATTAGCTGTATTTGGAGCTCCTCATGTTAAAGGAGCTAAAGAAATGCGTTTTGGCATTGATATTAGAGGTGGCGTAGAAGCTATCTACGAACCTGTTGATTTAGACAGAGCAGCAACCTCAGATGAGCTTAATGCAGCTAGAAGTGTTATTGAAACAAGATTAGATAATAAGAACATACTAGATAGAGAAGTAACAATTGATAAGAAAAATGGTAGAATCATTGTAAGATTCCCATGGAAGTCTGATGAAGCAGAGTTTAACCCTGAAAAAGCTATATCTGAATTAGGTGAAACAGCTAGGCTAACCTTTAGAGATAGTGAAGGTAATATTCTTATCGAAGGTAAGGATGTAAAAAGTAGCCGTGCTGTAATGAATCAACAAACCAATCAGTATATGGTACAGTTAGTATTTAATGCAGAAGGCGCAAAGCTTTTTGAAGAAGCAACGGCAAAACTGATTGGTCAACAACTTTTCATTTTTATGGATGAAACTTATATTTCTGGACCTATGGTAAATCAGAAGATTTCAGGCGGGGAAGGCGTTATCGAGGGTACATTTACCCTAGATCAGGCACAAGACTTAGCAGAGAAAATTAGTTCAGGTGCACTACCATTCTCTATGACTGCTACAAGCCATAACACGATTAGCCCAAGCCTTGGAAGTGGGGCCCTAAAAGTAATGGTTATGGCAGGTATAACAGCGTTTGCACTTATTTGTTTATTTATGCTTGTCTTTTATAGATTACCAGGCTTTATAAGTTGTATTGCTTTAACGCTGCAGTTAGCGGTGCAGATTTTAGCTCTTTCTGTGCCACAATTTACTTTAACCTTACCAGGTATAGCAGGTATTATCTTATCCCTAGGTATGGGGGTAGATGCTAACGTTATCATTAATGAGCGTATTGGAGAGGAATTAAGGTCAGGAAAATCTTTACCATTAGCGCTTAAATCAGGTTATAGTAGAGCTTTTGCTTCTGTATTTGATGGTAATATTACAACAGCTATTGTAGCCATTATTCTAATGGCATTAGGTTCAGGAACAATGCTATCTTTTGGTTATACACTATTAGTCGGAATTGTACTTAACTTCATAGCTGGTATCTATACAACTCATAAGTTATTACTTTCTTTAATTAATTTCAAAGCGTTTAGAAATATCAAGCTTTACCATTTACCAAAGGAAAGAAAAACGATTCCTTTTTACAAGAAGAGATGGGGACTTTACAGTATTTCTATTGTATTAATGGTTATTGGTATTGCAAGTTGTTTCATTAATGGGATAGCATTAGATACAACCTTTAAAGGTGGAGCAATGCTTACTTATACTTATACAGGCGACTTAAATGTAGAAGATGTATCTAGACTTGCAACAAGTACCTTAAATAGAAATGTAACAGGACAGATCACAGAGGATTTAGGAAATAAACAACAAAAGATTGTTTTAAGCTTAGCTGGTACAGATAGCTTAAATGCAAAAGACCAAGTTAAATTAGATGAAGCTTTAGACAAAGCTTATGCAGCTAATAAATTAGAGCTATCAGAATCTTATATGGTAGAGCCTTATATCGGTAAAGAAACTCTTATTAGATCAATCATGTCTTTGGTGATAGCACTTGCATTAATTGTTGTTTATGTTTGGGTTCGTTTTAAGAAGATTGGTGGTTTATCAGCTGGAGCTATGGCACTTGTAGCTTTGGGACATGATATATTAGTCATTTTCTTTACATTCGTTGTTTTAAGAATTCCACTGGATACCAACTTCATAGCAGTAGCCCTCACTATTATCGGTTACTCCATTAATGATACTGTTGTTATTTATGACCGTATCCGTGAGAATATGGCACTTAATAGTAAGAATATGGAAGTACTAATGGATGACAGTTTAACACAAACCTTAACACGTTCTATTAATACCAGTGTAACAACAAGTATTAGTGTTTTAATTATGTACATTTTTGCTTATGTTTTTGGTATTGAATCTATTAAAGTTTTTGCACTTCCTATGATGATGGGTGTTTTAAGTGGTTGCTTCTCTTCAGTATGTTTAGCTGGTCCACTTTGGGTATCTTGGAAGAATAGCAAAAAGTTTAATAAAGGTGCACATGTAAAAACGGCTTAAGAGTTTTATAGTAAAAGAACATTATCAATAGTATTTGTTTGAGTATTTATGAGGAATATTACGGAGCAGAAATGAGAGGATAAGGATTACCTTCCGAAATTCTGCTCCGTATTTTTTGAAGCACTAAGGCTTACTTTTTTTGGTGAACATGTAAAAACTCATTCTTTTACTAAGCTTTAAAGTAAACATAGTGAGCATATGTGAAACTGACAAATTTAAATTTATTTAAGTGGGTCTTTGACAAAGAAGGTGAAATGAAGGAGGGGACTATGGGTCAAATCATGCAATTTATTAATCGGGAGGAATTTAGAAAATGGCTATCAGTACATTGCCTATCTAGTGACGGCATTTGGCTGCTATTTGGCAAGGCAGGTGGCCCGGAAACAATAACCGCTAGTGACGCGCTTGAGGAAGCACTTTGTTTTGGATGGATTGACGGGCAGATGCAAAGCATTGATGACAAGACATATAAAAAATATTTTTCTTTACGCAGAGATAATAGTAAGTGGTCAGAGAAGAATAAGGCATTAGTAAAGCAACTGGAGCAACGGGGAATCATGACCGACCATGGCAGGCGCAAAATTGAAGAAGCCAAGCAAAATGGACAGTGGAACATTGCAAAGCCAGCAGCTATTACGGAAGAACAGATTACGCTCATAGCCGCCATGTTAAAAGGCTTTGATCCTGCCTACTCCAATTTCATGTCGATGTCTCCAGCCGTTCAGAAAACTTATACACGGGCATATCTTGATGCAAAGACAGACGCAGGGCGTGCCAAACGCTTTTCCTGGATGGTAGAAAGGCTCAATAAAAATTTAAAGCCCATGTAGCAGATTTATGAGTATTATTGATATAAAGTAAATGAGTTAGGGGGTATTCCGTGGAAATTAAAATGATAAATGAGAATAAAAAACAGTTTCTTGATTTACTGTTGCTTGCAGATGAGTCGGAATCCATGATAGACAAATATCTTGAGCGTGGAGAGTTGTTTGCCTTGTATGATAATGAACTCAGAAGTGTATGTGTTGTCACAAGAGAGAGCTGTGATATATGCGAGCTTAAAAATATAGCAACATACGAAAAGTGGCATGGTATGGGATATGGCAGTAAGCTGATTCAATATATTGGGGCATTTTACAAAGATAAATATAAAACTATGATTGTCGGAACGGGCGATGTTCCTTCTATGATGCAATTTTATGGAAAAAATGGTTTTCATCTTTCACACAGGGTTCATAACTTTTTTACTGACAATTACGACCACCCAATGTTTGAAAATGGGGTACAGCTTGTGGATATGGTCTACTTAAAAAAAGAGTTATAACTGTGCCAGTCTTCGTAGCTTACGCCGGGGCGTTATGCCTCGGCGATATATTTTGTCATCATCGTGGAGCTATCGAAAAAATTTATCTACGATTAAGACTATTTATAAATATTATGAATAAATATGTTGAGAAGCTATAAGGAGACTAGTATAATGAAAAATGATTAATAAGAAACGAGGTTATAAAATGGTCAAACATATTGTAATGTGGCAAGTAGCAGAACATGAAGTACATGGGACAAAAGAAGAAGTAATGCATAAGATTAAAGAACAGCTAGAGGGACTTAAGGGTCAGATAGAGGGACTTCTTGAAATAGAAGTAGGTCTTAATTTTAATGCTTCACCAGCAGCTTATGACGTAGTACTTTACTCAGAATTCGTAGATGCATCAGCTTTAGATTATTACCAAGCACATGAAAAGCACTTAGCGGTAGCAAATCAATTAGTAAGACAAGTGGCAACTAGTAGAGCAGTGGTTGATTATACAATTTAAAATGTATTTTTATAAATAAACAATTTAGGACAATATTGTTAAAATGTGGTATAAAATCAAACGCGAAATGTATAGTTTTTAACATAAAGTATTCACTTAAGTGTTTCCATAAACAGCGTGTCCACATTTATGCTCTTAAAATAGTATAGTATTTTCAACTTATGCACAAAGTTATACACATTATCCACAAAAAATAAATAAGTCTATTTAATTTTATGTTTACTAGATGTTTATAAAATTGTGGATAAAAGTAAGAAAATATTAAATATCAAGGGCTCGTCCTAATTTTGATCAGAGAATATTTTCATTAAAGTATAAAAAAATAAAAATATAGATTGACTATTAATACTTGAATGTGTATAATTATTCATATCAAACAGGAAATAGATTATTTTATTAAATCACATAGAGGGGGATTATATAATGAAACAAAGTAAATTATTTAAAGTAGTAAGTTTAATAGGTATAAGTGTATTAACAATGGGGTTATTTGTTGGTTGTGGTAGCTCAAAAGATAGTAAAGTACTTGTAATGGGAACTAATGCAGAATTTGAACCTTTTGAATATCGTGAAGGAACAGATATAGTTGGTTTTGATGTAGATATTGCTAAAGCTATCGCAGACAAAATGGGAAAAGAATTAAAAATTGAAGATATGGCATTCGATTCATTACTTTTGGCATTAGGAAGTGATAAGATTGATTTTGTTGCAGCTGGATTAACAGTAGATGATGAACGTAAAAAACAAGCAGATTTTACTCAAACTTATTTTAAATCTAAACAAGTTATTATTGTAAAAGCAGACAATACAGAAATAAGTACAGTGGATAACCTTGTAGGTAAAACAGTGGGAGTACAACTAGGTACAACTGGAGATTTAGCTATTAGTGCTGTAGAGGGTGTAGAAGTGATTCGTCTTGACAAAGGTACTCAAGCAGTAGCAGATCTTCAAAATGGAAAAGTAGACGCAGTAGTTATTGATGAGGAACCAGCTAAGAAAATGATAGCAGGTAAAGATGATCTTAAAATTATAGAAGCACCATTTGTGGAAGAAGAATATGCAATTGCCATTAAAAAAGGCGATCAAGCATTAGTAGATGAAATGAATAAAGCGTTAGATGATCTTAAAGCTAGTGGTGAATACGATACTATTTATGAAAAGTATTTTGGTAAAGCAGAATAAGTTTATAGTTAATGGAGCTCTACAAACAAAGGGACTGTTCAGAATAAGGACTGTCCCTTTTATAGTATGAAAATATTTTCTAAATTATTAGACTTGACAATAAACTAATGTTATATTATAAATAGACAACATAATAATGAAAGTTGAGGTATAAGAATGGAAAACTTCTTTATTAACATATTCGGTCAACAAACCGTGTCGTTTTATCAGACCTTTTTTCAAGAAAAATATTATGAACTGATATGGCAAGGCTTACAGTGGACACTTGGTCTAACAGCGATTGCCCTCATTTTAGGACTTTTGATAGGTATTTTTGTTGCACTGACTCAGATTTGTGTATTGCCTAAAAAAGTTGGTGTTTTAAGAGCTTTTTTATATTATGTAATGAAATTTTTAAAATGGATTACAAGAGCTTATATTTACATAATTAGGGGAACACCGTCTGTACTTCAAATTGTGCTGATGTGGAATGTTGTATTTGCTACCTCAAGTATTGACCGTATTTGGGTAGGCGGTATTGCTTTTGGTATTAATAGTGGGGCTTATATGGCTGAGCTTATTAGAGCAGGAATACAAGGGATTGATAAAGGACAAATGGAAGCTGGACGTTCATTAGGCTTAGGTTATGGGCAAACAATGAGATATATTATCTTCCCACAAGCATTTATTCAAATGCTTCCTGCTTTTGTTAGTGAATTTATTATCCTGATTAAAGAGACAGCTATTATTGGATTTATTGGAGGGCTAGATTTAATGAAGGCTCAAAATATTATTACAAGTCGAACCTTTAATCCTCTACAACCATTATTAATCGTGGGTGTATGCTATTTTATCATTACTAGCTTACTGACAGTATTTATGAGGCAAATAGAGAAAAAGGTTAACGTGAGCAAATAAGGAGGGCTGAAAATGATTAAGGTAGTAGACTTACATAAAAGTTTCGGAGATTTAAAGGTATTACAAGGAATTAATGACTCTATTAATAAGGGTGAGGTAGTTGTTATTATCGGTCCATCTGGTTCTGGGAAATCTACGTATTTAAGATGTATTAATCAAATGGAAGAAGTCACAAGTGGGCAGGTTTTAGTTGATGAAGTCGACATTACTGATCCTAAGGTAGATATTAATGAAATACGTCAAAAAATAGGAATGGTGTTCCAGCATTTCAACCTTTTTCCCCATATGACAGTGCTTGATAATATTACATTAGCACCTATGAAGATTAAAAAGATGGAGAAGGAAGAAGCAGAGAAATTAGCATATAGCCTCTTAGAAAAAGTAGGACTAAGAGAGAAAGCCAGTGAATATCCTAATAAATTATCTGGTGGACAAAAGCAAAGAATAGCTATTGCAAGAGCCTTAGCGATGAAACCAGAAGTGATGTTATTTGATGAACCAACTTCTGCCTTAGATCCTGAAATGGTTAATGAGGTATTAGACGTTATTAAGGAACTAGCTGATGAAGGTATGACTATGATGATTGTAACGCATGAAATGGGCTTTGCAAAAGAAGTAGGTACAAGACTTTTATTTATGGATCAAGGCAAGATTATTGAAGAAGGCGTACCAAAGGATATATTTGATGCACCTAAAGAAGAAAGAACAAAACTTTTCTTAAGCAAGGTATTATAAATAAAATAAATAGAGAAATAGGGCTGTTGCTAAATTTTCTTCTATTACAAAGTATAGGTTAAGCATTTATTTGTGTAGGGCTATGTTTTGTGAAATAGGAGATCTAAATGACAGTCCTTTTTTAGTTACTATTGATAAGATAAGTAAAATGGTGTTGTATAATAATTAGAGTTATGAAGAGACTAAAAATGAAATCATATGATGCAAATAAATAATAAAAAGTAAGGAGGAAGATATTATGGAAGAACAATTTGTAGAAACTAAATGTAAAATGCTAGAAAATACGTATATAACTTTACCGGAAGCATTTTTCTCAAGGCAATCTCCAAGTAAAGTGCCATCACCACAGCTAATTCTGTGGAATGAAAATCTTGCAGAAAAAATGGGTTTAGATATAGATTTTTTTAAAAGTAAAGAAGGGGTGGAAGTTTTAGCCGGTAACAAGGTTTTACAAGGAACAACACCAATTGCACAGGCTTATGCAGGCCATCAATTTGGATATTTTACCATGCTAGGAGATGGAAGAGCCATTCTTTTAGGAGAGTATCTAACAAAAGAAGAACGATTTGATATTCAACTCAAGGGTTCAGGAAGAACACCCTATTCAAGACGAGGAGATGGAAAAGCAACACTTGGCCCTATGCTACGTGAATATATAATCAGTGAGGGAATGAAAGGGTTAGGCATTCCGACTACAAGAAGTCTGGCAGTATTAACGACTGGTGAAACCATTATGAGAGAAACGAGTTTACCGGGAGCTATCTTGGTGAGAGTGGCTAAAAGCCATATCAGAGTAGGTACTTTTCAATATGCAAATCAGTTTCAGACTAAAGAAGAGCTAAAGGCTTTAGCTGATTATACCTTAGAGAGACATTTTAAAGAGGGCATATCTAAAGCAGCACCTTATATGTATTTACTTCAAGAAGTAGTAAGAAGACAAGCAGAATTAATTGCAAAGTGGCAATTGGTTGGGTTTATTCATGGTGTAATGAATACAGACAATATGACAATTAGCGGAGAAACCATTGACTATGGGCCTTGTGCATTTATGGATAGCTATAATCCTGATACGGTGTTTAGTTCCATTGATACTAATGGGAGATATGCTTATCAGAATCAACCTAAAATGGCTGCATGGAATTTAGCTAGATTTGCAGAAGCCTTACTACCATTATTACATGAAGACCAAGCAGAAGCCGTTAAACTTGCAGAAAAAGAAGTAAATCAGTTTTTCACCTTATATCATAGTTTTTGGTATGAGGGAATGAGAAGAAAACTTGGTTTATTTCATGAAAATGAAATGGATCAATCTTTAATCGAAGCGCTTCTAGGTTTAATGCAAAAGTACAATGCAGATTATACCAATACGTTTCGCGAATTGACATTAGAACAGATGAAGCCTTCTAAACTTACAGCTTCTCAGGAATTTGAACAATGGTTTAGTTTGTGGCAACAACGTCTGGGGGGTCAAAAGGAATCTTTAGAGGAAGCAAGAAGCTTGATGGAGAGAAATAATCCTACAATAATACCTAGAAATCATAGAGTTGAAGAGGCGTTAGAACATGCCGTTAAGAATCAGGATTATAGACCTCTAGAATCTCTGGTAAGAGCACTTCAGAACCCTTATGATTATCAAAATCTGAATGATGATTATACAGTAGTACCTGAGTCATTTACTTGTGGGTATAAAACATATTGTGGGACATAATAGCGGTATTTTCTAAGATGGCTATTAAGTAGTGAATGGCTATAGAGGATAGGTTGTGAAATAGACGGAGTTTAGAAACTTCGTCTATTTTATATGCTCATTAAAGAACTATGGTGAAAGGAAAGACGAGTTACTATAATCCAGGATAGACACAAAGAATAAATTTATATTTGACGGTTGAAGTAATAGATATTAGAATAAAATGAAAATTAAAATATATAAAAATAAATCAATACACTATAGAAGGGACAGATAATGATGGACGACTTTAAACTAGTTCAGAAATTAATCGGTGAAAGTGTAACACAAGAAGATTTAAAACATGTAGACTGTTATGTACATCATAAAATGGGATTATTTATTCCAAGTACAGGGGCATGTCAATATGCCATTAAACCTAATCATACGCACCCTTCCTATATGTTTATTATTGATTTTTCTCTTGAGATGGTGCAACCTGTTATTGAAATCAAAGAAAATCATTATGTTGCTACTGCAGTATCGCCATATATACCTCACCAAGAGCAAGGAGAAAAGTTTGTTCATTATTACTGTATCTTAATTGAGAAAGTTTATTTTGAGGAACAATACAAAAGGTATACAGATGAGAAACCATATTTCAATTGGAAGCAGTTTGCAATATGTCAAGATATTTTGAAAGCCTTAAATACATTTGCTTTTGAATACAGTAAAAGAATGAAAAATTCAGATATAACATTGGAGGCACAAACGACTATTATCACTCATTGGTTAATAAGAAGTCTTATGGGAGAAAGTTATGATGTAAGGGCAATATCCTCTCATTATGCAGTAGCCCGTGCACAGCATTATATAGAAGAGCATTTTAGTGAAGGCATAACAGTGAAACAGTTGGCACAGCTAGGGAGTATGTCAGCCTCAAGCTTTAATCGTATTTTTAAAAAGGAGATCCACTTGACGCCCATCGAATATTTGATAGAAACAAGAGTAGAAAAATCGAAAAAACTTCTTAGAAGAAAAGAGATACCTATTACTGAAATAGCTATGAGATGTGGTTTTAGCAGTAGTGCCCATTTTTCATCAAAGTTTAGTAGGTTAGTGGGCGTGACACCTTCTGAATATCGCCATACATATAATAATTAATGCATATGATAAATACTATATAGAAAAGTAGTTGTTTTGTGATAGTAATTGCATTTATTTTGAAAGTGTATTTTATCTTTTATACGTATAATAATCCTATCATTTTTAAAGGAGAGATACATAGATGGTAAAAGAGAACATATTTAAATTAATGAATGAAAATCCGGTTTTTCATTTGGCAACAATGGATGGGGACCAACCAAGAGTAAGAGGAATGCTTTTATTTAGAGCTGATGAAGAGGGGATTATATTTCATACAGCATCTACCAAAGACTTATTTAAACAAGTAATGGAAAATCCCAAAGCAGAATTATGCTTTCAAGGACAAGGTAGTCAAATAAGAGTTTCAGGTATCTTAGAGCAAGTAAATGATGAAAAGTTAAAGAATGAAATCTTTAATCATCCTTCTAGAAAATTTCTGCAAGCATGGAAGGAAAATGGAATTGATGTGTTGCTTCAAATCTTTTGTTTGAAGAATGGAACCGCGGTAGAATGGACAATGGCAACTAATTTTGAAGAAAAGAAACCTATAAGCTTATAAGTAGAGAGTGGATATCATTACTGAAAGATTACCAAGGCAATAGTAAGTACTTTTTGAGTAATATAGCGGGAGTTCAGTTGAATTCTCGCTATATTTTTTTTGCTTTTTATTCTTGAAGTAAAGGATCTATAAGGTCATTTAACTTAAAAGCTTTTTCACGATCAATACAAGTACCACACTCTCGGCAAGGCGTAGTATGCCCCTCATAGCAGCTCCAGGTGAGGTGATAAGGAACATTAAGGCGTAATCCCTCACTAACAACATCAGCTTTAGTAAGACCAACAAAGGGAGCCACTACTTGTAAGGCTTTGCCACTACCTTCATAGATAGCCCTATTAATGGCCTCATTAAAAGTTTGACTACAATCAGGATAAGCATTACCAGCAGCATCATCGCTATGAGCACCATAGTAAATAGAAGAGCAACCTTTAGCTAAAGCAATACTTGCAGCTGAAGATAGAAAAAGCCCATTTCTAAAAGGGACATAAGTCGATACTGGCTTACCATTAGTATGCTCAAGTTGCTCAGCATAAGAAGTTTGAGGAATCTCCTCCTTAGAATGACTTAGAAGAGAGCAGTCACTATAGGTAAACATAGGTGTTAAATCAAGTTCCATACCTTCTAGCTCATAGTAGCTTAAAATACTCTTGGCAGCAGCTAATTCTTTGCTATGCTTTTGACCATAGGTAATGGATAAGGGAATTACATTTTCCTTGCCGAACTTTTCTATGGCAAGGGCTAGACAAGTCGTACTATCGATGCCCCCACTAAATAAAACCATTGCTTTCATATAGCACACATCCTTCCGATTAGCGATTATCTACTTTTTCAGGGTATAAATCATGATGGGTTAGTCGGTCAAAAGCAACAGCTTCCCATTTAGTCCCAGGCTTCCCATAATTACAATAAGGGTCTATAGAAATACCTCCTCTTGGAGTGAATTTACCCCATACCTCTATGTATTTAGGGTCCATTAGCTTAATAAGGTCTTTCATAATAATATTCATACAATCCTCATGAAAATCACCATGATTTCTAAAACTGAAAAGGTAGAGCTTAAGGGATTTACTTTCTACCATACGAGGACCTGGTACATAAGAAATATAAATGGTTGCAAAGTCAGGTTGACCAGTAATCGGACATAAGCTCGTAAATTCTGGACAGTTAAATTTAACGAAATAATCATTATCAGGGTGTTTATTAATAAAAGTTTCTAAGACCTCTGGGGCATAATTATCTCGGTAGGCTACCTTTTGATTACCTAAATGGGTTACACCGTTTAATTCCTCTTTTGTTCTACTACTCATACTAAATTCTCCTTTTGTGTTTTACAAATAATAGGTGCTAATGTTTTTACCAAAAGTACGCCTACAAGTGCAGGGATGATTTGCCCAATACATAAGCTCATAGCTAGTGCAGTATATGGCAGATTTAAAAGATAAGAAAGCCAAATAGAGACACCTAACCCTGGAACTAAAATAATAGGTAGGGCAATGAGCCATTTATTAAGATTACCTTGTTTAATAAGGACAATAGAGTAGGTTGTAACGATGCCAACAGCACAACCTCCAATCATATCAAGAAGACCTAAGCCACCAAAAAGGGCATTAGCAATAAAATTGGCGAGACCAAGTGGGAAAACTAGGAACGGAAAGAAATATGATAGGGCGTACATACTCGTAGCAATACGGATTTGATAAGCCCCAAAAGAAAAGCTTTGCGTAAAATACAAAATGACGATATAAAGCGCCATGAGCATAGAAGAAAAAACTAATTTTTGTGTTTTACTTAAGTTTGTCATATTCATAAACGTTCACCTCCAAATTAAATTCACAACAACATAAGTTGTCCCTAGTTTTGTTTTTAGACAGGATGGTCTCGAACTGTCTTATTAATTTAAGGCGTACCCTTACATCATATGTCAAAATAATAAAATATACAACATTATTTCTTTTTACTCCAATAAAAATAACAACTTATGAACAAAATGAAATGCACAAATGAGAGTATGCTATAATGAATTATCTTTAAAATGCGAAGGTTTTAATCATTTTTTCTAGGGTTATTTATAAAAAGGAGGAAAAAGATGAAAGCAAGGAAGATGTTAGCTATACTTTTAGGAATGTTGGTGGCAATACCATCAGGAGCTGTTATGGCACAGAAACCAGTAAGTGTTACGATTAATAACGAAAATGTAGTTTTTAAAGATGTAGCTCCTTTCATTGATAGTAATAATCGTACCTTAGTACCACTGCGTTTTATTAGTGAAGAGCTTGGCGCTCAGGTAGAATGGGACCAAGTATCTGGAACGGCTACTATTATGAAAGACAATATGAAGGTGATTTTAACGGTGGGACAAACCACAATGATAGTAAATGGAAAGACTAAAGAAATGGATACCAAGGCAACTATGCAAGACGGTCGTCTGTTTGTACCTGTTAAATATATTGGGGAACTACTTAATGTAGAAGTTAAGTGGCTTGCTAAAGAGAATACAGTAGCGATTACGCCAGGTATTACAAGCGATGCAGTAGTAGCTAAAGTGGGCGACTTAACGATAACAGCAAAAGAGATATTGACTCAATTAGATTATGAAATGATGATGATTCAATATCAATATCAATACGATGATAGCTTTTTTGAAACAGAGGAAGCTAAACAGTATATGGAGCAGCGCAAGGGAGAGCTTGTTGATTATATTATTAAGAACAAAGTGGCACTCATTAAGGGAAGAGAACTTAAGTTAGAGCCTACAGTGACAGAAGTAAATAATGAATTTAACAAAACTAAGGAAGATTATGAGACAGCAGCAGAATTTGAAAAAGCTTTAGTAAATAGTGGCTTAACAGCAGAGGGTTATAAAACTCAGATTAAAGATAGTCTAACGATTTCCAATGTTGCTAAATACATTAGTAAGAACATCCCTGTTACCGATGCTGAAATTAAGGCATATTATGAGAGCAATAGTGGAAACTATACAATGGCACCAGGTGCTGAAATGGCACATATTTTAGTTGCAACGGAGGAAGAAGCTAAGGCTATTAAAGCAGAATATGATAAAGATACAAGCTTTGCAGAGCTTGCTAAAAAGTATGGTACAGACGGGACTAAAGATACTGGAGGAGAACTAGGTTATATCGCATATGATTCAAGTTATTATGATCAGGACTTCTTAAATGGAGCAAAGACTTTAGAAGAAGGGCAAGTATCAAACCCAGTTAAAACCCAATTTGGTTGGCATTTAATAAAAGTTTTAAATGTACATAAAGAAGCTTATAAGGTGCCGTTAGAAGAAATAAAAGAAGACCTTAAAAACATTATCATTTCTGAAAAAGCAACTGAATTTATTTATAGTCAATTAGATGAATGGGGTAAAGAAATGACTATTGAGAAATATGAGGATGTGATTAATAAGCTTTAGGGCCTGCTAGACAATACTAAGGAGATTAATATAATTTTTCCTCCAAACAATAAAAAGAAATACCCATGGATATAAGTGGGTATTTCTTTTTGGGTTAATCTCTAATCAAAAATAAAAATCTCTTCAATCGGGGTATTTACAGCTTTTGAAATATCTATTGCTAACTTTAAAGAAGGATTATATCTCCCTGCCTCCAATCTCATTATAGTTTCACGTCTTACACCAACTTGTTCTGCTAACTGTTCTTGCGTTAGGTCTTGTAATAGTCGGTATTTCTTTAGAGTGCATTTAAATTCTGCCATACTTATTCCTCGTGTTCAAAGCGATATAATAAATATTGTTGCAAAAAGACTGAAAGGCCAAATGCTAATCCAATAAGAGCTATTAAAAAGCTTATTACTAACTCGGTTTTTTCCAGCTTTAGTACAAATACAAGGGTTAAGAATATAATCATCATCATAGAAATCTTATTTGCTAGGGCTTCTGCGCGATAAGCATTTACCTTAAATCGCTCGTCTATCAGCGTGTTGGACATCTTACCTTCATAATAGAAGCTGAAAAGGCCAAAGAATGCAAAAAAGAATAATGGAAAAGGTATATCAGTTAAATCTGGTAAAAATCCTAGAAAACCAAGCAACCCACAAAAACCTAATAAACCTAATTTGGGGTTTATTTTTCGAGTATAAGTGCGTTCTGTGTCGGTAGTTGAGTCATACAATAAGTTACTACTCCAAAATCGCTTGAACCTACTTTTTATATTCATAAAAGCTCCTCACTTTATGCGATATAATTGTATCTTTATGATATAAATATATCACATAAAAATAATAGTTTCAATAAAAATAGGTAGGATGATTTATAAGAAGCTTAGTGTATACCTCTCTAAAGCGATATATACCATATGTATAGCCATACAAAACAAATTAATAAAAATAAATATTAAAAATATATTGACAATAAAAAGCGACGAGAATATAATGCAATTAATAAAAGTAAAAATATAGAATTACCAGGAAATAATAAATTTTTCTTATCCAGAGAGGCAGAGGGACTGGCCCGATGATGCCCGGCAACCTGAAAGATAGCATAATATCTTTCAAGGTGCTAATTCCTACAAACTTTTAAGTTTGAGAGATGAGAAAGTGTAGATACCTCGATATATAGGTGCCACTTTCTTATCTAAGAAAGTGGCATTTTCTATAGTCTAGGAAAGTTCTACTTTTGTATAAAAATAGAACTTTCCTAGACTATAAGGGGTGCAGGGGAAGTATTCCCTGCCGTATTCAGGAGGGTGCTCAGCTGACATGTTTTTTTGTCAGCGCCGAAGGGAACCTAGGGTTCCCTAGCGGAAGAAATGTGGATGATAGTCCACTTTCTTGTTGCATAGGAAATATTAGAGTTTTCTTGGTTGAATAAGGAGGAGAATCAATCATATGGAGTTAGCTACAGACTATAGAGATCAAGTATGGCATACAAAAAAATTAGAGAAAGTCTTAGAAGACATATTGTCAACCATAGAAAACGGAAGCTTAACAGTCGTTATACAAGATGAGTATGCCATTCAGATTAATGTAAAAAATAATTATATCTATGCAGGAGGTGAATAGAGCAATGCCCGATAAGAATAACCAAGAAGAGGTAAAGAAAGTATTGCAAATTATAGAAACAATAAAATATGGATCTGTAACTGTAATGATTCAAGATGGGAAGATTGTTCAAATAGAAAAAAATGAAAAATTACGTATTAAATAATCTGTTAACTAGAAGAACTAGAGGCTGATTATTATTCTTAACAAGGGAATAATAATTGGCCTTTTATTGTATTCAAGAAATGAGGATTTTTTATTGAACTTACCATGCAAGTGGGAAAAGAGGTGATAGAATGAGTGACGCATTTATTAGCATAACAGATTTACACAAATCGTATGTGAGTCAAGGACAATATATCGAAGTTTTAAAGGGGATTAATTTAGAGATTACAAAAGGAGATATTTTTGGAATAGTAGGTTTTAGCGGGGCTGGAAAGTCAACCTTAGTAAGATGCTTAAATCGATTAGAAGAACCTGATTATGGAGAAATCAAAATTGATGGAAAGAATATTACACTTTTATCAAAGAAAGCACTTAATATCCAACGGCAAAAGATAGGGATGATCTTTCAAAACTTCAATCTATTTGAAAGCAAAACCGTTTATCAAAATGTAGCATATCCCTTGAAACTTGTGGGCTATGATAAGAAGCAGATTAAAACAAGAGTTAAAGAAATACTTGAGCTAGTGGGTTTAAGTGACAAGATAAATGCTTATCCAGGGCAACTTTCAGGAGGACAAAAGCAAAGGGTGGGAATTGCAAGAGCTCTTGCCAATAATCCAGATGTACTTCTAAGTGATGAAGCCACTAGTGCATTAGATCCCCAAACTACTGTTTCTGTTCTAGAGCTTTTAAAAAAAATTAATGATAAGTTAGGGATTACCATTGTTCTTATTACCCATGAACTAGAGGTGATTAAGTATATCTGTCAAAACATGGCTATTTTAGAGGAGGGGGAGTTGATTGAACAAGGCGAAGTGAGAAATATCTTTTTAAATCCTCAAAGCAGTACAGGTAAATTATTTATCAAAATCCACTCAGAATTTCAAAGAAATGATTGGGTAAAGGAAGGTGAGGGCATTTGAGTTTATATAAGCATTCTGTATGGGAAGTGATTCAAAGTACATTTACGAAACCTATATGGGATACAATTTGGCCAGCACTTGGAGATACCCTTTATATGGTTATTATCTCTACGCTATTTACATTAATCATTGGACTTATGCTAGGGCTCATATTAGTTCTAACCAGCAAGGAAGGTTTACATCCGGTTCCTTGGATCAGCCGTTTATTAGGAATAACCATTAACTGCTTAAGATCCATGCCTCAAATGATAGTCATTATACTCATGCTTCCCATAGCAAGGTTAATTGTAGGTAAAGCCTATGGGACTAATGCATGTATTATTGCTTTGGTTGCAAGTTGTGTTCCTATGTTTGCAAGATTAGTAGAAAGTAGCTTATTAGAGGTTGAAAAAGGAAAAGTGGAAGCTGCTAGAGCAATGGGGGCTGGGAATATTCACATCTTACTTACTGTTATGCTACCTGAAGCACTGCCATCACTTATTAGAGCTTTCACCGTGGCTGTTATAGCAGTGATTTCGATGACTGCTTTAGCAGGTAGTTTTGGAGCAGGAGGCATAGGAGACATCGCAGTAAGGTTTGGCTTTAATAGATTCCAACATGACATTTTATTAGCAACAGTGTTGGTGTTAATTGTGATTGTGCAGCTAGTTCAAGTAGCAGGGGATTTTATATCTAAATTACTTTTGAAAAAATGGCACTTAATCCATTTGAATCAAAGAGAGAGTAGCAAGAGTTTAAAAAAGACACTGCGTTTACTTTCCAAAGGAAGTAGTCAGCAGAAGTTATAAAAAAATGAATATGAGGAGTGATTAAAATGAAAAAAAGATTATTTGTAGGGGCAGTTACATTAGGATTAACGACAGCTTTAATGGGGTGCAGTTCAGTAGCCAAAACCAGTAGTGCACAAGTTAATACAGAGAATGAAAGGGTAGCTAGTGCAGGAGGTGAAAGTGAGAACAAGACAGGCAATGTAGAAACAACAAAGCTCATTGGTTTAGCTGACCTTGTTCCACATAATGAGCTTATAGAATTGGTGAAGCCTGCACTAAGCAAGCAGGGCATTGAAATAGAAATTGTTTCAACTGCAGCTGATGCTACTTGGTTAGATAAATTAAATGGAGGCGAGGTAGACTTTGCATTTTTTGCACACTGGCCTTATGTAGAAGAGTATAACGATGTTAGTGGCGTTAAGATTGCAAATGCAGGCAATATTCATGTAGAACCTATATCAGCTTATTCAAATGAGTATCAAAGCGTAGATGAAGTACCAGACAATGCAAAGTTTGTGATACCAAATGATGCGACTAATGAATATAGAGCGCTAAAGATTATTGAAAAAGCAGGTTTCATTAAATTAGATCCTAATCTAAAGGAGCTTAAAGCTTCTGTTAAGGACATTGTAGAGTATGTGAAACCTATTGAAATTACAGAGATTGATTCTATTCAAATTATTGGGCTTGCACAAGATTTTGATGTTTATATTACCAATACTAATAAAGCACTTGAAGCAGGTATAGATACAACCAAATATCTTTTTAGAGAAGATGCTAACTCTCCTTATGCCAATATTATTGCGGTAAAAGAAGAAAGGCTAGAGGATCCAGGGATTAAAGCGTTAGTCGAAGCACTTCGCTCAGATGAAACTAAGAAGTTTATTGAAGAAAAGTATAATGGTGCAGTTATTCCAGCAGAGTAGTATAAATAAAAGCTCAAGTGAAATGATCAAGCATCTTACTAAATAATTAAATAAAAATAAGGAGTGAATGTGTGATGGCAAAAGAAACAATAAGACAGGTAGCAATCTATGGCAAAGGAGGAATTGGTAAATCAACGACTACACAAAATCTGACAGCTGGGTTAGCTGAATTAGGTAAGAAGATTATGGTGGTAGGTTGTGACCCAAAAGCTGATTCAACTAGGTTATTACTTGGTGGCCTTGCTCAAAAGACAGTACTTGATACCATCAGAGATGAAGGTGAAGATATAGAACTTGGTACTATTTTAAAAACAGGCTTCAAGGGGATTAAATGTGTAGAATCAGGTGGACCAGAACCGGGTGTAGGCTGTGCAGGGCGAGGGATTATTACTTCTATTGGCACCTTGGAAAGATTAGAGGCTTACACAGAGGATTTAGACTATGTTTTTTATGATGTTCTTGGAGATGTTGTATGTGGTGGTTTTGCAATGCCTATTCGTGAAGGAAAAGCAAAGGAAATCTATATTGTAGCATCAGGTGAAATGATGGCACTGTATGCAGCTAATAATATTTCAAAAGGTATTCAAAAGTATGCTAATAAAGGCGGCGTTAGATTAGGGGGAATCATCTGTAACAGTAGAAGTGTGGATAGAGAACTAGATCTTCTGAGAGCTTTTTCTAAAGAACTTGGAACCCAGCTTATTCATTTTGTGCCAAGAGATAACGTGGTACAAAGGGCAGAGATTAGAAAGAAAACTGTTATTGAATATGACCCAAACACGCACCAAGCTGATGAATATAGAGAGTTAGCCAAACACATTGATGAAAACGACAAGTTCGTTATTCCAGAACCTATGTCTCAAGAAAGACTAGAAGAAATTCTTATTGAGTATGGACTAATGGATGGGCTAGTAGATGATTATAAAATTTAAGTAAAAAAATAAGGGGGCATTTAAGTGACCTATAGAGTAGCATTGGCTAGTAGCGATGGCATAGTCGTTAATAGGCATTTTGGCAAAAGCGAGAAGTTTCAAATCTATGAAGTGAATGATGAGCATGAAGCTAAGTTTATCGAAGAAAGAGAGAATACACCCTCCTGCCAAGAATTTGAGCATTCAGAGGAAGCACTACTTAAGACGATTAAAGTCATCAAGGACTGCCGAGTTGTATTTGTTTCACGTATTGGGGCAGGAGCATATGATGAGCTTCGTAGACATGGCATAGAAGCCTTTGAAATGGTTAGAGAAGTTAATGAAATCATTGAAAAGCTAAAGAAGACCAATATTAAATATTTAAGTTAGTGAAGAAAGGGGTGAAGAGATGGCTGAAGTAGGAACGCAAAAATATGACGATCATTTTGATCATCTATTTAAAAATCATCCGTGTTTAAGTAAGGAAGCACATTATACGAGTGGGAGAATTCATTTACCGGTGAGCCCTAATTGTAATATTCAATGTAAATTTTGCAAGAGGGGATTTAATAAGTCAGATATTAGGCCAGGTGTAAGTTCACTCCTTTTGCGGCCAGAAGAAACACCGGATATTTTGGAAAAAGCACTTAGTCTTTGCCCAGAATTAAAGGTAGTAGGTATTGCGGGACCTGGCGATACACTTGCCACTGATTATGCCTTAGAGACTTTTGAGGTTATAAGGAAAACACATCCTGAGCTACTTAGCTGCTTAAGTACAAATGGACTTAGGTTATATGACAAATTAGATAGGTTAAAGGAAGTAGGCGTAAATTCTATTACAGTTACAGTTAATGCAGTAGATCCTTATATTCTGACGCAGATTGTAGCTTATGTTATAGATGAAAATGGAAATAAGTTAGTTGGTATTGAGGCAGCGAATAAGTTAATAAATGCTCAGATGAAGGGCATTAAGCGAGCGGCTGAATTAGGTATCCTTGTGAAAATTAACAGTGTTCTTATTCCAGGTATTAATGATGAACACATTAAAGACATTGCAAAGGTTACTAGGGAGCTTGGGGCTAGGATATTAAATATTATTCCACTTATACCGCAGTATGAACTAAGTCATATTAAAGCACCAAGCTGCAGCTTACTAGAGAAGGTTAGAGGGGAAGCAGGAGCATACCTAGATGTATTTAGACATTGTAAGCACTGTAGGGCGGATGCCTGTGGTATACCCGGCAAAGGACAAAGCTTACATAAGGAGCTATATGATAAAGAAGTTGTAGAGACCTTTTCTCATGGCTAGGCCTAACAAAACAATAAGTGAAGAATGAAGCTGGCAGAAGACTAAGAAGGTATTAGGCTCTATAACTTATGGGATTATAAATGGAGGTAATGATGAGTAAAGTAAATTTAGATTTACCAGAAGTAGCGATTCGAGAAACGAGACTTGGCTCTATTACAGGTTATTGTGGAAGTGCCAAGGAATTAGTAGGATGTTCACGTTGTGGCAAATTAAAAGAAGGTGAGCATCAGTTTAATCAAACCATAGGGTGTTCAGTAGGGCAGGCTATTTGTACTGTTGTACTTATTCAAGATGCAGCAGTAGTAAGTCATGGACCAATAGGTTGTCTAGGTTGCTTACATGAGTTTGACTTTACCTATCAGCAAAATGGTGATTTAAGAGGTGTGAGTAGTCCTACTCAAAGAAAGCTTTTTTCAACTGATATTGAAGAAAAAGATACCATTTATGGTGGTAGTCAAAAGCTGAGAGAAGCCGTCAAAGAAGTTTATGAGAAAGTAAATCCTAAGGTTATCTTTGTGGCAACAACTTGCGCCGTAGGTATCATAGGAGATGATGTAGAAGCTATCACAGATGAATTACAAGAAGAATTAGGCATTCCTGTTATTGGTATTTATTGCGAAGGTTTTAGGTCAAAGATTTGGACTACTGGTTTTGATGCAGGCTATCATGCTATTGCTAGAAAACTGATTAAACCAGCAGCGGAAAAACAAGAGGATCTAGTCAATGTGGTTAATTTCTGGGGCTCAGATGTTTTTGGAAAATGGTTTAAAGAATTAGGTCTAAGACCTAACTATGTGACACCCTATTCTACAGTAGAGCAGCTAGAACATAGTTCTGAAGCTATTGCTAGCATACAGATTTGTGCTACTTTAGGGTCTTATCTTGGAGCAGCACTAGAACAAAAATTCGGAGTACCTGAAATAAAGACTTCTGCACCTTATGGTATTGAACAAACGGATAGATGGTTTAGAGAATTAGGGAAATTGACCCATAAAGAAAAGGAAGTAGAGCTCTTTTTGAAAAAGCAAAAAGAAGAATGGCTTCCAAAGATTGCAGAAGTAAGAAGCAAGCTAGAAGGCAAAACAGCTTATGTAACAGGAGGGGCTTCTCATGGTCATTCACTACTTGCAGTATTAAATGAATTAGGAATGAAAGGTGTAGGGGCTGCTATCTTTCACCATGATCCACTGTATGATAATGGATCAGTAGAAGCAGATGCTCTAGCACATGTAGTAGATGATTATGGCGATGTACCCAATTACAATGTATGTAATAAACAAGAGTATCAACTTGTTAACTCTCTTAATAAAGTGAAGCCAGATGTCCTTCTAGCAAGACATGGCGGCATGACACTGTGGGGTGCTAAGTTTGGTATTCCGTCTTTACTTATTGGAGATGAACACTTTTCAATGGGGTATGAGGGAATTGTCAATTATGGGAATAAGCTGTTAGAAGTAATTGAAAATGATGAGTTTGTTAAGAACTTTTCTAAGCATGCGATTAATCCTTATACAAAATGGTGGCTAGAACAAGAATCTGGTAAGTTTTTAGGAGGTAAACAAAATGGCTAAAACAATTGAACAACAGAGAATTACTTGTGCTATAGGAGCACTTCAAACTGTAACGGCCATTGAAAGAGCTGTACCTATCTTACATTCAGGGCCTGGCTGTGGTATGATGGTAAGCCGTTTTTTTGAAAGAGCAACAGGGTACGCAGGAGGAAATACGGCACCTTGTACAAATTTCTCAGAGAAAGAAGTAGTCTTTGGTGGCCTTGATAAGCTAAGAAAAAATATAGAAAATACCTACAAGGTATTAGATACAGATTTGCAAGTTATACTCACTGGCTGTACCGCAGCTATCGTTGGAGATGACATTGAGTCTGTAGTTAATGAATTTGCAAGTGAAGGAAAGCCTATTGTTCATGTAGAGACAGCAGGATTTACTTCAAGTAACATTGTGGCACATAGCAAAGTTGTCAATGCTATTATTGATCAATTTGTGGATAGCAGGTATGACAAAACCAAAGAAAAGAATAAAAGGCTAGTGAATCTCTTTGCATCGATTCCTTATCAAGATCAATTTTGGAAGGGAAATTTATTTGAACTTAAGTATTTATTAGAAGGGCTTGGGTTACAGGTTAATATCCTATTTGGACCCTATTCTGAGGGTGTAGAGGAGTGGAAAACTATTCCACAGGCTAACTTCAATATTTTAATATCTCCTTGGTTTGGAAAAGAAATCGTTAAGAACTTAGAGAAAAAATATCAGCAGCAGTTCTTTGAGTTTCCGTATCTTCCTATTGGGGCTAATGAAACAGAGAAGTTCCTTGAAGGCGTTATAGCTTTTGCGAGTGGGCAAGGCGCGGCATTAGATGAAGCTCGGGCTAAGCAATTTATTGAAAGAGAAAGTAAGGCTTACTATGCAGAAATTGATAGTTTAGCTACTTTCCTTACAGAATTTCGCTATGGTTTACCTAGCTTTGCTCATATTATTGGAGATGCTAGTTATGTTCTTGGGTTATCTAAGTTTTTACTTCATGAAGTAGGTATTGTACCAAAAGAAGTTTTTGTAGCGGATAAAACACCTGCATCTCAGCAGGAAAGAGTAAAAGAAATCTTAAAGACAACTTCAGATAAGAAAGAAATACCACTATACTTTACGCCTAGTGGAGGAGAAGCACAGGAAATCATTAGAGGAGCAGTTCACCCAGGGCGAGGTATTATATTAGGGTCAGGTTGGGATAAATATTTAGCCAAAGAAAAAGGGTATGATTTCTTATCCATAGAAAATCCTTCACCTTATCGATTGGTATTAACGACTGGCTATGCAGGTTTCAAGGGAGGACTAAGACTTATCGAGGATATTTATGATGTAGTCCTTGCGAGCTATAAGTAGTTAAAAAGTAAATAGGGGATGGCAGAAAAGTTTTATATGAAAAACATATAATGATTCAGCACAAATAATACAAAAATAAAGACAGTAAAGAAAACAATAAAGCGATAAAATAATTGAATAGCAAAGGTCGACTAGAAAACTAGAGACCTTAGTAAGTAAGCAGATGCTTATTTACTAAGGTCTCTTTTATTATCAAAAACAAGAGAAAGTAGCCACTCCCTCTTATTTCTTCACAATGTCTCATAGTGGCTATTTAATGTGGCGTAGAAATTACAAAGTAGTTAAATAATAAAAGGAGGCAATGATATGCCAGAATACAAATTTGATACATTAAAAGTTAGAGGTGGATACAATCCAATAGATCACAATTATGCAGTGTCAGTCCCTATTTATGCAACAGCATCTTATGAGGCAGGAACGACGGAACGCTTTGACAGGTTAAGAAGTGGGGCGGAGTTAGGATACCTGTATAGTAGAATTGGTAATCCAACTGTGAGCGTATTAGAGGAAAGAGTAGCACAGTTAGAGGGGGGAAGTGCAGCAGTAGCAGTAGCATCAGGTATGGCAGCGATTACTTATGCACTGCTTAATGTAGCTCAAGGTGGAGGGAGAATACTAACTACTCATCAACTATACGGAGGAACAGCAGATGCGATTAAAAAACTTTATCCTGCTTCTGGCATTGCCATTGATAAAATTGACAGTGATAGCAGTATAGAGGAGATTGCAAGTGCTATAAAGGAAGATACCAAAGCGATTTTTATTGAAAGTATTAGTAATCCTAATGCCGTTTTAGTTGACATTGAAGCCATTGCCAAGGTCGCTCATGATCATGATATTCCCCTTATTGTAGATAACACGTTTGCCACACCTTACTTATTTAGCCCAATTTCATATGGAGCAGATGTGGTTGTTTATTCTGCTACGAAAGCACTTAACGGGCATGGCAATGCCATAGCTGGACTTATTGTAGAAAGTGGAAAGTTTAATTGGGCAAATGGGAAGTTTCCTCAATTTACAGAGAAATATTATACCCTAAGAGATCTTAATGACGTAGAAAGAAGCTTTGTAGAAGCTTTTCCAGGTGCTAGTTTTGTGACCAGAATTCGACTTGAATACCTAGCTTATTTTGGTGCAGTGCTAGGACCATTTGATGCTTATTTAATACTTATAGGTTTAGAAACTCTATCAGAACGTGTGGCAAAGCAAGTAGCTAATACAGAGAAAGTAATTAGATTTTTAAAAGGACATTCAGCAGTGGTATGGGTAAGTTATCCTACATTAGAAGAAAGTCCTTACAAAACCTTAGCAGAAAAATATTTTCCAAAAGGAGTCGGCTCTACTTTTACCTTTGGCTTTAATGGAAGTGATGAACAGATTAGTAAACTAATTAGTTCAGTCAAGCTCTTTAGTTATCAAGCTAATGTGGGAGATGCTAGGTCACTAATCATTAATTCGCCAAAGGCTACACATGGAGAATTAACCCCGGAGGAACAAAAGCTAGCTAAGATTGCACCTGAGACTATTCGTTTATCTATTGGGCTAGAAGATGCAGATGACTTAATTAACGATTTAAAGCAAGCATTTGAGATTTCACTAAGGTAAAGTATCTTTTTATTAACAAGTGCAACTTTTTATAGAGAAAAATAATAAGTAAGGGGGTTCTAGTTAGATGGCAAAGAAAATTAATTTAGATATGACGGAAGTGCAAAGCAGAGAGCAAAGATTAGGAACCATTATAGCATGGAATGGGACTGGAGCAGAACTTCATAGACAATCTGCATATGCTTTAAGAGGATCAGGAGAAAGAAAAGGCTGCAAAGAAAAAGGATGCAAATTATGTGAGATAAAAGGTCCCTTTTCACAAGGCTCTGTTTGTAGTGAACAAATGGTAGAATGTCAAGCGGGAAATGTTAGAGATGCTGTACTTATTCAACATTCCCCCATTGGATGTGGGGCCGGTCAAGTACCTTATAACTCTATTTATAGAAATGGCCTTGCTATGCGTCATCATGAGGTGGAAAATATTAGGATTATCAATACTAACTTACAGGAAAGTGATATGGTATTTGGTGCACTAAATAAACTGAAGCAATCTATAGAGGATGCATGGGAAAGATATAAGCCAAAAGCTATATTTATAGGAACTTCCTGTGCAACAGGAATTATCGGTGAAGATATCGAAAGTGTGGCAGTTGAGAAAGAAGAAAAATTAGGTATTCCTATTGTTCCATTAATGTGTGAAGGTTTTAAATCTAAGCATTGGAGTACAGGGTTTGATGCCACACAACATGGCATATTGAGACAGATTGTAAATCGTAATCCTAAGAAACAAGAAGACCTAGTCAATGTTATTAATTTATGGGGGTCAGATGTTTTTACACCAATGCTAGCAGAACTTAATTTAAGAGTTAATTATGTAGTGGATTTAGCATCAGTAGATGACCTGGCACAGCTTTCAGAAGCAGCAGCAACTGTAGGTTTTTGTTATACCCTTTCTTCATATCTGGCAGCAGGACTTGAAGAATCTTTTGGTGTACCAGAAGTAAAGGCACCAATGCCTTATGGTTTTCATGGTACTGATGAGTGGCTAAGGGAAATAGGGAGAGTGACCAATAGAGAAGCGTTAGCAGAGCTATATATTGAAAAGGAACACAAACGGGTGGCACCTAGAATTGCAGAACTTAAAGAAAAACTAAAGGGAATAAAAGGATATGTAGCAACAGGTTCAGCTTATGCCCACGGACTTATCCAAGTATTAAGAGAACTGGGAGTTATAGTAGATGGTTCTTTGGCTTTTCACCATGACCCAGTTTATGATAGTGGAGATCCTAAAGAAGATTCATTAGGTCACTTAATAGAGCACTATGGAGATATCAAGTCTTTTAATATTAGTAATAGACAGCAATACCAACTTTATGCTTTTTTGAAGAATACAAAACCCGATTTTATGCTGATTAGGCATAATGGCCTAGCGCCACTTGCTTCTAAGTTAGGGATTCCAGCAGCACCGCTTGGGGACGAACACATTGCTATAGGTTACCAAGGCATTATTAATTTAGGCGAGACTATTTTAGAGATACTGGCACATAAAAAGTTTCATGATGATATTAAAGCACATGTTAAGTTACCCTATAGAAAGTGGTGGCTAGAACAAAGTGACCCTTATATACTAGCCAAAAAGCCAGAACTGATTGAGGACTACTTAGATGATGTGAAGGAGGAAAAATAAAGATTATGGGCATAGAAAAAGATAGTAATGGGCAAACCAATTCAATTAATCAAGTGCGTTATGGGTGTACGGTGGGAGCACTTCATAGTGTAGTAGCTATTCCGGGAGCAATGCCTATTACCCATTGTGGTCCTGGGTGCGTAGATAAACAATATACAAGTATAGCTTTTTACAATGGTTTTCAAGGCGGTGGTTATGCAGGAGGTGCTGTTACACCTAGCGTAAATGCTACGGAGAACGAAGTGGTCTTTGGTGGTGAAAAGAAGTTAGAGGGCCTCATTAAATCGACGCTAAAGATTATAGATGCAGACTTGTATGTGGTTTTAAATGGTTGTATAGGAGAACTTGTAGGGGATGATGTAGGTGCTGTCGTTTCTAAATTTCAAAAGCAGGATATCCCTATTGTGTTTGCAGATACAGGAGGATTTAAAGGTAATAATTTTATTGGTCATGAGCTCATTGTAGAGGCCATCATTGATCAATATGTAGATAAATTTGCAAAGGATAAAGAAACGAAAGAGCAGGGACTTATCAATGTATGGACAGAATTGCCTTATCAAAATCCTATGTGGCGTGGGGATTTAAAAGAAATTAAAAGACTATTAGAAGGAGCAGGGTTTAAAGTTAATATTTTATTTGGCCAAGGTTCAGGAGGAGTAGAGGAATGGAAGACCATTCCTAATGCCCAGTTTAACCTGGTGCTTTCACCTTGGTTAGGACTAAAGACAGCTCAGTACTTAGAAAAAAAATATAATCAACCATACTTACACATTCCTGTACTGCCAATAGGGGCAAAGGAAGTAGCAAGGTTCATTAAAGAGGTAGTGAGCTTTGCAGGTATTGATGCTGCTAAAGCAGAAGCTTTCATTGCACAAGAAGAAAAAGAATACTATTACTATTTGGAGCAATTTGCTGATTTTTACTCGGAGTATTGGTGGGGCTTACCTGCAACTTATGCAGTGGTAGGAGATAGTACTTATAATTTAGCGATTAACAAGTTTCTAGTTAATCAATTAGGACTTATTCCAGCTATACAGATTATTACAGATAATGCTCCTGAAAAATATAGAGTAGCTATTGATGAGGAGTACAAAAAATTAGCAGAAGATGTATCGGCCCAGGTAGAGTTTGTAGAGGATGGTTATATAGTAGGTCAGCTTTTAAAGAAGGCAGATTATGGACATAAGCCACCTGTTATATTTGGATCCACTTGGGAGAGAGATACAGCAAGGGATCTTAAAGGGCATATTGTAGAGATAGCATTTCCTGTTTCCTATGAAGTTGTTATTAATAGGACTTATGTTGGATATATTGGTGCATTAACCTTACTAGAAAAAATATTTACAACCTCTATTAGTAAGAGTGCGTAATACAGAGGAGGAAGAGAAATGCCAGTAAAAGTCCCGGGAAATTTACCAGCAAGGCTTATATTAGAACAAGAAAATATCTTTGTGATTTCAAATGAACGGGCCATTCATCAAGATATTAGACCTATCAAAATCATAATATTAAATCTGATGCCTACTAAAATTGCTACAGAAGTACAATTGCTACGTTGTTTAACGAATACGCCTCTTCAAATAGAAGTGGATTTACTATATACAGCCACTCATATCCCAAAACACACAGCTAAAGAATATTTAAATGGTTTCTATAAAGAATTTAGAGAGATAAGAGGAAGAAAGTACGATGGCATGATTATTACAGGTGCACCAGTAGAAACTTTAGAATTTGAAAAAGTTGAGTACTGGCAGGAATTATGTGAAATTATGGAATGGTCTAAAACCCATGTTCATTCTACATTACACTTATGTTGGGGAGCACAGGCAGCGCTTTATTATCACTATAAAGTGCCGAAGCATCCAACAAATGAAAAACAATTCGGCATCTTCAAGCATACAGTAACTAATCAAAAATCCAAGCTTTTTCAAGGTTTTAATGATGAATTTGATGTCCCCCATTCAAGACATACAGAGGTAAGAAAAGAAGATCTAGAGAAGCATACTGAATTAGTTATTTCAGCAATATCAGAGGAAGCGGGTGTGCATACTGTTGAAAGTAAAGATGGAAAATATATTTTTGCTATGGGTCATGCTGAGTATGATTCAGAGACATTAGCTCAGGAATATTTTAGGGATCAGGGAAAAGGTTTAAAGCCTAATACACCCCAATATTATTTTCCAGAAGATGATATCACTAAGAAACCTATTAATAAATGGCGTAGCTATGCCTATCTATTTTATACGAATTGGGTTAATCATTATTTATATCAAACAACATCCTATGAATGATAGGGAAGGGGTTGTCACTAGGCTTCTGTAAAATACAAGATATATCTTGTGTTAGAGAGCTGTTTTGTGATAGCCCCTTTTTGTGATGTATCTAAATGCTAAAATCAATGTTATAATAAATGAAGCTAATGATAGGTAGGTAAAAGATTATTTTAGTAGCCTAGCATTTATTCAAAAAGAAAGCATATAGGTAAATTGAATGAGAAATTTTAAAATTGTAATTCAGTATGATGGCAGTCGTTATAAGGGGTTTCAACTTCAAAGAGATACAGATCTTACGGTACAAGCAAAAATCGAAGCAGTTCTTGAGAAAATGACAGAGGAGCAAGTAGAGATTATTGGCTGTGACCGCACAGATGTGGGGGTTCATGCAGAAAATTATGTAGCTAGTTTTAAAACGGAGTGTACTTTAAGCACAGCGTGTATGTTAGATTATTTGTATGAATTTTTACCTGAGGACATTGTGGTAAAAAGCATAGAAGAAGTAGATGAGCGCTTCCATGCACGTTATAATGTCAAAGCCAAGACTTATGAGTATACCATTAGTTGTGGTGCTCAAAGAAATGTCTTTAATAGAAAATATGTGCATCATATGTCTGAGAACTTTGACTTGAAAAGGATGAACGAAGTAGCGGCTGTTTTTAAAGGTACCCACGATTTTCAAAGCTTTACAAGTTTAAAACCCAATGGCAAATCAACTATGCAAACCATTAACGAAATTGAAATCATCCAAAAAGGGGATATCCTTCAGATTCGCGTAACAGCAGATGACTTCTTATTGCATATGCCAAGAATGATTATTGGTGCAATCGTTGAAGCAGGGAAAGGAACGATAACAGCTCAGCAAACTCAGGAAGTCATGGATAAAAAACAAAGAGCAGCAGGCTATCCTATGGCCAAGCCAAAAGCCCTTTCACTAGTAGAAGTAAAATATTAATAAATAAATCAAACCTAAAAGAAAGGTCATAAAATTTATAAGCCATACTTATCAATTTTATGTAACGGAAAAAAGAATGTACTGTGTAATCGGTGAAAAAATACTTCGTTGTGAAGTAAAGAAAAAAGAAGAACTCTCTTCTCTGTGTAAAGTAGGTTCGGCTCAAAAGGAACAAAGCATTGCGAATAACCGTTTATTTAAAACAGAGCAGGAAGCAGCTCAGTTTATTAAGAAAAGAAAAATGAACAAGGTAAATGAAAATAAACAAGTAGCTAACGCAGTAGCAACTTGTAAAGCCCTTTATGAAAAGCTTTATGAAGAAACAGGTATTGAAGTAAGAACCATTGATAGACAATGGACAGTGAGTTCAGCAGAAAAGCACATTATTAAATTAAAAAGAACATTACTCGATAAACCAGAAACTCATGATAAAAATGTAAGCAAGAGCTTTGGTATTGCACCGAATCCTAAAAAAGATAAAAAGAAATTGACTCAAAAAAATAAGTCAAGTAATCATGATTCAAGAAGTAACGCTAAAAGTAATCGCGCAGAAAAAAGTAGTTCAGACAAAAAGCATTCAAACAGAAATAGTACAAGCAATAATGCTACTAAAAGCTTTAGTAGTAAAATGAAATAAATAACCATTTAACTAATCCTAGGACATAAGCATCAATCATGTTCTAGGATTTTAGTTTTTGATATACTTATAGATAAGGAAGGTGGAGGAATGAAGACATTATATGTGACAGACTTAGATGGCACTTTATTAAATACCAAGGATAGAATAAGTGAATATAGCAAAAAGGTTATTAATGAGCTAATTAAGGAAGGCATGCACTTTACCTATGCTACAGCAAGATCCTTAATCTCAGCGGCTGTAGTGGCTGAAGGCTTAAGTCCTCAGATACCTGTTATTGTTTATAATGGAGCCTTTATTTTAGATGCCACAACAAGAGAGGTTATGGCCTCCAGTGGGTTTAATGTAGAAGAAAAACAGTTTATAAAGAAGCTATTACATCACTATCAAGTAAGCCCTTTAGTATATGCTTTTATAGAGGGGATAGAAAGGGTAAGCTGGATACCAGAGCATGAAAATGAAGGTATTCGCTATTATTTAAATAATAGAAGAGGGGATAAGCGTTTTAGAGAAGTAGGGCAAGTAGAAGCTTTATATGAGGGAGAAGTCTTTTATTTTACTTGCATAGGAGAAAGGGAAGAATTACTTCCAATTTATGAGGCATTAAAAGACCACCCTCATTATAACTGCTTATTTCATCAAGAGCTTTATAGAGAAGAGTATTGGTGTGAGATTTTGCCAAAGAAAGCGACTAAAGCTAATGCTATTAAGCAGTTAAAAGAACTCTTTCAGTATGACAGGGTGATTGCTTTTGGGGATGCGATGAATGATATACCTATGTTTGAAATAGCAGATGAATGTTATGCAGTAGCCAATGCTGTTCCAGAGCTGAAAGAATTGGCAACAGATGTAATAGAAAGCAATGAAGAAGATGGTGTAGCTAAGTGGTTAATACATCATTTTTCTTAAATAAGGGAGGGGATACTATGAAAAAGAAGTTAATCGCTATTTTAGCAATATGTATTTGTCTTTGGAGTAGTCAAGCTTTAATGGCAGATATAGTGGTCACTACAGTAGAGAAAGCGATTACTATGCAGGATCATACGACTTACAGGAAGGAAGGAACGACCATGGTGCAAGCAGCACCTTTTCTAAAAGCACTGGGCTATCAAGTGACTTGGCAGCAAAAAGAAGGCACTTTGCTTATTACGCCAGGTAATATAGTGATTAAGGCAAATAGCCGTCAAGCTAGCGTAGGGGGAAGTAACTATTACTTAGAAACAGCGCCAGTGGTTAAAGATGGAAGAGTTTATATACCACTTAAGTTTTTCACGGATTTCTTAGGTTATAATGTGACTTATAAAGAAGGACAGATTAGTATTTCGGGTACTGAAAATATAGGAAAAGCTGGAAAGTATGAAGAAGAAATAAGTGAAAAGCGTATCACCATATCAGCAGCAGGAGATTTTACATTAGGATATTACAAAGGACAAAGTAGTGGTGGTCGCTTTGATGAAGTAGCTAAGGCAAATGGTTATGCTTATTTTATGAAAAATGTAAAAAGCATTTTTGAGGAGGATGATTTAACCATTGTTAATTTAGAAGGACCTCTCACCACTAGAGGCAGTGCAGCAGAAAAGGAATTTGCTATTAGAGGGCTACCTGAGTACATAAAGATTTTACAGTTAGGAGATATAGAGGTCGTAAGTTTAGCTAACAATCATAGTAAGGATTATGGGAATGTGGGCTATACAGATACAAAAAGTGTTTTAACAAAGCATCAAATTGGGTATTTTGGTAGTGATCAAACCTACTATGCAACCATTAATGATATCCGAGTGGCTATTATTGGAGAATCCGCTTGGAGTAATGATCAAGGTATGAAAAATAAACTTAAAAAGCGTATTACAGAAGCTAAGGCAAAAGCGGACTTAATCATTGTAGAGTTTCACTGGGGAATTGAGAGAGAAAATATTCCTAATAAAGTGCAGCAGGATTTAGCTAAGTACGTCATTGATCAAGGTGCTCATTTAGTACTGGGTAGCCATCCACATGTGATTCAAGGTATAGGAAGTTATAAAGGTGCCAATATTGTGTACAGCATGGGTAACTTCTGCTTTGGCGCTAATAAAAATCCTGATGATAAAGACACCTTTATTTATAAGGAAACCTTTGTATTAACTAAAGATGGCATTGTTTCAGAAAGCAATGAAATTATTCCTTGTTCTATTTCTTCTGTATCTAATAGAAATAATTATCAACCTAAGGTCCTTACAGGTGCAGATAAAGAACGTGTATTAAAACGCATTGAGAAATATAGTAAAGGCCTCAAAAACTAGACAAAAGTAAATGAATACAAAGAAGTTTTCTTGAACTGAAGATGAAAGGAATATAGGAGGGAAATATGATTAATAAATTAGCATATAAGATGATGACGTATTATAGTGGAGATGCTAAACGTATTCAACATTTTACTAAGGTACATAGCTTTGCCAAACTTATTGGGGAGATGGAGCAGTTAGATCAAGAAACACTCACCCTAATAGAAGTAACAGCCCTTGTACATGATATAGGGATTAAAGAAGCAGAGGCACAATTTGGTAGTAGTAATGGTAAGTTACAAGAACAATTAGGTCCAGATTTAGCAAAGAAGATTTTAAAAGAACTAGGCTATCATGAGGAGAAAATTGAACGTGTTTGTTATGTAGTAGGTCATCATCATACTTATACAGATATACAAGGAATAGACTATCAGATTTTAGTGGAAGCAGACTTCCTTGTGAACTTTTACGAAGATCAACTAGGCAAAGAAGCTATAAAGACAGCTTATAACAATATTTTTAAAACCCCTAGTGGAAAAAAGCTTTGTGAAATAATGTATGGGATCTAGGACTATTAATGCCTATGGTTGTTAGGAAATTACTGTGTTAAAATTCAAAAAATATTGAGATGTACTAAGATTGGATTTTAAGACAAAGATACGTAACATGTTTATGATTAGTAAAGCGGAGTTTATACAAGAATATTACCCCCCTAAGGGGCATGTTCCCAGGGTTATTTTTATAATCGAAAGGAAGAATAATCGAATGAACGATATTACAGTAAATAAAACAAAATGGGACGAAATACAGAATCTTTATACAGACTACTTTGATGAACTTGGATACAAAAATGACGGTTTTCATAATTCTATGATGTTTGAAGGAGAACCATATCTCATCATTTGCAATGACGAAGAGTCAGGATTTTTTTCTGTTGGAAATTCGTGGGGCAATGGTAACATGTTAAGAGGATTTTATGTGATTCCTTCAAAACGCAGAGCATCAATAGAAATATTCAATAAAGTAATGGATGATTTTCAGATTGAAGCAGCCCTTGTTGCAAGTAATGATTCACATTATGTTGGGCTTGCATTTGAAAAGATGAATGCACTTAAAACATTTTTTGATATGCAGGCATTTAACTTTATTTATGGAGAGCCTGAACGTGAAGCCGAGTATGGCATGGATTGTGTAAAAGAGGTAAGTCCAAGTGAATATGAATTAATGAACACTCTTACCGAGAAGCAATGGGAAGGTTGCTTTGAAAATGGAAATTTCAAGTTCTATAAAATCACAAATAATAATGAGACATTAGGATATGGTGGTATAGGTAAGATGATAAATAATCAGAAAAATGTTGACGTAGGCAATTTCACACTTCCACAGCATAGAAGGAAAGGTGTCGGCAGAAGTATAATGATAAACCTGAGCAAGATTGCTATCCAGCAAGGGTTAATCCCTATTGCAGGATGTTGGCATGGCAATGCAGAGAGCATTGCAACGTTGATAAGCAGTGGTTTCATTCCTGAAAATAGAATTTTTTATGTGAGATTTTGTTAAATATAATCTTGAAATAGTCTTTAGGCACTGGTAAAGTTTTTTGTTTACTTGGCAGGGAACAGTTCAGTTTATGAGTTGGTCCTTAATTAATAGATTTACTCTAGCAGTTGTGAAATCATGAGAATGAGAAAAGAATTTAAACTATGTAAAGAGCAGAAATGAAATAAAAAAAGAGGATTAAAAGATGTATACAATAGGTCAAGTGGCAAAGTTCTTAGGAGTATCAAGGGATACATTAAAGTTTTATGAAGAAAAGGAATTGGTAAAACCTAAACAAGATGATGAGAATGGATACCGTAAATACAACGACTATGATATTTATGATGTGATTACCACTAATTTTTATAGGCATCTCGATATAGAAGTAAAAAAAATACAAGAAATAAGACAAAGCAAAAGTATCATAGAAATAGAAGAGCTTCTAGGAGAAAAAAAGCGAAGGATAGAGGAAGAAATAGCATATAAACAACTGCTTTTAAAGAGGCTTGAAGAGGTGGAAGAAGGCTGTAAAAACATTAGAGACTACTTAGGAAAATATACAATTAAGGAGATGCCTCTTTTACTTATAAAGGGAGAAATATCTGATTTTATGGCCTATGATGAATATGAAATGATTAAAAAAAATACAGATCAATTGAAAGAAACGGTAACGCTTACAGACATAAGGCGCATTATTAGCTTTGATGAGAAAGGCGTGACAGGGGATAAATGTGTTGTTGTAAATGCCATAGAAAAGGCAGAGGTACCAGTTCAAGGGAAAATACTTTCACATCCTAAATGTATTTATACCATTGTAGAAAATGGAAGATGGCTAAATGGTGAAAATGATGTAGCGGAGCATGTAGAAGCCTATTTAAGAAAGGTTGGAATGGAGAATGGATATGAACCAGTAGGGGTAGTGTATGTAAATATTCTGCTGACAACCTATGAAGAGGGAGTAGAGCGTATCTTCTTAGAAATCTATGCACCTATAAAGAACTAAAAATTTTAGACTTTGGTATTGACCTGTGGGTTACTCCTAGCTTTAGAATAAGCTTAAATTAAAGCAGTTTGTTTAAGAGGTGGGAGAAATGAATACAGTTATTATTACTGAAGGGATAAGTGCATTGGCAGAGAGTACTTATATCTTTGATTTATATCAAACAAAAGTAAAGGCATGCTGTGGATGTTGGTCTTGCTGGCTTAAAACACCAGGAAGATGTATCTTTAATGAATTAGATACTCTCTATTATCACTACATTAATGCAGAACGTATTATTTATTTGGCAAAGGTAAAAAAAGGCTTTATAAGTAGTGAACTTAAAGCGTTTTTTGATAGAATGTTACCTCTCTATTTACCATATATTTCGGTGAAAACAGAGGAATGTATGCATGTTCCAAGATATAGCCATTATCCAGATGTTGAGTTTTATTATGAAGAAGAATTTGAGACAGATAGAGAAAGAGAAGTTTTTGAAAACTATATTAAGCGTACCTTCTATCAGTTTTATTCTAAGCTGATTGTAGTAAAGCCGCTGGTGGCTTGTGACAAAGTGGAAGAGGTGAACTAAATGAAAATGATTATTTTAAATGGGTCACCTAAGGCTAATTCTAAAAGTAGTAATACAGAAATTTTTATTCATCACTTTACATCAGCTATGAAAATGAAATATGAGGTTAAATATATTGCCACTGAAGAGCCAAAAGAATTAGCTCAGTATATAAAGACTTTTGATACCATTTTAATTGTTATGCCACTTTACATACATGCTATGCCAAGTGGTGTCATGAAATTAATAGAGCATTTAGAATCGTCTTGCTCTAACAATCAGTCTATTGGTTTTATCGTGCAAGCGGGCTTTCCTGAAAGTGCACATGAGAAATTTGTGCGCGAGTACTTTGAAGAACTGGCAAAAAGACTTCATTATCAGTATTTAGGCACGGTAGTAAAAGGAGGATCAGCCTTTATTTATCGAAGGCCAAAGCACTTCAAAAAACTATATAAATCATTAGCTGACTTAGGTCGTATTTTTGAGGAAACACATGCATTTGATAAAAAGATTACGCAAAAGTTAGCTAAGCCGTATCAGTTTAACAAGTTCGCCTTATGGCAGCTTAGACTTATAGATAAAATAGGATTAGTGAATTATGAGTGGAATGCTATATTAAGGCAAAACAATGCTTTGGAACACGCACTTAATCAACCATTTTTAGAAGAAGTGAAAAAATAAAAATTTAGAATAGATTATAATTAGGGGGCTCAATCTTACGATAAGTGAGTGTCTCTTTTTTTATTGAATTTTATTAAAAAAAGCAATAATTCGTTGACTTAATATATCAGATTGATATATTATTTATATATCAGTCTGATATATTAAGGAGGAAGATAAATGAAAAGACAAAAGGTGCGAAAGCTAGTATTACTCATTTCATTACTTTTATTTCCTATAACAATTTACTATTTTTCGCCTTATCTTATTATTCAAGGAGCACTAGAAAGTGTTATATCAGGGAGTTTTATTGTTTTTGGCTTGATGCTTATTTTATCAGTATTTCTTGGCAGAAGTTTTTGCAGTTATGTTTGTCCAGCAGGAGCATTACAAGAAGCGAGTTTTAGTTTTAATGATAAGCCATCTAAAATAGGTAAGAGAAGATATATTAAGTATGTCATATGGGGGATTTGGATATTAAGTGTTGCATTTTGTTTTTGGCGTTCAGGGGGCATTAAAAAAGTAGACCCACTTTATATGACAGAATATGGCATCTCTATTGCTGAACCAGGTGCTTATATTTTATATTATGGCTTTATAGGCTTAATCTTATTGCCTAGTTTAATATGTGGTAAGAGGGCTTTTTGCCATTACTTTTGTTGGATGGCCCCTTTTATGGTGATCGGAACGAAAATCAGAGATCAATTACATTTGCCAGGACTACATATTGAAGCTGATAGTAATCAATGTATAAGTTGTAATAAGTGCAGTAAAAGTTGTCCTATGAGTCTTGATGTTGCAAAGATGGTTAAAAAAGAGGAATGTCAAGATTCAGAATGCATTTTATGTGGAGTTTGCGTGGATACCTGTCCTAAAAATGTATTAAAGTATAAGATAAAAAGTAAGTAACGAATTATAATAGCGACTGGATAGTAATAAAAAATAAAGTGAACGAAATACACATACGCAGGAGAGAAAATATGGCAAATGAGAAGAAAATGGATTGTGTGATTTTAGGATTATTAAGTCATGAATCTATGACAGGCTATGAAATTAAAAAAATAATGGATACAACATTGAGTTTCTTTTGGGGAGCTAGTTTTGGAAGTATTTATCCTACGCTCAATGGTCTTGTACGTGAGGGAATGGTCACTAAATATGAAACAAAAGAGAATGGAAGAAATAAAGCCATTTATCATATTACACAAGAGGGAAGACTATATTTAAAGAAGTGGCTTCAATTGCCTATAGAAAAAGATGAGATGCGTTATGAGACGCTTTTAAAACTATTTTTTGGAAATGAAATAGGTGAAGGGGGGACACTTAAGCATATAGTGGCATTTAAAGATAAAGTGCAAAAGCAATTACCTATGCTGGAAGGTGCTGTGAGAACTTTAGAAAAAATAGAGGATGAAGATGATACACACTTATACTATAAGCTAACAGCTATGTGCGGTGTGAAAATTTATGAGGCATTTCTTGAGTGGAGTGAAGAAGTAACTGAGATTTTAAAAGAAAAAGGCAGAATTTAATCAAGGAGGAGAACTATGAAAGCTATAGTAGTTTATTTTTCATTAGAGGGCCATACACAATATATAGCAGAGGAAATAGCTAAAAATCTAAAAGCAGATACATTATCTTTGAAAACAGCAAAAGCATATCCAAAAGGGAAATTAGCTAGGATGTTTTGGTGTGGAAAATCTGCAGTATTTGGAGAAAAACCAAAGCTTGCACCCTATGAATTTGATGCATCTAAGTATGATGTAGTAATCCTTGGAACACCTATTTGGGCAGGAAGTCATGCAGCACCTATTAGTACATTTCTTGAGAAAAATAATATAGGTGGGCATAAGGTGGCAATTTATGCGTGTAGTGCAAGTGGTGATGCACAGAAATGTTTTGAACAACTTAAAAATAAATTTGAAGAAGTAATAGCAACTTTAAGTCTTATTAATCCCAATAAGCAAACTTATGCAGAAGATAGATCGAAGGTAGAAGCTTTTTGTAAAGCAATACAAGAGAGAATATAATATGTACAAAAAAATAATGCATTCAAGATGTATTTGAATGTAGGCTTTGAAATAGTAGGTGAAAATGACGAGGAGTATATCATAATTCACCCTTTGCGTAGCCATCCATCTGCAGCAAAGGCATAAGTAATTGAGTTGCGTAGTATATTTGTAAAAAGTAGATTGACAAATAGACTTGTTCTCATTTACAATGAGTTTAATGAGAATAAATCAGGTTATTATGTTGGATGTAATAACTGGGCCAATATATTGGCAACAGGAATCAAACCTGTGGGACTATAATAAACACTATAGTCTCGCAGGTTTTTTTGTATTAGGAGATATTTCTATCTACTAGTATATAGGGAATGTGTGGAATGAAGGATCTAGTAGTATTTCCAGCAGAGTAGGCGGCTAATTTATTTTATGAGTATTTCTAAGGGGGAAGTAAGGCGTATGGAAAAAAGTAAGTTTAAGATTGTAAAGAAAGTATTGTGGCTTATTTTATTAGCAAACTTTGCAGTGGCAGCAGCTAAGGTGATTTTTGGGATGATTATTAATAGTGCTAGTATGACAGCAGATGGATTTCACTCTATAACAGATGGTTCATCCAATATTGTAGGGCTTATTGGAATTGGAATTGCATCAAAGCCCATTGATGATGATCACCCTTATGGGCACAAGAAATTCGAAACGATTACAGGGCTTTTTATAGTAGCAATGCTAGTTGCTTTAGGACTTAAGATTATAGTAGGGGCGATAAGTCATTTTATTAATCCTATAACACCGGAAATTAGTGTTTCAAGTTTAGTGGTGATGATCATTACACTAGGTGTTAATCTATTTGTCACAACATACGAACGCAAAAAAGGTGAAGAATGCAACAGTACGATTTTGATTTCAGATGCCATGCATACCAAAAGTGATATTTATGTAACGATCGGTGTACTTACGACGTTGGTGGCTATTAAACTTGGGGCACCAGTATGGATAGATCCACTTGCATCACTGATTGTAGCAGGATTTATTTTGAAAGCAGGCTATGAAATATTTGATATGACCTGTGGTGTGCTGGTAGATAAAGCAGTAGTGGACAATAAAGAAATAGAGAAAATTACAGTCAAACATGAGCTTGTCAAAGGTGTACATAAAATCAGAAATCGTGGAACAATAGATGATTTACATATTGATATGCACATTTTAGCTTCTTGTGATTTGACACTTGGACAGACACACAAGCTTTCACACGACATTGAAGATATGCTGCAAAAAGAGCTTAATCCTCATGCACAGGTTATTATTCATATTGAACCTTACGAGACGGAGCTAGGTAAAGAAGATTAGAGGGTATAAAAGGAGTTGATTTTGATGATTTTATTTATGAGTAACATACTTTTAAGATTCAATAAGAAAGACATTATCGCTGAAAGGAATATAACCTTCTACAAAGTTTTTAAAAAGAAGATAAGGGGACATCTGAAAGAGATTATTCCACAAGTTCCTGATATTGGTGATAGCATTTTTAAATCCAGCTATTTAATAGGAGTTGCTTTTATTGCATGGTATAAAGCATTTTTAGAAATGGGCTTATCAAGTGATGAAGCCAATATTTGGATTTGGAAAGGGACAGAAAATGCATTGAAAAAAATACCACGTTTTATGATACCTTTGGTAAAAAAAATCTATTTGGGCGGAATGCTTCGTAAGGCTGAGGAACAGACAGAAAAATCTAAGAAAGGAACACTGCCTGAGTATGATTGGTCCATTAACTATGTAAAAGTTGGCAGGAATAAATTTAGGCTTGATACCTATGAGTGTGGCCTAAAAAAGCTATGTAAAAAGTTCGGTGTTGAAGAGATGCTCCCTTCATTATGTAGAATGGATTATCTTACCGCTCACTATCTCAAATATAGCTTTGAAAGAACCAAGACACTAGGAGATGGTGATGAGGTATGTAATAACCAATTTAGTTTTATAGGTGAATGCGCATGGGCACCAGAAAAGGGATTTGAACACAGGAAATAAGCTGCCCATAATAGAGTTGAGTAGATTAAGATAAAGGGAGAGATTTTAATGGATATTATAAAATATGATGTTTTTACTTTGACCGTCAATAAAGGAAATCCAGTAGGAATTATCGTTGATGGAGATAAGTATGATGATGAAATAATGCAAAAGATCGCTTATATTGTGGGATACAGTGAGTGTTGTTTTATATGTAAGTCAGACGTTGCTGATTATAAGTTGAGGTACTTTACACCAGGACATGAAACACCACTATGTGGTCATGCAACTATAGGGACAATGAAATATATTGTTGATCGTTTAGGTATAAATAATGATTTAGATTTTAAAATAGAAACAGGAGCAGGGATACTAGACATTCACTATAACTATGATGCTGATGAAATATTAATGGAGCAAGCAAATGCTACTTTTACTCCGTTTGAGGGAAATAAAGAGCAGTTATTAAATGCAATAGGATTAAGTGTAGAGGATTTAGATATACGTTATCCTATTGTGTATGGAAGTACTGGCTCTTGGACTACACTTATACCGATTAAAACATTAGAGAGTTTTCAAAGGATGAAACCTAATAATCATTTATTTCCTAGTATTTTAAAAGAGATGCCCAGAGCTTCTATTCATCCTTTTACATTAGAGTGCTATGATCAAAAGAGTGATATGCATGGAAGGCATTTTTCTTCCTGTTATTCTGGAACCATTGAAGATTCAGTAACAGGAACAGCTAGTGGTGTTATGTCTGCTTATTATTTAAAATACATAAAAGGTAGTGATGAAGTAGATCTGATCATTGAACAAGGAAATGAGATAAATAAAGAGGGCTATGTTCATGGATATGCTTTGAGAAATAATGATGAGATAGAGGTAAAAATATCTGGAACAGCAGTAAAGTCTAAAATATTTAAAATAGATTTGATATAGAGCTATATTTAAAATGCCGCCAGCAATGGCGGCATTTAATCTTAATACTTTTTGTAACTAGGATAGAAAAATGGTAGTAATTACTATATTTGGAATACTAACCTAGCCGGATTTTGTAGTATAATAGGATGAAAATACTTAACTTAGACTTTTGGAGGCAGCTAGAATGAGTATAGAAGCAAGGAGTGTAGTGGAACAGTTTGGTGAGCGTATGAAGAGACTTGCCATTTATGAACCATTACATCGTCTGGATAGAAAAAAGGGAAAAGATAAGAATGGGAATGAGATTCCTTATTATGAACTAGGAATGCTCACCTTATTATTTTTCTTTGAAAATATGATTATGCGTCATAAGACAAGTGGCGTTAGAGAGCTTGCTTTATTTTTATATGAAGTATGTCATGAAAAAATTAACTTAGATGAAACAGGCTTTGAGGAATTAGCCAGAGAAATTATAGAAGTCTATAGACCATCCAATGGAAAACGTAATAGTAGGAGCTTTTACAATTGGGAAACGGGCCAAGAGGAAACCGTCTACTATTCTATTTTAAAAGCCGCACGTTCAGATTTAAAATCAAATACCCAATATTATGCTTTAGATGAACAAGGTTTAGAGCTTATTTTTTCAAGTAGAGAATACTTTAGTGAATTTCAAATTTCAATTAATCAGTTACTCCTTCGTAAACAGCTTGAAAAAGGTGAGTTCATGGGCTCTCTTAGACAATTGGATGAAATGGATTTATCCGCTGAAGCACTCACAGAACGTCTAGCTAAAATTAAACATGAAGTGAGCCGTAGTATTGTTTCTGAAGAAACTTATACAAGGTATAAGAAGCTTATTGAAGATATTAATTTAAGACTAATAAGAGAAAATGAGGAGTTTGAAGAACTTCATGAATTTGTAAGATTAACTAAAGATAGCTTAAAGTATCAGCTAGATAATGAGAAAGATAAAAAGGCTTATGAATTCATTTTAAAAATTGATAATAGGTTAGAAGAGGTACATCACGAGCATAGTAAACTTTTACAAGAAAGCATTGCTCTAAGAACGCATGCCTTAGATGCAGCACAGCAGTCTCTTTATTACATTGGTATCGATAGTTTTAATTTTGAACAAGAAATTGTGGATGCACTTATGGGGAGACCGATGCCACTTTATACAAGTGGAACCTTTATGGAACCTTTCCTAAGCCTAGAGCGTGCTAAACTATGGCATCCAATGAGTGTCTTTTATAAACAGCGTATTGAAAGAGTGGGTGAAGAAGATAAGGGTAAAGCCTTTACATACGGCGTCACAGAGGAAGAAGTGCGTAAAGGCAAATCTAAGATAGGTTACTATTTTAAAGAAGTGATGAGCGAACTTATACCTTTATTTGAAGAGAAAAGTGTGACCACTTTAGAGGAGATTTGTAATCAGATAGAAGTATTAAAACCTGAGTGGTTAGAACAAAGACTTTTTTATGATATGTGGATGATCTTACATCAAAAGTCACCTATTACATTTGAGAACTTAGATGAAGAGAGTATATTAAATGGCATTAAAGAAGCTTTAGGTGGGATAACCAATAGTATCAAGGTTGTGGAATATGAAGGAACCGTGCAAAAAGTATCCCGTTTTGAAATTAAAAATATGTTAATTGACATTACAATGAGGCAAAAAGAAGGTGAGAGAAATGAACTATAGAAATGAGGAAATTATAGAAGCTTATAAACTCTATAGCAAGCTGGCAGTAGAAGGTACCAGCTCCTTAGGAGAAATGAGGGCTTATACAAGAGAGGAACACATAGAAGAACTGATGAATCAGTTTGCAGCCCAGGATCATGCTACGATTATCATTGCAGGAGAACAGGTGTACTTAGTACCTATTGCAAGCAGTTCACCTTTTCATATGAGCAATGAAACCATTAAGAAACTTTATCTGCCTAATAACGCCACTAACTTAGATATTTATTTAATGTATGTAGTAGCTATCATTTTATTAGGAGAGTTTTATAATAGTTATCAAACCAAGGAACCAACAAGGGTGTTTATTAGTATGGAGGAATGGCTAGAAGCTGTTAATACAAGAATGGAAACTCTTGCGCAAATAGATAAAGAAGTGCTTCAAAAGGTTGAAGAAGAACAAGAATACAACTGGATAAAAATCTTAGAAAAATGGTTAGCGCTAGATGATGTAAAAGAAAAAGCTAAAAAGCTAACAGGAGTAACAGCAAGTCGTATCAGCTTTTTAAATATGACGAAGCAGTTCTTAGAGAAGCAAGATATGATTAAAGACATCGGAAATTATGAGATAGAAATCACTGAGAAAACAAAGGTCATTATTCAGCGTTATTATATGGATTATGAGTATAATCGAGGAATATTAGATTTTATTTATCAGTATAGCTAGAAAAGAGGGACAACACGAATGGCATCAATTTCTAAAATTAGATATACCAATGTAATTTATGAAAATGGCGGGAAACGCTATAATGACGAGGTATTTACGTGTGCAGGACATAATACAGCCATTTTACTTGAAAATGGTGGGGGGAAAACTGTTTTTATTCAAGCAGCCCTTCAAGCTATCTTGCCACATACGGATCTAGGAGAACGTAAAGCAAAAGAAACCTTTGTTCTAGAAGGAAATGCAGCACATATTGCTATTGAATGGATTATAAGTGATAAACCAAGACGCTATGCTCTAACAGCAGTAACGCTTTATCTTCAAAATAATGAGTTAAGATCTTATAAATATGCTTATGAATATGGCGTAGAAGATAAGGACAATATTGAAAGTTTACCTTTCACAAGAGAGGAAGGCGAGGCAGCAAGAGCTGCAACTAGGGTAGAGATGAATGAATACTACCAGAAAATGAGTAAAGAGCATATAGCAGCTAAGACTTTTGCTACGACTAAAGAATTTCATCAATACATTGAAGAGTACTTTAAAATTATCCCTGAAGAATGGCGCAGTATTACAGTCATCAATGGTGGAGAGGGATCGGTTGAAGCTTTCTTTGATGGCTGTAAAACAACTTCAGACTTAGTTGAAAAATTACTTTTACCAACAGTTGAAGAAGGCTTAGTAGGTAAAGGCGCCCAAGAGTTCGCAGGAACTTTTGAAAGTCAGAGGGAACATTTTAATAAGCATAAACAATTAGAGCGCAGCATTAAAGAAAGTGAAAAAATTAAAGCTGAAATCGAATCTTATGTAACAAGTTTTAGCATGTATAATCAAAAGGTCAAAGAATATGAAGCTAAAAAAGAAGAGGCAAAGGCACTTTGGCTGCTTATTGAGGATAAAGAAGTACAGACAAGGGAAAAACTTACAGCCTGTGACACAGAGAAGAAACAATTAGAGACTAAGAAGAGAGTGCTGCAAAAAGAGATAGCACTTATTGAAGTAGAAGAGGCTAAAGCAGCTTTAAATGAAGCTAGACTAAGCTATGAAAAAGAAAATAAAGCTTATGAAAAAGCAAAAGAAAAAAAAGAAGAAAAAGAAAAAAGGCGTCATGCTCTCAAGCTCTCTAGATTCCAAAACAATATGAATGAAGCACAGGCAAAAATTAAACTTTATGAGGAACAGCTAGCTTTATTAGGTGAAGATACAGAAGTAGAAGCAATAAAAGAGGCCTTAGAAGAAAATAGAGGAGAAATCAAAGGCTATTTTGAAGGGCAATTAGCGAGGCTTCAAAAAGAGTTAGGCCACTTAGAGAGAGAAAAGGAACGCTATTTAGAAGAACAGCAAGAACAAGAGAAAGAAAAGAAACAGCTGGATGAAAAGCTTCAGAAGCTTAGAGGTGATGCAAGTAAGCTCATTGGTAAGCTAGAGCATCAAGAAAAGCAAATGAATCAGATTAAAATGCTAATTGTAGCACAAGGCGCTAGTGAGGATATTGAAGGGCAAGAGAAAAAGTGGAAGAGCCGTTTAGCAGAAATTGAAGAAGGTAAGCTTAAATTAGCACAAAACTTAAGGGTATTAGAAGAGCGCCAAGTAGAGCTTAACCAAGTTATTAGTGAAAGCACGAATAAGCATACTAAAGTGCTAAGAGAAGCAAGTAGAACCAGTATGCAGCTTCAGCAGCTAGAAGACGCTCATGAGAAGATTCTTGTGGAGATTAAAAAAGTTTTACCTGCCTTTTATCATTTATCATCTATTTATTTAAAGTCTAGTCAAGTAATAACAGCATTAGAAGAACAAGTAGAAAAGCTTATAAGAGAAAAAGAAGAGGCACTCTTACTTGAAAGACGTCACTCACATTTCCTAGAAAACTATGAGGGACGTGACTTTTTCACAGTTGAACCACTTCTTGAGCTTTGGGTAGAAAAATGGATGAATCAGTTTAGCTTTTTACAAACAGGAACAGCTTTTATTGCAAGTTTAGAAGATAAAGAGCTCAAACAAAAGATGTATACTCAGCCAAAATGGGCACAGCTAGTAGTTGTATCAGATGGCAGTGAGCATGAGCTCATCAGCTTATTAGAGGAACAAACAGCAAAGATGACTTATCCAGTAGGTGTTGTTACCTTATCAGAGGCTAGGGCACTGTTAGAACAAGAAAAGCAGGTAGAAAGTCTTATTTATCCAACCGCTTGGAGTGAGAATATGCAGACCACATTTTTTGAAATGCATAAGAAAGAAGCGGGTAAAGCTTTAGAAGAAGCTATGGCATATCGCAGGCAAAAGGAAAATGAATTACGAGAAATAGACCAAACTTTAGAAAAGGTCAAGAGTTTCCTCGAAACCTATTCTCATGAAAAGCATGCTAGCCTAAGAGAAGAAAGTGATTGGTTTAAAAGACAAGAAATGGAACTTGCCCGAATCATGGAAGATGCTAAAGATAAGTTAATGAAGGCCCAGAAGGAAGCAAAGTTAACAAGTGAAACGTTAAGAAAAGAAGCAGAAGAAAAAAATAGATTACACGGCTATGTGGAAAAAGCAACAGAGTATTTAGGCATTAAAGAGGAATGTGATAAAGAAGAGGTACGTATTAAAAAGCTTCAAGAGACCATTAAAGAAGAAGAAGGTGCGTATAGTAAAGTGGAATATGCCTTAAGAAATACCCTTGAAGTTTTAGAAGAAGCCAAAGAAAATTATAGTCTTCTAAGAAGCAGTGAAAGTCGCATAATAGATGATCCACTTTATAAAGAAGTAAAAGATGAAAAAGCTATTTATTCTAATAAGGATATTGTCTATTTAAGAGATAAGCAGGAACAGTTAAAAGAAGCCCTAGACAATAAGCAAAAAGGCCATAGTGAAATTGAAACTCTCTTAAAACACAATCAAAAGGTATATGAAGAAAATGAAAAGAGCTTTCGTCAGGAACAAGCAGAAAGAGAAGAACGCTTAGAAAGTATTCCAGTATATAGAGAAGCTTATGCACAGGAAATGGAACGATTATCTGAAGAACTCATAGAAGTGAGAAAACAACTAGAGGAATTAGATGAGCAGGTTAAATTAATGAAAACAGACTTTGATAAAAAAGAGCAAGAGTATCAAAGTAAAAAAGAAGCTTATGAAGTAAGTTATGGTGTGATCAGTGAAGAAGCTACACAATCCTTGCAAGATAAAGAACGATTATTAAGAACACAAGTTGAGCTAGCAGAGAAAGAAAAATCTTTAGTTAAACAAACTGCAGGCTTAGAACGTGAACTGAAGTTTATTTTAGATAACAAGCAGCAAATGGATAAAAAAGATGAGCTTTTTGGGTATTGTGCCCCAGAAGTAAAGGTAGGTATCCTAGATGAGGCTGTGGAGCAAGAGTTTATATATGACCTAAAGGTAAGAGTAATCGTAAGTCATTTACTTGAAAGTTTACAACAGCTTAAAAATGGTGTTGAAGCAGGTAAAAAGGTAGTAGAAGAGAAGCAAATTGATTTTAAGCTATTCTGCCAGAGAGAAATTAGAGATAGTAAGCTTAGAAACATGGCGGTGCAAGGCATTACACAAAAGCAAGATTATGATGCATTAGTGATATGGAAAGAAAATATCGTAGAACGTATTAACCATACGTTAACTATATTAGAAAGAGATCTGATAGATCAAGATCAGCAGATTTCACAATTTATTATTCACCTTTATGCTTACTTAAAAACAGTAGCTAGTGAATTAACGGAGATCCCTAAAAATACACGAGTGAATACAGAAGAAGGTTGGAAAAACATTTATGAGTTTGTCATTCCAAGCTGGCAAGAAGACAGTGGAAAAGAAAAGATCCGTACCCATATTTATAGTTTACTAGATGATATTGAAGGGGATAGCTTCTTAGACGATACAGGAAAAGAAGACACCGGGAAAATCAAGAAATATATTAAAGAGCAATTTAAACTTAGAAATTTATTGAAAGTGGTAATGGGGAATGATGCTATTCGTGTAAGATGCCGCAAGGTAAGTAACATTGGTGATATTAGTAGCCAAAAGTACTCTTGGGAAACCTCTAATAAATGGTCGGGGGGAGAAAAGTGGAGTAAAAACATGGCACTTTACCTAGGAATTCTCAACTATCTAGCTGAGAAGAAACAAAATATTCAAAGTGAAGAGCAAAAAGTAAGCCGCGCCGTTATTTTAGACAACCCATTTGGTAAGGCATCAAGTGGACATGTCTTAGAACCAGTATTCTTTATTGCTAAACAACTTGGTTTCCAAATTATTGCCCTTACAGCCCATTCAGAAGGGGATTTCATTAGAAGATATTTCCCGATTGTTTATAGCTGTAAGTTAAGAAGTACTTTAGATCAAAGAACTTCAATTTTTTCTAAGGAACAAGAGATTAAAAAAGCATACTTTATGGACAATGATCCAGTGGCACTCAGCATTTTAGGAAGCAATCAATTAAGCTTATTTGCTTAGTGATCTATAGTGAAGCCTGTCATAGTAATGGATACTAATAAAAAGAAATAAGATATGAAGATATAGATAGACTAATCCTAGTACATAAGATTAATAGAATGACTTATGTACTAGGGTTTTTCTATTTAGCGCTACTAAAGATAGGGGAAGTTATATATCATTCTTGCGCTATTTGGATACTTAGTTCAACTTCGGTATTTAAACCCATTTTTATTGAGGGAAAAGAGTTAATAAATGGAGGGGCATTTGGATTTGAAGGTGGCCTAGCTGTAACCGTAGTCATGTTAATAACTGTAATCAGTGGCTTGGTACTCATCGGTAAGCAGCCTCTTTTACTGTATAGGATTTAGGATTGAGCAGAAAGATGCAGTGTTTTCTGCGTGCTTAATGTTTTCATATGAGTAAGTTCTTTACCAATGAGTGTAATCGTCACACAAAAGGCTAAGGCATCGGCTACTGGTGCAGCAAATAAAATCCCATCGATACCATAGAAGAATGGTAATACAAGAATGAGAGGGATTAAAAAGAGTACTTGCCTTGAGAGGGATAAGAACACACCTTTAATAGCTTTTCCAATGGCTGCAAAGAAGTTAGAGGAGATGATTTGCACGCCATTAATAAGTACCATAAATAAGAAGATTCTCATGAATTTAACTGCAAACTCAAAGTAGAGCTGATCTCCTGTTCCAAATAAGGATATAACTTGTTTTGGAAAGAATTGAAAGGCAATGAAACCTAAGACAGAAATGACTAAACTAGAGCTGACTGCTAGCTTATAGATACCTCTCACTCTGTCATAATTTTTAGCACCATAGTTGAAGCTGATAATAGGCTGAGCACCTTGAGAAATACCAATAATAACAGATATCAAGATAGCATTTGTTTTCATTACAATGCCACTACATGCAAGTGGTATTTCACTACCATAAATAGATTGGGAACCATAGTGAATAAGAGAGTTATTGAGTACGATTTGAACAAGTGTAATAGCTAACTGATTAAGACTATTACTCATGCCTAGAGAAGCAATTTTAAGGCACTCTGGTACTTGAAGCTTAAAGTGGTGCTTTTTCAAATCAATATGTTTAAAACGACGAATATAGTTAATAGCCATAAGGAAAGAAACAAGCTGTCCTATGACAGTGGCAAGTGCAGCACCAGCAACACCCATATCAAATGTAAAAATGAAAATAGGGTCTAGGATAGTATTAATAATGGCACCTACTAACATACAAGTCATGGAGAATTTAGGGCTTCCATCAGCTCTAGCTAAATTACTCATACCATTGGTAACAATAAGTAGTGGCATACCAAGAGCTGTAATTCGAGTATAGACCTTAGCATAAGGCATAATATCTGGTGTACTACCAAAAACCGTAAGTAGTGGCTGCAAGAAGATTTCAATAAGTATAAAATAAATGATGCCAAACAAAAACATCATGCTAATAGCGTTACCAACAGCCAGTGCAGCTTCTTCCTTTTGTTTTGCACCTAGTGCTAAGGAAAAGCGAGCAGCACTACCAATACCAATTAATAAAGCAATAGAAAGACAGATGGTGGTAAGAGGATAGGCTACATTGGTTGCCGCATTTCCCAAATAACCAACACCTTGGCCAATAAAGATTTGGTCAACAATATTATATAAAGAGCTTACTAACATGGCTATGATACTAGGAATAGCGTAACTTTTTAAAAGCTTGGGGAGTTTTTCATAGCCAAGAGGATTTTCATGTCTAATCTCGTTCATCATTATTTCCTTTCAGTATTATTCATTTTCTAGTTCTATTTCTTCGGTTACTTCCAAAATCGCTTTTTCTCCAGCTTTATTGAGAAAAGAAAAGAAGAGTTCTCTTTCTTCTACAGAAAAATCTTGAAGAAGTTTTTCATACCATGTCTTTTGGATATGGAGAATTTGTTTATTGGCTTCAAGGGCTTTATCTGTAGGATATAAGCAGCAAGTACGTTTATCTTTTTTGAGAGGTTCTTTTTTGATAAAACCGGTTTTTTCTAAATAAGCAAGGGAACGGGTAATATTACTTGGATGAATATAAAAAAGTGTTACGAAACGATCTTGTGTTATACCGGGTTCATTACATATTTTCATAATATACATATGTTGGCTACTATTAAGACCAAGAGGAGCTAACTGACGATCTAAGTGTATTTTAGTATATCGATCAGTAATAGAAAGCCATTTTAAAAATTCCATAGAATCACCTCAGTTTTTTATTATATACCTAAAAAATTGCGTGCGCAATAATAAGTTTGCGCACGCAATTAAAATCATTTTTATTTCTTAATAGGTTTGAATGTATTTATTTAAAGTTTGCACCAAAGCCTAAGATAGCGGTACTAATAAGTATAATAAAAACTAAAACTCCCATTAAAGCAATTTTGATTTTCTTCATTGTCATCTCATTATAGTCAGCTAGTGGTTCATATTATAGCATTGAATATTGACTAAATAAATATTTGCTTACTAGGGCAGTAGCCTAAATATTAAACCAAGAACTGATAAAAAAGATCCATAACCGTTGATAAATAGCTGTTAGGATTACGTAGCAAACAGATATCGGACTCTAATTCCTCATCTGAAATAACTCTTTTTTCCATATTTAAATCTGATAAAAGTGGTAAGGCAGATTCTGGGATAATCCCTATACCTAATCCTGAATTAGCCATACTAGCCGTTGTTCTAGCATCATCATTCATACAAAATATAAAAGGATTAAGAGAGTTCTCATGAGCAATTTCTTGAAATATTTTTTCCCATCTACGATAAAGAATGAGGGGTTTTGTACAGATTTCGGTTAAACTAACAGAAGGATTAGGAAGATTCTCAAAGTAGTGTACATGACCTACAGCATAAACACGTTCTTGCCGTAAAATGGTGCACTCTAAATCAGTAGCTGAAAAGGGTGTGCGAACAATGGCAGCTTCAATAAGATTATTTCGAAGCCTTTCTAATTGTTCATAGGTATTACCTTCAAAAATATTAAAGCGTATTTCAGGATAAGCTTGATGAAAGCAAATGAGCCATTCATTGATGAGCGTGCTACCAATAGAAGAAATAATACCAAGGCGTAAGGTGCCTATTTTCCCAGAGTTATAATCTTCTAATTCTTTTTTAGCAATAGCCATTTGCTCCAGTATAGAAGTCGCACGTGCATAAAAAATACGACCGGCTTGGGTGAGTTCAATTTTTCTAGAACCACGTTCAAAGAGAATCACGCCTAACTCATTTTCAAGCTCTTTTAATTTAGTACTTAAGGGTGGTTGAGAAATATTTAATTTTTCTGCCGCCTTTGAAATGTTACCTTCTTGAACCGTGCTAACAAGATAAGTAAGTTGTTTAAAATCCATGCGATCCTCCTATATGAATTTAATATAGTTAGTATATCATATTAATAATTTTAGTATAGTATATACTGTGATATGATAAGAGTCGGAAATTTGAAAAAATATAAAGGCGAGGAGGAAGAAATGAAAGAATTACTCGTTTACTTAAAAGGTTATAGAAAAGAATGCATCTTGGCCCCCTTATTTAAAATGCTAGAAGCTTCTTTTGAATTATTTGTACCTTTAGTGATTGCTACCATTATTGATAAAGGGATTGGTAATGGAGACAAGACTTACATTATACAAATGTGTGCACTGCTCATAGGCTTAGGGGTGATTGGACTTATCTGTTCAGTAACAGCACAGTATTTTTCAGCTAAGGCAGCAGTAGGTTTTGGGACAGGTGTACGTCATGCTTTATTTAAGCATTTATTAGGCCTTTCTTTTACAGAGATTGATACCTTAGGGACACCGACCATGATTACCAGAATGACAAGTGATGTCAATCAAGCTCAAAATGGGGTTAATATGGTACTTCGTCTCTTTTTAAGATCCCCATTTGTAGTATTTGGGGCTACTATTATGGCCCTTACTATTGATGTGAAATCAGCCATGATATTTGTTATTGCCATTATTTTATTATCTTTTGTGGTATTTGGGATTATGCTTCTTAATATTCCTATGCTTAAAGCGGTACAACAAAGATTAGATGGTGTTTTAAGTATGACAAGAGAAAACTTAACAGGAGTTCGTGTGATTAGAGCTTTTTGCAAAGAAGAGGAAGAAATTGAAGCTTTTAATAAAAGAAATGAAACCCTGACTAAGCAGCAAAAGAAAGCTGGGGGCATCTCAGCTTTAATGAATCCCCTTACTTATGTCATTATTAATATTGCTATTATTAGACTTATATGGGTAGGTGCGCTCCAGGTAGATGCAGGCAATTTAAGTAGTGGGCAGGTAGTAGCACTTTATAATTATATGTCACAGATTTTAGTGGAACTGATTAAATTAGCAGCGCTCATTATTACTGTTAATAAATCAGTAGCCTGTGGTAATCGTATAGCAGATGTATTTCATATCGAGTCTAGTATGCTAGAAAAAGAGGCTATTCATACGAATCAAGTAAAAGTAAGCAGTAATGAAGAGAGCATTACCTTTAAACAAGTTTCTCTTACCTATACTAATGCTGGGGAAGAGTCTTTAACAGCTATTGATTTTACTGCTAAAAAGGGAGAAACCATAGGTATTATTGGCGGTACAGGATCTGGGAAGAGTTCTGTTATTCATTTAATCCCTAGATTTTATGATGCTACTTCTGGTGAAGTACTGGTTAATGGTATAAATGTCAAAGATTATCCTTTAGAAACTTTAAGAGAAAAAGTAGGTATTGTGATGCAAAAGGCAGTACTCTTTAAGGGGAGCATAGAAGAAAACCTACGCTGGGGTAAGAAAGATGCTACAGAGGAAGAGTTACAAGCAGCTATTAAGACTGCGCAAGCAGAAGATGTGGTAAGTGTTAAAGGCGGAATGAAGGCTGAGATAGAACAAGGTGGCAGAAATCTTTCAGGTGGGCAAAGACAACGTTTAACCATTGCTAGAGCTTTAGTGAAGAAGCCGGAAATTCTCATCTTAGATGATAGTACCTCAGCACTAGACTTTGTCACAGATGCCAAGCTTCGTAAGGCAATTAAAGCGTTAGATTATTATCCTACCGTGGTCATTGTGTCGCAAAGAGCTTCTTCAGTGCAATATGCGGATCAAATTATTGTTCTAGATGATGGTCAATTAGTTGGAAAAGGGACTCATGAAGAGCTTCTAGAAAACTGTGAGGTTTATAACGAAATCTACTATTCTCAGTTTAAGAAGGAGGTAGAGGGATGAAAAAGACTGGTTTAAAAAAAGATGTTCAAAAAGACACGCTTAAAAAAGTACTTCGTTATATTAAAAAGTATAGGAGCTTGATGCTGATTTCTATTCTCTTAGCGGTTATCATTGTGGCATTGACTTTATATGTTCCTATTTTAATCGGAAAGGCTATTGATGGGATTGCATATAGTCAGGTTCAATTTGATTATATTTTAAAACAGCTTATGATTGTAGCTATTATAGTGAGCATAACAGCCATAGCACAGTGGTTTATGAATATGATTAATAATAAAGTAACTTATCAGGTTGTACGTGATATGAGAGATGAGGCGTTTAAAAAGATTGAGATTTTGCCGCTTAAATATATCGATACCCATTCACAAGGAGATATTGTAAGCCGTGTTATTGCAGATGTAGACCAATTTGCTGATGGGCTATTAATGGGATTTACTCAGCTATTTACAGGTGTTGTCACCATATTGGGAACCTTGCTTTTCATGTTAACCATTAATGTAAGTATTACTTTTGTAGTGGTTTTAGTCACACCTCTTTCATTATTTGTAGCCAGTTTTATTGCTAAGAAAACTTATACCATGTTTAAATTACAATCAGAAACAAGAGGGGAGCAAACAGCTTTTATTGATGAGATGATTGGAAATGAAAAAGTAGTAAAAGCTTATGGACATGAAGAAGAAGCCATTAAAAAATTCGATGAAATCAATGATAGATTAGCAAAATATTCTTTAAGGGCAACTTTCTTTTCTTCTTTAACTAACCCTACTACTAGGTTTGTAAACAGTGTGGTGTATGCAGGTGTAACAATTACAGGTGCTTTTGCAGTATTAAATGGCAAGATGACAGTGGGGGCATGGTCTTGCTTTTTAAGTTATGCTAATCAATATACTAAGCCTTTTAATGAAATATCAGGGGTAGTCACAGAACTTCAAAATGCCTTGGCTTGTGCAGCTAGAATTTTTGAACTCATTGAAGAAGAAGCCCAAGCTCCTGAAAGTCCACAAGCAGTCACTTTAGAAAACGCTAATGGCTATGTAAGTTGTAAAAATGTAAGCTTTTCTTATGTCCCAGAGAAAAAATTGATTGAGAATTTTAATATTCAAATTAAACCAGGCCAAAAGGTAGCCATTGTAGGGCCCACAGGCTGTGGTAAAACAACGCTCATTAACTTACTGATGCGTTTTTATGATGTGAATCAAGGAAGCATTCAAGTAGATGACAATGATATTAGAGAAATGACGAGAAGAAGTCTTCGTTTAAATTATGGTATGGTGCTTCAAGAAACGTGGCTGAAGAAGGGAACAATTAAAGAAAATATTATCATGGGTAAACCAGATGCCACTGATGAAGAAATAACTGCAGCAGCTCAAGCAGCACATGCCCATTCTTTTATTAAACGTTTACCAAAAGGTTATGATACAGTCATAGAAGAAGATGGAGGCATGCTTTCACAAGGGCAAAAGCAGCTTCTATGTATAACAAGGGTCATGCTCACGGAGCCGCCTATGCTGATTTTAGATGAAGCAACATCTTCAATTGATACAAGAACAGAAATTAAGATTCAAAGTGCCTTTAATCGATTAATGGAAGGTAGAACTAGCTTCATTGTAGCCCATCGTTTATCAACTATTCAAAATGCAGATGTTATTCTAGTTATGAAAGAAGGGAAAATTATAGAGCAGGGTAATCATAATGAGCTTTTAGGTAAAAAGGGATTTTATTATCAGCTTTATAATAGCCAGTTTGCAGTATAGAAAGATAGAATAAAGAGGAGAGTGTCGTGAGTAGAGAGGCAGTCTCCTTTTTAATGTTTATAGAGATAAGTAAGGTAGAGCAATAAAGTATAGCTAGTTAGTAAAATAGTGAGAAGCGAGTGCCATTTTTTATGACTTGTGCTAGTGTGTTATAATATAACTATTATTTTTATAAAAAACGAGGTTGGGGCTATGGAACAAGAGATGAGAATAGGTATTCTTTTAAAAATGATTAATAATATTTATGAGAGAAATTTTAATAGCAAAATATCAGAGATTAACTTAACAACAGCTCAATGTGATTTACTAGGATTTTTGCATGAGAATGAAGGTAAAGAAGTAAACCCTATTGATATTGAAAAGAGATTTAATCTCAAACGTCCCACTGTAACAGGTCTTTTAAAACGTTTAGAAGAAAAGGAATTTATTAGATTAGTACCTAGTATTAAAGATAATCGATATAAGCAAATTATTTTAACTAATAAGGCACAAGGGCATCACCAAGAAATGTTAGCTGGTTTAAAAGAGATGGAAAACCAATTATATCAAGGAATTAGTGAAGAAGAAAAACAAGAACTAATAGGTATCCTAAACAGAATGCTAAAAAATATGTCGTTATAAAAAAATAATTAAATAGTTAGCAAGCTAATCATGTAGTAGATGAAATTAAGATGCTTAATTGCATATGAATTTTTATTGCTATACAATAGGATGGGTAGTAGTAAAAATAAACAAGATAAATAGGAGAGGGATATAGATGTCAGAATTAGATTTTATTTACAAGAGAAAAAGTATTAGAGATTATAAAGAAGGAGAAGTACCTAAAGAAGCTATTTTAAAGATGTTAGAAGCAGCAACTTTAGCGCCTTCTCCAAAGCACCAACAAAATTGGCATTTTGTAGTGGTACAAAACGGAGAGATTATAAGCAAAATGGCAGAGGCAGTAACAAAGAGTCACGAACATATTGCATCTTTAGCAAGGAATGAGGAAGAAAGAGCACAGTTTATGAAGGTACTTCCTTACTACCTTAATTTTCAGCGATCATCATGTGCGGTTATTGTATATGCAAAAGAATATGACATGATTGAAGAGAAAATCTTAAGAGCTAACGGGGTAGATGAAGCAATTATAGATGTGATTAAATCACCACAAGCAGGTGCGCAAGGTATTGGTGCAGCAGTAGAGAACTTCTTACTTGCAGCTGCTAATATGGGCTATGGCGCATGTTATATGACAGGACCTGCTCATGCAAAAACTGAGATTGAAAAAATCATTGGTTTTGAAAAACCAGGTTATTCTTTAATGGCTATTATCTCATTGGGTATTCCAGCTGATGAAACACCAAGGCAACCAAGACGTAAACCTTTAGAAGATGTTGTTACCTTTATTACAGAATAGTAGAAGAGGCCATAAAGAGATAGACCAGTTAAGATGTTAAATATTGCACTATATGTTAGGGCAGAGGGGAATTCCCTCTGCTTATTAAAGGGTAGAGAACTGACTATAGACGATAAAAAATTTTTTTGTTACAATAGTTAGCAAGCTAATTATAAAATAGTAAAACGACATAAAGATATAGAGGAGGAACAGCGATGATAAAAACCTTACTAGCTCAGGTAAAAGAATATAAAAAGTCATCTATTCTATCACCCGTTTTTATTGTACTTGAGGTTATTATGGAAGTACTTATACCATTTATGATGGCTTCCATCATAGATAATGGAGTAGAAAACGGCGATATGAAACACGTAGTATTCATGGGAGTTTGTATGATTGGTGCAGCCATGCTAGCATTACTCTTTGGCGCTATAGCAGGAAAACATGCTGCAAAAGCAAGTAGTGGTTTTGCAAAAAACCTAAGGGAAGCCATGTTTGTCAATATACAGGATTTTTCTTTTTCTAATATAGATAAGTATTCAACAGCAGGGCTTGTAACCAGACTTACAACTGACGTTACTAACGTGCAAAATTCTTATCAAATGGTTATTCGTATTTGTGCAAGAGCACCATTTATGCTGATTAGTGCTATGATTATGGCCTTTTTGATTAATGCTAGACTTTCAATGGTATTTGTTGGGGCTATCATTTTCTTAAGTGTGGCGTTGACACTAATTATAAGAAAAGTACACCCTGTTTTTAGGCAAGTATTTAAGAAATACGATGATTTAAATGCTAGCGTACAAGAGAATATTAATGCGGTTCGTGTGGTTAAAGCTTATGTACGTGAGGAACATGAAATGAATAAGTTTGAGAAGGCATGTGAAAACCTTTATCAAATGTTTGTTAACGCAGAAAAACTTATTATCTTAAATATGCCAGTGATGCAATTTGCTATCTATGCGTGTATCTTACTCATTTCTTGGTTAGGTGCTAAGATGATTGTTGGTGGAAGCTTAACAACAGGGGAGCTCATGAGCTTATTTGCTTATATTATGAATATCTTAATGAGTCTGATGATGATTGCTATGGTATTTGTAATGATCACCATGTCACGCGCTTCAGCCGAACGTATTGTAGAGGTCATTAATGAAGAAACAGATTTAACAAATGGTAAAAATCCTATCTATGAAGTGAAAGACGGTTCAATTGATTTTGAAAACGTAGATTTTGCTTATAACAAAGATAAAAGTAACTGTGTACTTGAGAATATTAACTTTTCTATTCGATCAGGAGAGACCATTGGTATTATTGGTGAAACGGGTAGTGCTAAGTCTTCCTTAGTACAACTTATTCCAAGACTTTACGACGTAGTAGGTGGCAAGGTTAAAGTAGGAGGCTTAGATGTAAGAGCCTATGATCTTGAAACCCTTAGAAATGAAGTGGCTATGGTACTTCAAAAGAATGTCTTATTCTCCGGTACTATCAAAGAAAATTTGCGTTGGGGTAATAAAGAAGCCAGTGATGAGGAGATTATCAGGGCATGTGAGCTTGCACAAGCAGCAGAATTCATTGAAAAAATGCCTGAAAAATATGATACTTACATTGAACAAGGTGGAAGTAACGTATCAGGTGGTCAAAAACAAAGACTTTGTATTGCCAGAGCCTTGCTTAAAAAGCCTAAAATTCTTATTTTAGATGATTCTACAAGCGCAGTTGATACAAAGACAGATTCACTTATTAGAAAAGCCTTTAAGGAAGAAATACCAGATACAACTAAAATTATTATTGCCCAAAGAATTTCATCTATTCAAGATGCAGATAAAATCCTTGTTTTAAACGAAGGAAAAATCGAGGGCATGGGCAATCACGAAGAGCTCCTAGCTAGCTGTGACATTTATCGTGATGTCTATATATCACAGATGAAAGGAGCAGAAGAAAATGAGACAAAATAAGATGCCAATGGGACATGGAAAAGGTCCAATGGGTCCAGGTAAAGGACATATGAAGCTTGAGAACCCTGGTAAGACTTTAAAAAGATTAATGGCTTATATTTTTAAGAATTATAAACTACATTGTATTGTAGTTTTCTTCCTCATTCTTATTAGTTCATTAGCTAGTGTAAAAGGAATTAGTTTTATACAAGAGTTAATTGATGATTATATCATGCCCCTTTTAGGGTCAAATAATCCTGATTTTAGTCAATTACTTGGTGCACTTGTGAAGATAGCACTTATTTTCTTAGTAGGTGTTTTTTCTACCTATTTATACAATCGTATTATGATTTTTGTATGCCAAGGGACAATGAAGAACATTAGAAATGACCTTTTTAAGCATATGGAGAAGTTACCTATTAAATACTTTGATACTCATGCACATGGGGATATTATGAGTATTTATACCAATGATACAGATACTTTAAGACAAATGATTAGCCAATCTATGCCACAGCTTATTGCTTCTAGTATTACGATTATAAGTGTGTTTATTGCCATGCTCTTTTTAAATATGCCACTCACATTGGTTACGTTAATCATGGTAGGTTTAATGCTTGTAGTAACTAAGAGCATTACTGGTAAAAGTGGTAGCTATTTTATGAAACAGCAAAAGAACTTAGGAGCAGTTAATGGTTATATTGAAGAGATGATGGAAGGACAAAAGGTTGTTAAGGTATTCTGTCATGAAGAGGACAGTATCAAACGATTTAATGAACTTAATGAACAACTTTTTGACAGTGCAAACAATGCTAATAAGTTTGCTAATATTCTCATGCCTATTATGAACAACATGGGTAACCTTAACTATGTGGTAACAGCTATTGTTGGTTCAATGTTAGCAATTGCTGGTGTAGGTGGCTTTACACTAGGAGCACTTGCATCCTTCTTACAATTTAATAAGAGCTTTACCCAACCTATATCTCAAATCTCACAACAGTTCAATGCAATCATTATGGCCCTTGCTGGAGCTGACCGTATTTTTAAATTATTAGATGAAAAGGTAGAAGAAGATGAAGGTTATGTGGAATTAGTTAATGCTAAAATAGGCGCAAATGGTGAATGTGTGGAAACCAAAGAGAGAACAGGAATTTGGGCATGGAAACATTATCATAAAGAAGATGGCACAACAACTTACCAAAAGCTTGAAGGTGACGTAGTCTTTGATCATGTAGACTTTGGTTACAATGATGAGAAGATTATTCTTCATGATATAGAACTTTATGCAAAACCAGGTGAAAAAATCGCCTTTGTTGGTGCAACAGGAGCTGGGAAAACTACTATTACCAACTTAATCAATCGTTTCTATGATATTCAGGACGGGAAAATTCGATATGATGGCATTAACATTAATAAAATTAAAAAGGATGATTTAAGAAGATCTCTAGGAATTGTACTTCAAGATACACATTTATTTACAGGTACAGTTATGGAGAATATCCGTTATGGAAAACTAGATGCCACAGATGAAGAAGTTAAAGCAGCTGCAAGACTGGCTAATGCGGAGTACTTTATTAAACACCTACCACATGGCTATGATACAGTTCTCACTGGAGATGGTGCTAATCTTTCCCAAGGTCAAAGACAGCTACTAGCCATTGCTAGAGCAGCTGTAGCTAATCCACCAGTACTCATCCTTGATGAAGCGACATCAAGTATTGATACACGTACAGAAAAGATTGTTCAAGAAGGTATGGATAGACTTATGGAAGGCAGAACAGTATTTGTTATCGCCCACCGTTTATCTACTATTAAGAATTCAAATGTCATTATGGTACTTGATCAAGGAAGAATTATTGAACGTGGTAATCATGAAGACTTAATTGCAAAGAAAGGTACTTATTATCAACTGTATACAGGTGCCCTAGAGCAAGATTAATATAACTTCCTATAATATAAGGAAAATCAAATAAAGGACATATTTAAGAGCATTTATACTCTTAAATATGTCCTTTTTTGATTGTAGTATAAGGTATCTAGTGATAAGATATAATTGATGTAAAATTCTGACTATAACATATAAAAGGAGATGCATGATTAAATATAGATTAAATAGAGAGAATGAAATAAGGAGGGGATACAATGATTTCAAAAATTAAAGGCTTATTAGTGGCACTGATCATTATAGTTGGTGGGGGAAGTATAGTAACGATAGGTGCTACTAATTGGATGAACCGAGATAGGTACTTATTTGTAGCTAAGGTCATTGGAACTGTACATATAGAATATCCAGAGTTAGATTCAATAATGAAAGAAGTTATATTAAAAAGAGATAATATAGGAATAAAGGCGGGTAATCGTCTATTACAGGAAAAAGGCTATATAAGGGGAGAGCTTGAAGGTTTTTTGAATCCATCTGGCATAGCCATAGAAATAATTATATTGGGGATAGTAGTGCTAATAATAAGTATAATTGTAATAAGACGGATAGCACATACTCCTATTAGAAAAAATGAATATTTACCATATATAGGCGCAATGTTTCTTGGATTACTATATGTTTTTATATTGGGAATAGGCATAAGTCAGATATTTCATTTTTGGAAAAGTGATAAGGAGTATGTATTTATAAGTGAAGTTGTAGGTACTATAGAGATGATCGATAGGAATGAAGGTTATATAAAAGCAGAAAAGATAATAAACACCCTATCTCATTTAGAACATGAAAAAATAGGAATAGAACTTCTAGAATCATATGGATATTCAAATATGAAAATTAGAGATGATGAGTTATTAATGATGAGATGGTTAGGAATAGTATCTATGTATCCTTTAGCAATATATTGCTGGGGTTTATTTAAATTAAAAAAGACAGAAAAGCAATTGATTTGACTTTATAAACTCATTTAGGTAAAGTTAAAGAGTCAAGAACGCTAATAGACAAGGAACAATTCTAAATGATTAACCATAGACAGTAGCTAGAAGGAGAACTAAAATGGACGAAATAGCAGAAGTACAAAGAATCAGTATAGAAGAAGCTAAACAGAATCTAGATGCAGACAAAAGCATTGTATTATTAGATGTAAGAACCAAAATGGAATATGCAGAAGGTCATATTGAAGGAGCCATTAATGTACCAGTTAATGAACTAGAATACCAGATTGAGGATATGATTCCAGATAAAGAACAAACTATCTATTTATATTGTAGAAGTGGTGTAAGAACCATTATGGCAGGAGATACCTTATTAAATCTAGGATATACCTCCGTATATGATATGGGTGGTATTATTTACTGGCCTTACGAAATCGTTAAGTAATTAAATAATAAATAGTATTTAGTTAGTATGGTAAATAGAAATTTGTCTTGGCGTTTATGAGAAGTACGTCTGAGAGAAAATGAGTGGGTATGGGTGCCTTCCGTTGTTCCGGTTCACATTTTTTGAAGCACTAAGTTCACTTATTTAGATGAATGGCAGAACTCACTTCGTTCAAACAGCTGCCTAAAACCCATCTAAAACGTTCACTAAGTGCTTCTAAAAAATGCTCCCAAGTCACTACTCCAGGCACCCATACCCACTCATTTTCACAAACGTTGTTGACCTCATAAACATCCAAGACAGTGAAGCAGCGTGGAAAGAAGGCGTAACGACAGTTAAAAAATACTCGAAGCCGGGGGCAGGCGCCCAAGGCAATAACGTATAAAGCTTCCCATAAGTCTATTTTGCCAAGAAGTAGCTCTGTAAGGAAGCTAGGGAGCCTTACAAGCATTATTGATCTCTTAAGTGTTCAAACCCCTAAGTGCAAAGTGCAGAAAAAAGATAATAACAAGTTTTGTTTTTTCTTAAAACACTTAATGGAGGCGACTTTACGCGTTATTGCTGGTAGAACTGAGAGAGGGTGGCTGCCTGACGGGGTGACTTCGGAGTATTTTCAGTAGGCACTTAGCGAACGTTTTGGATGGTACTTAGTCCACGTGCCCCCGGGAACCGAGCTTGTGGACGTTCATCCAAAAAAGTGAGCTTAGTGCCTACTGGAAATGCGGAGCCAAGCCACGATAGGTAGCCACCCTCTCTCAGTTCCGCCCATATAGCCCGTAAAGTCCCCGACAAATTTCTATTTATATGGCTGAATAGTTATATGCTTGTTATTCAGTAATCTCAATCCTAATACCATTTGGATCACTTATACAACTTTCGAAGTAACCATCCCCAGTTTCTCTTGGTGCACTTAGCAATGGATAACCATCTTGTACTATTTGGTTTGTGAGAGTAATGACATTTTCTCTACTGCCTACAGAGAAAGCAATGTGGTGAATGCCATTTACATGATCCTTTGGCTCCCGATATTCTAATAACTCATGTGCCATTATTTCTAATCTAGCACCTGAATCAAAAGATAAAAAGTAACTGGAAAATCCTTTGGCATTTACATATTTTTCGTTGCTCTTGGCATTAAAATATTTCATATAGAATTCTCTTGTACGCTCTAGATCATTTGTATAGAGTGCAATATGTGTTACTGAAACATTCATTTTACTATTTCTCCTTTTTATTCTGTAATTAATTCTAGAACAGCTGTTTTCACTTCTCACTTGTCTTATATTTTAATGATATGATAATATGTTGATACTGTGAAGTATTTCGTGAGAAGATAGGCGCTAATCTTTCTAAACCCTTAAAGGATAAGATATCAAAAAAGCACTACTAATAAGCATTCAGCTTCTTAGTAGTGCTTTTTTACGTCGGACTCTGGTTTAATATTTTATTGGGCTAGAGAAGTTTGTAAAAACAGGTGGAACCATCTATTGGTCTTTAAATTTATACATATGTGGGCAGCTAACCAAATCCCTAATAAAATTTTTATGCTTGATATTCTTGAATAAGTTTCTCAAAAGCTGGTAATGAGTTAACGATTTGTGATTGTTTAACACAGTAAGAAACTCTTACATAACCAGGGCAACCAAAATCATCACCAGGTACGAGGAGAAGTTCATACTTTTTAGCTTTTTCACAGAAGGCATTAGCATCTTCTTCTAAAGCTTTTACAAAGAGGTAGAAGGCACCATCTGGGCGAACACAATCATAACCAAACTTAGTAAGGCCATTATAAAGAATATCTCTATTTTCTTTATAAGCATTAATATCAGAAGTAGCACCGATACATTTTTGAATAACAAATTGGAATAAGCTTGGTGCACAAACATAGCCAAGGGCTCTACCTGCACCACAGATAGCAGCGTACATATTGCCGCCATCTTCCATTTGATCTGATACGGCAATGTAACCAATTCTTTCACCAGGTAAAGAAAGAGATTTGCTGTAAGAGTAGCATACCAAAGTATTTTTATAGTAGTTCATAAGGTAGGGTACTTTAATGTTATCATAAACAATTTCTCTGTAAGGTTCATCGGAGATTAAGTAAATAGGATGATTGTATTCTTTAGATTTTTCTTCTAAAATACTACATAATTCTTTAACTGTTTCTTCTGAATAAACGACACCAGATGGGTTGTTTGGTGAATTCATAATGATGGCTTTTGTATTCGGAGAAAGAAGGGCTTTAAAACTCTTAAAGTCAATCTGGAAGTTATCAGTATTAACAGGAACTACTTTAAGTTTTGCACCTACTGACTCTACAAAGACACGGTATTCGGGGAAGAAAGGCGCAAAAGTAATAAACTCATCACCAGGCATTGTAAGAGCTTTAGCACAAATACATAAAGAAGCAGCAGCTCCTACCGTCATGTAAATATGATTAGCTGTAACATTCGTACCAAATCTTTCATTAATAGAATCTGCTATGGTTTTTCTAACACCAGCATCGCCCTGTGCTGAGGTGTAGCTATGAAGAACATTAGAATCATTAGAATTTAATAATTCTAAAAGAGCCTCTTTTACACATTCTGGAGCTGGTACATTAGGATTACCAAGGCTAAAGTCATAGACATTCTCTGCGCCAATTTCCCCTGCCCTTATCTTACCATACTCAAAGATTTCTCTGATGACAGAGCGTTTTGTTCCTAACTGAAGCATTTCATTTGAAATCATGTTTTCTCTCCTTTTTAGTTAATTTGGTATTTAAGTTACTAGTTTATTGAAATCAAATTATTATTAACAAGTGTTTAGTATAATTTACAATATTTTTCTGTACATTTCAACCACTAGCCAATAAATATAAAGTTGTCTGAGCGTTTATGAGGAATGATGCTAGGCAGAAATGAGAGGATAAGGGCTACCTCTCGGAAATACGCTTCGTATTTTTTGCTGTCTTTAACTACTATACATAAAATTGGTTGCATTTTCTCAATAGTTAGAGTTAAATAGAAAATAATAGCGAAAAAGTCATGTATTATAGTAGCTATACGATTATAAAAAAATAGATCATTTTAGGAAGAAGACTATGGGAAAAAGGATTAAGGTTATATTAACAGGATTAAATGGTTATGGAAAAAATTTTATAACTGAAATACTAAGAGAAGAAATCTCTAAAGATATTCAATTAGTTGGAGTAGTGAGCAGAAATCCTACAGCTAATGAGTATTATGAGAAGCTACTAGAAAATGGTGTGATGTTATATACGAAATTAGAACAATGTTTAGTAGAAAATGAAGTGGACTTAGCCATTATTACGACACCCATGCATGTCCACTATGAGGAAGTCACGTGTGCTTTAAAACACGGCGTTAATGTGTTTTGTGAGAAACCATTAGCACCTACTATAGATGAATGTCTGGAAATAAAGAAAGTAGCGGAGCAATTAGGAAAGGTTGTTGCAGTAGACTTCCAGTGGTCCTATTCTAAGGCAATACAGCATCTAAAAAGAGATATTTTAGCTGGCAAATATGGTGCTATTAAAAGTATTAAAACAGTAGTTAACTGGAATAGACCTAAAAGCTACTTTGAAGATAGTAACTGGAAAGGGAAAATACAGGGTGAGAATGGTAAGTATATTTTAGAGTCTGTTATGAGTAATGGAGCAGCTCACTTTTTGCACAATTTGTTTTTTTTATGTGGAGAAACGATGCAGCAGTCAGCTTATCCTGTAAGTATTGAAGGAGAAGGATACAGAGCCCATCAAGTGGAAGGATATGATACTGTTTTTATGCGCATGATGACTAGTGAGGGACAGGAGTTATTATATCTAGCTACTATTGCAGCGAAAGAAGCAAAAAGACCTAGATTTACCATTGAATTAGAAAAAGCTACTGTAAACTTCCCAGAAGGAGAAGAAGAAAATATAGTTGTACATACTCATATAGGAGAACAAATGGTTTATGGTTCTCCAGAAGAAGGGCGTTTTAAGCATTATTTACGCGCAGCAGAAGCTATACAAACAAGAGAAAGAGTAGCTTGTGATGTAGAAACTATTTTACCAGGGGTTATAGCTGCTAATGCCGCTATGCAGTATATTGCGGTTCGTGAATTTCCTAAAGAACTTGTTTTTGAAGATGAAAAATCTGTTTATGTTAAAGAACTAGATAGATTATTAGAACGCTGCTATGAAGAGAAAAAATTACCTAATGAATTAGGTATTCATTGGGCCATTCCAAGTGAAACGATAGCTATTAAAGGATATCATTCTTTTAGAGGTATAGCAGACAAAGAAAAGTAATAGGTTAGGATAAGTTAGCTGATACAAAATAAAAAATAGGGCAAACTAGTCAAGATAAAAAACTTAAAAATTTGTCAAGTATTTAAGACTATGTTATGATAGATGGACTAGAATGTACAACAAAGAATGGAGAACAGAAATATGACAACTTTGCCGAATTGCCCAAAATGTAATTCAGAATATACTTATGAAGATGGGACGCTTTTAGTTTGCCCAGAGTGTGCTTATGAGTGGACGCCAACGACAGAGACCCAACAAGAAGATGCAAGTGCTATTAAAGATGCAAATGGTAATGTTTTAAATGAAGGAGATTCTGTAACAGTTATCAAAGATCTTAAAGTAAAAGGAAGTTCATTAGTTATTAAAATAGGAACAAAAGTAAAGAACATCCGTTTAATTGAAGATGCTACAGATGGACATAACATTGATTGTAAAATTGATGGGATTGGTGGTATGAAGCTTAAATCTGAATTCGTAAAAAAACTTTAATATAAGCTTTGAGTAAAGGAGCCTGTGCTTAAATTATTAAGCATAGGCTCCTTTTTATGTAATGCTTATTCTTTTAATTTAAAGTGAGAAAGAGCAGCTTTTAGGTCTTTAGCCATGTATTTAAGCTCTTCTGTATGTTCATCTAATTTAATAAGAGATTGATTAACATTTTTAGTTAAATCAGAAACCTCTTCAGCAGCTGCAGCAACTTCTTCAGAATCAGCGGCTATATTCTCAACTTTAGTAATAGCAATATTGGTACTTGCAGTAGCCCTGGTAAAAATGTCGTTAAAGACACTTGAAGGATCAGTATCTAAAGGATCTTGAGTGCCAGGGGAGAGTTGCTTGTTAATATAAGCATTGGTTTCAGCTAAAATACTACCTAAATTATCTACATGGATACTTGCTTCTTGTATACGATGAGCTTGATTGGTTGTACTATGAGCCACATCACTTATAGCAGCAAATACATTTTTTGTAGAATCACTAGTTTCAGAGCTAATAGTAGCAATCTCATCAGAAGACTTTAATAGTGCATGAGAAGCTGAGTCAACATTACGAATGAGGATAGATACGCTTGTAATCATCTTATTAAAATTATTAGCTAAGTCGGTAAATTCATCATTACCAATAAGTTGGATGTTTTTACTTAAATCTCCTTTGGCTACATCACTAACGGCTTTATTCATATAATTGAGTTTTCGCTTAATCATAGTAGTGACAGCTATAGCAATTATAATACCTAAAATAATACCGATAAGAGCAGTGCCTAAGGTAAAGTAAACAATCGTATTTAAGCTATCAGAAATTTCTTTTTCACTAACAACACCGACTAGTTTCCAGTTAGTAATTTCGTCATTAAAAATAACCACATTAACTGTTTGTCCATTTAAATTAATCTGAGTATTAACTTGATTTTGGTCTTTAATATCATTCCAGTTAGGAAGTGTGGTTAAGCTAGATTTGATAAATGTATTCCGATTATTGTCAACTAAGATTGTGCCATCTGCATTGGCTAAAAGTACATAGCCTGTGTTTAATAGGTTAATATTTTGGACGAACTTTTTTATTTCATCAAAAGAGATATCTATAGCAACACAACCTACTTGTTCTTTATTAGCTTTCACTTCTTGGGAAACAGTAATAATAAGTCTATTAGTTGTAGGATCTATATAAGGTTCAGTAAAAATAGCATATACACCACTTCTATAAGAAGAACCGATGGCATTTTTAAACCAAGGTTTATCGGTGTAGTCGTCATTTTCAAGGGTATGATGAGGAATATTTTTTCCATTTTCTACAGTATACCAAGCTGTAACGACTTTACCACTATTAGTAGCATAATAGCCTCTTAGGGCACCCTCTGTTGTTTTAAGAGCAGCAACGATAGAGTCTTCAATAGCAGTCACATTATCTTCTAAGGAGCCACTATCTTCCATATGCTTTAGTTCATTTTTACGAGTTAGAATATTGAGTTGTTGGCCTAAGTTTTTTAAGTAGAGTTCAAAGCTATTCTTACTTTCTTTAAGCGTTTGAAAGCTAGTAAGTTGCATATTATCTGTTAAAACGCTATGGGATTTCTGGATAGACATAATACTTAAAAATGTAAGTGGTACAATAATAGCTACTAAAAAGCATGAAATTAACTTAATAACAATTCCTTTTTTGCGCATGAGAAGTTCCTTCCTTTGTGTAAATAATAGGTCCTATACAACAGACATTATAATAGGATTATTTTAATTATTCTATAAATAATAACAAATAATAGTAAATAATAGCAAAATACATTAAGATATCTATTAAAAAAAATATATTTTGTAGTAAATAGCATTTATTTTTTGAGATATTGATGAAGAAGAGACCTTTAAGGAGAAGCTTTTACAAGCTAAATAATTTTTGATAAGACAAATAAAGAACCTATGAGCTAAATGCCCATAGGTTCTTTATTTGTTTAGTAAGTGTATCTAGGTCCCAAGTTTGATTGCTCCTAATTAAGCTATCCGAATCATTAACAATAATTTTTCCATTAGGAGCAATACCTGTTAAAACAATAAAATGTCCAGAAGTGGTAAAATCTCCGGGGCGCATACTTGCAATAATAGGATTACCATTAGTAAGGCGACTAATAATAACATCGTCATTTAAAGGTAGTTCTTCACTGGTAAGACCTAAAGTCTCTGCTCCTTTTGTCATGAGATCCCAACTGGAGCCTCGTCCTTCTACCAAGTAACCTTGTTCATAGCTAAAGTCAGCTATGGCTTTTGGGTTGAGTTCGGTATTTCCAGTGAGACCTACAGCTACCATAGAAAGAGCCGTAGGACCACAACCATTTACGGCAATAAAATCATCTCCATAGTGTTCATAGCCCCATCTTGTATCCCATTGAATAAATAAAGGAATTTCTCCAGGAGTATAGTCTTTCGTGATAGAAATAGGAGATTTATCCTCAAGGTTAGCTAGGTAGTTGCCATAGTTGTTTACAAAAGCGATAGTTTCAGGTTTCTTTTCGGCAAGCTCTAGAAGCGAAGCTGGATAATCTGAGTAGTTGGCATCTGCTAATATGTCTGAGCTCTCACTTGAATAGAGAATGGTCTCAGGAACTGAAGAAGTAGGAAAAGAAAAGAAGGTTTTCTTTACTAACACAGCTACACATAAAACAAGTAACCAGAAAAAGATATAGCGAGTAGCTCGTATTAACTGTTTTCTTTTATGTTTTTTCTTAGATTTTATAGTAGTCCTTTTATAAGTGGGGGATTTGGTAAGATAGTTCCCAGGATTTTCGTTCATAAATACCTCCTTAGTGCTAAGTTACTTATTTAAATATAACCAAATTATAGTCGTTATTATACATAGGAAATCTTACAGTGAGGCAGATTTATTTATTACAGTTTAGTAAGAAAGATATTTATGTCATTTTTTAGTGAAAATATGAATAGAAATTTGTTGGTGGTTTTACTGGGCCATTTGGGAGGAACTGAGAGAGGGTGGCTATCCTACGTGGCTTGGCTCCGTATTTTCAGTAGGCACTAAGCTCACTTTTTTGGATGAACGCCCACAAACTCGGTTCCCTCGAACACGTGGGCTAAATACCATCCAAAACGTTCGCTAAGTGCCTACTGAAAATACTCCGAAGTCACCCCGCTAGGACAGCCACCCTCTCTCAGTTCTACCAGCAATAACGCGTAAAGTCGCCTCCATTAAGTGTTTTCAAGAAAAAACAAAACTTGTTATTATCTTTTTTCTGCACTTTTCACTTAGTGGTTTGAACGCTTAAGAGATCAATAATGCTTGTAAGGCTCCCTAGCTTCCTTACAGAGCTACTTCTTGGCAAAATAGACTTATGGGAAGCTTTATACGTTATTGCCTTGGGCGCCTACCCCCGGCTTCGAGTATTTTTTAACTGTCGTTACGCCTTCTTTCCACGCTGCTTCACTGTTTTGGATGTTTATGAGGTCAACAACGTTTGTGAAAATGAGTGGGTATGGGTGCCTGGAGTAGTGACTTGGGAGCATTTTTTAGAAGTACTTAGTGAACATTTTAGATGGGTTTTAGGCAGCTGTTTGAACGAAGTGAGTTCTGCCGTTCATCTAAATAAGTGAACTTAGTGCTTCAAAAAATGTGAACCGGAACAACGAAAGGCACCCATACCCACTCATTTTCTCTCAGACGTACTTCTCATAAACGCCAAGACAAATTTCTATTTAGAATAGTATCTCAATAACGACTTTATAAATTAACAAATCATATTGACAATCTAAAAATATAGAGTTAATATCTGTATATAGACTATATACACAGTATATGTACAGCTGGCTTGAGAAAAGTATTTAAAATTAATATAAGTTTAAACAATAACATAAAAGTATTGATAAGTGTAAAGGGTTGTGAATTAAAAAGAGGGAAAGGAGTGAAGGTGTGGATATTATTATTGTAAATGACAGTGCAATTCCACTTTATGAGCAGATTATTAGCCAGATTAAAGAACACATTTTAAAAGGTGAGATTCAGCAAGGGACTTTATTACCCTCTATTCGTATGATGGCAAAAGAATTAAAGGTAAGTATTATTACAGTAAAAAGGGCTTATGAGGATTTAGAGGCGGAAGGCTTTGTGCAAACTACACCAGGAAAGGGGACTTATGTTTCTTTAGCTAATAAGGAACGGCTCAAGGAAATGCAAATGAGCCAATTAGAAGAAAAACTAGAAGCTATTGTAGTCGCAGCCAAAAGTATAGATATGACTTTAGAAGAACTTCAAGAACGCGTAGCCGTTATTTATGAGGAGGTATAGAAGATGGAAGCAGTGGTTTTTAAAGATGTTAAAAAACAGTTTGATGGATTTGAATTAAATATTCCCAAGTTAAGTATTAAGAAAGGGTATATTACTGGTTTTATAGGTGAAAATGGGTCGGGTAAAACGACTACTATTAAACTAATGCTAGATATGCTTATTCCTGATACGGGCGAGGTTCTAATTGATGGGATGAGAGTAAGTGAAAATGCGAAGGCAATTAAAGAGAAAATAGGATATGTGGGAGAGCCAACTGGTTATCCTCAAGAATCTAAGCTTAAAAATATTAAACGTATGGTAAAGCCTTTTTATAAAGACTGGGATGAAAAGCTTTTTAATAGCTATATGGAGCGTTTTGGATTAAAAGAAGATAAAAAGTATGGTGAATTATCTACAGGGCAAAAAAAGCAATTTGCGCTTATTGTAGCTCTGGCTCATAAGCCGGAACTTATTATTTTAGATGAACCAACAGCAGGGCTCGATCCTGTTGTAAGAAGTGAAATGATTGATTTATTAATGGAGCATATGCAAAACGAAGAAGTAACTATTTTTTATTCGACCCATATCACTTCAGATCTTGAAAAAGCAGGAGACTATCTAGTATATATACGAAATGGCCGCATCGAAATGCAAGCCCCAAAAGATGAACTTTTAAACAATTACTGCATTGTTAAAGGGCCAAAACATTTATTTGATAAGGAAATTCAAAAAGAGCTACTAGGCTATAAACAAACCAGCCTAGGTGGTGAAGCACTAGTGAGAAGTAGAGCATTAGCCAAGGAGCTTTTTGGCAATGAAGTGAAATATGTAGTGCCAACTATTGAAGATGTTATGGTGCTTTTATCTAGCAAGAGGGGGGAATAGAGGATGAATGGAACATTTTTACTCGTTAAGAAAAATTGGATTTATCTAACAACATCCATTAAATCAGCTTTAGTGTCAAGTATCTTATTCTGCTTATTTATGCCAATGTGGAGTATTGGCTTTGGTGTTGCTATGCCTGCATTATTAGGGTATATTTTAATTTATAGTATTATGGCATATGAGGAGCGTAGTAAGGTAGAGCTCATGACAGCTGCTATGCCTATAAGTAGAAAGGAAATGTGTGCTTCAAGATATATAGAAAGTATCATTTATCTTGTAGGTGGTTGTATGATTGCTCAAATAGGTTTATGGTTGAATTTTATATCTCAGCTGCACATGATGATGGAAGAAATACTTAAGCTTGCACCTATAATACTAGCGGTTACTTTCTTAATAGGAGCTATTTATAACAGTATTATCTTACCAGTTATTTTTTATTTTGGAACGATTAAAGCCAGATATTATTTAATGTTTAGCTATATTCTCATATTTGTAGGTGCTAATACGATAACTAACATGAGATTAGTAGATGAAAGTATAGTAGTATATATCAATAAACTGGATGGTATTATGCCGATACTAATGATGCTAATAGGTGTTATAATTTACTATATTTCGTATCGTATTAGCCTTAATATTTGGAAGAAAAAAGATTTTAAATAGAAGAACATATAAGCAATCTAATAATGATGAAGCATTTCAAAATACGAATACCTATGCTAGAATAAAGGAAATGAATAATAAGCATTTAAGGCGCTGTGTAAGCTTAATAGGGAAATGTGTGGAACACTGCAGCCCCCGCTACTGTATATAAGGACTAACTGCCAGTAAGCCACTGTAACTTGGTTATGGGAAGGCGGCAGAAGGGAAGAATTATAAGCCAGGAGACCTACCTTAAATGACAAAGGAATCTTTCGGAGGGAAAGACGCTTATCCATTAAGAAAACTAATATAGAGATGCTGCGAACTAGCGTAAGTAGCGCTGACTATAAAAGAAAAGAGCTTAGAAGAATGTAGGGTAGCTCTTTTTATTAAATAGATAGAATCTATGTTCTTATATAAGTAAAAGTCTCCCCGATGTGGGAGGCTTTTTATTTGTTATTGTTATAAGAAAGCGTATATTTTACCACTATCATAAATAGAAATAGAGTGAACAACAGTATAAGATGCGAGATTGCTTAAGCCTCTATTTTTTACAATATATTTTTCATTATTCAGTCTTAATTCATTCATATTAAAGGAGCACTTATGGGAAAAAGTATTATGTTTCAAGGAACGGCCTCGAATGTAGGGAAAAGTTTATTAACTGCGGGGTTTTGTAGAGTATTTAAACAAGATGGCCTTAGGGTTATTCCTTTTAAATCTCAAAATATGGCGCTTAACTCGTTTATTACAGAAGAAGGCTTAGAGATGGGAAGAGCTCAGGTTTTTCAAGCAGAGGCGGCAGGAATTAAACCTAGTGCTAGGATGAATCCTATTTTACTCAAGCCTACAAGTGATCAGGGCTCACAGGTAATTGTAAATGGGAAAGTATATGACAATATGACAGCTAGAGAGTATCATGAATTCAAACCACAGTTAGCAGAAATGATTAAAACACATTATGAGAGTTTAAGTAGTGAATATGACGTCGTGGCTATAGAAGGAGCAGGAAGTCCTGCGGAGATTAACTTAAGAGATAAAGATATTGTCAATATGGGTATGGCGGAAATAGCAGATTCACCGGTTATTTTAATTGCAGATATTGATAAGGGTGGAGTGTTTGCTTCTATTTTAGGAACCATTATGCTTTTAACAGAGGAAGAAAGAGCTAGAGTCAAAGGTGTGATTATTAATAAATTTAGAGGAGATCGTAGTATTTTAGAACCAGGCATCAAAATGCTAGAGGATTTAATTAAAATCCCTGTATTAGGTGTAGTGCCTTATACGTATTTAAAGGTAGAGGATGAAGATAGTTTAACAAGTCGTTTTTATCAAACTGTAGGCAAAAATAATGCTATTGATATTGCTATCATCCACCTACCTCATATCTCTAATTTTACAGACTTTAATATGTTAGAAATACAAGAGGATGTACAACTAAGATATATAAGACGTGGTGAAAAAATTGGAATACCTGACTTAGTTATTTTGCCAGGAAGTAAAAATACTTTAGCAGACCTAGCCTATTTAAAAGAAAGCGGTTTAGATATAGAACTTCATAAACTACATGAACAAGGTAATCTTATTATGGGCATATGTGGTGGTTATCAAATATTAGGCGAAAAAATAGCAGATCCTTATGGTGTAGAAGGTCATATGAAAGAAGCATATGGGCTTGGCTTACTTCCTATTGAGACGACTTTTGAAGGTGAGAAAGTAACGACTCAAGTAGAGGGAACTATTTGTAAGGACCTACCAGGGTTACTAAGTGCAGTGACATCTACTAAGGTAAAAGGTTATGAAATTCATATGGGTGTGACAAAAATGGCAAAAGAAGCAAAACCCTTAATGACTTTTACAAAGAGACTAGGCCAAACAATAAATGAATTAGAAGGAACTTGTAATGAAGCGGGTAATGTATTTGGCACATACTTGCATGGTATCTTTGATGAAGCTAATTTTACTAGAAACCTTTTAAATGCCATAAGAGTTAAGAAAGGATTAGAAGCAGTAGAAAATAGCACTGTTTCTTTTGAGGCTTTCAAACAAGGTGAATATGACAAGCTAGCACAAGTACTTAGAGAACATGTAGATATGGTAGCTATTTATGATATTTTAGGAGCAAAAAAGAAATGAAAAAATTATTGATTGCAGGAACAGCTAGTGGTGTGGGGAAAACGACTCTTTCTCTAGGAATTATGAAGGCTTTGCAAGCAAGGGGCCTTCAAGTTCAACCTTATAAAGTGGGCCCAGATTATATTGATACAGCTTACCATACGAAGGTAACAGGAAGAGCTTCTAGAAATTTGGACCTTTATATGCTAGAAGAGGAACAAGTCAAGTATCTATTTAATAGAAGTATGCAGGAACCTGATATTGCTGTAGTAGAGGGAGTAATGGGCTTATACGATGGTAAAGGCAGTTCTATTGCTGAATGCAGCAGCGCATCAGTTGCTAAGCTTTTGAAATTACCAGTGATTTTAGTGATTGATGCAAGAGCTATGGCAGCGTCTAGTGCAGCTATGGTGTTAGGTTACAAAATGATTGATCCAGAAGTGAATATAGTAGGGGTTATAGCGAATGGTATCAAAACAGAAAGTCACTTTAACTTAGTAAAAGCTTCTATTGAAGAGTACTGTCATATACCAACTATTGGCTATTTGCCTCCAGAAGACCATTTTAGCTTGCCTTCTAGGCACTTAGGGCTTATTCCTAGTGAAGAGTTAGAAGCTTTAGAGGAAAGAATAGAGCTTTTAACCGAAGCAGTAGAAAAGTATATTGATTTAGATTTACTTTTAGAACTTATAGAAGGTGAAGAGGTCACTAGTACATTTAAACCTATTATTAAACGAGATTATAGGATGAAAACAATAGCGGTAGCTTATGATGAGGCCTTTCATTTTTATTATCAAGATAATTTACAGTTATTAGAGGATTTGGGAATAAAACTTATTTATTTTAGTCCTTTATCAGATTCCAGTTTACCTATGTGTGATTTGATTTATATCGGTGGTGGCTTTCCAGAGGTCTTTGCAGCAGACTTAGAAGCTAATCAGACAATGAGGCGGGTACTTAAAGTAGCTCATGAAAATAACATTCCTATTTATGCAGAGTGTGGTGGACTTATGTATTTAGGAGAGCGCCTTATAGATCATGAAGGGAAAAGCTATGAAATGGTAGGGATTTTTAAAGGGGAAAGCCGTATGACCAAGGGATTAAAGCGTTTTGGCTATTGCTTTGGAACTGCCGAGGAAGACACCTTACTTTCTGAAAAAGGACAGACATTAAAAGGACATGAGTTTCATCATTCAGAGTTTTACACCAATGAAAAAGCAGTTTATAAAATGCAAAAAGACAACAAGGGTGAAGTTTGGGTAGGAGGCTATACAAAGGGTAATACCCTAGCCACTTATTTACATTTACACTTTTATAGCCATTTAGAAGCTGTAGAAAGATTGTTAAGTGTAGGAGGAAAAGCCTAATGATGATGCTAGAATGTTTAATCACGGCTTATGTACTAGATTTAATTTTCGGAGATCCTTACAATTTTCCTCATCCTGTAAGATATATAGGCCGCCTTATTAAATGGAGTGAAAAGCAAATAAGAAAAATAGCAAAGACACCTAAGGGTTTAAAGGTAGGAGGCTTTGTTTTATGGGGTATAACTGTAGGCACAACAGTTACAGTAGTTTATTTGGTACTGGCATTAGCTAAAGTACATTGGTTGCTTTATTTTGTTGTAAATAGTATTTTATTATACACAACTTTAGCAACTAAGTGTTTAGGGGATGAAGCTAATAAAATTAAAAAGGTACTAGAAACAGATACGCTAGAAAAAGCCAGAGTGCAGCTTTCTTATATAGTAGGAAGAGACACATCCAAGCTGAGTGAGAAAGAAATTATTCGTGCGACTGTAGAGACAGTAGCGGAAAACACTGTAGATGGTATCATTGCACCTTTATTTTATGCCTTTATTGGAGGAGCACCTTTAGCTTTTGCGTATAAGGCTATTAATACCTTAGATTCTACAGTAGGTTATAAAAATGAAAAGTATAAAGACTTAGGTTTTGCTTCTGCTAAAATAGATGACATAGCTAATTACGTGCCAGCAAGGTTAACAGCTGTTTTAATGAGTTTAGCAAGCGTCCTTTTACACTTTGATGCTAAAAACTGTTTAAAAATTGCTATTCGTGATAGAAGGAATCACAAAAGTCCTAACTGTGCTTATCCAGAAGGCGCAGCAGCAGGGGCTTTAGGTGTGCAATTAGGTGGGACTAACGTTTATTTTGGTGAAGTAGTAGTGAAACCAACCATAGGAGATGCTACAAGAGAACTAGTGATTGCAGATATTACAAGAGGAAATCAGTTGATGTATATGACATCGGTTGTTGGAGTACTCATTTTCACTGGTCTATGGCTTATTTGCTTTTTGTATTAAAATTTGCATACTGCATGTAATACACTAAAAAGAGGAGAAAGAATACATGATTAATCTAGGACATGGGGCAAATAGTGCTGAAATGGCAGCACTTTATGGGAAGAAACAAGAGGAACTTATAGATTTTAGCTCAAATATCAATCCTTTTATGAGTGAGCACTTGGTCAATTCAGTACAAAGTGCCTTAAAAAGTTGCCAAAACTATCCGGATATTCATTATACTAAGCTTAGAGAAGTACTTAGTCAGTATCTAAGCTGTGAGATGAAACAAATTATACCTGGAAATGGTGCTACGGAAATCATGTACTTACTAATGAAAACGCTAGGGGAGAGTAGTAGGCAAAAGGAGGAGCCTTTTAGATTAGGTATTATAAATCCTACCTTTTCTGAATATGAAAGAAGTGCCAAGCTAAATGGTTTAGAAATTGTGCCTTTTCAGTTAAAAGCATCTACAGAGTTTGATCTAGAAGTAGAAAAGCTTAAAGCAAGGCTTCATGAAATAGATGGCTTATTTATTTGTAATCCTAATAATCCAACAGGGAACAGCTATAGCTTAGCTTCTATTGCTAAACAAATGGAAGAAATGCAAAAGCTACTCATTGTAGATGAAACCTTTATGGAATTCGTAGAAGAGGAAGCAAAATATAGCTTAATGCCATTAGTACAGAGTCATAATCAGCTCATTATTATTAAAGCTGTTACTAAGTTTTTTGGACTACCTGGTTTAAGATTAGGCTATGGAGTAACAAGTAATAAAGATTTATTAAGAGGAATGTATCATTTTAAAGAGCCATGGACGGTTAATGGTTTTGCTGAATACTTAACCCCAGTTTTATTAGAGGATAAAGTTTTTCAAAAGAAGACAAAAGCCTATTTCAAGGAAGAACGTAATCATCTATTAGAAGCTTTAAAGAAGCTCAAAAATATAAAGGTTTATTCTACAACTGCTAATTTTGTATTAATAGAGCTTAAGGCTATGACAAGTCAGGAATTAAAAGAGCAGATGATCATAAAGCATAATATCCTTATAAGAGATGCTTCTAACTTTAAAGGACTAAATAAGCATTTTATTAGGGTAGCCATTAAAGGCAAGGAAGATGATGACAAACTATTAAAGGCTATGTGGGAAATTGTAGGATAAAGATAGCAATTTGTCTGGGTGTCTATGAGGAATACGTCTGAGAGAAAATGAGTGGGTATGGGTACCTTACGTTGTTCCGGTTCACATTTTTAGAAGCACTAAGTTCACTTATTTAGATGAACGGCAGAACTCACTTTGTTCAACAGCTGCCTAAAACCCATCTAAAACGTTCACTAAGTGCTTTTTAAAAATGCTCCCAAGTCACTACTCCAGGCACCCATACCCACTCATTTTCACAAACGTTGTTGTCCTCATAAACATCCATGACAATGGAACGGCGTGGAAGAGGGGCGTAACGACAATTGGTGATTTGCATACAGTTAAAAAACACATAGAACCAGGGGCAGGCGACCCAAATTTTGTTTGTATAGATGAATAGTTCTAAAAAGACATAAGTAATAAAGGAGAAAATAGTATATGGAAAACTATAAATTTATGCAAAATAAAGCATGTGAGTATTTCCCTTGTCATAAGCTTAAGAATGAGGAGGAATTTAACTGTTTATTTTGCTATTGTCCACTTTATACATTGAAGGATCAGTGTGGTGGTCATTATGTGTACTTAGAAAATGGGATTAAGAGTTGTCAGGCTTGTACGAAACCTCATGATAAGGATGCTTATGAGCATGTGATGAAAAAGATGAAGGATCTTATGGAAATGGGTAAGAGAACCCATAATGAGATAGGAAAATAGTAATATTTAGTACAACAGCCGATTGAAAAACTAAGAAGCTTCAATCGGCTGTTAAAATTTATTTGTCTTCAATTTTAATAGGTGCTGTAACCTTAAGAGCACCCAGGCTTACACGTATACTTTCAATGACAATATCTTTAAGAGGTTTATCTTGATTATTGGTATCTACCAGTTGAATTTTTTCAATCATATCAAGGCCAGAAATGACCTTTCCAAAAGCAGCATATTGGCCATCTAAATAGGTACCATCAGCAGACATAATGAAGAATTGGCTACCTGCTGAATCAGGATTCATTGCTCTTGCCATCGAAATGACACCTTTTGTATGAGAAAGGGTATTAGTAGTAAAACCATTAGAAGAAAACTCACCAGCAATACTATAACCAGGTCCACCAGTACCATTACCATTAGGATCTCCGCCTTGGATCATAAAATCTTCAATGACACGGTGGAAGATCAGTCCATCATAGAAGCCACTATTAGCTAAGGTAATAAAATTATTAACTGTATTAGGTGCTAAGTCAGGATAAAGCTCTAGAGTAACAGTACCATAACCTTTAATTTTTAAAGTGGCAATAGGTAAGGCGTTGTTATTCTCGGGCTGAGTAGTGATAGCTATTAGATTCTGCTGACTAATCCAGTTCACCTGACAATCTAAATTTTCACTAATAAAACGTAAAGGAACCATGGTAGTATTGTTAATTACTTTAGGTGCTGTTTGAAGCTTAGAAGTGACACCATTTACCTTAACAGTAGATTGACCCAGAGTAAGTATCATAGTGGCATTCGTTTTACTAATGATAATTTCTCCATTTACAGCATTATAATTGACTTTGGCACCGAGATTTTCACTAATAACACGAAGTGGTACTAGTGTTGTTCCGTTTTCTTGAATAGGAGAGGTGGTGCTTTGAAGCGGTTTACCATCTAAAGTAAGTTGAATATTTTTAGCAAAGCAAGGAATAGATAATAAAGTTAGTGTAAGCATGAGACTAAGAAATAACAGTGATTTTTTTAAATGAGTTATGTACATCTACAAAGATTCCTCCTTTTAAAGTGTAAGTACTTAATGAATTCATTATAGCATTATTTTCTAAGGCTTGACTACTTATGAAGTACAGCTTGATATCATTTGAAATACATATGGGACATAAATCTTTTATGCTATACTATATATCGAAGAGTGTAGAAATATTAATGAATTAAGTTAGAACTCTATAAAAGTAAAAAATAAAAGAAAGAGATAAGATTATGGCGTGTTTAGAAGAAACCTTAAAACAAATTCAACCTTTAAATAAAGATATAATGGATAAAGCACAGCAAAAGATAGACCTTTTAAGCAAACCTTTAGGAAGCCTAGGTTATCTGGAAAATTTATGTGTGCAGCTAGCTGGTATTTATGAAAGAGTAAGCTTTAATATGGAGAAAAAGACTGTAGTGGCTTTTGCAGGGGATCATGGCGTCTATGAAGAAGGCATAGCAGCAGACCCCCAGTGGATAACAAAAGCGCAGATTCCTAATTTTGCATCAGGCATTTGCGCAGTGGGGACTTTAGCAAAGTATATGAAGGCAAATGTCATTGCAGTAGATGTTGGGGTGAATTGTGAAGAAAAATTAGAAGGAGTATTAGATTATAAAATTAGAAAAGGCACCTCAAATATCCATAAAGGCCCTGCCATGAGTAGGGAAGAAGCGGTAAGGAGTATAGAAATAGGTATAGAGGTAGCAAAAAAGGCTATTGATGAAGGAAGTAGGGTATTAGCGATTGGAGAAATGGGTATTGCTAATACTACACCTTCGAGTGCCATTATTTCTGTATTTGCAAATTGTGATCCTAAAGAAGTGACAGGTAGAGGAGCAGGTTTAACACCAGAAAAAGTGGGACATAAAGCTAATATTATTAGAGAAGCGATTGCTCTTAATACCCCAGATCAAGAGGATGCTATAGATGTACTAATGAAGGTAGGAGGCTTTGAAATTGGTGCTATGGCAGGCGCTATTTTAGGTGCAGCAGCTTATAGAGTACCAGTTATTTTAGATGGTTTTATTTCTTATGCCGCAGCACTTTTGGCTAAAAAACTTCATGAAGAAGCAGCTTCATATATGATTGCCTCTCATTATTCAGCAGAACCAGGAACGGTAAAAGCACTGGAGCTATTAGGATTAAAAGCTATTCTACATTTAGATATGAGACTCGGAGAAGGTTCGGGGGGAATCTTACTTTTCCCTCTACTAGACACAGCTAATTATTTATATGAAAACATGGCAACAAGAGCAGCTAGTAAATGCTAAGGTCAAAATACCGTTATATTATGATACGACTTTATCGGGTTAGCAAGCACCAATGGTTATAAAATACTAATTGAGGTGAGGTTATGAATTGGATAGATACGTTAAACCACTTAATAGAATATTTGGAAGAACATCTAGATGAGAAAATAAGCCCAAGGCAGGTAGAATTAATAACTGGTTGCCAATATAATGTCTTCCAAAGGGCATTTTCTTATATTGCAGGAATCACCATTAATGAGTACCTTAGAAGAAGAAAATTGTCAGAGGCAGTATATGATCTGCAAGTGTCGAATGCTAAGGTAATAGATGTAGCAGTGAAATATGGCTATGAATCCTCAGATGCTTTCTGCGTTGCCTTTAAAAAGCAACATGGTATAACACCTATAGAGGCGAAGCAGCCTAATAGTATTCTTAAATCATATCCTCGTCTTGTGTTTAGTTTAAGTATAGCAGGAGGTAGTGCTATGAAATATCAAGTAGTTGAAAAGGGAGAAATGAAAGTGGTAGGGGTTTTAGGTGATGTTAACCAAGGCTTGTGGGGACAAGTAAAAAGTGATGGAACTTTAGAAGAACTAGAATCTTATGGTATGGACCATAGTTCATTGGGCTTATGTTGGGGATATGATGAGGATGGTAAAAACACTTATATGGTAGCAGTGCAGCCGCTAAAGAATATAGAGGTTAATCCAAGATATGAAACTTATGTGATTCCTGCAGCTTCATGGCTTATTTTTAAATCAGTAGGACCTCTATTTCCTACTCTGCAAGAGACATGGAAGCGTATTTATGGTGAATTTTTACCCTCTAATCAATACAAACAAAATCCTGATATCGTAACAGTGGAGAAGTATTATGGAAATGATACAGAGAAGGAAGATTATACGGTAGAAATATGGATTCCTATTATGCTTTAGTGATAGAATGACTAGAGATGATGGGAAAGAGATGCAGTTAGAAAGAGGTTAGAAAATGAGTAAAATAATTCTTGTAACAGGTGGTGCTAGGTCTGGGAAAAGTAGTTATGCAGAGGCACTTTGCAAAGCACAAAATAATCAAACGGCTTATATCGCAACAAGTATTCCTTTTGATGAAGAAATGAAAGAACGTGTAAGAAAGCATCAGGAAATGCGTCCTAGTGAGTGGACAACTTATGAAATATATGAAAATATAGCAGGACAAATAGAGGAGATTGCCAAGGAGCATCAAACGGTTATTTTAGATTGTGTGACGCTGATGGTGAATAACCTTATGTTTAAAGAAAACTTAGATTATGATAAGCTTTCAGAAGAAGAGGTAAATCAGTTAGAACAAATGATTAAGGAAGCGTTTATAAAGCTTCTAGAAGCAGTTAAAGAAACAGAGCTTTATTTTGTTTTAGTAACTAATGAAATAGGGTTATCTCCAGTAGCTGGTAATAGACTTACTAGAATCTACACAGATATTATTGGACGTATGAATCAGCTAATTGCAAAAGCAAGCGACGAAGTTTATTTTGTAATAAGTGGCATTCCTATGAAAATCAAAGGGTAATGGGAGAAAAAATGAAAAGATTAATAGGTATTATGCAGTTTATGACGAGGCTTCCTATACCGGTGGATACAGGGATAGATGAAGAGTTTCATAAAAGTATGATTTATTTTCCCGTAGTAGGCTTAGTTTTAGGTTTGTTCTATTATGCTATGGGAATAGTGAGCCAAGAGGTATTTAATACGTATATTGCAACTATCATCATTTTAATAGGTGAAGTCATCTTAACAGGGGGACTACATTTAGATGGATTAGGTGATACCTTTGATGGCCTTTATAGCTACAGAGACAAAGAACGTATGTTGGAGATTATGAAAGATTCAAGACTAGGAACCAATGCCCTTCTAGCCATTTTACTTGTTTTATTGCTTAAAGCAGGCTTTATATATACCTTGCTAGAACAAGGCCTGCTCTGGGTTATTTTACTCATGCCAGTTGTGGCTCGCAGCATGCAAGTAATAGCTTGTTATAAAACAAAGACTCCTAGAGAAAAAGGCATGGGTAATCTCTTTATCGGTAAAGTAAGTACACCATATTTAATAGGAACAATCCTCATTATGTTAGGCATTATAGGAATAGTAATATTTATAGTAGGGGAACTAACGCTGTCAAGCATCTTGATGCAGTTAGGAAGTGTGTTACTCCTTATAATAGCTGTTAGGTTATTTGTTCGCTCAATATACAAGAAGATTGATGGCATAACAGGTGACATTCTAGGCTGCATTTGCGAATTAGCAGAATTAGGTTATCTAGTCTTAATATATGTAACATATATCAGCTTTTAACTTGAAACAATAAAACAAGTAGTATAGAATGTTAGAAAAAATACTAAAGGAAGTGTTTAAACCGTGTTAAAAAACGATTATATTTTAACTCAAATAGAAGGTTTAGCAAGAGCGATAGCTAAGATATTTTTTAATAAAGAAACTGTTGTTTATGAAGCAGAAGAGGAAGAAACATTTACAGATGAACTCTATCTACACCTTAGGGAGATGATAGATAAGGGGGAGATTAATGAGGCTGAAAATATACTTTATGAACATATGAATACCGCTGATCTACGTTACTTAGAATTAATGGTGGATTTTTATAACCGATTGAACAAATTAGATGAAGCATTTTTAGAGGAACATGATTATGGGAAGGATGAAATCTTACAAGGTTTGAAAGATGTGGCTAGCCACTATGGTGTACCTCTTAATTAATAGAATAGCCGGCTGAACTAGTGATTAACACTAAGCCAGCCGGCTATTTTATTTTTAGTAGGAACGTGGCAAGGGGGACCTACTACTTTATAGTTATGCCGTCATAAACAATTTCTATAGCACCAGCCTTAAAATTGGTATAGCTTGACCAATCTTGTTGGTTAAAGCGAATATCAAATTTTAAGCCAGCCTCAGAAGGGGAGAGGGTGACGGCATCCTTAAAGCTAATTTCAAGATACCCATCATTAAAGGTTCCTTTAACGGAAGATGTATAATTCACATACCAAGGAGCTTTATTCAAGGTAATGCCAGCAGTATCACACCAGAAAGATTGAGGCGTATTACCATCTTTTGTATAGTAATAGCGAATCTTAAGTAATGATAAATCAAGAGGTGCAGTACCACTTGCTGTAACAGTATATTGTTGAGCAATAGAGCCACCGATTTGATTTTTAACGGTAACTACTGGAACAACTGTTTCACTAGGATCCACAGGGTCTACAGGGTCTACAGGGTCTACAGGGTCTACAGGGTCTACAGGGTCTACTGGGTCTACTGGGTCTACTGGGTCTACTGGGTCTACTGGGTCTACTGGGTCTACTGGGTCTACTGGGTCTACTGGGTCTACTGGGTCTACTGGATCCACAGGATCCACTGGTGTGGTATCACCTATAACACCCCAAAAAGCAGGTTTTGCTTTGAAGTTAGCATCGAATAAAAGTGGTGCTTGACTACTTCTCCAAGATTCGGAATCTATTGTACCCCAAACAACAGCGGCATTAATATCTATGCCTTCTTTCTTTAGCTTTTTAAGGACATCCATAAAGGCTTTATATCTTGTGCCTTGAGCTGTAAAGCCAGAGGTAGAAAGATCTGTTGTGGTAATGTCTAATTCAGTAACTTCTATTTTAACACCTAAAGAAGCATATTTTCTTACAGCTGCTTCAAATTCACTTACACTTGGACTATACATATTATTATGTTGTTGCATACCAATCACATCTAAGGTACCATTAGCAACTAGTTTTTTGCAGAGTTCATAAATATACTTACTTTTAGCAGATTCACACTCGTTATAGTCATTGTAAGCTAATAAAGTGCCGCTAGGCGCATATTGACGAGCATATTCAAAAGCTTTTGGAATAAAGTCTTCACCTATTACCTGCATCCATAAAGAAGTAGTGGTACTAGCTACAGTACCAGGATTTCTATAACCGTTAGAGGTACTTGGATCAATGGCTTCATTAACAACGTCCCAGCTATAGAATTCTACATCTGGATATTTAGCTTCTAATGTTTCAAATACAGTTTTAATATAGTTTTCCAATCTCTGAAGCATAACTTCTTTAGAAACTAAAGGGGCATTGCTATCAGTAGAGTAGTTCTCAGCAAAGAACCAACGAGGTGTTTGTGCATGCCAAACGAGAACGTGGCCACGCATTGGAATATGATTATCTCTTGCAAAGTTAAGAATAGGAGCAGCTTGAGTTAAGGAAATTTGAGGAGAAGTTTGATCTCCAGTTGCTTCCATATAAGCAACGGTTGCCCCACGGTCCAAAATGGCATCAGGTTTCATTTCATTGCCACAGGTTAAACTATTAAAATGCTTTAAGATTAAATCTTTATTAGATTGGCTTAAAGTATTAGCAGTAATAGCAGTACCGAATTTAAAATAGCTATCATAAGCTTCTTTAATAGAAGGAATGTCTGTTTCAATCTTAGCATCATCTAAGGCAAGGGTAGTAACATTGTCTATGTAGAAATCCATGGTACCGCCTTCAACATAGAGTTTAACAGCATCCATACCACCGGTGTAAGTATAGGTACCCTCTAATAATGTCCAGTTACCTTTTGTAGCACTTTTAGAAACAATATTCTTATAAGTTTCGCTGCTGCCTGTAGGTGTACAAGCTAGTGACAGTGTTAGGGTTTGGGTATTACTAGCAGTGCTATCATTGTACATAACCCAAGCTGAGAAGCGATAGGTTTTTCCTTCCTGAAGAAGATTAGTAATATTGCAAGAAGGTCCATTCCAACTACTTTTTCTACTAGTAACCTTTAAGCTTTGACTACCTTTGTAAGCTGCATCTGTAGCAATAGCAACTGTTTCACTGCCTCTAGGACCCCAACCTTCCTCATCTGTTTCAAAGTCGAAATTAAAAGAAGTGGCACTTAAGGTGGAAGCATAAATACTCATAGGATCAATGGTGGTATATAAGCTAAGAGGCATGGAACTAGTAGCAGTTAATAGAGCAGCAGTGAATAATCCCAGTTTTTTTGCTTTTTTATTCATATTTTTTCCTCCTATGTAATAAGTTGATGATTGTGATTTAATATTGCCATAAATTAAATGAATTTAAAGTACTCTACGACATAATGTAGGATTTTTTGTACTAAATGGTATGAGATAGATATATGGAGGAAAAGAAAAAAGCTGTTGCACTTAATGCAACAGCTTTTGGTTTAAAGTTTGAATCGTTCGATTAATTTATGTAGAGAATGAGAAAGTTCGGCTAGGGTCTTACTAGAATTAAGTAATTCTAGAATAGAAGCAGATTGTTCTTCTATACAGGCAGATGCTTCCTCAGTGGCAGCTGCATTAGATTGAGCTACCAAAGCTAGATCATGCATGGTTTCATAAAGTTCATTTTTCTTAGTAGTTAGTAGCTCGCTAGAATGATGTAGGAGTTCAGCCATTTTTGTAGATTCCTGAATGGCATTAGCGATTTCTTTATATTTAGTTTCTGTAGTGATAACACTTTCTGATTGAATAGCCAGGGTTTCTTTTACTTTGCTAGTAGTGGCTACAGCATTACTAGCATCAGCTTGAAGAGTGACTACCAAGGCATCAATCATTTTTGTAGAGGCAGCTGTTTGTTCTGCTAATTTACGAATTTCTTCAGCAACTACAGCAAAGCCGCGGCCGTGTTCACCAGCTCTGGCTGCTTCAATCGAAGCATTAAGGGCTAGTAAATTCGTCTGAGAAGAAATGCTGGTAATTAAATTACTAACTTCACCAATCTGAGAAGAGCTTTCGTTAGTTTTCATGATGCTAGCATATACATCGGAAACATGAGCATTACTTTCGTTAGTCTTAGCAGTCAGGGTTTCAATAATACTTAAGCCAGTATTAGTAAGGGCAGAAATCTTTTCAGAGAGTTCATTAAGAGCATCAACGCTGTGGCTATCTTGGTCTAATAAATCTCCTAAATCTTTGAGTTTATTTAAACCTTCAGTGGTGCTACTAGCTTGGTCTGAAGCACCTTGAGCAATTTCTGTAGTAGAACGTGCAATTTCATCAGTAGCAACAGAGGTTTCAGAAGAGTTGACACTAAGCTGAGTAGAAGAGTCAGCTACCATTTTAGAAACACCTTTAATTTCTTGAACCATATTTTTTAGGTTATCTTGAATATCTATTGTTGCTCGTGCTAAATCACCGACTTCATCTGGGCGTGTGATATATGTATCAGGTAAGCTTTCGCCAATTTCATAACTAGCAATTTTCTTAGCATGATTAATGACAACTTGAATAGGTTTTGTAATAGAGCTAGATAGAAGAATTGCAATAATAAGACCTAATAAACAGGTAAATATAATACCAATAGTAATGGATAAAGTAGAAGCTTGGATACTACTACTAATGGCAGCCAAAGAATCTTTAGTTGCAACACCTAGAAAAAGGATACCAATTATAGTACCATTAGAATCTTTTAGAGGTTCATAAATAGTAAAGTAATTCTCATCTAATATCTTTGCATAGCCGACATATTTTTCACCACTATTAACTGTATTATAAGCAGCGCTAGAAGTATCTAAATAGGTATTGATTGCTTTTTCACCTTGCTCATTTAATACATTGGTATTTACTCGCATGAAACCTTCACTGTTTTTGACAAATAAAGTAGCATATACATCTAAGTCTTCTCCTAAAGTGTCAATCATTTCATCTTCAGACGTAATAGGCTCACCAGAGGAAGTAACTAGAACATTATCCTTAAGAGCAATATCTCCATAAGCATTATATAAATAACGGTTTGCTACTTGAATATTAGTACTGAGTTGCTTATTAAGTAAAAGTTCCTGAAGGTCGGTAAGCGATTGTTTGGCACTAGAAGTAGAGAATATCCCCATGAGTACCATCGGAATTAAGCTAACTAGCACAAACATGAGCATAAGTTTGCGGCTTAGCTTTAACTGAGAAAGTTTAAAATGATTCATATTAATCACCCCTTTTAAAATATTATATCATAAAGTTAAGAAAAATTTAAAATAACATCAAAATAAGTGAGGGTTTTAGTGCGAATTGTATAAATGGTAAAAAAATATACGACATAATATGTAAAAAAACGACAATAATATGGCGAATGCACAAAAAATGAAAAATAAAACTTTTATAAATAAAGTAAATGAATTATATTATTTAAGTATATGTACATAAATAATGGAGGATGACAGGCGATGACTAATACAAAGAATATACCTAAAGGCATAGGAGATTTACTCCTTTTAATAACAGCAATTGTATGGGGTGGAGGGTTTATAGGTGTATCTAAATCGCTAGATACCTTATCACCTTTTTATATGATAGCGATTCGTTTTGCTATCGCAAGTGTTTTGATGATTATTTTATTTTGGAAGAAATTTAAAGCGATTAAAAAAGAGGACCTCTTACCTGGCTGTATGATTGGTACCTTTTTATTTTTAGGTTTTACCTTTCAAACAGTGGGAGCTCTTTATATTAGTGTAGGAAAATTATCCTTTTTAACTGCATTAAATGTTATTATTGTTCCTTTTCTTACTTTTGTTGTATTTAAACAACATATTAAAAAATACAACCTTATAGCAGGATTAATTGCTGTAGTTGGCTTTGGTTTTTTAAATTTAAATCAAGAAGCAGGTTTTAGCGTCGGTGGTGGAGAGCTTTTAGGCATTTTATGTGCCGTATTTTTCGCAGCTCACATTACTGTATTAGGTCAGTATGCAGATAAAATGGATGCCATTGTATTAGCTATTTTACAAATGATTACTTGCTGCGTTTTAGGCTTTATTTGTGCCTTATTATTTGAAGAGCCGCCTAAGGCTATTAGTATGGAAATGGCTATACCTGTTGTTTATTTAGGTGTATTTAGTAGCTTTTGTGCGTTTCTTTGCCAAACGATAGGGCAAAAATATACTTCAGCTTCAAGAGCAGCTATTATTTTATGTATGGAATCTGTATTTGGGACAGCATTATCTGTACTTATTTTAAAAGAAGCATTAACACTTCAAATGATTATAGGAGCCACTCTGATTTTGACTGCTGTAATAACAGCTGAGTATATGCATGTGAGAAGTGAAAAATCGGAAACAGCTAAAGAACAATTAATAATGAATAATGAATAAAGAACAGCAGTTATTCTTAGAGGGTGACTAGCTTGAAAAATGAAGAGGAAGAGAGTATAATAGTTAAGCTAGTAATAATATGCAGACAGTTCGAAAGCCTCCTGTCTTTAAACAAAACTACGGTAAATAATAAGATTAACAAACGGTGAGATAGAGTTTTCTTAAAGAAAGCTCTGTCTTTTGATGCACCGCTTGCAATACATTTATCGTAGGAACCTATTCCTACGATTTTTTATTTGTAAGAATAATCTATTAATCATTTACCTCGGCTAAATTTATTTTAAAAAGGGGAAATCAAAATGATGAAAACAAAGATTACTACCAAACAGCTTGTGCAAATAGCTTTAGTAGCAGCTATTTATGCCGCATTAACAGGATTATTTATGACTATTAGCTTTACACCACTTCAGCTACGTTTATCAGAGATTATGGTATTTTTAGCTTATTTCAATCCGCTTGCTACAATTGGTTTAACTTTAGGATGCTTTTTAGCTAACCTTTTATTTTCACCAACACCTGTGCTGGATTGTATCTTTGGTACTTTAGCAACTTTAATAAGCGTAGGTGCTATCAGCTACACAGCTAAAATCTTCAAGGGTAGTAAGAAAGGTATTTGGGTTGCTTCTATGTGGCCAGTAGTATTTAATGCCATTATTGTAGGTGCAATGCTTTACTTCGCAGGCTTTAGTCTGCCAAGTGAACACGGGGCAGTAGTAGCGTTAATCTCATCCATGGCAAGTGTAGGCTTTGGTGAATTTATAGTCGTTATGGTAATGGGTATTCCTGTCACACTACTAGTTATGAATAAATATAAAAAAGCGATTAGCCAATTTTTACAAGCATAAGAAGGTGTAATACACACCATCTTGATAAATCAGATTGAAAAGGCGACGATTTTAATCTAGAAAATCATCGCCTTTTATTTTTACAAAGTTTAATAACAAATAATTATATAGCATCTCATTTTAATTCATACTAAATTTATATTGGAATTTTAAACTAAATTTAAAAATATACTATAAAAAAGAGGAAAAGCGCATTATGTGTAGAATAATTATAGTATAACCCTATGATATTAAAGACAGAGACTTCATAGAGTTGAAAGGAGAGATGCAATATGAAATACAACATTAGTGGAAAAAACATCGAACTAACAGCAGCACTAGAAAATGCAGTGGAGGAGAAAATCGTTAAATTAGATAAATATTTTAATGATAGTGTTATGGCCCAAATTACACTTAGTGTAGAAAAATTAAGCCATATTATTGAGATTACTATTCCTTTTAACGGCTCAGTATTAAGAGCAGAAGTTGAAGGCAAGAATATGTACAATATTATGGATGATGCCGTAGCAGTAATAGAAAAACAAATTAATAAGTATAAGAATAGATTAAGAGATAAACATAGAAATACAGTTAGTGAGTTCACACCAAGCTTCTTAGAAGAAGATGCTAGTGATGAAGTAGCACTCAAAATTGAAAAAACAAAGAAATTTGCTATTAAGCCTATGAGTGCAGAGGAAGCAGTACTTCAAATGGAATTAGTTGGACATAATTTCTTTGTATACTTAGATGGTGAGACAGAAGAAGTTAATGTAGTTTACAAGAGAAAAAATGGCACATATGGTCTTATCGAACCTGTATTAGAATAAAAATGATAGCTAAGGGGTGTAAGAGCTAAAGCTTGCTCTTACACCCCTTTTTGCATGCAAGTTAGATAATATAAACACTTTAAACGTAAAACTTGAAAAGAAGTAGGTTTAAAGCTAATATAATGGGTATAATTGGATTAAGCACCTAGTTGTAATGCAATTTAATATTTGTTATACTTAAGGCTGATGTTTGAATAGAAAGAAAAAGACGGATAGAAATACTTAACATACATATAAAGATAAAGAGGGTGAATAGTTTGAAGATAATAGATAAAATTTTTGGGACTCACTCCCAAAGAGAGCTTAAAAGAATTGAACCTATCGTTGCGAAAGTAGAATCGTATGATGAAGCTATGCAAAAGCTTTCAGATGATGAATTAAAGCACAAGACTGTAGAGTTTAAAGAGCGTTTAGAAAAAGGTGAAACCTTAGATGACATTTTACCAGAAGCTTATGCTGTATGTAGAGAAGCTAGCTGGCGTGTACTTGGTAAAAAGCACTTCCGTGTACAAATCATGGGTGGTATTATCCTTCACAATGGGCGTATAGCAGAGATGAGAACTGGTGAAGGTAAGACTTTAGTAGGTATGCTTCCTGCTTATTTAAATGCACTTGAAGGTAAAGGGGTACACGTTGTTACTGTTAACGATTACTTAGCGCAACGTGACTCACAGGAAATTGGACAAGTGCATAATTTCTTAGGACTTTCAGTAGGATGTATCCTTAGTGATATGAAAAATGATGCTAGGCGTGAAGCTTATAACAATGATATTACTTATGGAACTAATAATGAGTTTGGTTTCGATTATCTACGTGATAATATGGTTATTTATGCAGAGGAAATGGTACAGAGAGACCTTAACTTTGCGGTAATCGATGAGGTTGACTCTGTTCTTATCGATGAAGCTAGAACACCACTTATTATTTCAGGACAAGGTTCTAAATCTACTAAGCTTTACACATCAGCTGACGTATTTGTACGTCGTTTAACAAAAGGGCGTCTCTTAGGAGAAGAATCTGCTATGAGTAATCTTATGAGAGAAGAGATTGAAGAAGAAGGGGATTTCGTTGTAGATGAGAAACAAAAGACGGTAACCCTTACTCAAGATGGTATAAAAAAAGCAGAACAGTATTTTGGACTTGACAACCTAGCAGATCCAGAGAATATGGAAATTCAACATCACATCAATATTGCCCTCAAAGCTCACAACTTAATGCATAGAGAAAAAGACTATATCATTAACGAAAAAGGTGAAATTATTATCGTTGATGAATTTACAGGACGTTTAATGGATGGACGTCGTTACTCAGATGGTCTTCACCAAGCTATCGAAGCAAAAGAAGGGGTTGAAGTTAGAAAAGAAAGTCAAACACTTGCTACCATTACTTTCCAAAACTACTTCAATAAATACGCTAAGAAATCAGGTATGACAGGTACAGCTCTTACAGAAGAAGCTGAGTTTAGAGATATTTATGGTATGGACGTTATTGTTATTCCAACTAATATGCCTGTCTTACGTAAAGATCATCCAGATATCGTATTTAAGAAAGAGGATGCTAAGTTTAAAGCTGTTATTGAAGACATTAAAGCATCTCATGCTAAGGGGCAACCAGTACTTGTTGGTACAGTAACAATTGATACTTCAGAACTTCTAAGTAAATTACTTAAACGCGAAGGGGTACCACATCAAGTACTTAATGCGAAGTACCATGCAAAAGAAGCTGAAATCATTGCTTTAGCAGGTAAAAAAGGTGCTGTTACCATTGCTACAAACATGGCTGGTCGTGGTACAGATATTCAGCTTGAAGAAGGTGTACAAGCATTAGGCGGTCTTAAAATTATTGGTACAGAACGTCATGAATCAAGACGTATTGATAATCAGCTCCGTGGACGTTCAGGACGTCAGGGTGACCCAGGTGAATCTAGATTCTACCTTGCACTTGAAGATGATTTAATGAGATTATTTACACCAGAATCAACACTCAAAATGTTTGATGCACTTGGTCTTCCAGATGATGAGCCAATTGAACACAAAATTCTTTCTTCTGCTATTGAGCGTGCTCAAAAGAAAGTTGAAGGAAATAACTTTGGTGTACGTAAGCATTTATTAGAATATGATAAAATCATGAATGAACAAAGAGAAATCATTTATGGTGAACGTTATAAAGTACTCAAAAATGAAAACTTACGTGATAACATTGTAACCATGGCTAAAGATGTTATTAGCACAATTGTAGACAACGCAACTCATGGTATTGAATATGCAGAAGAATGGAATCTTCCAGCTATGCTTGAGCATTTACGCAGTGTTATACCAGTAGAAAATGTGAATTATACTAAAGAAGAACAACAAGGTCTTACTGCGCTTGCGTTAAAAGAAAGATTATATGAAGAAGCAGAAAGATTATATAATGCTAAAGAAGAAGAAATAGGCGAACAATTAAGAGAAATTGAACGTGTTATTTTACTTAAAGTAATCGATCAAAAATGGATGGATCATTTAGACAATATGGATCAAATGAAACAAGGTGTTAACCTTCAAGCATATGGTCAGAGAGATCCAATTGTAGAATATCGCTTCCAAAGCTTTGATATTTTCGAGGAAATGACAGAAAATATTAAATTAGAGACAGTAAGAGCACTATATCACGTAAGAATTAGAGAAAACGTAGAGATTAAGCGTGAGCGTGTGGCAGAACCAGTAGCTGTTAATCACCAAGATGATAGCTTAGGTGCAAAACCTATAGTTAAAAAAGAAAAAGTTGGAAGAAATGATCTTTGCCCATGTGGTAGTGGTAAAAAATATAAAGCTTGTTGCGGTAAAAACGAATAAAGTAAAATAAGGATAGCTCCTAGGAGCTATCCTTATTTTTTACTATTTTTACTTTATTATGTCGTATCAAGTATAGTTTTAAATTAAAATAAGCTAAAAAATATAGATTTAGTTTTATTAATGTAAAAGTATAAGCTAAAATTCAGTAAATACAATTTTGGGGTGGTTAAAATAGACAAAAAAATAAACGAACTAATATAAAAAATTAATATTTAATATAAAAAAATCAATATAGTGATATAAATTGCAAGAAAAGGTGATGACTAAATAAACAAAGTGATTTAAAATAATATTAAGTTAAAAAAATTAAAAAATTAACTTCAGGAGGGAAATTATGAAAAAGAAATTATTTACCTTATTGTTAACGACAGCTATGGCATCATCTTTACTTGCAGGTTGTGGTGGCAACCAAACAAAAACTGACGAACCAGCAGCATCACCTTCCGCAGCTCCAAGCGCATCAGCTGAAGCAGAAAAAGATACCTCTTCTCTTGCAGGAACAACTATCAGTGTTTATACTCACGGGGGAAATAGAGTTCTAGGAGAAGAAAAGAAAGATGATGCAGGTAATACTTACCGTGATGAATCTACAGCTATCTTAAAACATTTAGCTGAGAAATTCACACAAGAAACAGGTATTAATGTTGAATTAAATGTAATTACTAATGAAAGTGAAATTGAGCCTTTATTTAAAGTTGAAGATGACAGTGTTGATGTTTTCACAGCTCCTAACTGGAGTTTAGAGCAATGGGCTGCTTACACAGAACCATATTGCACAGTTGAAGAAGCAGTAGAGTTATATGGTGACTATGCATATGCAATGCCTAATGATGAGAAAAACATCTTTAGTATCATGCCAGGTAAAGCATATAACCAAGCTGTAGTATATAATGAAGAAGTATTAAAATCAGTAGGTTATGATGCTATTCCAGCAACACAAGCTGAATTTGAAGAAATGTGCGAAAAAATTCGTGCAGCAGGCATCACACCAATTTCTATACATAGAGTTGAAAACTGGCCTTTAGCTACTCTTAATGACTTTGCAGCTTATGTATCTGGTGTTCCAAATGCATTCGAATCAATGTTAAAGAGTGATACACCATTTAGTGAAACAGAACCAGTTGGAAAAACAATTAAAATGTATACAGAGTGGAAAGCAAAAGGTTTCTTTGAACCAGAAGTTTATACAGACTTTGGTGTTGCAATGGACTCTGTAGCTTATGGTAAAGCAGCTATGATGTTATTCGGTTCTTGGGTAGTACCTCAAATTCAAGGTCGTGTACCAGCAGGAACAGATCCTTCTATCATTAAATTCGCACCAGCTCCTGACTTTGGAAGTGGTCGTTATGTATTAGCAGCACCAGCAGATAACTGGGCTATCAGCAAATTCTCTAAAAACAAAGAAGCAGCAAGAGCATTTATTGAGTATGTATCTGAAGATGCACAATTTATAGCAGACAGTGGATACATTGCAAACAAAAAAGGTGTTACTCCTGTAGTACCAGAACTTTATAGCATTATCGATCAAATGGTAGAATCTGGTGAAGCTATAGCAATGATGCAACCAGCACAAACTCAAAACACAATCAATAACCAAAATGTATTAACAGAAGCAAACTTATGGGCAGATTACAAATATGCAGGTTTATTATTTGATGCATTAGACGTAACAAAACCAGATGATTGGACAGCATACAACAAACAAGTAGAAGCACAAAATAAAGCTTATGTTGAATATAGAGATGAATTAGGAGTATCTTGGCAAGAATAGAAATTCTTAGTTGACTGCATAAGTTAAGTAACATTAAAGAGGAGGGAGGATGCCTCCCCCCTCTTTAATGTTATATATTTTTAGCAGGGAAGGAGCCAAAAATGAGACAGGATAAGAATAGCAGAATCATTATATTTACATTTTTAATTATACCCGTTATCCACCTCTTGATTTTTTCGTATATTCCAATATTCACCAATTTCTACTGGAGTCTTACGAACTATAAGGGTGTAGGTACCCCTAAATTTATCGGGCTAAAAAACTACCAACGTATTTTTACAGATCCACAATATCTTAAAGTATTCAAAAATTGTCTTTGGTACATGGTTGTAGCTATACCACAACTGATTTTTGCATTCGGTTTGGCGATTGTAGTAAACGGAAAATTCCGTGGACTTAATGTATTTAAATCTATTTTAATTATTCCTTATTTACTTAATGGTGTTATTGTATCTACGATTTTTATTATCTTCTTTAATAACTCAGGTACGTTAAATACATTATTAGGTTATTTAGGAATAGATGGACCACAATGGTTACAGAATTTAAAATTAGTTAATCCATCTATAGCTTCTATTAGTATTTGGCGTTATTATGGTATGAACTTTATTATGTTCTTTGGCGCTTTGCAGACTATACCATCTGAATTATATGAAGCAGCAGCAGTAGATGGTTGTACAAAATGGCAAGAAATTAAATATATATCTATTCCATTTATTAAAAATGTATTATTTATCAATATTTTATTGAGCATTTCTGGCTCTATTCAAGTATTTGAAATACCTTATATTATGATGAATGGTTCTAATGGAACAGTTACACCTGTTATTCAAATCCAACAGAGTGCATTCTCAGATAGTCGTTTAGGATTTGCAGCAGCTTTATCTGTTGTTGTATTCTTTGTTGTAGTACTGGCAGTACTATTACAAAATATAGTAACTAAGAGAGGAGAGGAATAGAATGATACAAGAAAGTAAAGGATTTAAAGTATTCCGTTATCTGTTTTTAATATTGTCAGCATGTTTTGTTATTATTCCAATCATTCCACTCATCTTTATGGCCTTTAAAACTGGTACCGAATATGCAACGACAAGTGTACTTCAAGGACCTGTAAATTGGTTTAATAGTTATAACTTTAAATATGCCATAAAAGTAGGTAATCTTGGAAAAGCACTTGTTAATACCGCTATTATTTTAGGCGTTTCATTAACTATTCAAATCATGTTTACAACTATGGTCTCTTATGTGCTCCATCGTTTTGAATTTAAATTGAAGAAATTAATCATGGCGCTATTTACCATGACTATGTTCATTCCTCTTGTAACAACGCAAACAGTAGTGTTTCAAATTATGTATAAGCTTAAATTAGTAAATAAAATGCCTAGTGTTATTATTTTATATTCTGGTGTAGGTATTATAGGTATTTATATTATGTTTAATTTACTTGATTCTTTATCAAGTGAATTAGATGAAGCAGCTTTAATTGATGGAGCAAATTATTTTACAATTTATGGAAAGATTATTCTTCCGCTTCTAAAGCCAGCTTGTACAACGCTTTTAATCTTGAATGGAATTGGATATTATAATGATTTCTACGTTCCAAATCTTTATTTAAGAAAAGATGTACAGACCTTTACCGTAGCACTTTATAAATTCTTTGGTAATACGGCAACACCGTTTGAAATTGTAGCAGCGGCGATTCTCATTGGTATTATTCCAATAGGTATTGCATATATTTTCTTACAAAAATATATTTTCTATGGATTGGCAGGTGCAGTGAAGTCATGATGAAGGAATCTCTTCTTTATAAGGTAATGTCCGCAATACATGTCATTTTATTCGTAAGTGTTTTATGTTTTGGCATTACGCTTTTATCAGGGACTTTACTTATGATTCCATCTATTGCAGCAGCATTTGTTACTGGGAGAATGATTATTTACAACGAATTTGATATTAATGACAGTATTATTAAAAGTTTTTTTAGAGAATTCAAAAAAGCCTTATGTTTACTTCGCTTTATTCCTGTTAATTTAATTTTGCTATTTAATATTGTAGGAATAATGGTTGCAGTAAAATTAGAGATGACTATGTATGCGGTACTTTGCTTAGTTATAATAGCTCTTTTACTTACTATGATCTTTTATATTGCAGGGTTTTATGTGTTTATAGCTAATAAAATGACATTGGTAGAAGTTGCGTTTTGTATGTTTTATAAGCCAACTTTATTAATCCCGTTATTTAGTGCAATGGTTATTTTTACTTTCTTTTTTCAAGGACTTATTGTAAAAATTTTACTCGCTTCAGGTTTTATATTCTTATTTATTATAGAACTCGTAGTGTTTTTGCATATGCTTTATTACAAGCAATTAAATGGAATAGAAGAAGAAGGAGAATATGCTCAGTTAGTAAAATACGCAATGGGAAAATGTGCTAATTTAGAAATAACACAGAAAAAGTAGGATGAAAATTGACTGAGAGGTAAATTAAAAATGAGTGAATTAAAAATGTTATCACCAGAAGTGAAAAATGTACCTTGGCAAGAAAAGCCAGAAGGGATAGTAGGAGCTCCTATATGGAGATATACAGAAAATCCTATTATCGGAAGAAATCCAGTAAAGGGTGTAGCTAGAATATTTAATAGCGCAGTAATGCCCTATGAAGATGAATTTATTGGTGTATTTCGTGGAGAACAAACCAATGGCATTCCTTATATTTATATGGGAAGAAGTAAAGATGGAATTAAGTGGGATTTTGATGAAAACAAAATACCTTTTATAGATGAAGATGGCAATCCTTTTATGCCAATCTACGCATATGATCCACGTTTAGTCAAAGTTGAAGATACTTACTATATTATTTGGTGTCAAGACTTTTATGGTGCAGCCATTGGAATGGCAAAAACAACAGATTTTAAAACCTTTGTAAGAGTAGAAAATCCATTCTTACCATTTAATCGAAATGCTGTATTATTCCCTAGAAAAATTAATGGCAATTTCATGATGCTATCTAGACCAAGCGATAGTGGACATACACCTTTCGGTGATATATTCTTAAGTGAAAGCCCTGATCTTGTTTACTGGGGAAAACATAGACACGTTATGGGTAAAGGAAAACAATGGTGGGAGTCACTGAAAATTGGTGGTGGTGCAGCTCCTATTGAAACGACTGAAGGATGGCTTTTATTCTATCATGGTGTTTCAGGAACCTGTAATGGCTATGTCTACAGTATAGGTGGTGCTATTTTAGATATAGATAATCCTTCTATTGTAAAATATAGATGTGAAACTTTCCTTCTAACACCAGAAGAATGGTTTGAGGAACGTGGTTTTGTGCCAAATGTTACTTTCCCATGTGCAACAGTTCATGACTCAGCTACTGGAAAAATAGCTATTTATTATGGTGCAGCAGACAGCTATGTAGGGCTTGCTTTTACAAAGCTTGAAGAAATTGTTGATTATATTAAAGAACATAGTGTATTAACTGAAGAAGATAAAGAGATTGGAAAGCGTTAATAGCAATAAATAATAGTATTTTCATTATAGAGAAGCATAAAAGATAACCTTGTGATTAAATGTGAGATACACTGAAGGTTGCTTTTATGCTTTTTTGTTTTTGAAAATCAAAAGAGATATATATTATTAGGCATAAATGAGATAGTACTAGAATAAACTAATCAAGTGGGGAGAAAAAGGCTTGGGTTTAGTTTTAAGAAGTGAAGTATCTTGAAAAATGAAATTGTACAATATACACCTAGAAACAACGAAATATAAAATATATTTGTGAAAAATAAATAACTATAAAAAATAAAAATGTTAACTAAGTAGAAAAAATAAATAAAACTTTTAAAATTTTAACTCATATAGTATAATATATGTATAAAAGATATTATACACCTGCATATTAATTAAGGGGGGTGGGATTATGTATAATATGATTAAAGAAAGGTTTACTAGGAAATTTCCATCAGCAGAAAACTTACTTAATGAAGAAGACCTATTTATAGGTAACAAGAAAACAATTCCTGCTAGAGAATGGCTGCTTAAGGTGGTCATGCAAGAAAATGAAGATGGGCCCTATGTAGAATATTATGCAATCCATGGGACAGGGGGGCATTTACATGAGCGCATTTACAGTAATGGGAAAGAAGAACAGCTAGAAGTACTTAGGCAGTATATAGCTTATTCACCGAATATACCAGGAGATCGTGAAAGAAGCGCAAAGGATTGTGAAAATTTCAACAGACAATTGATGTGTGAACTTAGAAAGCAAGGACTCATGTAATTAAAAATAAGTATAAAATCCACTCTTAATAGAGTGGATTTTATTGGTTAATAAGATCTTTGCTAAAGCCAAACAACATAGTCCGTGTGGTTAATAACCACCTATAAGGTGAGGTATCGCTAAAGCACTATAAAATAAAGAGGTTTGCTTCATTTTATAATAGTAGTATAAGTAAATCTTCTGTAAACCATACTAGGAAAATAATACTGAATAAAATCTTAATAAAAAAACATAAAAAATGAAAAAAACACTTGCATTATGACAAGTAATAGGATATACTACAAAAGTGCTTGAGGCACAGAAAAAATATGGCGGAATAGCTCAGTTGGCTAGAGCACACGGTTCATACCCGTGGTGTCATGGGTTCAAATCCCTTTTCCGCTACTATGGTCGCTTAGCTCAGCTGGGAGAGCACCTGCCTTACAAGCAGGGGGTCATAGGTTCGAGCCCTATAGCGACCATTTCTTAAAAGAAGAGCTATAAAACTTTAAAGTTTTATAGCTCTTCTTTTTTTGCTGCTTGTAAAGTAAAATAGAGGTAGAGATATATGAAGAATGAAGAGAGATGTATGAACGCTTACCTTATACATTGATACCTTTTATTATATGCTAAGCATATTGGAATAGGCATAATTTAATCTATATCTATAGTAGTATAGCTTATAAATTGTAGTGTAAGTTAAATGTGAAGTGAATAAAAATGAGGAGGGAAAGGAAATGAAAAGAATCGTTGGAGTAAGAACGATTAAAACAGGTTTAGGTGCCAGTATTGCTATGGTTATAGCAGACCTTATAGGACTTAAATATATGGCTTCAGCAGGTATTATTACCATTTTAAGTATACAGAGTACTAAGAAAGAATCTATGCAAATAGCAGTTAGAAGATTTATTGCTACTTGCGTAGCTTTATTGATAGGAAGTATTTTATTTCAGATTTTAGGTTTCAGACCTTATGTATTTGGATTATATCTAGTGTTCTTTATTCCTATAGCTGCTAGATTTAAGATGACAGAAGGAATTGTACCAGCCTCTGTTTTAGTAACGCATTTATTAGGGGAACAAAGTACAAGTATCAGTTTAATAGGCAATGAACTTTTATTAATGATTGTTGGTGCGGGAGTTGCTTTAGTGCTTAATTTATATATGCCTAGTATAGAAACCGAACTTTTAAAGGATAAACGTGCGATTGAGGAAGAGATGTATCAACTTTTTACATATATGGCTGATACCTTAGAGGAGAAAGCTACTACTATAGAAACAGATAAAATACTTGAACAGCTACAAATGCATCTTTCCAATGGAGAAAAGAGGGCACATCGTAATGCCAATAATTATTTTTTTAATTTTGATTCGCCATATGAGAAATATTTCAACATGCGAAGTAGTCAGTTTCAGGTACTTCAATATATGTTAAGACACTTTACACATTTATTTATGAATGTAGAGCAAGGCTATGAGGTAGCAGCTTTTACAAGACGAGTAGCAGATTCTGTTAAAGGAAAGATTGTGGTAGAAGTGCTATTAGATGAATTAGACGCTTTAAAAGAAGGTTTCAAGCAAAGCGTACTTCCTAGTTCAAGAGAAGAGTTTGAAAATAGAGCCATGCTTTATCAATTTTTAAATGATATGGAACACTTTTTAGATATTAAAAAAGCTTTCAAGGATAAATTAAACGATAAAGAAAGAAAAGAATATAATAGTTACTACGATTTAACTTAAGCATTCGACAAGATAAAAAGCAGTATCAAGTGGAGAAAAGCTTTTCCTGGGAAATACTCACCCTTTCGTTTGTAAATCAATAAAATATGTCGCAAAATTTTATGTGTTGCTTACCAAATATTTACAAAAATCTAATCCTACTGTTTGTATAATTAATATTGCTGCAGGAGGGAGAGATTAAGTTGATTAATACAGAAGAGAAAAAAAAGATAGCAGTAAGTGAATTATTAAAAGGGATTAATTGGATGACAGTAATGCTATGTTGCATGGCATTTTTTATGGGGAGAATCCAGTTGTTTGGTGGCTTTTATACCTTGGGCATTGCTTATGTTGGAGCAATGTATCTGAACAAGCAAACGAGAAGATGGGGAGCTGTATTAGGTATTCTGGGGTTATTATCAGTTGGGAAATTAGATACCATCTTAGTTAGGTATATTCTTATTCTTTTACTTTTAATGGGCTTTCGCATGGGAATGCAGTTTTTTGGTAGTGAGTGTAATACAAAGAATCAAACTGTTTTAACGGGATTAAGTACATTTATTATTTCCTTGATGTCACTTCTTATAGGACAAGCTACGATCTATAGCATGGCAGTATGTTTACTAGAGACAGCAGTGGCTATGGGATTGGTAACTATATTAGCTTATAGTATCCAAGTCTTAGATAAGAAAAGGACAACTCCTTTAACTCAAAACGAAATGGCTAGTATGAGTTTCCTAATAGCGGGGCTCTTAGGGGGGATGATGGATTTTTATATGATAGTACCCTTTTTTGAGAGAGTTTACTTCAAGGATGTTTTTATATTTATTTTAATTCTTTCTGTAATTTTCCTAGGGGGAATGAGCAGTGGGATTATTATGACTTTAATCATTAGTACCGTCTTAGTAGTTATTGGTTATATGCCTACACAGTTTGTAGCGATTTACTTATTTGCAGCACTCATTGGCGGCTTATTTTATTTTTTGGATCGAGTAGGGATTGTTTTTGCTGCAGGTTTAGGTTTGCTTTTAGGCTTTGCTTTATTTAATCAAAGGGTGATTGACTTACCTATTGTAGGGGCTTATGTGGGAGCAGTGGTGATGAGTTTGTGCATTCCTAGAAATTATTTTGGACTAGGAGACTGGTTTGGCTATGGTATAGATGTGGATGAGGAAAAGCACCTGATACATGTTCAAACCATTATTACTGAGAGGTTGAATCATTTCTCAAAAGCCTTTAATGACTTAAGTAAGACTTTTGAGCGTATATCGGATAAAGAAGTTCATTTTGGACAAGCTGATATTCAAAATATGATAGAAGATACAGGAGAATGTATTTGTCAAAAATGCTCTATGAACCATTTTTGCTGGCAGGATTATATTAAAGATACCTATGCTTCTAGCTATGATATGTTAGATACCATAGAGAAAAAAGGCTGTATTACAGTAGCAGATATCCCTGTAAAATTTAAAAATGCCTGTATTAACGCAGAAAGCTTTGCCTTTACTTTAGGCTTTAAAATGGACCTACTTAAATTGAAACGCCAATGGCAAAAGCGTTTTGTGGAAACTAGGGGGCTTATTAGTCAGCAGTTTGAAGCCGTTTCTGAAAGTATTGAAAAACTCTCTTCTAATATTCAAAGTGAGTTTTACTTTAATAAAGAAGATGAACGAAATATTAGGGAGCATTTACATATGAAGGGCATTCGAACCAAAGATATCATGGTACTAGAAAATAATGGCCGTAAAGAAGAGATTCATATTTATGTCCATTATAAAGGAGAAATGGATCTTAAGGAACGATTAATACAAGGGATTCAAGAAGCTTTAGACTTAAAAGTGGATGTCATTAAATATGAGTATCATATAGAAGAGAAATATTGTTATTTTAAATTAGGTATTAGAAAGCAGTTTAACATTACAGCAGGTGCTGCAGTAGCAGCTAAAGGAGACATATCAGGGGATGTGTATAGCTTTATGGAGCTTACAAGTGGCAAATACCTTTTAGCCCTAGCTGATGGTATGGGCAGTGGTAAACTTGCTAATGAAGAAAGTACAGCTACCATCGAGCTGTTAGAAAGCTTTATGGAGTCAGGCTTTAAAAATGAAGTTGCCGTTAAAATGATTAACTCAGCCCTAGTATTAAAATCAGATATAGATAACTTCTCTACCATGGATATTACCTTGGTAGATGAATATACAGGCATTGCTGAATTCCTAAAACTAGGAGCATCTACGAGCTTCTTAGTACGAGATGAAGAAGTAACCACCATTAAAGCAAGTAGTTTACCTATTGGCATTTTGGACCGCGTTGATATTGTAAGCTGTAAGAAGCAGCTTAAAGATGGTGACATGGTGATCATGGTGACAGATGGTATTTTAGAAAGTAAAAATGACTTCCTTAATAAAGAAGAAACCTTTAAACACTTTATAAGAGAAGCAAAAAGTAATAATCCTCAATATTTAGCAAGTTATTTGCTAGAGAAGACAAGGAATCTTCTAGCTGGGGAAGAAAATGATGATATGACTATTATTGTAGCGAGAGTTTGGAAACAATGTTAATAAAAAGCCGTTATAAGAGGAAGAGATAAAGTTCCTTTTATAACGGCTTTTATATTGAAAATTTTTCTGGAAATATATATTGAGAATTGAAATAAGTATAATTTGATGAAAATATTGGATTTAAGACAAAAATATGATAAAATATTTAGAAAATACTTGCAAAAGGGGAAAATATGAAAAAGCATTGGGGAGTTTTCTTATTAAGTGTCTATTGTATGGGGATACTAGTACAAGCAGAAACATATACATATGATGATTTGAATCGTCTTACAAAAGTTACATATGAGTCTGGGGTTGTAATAGAATACACATATGATCAAGCGGGCAATATTATAGGGGTTACTACTACAGGGGGAACTAAAAAAGAGGATAGTAATAGCGGAAATAATGGAAACCAAGGTAATAACAATGAAGGTAGTGGGAATAGCGGAAACCAGGGAAATAACAACGGAAATAATGAGGGGAATGGAAACCAGGGTAATAACAATGGAGGTAGTGGGAATAGCGAGAACCAAGGTAATAACAACGGAAATAGTGGGGGGAGTGGAAACCAAGGTAATAACAATGGGAATAGCGGAGGCCAGAGTAATGGCAATGGAAATAATGGGGGTAATGGAAACCAAGGTAATAACAACGGAAATAGTGGGAACAGTGGAAACCAGAATAATAATAACGAAAACAATGGAAATGGTCCCAAGTATACTAAACTACTCTTTACATTAAAAAATAAAGTATTAGAAATTGATGATCAGAAGATAGAGATGGATGCTTCTGTGTTTGTATCAAAAAATAATCGTTTAATGGTTCCTATTAGATACATTACTTATGTACTTAATATTTCACCTGATCAAATTATATGGGATAAGAATAATAAGCAAGCAGTCATTCAAGGAGAAAAGCAGATTAAAATAGGCATCAATAAAGATTACATGCTTGTAAATGGGGAACAGGTGAAGCTTAGTGAGAAAGCTCAAGTTATAGATGGCAGGACGTATTTGCCTATTGGAGATATATGTAGGGCCTTTGAATTGAAGTACAGTTGGGATAATACATTAAAACAACTACTTATTTATTAGAAAAACTAGATAGGGTTTAAAAATAAGATAATGAATTATAAGGGGAAAAATAATGAAAATGCAAAAAAGAGTAATTTGTATCATGCTAACTATTATCTTACTTTTACAATATACTTATGGAGAAAAGACTATTGATATAACAAATAATGATATTGGTATAAAAGCAACACAGGGGGATGTTACAACTACCACAGCATCTGCATTACAGATAAATCAATTAAGTGAGTATATACCTAAATTAGGTATCCAAGTTAACTTTAATGCTCCAGGATGGAATGTGTTTGATGATGATAATAAAAATATCTGGTATGAAAATATGGATGATTGGCATAATGGTGACCATGGAAATTTCTTAAATGGAGGAACACATAATTCAAGAACAGGCAAGGAGGGGAGAGCGAGGTTTAATTTTATAGGATCTCAATTTATACTTGCTGTACAGAGCCATTATGGCAGAAATCAAGGGGTTCAAGTTATTATTGATGGAGAACTGGTTGATACTATTCCATATGTGGGAAACTATGGATGGGGACATACAATATATTATATTTGCCCCCAGTTATTCAGTGGTGAACATTCAGTAGAACTAAATATGCCAGCAAGCAATACTTATATGATGCTTGATATTATACAAGTTAATGAAAACGGTACAATTAAGCCGTATGAATTAATAAATAAGGATAAGTATTACTATGAAAGCTCAGATGAAAGTAATGAAAATGTATATAATGCTATTGTAAATAAAAAGGAGCAGATAGATGCTTTAGGAATTGAAGAGATAAATATTACATGGTCAACAAATTATTATAAGTATGAGGAACCATGGTCTATTCTAACAGAAGATTCACAAGGAGCATTTTTTACAACATTTGCCAGTATTGATTATGTAAAAGATGGAAGTCCAAGACATGAAAATTTTGCTGTATGGAATGAGGGATATTGGAAAAAAGGAAATAGTGTAGAGGGAGAAAATGGGGACTTTATTAGTGCATGGGCAGGTGGAGATGTTATATCAAGGGCTATTAGTCGCCCGAACTCTTATTTTATTCCTAAAGAAACAGATGAATTTAGCATCTATAGTATTTTGCCGGAAATTATAAATATTAAGTTTAATAGTGAAGGGATAATTAACTATAAACGAGGAACTAAGGTTAATGAACCTTTACCGGTAACTACATTATTAATAAAAGAGCAGAAAGATTATAGTATTAAGTTACAGTGGTATAAGCCATATACGAATCTTCCAATAGAAAGCTATAAGATATATCGAAATGGTGTAGAAATAGAGGAAACTCAAGAAAACACCTTTAAAGATACTAATATTGATTATCAGACCCTCTATAATTATACAGTTGCTGCAATTTATGAAGGGGAGATACAATCTGAAAATGGTAATCAAGTAAATACCATTATTATGGAACCCTATATTTCACAAGTGACTCCAACTAATCAAAGTACTATTGGTGGTGATAGTGTAAACTTTAAGATAAATTATATGACTAATAATAGTTTAGAGGAATGCAATTTAAAAGTGGAATATACTAATGAGAGTGAGTATTATAGTATTCCAGAGGAAAATATCAAGGGGAGCCAGATAGAAGGAGGTATTAGCTATAGTGCTATATGGGATTTAGAGGATATTATAAGTGGGAATTATGTAGTTAGAATAAGCATGGAAGATGAAAGAGGTATTCACATACTTAAAGAATTAAACTATGTAGTTGATACGACAAAACCTTCTCAAGTAATCAGCTTAAAAGCTGAACCGGGAGAAAAACAAATTGAAATTAGTTGGCAAGAAATTGATGATGATAGTATTGCTTATTATGAAATACATAGATCAGAAGTAAGAGATGGAGTATATACTAAGTTAGCTACAATTGAAACGGGAAAGGCTAATAGTTATTTGGATAAGGCTATAGAAGCAGAGAAAGAATATTACTATAAATTATATACTAAAACACGGTTTGGCATTATAGGAGAAGCAAGTGAATCTATAATGGCTATAGCTTTGAAAGATACAACTCCACCAGAGGTAATAGGGATAGTCCCTTCTAATAAAAGTAAAATAGGAAAAGAAGTTGTTGTTACTGTAAGAACACAGGATAATATCGGTATTAAAAGTACTACCTTACAATATTTAAATGAAGAAGGCAAATGGATAGAGATCGATACAGTTTCTAATCAATCAGAAGCTATATTTAGTTTCACAAATCCGAAAAAGGAAGGTACTTTAACTATTAAGGCAATTGCTACAGATACTTCTGATAACACTAATATAGAAGAAGTTATAAGAACATATACGATTGTTGCGCCTAATTGTCAAACAATTACCTTTAATACAGTAGAAACTTCAAGTACACAAATGATGTTAAAATGGGATAAACTTGATATTGAGGATTTCGAAAAATTTATAGTTTATTTAAAAAATCCGCAAGATGGAAGTCTTATTACTAGTATTGAGACGGGCAATGTATTAGGAACTAATATAAGTAATTTAGTGCCACAAACAGATTATCTTGTACAAGTTATAGGATACGACATATGGAAAAATGAAGCAGGTATATCAGAAGAACTTTGTATACGCACGACTAATGATGGTGAAATACCTTGTATCACAGCAATTTCTCCAAGTTCTAGTAGATTGAATAAAGAAGTAAACATTTCTATACAGGCAGAAGATAATCATGCATTACAGAATATTATCTTTCAGTATTCTTTAGATTGTTTAAACTGGCAAGAGTTTGCTAGTACAAATATTAATAATGAAAAAAAGGCTCAAGCTAGTGCTACACTATCCCTACTAAGTTTTAATGAAGGAAGTATATTTATAAGAGGGATTGCTGTAGATAATGAAGGAAATAGGAGTATAGAGAATGAACAGGCGTCATTTGTAGAATATGTTGTAGATCGTACAGCGCCACAGGTGCCACTAGGGCTAAAGGTGGAAGAAGATGTTGAAGGAATAGTATTAACTTGGTTGCAAGGTCAAGAAGAAGATATAGTAGGCTACGATGTCTATAAATATGATGAGAGAGAAGCTACATATAAGCAAGTAGCTGCTAATTTACAAGCGCTTTATTATAGAGAACCAGATAAAAAACCTAAACAGAATTATAAGTATAAAATCAACTGTATAGATAGCGCAGGAAATCGTAGTGAATTTTCAAAGGAAGTAGAAATAATAGCTTCTAATGATATTCAGGCACCGACTATTACAAGTATTGCACCAAGTAACAATGCTAAAATAGCTATTAATCCAACTATAAGTGTAGCTATATATGATAATTATAAGTTGGGGCAGGTGGTATTAGACTATCAAAAGCAAGGAGAACTGGAATGGAATAATATCGACACCATAGCGACTGATGAAAAATCAGGTATATTTGAATTTAAGTGGGAAACAGATAAACTTGAAAGTGGTATTTATAATCTACGTTGTTATGCAATAGATTCAACAGGAAATAGAAGTATAGATATGAAGGTATCGTATGAGTTAAATACAGGGAAGTTGCCAGCACCAACGATAAGTGGACAGCCAGGACCATGGCAGGTACAACTTAATTGGAAAGTAGAGCAAGATGCCCATTTAATTCGAAGCTATAAAATATATAGAAAAGAAGGGCTAAATGGAGATTTTACATTAATCGTTCAAACTGAGCAAGTTGAATATATAGATAAAATGATTTCGCCCAAAAAAGCCTACACGTATAAAATAACGGCTAGGGATATTTATGGTAGAGAGAGCAATAGTAATGAAATAACAGTTATTCCACTAGCTCAAGACCCCTATGCACCAACAGCTAGACTAGGATATAGTATGGCAGCAATGACAGGAAGAGCAGTGGTATTTGATGCTTCGTTATCAAGTGATAATGATGAGATTGTGAGTTATAAATGGGACTTTGGTGATGGTAAACAAGGAGCAGGAATAGCTCCGAAACATGTATTTGAAGAAGAAGGTGTCTATGAAACTAGGTTAACCGTACAAGATGCTTATGGTAATACAGATTCAGCAAGTATAAATGTCTATGTTTATTCAGCACATTTAACAGGAGAAATTCGTTTAAAAGTGTTAGATCAAGAAACAGGACTACCTATTCCGAATGCTTTAGTATATGTTGATGCACCCAGTATCAGATCAGAAGATTTAATTATCTTACGAGCAGATCAATCAGGAATGGTATCTATTTACCAAAGAGATGGAAACTATAATATTGCTGCCTATGCTACTAATTACTTACCTAAAGAAGTGAATATGAAGGTAGCGAGAGGAAGAGTAAGTGAACAAACGATTCGTTTACCGAAAGGTGAGCCTATTATTGGAGATATCCAAGTTCATAAAATGACCATGGAAGAAATGCAAGAGGCAGGTATAGATCTTTCAAATCCAGACAATCAACACTCTTTTAGTTTTAATATTCATTTAACATTTCAAGAATTAGATTTACCTATTATTTGTAATTCAAAAGGAGAAATAATATATCATGGTAGTACTAATGAGAGTGGAGGAGGAGGTGGCGCTGATGCTAGTAATTATGTAGTAGGTCCCCTAAGAAATTATTCCGGAAATGCTAGTACTTCAACATATATACAAGCTATACCGGCCCCCGAGGGGAGTAATGAGCCACCAGCTATTTCTACTATTACAGTACCTCAGAAAATAAGTTGGCTAAAAGAATTCTTTAATGTGTCTGTAACTGTGCAAAATGTGTGTGATTCACAATTTGTAGTTCAAGATTCTACTATAGAAATTCAATTACCGCCAGGACTCTCTCTAGTTCAAATGCTAGGTGGTAACAAAAGTGTAGTAGATGACCAAGGAAATCAAATGGCAGAAGTAAAACTAGATGACTTAGCAGGGGGCGAAAAAGCAGAATATAGCTGGTTTGTAAGAGGAGATAGTCCCGGTGAATATAATATTGATGTTAATTATAATGGTATGCTCATGCCATTCAGAAAGAAGATTAGCGCAATATTTAGAACATCTGAACCTGTAACTGTGTCTAAGCCAGGAGGACTAGCAGTTAACGTACAAGTAGAAGATGCAGCATATACCGGTGTACCCTATTATGTTTATTTCCAAATTATTAATACTAGCTCAGAGCCTATTTATAATTTACAATGGATGACCGGAACTGAGCAATCAAGTGCCATTGGAACGTATTGTATGGGAGGTTATTTAGACTGGGCAGGTGAGAACGATAGATCTAATCAAGTAGGAAAAGAATATGATGAATTTTCAAGCCAAGAAGGCGAGAAAATGAAGATAGATAAAGTCCATATCCCAGATTTAGATATTCATGATTTTGCTAATATAGAAGGTATTGAAGAGAGTGATAAAGCTATAACTGTAGAAGTACTTGAACCTGGAGAAAGTATATATTTAGTATACAATAATAGTATAGGTGCACCAGATGGAAAATATAATAAGCTTATTGAGGCCTATGTAACTTCTCAGTCCATGGACATTCCGGTAAGTATTTCTGTTATTCCAGCACATAATCCACAATACCGCATAGCAGAGCCAGAATTAGTGGAAGACCCAGTTAACGTTGTTACAGGAGGACAAGAGACTACAAAAACACTAATGGCGCTTCAAGGTTTAGGACAAGTTACTTTCGAAGCTTATTATTCATCATTAACGCCAGAAGAACAGGGAGAAGACGAAACACCTGAACAAATGGGGCCAGGGTGGTACCATAACTATGAAATGAAGTTAGAACAAATCGAAGGCAATACAAAGGTATTAGTACTTCACTTGTCACCGGTTAATGTACTTTTTCTTTTTGATAAGAGTGGAAATGGTATATATACCTCTAATTCACCAGACTTAAAAGATGTACAGTGTGTCAAGTCAGGAGAACAGTATATTTATACAGATGTTAATAAACAGGAATTTACCTTTAATAATAAAGGTAGACTCACCAGTATTCAACCTAAGGGTGGAAGTATTTTAGACTTAAGCTACAAAGATGACGTTCTTTCTTCTGTATCTGAAAGAAATAGCAATATTAGATTAACCTTTAATTATGATGGACAAACACTTTTAAGAAGTGTAACAGACCAAGTAGGCAGAATAGTTCAGTTTGATTATAATTCTGACCGTCAGCTAGTAAGTATGACAGATATGAATGGAAAGACTGAAACTTATACTTATACAGGTAAATATCACATTCATACAATGACCAATGCAGAGGGCATTACCTATTTGACGAATACTTATGATGAAAAAGGAAGGGTACTTATTCAAGATGATGCTAGGTCAGGTAATGAACTTGCTACTTTTACTTATGATGATAAAAGCTTCTGGAGATATATAGTAACAGTAAAAAATAGACTAGGTCATAATAAAACTTATGTTTATAATCGAGATGGCCTTCTCATTATGGAAACAGAAGAAGTAAGTGAAGCAAGAACAAAGGTAAGAACATTAACTTATGATAGCAAAGGTAATCAGGTATCTGACACCAATGGAGATGTTGAAGTAACCTATGAGTATAATGGGAATAATCAGGTTACTAAAATAACTGATCCAGAAAATACAGTTACATATATGGCTTATGATGGCAATGGAAATGTAACCAGTATTGTTAATGAAGAAGGAGAAGCTTCTTACTTTACCTATAATGAAAACAATCAAATATTAACCATGAGGGAACCGTCTGGTAAAGTGACTCAATATGAATATGATGAGTACAGCCGGATTTTATCAGAAGAGGTAGTAGGCTTAGGAAAAATCAAATATGATTACAAAAATGGTTTATTAACAAGTGTTACTGACTCTAGAGGTAATGCGAATCATATGACATATGATGAAGCTGGTAGGCTTAAAACAACTACGGATAGAGAAGGTAATACAACTACTTATGAATATGACCATAAAGGAAACCTATTAAGTCTTACAGATGCATTAGGTTATAAAACTTCCTATACCTATGACAGCAGAGGTAATCAGCTCACTATAACAGGTAGTAAAGGGAACACCGCACACTTTGAATATGATGGTAATAATAATCTGGTTAAAGCCATAGATTGTGAAGGAAATACAATCCACTATATTTATGATGGCAATGATAGACTCATTAAAACTATTTATCCCGATGGTTCTTTTGAATTAAAAGAATATAATTATATAGGAGATCTCATTAAAACCGTAGATACAAAAGGTGCGATAACTGTTTTCCACTATGACACAAGAGGCAGCTTAGATGCAATGACTTTACCAGATGGTGAAAAAGTTATTTATGGCTATTTTAAAAACACAAAATTAAGGACTATGGACACCGTAGGAAAAGGCAGCACCAAATACAGCTATGATAAAGCTTGGAATTTAACAGGTAAGGAAGATGCAGAAGGTCATCTAACACAATACGGCTATGATCAAGCAGGTAATTTGATTTGGAGTAAGGATGGAGAAGGCAACACTAGATCTTATGCTTATGATAATTGGGGACGCCTTGTAAATGAAACTGATGCAAGAGGGTATATGACAAGCTATGCCTATGATTTAAATGATAACTTAACGACAGTAACAGATGCATTAGGTAATGTAACGACCTACACTTATGACAAAGAAGATAGGGTAGTAGCTATTACAGATGCAAATGGCAACACAACTACCTTTAAGTATGATGCTTTAGGACGTTTAATAAGTGCTACTGATTCCTTAGGTCGCACTGTGAGAAGAGAATATGATGAATATGGTAATCTCATCAGTGACTTTGATGCTGCTGGGGTTAGATTGTTTACTAATACTTATGATAGCTTGAATAATCTTGTAAGTACCACAGATGCATTAGGATATACTACTAGCAATGTTTACAATCAATTAAATCAAGTGATAGAGGTAGTAGATGCTTTAAATCGTACCACTAAAATAACCTATGATCAGACAGGCAACGTAAGTCAGGTAGAAGATCCTGAAAAAGGCATTTCTAAGGCCATTTATACCTTAGGTGGAAAATTGAAGTCCTATTCAGATCCAGGAGGTGGTGGCTATACTTATACCTATAATCAGTCAGGACAAATGGTAAAAGAGACCACTAGTCTTGGATATAGCCATAGTTATACGTATAATAATATAGATCAACTTAAAAGTAGTACTAATGGTAGAGGGCAAAATACAACCTATGCTTATGATAAAGCAGGCAGAATCACTTCTTTTACAGATGAAGTAGGTAAAGTTAGCTATAGATATGATGCTAATGGCAATGTCCTTCAAGTATTAGATGAGAAAAATAGTATTCAAAGAGAATATGATGCTTTGAATCGTGTCATCAAATATATAGAAGCTAATGGTATGGCTATTAGGTATGAGTATGATGCAGTAGGAAATGTCACCAAAGTGATTTACTCCAATAATAAGGAAGTTAAATATCGCTATAATGCAGTGAATCAAGTAACAGAAGTTGAGGACTGGGCAGGTAGAAAAACCAAGTATAGTTATGATATTAATGGCAGACTAGAAAAAACGATAAGATCAGATGGCAGTGTTCAAATCAATCAGTATGATGCTCTAGGTCAGCTTGTTGGCATTATTGATAAAACGGGTACAGGACAAGTCATTAATAGCTATAGTTACACTTATGATGGAGCAGGCAATATTGTAGAAGAAACCAAAGCACAAGGAGGTGTAAAAGCCTCAGCAGTTGTTTCAGAAACAGTAGCCATGACTTATGATAAAGATAATAGGTTAAGCACTTATAATGGTAAGAAAGTTATTTATGATCAAGATGGTAACTTGACGTATGGTCCACTAAATGGTAAATGGGTAGAATTTGAATATGATGCTAGAAATAGGCTGATTCGAGCAGGAGACACCATCTATGAATATGATGGTGAAAACAATCGTATTGCTGTTATTGAAGAGGGTAAACGAACAGCTTATGTAGTGGATAGCAACTATGAACTGCCTAGGACCATTGCACAAATAGAAGAGGGTGAACCTGTTACATGGTACATCTATGGCAAAGGTTTATTGGCCCAGGAGCAAGGAGATCATTATTTCATTTATCACTTTGATAATAGAGGTAGCACTACAGCACTTACAAATAGTAAAGGCGAAGTAACAGACAGATTTAGTTACACAGCATATGGTGAATTAGTAGATCATCAAGGAAGTAATGATGTTATCTTTAAATACAATGGACGCTCAGGTGTCATAACAGACAGTAATGGTTTATACTATATGTGTACCCGATACTACAATCCAGATATCAAGCGTTTTATGAATACGGATGTAATAGTAGGTAATGTTTTAGATGGCAGAAGCTTAAATCGTCATGCGTACGTTAATGGTAATCCAATCAACTATAGCGACCCCTTTGGACTAAGCCCAGAAAAAGAAGAAGATGAAGGCATTAATGAGGTCTGGTTAGATGTAGCAGGCTTTATGCCAGTACTTGGAGATATAATAGATGCTGTTAATGCAGTTAATTATTTAAAGGAAGGGGAGTACGGAAAAGCAGCATTCTACTTAGGATGTGTTTTTGGTGCGGACCTAATCTTTAAAGGTGTAAAATACTTAGGCAAAGGCTTAAAAACAGCAGGAAAACTCATATCAGATGTGCTTGGTAAAGTTGGTGCTAAATCTGGTAAAGAGATAGCAAAACAGCTAGCAGAAAAAACAAGCTTTAAAATAGTGGGTTCGGTTACAGAAAATACGGCAGAAAGAACAGTAAGAGAAGCCGGACAGCAAGCAACAGAAAGAAACATAAGAGAAGTAGCACAAACGGCAACAGAGCGAAATATTAAAGAAGCAGTAGAAGATACTGTTGTAGAACAGACGAAAAATGTTAAGTATAAATTAGATTTACAGTTCTTTGCTGATAAGGGTGGCAGATATTCAGGAACTGGTAAGTATGGGGATGTTGGGGGCCATCATGTACATGCAAAGGCTGGTTTTAAAGGAGCTTCTAAATATGACCCTAATGTAGGGTTTTCTATAAGCCAAGATTTTATGGAACGAAATGGACTGAATCATCAAAAGATGACATCAAAACAACGTGAGTTATTTAAAGAGTTATATGAAAGCGGTAGACCCAACACATTGGATGAACATACAAGGATTGCTCGAGAGGCTTTAAAAGCAGGTGGCGCAGGTGATAGTCTTATAAATGACTTGCTAGAAGATTCATTATCAAATTTAGCTGGACAAGGTGTAAAGCAACCAACTAGAATACCATGGTATTCAAAATAATAAAAGAATGGAGATTTAGGTATGAGTGATGTGTTAAGTAGGTTTGGAGAAATATTAATAAGTGATGTTAGAGATAGGACTATACGCAGTTATGATATGAGAATAAATGGTAAAATGAAAGATGAAAGTTCTCAAAAATTATATTCTGAAGTTGAACAGTTAGACATTACACAACGCCAGTTGATAGAAAGAATTGTTCCTCAAATTGTAGATTTAAGTATTCATAATATGCTATGTATGTTAGAAGAGCATTCAAATATTGATATGCAAATTGAGGGAGAAAGTATTTCTGAAATAAGTGATGGGTTGTCTGGAGAATTGTATACTGAAGATGGGTGGATACAACGGTTCTCAAATCAACGATACGAAGAAATTTGATTTAATTATGATTATACTTTAGGACTCACTAATCAACTCTCGTCTCTGTAAATTAATCGAAATGGCGCTCACCGAAGGTAATGTAACCCATAAAGATTAATTAAAAGACTTTAGTGTGAAATTTCCCATCTAGGTATACTTTCGGTCAGAATGGAAAATGAAAAGTTAATATTAAGTTCTAAAACGCTAATATAAACTCACTCTTAGCAACTATGAAAAAAGTTGCGAAAGGGTGTGTTTTATTATGCAAACTAAGAAAGTGAATTCAGGTGCCGTTTAATTTAAATATAATGGGCGATCAGGTGTTATAACAGATGCCAATGGTTTATACTATATGTGTACCCGATACTACAATCCAGATATTAAGCGTTTTATGAATGCAGATGCAGTAGTAGGTAATGTATTAGATGGTAGAAGCTTAAATCGTTAGGCATACGTTAATGGTAATCCAATCAGCTATGATCCCTTTGTTTGAAGTCTAGGAAAAAAAGACGAAGGTACTGGTTATAGTTGATAAAAAGAGAAAAATATTGAGGATAGATAAAGGAGAATTATTCATTTACCGGTAGACTCGCTGAAAGTATTCTTTTTTTACTATCAAAAATGTAGACGCTAAAAAATGCAGAAAATCTGTGGTTTAAGTATAGCCTGTATTATTTGTGGTAGTGAATTATAAGTCATAGCATTATTCATAAAAGATATAAAAATCAGCTCTCGCATTAGCAGATTAAAATCAGCTAATGCGAGAGCTCTTTTAAATTTGACGGAATAAAATATTTAAAATTAAAATAATTGAATAAATATTTAAAATATATTAAAATTATTTTATATTTGGTAATTTTGGGAGGGAATATGAAGAAGAAGAGAGTAATAATATGGCTAATGATTTTTTTACTTATGGGTAATAGTATTTATGCAGCAGAGTATTTTTATGATGATCTTAATAGGTTAGTACGGGTAGAGTATGAGAGTGGTATTTGTATTGAATATGAATATGATAATGCAGGAAATATATGTAAAATCACAACTACAGGTGCAGATGAGTCAAATGAGGGAGAAGAGAAAGAGCCTGAAGAAGGGGAAAAGGAAGATAAGGGGGATGAAAAAGATTCCGAGGATAAGCAGAATGAGAATCATACTGAGAGTGATAAAACAAATAGTGGAGTAAAGAATGATACAGCAGGAAGAGAAAAAGAAAGTGTTACTACAAATCAAGTAATCTTAACATTAAATAGCAATATAGCTGTATATAATGGACAAACTATAGAGATGGATGCAACAGTAATGATTTCAAAAAGTAATAGATTACTAGTACCTGTAAGATATTTGGCATATGCACTTAATATATCACCAGAGCAGATTAAATGGCATGCAAAAACAAAAGAAGTAGAGATTCTAGGAAGTAAGAGAATTGTTATAGGCATAGGAAAAACATATATGCTAGTTAATGGTATAGAGGTACCATTATTAGAAAAGGCACAGATTATTAATGGAAGAACTTATTTACCAATAGGGGATATATGTAGGGCATTTGAAGTGAGTTATAGCTGGGACAATAATACGAAACAGCTAAGTATTGTAAGTAAATAGAGGTTATGGAGGGGAATATGAGGAGTAGAAAGAAATATTTATGCTTTTTATTAGTGGGGGCTATATTAATTGAGACAATATATGGGGAAGAACTTAGAGGTGCATTAGGTGATGTGATTAATGCAGTGGTCAATACGAGCATGAAAATAAGTAATAATGTAGACCCAAAGACCACATCATCAATGCTAGAAGTTATAGCAGATAATAGTATGGAAGTAACTACATCAAGTATGCTTAATGTGACAGCACTGTATAACCAAATAGAAGATGGTTATAGTATAGATGATGTAATAACATTAGAGGAAGATATGATAATTGATGGCAACACATATCTATATGGGCAAGTAGATTTAAATGGATATAAAATGACCATTAATGGAAATCTATACTGCCAAGAGGACTCTATTCTTGAAATGAACGGGGGACAGCTCTATGTAAAGCAAAATATAGAAATACAAGATAGTACACTAATTATGAACAATGCGAATGATGAGATCCATATAGAGGGAGACTTTAAGTCTAATGTAGCTCGGAGGATTAATCCTGTTAGTCAAATGGAAACTAGTGTAGCTAGTTATGGAATGCAATCGCTAGAATTAACTGATGGATGTATTTATATTAAGGGAAATTTAAGTTCGAATTCAGCTCAAGGTTACTATTCGGAAGGTAATCATAGAACTATATTCAATGGGATAGGTAATCAGTACATAGATATTGAAGGGCTGGAGTTGTTTAACAATGATTCTAGCATTAATAGTATTGAAATAGTAGAGGAAAGTAGCATTATTGTAAAGAATTATATTAATTTAGAGCAAAAACCTAATGACGAAACACTTAGTAAAATCTCTCCAGTAGAAAAGGTGTTAATTCAAGGGATGCCACTTGTAAATGAGATAGAAGGCGATGTAGTACTAAATAACTATAGTAATCTAAATGGTGATATTACAATTAAAGGGAATTTGTATATTAATGGTTATATAGAGTTAAATGGGTATAAACTGGTTGTAAAGGGTAGTTTGTATTGTGATAATTACGCTACACTAAGGATATTGGGGGGAAGTGTACAAGTACAAGAAGACGTTTATTGTGAGAATTCATCTCAGATTAATTTAGGTGGAGGAAGACTAGAGGTACTAAGAAATATGATTATCAGCAATTCCATCTTAAGTATGAGTGATGATGCAGATGAAGTTGTTATCAAAGGAAATTTAACATCTACCATATCTGGGTATTATTATCCATTACTTACAAATGGAAAGTTATACATAGGTGGGGATCTAACAGCTAATACACCTAAAGCATATTATTCTGGGTATAAGCATATTACCATTTTTAATGGAGAACGAGAACAATATGTTGATATAAAAGGCAATCAAGTGTTAGGAGCAAGTTATTCAATTAATGAGCTTGCTATTGAGGAAGGAACAACATTAATATTAAAAGACTATATAAATTTAGACAATAATTTTGATGATGAAATGTTGAAAAGGATAGAGCAGCCACAATTTCTACTTATAAACGGAGTACCTATTAGTGGAAAAATAGAACAAGATGCGACGGTGACTACATCGTTGTACCTATATCAAGATTTAGCTATTAATGGAAATCTATATATACAAGCTAATGTTGACCTAAATGGACATAAGCTTGAAGTTAGTGGAAGTGTTTATATTATTAATAATAATACAATAGTAGTTGATGGAGGTAAGTTTTCTGTAGAAGAAAACTTAAAAATGAGTAGTAATAGTCTAATTATGAACAGTGAGGCTGATGAAGTCATTATCAAGAAAGATCTTTTGGTTACAGGATATTATAATTATTCTTCATCACCATTAACTAAAGGTAAACTCTATATAGGTGGGAATCTAACTTCTGATGCTTATATACCATATTGCTCTCAAGGACAACATATTACTATTTTTAACGGTATAGGGGAGCAATGCATTGATATAAAAGGATATGCAAAATTTAATAATAATTATCGAATTAATCAGATAGCCGTTGGAGAAGAGTCAACATTAGTATTAAAAGATTATATGAATCTAGGTAACGAGCCTAATGACCAATTATTAAAACGAATCAGTCCATTAGAATTTTTATTGGTAAATGGTATTCCTAACACTGGATTAGTAGATGAAGATTTAACCATTAGAACACCGCTTGTTTTACATAAGGATATGGTAGTAGATAAGGATTTATATATTAAGTCTAACTTAGATTTGAATGGACATACACTTACAGTTTTGGGAAATGTGTATCATACATCTGGGACCTTGAAAATAAATAAAGGAAATCTAATAGTAGGTAAAGACTTTAAAACAAATGGTTTAATCTACATGAAAAATGTTGAAGATTCAATAGAAGTGCAGGGAAATTATATAGTTAATACTGGGGGGTATTCTATAAGCAGTGACTATCAATTTACCGCTGGAATGGTAAAAATCAAAGGAAATCTAAAGACGGGTAATAACTATGGATATAAGGCTACAGGGGAGCACAGGACGATTTTCTATGGAGAGGGCATACATATAATCGATCTCTATTATCGTTATTATCAAGGGATTGGAAAACTAGGGACCATGGATAATGCCATAATAAAGCTTGAAAGAGGAACTACTATAGGTGAGATCATAAATGTAGAAGTATTAGAAGGGATGCAAAACCTTTCTTATCTGTATTTAACCAGTATTCATATTACAGAGCCTGTAGATAAATCCTGTACTATAAATCTACCTAATTCTACAGTTAAACTTACCCATGATTTAGTGATAAAGAAGGATTTAACATTGACAGGAACATTAGACTTAAATGGTTATAATTTAATAGTAGAAGGAGATTTTTACCATAAGGGATATCTTAATATTAATAAAGGAAAGTTAACAGTACATGGTAATTTACAAACAAGTAATAGCGCAACTTTTTATATGCAAAATGATGAAGATATCATAGAGATTAAAGGAAACTATTTAGCAGGAAGTGGTCAGTATAACAGTGTAATGACAAAAGGAAAAGTATATATAGGAGGCAATCTAGAAGTATTAGTCAGTTATGGGTATAAGGCTGCAGGTACCCATGAAACTATATTTAATGGAAGTAGTGAGCAAAGTATAAGATTTTACTACCCATATGTACCTTATAATAACATTGGAACATTAGTGATTACTGATGATAGTAGTGTCACATTAATAAATGAGATATATGTAGATGCACTAAAAGACAAGACAACGCTTAAAAGAATTAAGAATAGAACTAACTTAAAAGTAGCAGGTGCAACAATATTTGAAGAAGAATATGTGGAAGATTACACTATTACTAATAGTATAAAGGTAGGATCAGATGTAATTTTCAAGAAAGACCTTTATATTAAAAATGATGTTGACTTAAATGGACAGCAGTTAATAGTTGAGGGGGATCTGTATATACAATCAGGAAGCTTAACGATTAGCAATGGTAAGCTTGAAGTTAGAGGGAACTGTGAAATTACCGGTACAGGTAGGTTTAATATGCTAAATGAGCAGGATGAGGTAAGGGTACTAGGTGATTTTAATACACAGAGTACTAATACGACGGCGTCCACCCTAACGAGTGGAAAGTTTTATTTAGCAGGTAATCTAATTAGCAATACAAGAACTGGTTTTTTTGCTAGCCAGACGCATACTTTAATTATGAATGGAAATAAGCAACAAGTCATTATGTTTGCATCTACAGCTAGTGATGGTAATGCAATAGCTTCTATATCTATACCAGATAATACAACTGTAAGATTGGTTAATCCTGTAGTATTCCAAAAACCAATAGCCAAAGCAGATTTAGATAAAATTACCCCCGTGCAAAATATTATTTCTGAGGGGAATGTAGGTAATCTAGAGGGAGTATGGGAAGGTGATTTAACCTTAGCCAATAACCAACTTACCTCAGATTTAATCGTAACCCAGAATCTCTATATAAAAGGGGATGTGGACCTTAGAGGCTATCAGCTTACAGTTAAAGGGCATATTTACCATGAAGCAGGAACATTAACTTTAAATGGGGGGCAAATTAAAGCAGAGAAGAATTATTATTTTGCTGTGGTAAATGGAGAGAATTATACTGATAGTACAGGAAAAATTGTTGCCAACCAAGAAAGTGAACAGATAGAGATTATTGGTGATCTAGTTTGGACATACAATATGACACATGTCATTATGTCATCAGGTAAGTTGATTTTGCATAGTAATGTTATATGTAAATATAGCAATTATTCAAGTAATAGTCTTGGGAAATTTACTAATGAGGCATATATAGTTCTAGCTGGAAATACTTATCAAGAAATAAATCTTTACTATAGAACTGAATTACCAAATTTAGAAGTCACTGCAGCTGCTGAGAAAAACATAAAATTTTATACTGAGATAATAGTTACCAATCGATTTGTGCATCATAATGTTAACTACACAGGGAATGTTTATTTTAAAGATGAGGCAGCTTATCAAATATTATCGGACCCTACTTGGGATAAAGAAGTACCTTTATATGGACATACCTTTAAACAAGATATTAAGACCGATAAGGTTGTTAGAATGGTTTCAGATACTTATATAGATGGGGTAACAGTAGAGTTCGATAATATCGTTAAGGGAGATTATATATATATTAGAAACCAAGGAAATGCTATTTTTAGAAATTTAGTTGAAAATTATCGAATAACTATAGATAAAGAGAGCCTAGTTGAACTATATGGATGTGCTAAGATTAATAGTATTACAGGAGAAGGGAAGGTAGTAATAGGCAATGATGTAGAACTAGGGTCATATAGTATTGGCCAGTTAGTCATTGAGAAAGGTAATTTAACTTGCCTAGAGCAAAATAACAATAGCTATGTCAAGGAGCTGCAAGTTAATAGTGCCACGAAGATAGCTGGCTTATTATATATAGATAGCTTAAAGCTAAGCGAAAATATACACATTACTAATCCAGAAAATATAGTATTTAGAGTACTTGATGAGTATAATAAACACCCTAATAAGGGATATAGTCTTGGGAATGTTATTTTAGCTTCGAATTACAATTTTACTGGAGATGTACGTATCAAAGGAAATTTATCGCTCTCTAATAATGCAAAAGTTAATGTAGCAGGTGATTTGTTAGTAGAGTATGGCTCTATTACAGTCTATAGTGGAAATTTATATATAGCTGAAAATTTAAATACAAAGAATAGCGGAGTAGATATACGAACTGGAACAGTAGAAGTAGGAAAAGATTGTGAGCTAGCTTGGCTATCTTTTTCTAGTGCAGCAAATCAGCTTATTTGCCATGGCAATTTGAAGTTACTTCCAATAAATGATATATATATTGGATATGGACAAATTATAATAGAAGGGGACTTGGTGCAACAAGGAGATAAGAGCATTCAGATTGGTGCATCTATACTTTTTAAAGGGAATAAAAAGCAACAAGTTATTCTGAATGATAATAGAAATTACTTCACTCAGGTTACAAACCAAAATACAAGTTCAGAAGGAGTAATATTTAATAGTTTTAATTGTATTAAGGAATTAAAGGATGAGTATGGTACCATCCATTTTGAACAACCAGGAAAAAGATTATGGCTAACTAATAGTACTTTAGCAGAGGATTTAGTGATAGAGGGAGATGTGTATCTTGTTGGCACAAACCTTGATTTAAATGGTCATACGGTAATTATTAAGGGGAATTTAACACAAATTTATGGGAATCTTAATATAGGTAGTGGCACATTAAAGGTTGATGGAGATTACAAATATATTCATCATAGTAAGTGGGGGGATGAGGCATGGCAACTGCAAGCTTCATATAGTACGACCTATCTAAATATGGAAAATGCGGATGGTTACTTTTATATTAAAGGAAATATGGAGGTTAATAATAACAGAGCATACGTGTATTTGCGAAAAGGTAAGTTAGTTGTACTTAAAGACTGTAAATTTGCACCGTATCGTATAGATAGTGATATAAACCATAAATTATTACTCATTGGTGATAATAGGCAAACTATAGATACTAAAGGGGTTAGTTATAGCTATTACAATAAAGTAGGGACATTAGTTATTGACAAGGCAGTAGACAATTATACTTTTAATCCTACTAACTGTTATCAAAAGCTAGAAATTGTGGAACAGCAATCAGGTGATACACCACAAGGATTTCAAATTAGCTATCAGACAGGTAAGAAAGTAGTACTTAAATGGAATGAATTACAACCTATTAGAGAAGAAGAATCCTATCGTATTTATAGAAATGGTGAGTTATTAGAAGAAACTACAGAGCGAAATTATAACGACACCACTGTCCAATCAGGTGAGACCTACACTTATCAAGTGACAGCTGTAGTAGGGGATCAAGAAAGTGAAAAAACAGAGGGAGTAGAGGTAACACCTTCTGAACCTAAAATTCTAGAAAGTACAGTTGACCATGAGCCGGTAATAACTAATAATACTCACAAAATTACTGTTAAATATGATAATAACTACTATAGTTTCAAAGAGTTAAGGGTATATGATGTATTTAATGGGCAAGAAAACTCTCTCTTTTCTACTTCATCACCTAGCACAACAACACAAAAGCAGATTACTTTTGATAATACATGGTATTTATCAAGTACAGCAGTAGGAGAACATACCTTAAAGTTTGTATTTACGGATATAGATGGCAATAAGTTTATAGAAGAACGAAAAGTACAAGTGCAAAAAGGTGCTTATGCAGCAAGTGTTATAAAAAGTGAGGCTGGTATTCAAGTATCATGGAAAGTACCTAAGCCAGAAAGTGTATCGCATTGTAAGATAGAAGTATATGAGGCTAATAAGCGCATTAAGGAAGATGAGCTGCAGAAGAACTTTACAATTTTATATGATGATTTAGATACAAGTACTAACTATACCTATAAGATTTATACTTACTACACAGGTGGTAACCAAAGTGAACCGTTAATTACTAATTTCTATGCAAGCAGTATGTTACCTAGAGGTGGAAGTGTTATTGATGCAAGTACAGAATTCATTATTAATAGTAATGCAGGTGCGTCCTATTTTGATTTAGCTTATTATAATGTGGATCTAAAGCAGTGGCTCCCTATTAGTTATGCTTATGAAGTAAAAGAAGGAGATAAGGCATTTAGTAAGCATTATGCGTATCTTTTAAATGTACCGTTTGGATATGAAACATTAAAAATTCGCATGATTACAAAAGGAGACAATGGTGCTACCCTACAACAAGATTTTGTGTATACAGTAGAAAATAATACAGTAGATTTAATCAATCCAGAGATAACAAATATAACACCCGAAAAAAATACAACAGTAACGGGTAAGACTGACTTTAAAGTAGTTGCTACAGATAATCATAAGGTAGCTAGATTGCAGATGTCTTATTGGAATGAAAGGCAAAAGCAATGGACATTAATGGGAGAAAATACAAATAGTAATGAACTCCTTGTAAGTTATCAAATACCGATTGATGTAGGAAGTTTTAAGGTAAGATATCAGGTATGGGACAAAGCCGGCAATACAACAGATGCTATTTACATTTATGAAGTGGATCAGAGTTATTTTGCCATTACAGATATGCAGTTTGAAGGTAGTAAGGTGACATTAGAATGGACAACCTATGGAACCAATCACATAGGGCATTACTGTATGGCATATAAAAATTTAACAACAGAGGATTTTACCTATTCTGAGAAAATAGCAGGTTCACTAAATAAATACACTTTAAATGACCTAGTAATAGGTGATATCTATGAGGTGCAAATTCATAAATATGATTTGCAAGGAAAGATGATAACAAGTACAGAAAAAATAATGATTAAAGTTGGCAGTGACAATCTAGGTATTACAAGTTTTGGACCACACCAAGGATATTTTAGTGACAAAGTGCTAGTTAATATAGGTGCTAGAAGTACTCAAGGAATTAGTAAGATTACCTTAGAAGCGTCTTATGACCAAAAAGAGTGGCAAGTAGCAGCTATAAAAGAATATACCATACCAAGTAGGGCTAATTCGTATGCAATAGAAATAGATCTTTCAAGCTATAAAGAAGGCGAGTTATATTTTAGACCACTCATGGAAGACCAAAAAGGAAATATACTTGATAGCAAGAGTTTACCAATCATTTTAGTTAACGTAGACCGAACTGCTCCACCATCTGTTAAAGCATTTACAGCAGAGGCTAAGGGAAATAACGTTAACTTGTCATGGGAACTACCGGATGATGTAGCAGACATAGCTTATTGGCAAGTAGAAAGAAGGGCAGAAAATGAAAGTGAATACAAGCTCATTTATAAGGGGAATGGTCTTAGTAAAGAGGCTATTGATACAACTGTTCAAGCTAAGGCGAAATACACCTATCGTATTTTTAGCATAGACTGGGCAGGTAACGGTTCAAGTGCACAAACAGCCAAGGTAGAGGTTCTAGAAGATAGGCAAGTCCCAACTATAGAAACCTCTTGGAATGGTGTGGAAACACCCCTATATAGTGATGTGCTTCGTATTCACGCAATTGATGATTTTTATTTAGCTAATGTACTAATTGAAATTAAAACAGCTACTAGCCAGACTTATAAAGTATTTAAAGAACATCAACTAAAGGATGTCAATAGTGCCTGGATTGAAGCTGGCTTTTCAAAAGATGATTTTGAAGAAGGTAATAATACTATTCGTATTACTGCAACGGATCAAGCAGGTAATAAGAGTGAGGAGCATCTCTTTACAGTAAAGGTAGATAAAACACCACCTAAGGCGCCTAATATAGTGGCTCAAAGTACAGATAAGGGTATTGCGCTAGAGTTTAGTAGTGAAGAAGAGGGTGTACGTTACTATTTATTTAAAAAAGAAAAGGTAAACTTTAATTACTTAACTGAAACAACGGAGACCGCTTATTTAGATAAAGCAACCATTCCGCAGAAAAGCTATACTTATATGATTTATGCAGAAGACACTAATGGTAATAGAAGTGAGGAAGTACAGCTTGCAGTAAAGGATGAAAGAACTGATAATGAGGCACCATCCATCCACTTAGCTAACTTTACACAAGGTGTTATTGGAAGAAATTATATTCTAGATGCCTCTAAATCTATGGATAACTGCGGAATCAATGAAGTGATTTGGCTTATTGATGATGAGATTACTAGAAAGGGTGCCATTGTTAATTATAGTTTTAATACATTAGGTATACATAATGTAAAAGTAGTAGTGACAGACTATGCCGGCAATAAAGCGCAGCGAGAGATTGAAGTAGAGGTAGTAAGGGCGACCCAGTTAGGAGGCATAGAACTTAGTATAGTAGATAATAAAACAAAACAAGCCGTAACAGATGCGAGTGTTTATATTACTTCTAATTTAAGAGCTGAACAAGATAATTTATTTTATACCAATGCTAATGGCGTATTAACTACTAATTTACCAAGTGATACTTATGAAGTAAGTGTATTTTCTCCTACAGCAGGAGGAGGCAGTACTACATTAGAAGTGAAGAATGGTGAGGTACAGGTAGAAGAAATAACGCTTGAGAAGATAGATATTATTAAAGGACAAGTTAATGTTAAACCATTAAGTTTAGAAGAAATAGTAGAAGCAGGTATTGATATTAAAGATCCAGATAATCGTCAAGTGTATGAAGCAATCATTAATTTAGAATTTGAGCAAGTACGCATTTTTGTTAATCAAAAGCCACAAGTTCATTATCAAACACAAAATAATGGGTATTACTACTATGTAGGTAGTACTGAAGGCAGTGGAAAAAGTAACGATTTTAAGCAGGCGACACCACCTACACTTTACATTCTAAAAATACCGTTTGAAATCAGTATGTTAAAAGAGTTCTTTGAAATAGAACTAGAATTAATAAATACTAGCGACCAAGATATTTGCTTCCAAGATATTATGGCGACTATTGATCTTCCAAATGGTCTTAGTTTAGCACCGACTACAGAGGTTCAAACCATCAATCATGAGGTAGAAGAAATTAATGGTGGTCAGCAGACAACTACTAGCTGGCTAGTAAGAGGGGATAAAGAGGGTGAATATGAAGTAGGTATAGATGTCTCCGGTGTATACACCTTTGGTACAGATCCTAATAAAAAAATACCAGATAAAATGAGGTTTATTACAAAACCACCACTTAAGGTCTATGGTAATTCAGCTCTCTATATGTATGTAGAAGCACCGGAAATTGCCATGCCGGGAGAAGAGTACACCATTGACGTAGAATTAACTAACGTGTCAGACAAAGATATTAATGACCTCAAAATTAAGGCAAAGGAACCTTCTAGCTACAAGCAAGTAGGTGAAGAAATAGTAGTGGACTATGGAAGTGAAGGCTTTGACTTTACTACAGAAAATATGACGGTGGTTCCAACCTTAAAATTAGGCCAAGAGGTAAGTGTCAAGGTATTAGAACCAGGGCAATCCGTAAATATGACCTATACCACAAAGATTTTATTTCCTGAAAAGGATGAAGAGGGCTTCGATGTACAATATATGTTGAGAAATGCTTTTATTACAGGAATGAATGGGCGTGTAAACATCAAGACAGGTCTAATTAGTACCACCAAACAAAGTGGTAGTAGGCTAAGAGATGCTAGCTATTTAGAAGCTTATAATAGCGGTGGTATAGATGCAGTAACCGGTGCCCAAGCACTTGATCAGCCTATTATGAGTGTTAATAGTGCCATTCCATTATCACTAGGACTAGAATACAATACAGCACAAACCAAAGGAAATATACTTGGTAGAGGATGGAGCCATACCTTTGATTCTTATATTGAAAAGATATCAGATACACAAATTAGAGTCTTTTGGAGGCCGCAACAATTCACCTTGTATGAACGCAGGGAAGATGGCGTTTATGTAGCAGGAGATTGGCAGACGAATAAAGATAAGCTCTATGTAGAAGCAGATGACAGTTATCGACTAGAACGTTCTGATATGCAAGTGCACTATTATAATGCTAAAGGTAAGCTGACCAAGCTGGTGAATAAGATGGGACAAGCTTTAGTCTTAGCTTACAACGACCAGGATTTATTAGAAACTATTACAGAGCCTATTTCAGGAGAAAATATTCATTTGGCTTATGATAATCAGAAGCTAAGCAAAGTAACAGACGATCATGGTAGAAGTGTTAAGCTATCTTATAATCAATCAGGACTTTTAGAAAGCGTAACAGATATGCTAGGCCAGGCAACTACCTATCATTACAATAAGAAAAAACTTTTAGAAGAAGCCATTAATGCAGAAGGCAATAGCTTTGTCAAATTAGGCTATAATGCCAAAGGAAAGGTTATTTCTCAAACTTTTCCTAAAGGCTATACAGAAACCTACAGCTATGAGACCTACACAGAGGGAAATACCAGCTATATTACTATGGTTACCACAGATGATGTAGGTAACAAAACTTATAAAACAGTAGATATGGATGGGCAGTTATTAAAAGAAATAGATGAACTAGGCAATACCTATTACTTTACCTATGATAGCAATCATAGAAAAATAGGTGCTACTGACGGTGAAGGTAATACCACTAGATATCAGTATAATGACTATGGTGATGTGACAGAAATAAAAGATGCGATGGGCTATACTCAAACCTATACTTACGATGAACATCGCAATCTTTTAACTTATACGAATCAAAAGGGCAAAGTAACTACTTATACCTATGATGAATCTAATAATACACCTAAAACCGCCGTACTATCAACAGGTGCAACTACACGGTATGACTATAATGCACAAGGGTTATTAGAACAAACGACTAACTTTGATTACTATGAAGGCTTAGATGTAGTAAGTATTAATAGTTATGAGCAAGGTAGGTTAAAGTCTGTCTCTGATTTTAATCGCAATGAGACTACCACGACTTATGATACCTATGGCTTCCCAAGAACAGTAACAGATAGAGAAGGCAATACGACTACTTATATTTATGATGCAGCAGGTCAGCTAAAGAGCATGACAGATGCCAAAGGCTATACGACAACTTATACCTATGATAAAACAGGCTTATTAAAGACACAGACAGATGTGAAGGGCACCATTAGTTATGACTATGATACAGAAGGAAATATGGTGAAGCAAACCGACCCTAAAGGTAATGTGACAGAGTATGATTACACCATTAAAGGGCGACTGAAATGGACAAAATACGCTGATGGTAGCAAAGAGCAAATCACCTATAATGCAGCAGGGCAGATAGAAACGTCTACAGATCGTAACAATGCCGTAAGTAGCTATACCTATGACAACGCAGGCAATTTAGAAACAGAAACACACCCACAGTCAGGAACCACATCCTATACCTACGACAGTTTAAACCGCAAGAAAACAGAAACGAATGCTAAAGGTGCAAACATTACTTATGAGTATGATGAACTTGGTCAAGTGGTTAAAATCATAGCACCAGATCGCTATGTGACCACACAGACCTATGATGATTTAGGTAATCTCACCACGCTGATAAATGGCTGTATGGAAACCACAAGTGCAACTTATGATAAGTGGGGTACCAAGCTTACTAGTACAGATGCAAGGGGGTATGTAACCTCTTATAAGTTTGACAAAATGGGCAATCTTAAGGCCGTAACCAATCCTTTAGGGCAAACAACCAGTTACTCCTATGACAAGGAAAATCGTTTAAGAACGACTACTAATTCGTTAGGTTATACAACTTCCATGACCTATGATGCTCTGGGTAACATAGAAACCACTACTGATGGTGCAGGTAGAACAATGAAGACTTTTTATGATGCTAGAGGCAATGCCAAAGAGGTTTATGATGGCTATGGTCAGCTTATTAGCAAGATGACCTATGACGCAGCTTCTAACTTAGAAACTGTTACAGACGCATTAGGCAATACTACTACGAACCACTATGACAATATGAATCGCCTTCAAACCTCTATAGATGCTCTTAATCAAACCAAAGAAAGGCAATATGATAATAGAGGTAACTTAAAACAGGTAGTAGACCCAGCTACAGAAAACAGAACAGAGCCAGTTATTACATCAGCTACTTATAATCCAAAGGGACAAGTGAAGACCATCACAGACCCAGAAGGCAACACTCAAAGCTATGACTATGATGTAATAGGTAATTTGTTAACAGAAACCACACCATTTGGTGGTAAGTATTCTTATACTTATAACGATCTTAATTTACTTAAAACGAAGACCAATGCAAGGGGCCAAACAGCAACCTATGACTATGACGCCGCAGGTAGAATTAAGAGTTTAACAGACCAAGTAGATAGCACTAGCTACACTTATGACAAAAATGGCAATCTACTAACTGTAAGTTCGGCAAAAGCAGGCACTATTACTAGAACCTTTGACGAGCTAAACCGTGTCAAAACTTATACAGATGCAAATGGTAATACGATCCAATATAACTATGATGCTGCAGGCAATCTCAAGGAAATGACATATCCTAATGGGCAAAGTATTACCTATAACTATGATGGCTCAGGCTTGCTTGCAGATACTATAGACTTCAAAGGTGGGACCACTCACTATGACTACGATAATAATGGCAGAATCAAAACAATCACAAGACCAAACGGTACTACTAGAAGCACTACTTATGATGCTGCAGGTCAAGTGAAAACTATCATTGATACAAATGCCAAAGGAGAAATGGTCTGTAACTATAGCTTTGACTATGATGCGGGTGGTAAAATAAAAGAAGAAAAAGGCTTGAATGAAAACCTCACTATTACTAACGGTGAAACCATCATGACCTATGGCAAAGGCAATAGACTTCTTACCTACAACGGACAAGAAGTTAAATATGACGCTGATGGTAACATGACCTATGGGCCACTAGATGGTAAGATGGTAGACTTTAAGTACGATGCTAGAAATAGACTTATAGAGGCCGGCACAACAACTTACCAATATGATGCAGAAAATAACAGAATCGGTCAAATCACCAATGGTGAAAAAACAACCTATGTAGTAGACACCACAAGCAGTGCACTCTCCAGGGTATTAGTAGAGAAAAAAGGCAATACAGTTAGACAATACATCTACGCTACAGGCCTTATTATGCACGTAGAAGGTGGTGAATATGCGACTTACCACTACGACAACAGAGGAAGTACAGTAGCTATTACTAATGGACAAGGAACAGTAACAGATACCTTTACCTATGGTCCATATGGCGAACAATGCGGCAGAACAGGCAAGACTAGAACACCATTTCTCTACAACGGTAGATACGGTGTAGAAACAGACAACAACGGACTCTACTACATGAGAGCAAGGTATTATAATCCAGATATCAAACGTTTTATTAACCAAGATGTTATTCAAGGAAGTTTAGATAATGCCATAAGTCTAAATAGATTTGCTTATACTAATGGTAATCCTATCAGTTATATCGATCCATTTGGAACAGTGACTATGGAAGAAGGTATGGCATTAGAAAGACAAGCAAACTTGAGACCAAAGACTCAAGAAGAAGCTATGAGAATATGTCTTAATCAACAAATGGCAGATTTAAAGTTACAGCAAATACAAACTGAAAAAGCTAAAAGGCAGAAGGAGATTAAGAGACTTAATAGAGAACTAGAATGGAATCAGTTCTGGGGAGGTGTTGAGAGTTCTATTTGGGGTGGCCTTGCAGTTGGGACAGATTTTACTTGTTCAGTAGTACCTGTTATGAATTTTTCTTATAGAAGTGCACAAGGTGTAGGGAATATAACAAATCCTAATATGAATTGGGATATATGGTTGCAACAGTGGTCCGGAGCAGGAATAAGCACAGCTACATTTTTCTTGATGGGGCCAATGCTAGGAGTTACAGGGAGTACATCAGTTGGAGCAGTAGGTGGGACAATAAAAAATGTGTTTACACAAAGTCCATATATTACCATGGGGCAATTCTATACGGGAACGTTGGTAAACAGTGCTACTACAGTATCTCAGGTAGTGGGTAACACTACTAGAGTAGGCAGATGGATGTCGCAAGCAGAATATAAGAATATGGTAAAGACTGGAATGGTTCAAGAAAGTTATAGTGGAACAACACATGTTGCTAATCCTGCATCTATAGAAGCATTTGGAAAGCAGGCAAAGGTAGGGCAAATTTATGTAGAGTTTGATGTTCCTACATCTGCTCTAATACAAACAAATGAAGGATGGGCAAAAATACTAGGTCCTAATACGATAGAAGCCCGTCTAGCTGTGAACAAAGGCTTACCTATACCAGAAATACCACCTGCTACTAATATTCAAGTAGTTGGAGAAAAATAAAAAAGGGGGATACTATGCATAAGATATTAGAGAAATGGATAGAGAAAAATAGGTATAAATTAGAAGAAATAGGAATTACTACAGATGAAATAATTACGACAAGTGAAGAAGTAGAATTGCCCTGCATAAGGGTGGACCAGAGTACAGATAAATGTATTGGTAGAATTTGTGTGTGGAAAGATGGGACTATTGATTTAGAGGTTTTAGATATACAGACTGAGAGGAGATTAATGTTTGCACATTATGAAGAACAACACGAAGTAGAGTGTTTTATACAACCATATATTAAAGTAATATTGAAAAATTAAAAGATTTGTTAGGCTCAGCATACCAATTAAGTTTGGTACCTGCTGGGTTTTCTTTTTGCCTAAAATACATAACCATGAAAATGTGATACACTAAAGGTGGTTGAATATAAATGATAATATTATTAGTTAGAATAATTATAATATTTTGGTATGACAGAACTAATCAATGTTCTTCTAACTAAAAACAGTCCAGAAGTAGTTATTATGGATACACAAGTTAAAGCACTTAGTATGTCTCGTAATGAGCTGATAATCAAAGCGATTACGATTCTACTTAACTTTGAGCCTACATTTTACAAGAAGTTAGAGGTCTATAAACACTAGTTTTGACAGCAGAAGGACTTAAATCGATAGAAGATATCCAAGTAGGGGCCAATGTTTACGCTGAAAATCCAGAAACAGGAGAAAAAGGCCTGAAAGAAGTTCAAGCCACTTATATTCATGATAAAGTAGTCATTATCTGAGCTGGTCAAGCAAAATTGTAACACTATAGTTGAAATCTTCTCTAGCTCTTGGGGAATAACTCCCCAACCCCCTGTAGACTAGATTCTTAAAAAGCATTTTAGTTAAAATACTTTTTAAAAATCTAGTGTAAAAAAGCTAACTATAGCTTGTTCTTTTCGTAGCTGGAGCTTTACCCCCATTAAATGAATGAGGTCTTACATGATTATACCAGCAATAAATCTCCCCATAGATACCTTGATTTAAGCACTCATCATCTTTGAAGTGATGTTGTGAAACATATTCTGTTTTTAACGTGCTATAGAAACTCTCCATAGGTGCATTATCATAGCACGAGACCGCTATGTAACCACACAGACCTATGATGCTCTAGGAAACATAGAAACCACTACTGATGGTGCAGGTAGAACAATGAAGACTTTTTATGATGCTAGAGGCAATGCCAAAGAGGTTTATGATGGCTATGGTCAGCTTATTAGCAAAATGACCTATGACGCAGCTTCTAACTTAGAAACTGTTACAGATGCCTTAGGCAATACCACTACGAACCGCTATGACAATATGAATCGTCTTCAAACCTCTATAGATGCTCTTAATCAAACTAAAGAAAGGCAATATGATAATAGAGGTAACTTAAAACAGGTAGTAGACCCAGCTACAGAAAACAGAACAGAGCCAGTTATTACATTAGCTACTTATAATCCAAAGGGACAAGTGAAGACCACCACAGACCCAGAAGGCAACACTCAAAGCTATGACTATGATATAATAGGTAATTTGTTAACAGAAACCACACCATTTGGTGGTAAGTATTCTTATACTTATAACGATCTTAATTTACTTAAAACGAAGACCAATGCAAGGGGCCAAACAGCAACCTATGACTATGACGCCGCAGGTAGAATTAAGAGTTTAACAGACCAAGTAGATAGCACTAGCTACACTTATGACAAAAATGGCAATCTACTAACTGTAAGTTCGGCAAAAGCAGGTACTATCACTAGAACCTTTGACGAGCTAAACCGTGTCAAAACTTATACAGATGCAAATGGTAATACGATCCAATACAACTATGATGCTGCAGGCAATCTCAAGGAACTGACATATCCTAATGGGCAAACCATTACCTACAACTACGATGGCTCAGGTTTACTCACAGACACCATAGACTTTAATGGTGGTACAACTCACTATGACTATGATAATAACGGCAGAATCAAAACCATCACAAGACCAAACGGCACTACTAGAAACACTACTTACGATGCTGCAGGTCAAGTGAAAACCATCATTGACACAAATGCCAAAGGTGAAAACATCTGTAACTATAGCTTTGACTATGATGCCGGTGGTAAAATAAAAGAAGAAAAAGGCTTGAATGAAAACCTCACTATTACTAACGGTGAAACCATCATGACCTATGGCAAAGGCAATAGACTCCTTACCTACAACGGACAAGAAGTTAAATATGACGCTGATGGTAACATGACCTATGGGCCACTAGATGGCAAGATGGTAGAGTTTAAGTACGATGCTAGAAATAGACTTATAGAGGCCGGCACAACAACTTACCAATACGATGCAGAAAATAATCGCATCGGCAAGACGGAAAATGGTGAAACAACGACTTATGTAGTGGACACCACTAGTGGTGCTCTTTCTAAAGTCTTGGTAGAGAAAAAAGGTAGTACTGTCAGACAATACATCTACGCTACAGGTTTAATCATGCATGTAGAAGGTGGTGAATATGCGACTTACCACTACGACAACAGAGGAAGTACAGTAGCTATTACTAATGGACAAGGAACAGTAACAGATACCTTTACCTACGGTCCATACGGAGAACAATGCGGCAGAACAGGAAAGACAAGAACACCATTTCTCTACAACGGTAGATACGGTGTAGAAACAGACAACAACGGACTCTACTACATGAGAGCAAGGTACTACAATCCAGATATCAAACGCTTTATTAACCAAGATGTTATTCAAGGAAGTTTAGATAATGCCATAACCCTTAATCGATTTGCTTATGCAAATGGTAATCCTATATCTTTAATAGACCCATTTGGATTAGCAGCAATCCCGGACTTAAACTACAGACCTAAAGATGCACAAGATGCTGCAAGGTATACAGTAGAACTAGAAGCTTATAAGCAAGCTTGCTTGACTTCAATTAAAGCATTTGATCAAGGTGATATTACTTTCTTAGAAGAAAATGAATTCTTAGGAAGGGGAACAGAATTACAAAGATTAGGTGCATTAAGTATTTTAAAAACCAATCATCAGCTAACAGGAGAAGATATCATTGCGCTTGGATTCATGAGTCAAGAAGAGTATGATAGCAGAAGTTGGCATCAGAAACTATTTTCAGCAAGTCCTAGCGATATTGCAGCTTTAACTACAACGGCATATAACAGCTATCAACATGGAGCATATTTTGGTGATTGGGCAATGCAAGAGTATAGTAAGCAAGTTCAACAAGTATCTATGTTAACAGATATGTATATGTTCTCTGCAATAGGTAATTATATTGGACAAATGGACCCATGTTATAGTGTATGCTTTGTAGAAGGAACACTTGTTTCAACTGAAGACGGATTAAAAGCAATTGGAATAATACAAGTAGGTAACTATGTATGGTCACAAAATATCCAAACAGGAGAAATAGCATTAAAGCAAGTTGTTAATGTTTTTATTAATGAGACAGATGTATTAGTTAATATTTATGTTGATGATACAATAATTAGGGCAACTGAAACACATCCTTTCTGGGTAGAAGAAAAAGGTTGGGTTTCGGCTAAAGAATTAACATCAGGCGATAGGCTAAGGTTACAATCTGGAGAGATTATTCAACTAGATAAGATAGAAATTAATATTTTAGAAGAGCCGATAAAGGTATATAATTTTGAAGTAGAAGATTGGCATACATATTTTGTATCGTCTGAACGTATTTTAGTTCATAATAAATGTAAGCCGGATCAACTCCATCATTTTAGTACTAATAAAAGTAAAAAATACACGTATCAGTTTGAAGAGATAACAAATAAGTATGGATTAGATTTAGATGGTGATTGGAATAAAGCAATGATGCCACATCAAGGAAGACATCCTTATGCATATCACGAGTATGTACTTAAGAAAATGAAAGAGATTGATGTAATAGCACAAGGTGATGTAGAGATGTTTAAGGCGCTATATGAAGGAGTAAAACAAGAAATTAAAAACAATCCGGAGATGTTATATAAGGCATATTGGGTAAAATAAGAACAGTAAGGAGACAAGTGATGAAATACTATGAATTAATATATGATTATGAGCATGATAAGGGGTGGGTAGGCTGTAAAAGTGCGAAGAGTAGTAATGTTAATCAATACATAGTCTGTAAGGGAGAAAAAGTTGCTCAGTGGCCTGAAGAAGTAATGTTCGAATATAATTCTAAGGAAGAGAATATATTTACAGATTACTTGCATAATGCCAAAGGTTGGCTGATAGTATCTAAGCAGTTTCGGATACTAATAAGAACACTGATTGAAGAAGAAGTACAATATCTACCTGTAAAAATAAAAGATGTGGTGACACAGGAGGTTGTAACAGATTATCAAGTTGCTAATATTATTGATGTTTTAGAGGCATTAGACCTGGAGCATTCAGACTACTCCTATATTACAGCTAAGGATATTAAGCTACTCTCCGTTAAGAAATATGGTTTAAAGGCTGAGGTGATAAAAGGTCATCATATATTCAAATTAAAAGAATCTATTATGCCTATATTTGTATCAGAAGTATTTAAAAAAGAAATCGAGACAAATAAGTTATCTGGATTTTCTTTTTTAGAAGTTAAAGTTAACTAGAGAAAAAACAGTGAAATGGGGGAGAGAAGGATGGCGATGTATAAAGGGATAATGGAAGAAGTAACTTATTTCAAATTAAAGACAAGCGTAAAGGAATGGCTTAGTGCTTTAGAAAAAGAAGAATTACCAGATAGCATAAAAGCGCTTAATTTTGGATTATATGAGCCATATGGTATGGAAGTAATAGGAGCAAAAGAATATGACGAGGAGGATGATGACTGGGCTTGTGAAGAAGATTTTGTACCAGAGCAAAGAGCGTGTCCTTATTTTGAAATCGATGAAAGTATAGAGTGGGAGAAAGTACTTGAGATAGCTACTAGTATTTTACAAGAACTTGTTGAAGAATTAAATGATAATAAGTTATTGAAGGTAGAGCATATCACAACAGGTTTTTGTGATGGAGATTTGGTTGTTATCAAATAGATTTAAGGCATAGAAAAAATCCGTCTAATATAAAAATAACGGATTTTTTCTACATTATTTTATGAGTATGATGAACGTGACAAAGTGACTAAAATCATAGTGCTAGATTATTATATAACCCTCAGACTTATGATAACTTAGAGGATTTTAAAGAATTGACATATCCAAATGGACAAAACATTACCTACAACTACGACGGCTCAGAATTGCTTACAGACACCATAGACTTTAACGGCGGTATCACTCACTATGACAATAACGGCAGAATCAAAACCATCACAAGACCAAACGGCACCACGAGAACCACGACCTACGACAAAGCCAGTCAAGTGAAAACCATCATCTGTAGAACAGGTGGCACTTGCTAAGATGTCAGGGAAGATATTTAGTGCTAAAGCAGATCAAAAGTCTACAAACGCCAAGGCTCAACTTGATGGATATATAAAAGTATTAAAAAACAAGGATTATTTAAAAATCCTGTAGCAGGAACTACTCTCGATACAAAAGGAGTAAGAATTCCTTATAATGACAAAGTAAAATTTGATGAGATGAAGAATCCATTGATGATTAATGTAATTACAGGAGAAATTCAACAGTAATAACTAAAAAAACGCCCATCCTAGAAAAATCTAGAATGGGCGTTTTTGGACTCCAGCACTTGTTTTTGACTTCTACAACCATTACCTGTATTTACAAAAGGACACAAAGGTTGCTCCTCAGCGCCAATATGTCATCTGATGAGAATACAAGTAAAGTTATAAAAGCTTAAACAAGAGGAGGAGCTCCTAACAACTTAGCTGGTGCACCCTAAGCTAGGAAGCTAAGGTGTTAGGACTCTGGTTTAAAACTTTATTTGGTAATGCAAGGTATAAAAACATTTCAAACAACTTATAAGTGGCGCCTCCCTTGCAGCGCATCAGTGAACATTTTCCTTAAGTCCAGAGGTACCTATAACAATAGATTGAGACTTGGCTGACCCGGTCAGTTCCTCAGATTGAAGCTGTGGTGATTATGCCGTGGGAAGTTATTTGTTTTGTCTTTACACTCTATTATATGTGGTAAAAGTAATCATTCCCTAAAAAATTTTAAAATTAATTTAACCAAGAGCATTTTTCAAGAATAAAGGTGTAAAAGTCTTAAAAATCTGAATAATTTGCTGTGAACTTGGCTATTTTCTAAGATAAGAATAGCACTTAAGGAGATGAATAATGAAAAAGCAAATTACCATAGATGGACAGCAAAGTGATTGGTTTGAAAAAGCTGTTTTTGTTTTAAAAGAAAGTAAAACCACTCCGATTCCTAATAATTTATTTCAATATGCAGAGCATTTAGTTGAAAACCAGCTTAAGAAATCGCCTATTTCATTTAACCAAGCCTCTAAAAAAACAGAAATGCCCTATGATCCCTATCTAGAAAATCTAAAATTAGAAGCTGCTAGAAAGCATGAATTAGCATTGAAACGGCAAAAGAGAGCCAAGATGATTGATGCCTTTCTCTATCTATCCATTTCTTTTTGCTTCATATGTGTAATGTTTTTACTTTTTAAAATATATTCCTAGCTTTTAAACTATTGAAAAGTAAGCTGTTTTTGATTTATAGTAGAATAAATATGAGATAGCGTGAGTAAGATAGATAAGATTCATTGATTTGAATGTGAAAATTTATCAAAACCTAAAATATGGCTATACTATATAAGGAGCGTAGGATGGCAGAGCAAATTCATAGAAAGATAAAAAGGTTCATCGAGAAAAATCAGTTAATCGAACAAGGAAACGAGCTTATTTTAGGTGTATCAGGAGGCATGGACTCTATGATGCTCCTTCACTATTTCTACACTTATAAGGAAGCATATCAGGTAAGTTTAAAAGTGGCTCATGTCCATCATGGTATTAGAGAGAGTGCGGATTTAGATGCGGCCCTAGTAGAAGAAACTTGTAAGGCCTATTATATTCCTTTTTATAGACATAATTGCAATATTAAAGCGCTAGCAAAGCAAAAAAAATGCTCAGAGGAAGAGATTGGAAGAGAAGAAAGATACAATTTCTTTATATCTTTATTAAATCCGGGTGCTAAAATAGTAACAGCTCATAACATGAATGATCAAGCTGAAACGATGATGATGAGATTTTTTAGAGGAACAGATATTAAAGGACTAGGTGGTATTTTACCTAAAAGAGGGCAAATCATTAGGCCTTTATTAGATGTGACACGGAAGGAGATAGAATCCTACTGCAAGGTACATCAGGTACCTTTCAGACATGATGAAACCAATTTTATGCCCATTTATACCCGTAATAAGATTCGGTTAGAATGTACACCTTATATAGAAAGTGCGATTAATCCTTCTTTTATAAAAGTATTAGGTGAACATAGTCAGCTCTATAGAGAGGAAGAAGATTTTTTAGAAGGTTATACAAAAAGTTTATTTGAGTTAGTGGCCAGTCAGCAGGAAACAGCTATTGTGCTAGATGAGAAATTACTTAAAAGCTATCATCCGTATATGCAAAAAAGACTTTTTTTTATGGCAATAGAAAAGCTTACAGGCAGTTTAAAGGATTTTAGTTCTAAGCACTTAGAAAGCGCTTTAGCTTTAATGGAAGGACAAAGTGGAAAAGAAGTTCACTTGCCCAAGCAAGTTACTTTACGTAAAATCTATGATCAGCTTATTCTTACTAAGGAAAAGCTAAGTTCATTGTCTTACGCTATACCGCTAAGTCTAGGTACACAAGAGATTAAAGAAGCAGGCTTAGTCCTTAGCTTAAAACTTGTTTCTAAAGAGGCAATTCATCAAAAAAGTGAAAACTTATATACTAAATATATTGATTATGGTAGAATAAAAAATGGATTGCAAATTCGTACAAGACAGCCTGAAGATTACATTTCCTTAGGTGCTGGGACGAAAAAGCTAAAAAAACTTTTTATCGATGAAAAAATCTCTAAGGATGTAAGAGATAGCTTACCTCTTATTGCAGATGGAGATGAAATTATATGGGTTATAGGGAGCCGTTTAAATACGGACTATTATGTTACCCAAGAAACCACTAAAGTCTTAGAAATACAAATGATGAATGAGAGGTAAAGGCATGCTTAATTTAGAAACGCTCATATCAGAAGAAAGATTGCAAGCTCGCATCGCTGAGTTAGGAGCTGAAATCAGTCATGATTATGAGGGGAAAGAGATTATTGTTTTGTGTATCTTAAAAGGTGGGGTCATGTTTATGACTGACCTTGTTAAACATATTACAGTACCACTCAAAATGGAGTTTATGGTAGTATCTAGCTATGGTGATGAGTATAAAAGTAGTGGTATTGTAAAAATCGTTAAGGATTTAGATGAGCCAATTACGGATAAACATGTACTTATAGTAGAAGATATTATTGATTCAGGTAGAACGCTAGCTTATGTGAAAAAAATGTTAGGAGAAAGAAAGCCTGCAAGTATTAAGCTTTGTACCTTACTTAATAAAGAAGAAGAACGTGTAACAGACGTTGAAGTAGAGTATGAAGGCTTCAAGGTAGGCAATGAATTTGTGATTGGCTATGGTTTAGATTATAAGCAATATTATAGAAATCTACCTTATATTGCAGTAAATAAAGGGTAACCCCAAGAGTCAGAAAGGAGGATTTAATTATGAAAAAGAAATTCAAAGGAACTTATGTGTACCTTATTTTAGTTGTTGTTCTGACTTTGTTTGTATTCTATGGCACTAGTAGAGATTTAAGTGATACATCTCCTAAAATGAGTGCGCTTGATGTAATGACAGCAATAGAAAATAAAGAAATCAAATCTATAGAGCAAATTATCTCAAGTGGTGATGATGGTAAATTTATCATTACAGATAAAGACGGTAATAAATCAACCATTAGTGTTGCTCAAGAAGCATTTAGTAACTATATTTATAACTTATCTCCAGAGCTTAGAAGCTCATTTAAGTTTACAAGTAGTGAACCACAAACAAGCTTATTCTTCCCAATCATGCAGATTGTACTGATTATCGGTATGTTTATATTCATTATGATTTTCTTTGTACAACAAATGCAAGGTGGTGGAGGCGGCGGTGGCCGTATCATGAACTTTGGTAAGAGCAAAGCCAAGATGACCATCGACGAAAAAGGAAATATTACCTTTAAAAATGTAGCAGGTCTTGAAGAAGAAAAAGAAGAGGTTGCAGAAATTGTTGACTTTCTTAAAAATCAAAATCGCTATATCCAAGTAGGTGCTAAGATTCCTAAAGGTGTCCTTTTAGTAGGACCTCCAGGAACAGGTAAAACCTTACTTGCTAAAGCAGTAGCTGGTGAAGCTGGCGTACCATTCTTTAGTATTTCAGGTTCAGACTTCGTTGAAATGTTCGTAGGTGTAGGTGCTTCTCGTGTACGTGACCTTTTCGAACAAGCAAAGAAGAATGCACCTTGTATCGTATTTATTGATGAAATTGATGCTGTAGGACGTAAGCGTGGCGCTGGTCTTGGCGGCGGACATGATGAAAGAGAACAAACACTTAATCAATTACTTGTTGAAATGGATGGTTTCGGTGCTAATGAAGGTGTTATTGTAATGGCTGCTACAAACCGTGCAGACATTCTTGACCCAGCTCTTCTTAGACCAGGTCGTTTTGACAGACAAATTGTAGTAGGTAGACCTGATGTTAAAGGACGTAAAGATATTATTAAAATCCATGCAAAAGGTAAACCATTAAATGAAGATGTTGATATTGAAACGATCGCTAAGATTACTTCAGGCTTTACAGGAGCAGATCTTGCGAACTTAATGAATGAAGCAGCCTTACTTACTGCACGTCACAATAAACGTGCTATTGATATGGAAGAGGTTCAAAAAGCTTTCGTTAAAATCGGTATTGGTACAGAAAAGAAAAGCTACGTTATTACTGATGAAGATAAACGTATCACTGCTTACCATGAGATTGGGCATGCTATCTTACATGAAATTTTAGATAAAATTGAGCAAGTACACAGTGTTTCTATTATCCCAACTGGTTTTGCAGCAGGTTATACAATGCCAGTACCAAAAGAAGATCATAGACATATGACTAAAACAAGAATGCTTCAAGAAATTATTAGCTTACTTGGTGGTCGTGCAGCAGAAGAAATCGTTATTGGTGATATTACAACAGGTGCTTCTAACGATATCGAAAGAGCAACTAATATTGCAAGAGATATGGTTACTAAATATGGTATGAGTTCTTTAGGGCCAATTAAATTTGGAGATGAACAAGAAGAGCCATTCTTAGGTAGAGACTATAATCATCAACGTAATTACAGTGATGCTTTAGCAACAGAGATCGATAAACAAATTAGTGAAATCGTTCGTGAGTGTCATGATAAAGCTGTTGCTTTATTAAAAGAAAATATGGAAGTACTTCATAGTGCATCTGAAGTGCTGATTAAGAAAGAAAAAATCACAGGTAGAGAGTTTAGAAAGCTTATGAGAGGCGAAAGTGTTGATATTGATAAAGTAGATGATATCAATTTCTTCGAAACAGAAGAAGAACTAGAAGCTGATAAACAAGCTATGCAGCAAAAAGAAAATACAGAATCAGTAAGCTTAGCTAAAGCAGATGAAACTGAAAATAATTTATAAAAAGTAATGGGGCTGTTACACTTTAGGTGTAGCAGCCTTTTGCTCACTAAGGGAGAACTAAAATACTTATCCTATTGCTATATGACTTAAAGTGTTATATAAATATATCATATGTGAGGTTCCAAGGGATGGAGGAGTAATAATGAAAGATAAAGTACTTGCCTTATTAAAAAAGCAAGAAGCATATATATCAGGAGAAGAAATGAGTCAAAGCCTAGGTGTAACGAGAGCAGCTGTATGGAAAGCTATTAAAAAGCTTCAGGGAGAAGGCTATATTATAGAATCAAGTACTAAAAAAGGATATAAATTAGTAGAAAAACCAAATGTGATTACACCAGCAGAGTTAGCACCTATGCTTTGTGGCTATACTTTAGGACAAGTGATTAAGTATTATGAGGTAGTTGATTCTACCAATGAAAAGGCGAAAGCTTTAGCAAGAGAAGGGGCAAGTGAAGGGACTTTGGTGATTGCTGATCAACAATCTGCGGGGAAGGGGCGTTTAGGAAGAAATTGGAACTCTCCAGCAGGTACAGGGATATGGATGAGCCTTATTTTAAAACCAGAGATTTTACCTCAATATGCAAGTCAATTAACCTTAGTAGCAGGACTTTGTATGTGCGAAGCTATCAGAGAGGTTACAGGTTTAGATGCTACTATTAAGTGGCCAAATGATATTGTAGTAAATGGGAAAAAGGTATGTGGCATTTTAACAGAGATGAGTGCTGAAATGGAGCGTATTAACTATATTGTATTAGGAATAGGGGTTAATGTGAATCACAAAGCATTTCCTGAAGAACTGCCATTTGCTACTTCTTTAGCATTAGAGGGAAAGCAGGATTATGAAAGAGCAAGTCTTATTAAAGCATTTTTAGAACGCTTTGAAAAAGATTATAAGCATTATAAAGTGGATCCTCATTTAACAGCTATTTTAAGCCGTTATGAAGCTCATTGTATAACACTTGGCAAGACGGTGAAAATAATAAGTGGAAATGAGAGTTTTACAGCAGAGGCGAAGGAGCTTACCATAGATGGTAATTTAATCGTTAAAACTGAAACTGGTGAAGAAAAATTAATACACTCAGGTGAAGTTTCAGTAAGAGGATTATATGGTTATATTTAGAGAGGAAAAGGAATGAACTATGGAAAAACATATTTTAATATCAGTATCACCTTATGTACAAAAGTACTATATCAACGATTTATATGAAGATTTACCAAAGGATATTAAGGAAACATTACGAGCTAAACTAGGTGTTATTGCAGAGAAAACAAATGCTATTATTTCCCTAGGCTTTTATGAAGATGGCGAAGTGTTTATGGAACAACGTTATGAGGACTTAAGTTTTTATGATGAGATTGGAGCAGAACTTAGAATTAAGAAGTTCCAAAAAGAAGAAGTAGAACTTTTAAAGGCTGTTAAGATGTGGTATGTGGTTTATCATACACCTAATGGCGCTATTGTAAGAGATGTGGTAGTACTTCAAAGTGAAAATAAAAGTAAAGAAGAGATTATTAGTACTATAGTGGAAAAATATGGGGAAGCTTTTAAGGAATTCGTTATAATGCTTTTGGAAGACTAAGGAGTAAATTGCCTATACTAATATAAACTATTATGCTATAATGTATGCTGTTAAAAATAAGCGTTGCATCTTATTAAAGAGCGACAGCAAGGAGGAAAAAATGAATATTAAAAGAAATACTAGGAGTCTAACGTTTTTGGGAGTGCTTATAGCCATTGAACTGGTGCTAACTTTTGCACATATTGGTTTTATACCCTTACCCTTTATGAAGGCAACGATCCTACATATCCCTGTTATCATAGGAGCCATTTTCTTAGGACCTATAGAAGGAAGTATATTAGGATTGGTATTTGGTATTTTATCTGTTGTGATGAATACTATTGAGCCTGGCGTTACTTCGTTTGTATTTTCACCTTTTTATACTTTAGGAACCACTAAAGGAAATGTATGGAGTTTAGTGGTAGCTCTTGTACCTAGGGTACTAGTTGGGATTACATCTTATTACACTTATCAGTTCATGAGCAAGTTTGACAAAACGAAATGGTCAGCTTATATAGGAGCAGGTATTGTGGGTTCACTTACAAATACCATATTTGTTATGAGTTTTATTTATTTATTTTTTGGACAAGCTGAACCTTATGCAAGTAATACAGCACAAGGTATTGGATTTGTTTTCAAGGTGATTATGGGCGTTGTACTTACTAATGGCGTACCAGAAGCCATTGTAGCAGCTGTTTTAGTAAGTGCAATAGGTAAGGTATTAAGTAAGGTTTTTAAAACGCAGCGTATTTTAGCAAGGTAGAGGTTAGGTGACATATGAAAAAACATATTTTATTAGGTGTAACAGGTGGTATTGCTTGTTATAAAATGTTAGATGTAGCTAGCAAGCTTAGAAAACTAGGATATGAAATGAATACAATCATGACTCAAAATGCCTGTGAATTTGTGGCACCTTTATCCTTTGAAACGATTACCAATAATTATGTGGTAACGGATACATTTGCTAGGCCTCATAAATGGGAAGTAGAGCATATTGCATTAGCTAAAAAAGCAGAATTAATGCTTATTGCCCCAGCTACAGCTAATATTATTGGTAAAGTAGCTCATGGTATTGCAGATGATATGCTTTCAACTACGGTTATGGCTGCTAGATGCCCCGTAGTTTTTGCCCCAGCTATGAATACAGCCATGTATGAAAATCCTATTGTACAGGAAAATATAGCGTATTTAAAAGAAAAAGGTTATTTGTTTATAGAACCTGATAAAGGCTGGCTGGCTTGTGGTGATTTAGGTGCAGGTAAATTACCAGCACCAGAGGTACTAGTAGACTACGTAACAGAGCTATTAGAAAATAGAAGTGATCTTGGGTCAGAAGCAGAGCAGGATTTAAAGGACAAGCACGTTTTAATAACAGCAGGGCCTACTATTGAAGCTATTGATCCAATGCGTTATATTACCAATCATTCTTCAGGAAAAATGGGATATGCTATTGCTAAGGATGCAGTAAGTAGAGGTGCCAAAGTCATTCTGGTTTCTGGTGTTACTCAGCTAGAGTGTCCTGAAGGAGTGGAACGCGTTAATGTAAAAAGTGCTAGAGATATGTATGAAGCTGTTCATCAGCATTTTGAATGGGCTGATGTGGTTATCAAAACAGCGGCTGTAGCAGATTATAGACCGAAGGCTATAAGTGAGCATAAGATTAAGAAAGATAATAGTCATTTAACCTTAGAATTAGTACCTAATCCAGACATTCTTCAAAGTTTAGGTGAGAAGAAAACCCATCAGGTATTAGTTGGATTTGCGGCAGAGACACAAAATGTGCTAGAATATGCAAAGGAAAAAATCACTAAAAAGCACCTAGACTTTATTGTGGCTAACAATATAGCTGAGGATGGCGCTGGCTTTAAAGGGGATACTAATATTGCTACCATTATTGAAAGTAGCGGAGCGGTTACTGCTTATGAGCAAATGTCGAAGCTTCAGTTAGGTCATGTTATTTTAGATAAAGTAAAAGCTTATTTATAAGATAAAAAGCGGTGTTGCAAAGGGGATTTGCAGCACCCTTTTTGAAAGCTTAGGGAGTTTTAATTTGAGTAGCAAGGAGAGAAAACATTTATGTTATTAGCGATAGACATAGGAAATACCAACATTGTTATGGGGGTTATGAAGGGACTAGAATTAATTTCCAGCTTTCGATTAACGACTCAAACTCCACGTACGTCAGATGAATATGGTATTATGATGGTTGAGATGTTAAGACAAAAGGAAATTAAAATCCAAGATATTACAGCTGTCATTATATCCTCAGTTGTACCTGATATTATGTATTCCTTTAATAATGGCATCAAAAGATATTTACGTCAGAAACCTCTTATTGTAGGTCCGGGGCTTAAAACAGGACTAGCTGTTAGAACGGATAATCCAAGAGAAGTAGGAGCAGACCGTATTGTCAATTGTGTAGCTACCTATGAACTTTATGGGGGGCCTTGTATGGCAATAGACTTTGGAACTTCTACTACCTATGATATTGTTAATGCAAAAGGTGAATTTATAGGAGGACTTATTACTCCTGGTATTCGTATTTGTGCTGATGCCCTTTGGCAAAGAGCGGCACAACTGCCACATATGGAAATTAAGAAAACTAAAGGTATCTTAGATTGTAAAAACACCACTACCAGTATGCAATCTGGTTTAGTTTATGGTTATATTGGGCAAATTGAATACATTGTTAAAAAGGTTAAAGAAGAAATGCAATGTGATGACTTAAAAGTAATTGCTACAGGAGGCCTTGCTAAAATTATTCAAGATGGTACAAGTGTCATCGAAAAATATGATGGTATCCTGACGCTTAAAGGTCTTGCACTCATATATGAAAAAAATAGATAGGATGATTAAAAAATGAAGTTTGGTACAGTAGAAACACCCAATAATGTGTTTCTTGCACCTATGGCAGGCATTACAGACTTGCCCTTTAGATTGATTTGTAAAGAATTTGGTGTGGGAATGATGACCACAGAAATGGTCAGTGCCAAGGGGTTACTTTATGAAAATGGTAAAACCAATGATCTTTTATATATAGATCCAAAAGAACATCCCATAGGCGCACAGCTTTTTGGTAGTGACCCTAAAATATTAAGTGAAATGGCAAAACAAGTGGAACAAAGTGATGTGGATTTCATAGATATTAATATGGGGTGCCCAGCACCTAAAATTACTAAAAATGGTGAAGGGTCGGCGCTACTAAAAAATCCGGAGCTTATCGGAGAGATTGTTTATGCTGTAGCTAAGGCACTAACGAAGCCGCTTACTGTTAAGATTAGAAAAGGCTTTAATGATGAAATGGTTAATGCAGTAGAAGTGGCAAAGATTATTGAAGAAGCAGGGGCTAGTGCCATTGCTCTTCATGGCAGAACGAGAGAGCAATTTTATAGTGGCAGCGCTGACTGGGATATTATTAAGGAAGTAAAGCAGCATATCCATATTCCACTTATAGGAAATGGTGATATTAGAACACCGCAAGATGCTAAACGCATGTTAGATTATACCGGTTGTGATGCAGTACTTATTGCTAGAGCAGCTCAAGGTAACCCTTGGATCTTCAAAAGAACAGTTCATTATTTAGAAACAGGCGAACTTTTGCCAGAGCCTACCTTTGAAGAACGTGTACCTGTTATTTTAAAGCATGCTAAGTTATTAGAAGCATACAAAGGTGAGTATGTAGGTATGAGAGAAATGAGGTCTCATCTAACCTCTTATGTAAGAGGAGTACATGGTGCAGCAGACCTACGTAGAACCTTGACTGCTATAGAAACTTATGCTGATATAGAAAGGCTTTTAGAGGCTTGTTTAAAGCGATTAGAAAGCCATGAATAAGCATGAATGTGGTCTCATAAATTGGGCAGTATAATATGAACATATACCTACGCTAGCCAAAGGTGATTAAGTTGACAATACAAGGTGTGTAAGGTATAATTGTTAAATTATAAAATGTAAAAAACATAGAGATAGACATAAGCGTTACTAAAATATATAAAATAATTAGAGGTATAAGAAAGGGAGTAAAAATATGTCAAGCAAATCAGTATTACTCACATATGAGGGGATTAAAAAGTTAGAGGCAGAACTTGAAAACTTAAAAACAACACGCCGTAATGATGTGGCTGAAAAATTAAAAGAAGCAAGAGCACAAGGCGACCTTTCTGAAAATGCTGAATATGATGCTGCTAAAGAAGAACAAGCAGAAATTGAAGTAAGAATTGTTGAACTTGAAACAATGCTTAAAAATGCTGTTGTTATTGAAGCAGAAGAAGGTGCAGTAGAGATTGTAAAACCTGGTTATACAGTAAGACTTTATGATCATACTTTTGAAGAAGAAGTAGATTACCTTATTGTAGGTTCAACAGAAGCAGATCCTGTCAATGGTAGAATTTCAAATGAATCTCCAGTAGGTGCTGCACTTATGAACCGTAGAGTAGGAGATATTGTAGAAGTTGAAACATCTGAGGGTGTTGATAAATATGAAATTTTAGGTATTACAAACTAAGCATTACAAACGAGGAGGAATCAGTAGTGTCTGATCAAAATCAAGTACAAGAACAAGTACAAGAAAACGTTAGCGAATTAATTAAAGTAAGATATGACAAACTTGCAGGTCTTCAAGAAAAAGGGAAAGATCCTTTCAAAATTACTAAGTTTGATGTAACAGCACATAGTGAAAGTGCTAAAGCACACTTTGAAAGCATCGAAAGTACCTTAGAAGAACATGAGATGTCAGAGAAAACTCATTTATCAGTAGCTGGTCGTATTATGGCTAAACGTGATATGGGTAAAGCATCTTTCATTACCATTCAAGATCAAGAAGGACGTATTCAGTCTTATGTTAGAAAAGATGAATTAGGCGATGAAGATTATGCAGATTTCAAGAAATATGATATTGGTGATATCGTAGGTATTGAGGGCTATATCTTTAGAACACAAAAAGGTGAGATTTCTGTACGTGCAAAATCTGTAACACTTTTATCTAAGAGTTTACAAATATTGCCTGAAAAATATCATGGTCTTAAAGATACAGAGATGAGATATCGTCAACGTTACGTAGACCTTATTGTGAATCCTGAAGTTAAAGATACTTTCTTAAAACGTAGTGCTATCATTCGTTCAATGAGAAACTTCTTAGATAACAAAGACTTTATCGAAGTGGAAACACCTGTACTTCACTCAATTGCAGGTGGAGCAGCTGCACGTCCATTTGTGACACACCACAATGCCTTAGATATTGATATGTACATGAGAATTGCACCAGAACTTAAGTTAAAACGCTTAATCGTAGGTGGTTTTGATCGCGTTTATGAAATCGGTAGGGTATTCCGTAACGAGGGTATGTCAATCAGACATAATCCAGAGTTTACAATTATGGAATTATATCAAGCTTTTGCTGATTACAATGATATGATGGATATTACAGAAGAAATGATTAGACACGTATGCAAAGAAGTCAATGGAACAGCAGTTATTGAGTATGATGGCGTAACAATCGACCTTGACAAACCATTTGCTAGAATTTCTATGGTAGATGCTGTTAAACAATATACAGGAGTAGACTTTAGAGCAATTAAAGATCTTGAAGAAGCTAGAGCTATTGCTAAAGAAAAACATGTTGCTTTTGAAGAACATCATATGAAAGGTGATATCCTTAACTTATTCTTTGAGGAATTTGTTGAAGAACACCTTATTCAGCCAACCTTCTTAACAGAACATCCAGTAGAAATTTCTCCTCTTTCTAAACGTAAACCATTAGACCCAGAGTACACAGAAAGATTTGAACTTTTCATCGTTGGGCGTGAACATGCTAATGCATTCTCTGAGCTTAATGATCCAATCGACCAAAGAGGTCGTTTCAAACGTCAAGAAGAGCTTAGAGCAGCTGGCGATGATGAAGCTTGTGAAATTGATGAAGACTTCTTAACAGCTTTAGAATACGGCTTACCACCAACAGGTGGCCTTGGAGTTGGTGTGGATAGACTTGTGATGCTCCTTACTAACTCAGCATCTATTAGAGATGTATTATTATTCCCAACTATGAAACCAATTAGTGAATAAATAAAATGAAAATAGGACTTGCAAATAGATTATTTGCAAGTCTTATTTATGTTAGTGGGTAAATAGTTGTATATTCGAGGGGAAAGGGTGAGGGTTTGTATAATATATTAATAACAGGCAATACTTAATAAAATGCATATTTTTCAAAAAATTAACAATTATGATAGAGTATATTAGGGTATATTGAATAAAGGCATTTAAGTAAAAGATGTGATATAATTAAAAAGAGTGTGTACAGGGGTGCTGACAAATGAAAAAGTACAAACTAAGGCCAGTTAATAGTTATTATTTTTATAAGAAGAAAAAGTCAAGGGCGAGAAAAAGACTACTTTTTGTATGTAGTCTTATTTGTGTGGTATTTATTGGCATATGTATAAACGACGAATTTGGGCAAGATCTTATTACCTTTTTTCCTTTTTTAGAACAAGAAGCTAAAGGCCCTCAAAAAGATGTTTATCTACCTACTACTGGCGTTAAATATGACTTGTATAAAGCACCTAAAAAAGTAAAGGGTATTTATATTCCACCAAGTAAAGTAATGGATTATGAGAATTACATTAGTATGGCAAGAGAAACAGGGATTAATAGTTTTATTATTGACGTTAAAAATGATAATGGTTATCTGACTTTTGCAACAGATAATGAAGTACTAATAGAAAAAGGTGTTGTACTAGCTAAGCCACCGATGAAGGATGTCAGTCGTATGATGACAAGGCTCTACGAGGAAGGCATTTATCCTATAGCTAGAGTAGTGGCTTTCAAAGATAATGTGGTGGCTAAGAAGGAGCCAGAACGTGCTATTAAGAGCTTATCAGGCCAGATTTATGAAACAAGTGCAGGTGATACATGGTTAGATCCTTACAATAAAGCAAATTGGGATTATCTTTTAGAGATATGTGATGAAGCTGTTGAGCTAGGCTTTAAAGAAATACAGTTCGACTATGTCCGCTTTCATGAGTCTATGAAGCCTACTACGGTCGTATTAGATGAGACCACTTCAAAAGCAGACATTATTACTGCATTTACAAAGTATGCTTGTCAGCATTTGCAGCAAAAAGGGGTGTATGTATCTGCAGATGTATTTGGCGCTGTTATTTTAAGCCAGCTGGATGCTAGTATTGTGGGTCAAGACTTTGCGGCTATGAGCCAGTATTTAGATTATATTTGTCCAATGGTCTATCCTTCACACTATGCAGAGGGGACATTTGGAATAGCCTATCCTCATCTTGACGCTTATGATATAATATTAAATACAATGGAAAAGGGACAGGACTTAATAAGAGAGAATGAAAGAAGTCAGCGAAAAGCCATTATAAGACCATGGCTACAGGATTTTACACTGAAGAGTTTAAAGCCATATCTCCTTTATGGTCCAGAGCAAATAAAAGCTCAAATTCAAGGAACTTATGATGCTGGTCTAGAAGAATGGATTTTTTGGAATGCAGCAGGAAACTATACAGTAGATGGCTATAAATAAGTGCAGGTAGGGGGATGAGATAATTTGACTGACCAAAAGAAGATTATTCTTATGACAAAACTAGCTTTATATGAAAAAAATCATATGAAGAAAGATCAAGCTAGGCTAAATTACTTTATTGAGGATTATATATATATTAATAACTTTAAAACAAGACTAGGAATTACTATTATAACACTTTTTTTTGTGGGAATGGGTGCGTTAAATATCTTAAATGAGGGGGTTATTTTCCCAAAATCCCTATGGGAGCTTATAGACGTGTATTTTAAACCCTACTTCTTACCTTGGATTACAGCACTTATTATTTATACTTCTATTTCAACTGCTATTTATGGAAGAGAGTACCAGGCAGCGAAGCAAAGATTTAAGAATTATAGAAAGTTACTAAAACAGCTAGATACCTATGAGCAGGAGCAAAAGAGTGACGAGGGGGAAGAGCATGAAATCTAACGAAGCACTATTAAGTATGAGACAAAATATTATCAGTGAATTTAAGAAGTATGAGTATATCATTTTGCCTTTTATGAAGTTTATACTCATTTTTAGTGCCATACATATGCTAATAACAGCCACTAATTATACAGGGGCCTTAAGCGGGGTAATAGCTGTGATGTTTTTAGCGCTTATTGGAACTTTTGTATCAGCACAGTGGATTTTGATAGGGAGTATTCTGTTAACTACACTTTTTATTTTACCTGCTAATCCTATATTTGCAATATTGATGTTTATACTACTTACTATTCTTTATTTGGCGTTTATGAGGCTATTTCCCAAGGAAGGTTTGTTAACTTTAGTAACATTAATGGCTTTTGCGATTAATGTACCATTGATTTTACCTATTATAGTAGCGCTGTTAGGCGGTTATATTTGCATCGTAATGATGATTATAGGTGTTATAGTATGGTTTATGGTTCCTGAATTAACAGTCGTTATTCAAACGACAACCCTTAACAAAAGTGAAATAGTTGATTTAGCTACTAGCGTGAGTAAGACTGATTTTAATGCCTTACTAATGGATGAAAAGATGCTATCAGTAGTAGTTGTATTCTTTATTGTTTTTTCAGTGGTTTATATTATTAGAAAGCAATCTATTGATTATGCACCTTATATTGCAATTGGAGTAGGAATGGTAGTTAATATATTAGGGTTTGGATTAGCCATTCTATTTTTTGATGATATTGGGATGAAGATGGGAAGTATTATTTTATGGACTGTAATCAGCGGCATAGTGGCAGTAGTTGTCCAGTTCTTTTCAGTGGCCCTTGATTATCAAAGATCGGAAGTTGTTCAATTTGAAGATGATGATAATTACTATTATGTTAAAGTAGTCCCTAAAATAAATGTAAAAGTTAAGCATACTACTGTAAAACATGTTTATACTAATAATAAAGGGCCAAAGGATTTTAATAGCAGAATAATGGAATCTTATAATGAAGATAAAGGTATATAATGGGGAAGGTACAAGCATATTATTAGTAACAGGCTTGTGCCTTTCTTTAATTTTAGAAAAGGATTCATTATTCATAATAATTATGTAGAGTAGTCGAAAATTAAATACACGTAGTCAGTAAAACATGATATAATAGGATAGAAAATACACATAAAGGAGTTTTGTTCGGTGGATGTAATAAAAGAGGCGCTTGATAAGATACCCTATCTAGGATTTCCTAATATTGGTATGAGAGATATTATTGATATACTCGTTGTAGCATATCTTATTTACATTGTGCTAGCATGGATCAAAGACACGAGAACTTGGGCGCTATTTAAGGGTGTAATGATTGTCTTGGTTGTAGCTAGTGTGGCATATCTTTTCCAACTACATACATTGTGGTGGGTAGTTTCTAATGCCATTACAGTAGGTACTTTTGCTATTTTAGTTGTATTTCAACCGGAACTTAGAAGGGCTTTAGAACAGATTGGTAGAGGAAAATTGTTTGAATCCTTAATTAATACCTCGGATCAGGCTGAGGATGGATTAACAGACGAAGCTATTGAAGCAATTGCAAAGGCTTCACTGCACATGTCTAAATATAAAACAGGAGCATTAATTGTACTTGAACAAGAGACTAGACTTGGTGATGTGGAAAGAACAGGAATCAGGATAGATGGCCTTATTTCTAGTCAATTACTCATTAATATTTTTGAAAAAAATACGCCCTTACATGATGGAGCAGTTATTATTAAAAATAATAGAGTATCTGCAGCTACTTGTTTCTTGCCTCTTTCAGATAGTATGGAGATTAGCAAGGATTTAGGCACAAGACATAGAGCGGCTATTGGTATTTCTGAGGGGACAGATGCACTTGTTATTGTTGTGTCTGAAGAAAATGGCATTATATCTTGTGTGAGAAATGGGAAAATAAAAAGAGGACTAGATGCAGAACTCATTAAGAAGATTCTTCTTTCTACTAGAAAGAAGAAACGATCAGAAAGAAAAAAGGTAATATGGAAAGGAAAGAGTAAAAATGAATAAATTATTTACAGACAACCTTCCATGGAAAATAACATCCTTAGTACTTGCCTTTATCCTATGGCTCTTTGTTATTAATACACAGAATCCTATTCAGCCTCAAGAGATTGCGGGGGTGAATGTGGTTATTACTGGTCTAGACGAATTAGAATCTAGCGGTTATAAACTCAAAAATGAAGACGAAATAAGAAATCAGAATTTTAAAGTAGTTGTAACGGGACCACGTTTAGAAATTGATAAATTAGTTAAAAATCCAAAGCTCATTACAGCAACTTTAAATATAGCAGATTATATGGGGAATTTAACAGAATCCTCATTATCTGATAATGCTAATTATGCAGTTAAAATTAATTTAGATAGTTATACAATCAGTGTTACAGATAAAAAGCCGCAGGTGACTAAAGTACTAATAGACAAGATTGACCAAAAACTCCAGAAGGTTACTTATGAGATGTCTAAAGACTTAACAGATACGTATACATTAATTGGGGATGGTGTACCTGTTATTACGCCTGATAAAGTAACAATTACAGGACCTAAATCAGATATTGATAGAGTTTCGGAGGCGAAGGTACTCATTGAAGCAAAAGATTTCTCAGAAGAGAAATTAGTAGCGCAGTTACCTATTAAGCTTTATGATGCAGAAGGTGTAGAAATTACCTCCTTATCCTTATCCACCGATACAGCAGAGGTAAAATTACCAATTGGTAGTGAAAAAGAAGTAACGATTAAGGTTAACTACACAGGAACGCTTAAAGAAGGCTTAGTGCTTATTAACACAATTGTTTCACCTGAAAAGGTAAAACTCATTGGTAAGTCTGAACTTTTAGCAGGTATCAAAGAAATAGAACTAGAACCTATTGATTTAAGTAAAGTAGAAAAAACAGATCTTATTCAAGTGGCTATGAAATTGCCTGATGGGGTTATGACCTTGATTGATAATAAAGTCAATGTGAGCCTAGAAGTAATGGAAGAAGAAAGCTTAGAATATCCAATACAGACGAATGAAATGGATTTAACAGTAATTGGTTTAGGTGAGAATTTAACTTATGAGATTTTAACACCGAATATTCAAGTAGTATTAAGTGCTTTACCTAATAAATTACTAGGATATACCAAAGAGGATATTAAATTCTCTTTAGATCTGACAGGATATGGAACAGGTGAATATCAGTTACCACTAACTATTATTCCGCCAGCAGATGTAAGAGTAGTAGGCGAGCCTATTAATATTGATGTACGTATTAAACAGCTGGAAACAGGTGAAGCGACTCCGACGCCGAGCCATGATAATTCAGGAACAGCAGGAGAAGGAACTTCTAATAGTACTACAGAAGAATAATAAATAAAAGAAAGCTAAGTTACTGTCTTTTTTGATAGTAACTTAGCTTTTTTTGATGTCATTTTTTATCTCTGTTAAGATAAGGGATTGTAATTTTAACAAGATAATATATAATTAATTTAAGTTTAAAAAAAACTATTTTTAATTAAAATAGTTTGATATTAAGTGGTACAAGTAACGCATAATAAAAATAGTAATACCATATGTAAAAAAAGCTAATAAGCCTAAGGAACATTGTAAAACTTATGATATGAGGGAGATGGTAGTGTGTCTACAGAAAAATTGAGTCGCGTGTTGCAACGTGCATTAAATGGAGAAGAGATAACAGTTGGCTTTTTAGGAGGCTCTATTACACAAGGCTGCAATCCAAGTTTACCTAAAAATGCCTATGTAGAAAGGGTTTATAAATGGTTTCAAGAAACGTTTCCAGAAACAAAAATTAATAAAATTAATGTTGGTGTAGGTGCTACGGGTTCTTTAATAGGTGTGCATCGTGTAGAAAAAGATTTATTAGTTCATAAACCAGATTTGATATTTGTCGAATTTGCTGCTAATGATGTACCACCAAAAGAGAAGACTAACCTTTCCTATGAAAGCTTAATAAGACGTATTTTAACTACCTTGGAAGATACAGCAATTGTTGAGATTTTTATGACATTAGAAGATGGTACAAGTGCAGAGGAAGAACAAGCAGCTATTGCTAAATATTATGGTATACCCACAGTAAGTTATAGACAAGAAATCTTTAAAGAAATTAACAAAGGTACATATACTTGGAAGGATATTGAGACAGACGAAGTCCATCCTAATGATAGAGGACATGGGATTGTTGCAGAATTGGTAACAAAGTTACTAAAGGAAGCTATGACTAGTCCTGTATCAGAAGATAAGCATTATGAGATACCACAGACACCTTTAAATGAGGCCCCTTATGAAAAGGGACAGCTTTTATCCTGTAAGGAAATAGGATTCATTAAGGAGGTAGGTTTTGAAGCTAGCGATGAGCAGTTTAGAACTATAGGGGATGGCTACAAAATGCAGAGGGATGCTAAAGAGGCAGAATTAGTATGTGAATTAGAAGGTAGTCATATTTTTCTCCTTTATATTAAAGGGATTGAGGATATTAGAGGAAAGGTGATGATTACCATTGATGATGAACCTACCAATATACTAGATACTTATTTTGATAAAGGGTGGGGAAATTATCCTGAAACTTATCCTATTTTAATGAATGGTGAATACAAGAAACATAGAATTACCTTAACTGTGATGCAAGCACCTGAAAATCAGCTAGTAAGCATACTAGGGTTTTTAGTTTCTTAAGTCAATATAAGCTAATAATAAAATATAACTTGAAGGAGATGGGGTATGGGAATCAAGTATTATGAAAGTGAACGAGCATTTAAATTAGACACACCACAATCAACTTATATGATAGGTATTGTTGATGAAGAGGATTTTATAGGTCACATTTATTATGGTAAAAGGATAGAGGATTATCATTTAAGTTACTTATTGAGGACTAATGAAGGCCCTTATGTACCTAGTAAGAATAATAGAGACAGGGGAAGTTTCTTAGATTGTTTTCCGATGGAATATTCTACTCATGGCATTGGAGATTTTAGAGAGAGCTGTTTAGGTGTGAAGACTTCAAAAGGTCACAGTGCTTGTAGTCTAGCTTATGTGGATCACACTATTTATAAAGGGAAAAAAGCACTAGAGGGGTTACCAGCAACTTTTGGAAAAGATAACGAATGCACTACCTTGGAACTCATTTGTAGAGATAAGCTTCTACAATTAGAAGTTGTATTAAGCTATACTGTCTTTGAAAACTTAGATGTTATTACAAGAAGCACCAAAATAACGAATAAGCATACAGAGACTATAACACTTACTAAAGCTTTATCCGTATGTCTTGATATGGACAATAAAGACTTTGAACTACTTACCTTACATGGCTCTTGGGCTAGAGAACGTCATATGCAGCGCCGAAGAGTAGGATATGGTAAACAAGGTACTTCTTCTATAAGAGGAGAATCTAGTCATCAAGATCATCCATTCATGGCACTTTTAACAGCAGATGCTACAGAGGATAGAGGAGAGGTATATGGCTTCCATTTTGTATACTCTGGTAATTTTATGGCTCAAGTAGAATGTAATCAGTTTGACACAGTAAGAGCAGTCATGGGAATTGAACCTACAGATTTTAGTTGGAAATTAGAGGAACAAGCTAGTTTTACTACACCAGAAGTTGTTATGGTCTATTCGGCTGAAGGACTAGGGAAAATGAGTAGAACACTTCATGACTTGTACCGCAATCATTTGATTAGAGGTATATATAAGGACAAAAAGCGACCGATTTTAATTAACAACTGGGAAGCAACTTATTTTGATTTTGATACAGATAAATTATTAGCTATTGCTAGAGAAGCTTCAGCATTAGGTATAGAAATGCTAGTGATGGATGATGGCTGGTTTGGCACTAGAAGTAGCGATAATTGTGCTTTAGGTGATTGGCAAGTTAATGAGGAGAAAATTAAAGGTGGTTTAAAATATCTAGTAGATGAAGTGAATAAGCTAGGTATGGCTTTTGGTATTTGGTTTGAGCCAGAAATGATTTCACCAGATTCGGATTTGTATCGTGCACATCCAGATTGGGCTATTGCAGTGCCAAATAGAGAAGGGACTTTATGTCGTAACCAATACGTATTAGATTTATCCAGAAAAGAAGTAAGAGATTATGTTTATGAATGTTTAAGAAAGGTATTAAGCAGTGCTAATATTACCTATGTCAAATGGGATATGAATCGTCCACTAACCAATATAGGAAGCTATTATCTAGAGGCTAATCAGCAAGGAGAACTTTATCACCGTTATGTGTTAGGTGTTTATGAACTCCAACAAAGATTAATTGATGAATTTCCAGAGCTACTTTTAGAAAACTGTTCTGGCGGTGGTGCGAGATTTGACCCGGGTATGCTTTATTATAGTCCACAGATTTGGTGCTCTGATGATACGGATGCTATTGAACGGTTAAAGATTCAAGAAGGAACAGCCCTTATTTATCCCTTATCAGCCATAGGTGCTCATGTAAGTGATTGTCCTAATCATACAGTTGGTAGAACAACACCTTTTGAAACAAGAGGCTATGTAGCTTTATTAGGTACGTTTGGTTATGAATTAGATGTTACACGCATTCCAGAAGAAGATAGAGCTATGATTCCACAGCAAGTAGCTATGTATCATAAATATAATGACTTAGTGAGACAAGGTGATTATTACCGCATTGCTTCTTGTAGTCAAAATCATATGTATGATTGTTGGTCTGTTGTATCAAAAGATAAGAAAGAAGTACTCGTAACCTTCGTTCAAGTCATGGCAAGACCGAATTATCGTAGTAGAAGGATTTACTTGAAAGGGTTAGATACAAAGGCATTTTATCGTATAGAAGGTAGTGAAGAAGTCTATGCAGGAGATGCTTTAATGTATGGAGGGCTTAATATTCAAAGTATATTTGGAGACTTTAAAGGACAACTCATTCATTTAATCGCAGAATAGCAGTCGGAGAGGTGGCAAAGATGAAGCGAATAGAAATTATTGAAAATGGCATTTATATGATCCTAGAAATAACAAAAGAGGAGCAGGTGAAGCTATTACATTTTTCAGCTGTACCTTTTAATGAAACGGATATTGTATCAGAACGAATTCATAATGAGGCATTTAATCTTGTAGAGTTAAACTTATCAGGCATGGATAAACCTTATGAAAGACATGGAAATAAATATATTGTGACCGCACCAGGTTATCGAATGAAATATAATGGCCTTAAGGATGAGAGAAATGAATTAGGGAGAAAAATTGAGATAACAACGTATGATGAGGCATCAGAGGTGTATGTAACAACTCATATGCAATTTTATAATCAGATTTCAATCGTTCGTTTTTGGAATGAGGTTACTAATAAAGGTAAGAATCCTCAAACTTTAGAGTATATCTCTTCATTTAATTATACAGGTATAGAGAAAGAAGGATTACTGCCAAGAGATGAAAAAATGCGCATCCATGTGCCTCATCATTCATGGCAAAGGGAGATGAATTGGCAAACTTATACTTTACCAGAAGTAGGCTTAGAGCAAGTACAGCCTACAATTGATCAGAGATCTTCTAATGCTTTAGAGGTCACTAACGTAGGAAATTGGTCTAGTAAAAAATATCTGCCTATGGGTTATTTAGAAAATACAGAAGTAGGAAGTAGCTTATTCTGGCAAATAGAACATAATGGTTCTTGGCATTGGGAAATAGGAGATCAAAATGGTCACTTTTATTTAAATATTTGTGGGCCAGATGAATTAAATGCTCATTGGTTTAAGGAGCTTGGCATGGGAGATACATTTACTTCTGTACCAGTAGCAGTAGGTGTAACTAATAAAGGCTTTGATGAGGCTATGGGAGAATTAACTAGGTACAGGAGGGTGATCAGAAGGCCTAATAAAGATAATGAAGAACTAAAAATCATATTTAATGATTATATGAATTCTTTATGGGGGGATCCCACTACTGAGAAAGAAATCCCATTAATTGATGCAGCAGCGAAGGCAGGTTGTGAATACTATTGTATTGATGCAGGGTGGTATGCTGATGGAAACTGGTGGGATAATGTAGGCGAGTGGCAAGAATCAAAGCAGAGATTTCCTAATGGATTAAAAGAAGTAACAGATTATATTAGAAAAAAAGGGATGATACCAGGAGCGTGGCTAGAGTTAGAGGTTATGGGAATTAACTGTCCAAAGCTTAAAGAACTAGATGATACTTGGTTTTTCATAAGGCATGGAAAAAGAGTATACGATCGAAGCCGGTATCAATTGGATTTTAGAAATGAAAAAGTAAGAAATTATGCCACAGAGGTTATAGATAGGCTTATTAATGAATATGGCATTGGCTATATTAAGATGGATTATAATATTGAGCCAGGAATAGGAACAGAATATGAAGCTGATAGCGTGGGAGATGGTTTGCTAGAGCATCAAAGAGCATATCTTGCTTGGTTAGATTATATTTTTGAAAAATATCCAGAGCTTATTATTGAGAATTGTTCTAGTGGTGGACTTAGAATGGACTATGCGATGCTTGCTCGATATAGTATTCAATCCACTAGTGACCAAGAGAACTATCTTCAATATGCTACTATTGCAGCTAATGCACCAACAGGTGTAACGCCAGAACAAGCAGCTGTCTGGTCATATCCTTTAGAGGAAGGTGATAAAGAAGAAGTTGTATTTAATATGGTTAATTCATTGCTATTACGTATTCATCAAAGTGGTCATTTAGCGCGATTGAGTAAAGAGAGGGGAAGCTTAGTAAAGGAAGCACTAGATTATTACAAGACAATCAGACAAGATATAAAGATTGCAACGCCTTTTTGGCCATTAGGTTTATCGCATTTTAAAGATGAATGGGTCTGCCTAGGAATGAAAACCGAACATAAACTTTACATAGCCGTATGGAGACGACAAGGAAATAAAGCAACAAAAGAAATCCCATTAATAGGATTGGTAAATAATAAAGTAAGCATAAAATGCACTTATCCTAGCTATGCTTCCAATCAATTTGAGTGGCAGGAAGCTAGCCAAAAGTTAACCATTACATTAGAACCAAATACAGCACGTTTATTTGAGATCGAAAAGGAATAAATAAAAATTCAGTATATATTGACAAATTATTCGGGTGAAAATATACTTAGCTTAGCTAAAAAAAGATAGCTTAAAAAAGTTAATAATTTATTTGAAAGAGATTTTGTGCTAAAATATGACATGAATGATAATCGTAGATGAAAATACAAATAAATGCATGTGGCTAGAGGTAATGGTTTTACCAATAAAATATAGGATGTAAGAGGGACGGAAAGGCGGAAATCGATATGGCAAAAGCAGTAAAGCTAGAAGATATTGCTAGGCGCATAGGTGTAAGTAATGTAACTGTATCTAAGGCTTTGGCAGGTAAAAGTGGTGTCAGTGAAGAATTAAGACAACGTATTAAAGAAATAGCTGAAGAAATGGGATATAAATCAGTATCTACTCAAAAAGCAAAAGAAAAAAAAGGAACAGGTAATATAGGCGTATTAATTCCTTGCCGTTTTGTTGATGGTAATACCTCCTTCTACTGGGCAATTTATCAAAATGTAGTCACCAAATTACAAGCAAAAGGTTATTATGCTATTTTAGAGCTTTTAAACATAGAAGATGAGGAAAGCCTTGTTCTACCTAAGATGATACAAGACGCTAAAGTGGATGGCATAATAGTGATTGGTCAGGTACGTAATGAGTATTCTCAATGTATTTGGAATAATGGTAGTGTACCTACTATTTTTCTGGATTTTTATGATACACATATGGAATATGATACAATTATTACTGATGGCTATTATGGTATGTATATGCTTACTGATTATCTCGTAAAGATGGGACATAAGAAAATTTATTTTGTAGGAACACCTTTATCTACAAGTAGTATCACAGACCGCTTTTTTGGATATCAGAAGGCACTTATGGAGAATGGTATTACTATGGAGCCTCATTGGCTTGTTAAAGACAGAGAGTGTGGAGCTAATCAAGACTTAGCAGTGAATATCCCTGACGATTTACCAACAGCTTTTGCATGTAATAGTGATTATACAGCTAACTTTTTAGTGTCTAAGCTAAATGAAAAAGGACTATCTGTACCAGAAGATCTATCTGTTGTAGGTTTTGATAATTATCTATATCCTAATCTGTCTAATTTACAGCTTACTACCTATGAAGTTGAGATAGATAAAATGGCCGAGCTTTGTGTTAAAACATTACTTAGAAAAATTAATCGTAAAGATTATGTTAAAGGGGTTCAAATTATTACAGGTCACATGGTTATTAAAGATAGTGTAAAGATGATAAAATAATTAATGAATAAAAAAGTTCCTGATAGTTATGTTAGCTATCAGGAACTTTTTTTATTCATCTAAGAATTCTAAGCTATCAGGATGATATTTTTTGCGATAGGTAATAGGGGTTACCCCTGTGTTCTTTTTAAAGAGATTAGTAAAATGGTTAAGGTTATCTATACCTACAAAAGTAGCAATTTCATATACTGGCTGTTGAGTATTTCTAAGAAGTTCTTTTGCAACCTGCAGACGCTTTTGAATAAGATAATTAATGGGAGAGGTATGCAGGTAGGTGGTGAAGTCCCTAATAATTTTATATTTACTAACATGGTATGTATCTGCTAGCTCATCTAAGTTAAAGTGGTCCATATAGTGAGTATCAAATAAATTTTTAAGTTCAGATAGATACTTTGGCATGGCTACTATTTGGCTTGAATCTATTTCTTTACTCAGAATCAGTTCTGTAAGTAAATCGGTAATTAACTTTGAAATAATAAATTCAGCTAACTTAGGTGTATCCTTATTAAAGTTAATTAGGTGATTTAAAATTTCAGGCAAGTGTGAGATAGGTGAAATAGGACATAGTATATACTCATCTTGCTGAAAGTGTGTATAGTAGGCTGCACTATTAGCACCCTTAAAAATGATATATTTGAATTGCCAGTGACTAGATTCAAATATATCTAGCTCAAAAGGAGCATTACAATCAATCCACATAACAGTGTGAGGTTGAAGTTGATAAGTCTGATCTTTATAGGTGAGCTTACCTTTGCCCTCAACAGTATATAGCACTAAATAAGCATCAAAAGGTGCAAATTTTAAGTGAAATGGAAAATGAGCTTGCATAGTATCAGCTAATAAGAAGTAATTGAGATGCTGTTTAGCAAATGAAGATACATTAAAAGAGTTAGGTATAGATTGATAAAACTGAGGTGGAGCTGATAGTATGATTGTTTCGTAATTAATAGTGTTTGACATCATAAAACTCCTTTCGGTAAAACAAGAGTTGAATGATTAAATTATAAAATATCCGAATATAAAAAACAATATCGTACAATAAAAAAATTAACTTGTATAAAAACTAAAATTAATTTATAAAAAGAGGAAAACAAAATTATACATAGTAAACCAATAGTGGTATAGAGTTAGACAAAATCCTAATAACTAAAAAACTAACAATTTGAAAAATAATTCGCCTATGATTAAGTGTAATATAAACAAAATTTGAAATATATTAAGGAAAATGCAAATATAAGTGAATGACTTTAATTAACCAATATTATATAATTAATTAAAGTAAAAAATTAGCTAAAATTAAAGTTTAAACATAAATGGAAATAGAGATTATTTTGTGTCAAAACCTATTTATGTTGGTTTAAGAATCAGTTCTATAAAAGGAAAAGGTTAAACCCAGTTTAAAACAATAAATGATACTAAAAAGGAGAATGACTATGAGCAAAATCAAATTAATTTGTCCAGAAGTAAGTAACATGCCGTGGCAAGATAAAAAAGAGGAACCAGTTCAAGCACCTATTTGGCGTTATAATGAAAATCCAATTATCGGAAGAAACCCTGTTAAGAATGTAGCTAGAATTTTTAATAGTGCGGTTATCCCTTATGAGGGCGAATTCATTGGAGTATTTAGAGGAGAACAAACTAATGGTATACCCTATATTTACTTAGGTAGAAGCCAAGATGGTATTCATTGGAATTTTGATGAAAATAAAATTAACTTTGTAGATGAAGAGGGCAATGCCTTTATGCCAATCTACGCATATGACCCAAGACTTGTAAAGGTAGAAGATACATATTATATCATTTGGTGTCAAGATTTCTATGGAGCAGCTATTGGTATGGCAAAAACGACTGATTTTAAAACCTTTGTTAGAGTAGAAAATCCATTTTTACCTTTCAACAGAAATGCTGTTTTATTCCCAAGAAAAATCAATGATAGCTTTATGATGCTATCTAGACCTAGTGATAGTGGACATACACCATTTGGAGATATTTTTGTTAGTGAAAGTAAGGACCTTGTATACTGGGGTAAACACAGACATGTAATGAGCCGTGGTAAGTCATGGTGGGAATCACTTAAGATTGGCGGAGGTGCCGCACCTATTGAAACAAGTGAAGGCTGGCTTCTTTTCTATCATGGTGTATCTGGTACTTGCAATGGTTATGTCTATAGCATTGGTGGGGCCATCTTAGATATTGATAATCCTTCTATTGTGAAATATAGATGTGAAAACTTCTTATTAACACCAGAAGAATGGTATGAAGAAAGAGGTTTTGTACCAAATGTAGTATTCCCATGTGCAACTATTTGTGATTCAGCTACAGGTAGAATTGCTGTTTACTATGGTGCAGCAGACAGTTATGTAGGCTTAGCCTTTACAACAGCTGATGAGATCGTTGCTTATATTAAAGAACACAGTGCGGTAAGCAATGATGATACAGAAATTGGAATGAGATAAGAAAAGAGAAGGTGATACAGTGTTTGTTGCAGAAGTAAAAGAGCATCTAGTAAATGGTATTATTCCTTTCTGGAAAAAACTAAGAGATAATACATATGGCGGCTATTATGGTTACATGAATTATGACTTAGAATTAGATCAAACAGCAATAAAAGGATGTATTTTAAATAGTAGAATTATGTGGTTTTTCTCTAATGCTTATCTAACTTTAAAAGATGAGAGCCTATTAGAAGAAGCGACACATGCTTTTGAATTTATGAAAGCCCACTGTATAGATTATAAATATGGTGGTGTTTACTGGATGCTAGATTATAAAGGCAATCCAGTAGAAGATATGAAGCATACTTATAATCAAGCTTTTGCTATTTATGCTTTATCATCTTATTATGTAGCCAGTGGTAATAGCGAAGCACTTGATTTAGCCATGGGATTATTTCATAAAATAGAATCTACTTGTAAAGATGAGTATGGATATTTAGAAGCTTTTGATAGAACTTGGGAGCCTATAGACAATCATAAATTATCAGATAATAAGCACATGGAGGGTGAAGGTAAGGTAGCAGAAAAAACAATGAATACGATTTTGCATGTGCTAGAAGCTTACACTGAACTTTATCGTGTAGGAAAAGATGTTGAGGTAGGAAGATGTCTAGAAAAGCTATTAGAGATGACAGAACTAAAAGTTTATAATAAAGAAAAAAGACAGCTTGAAGTATTTTTTGATACACAGCTTCGTTCTATAGCAGATATGCATTCATACGGGCATGATATCGAAGCAGCGTGGTTATTAGATAGAGCAGCTCTAGTGCTAGGAAATCAGGATATCATAGATAGGACCAAAGCTTATACTGTTCCAATTGCTTACAAGGTAAAAGAAGTAGCATTTGAAAAGGGTGCCCTAAATAATGAAAGATTTAATAATGACATTGATAAAACAAGAATCTGGTGGGTACAAGCAGAAAGTGTTGTAGGATTTATAAATGCTTATGAAAAGACTCAAGATGTCGCTTTTCTAGAGGTAGCAAAAGAAATATGGCAGTATATTAAAACATACTTTATTGATAGCAGAGCACACTCTGAATGGTATTGGCAAGTAGATGAAAATGGTAGACCTAATAAGTCGTATCCAATTGTTGAACCTTGGAAGTGTCCATATCACAACGGTAGGATGTGTTTAGAGGTCATCAGGAGGGATATTAATGTTTAAAGAAAATTACATTAGAGAATTAGCAAAGTATGAGGCTTTAGTAACAAAGCCAAATAGGCCAATCGATGAATACAATGGCATTTACACACGTTATGAAAACCCAGTACTTACTAGAAGTCATGCACCTCTTTTATGGCGTTATGACTTAAATCCAGAAACTAATCCATACTTTATGGAACGTTTAGGGATTAATGCTGTATTTAATGCAGGTGCTATTGAATTAGATGGTAAATTTTATGTTGTTGCCAGAGTAGAGGGAAATGATAGAAAATCATTCTTTGCAGTAGCAGAAAGTCCTAATGGTATTGACAACTTTAGATTTTGGGATTATCCGATTTTACTTCCAGACACTGAAAAAGATGAAACTAACGTTTATGATATGCGTCTTACTAAACACGAGGATGGCTATATTTATGGCGTATTCTGCTCTGAAAGTAAAGATAAAGAAAATCCAGATTTATCTGCAGCAGTGGCACAAGCTGGTATTGTACGTACGAAAGATCTTAAGACTTGGGAGCGACTTCCTAATCTTAGAACATCATCAGCACAGCAAAGAAATGTAGTACTTCATCCAGAGTTTGTTGATGGTAAATATGCTTTCTATACAAGACCACAAGATAGCTTTATTGATACTGGCAGTGGTGGAGGTATTGGCTTTGGACTTTGTGAAGATATCACTAATGCCTATGTAGCAGAAGAAAAAATCACTAGCAGAAGAAGATATCATACTATTACTGAAGTAAAAAATGGTGCAGGTGCTGTACCAATAAAAACAGAGAGAGGCTGGATTCATATAGCACATGGTGTGCGTAATACAGCTTGGGGATTAAGATATGTCATTTATATATTTGCAACAGCGCTAGAAGATCCAACAAAAGTAATAGCTGAACCATCAGGTTTCTTTATTGCACCTTATGAGTTAGAGATTATAGGTGACGTAGGAAATGTGGCATTCACTAACGGCGCTATTGCAAGAGATAACGGAGATGTTTATATTTATTATGCTACGGCAGATACTAGACTTCATGTAGCGACTACAACTATTGATAGGCTCATTGACTATACTTTTAATACACCTGAAGATCCTCTTCGTTCAGTAGATTGTGTAGCACAAAGATGTGCCTTAATTAAGAAAAATTTAGAGTTTATAAATAAGTAATAAAAAGCACATTCTATACAGGAAGTCCCAAAATATAGAATGTGCTTTTTGTGTGAGAAAATTTATCTTATTTTTATAAAAGTATAAAGTAATTTATTCCAAATTGTAGTAAAATAAAGGTAGAAGTACCAAAACAGGAGGCTATTATGTTTAAGATTATACCTATATATAAAGATTATTTATGGGGAGGAACTAAATTAAAAACAGCTTATGGAAAACAAAGCGATTTAGATATCGTGGCAGAAAGTTGGGAGCTCTCAACTCATCCAGCAGGCACTTGTCTTATAGAGGTGAACGGTCAAAAGCAAAGTCTAAAAACATATATTAAGGAACAGGGAAAGAAAGTCTTAGGCAGCAAATGCAATGTTGAAGATGAAATACCTATATTAATCAAACTTATTGATGCGAAAGATAATTTGTCTGTACAAGTTCATCCAGATGATGCTTATGCTAAACGTTATGAAAATGATTTAGGTAAAACAGAAATGTGGTATGTACTAGAAGCAGAGGAAGGCGCCAAGTTAGTTTATGGCTTTAAAAAAGATTTGACACCTGAACTGTTTGAGCAATACATAAAAGAGAATACGTTAACGGAAGCACTTAATTTTGTTGATGTACATAAAGGGGATACCTTTTTCATTACACCAGGTACAATGCATGCTATAGGTAAAGGAATTGTAATTGCTGAGATTCAACAAAGTTCTAATGTAACCTATCGTGTATATGATTATGGTAGAGTAGGGGCTGATGGTAAACCTAGAGAGTTACATATTGATAAAGCAAAACAAGTGACAAAACTGACTAAAGCAGAAGAAAGCTATGTTGCTTACACTATGAAAGAATGCGAAGGATATAGTATAGGTGTATTAGCAGAATGTGACTATTTTAAGGTGCAACGTATTGATTTGAAAAGTCAGATTCATTTGGTAGCAGATACTAAGTCATTTCACGCGTTATTAGTGACAGAAGGTAGTATAACGGTTAAAAATGAATTAGAGGTATTAAGTGCTAGTAAAGGAGATAGCATATTTATACCTGCAGCTACAGGTTCTTATCAGGTAGAAGGACGAGGTGAAATTCTTTTATCTACGTTATAAAGGAGAGGAGCATCTATGATGAAATCACTTGACTATATAAAGGGAGTAACTTTTGGCTATTTAACACCTAGGGGAAAATATGCGACAGAAGCTGCAAAAGATTCTTTAAGAAAGATGGTAGAAGAAACAGAAGCTAATACCGTTGTTTTGGCCATAACCGCATGGCAGAAGGGACCTCATGTAGAAGAAGTCCTTTACAAAGGGAAACCTATTCCAGAGAATCTAGAAGTTAAAGAAATGATTCATTTCGCTAAAAGTTTAGGGCTTCGTGTTATTTTAAAGCCCATGGTGAACTGTATGGATGGTACTTGGCGAGCTCACATTAATTTTTTTGATATGGATGTCCCTTGTGAACCTAAATGGAGTAATTGGTTTAGAGGATATACAAAATTTATTTTAAATTATGCACAGCTTGCAGAAGAAACTCAGTGTGAAATGTTTATAATAGGTTGTGAACTGGTGCAATCAGAGAAAAGAGAAACTGAGTGGAGAGAAATCATACGAAAGGTTAGAGAGGCCTATAGTGGTCTATTAACTTATTGTGCAGATAAATACCAAGAAGGACGAGTTAAGTGGTGGGATGCAGTAGATGTTATTTCTTCAAGTGCATTTTATCCTATTAATATTTGGGATGAACAATTAAAAAGAATCGAGCAAGTAGTGAAAAAATATGAAAAGCCATTCTTTTTCGCTCAAGCAGGATGTATGTCTTGCGCAGGAGCAAGTCTTATTCCAAATGACTGGACTTTAGTAGGAGAATTAAGTTTAGAAGAACAAGCACGTTATTATCAAGTGATGTTTGAAAAATGTTATGACCAGTCATGGATAAGAGGGTTTGGTTTATGTAGCTGGAATGCAGAGCTTTATAGGAAAGAATTAGGTAAGCAAGATACTTCGTATGATTTGTACGGTAAACCAGCAGCGGATGTTGTTAAGGCTTTCTATTCTAGGGAAATAAAGTAAATGAGACAAATAAGGTTACTAATAGTTTGAAAAAAAGTTGACCTGTAACAAAAGGAGAGTAACCATGATCTATCAAATTAAAAATAATGACTTAGAAATTACGTTATCAGATAGTGGTGCAGAAATGATAAAGGTATGTTCAAAGGAAGGCTGTGACTATCTCTGGCATGGGGATGCTAAGTATTGGAATCGCCATGCGCCTGTGTTGTTTCCTATAGTAGGAAAGGTAGTAGGGGGAAGTTATATTCATCAAGGGCATACATATCAGCTTTCACAACATGGATTTGCTAGAGACTCAGTTTTTAAAGTAGAAGAACAGATGGAAAATACTATTAGTTTCATATTAGAAAGTAATGAAAAAACAAGAGAGCGTTATCCTTTTGAATTTAGCCTCAGAATTCGTTATAGTTTAGAAGGAACACAGCTTCGTATTGGCTATGAAGTTCAAAATAAGGATGAAACAACCATATGCTTTGCTATAGGGGGACACCCAGCTTTTAATTGTCCTCTGTTTGAAGATGAAACGATGGAAGACTACTACTTAGAGTTTGAGATGGCTGAAAAAACTAAATCATTAAAAGTGACAGAAGAAGTCCTCTTGAGTGGAGAAATGGGTGATTTTGAAGCTCAAAGAATACCTCTATCAAGGGAATATTTTAAAAATGGCGTTACTATCTTAACAGAATTAAAAAGTAACTGGATTGCTTTAAAGTCGCATAAAAATTCACATAGTGTAAAAATGAACTTTGAAGGATTTCCGTTTTTGGGAATTTGGTCACCAGAAAAGGGAGCCCCATTTGTATGTATTGAACCTTGGATAGGGCATACAGATTATGTGGATGCAAGTAATGTATTAATGAATAAGAAAGATTTTATCCACCTTAATAGGAAAGAAAGCTTTAAATGTATGTATAGTTTAAAATTTGAATAAGATTAGAAAGAATATGCTAAAATTGGTTGAATCAAACTAATTTTAGCATATTTTTTTATTAATTAAGTGTTAGAAATATTAATTGAAAAAGTAGTATATGCCTAAGGATGAAAATAATTTAGCAAAGCTGTTTAATATTATAATGTAATACATAAATAAAAAACACATAATGTGTAATAAAATGTGTAATTATGAACAAAAGAAATGAAAATTAAACTTTAAAATGCTAAAATTATTAAAATATTAAGTTGATATAAACTTAATATTTTAATTAAATAAACAAGAGGAGGGGGTTCTTTAGGGATAAGAATTGCAACAAGTATGACTACATAGCATATTAAACTAACACATGAGATGTACTTATATGATGAAATAGCTAGAAATAAAGGGATGTTAAAAAACATTAAGGAGGAGAATCATGAAAAAGAGTATTTCGGTTATATTGTCCTTAATTCTTACTATATTTTTTTCGATTCCCATAAGTGTATTTGCTGAAGCCGGAATGGAAAGAAGTATAGGAAATCAGTTTGTAAAAGCTAACGGTAATCAATTTGTATTAGACGGCACCCCTTTTTATTATGCTGGTACAAATAATTACTATTTAAATTTTAAGCCTAATAAGGCGGTTGATAATGTTATTGAAGATGCTTCAGATATGGGGCTTAGTGTTATTCGTACTTGGGGACATTTAGACGTAGGGACTCCAACAGGCACACTTAATGATAAAGGTGAAATGACTTTTACTAATAATGTAGATGGTATTGGTAGTAAGGATGGTATTTATTATCAATATTTTGATACTAATTTAAAGAAGCCTGTAGTAAATGAAGGTGAAAATGGCTTACAAAAGCTTGACTATGCCATCTATAAAGCATCACAAGAAAATGTAAAATTGCTTATTACCTTTACGAATAACTGGGAGGCATTCGGCGGAATGGCACAGTATGTGAAGTGGGCTCAATTAGCAGGAGAAAATGTAAATGGTCACGATGATTTTTATACCAATGCTAAGATTAAAGAATGGTATAAAGCGTATGTAAATACTTTACTTAATCGAGTAAATACTTATAGTGGTATAAAGTACAAGGATGACCCAACTATTTTTGCATGGGAATTAGCAAATGAACCAAGAGCAACCTCTGATAGTGGTTGCAAGAAGAATATTTTACTTAACTGGGCAAATGAAATGAGTACCTATGTAAAATCCATAGATAGCAATCATATGGTAGCAGTAGGGGATGAAGGATTTTATAATTTTGGTTATCAAGAGTTTCCACAAGGTGAGTACAAATATGTCTATTATGGTAGTGAGGGAGCAGATTTTAATTCTTTAGTGAGACTGCCTAATATAGATTTTGGTACAGTACATATTTACTGTGATCAATGGGGACTAACTAGTGAACAAGCTAAATTCTGGTTTAAACAGCATGGAGAAGATGCTAAGGCAGCTAATAAACCAGTCATATTAGAGGAGTTTGGATGGAAAGATAGAAATACTAGAAGTCAAATTTACTCTGATTGGTTTAAAGTAGTAGAAGGTGCTACTTATCCTGGCATAACTTATGCAGGAACTAATTATTGGATGCTTGCTAGTATTATGGATGATGGTAGTTTATATCCCGATTATGATGGATATACCGTCTATTATCGTGGAGATTCGAACGGAAATCCAACACAAGATACAGCTAATCTTATTATGCAGCACGCACAGCGTATGAAGGCTAAAAACAATGGTAGTATAGAAGATTTAGCTCCTACTCTTAATCCAACAACTATAAATATTGAAAAGGGTAAGGCAGAGGCTAAGTCAATTAATGTAAGCTATAATAACCATCAACTTATAGAAGTTAAGAATGCAGATAAGACATTAGTAAAGGGTACGGATTATACTGTTAATGATAATCAAATTATTTTGCAACCAGCTTATCTAAATACCTTAGCTACAGGCATTAATAACCTAAGTTTCAATTTTGATAATGAATATATGTTATCTGTAGCTGTAGTAGTTAACGATGGAGAAGTTATAGAACCACAAACCCCTACAATAGATAAAACCAGTGCTACAGTAGATTTAGCAAAAGTAGAGGATCTACTAATTACTTTAATGACTAATGGCAATAGTTTAAAAGGTATTACAGCAGGAGGTAAGACCTTAGTTTCAGGCCAAGATTACGCTATTAATGGTAATCAAGTAAGATTTAATCTATCTTCTTTACAAACACTTCAAGTGGGACAAATAGATATCACTTTTGTATTTGAAACAGTTGTATCTCCAGTATTAAAATTAACGGTAGTAAATTCAAATAGTACAGAGGATCCAACGGAAGGGTTTGTTTATGCAGAGGGAGAAAAGTTCTATATTGATGGAGAGCCGTTCTATTTTGCAGGAACTAATGCATATGATTTGTTCACTATTGGAGATAGCTCAAGTAGCAGCACTATAGAAGATATTTGTAACAAATATATGTATCCAAGAGAAATTGAAGCAAGAATTAAAGAGATGGCAGACAATGGTGTTAAAGTAATTCGTACATGGGGATTTTCTAATGAAAGTTGGCATGGATTTGAAACTGCACCAGGAAAATATGTAGAACCACAATTCATGTTATTTGATTATATCATGTACTGTGCAAAGAAATATGATGTAAAAGTAATTATTACTTTAGAAAACTATTGGGAAGCTTACGGTGGCATTAATCAAAAATTACAATGGGCAGGATTAAGTGATGGCAGTCATAAGGATAAAGCTCAATTCTTTACTAATGATAAGTGCAAACAATGGTATAAGAATTATGCAGAACATTTTATTAATCGTACTAACTATTTTACGGGAGTTAAGTATAAAGATGATCCCACAATTTTTGCATGGGATCTTATGAATGAACCACGTTACCAAGACGTAAGTACTACTGAAAATACTCAAGGTATAACCTTACGTAAATGGGTAGATGAAATGGCTGGATATATTAAATCTTTAGATCCAAATCATATGGTCTCTGTAGGTATTGAAGGACATGAAACACGCTATGGATTTGGCAGTGATGAAGGTAACCCATTTGTATACATACAACAATCACCATATATTGATTTTTGTAGTGCTCATCCATATCCAGATGAATATTGGGCTAGTTTAACACCAGAACAAAATGCTGATTTAATGCGTACATGGATTAAAGATGCTCATGAAGTAGTAGGTAAGCCATTTGTAGTGGGAGAATTTAATGTACATAGTAGTTTAGCGTATGACAAATATGAAGCTTACTGGCGTTCAGTATATGATGTTATTGATGAAGAAGGAGCCGCAGGTGGTCTGTTTTGGGAATTCAATACAAGAAAATTAAGTGATTTCACTGTAATGGCAGGAGATCCAATCCTTAATTATTTTAAAGCTCACTCAGCTAAAATGACAGCTAAAAATACAGGAACAATTAGTGTAGTAAATAGCATTACACCAAGTACAGTAAGCTTTGATAAAGCCGTACCAACAGATGTAATAGTTACCGTTCAATCTACTGGAAATGCAACAATACAAAATATCACTCAAGCTGGTAATAGCTTAGTTGAGGGCAATGATTATGCATATAATAATAATCAAGTTACTTTAAAAGCTAGTTATTTAGCAAAACAAAATGTTGGAGAAATTTCATTAATATTTGATATGAGTGAAGGAAATGCACCTAAACTTTCTATTAGTATAAAAGATACTGCTATTAAAAATAGTGAGGTATTAACTAAACAAATAACAGTAGACCCAACAAACATCCAAGATAGTGCAATTGAAGTAAGCTTTAATGGCAATACATTAGTTGCAATTAAAGCTGGTTCACAAGATCTTAGTACGTCTGCATATGAAGTATCAGGAAATAAGGTGATTTTAAAAGTAAGTTATCTGAGCACATTAGCAAGTGGTAACTATGAAGTAGAACTGGTATTTAGTCAAGGTGATTCATCCAAAGTGACTATCACAGTATTAGATGCAGAAAACCCAGTGCCAAGTGCACCTACAGGATTACAAGCTCAATCAGTTACAGCTACATCTATAGAAGTAGAATGGTCAAAAGCTACTGATGGTACTGTACTTAAAGAGTATCAAGTTTTGGTAGATAATGTTTTAGTAGGGGTATCTCATACCAATACATATATAATTACTAATTTGACACCTGCTACAACTTACTCTATTACCGTAAAGGCAGTAGATTTATCCAATAATGTTTCAGTGGCTAGTGAGGCTCTTAATGTAACAACACAAAAACAAGAAGAGTCAGATGAGATATATGCTTTACCATGGAAATCAGGTATTACATATACTGGTGGAGAAGTAGTGTACTATAATGGAGCTTACTGGAAGTGTCAGTGGTATACTGTAGGCCAAGAACCTGGAAGTAGTCCTGTATGGCAATCATATACACCAGGACCTAATGATAAGCCAGTTAGTATTGAAACGCCCGTACCTGGAGTATATCCAGACTGGAATGCAAGTACTATCTATACTGGTGGCGAGATTGTATATTATGCTAATGACTATTGGAAGTGTAAATGGTGGAATCAAAACACACCTCCTAACACAACAGTGAATGGTACGCCATGGGATTTATACATTAAAGTAAAAGAATAGATTAGATAAAGCCGGAGATTCTATTGGAGAACCTCCGGCTAATTTTATGCTTTACTTAATTTTATTAAATAGAGAGTCGAGCTAATTCTAAACAACCCATAATGCCTTGATTATCATTTAAACCAGCAGGTACGATATAGATATCTAAATCATCGAGTTCTTTAGTTTGGATGTATCCACCAAGTAGCTCCTTTACTTGCTTTCTAATGAGAGGAAAAAGTTGTGTTTGGTGCATAACACCACCGCCTAATATAATACGCTTTGGAGATAAGATAAGGATATAGTTAACGATAGCTTGTGCTAAATAATAAGCTTCTAACTGCCATACTTTCATTTCGCTTACTAAGTTAATGGCTTTTTGCCCCCAACGTTCTTCAATAGCAGGGCCAGATGCTAAACCTTCTAGACAAGTACCATGATAAGGGCATTTGCCCTTATAAGAATCCTCTGGATGTTTTGCCAACAGAATATGGCCAGCTTCAGGGTGCAGCATACCATGAGCAAGCGAGCCGTTTTGATAAACACCTACACCAATCCCTGTTCCAACTGTGATATAAATGCTAGAATTTAAACCTTTGGCAGAGCCCCAGGTTACTTCTCCTAAAGCGGAAGCATTAACATCAGTATCAAAGCCAATAGGGCAACATAATTCTTTTTTAAAATACCCCACTAAATTGCAATTTGCCCATGCTAATTTTGGGGTAGTAGTGATAAAACCATAGGTAGGAGAAGTCTTATTTAAATCAATAGGACCGAAAGAACCTATACCTAAGGCTTCAATAGGATGCTTTTTAAAATAAGCAGCAATCTTAGTTAAAGTAATTTCAGGAGTATCTGTAGGAATAGAAATCTGTTCAAAAATTTCACCGTTTTCGTTTCCAATGGCACACACCATTTTGGTACCACCTGCTTCTAATGCACCGAATAACATAGTAAATCCCTTACATAGAACTTATAAAATAGGAAAAAATGAAGCGTGTATAGTTTTTATAAGCTTTATGCCCTTTCTTTTTAGATATGTATATCTTTATTTTATCTAAAATAAAGGTAAAGATAAATGGATAAAATAATAAGATAAGAAGGAATATTGTATAAAAGCGTGGTAGAATCCTATAAGTTATGGGCTTGCACAGTATGAAACTGTTGTAAGAAAAGAAAACAAAGTTTATAATGGATAGGTAGTAAAAAAATATCCCTCAAGGAAAGTGAGGCACATTTCATGGGAAAATTATTTGGAACAGATGGTGTTAGAGGAGTAGCTAATACTGAGCTTACAGGAAAATTAGCTTATCAATTAGGTCAAGCTGGAGCTTATGTTTTGACAAAAGAAACTAAAAGACAACCAAAGATTATTGTTGCAAGAGATACACGTATTTCAGGCACAATGTTAGAGGCAGCTTTAGTTGGAGGTATTTGCTCAGTTGGAGCAAAAGCTATTTCTATCGGTGTTGTACCAACTCCTGCAGTAGCTTATCTTGTAAGAGAATTAGGTGCAGATGCAGGTGTTATGATTTCAGCATCTCATAACCCATTAGAGTTTAATGGTATTAAGTTCTTCAATAGTGAAGGCTATAAATTACGTGACGAACTAGAAGATGAAATTGAAAACTTAATCTTAACAAGAAGTGATAATATACCAATGCCTACAGGAGAAAATGTAGGAACTTGGGATATGGATCATTCTGTTATTGAAAAATATATTGACTTTGTATGTAACACCATTCCAGGAGATTTAAAGGGCTTAAAGGTACTTGTGGACTGTGCTAATGGTGCAGCATCAGAGGTAGCACCTATTGCACTTGAAAGATTAGGTGCAGATATTGAGATTATTCATCACAAACCAAATGGTATTAATATCAATAAGCTTTGTGGTTCAACACATATGGGAGATCTTCAAAGTCAGGTAGTTGGTAGAGGTATGCAAGCAGGTATTGCTTTTGATGGTGATGCAGACCGTTGTTTAGCAGTAGATGAAAAAGGTATCATGATTGATGGTGACCAAATCCTCAGCATTGTTGGTTTAGATATGAAAGCTTGTGGCACATTAAAACGTGATACAATTGTAGCTACAGTAATGAGTAATCTTGGTTTTACTATTATGAGTAAAGAAAAAGATATTAATCTTATCCAAACTAGAGTAGGTGACCGCTATGTACTTGAAAAAATGCTTAAGCATGGCTATAACCTAGGAGGAGAACAATCAGGACATGTGATTTTCCTTGATCATAATACAACAGGAGATGGGCTAATTACAGCTATCCAACTTCTTTATGTGATGAAGAAAACAGGTAAACCTTTATCAGAACTCAAAGAATGTATGCAAATCTTCCCTCAAGTATTAGTCAATGCTCATGTGAAAAATGAAAATAAATATGCATACCTTGATGAACCGGAAATTCAAGCAGCTATTGAAGCCCTTGAAGAAAAGTTCAAAGGGGAAGGGCGTGTACTTATTAGACCTTCAGGTACAGAGCCACTTGTACGTGTTATGATTGAAGGTAAAGATAAAGCAGTTATTGAAGAAGAAGCTAAGAAGTTAGCTACCTTTATAGAGGAAAAATGTGGCGAGTAGAGGGCTACCCAAAGGTGAAATTGCAGTAGCCAATACACAAGTAGCCTTATCTTAAAAGTATTAAAGAGGTTACCTCGAAATGACTCTTCAATACAAGATAGATTCTAGCAATTGATTTGCTATATACTATATCTTGTATTTTATAGGAGTTTCGGGGTAACCTCTTTTATTTGTGGGGACATATCTACCTAGAAACTATTTTAGTACTTATTTTAAAGTGGATAAAGCTTCTGTAATAAGCTGTTCTAGGTGAGTAAATTGTTTTAACGAGCAACTTACTGTCATTGTATCATTAAGTGTACTTAATAAGGAGTGATTAGTGTATGAGTAGAAGTTTACGGATTTTGTACTACCATCCTTAAAAGTATAAGTAAAGTAAATGGCCGGCTGATCATTAGCAGGAATGGAAGTGTCTGTAACCAGGGTATCAGCTTTAATATCAATAAGTGCTGTATATAAATCTTTAAACTTACTTTCTTCAATGGCTTTATCATTTAAGGTATAAGCAGCGTTATCTTGGTCCAGTGTGAAGTGATAATCGCCATCAGGTAAATGAAGGTCTACAGCTTTAACTGTATCAATTCCTACTAAAGCAATCCATTTATAAGAAAGTTTAAAAGGATCAAGGCTTTCTAAAAGCGGTGATAAGAAACTGCTATCCATAGCATAAACACTTTTGTCCCCTGTTTTCATAAATGCAATTTTTCCATCATCTAATTCATTACCCCAAATGTAATCTAAGGTGCGTGTAGAAGATTCTTTTGTTGTGTTGTCTGTTTCAGTGACATTAATTATGAGATGCAGCTGTGGGTCATCAAGGCCATAGGGGCTTAGGTCAGTTACACCATCAGCTATAAAGTCTTGTGCTTCAAGAACGGGAAGCTTCTGTACTGATTCTTTGAAGACACTCCCATCTACAGCCACTTGATTAAGTGATGGGGTTGTTAATACATAGTTTGTCATCAAGCTATTTTGCTCCGTGGCTAATGAAATTTGCATTTCATCAATATCACGACCTTTGACAGTTAGGCCTGTAACTTGAGCTGTATCATATTCTTCTAATTTAGTATCTCTAAGGTCATTAATATTACTTACAAAAGAGTTAATGATAAGTGAAGAGACAAGATAGATAGGACTATCTTGAGTGTTTAATTTAACATAGGCATTAGTGGTATCTTGGGTCCTTGTCCCTATTAAAAGTTCTAGTATATTACCATCTTTTAAAGTATAAGTAACGGTTTGAACCGGTTTCTCTAAACCAAAGTCTTGTAAGTTGGACTGATCTACAGAGCGAGAAGCTTCCACTTGAAGGATACGCTCACATTTATAGTTGAGATTTTCTTCATTAATAGGCACTTCTTCATGCCCTTGTAAATGCCACGCTCCTCCTTCAGGAATATAAGTTAAGCTTTGGGTGGCATCAGCAACGGTAATTTCTTTTATATCATCCATCTTTAAGTCAATCACCTTAATGGTAGCTGCAGCCGTACTAGTAGGTTCACTTGTAGAAGCAGGCTCTTGTTTTTTTGATTTAACAAAAAAGAGGGCAGCTATAAGAAGTAGAAAGATAACAAGTGTAAGTACAAGTGTGCGTATTTTTTTCATTATAAATGTCTCCTTTTAACCCAGACTGTGATACCCAAAATAAGAATAACTAATGGAATAACAACCATGGTTAAACCGCCAAAGATAATAAGCTGAGAACTACTTATTGAGCGGAGATTATAATTTTCAAGTGTTTTGGCTTCAATAGCATAGCTGTTATCAATAGAGAATAACCAGCCAAAAGCATTAGTAAGAAATTCTTTATTACCAGTAGAATCTAAAGATACCATTTGATCATCTAAGAAGAATGAATCTGCCATAACGAATAATCTTGTATTAATTGGATTCTGGGCATCTAAAGTATTATTTTCTTCAACAGCACAAGCTAAGATAACAGGACCATTGATATCTCCGTCTTCAAATTCATAAGTACTAGGATTGATATTTTTCTTTAAGTAAGATTGATCTGAGCTAGAAAGAAGAGGCGTTAAGGTAACACCGTTTCGTGCATTGTTTAAATTCTTAATACCTGAAGTAAATGGTACAACGACAGGTAATTTACTTTGTGTTAATGAATTTGTGATGTCATGTGAAACCATAGCAGGTAACAGATAAGTTGGATAAGAGGTTAAGGAATAATTGCTGTCAGTTTCAATGACAACACCTTGCTCATGGGCAATGCCATAATAGCTAAGGAGTTCGTTATAGTTTGTTAGCTCAGGCATATTAGCATCCATAAAAAGCATTGCTTTCCCACCTTGATCCAAGAAATCAGTGAGTTTTTTGATTTCTTCTTGTGTAAAATCTGTGTGAGGTGAAAAGACAAGGACAATGCTATTATCTGGTGAAGGCATTTCAGCAGTTAGTAAGTCTAGTTCTGTCATTGTAAGATTTGCACGTTCAGATGCATCTTTAAGTGCGGTAGGAATAGCGAGTTCATTATGCCCACTTGTATAATAAATCGTACCATCAACATCTGTAGAAACATAACCTAAAGCATTCGTAATAGCATTTTCGATAGTAATACTACTTAAAGTAACGCCGTTAGTATCAGTAGCTGTTGTGCCATATAAGTCAGTTTGAGATAGCACCTTATACTTACCAGTATCTCCATTTTCTATAATGACAGAACCGGCAGCAACAGTACTACTGCTAGTTTTTTTATAAGCATTAGCAAAGGTTGGATAAAGAATAGGGTCCTTATAAGTAACAGTAAGATTGTTATTTAACTTATCATATTTATTTAAAATTTCTTTAAGACCAGCGGTTTCCTTGCCTGTTTCTTCTAAAACATAAATATTAACAGGTGTTTTTAATGCTTTAGTTACTTTTTCTGTATTAGCAGATAAGGAGTAGAGCTTTTCTGCTGTTGTATCTATTTTGAAATTAAGGTCAGTTACAATGACATTAAGTACAATGGTAATAGCAATAACCATTAAGGTAAGTAAAGTAGCATAGCCACCATAGCGTAAATAGTTACTTTTTGTTTTCTTCATTTTATTGTCCTCCTAGCTCCAACGGCGCTTTTCTATAGTCTGATTGGTTAAGAATAAGAAGATAAAGATAAAAGATAAGTAATAGACTATAGCACCAATGTCTAATAAACCGTATGTAAAGTTTTCAAAACGAGAGAAGAGAGAAAACCATTGAAGGATTTTGGTACATAACCCATCAAAGAGACTTCCGTTTAAGTTATAAGTCACAACAACGCCGCATATACCTAAGAGGCCGATGATACCACTAATATAAAAATCTTTAATAGAAAAGTAAATGAATAAAGTAATCAGCACAACGATGATGATTAGAAAAACAAGAGAAGAAATTCTTTGCTTTGGAATAAGTACAGCTAGGCCATCAATAAGCATTAAAAATAAAAAGAGTCCAATAGAAGCAATAGCTGAAATGATTTGATTTTCAGTAAGTGCAGAAATAAACAAGCTGATAGCAATTAAAGTAGCACCTAATAAAAAGTAACCTAAATAGCAGGTCAATATTTTACCTACTGGGATATTTCCAAAGAACATTAATATAGCTGGTTGTACCATTGTAATGATTAAAGTAATGGCAAATAAAGATACAGCAGCAAAATATTTACCAAGTACAATATCTTTCACATGAATTGGACTTGTTAGTAGTAATTGGTCTGTACGATTTTTCTTTTCCTCTGATAAAAGACGCATCGTTACAAGAGGTATGGCGAAAAGTAATAAGCTAGATAAAGCAGCAAGTACATTTGTATAATCACCATAGGAGTTATAGATATTGATTGCAGTAAAATAAAAACCAAAAATTAACAAGAAAAAGGCCATAAAAACATAACCTATTGGAGAAGTAAAGTAGGCTTTAAATTCTTTATCTAGTATGGTCTTCATCAATAGCACCTTCTTTCACTAAATGGGTTGTATCATTTTCTTCGCTATCATTTACGTCTTTGGAGTCCATATCTTTAATGCCGATCTCTTGAGGATTTGTATCTTCATCCATACTACCTTTAGAAGTTTCATCTTGAGCATTTTCGTCTTCAGTAGTACTATTTTCATTTAATTGGTTAGTTACTTTTAAGAAAATATCTTCTAAGGAAATATCTTCAGATTTCATCATAAGTAAAGGCTTATGGTGAGTAACGCATACCTCGAATATTTTTTCTCTAATATCATTTTCACGATTAGAAGAAAGTGATAGCTCCACAGTATTTTCTTCTACAGAATCTAACTCTTTTACCTCTGTAACACCTTCAATAGCACGTAAAGCACTTAAGAATGCTTCATCAGTATTTCTAAGGCGTAAGGTCGTTAGATGATTATGGCTAAATAAGTCCTTTAAGTTTTCAGGGGTATCTAAAGCCACCATATTACCTTTATTAATAATCATAATAGAGTCACATATAGCACTAATTTCGGGTAAGATATGTGAACTTAAAATGATAGTATGTTTTTCACTAAGCTCCTTAATGAGATTTCTCATTTCAATAATTTGCTTTGGATCAAGGCCAACAGTAGGTTCATCTAAAATAAGTACATCAGGTGAGCCGATTAAAGCACTAGCTAATCCTACACGTTGTTTATAACCTTTAGAAAGATTTCTTATAAGACGTCCTTGAACATGGGTGAGTTCAGTACGCTCTAATACTTCGTTGATATGTGTTTTTAAGTCTTTTGAAGGTAATTTTTTGAGCTTGGCAACGAATACAAGATAGTCATTAACGGTCATATCAACATAAAGTGGGGGAAGTTCAGGTAGGTATCCAATATGCTTTTTAGCTTCAATAGGATTTTCTAAAATATCAATACCACTAATTTTAATGGTTCCGCTAGTAGAAGAAAGATACCCTGTAAGCATATTCATTGTTGTAGATTTTCCAGCACCATTAGGACCTAGAAAACCAAGTATTTCTCCTTCTTTGACAGTGAAACTAATATTATTGACGGCAGTATGTTTACCATATTTTTTGACTAAGTTAGTTACTTCAATCAAAGTATTCATCCTCCTTAAATATAGACATATAGTCAAATTATAGTTTATTTTATAATGGTTTTGTGTTGAGTAGGTGAAAATTATAAAAATAAAATATAATATTGAATATTTGTTTGAATATTACTTATTATATCATAAAGAAAAATAGAAATGATTAGATTTATTTGTTTAATATGCATTAAAAATAGTACAAGACTGCAAAAAATAGAATGTATATTAAAAGACTATTTATAAAATAATAAGATACAAGAAGGAGGTATTTTATTATGTCAGAAGAACAAAGTGCAGGCCTTTATTTAGCAAATTTAGCTAACAAGGTAGTATCCGAAGGTGGAGCAAATGCCAAGGCTATTACAAAACGAATTGTAAATAGTGGTGATGTTGTAGGCTATGAATTGGAATCAGGAGAACACATTACTGTAGAACAAGCCATTGAAATGGCTAAAGCAAACGAGCTTAAACATGTAGGGGTTTCAACTTCTAAAGATGGTAGTGAGTACATCCGCTCCTTAGCTGATGGAGATGAATCTAATAATCTAGGGAACTTACCCTCAATTAGTTCTGATAACTTGCAATAATTTGTAGTAAAATAGATTATAATTCATTTACTCATATCATAGGTAGAAGAAGCTGTATATAAAGATAGATGATATAAATCTAAATAGGTTGCATAAACAAGCTGTCTATGTAATAGATAGTCGTCTTTATGCAACCTATTTGAGTACTATGATTTAGCTCCCCAATCTGTAAAAAGGGGAATATCTAAGGGATGATATGTAAAATAGGCAAATAAAAAAATCATACTTATAATGAATAAAAATCCTAATAGGTTATAACAAGGCCCGTAGTCAGGAAGCGTTAATACTTTATAAAAAGTATAACCTGCAATGACACAAGCAATGAGGAAAGAAAGAATATTTAAAATAAAAATAGAGTGCCCCATAATGCCTGAATAAGTGTAAAAGAAGATAATAATAAATAAATTAGCTAATAAAGGTCCTAGGGCAAGGGCAAGCCAATAATTATGAGTTGTATCTTTTAGTAGAGGATAGCAAATAAGACCATAGATTAGCCAGGCATAAAAGGCCAGTTTCAAATGCTCCCACACGCTTTCATTGACAGGAGAAAAAAATCCTACATAATAATTATTTCCGGATAATCCATAAACAAAATGTAATAAGCAGCCTAGAACAAAAGTAAAGATTACCCCAAATATAGCAAAGCTTTTAAGAGAAATAGAAGAATTCATATTAAGCTCCTTTCCATGGCATGGCCAAATTTCCTTTCTATAAATTTATGCAAGGGCCATTAAACTATGCAAAAAAATAAGCGATAGGGGGGCTATCGCTTAATAAATATATTGGGGTTTATGAGATAATTGGAATGGGGAGGAATCATAATTATCTCATAGTTAGTATGACAAAATTTATAAATAATATGCTAAAATAAAACTAGAAAAACTATCCACTTATAAAATAAAAAAGTTGCTTGGTAGATTTTTTATAAAAACATTTAATTATAGATAATAACCTAAATGAGAGAAAGGCTTAGATTCATTTAAAATACATAAATAATATATAAAATTTACCTATATACTTACAATATGTTACAGTATATAATTGGAATAGGGGTTATTAGCCGCAGATTTACAAAGGGGGTGCCAGAGTATTGGAACAACATAAAGGGGCAAGACAATATTCACACGGAGAGGTGTATTGTAATTGTTGCGGTGAGCTAATCACTAATAGAGAGCGTACAAATCAGCATAGAGACTATTTACACGTTGAAAAAGCGTGGGGGTATTTTTCATCAAAAGATTTGGCAGGACATTCTTTTAATATTTGTGAGAATTGCTATGATAGATGGTTAGAAAGTTTTCGTATTCCAGTGGAAGAGTTTCCGGTGGATGAGATTCCTAATTATTCAGAAGATGAAATCGCGCAGTTAAATGAAGCTTATGCGGCAGAAGTTTGTAAAGGATAAGTAAAAATAGACGTATAAAGATTAATTAATCTTTATACGTCTATTTTTATAATTATTAGTACTATTCAAGTTTTAGAAGAATAAGTTTCCTACGGTATAAAAGATAAAGGCTACTCCCCATGCGATGAGTAGTTGATAACTAATAGCAAACCACATCCATTTTAAGCTATTAGTTTCTCGTTTAATAGCGCCTAAGGTACCTACACAAGGGACATAAAGTAAGGTAAAGATAAGGAAGCAATAAGCACTAAGTGGTGAAAAAGAGCTAGCTAGTGCATCATGAAAGACTGTAGCGCTTGTGCTTGCACCTAAACCATAGACGATAGCCATATTAGAAACAACAATTTCTTTACCTACTACACCGGCAATAAGAGATAAGGCAGCTTGCCAATTACCAAACCCAAGAGGTGCAAATACTGGTGCAATGATTCTGCCGATAGAAGCACCAAGGCTGTTGGACATATCTGTAGGACCAGTAAAGTTGAAATTTAAAATAAACCAAAGAATTACAGAAGCTACAAAGATAGTTGTACCAGCTTTTATAAGGAAGCCTCTTACCTTTTCCCATACTTGAGTAGCAATATGTTTAATGCTTGGTAAATGATAAGGGGGTAATTCCATGATAAAGGGCATGCTGTCTGATTTAAATAATGTCTTTTTAAAGATAAAAGCGACTAAAAGTCCAATTAATATACCTATAAAATATAAGGAAAATATAACAATGGCTTCTTTACCAGGAAAGAAAGCAGAGGCAAACAGGGTGAAGATAGGAAGTCTAGCACTACAAGAAAAGAATGGATTAATTAAAATAGAAGTCATTCGATCCTTTTCATCTTCAATTGTACGTGTTCCCATAATGGCAGGTACATTACATCCAAAGCCTAATAGCATAGGAATAATAGATTTTCCATTAAGACCAAGCTTTCTCATAAGCTCATCCATAATAAAGGCAACACGTGCCATATAGCCTGTATCCTCTAAAATTGTTAGTGTAATGAATAAACAAGCAATATTCGGCAAGAATGTAAGTACACCAAATACACCATTTAAGGCACCATCTATAATAAGTGCTCTAAGCCAATCAGCTACATTTAATGCTACAAGCCCGTTATTACATAAATCCAATATATGCCCAAACACTGTATCGAATAAGTCAGTTAAAGGATTTCCAACTAAATTAAAGGTAAAGTAAAAGACAGCGAACATAACAGCAGCAAAAATAGGAATGCCCAGAAAACGATGAGTGACAAAGTGGTCTATTTTATTAGTGAAAGAAGTCTGCTCATGAGCATCTGAACTCATAACCTTTGAAATAATAGAGGAAATATGTTCATATTTACTATCTGTAATAGATTCACGAATAGCTTCGATTTCTTCTGTTTGTAATAAGGTTTGTAACTCGTCATGATGTTCACCAGGAACTAAATCGAGGGCCCTTTCATCACCTTCTAGAAGTTTTAAAGCAATCCATCTAGCAGGCACCTTTAAAGAATGGTCTTCTAGTAAATGAATAGTTTCTGAAAGAGTAGCTTCAATTGAAGCTAGATAAGGCACATGATAAGCCGTAGAATCTACTTTAGAAGCAGTAACTAAAGCCGCGGTGAGTTCTTTAAGTCCCACTTTTTTAGAAGCTACAATTGGAATAATAGGTATACCTAAGAGGCTAGTAAGCATTTCAGTATTAATTTTCAATCCTTTTGCAGTGGCTAAATCCATCATATTGAGAGCCATAACTACAGGCTTTCCTAGTTCTAGGAGCTGAAGAGTTAAGTAAAGATTTCTTTCAAGATTAGAGGCATCCACTAAATTCAAAATAACATCTGGATTTTCCTTTACAATATAATCTCTGGCAATACTTTCATCTAAAGAGAAGGCAGATAGGCTATAGGTACCAGGTAGATCTACTAGATTGATAGATACAGAAGTATGCTCAGCAGCTTGGTAATAAAAATGACCTTCTTTTTTCTCTACAGTTACACCAGCCCAGTTACCTACTGTATAGTGGGAGCCTGTAAGTGCGTTAAATAAAGTAGTCTTGCCTATATTAGGGTTACCAGCAAGAGCTACTGTTAAATGATTAGTCATAAAAATCCTCCCAAGGATAAAAATAATTAAATCTCTATAATAATATTTTTTAGAAAGATAAAGCTTTTGATAAATAATAATCACTTTGATAATAAAAGCTCTATAAAGTATATAAGCACTACTAGTAAACTAGTAGTACTTCTTTAAGCGATTAGTATATATTTGGCATCCTCTTTACGAATACACAGGCTATAACCTTTTAGTGAAATTTGAATAGGATTACCTAGAGGTGCTAATTTTTCGATTGCTACTTGACTTCCTTTTACAAGTCCCATATCCATAAAGCGTTGTTTGATAGGAAGAGGTGCAGTGATACTTGTAATAGTAGCTTTTTCTCCGAGCTTTAAATCTGATAGTGCTTTACTCATACAAATTCCCCCCTATACTATTTTAAGATAATTTTAGTATAGTTAAAATGAAAATGTTTGTCAATGAGGAACGATAATTGATATCTGAAAAGTAAAAAAGCAGATATGATTGTAAGAAAACCTATAAAAGGATATAATAACATTATTAAAAGAAAGGAATTAAAATTATGTTAGACATTTGTTTACTTGGAACAGGCGGGATGTTACCGCTTCCTGATCGCTACCTAACAGCAATGTTAGCTAGGTTTAATGGAAGGAAGCTACTTATAGATTGTGGTGAAGGAACTCAAGTTACGATGCGTATGCTAGGCTGGGGATATAAGACGTTAGATGTTATTTGTTTCACACATTATCATGGTGATCATGTAACAGGGTTACCAGGCTTATTATTAACTATCAATAATACAGGAAGAACTGAGCCACTTACGATTATTGGACCACCAGGACTTAGAAAAGTAGTAGAAGGTTTGACAGTAGTTTCTAAGGACATAGCATTTGACCTCGAACTTATAGAACTACCTTATGAAAAACAAACCTTAAAAATTGGTGAATTTGTTATTACAGCACTTCCAGTGCCACACAATGTAAAATGCTTTGCTTATACAATTGAGAATTATCGTTTACCTAAATTTATGGTAGAAAAAGCAAAAGCCAATAATGTTCCTCAAAAATACTGGAAAAGACTACAACAAGGTGAAGAAGTTAAAGTTGGAGATGACTATTATACACCTGATTTAGTCTTAGGAGATAAAAGAAAGGGCATTAAGGTATCATATAGTACAGATTGTAGGCCGATACAAGAATTAGAAGAACTCATTCAGGAATCAGACTTATTTATTTGTGAGGGAATGTATACTGATGATAGTTATTTAGCTCAAGTGAAAAAGCATAAACATATGTTAGCATCAGAGGCGGCAGAGTTAGCAAAAAAAGCGAGAGTAAAAACTTTATGGCTTACTCATTTTAGTCCGGCCTTACCACAGTCTTATATTAATATAGATAAGGTAAAAGAAATCTTCCCAAACACTGTAGCAGGTTATGACCGAATGACAACAACTATTGACTTTACAGAAGAATAGTAGTTGAAAGGAGAGGTTGTATGAAAAAAATAATAGCAGTATTAGTAATGGGAGTTATTATAGGTATATATTGTTTAAGTTTAAGAAATGCAGGGCAGGAAAAAAAAGTAGTAAGTACATCTGCATCTGTTGCAGAAAAACTTCAAACAATAACACAAGAATTAGGAGAAAGTTATCCTAGTACACCTAAAGAAGTAGTAGAAAAGCATAATGAATTAATGCGTATTGGATATAGCTCAGATATAAAGGATGAAGAGTTGACTGCATATGCAGAAGCTTTAAGAATGCTATATACTAAACGCCTTCAAGAAGTAAACCCTATAGAAACTCAAGTGAGTGGCCTAATTGCTGAGAGATTAGAAAATGAAGATAAACCACTTATTATGATTAATAGTGAAATTATGGATGTAACAATCATTAAGGATTCTGACGATAGCCAAAATGATTCTGCTGGAGTTGTGGTGAAACATGGAACTAATAAAGGTAATATTACTAAAGAGTATAGTTTAGTTAAAGAAGACGGAATGTGGAAAATCCAATCATGGGAAACTCAGAAAAGTGAGGAGGATTCTACTCAAAGTCAAACAACATCAAATAATGAATAAGCCAACGTGGAGGAATAAACATGAAGGATTTAACAATACTTGCTATTGAAACATCCTGTGATGAGACATCGGTAGCAGTTGTAAGAAATGGTCGTGAGGTATTAGCTAACACTATTTCTACACAGATTGCTTTACATGAACAATATGGCGGTGTTGTACCAGAGATTGCTTCAAGAATGCATGTAGAAAAAATTAACTTAGTTATAAAAGAAGCTTTAAAAACAGCAGGTCTAGCACTAGACGATATAGACGTTGTAGGTGTTACGTATGGACCAGGATTAGTAGGAGCACTATTAGTGGGAGTTATGGCTGCTAAGTCTATTGCTTTTGCAAAAAGTAAACCTTTAGTTGGGGTACATCATATAGAAGGGCATATAGCAGCGAATTATATTGCACATCCAGAATTAGAACCACCATTTCTGTGTTTAGTAGTATCAGGTGGGCATACACATTTGGTACATGTGAAAGATTATACTACTTACGAAATTATGGGACGTACAAGAGATGATGCCGCAGGTGAAGCTTATGATAAAGTAGCTAGAGCTATGGGTCTGAGCTATCCAGGTGGCCCAAAGATTGACAAGCTTGCAAAAGAAGGAAATAAAGAAGCTATTAAATTTCCTAGAGCAATGCAAGATGGGAGTTATGATTTTAGCTTCAGTGGTTTAAAATCTGCAGTGCTTAATTATATTAATGGCTGTAAAATGAAAGATGAACCTATCAATGTAGCCGATGTAGCAGCAGCATTCCAAGCTAGTGTAACGGATGTACTAGTGGGAAAGACATTACAATTAGCAGAAGAAAAAAATATACCTAAGATTGCTTTGGCAGGTGGAGTTGCAGCAAATCAAGGCCTAAGAGAAGCTATGCAGAAAGCCTGTGATGAGAAGGGTAAAAAATTATATTATCCAGAGCTCATACTTTGTACAGATAATGCGGCTATGATAGGGTGTGCAGCTTATTATGAATATTTAAAAGGGACAAGAGCAGATATGAGTCTGAATGCAGTACCTAACTTGCCTATTGGTGGAAGATAATCCTACAGAAAGGAGATTGCAATGAAAAATATTCTGAGAATATTATTATCAGGATTAATAGCAGGATTGATAACCGCAGGAACAATGCATTTAGAGCTAATAGGTATTATTCCAACAACAATAGAAGGAACACTTAATAGTATTTATATTAATAAGGAACTTATTATTTTTATTTTATCATTTGCACTTATGTTTTTTTCTTTAAGTATTCCTTTAGCACGCCGATTAGCTAGTAAGCTAGAAGATACATTAAGTAGGTACCCAATGCAAGAAATTTTAATGTATATTATAGGCCTAGGCATTGGATTATATGTAGCTAGCTTAACAAGTAATGCTTTTAAAATGGAAAGAGATAATCTAGTAAGCCAAATATTTATTTTATTATTATATATAGGTTTGGGATGCTTTGGAATTTATTTGGTTCACTTGAAAAAAGGTGAAATCAAGGGCTGGATTAGTAAAACTGGTGATATTTTAACTCATTGTCAACCTAAAATATTAGATACTAGTGTCATCATTGATGGGCGCATTTTAGATATTATGAGTACTGGATTTATTGAAGGGAAAGTCATCATACCTTCATTTGTGTTAGATGAACTAAGACATATTGCTGATTCCTCAGATTCTCTTAAACGAAATAGGGGAAGAAGAGGTCTTGACATTTTAAATGAACTGAAAAGCGCACGTATAGCGGCGGTTGAGGTTATGGAGATTGACTATCCAGAATTGCAAGAAGTAGACAGTAAACTTTTAAAATTAGCCAATGAAATTCAAGGCAAGATTGTAACTAATGATTTTAACCTTAATAAAGTAGCAAAACTTCAAAAAGTACAAGTACTTAACATTAATGATTTAGCAAATGCCATTAAGCAAGTTGTGTTACCTAATGAGGAAATGAAAGTTTTGGTAGTAAAAGAAGGAAAAGAACAAGAACAAGGTTTAGCATATTTGAATGATGGTACAATGATTGTCATAGAAAATGGTAGAAAATATGTAGGGTCTACTATTAAAGTAATAGTAAGTACTGTATTACAAACCTCAGCGGGGCGAATGATTTTTGCTAAAGTTGAAGAGTAAGCTATAGATCAATCTATATAACAAATTAGAGCAGTTTATATAAAAGTTTACACTCAGATAGAAACAATGCATCTTAGACTAGATAAACGGATTAATTCACAATAGGCAAATAAAAGGGTAAGGCAGTAGGCTGAAATCAAGCTTAATACCATTACCCTTTTTATATGTTACTGAGATTAAAATACTAGCGTCTATTATAGTTAGCATCAACACAATGATTGGAACTAAGAGAGAAGAGCTGAGAGATAAGAGATAAGGGATAAGGGATAAGGGATAAAAGATAAAAGCTAAAAAGTAAGAGATAAAAGGAAAGAAATAAAGATAGAGAATAAGCAGAAGATACGGGCAAGATAATTCAAAGAACAAAAGAATAAGTTAAACAAAGAATAAAGTTAATACCATATCATAGAATTTGCAAAGTCTAAAATGTAAGGAGAATATGATGAATCATATAAAAAATTATAAGTTTACAGTACTATCAATCATACTTATTTTAATAGCAGTGTTAATGCCGGCTGATGATGTGCCATCTGTAAGTATTCCTCATATTGATAAACTAGTTCATGCAGGAATGTTTGGATTTTTAACACTCTGTTTTTATGGAGAGTATTTTTTTGAGAAGAGAAAAATACCATCCATACTTTTGCCATGGATCTTAATAGAAATATTTGCTATTATTACGGAACTACTACAATACTTAGTAGAAGGGCGCTCCTGTGACATAAAAGATTTTTTAGCAGATACAATAGGTAGTATTATAGTAATAGTTATAATAAGATATTTTTATGGAAAAAAAGTAAAAGGGTAAGCAATTTAAAATTAATAATACTTCTAAGGTCACTATTTCTGTTGTTCTAATAAGAGAACATAGAAGTATATCACACCTTTTATACCTAAAAACATATAGATGGAATTAAAATAATCATAAGCTGAATAATGATTATAGAAAAATTCAAAGGATAGCTACAAGTCAAAGTAGTATTTAACAGGATTCAAATAAATCAGGTTTTAAATAAAAATAAGCCTTCTGAAATACTTAATATTTCAGAAGGCTTATTTCGCTTAATGAATGAAACCTATATCATTTTATAGGGTGCTATAAATACTCTTAGGCAACAGATTTTTTCCAGAATCTATAAGCAATAATAAGTATAATACTGCAGAATGAAATATAGAAAATAAATAAAGGATTTTGCATCCCTACATATAAAATAATAAGTGATCCTAAAATAGCAAATATAGGGTTAACTTTCCCCTTCCAAAAGCTTTTGATTTCACCTTTAATACCTAAACGAAGCACATGCACATATAAAAGAATAAATAGAACATAATTAAGTGTAGTAGATATTTCAGAAACATCAGATCCACCTAATATATTAAATTTAGTAGTAATATAATGCATAGCTAACCAAAACAAGGTGATGCCTAGGGCAATTAGATATGAATATAATGGAATGCCTAACCTTTTACTTATTGAAGAAACCTTTTTTGCATTAGGGAACATATTACGAATTGCTAATGAATACGGTAGGCGACTAAGTCCCATAGTTAATCCATTGGCAGTCCCAGCTACAGAAATAATAACAAAAATAATCAACGCTTTAGCGCTCCATGGACCAAATAATTGGGTTGCAACTAATTCTACGTGAGCATCTTTAGTGGCAATAATTGTTTCAGGACCTAAATAAATACTAATGCCAATAAAATAAAGTAGGTACATAATTAGTACAAGGAGAGGAGAAAATATTAATGCAATAGGAATATTTCTTTTTGCATTTTTAACCTCATGAGAAATAGCAGTTGATACAATCCAACCATCAAAAGCAAAAACAATAGGAATAAGCGCGCTAAGCCAAGTAGCAGACTGAAATTCTGGGGTTGTAATTTCTATAGCAGAACTTGGATCACCAAATATAAAACCGGCTATACCAATTAGTAATAGAGGAATAAGTTTGATGAAAGTAGCTACATTTTGGCAAAGTCCAGCAAGTTTTGCGGAAAGTATGTTGATTAAAAAGATGATAAGTGTAGCAATTAAGCCAATAAGTATTTGTAACTCTAAAGTAGCGCTTAAGCCAAATAAGATACAAGTATAAATACCTACAACATAGCATACAACAGCAATAAGTGTAGGATAGTATAAAAAGACTTGAAACCAACCCAAAGCACAAGCGATACCACCATTATAGGCATCTTCAGCATAACTTATAGGGCCACCTGGTTTATCTGTGCGAGCCGCTAATTCTGCTACAGTTAGACTGCCAAAAATGATACTAATAGCAGCAATACAGAATGCTAATGCACCTAAAAAAATGTTACCATTAGTAGCTACTAAGATATCATCACTTTTAAAGAAAATACCCGAGCCGATAACAACGCCTACAATCATAGTAATGCAGGTCAAAAGACCATATTTGTTTTTTGATGTCATGTAAATCCTCCCTTTGTTGTCATAAGTCAATAACAAATAATAAATCAATTATATAGGTAAGAATAGATATTAACAACGATTTTTTTTGTATTTACAAAATTAGATGAGTGAAAATATAATAAAGATTAAATGAGGGTATATATAAAGTAAATTATGTTATATAAAGGAGAAGACAGAAGGATGGAGAAAGTAACGGCAATTATAGTAGCTGGCGGTAGTGGCAAACGTATGGGAATGTCGATAAAGAAACAATATATTTTATTAAGCAATAAAGAAGTGTTAGCGCATACAATAGAGGCATTTGATAAATGTGAGCTAATTCAAGAAATCATTCTAGTAGTGTCAGAGGATGAGATTAACAAAGTGAAAAAGGATATTGTAGAGAAGTATTCTTTTAATAAAGTAAGGAAAATTGTATCGGGAGGAACAGAAAGACAGGATTCTGTATATAATGGATTATTGGCAACGTCTAATGATACTAAATATGTCATGATTCATGATGGAGCGAGACCATTCATTAAAGAAAAGATAATACGAGAAGCTTTGAAATTAACAATAGAAAAAGAAGCAACAGTTGTAGCTGTTCCTGTAAAAGATACAATTAAGGTTGTAGATAATAAAAAGCAAATGGTGATAGATACGCCTAATCGTACTACTCTATGGTCTATACAAACGCCACAAAGCTTTTCAAAGGAATTATTATTAAAAGCATATGCATATGCCAAAAGCGAAAATCTAGCAGTAACAGATGATAGTATGTTAGTTGAAGCGTATGGAAAAGCAGTATATATTGTTCAGGGAGATTATACGAATATAAAAATTACAACACCAGAAGATTTAATAATAGGAGAAGCAGTGTTAAAAAATCAAAAGGGGTAATACGATAAGGAAAAATAGATTAATTGGAGGGAAAAGTAATAATACAATAAGAATAATATGAGAATTCACAGGAAGCGAAGACTACTAAAAAAAGGAATAAAAAATACTAAAAAAGTGTTGACCTATGACAAATGCTATGATATATTAAATAAGCACTAACGACGAGGCAATATTTATAGAAGAAATGAGTTGAATAAATATTGACAAGATAAAATGAGTAGTGTAGAATTTATTAGGTCGGCTAAGGTCGAAATGATAATGAAATATGGAGAGATGGTCGAGTTGGTTTAAGGCACCGGTCTTGAAAACCGGCGAGGGTAACACCTCCCTGGGTTCGAATCCCAGTCTCTCCGTTAATCTTGTTTTTTATAGTGGAGAAGCACTATGGAGAAGTACCCAAGTGGCCGAAGGGGCTCCCCTGGAAAGGGAGTAGGTCGTTAATAGCGGCGCGAGGGTTCAAATCCCTCCTTCTCCGTTGTTTAAATTACAAGGTTGAAA